>JACDNX010000044.1 GCA_017656385.1 Thermodesulfobacterium sp. | reverse complement strand
TTTGACTTCAAAGAAAATTTTCCACCTATAATTCCACCTAAAATTGTAACACAAGCTAATGGGATAGCATAATGTGGATTAAAATCTCCGTGAATAGCATGTCCCATAAAACCCATAAAAGCAGTAGCCGCTATTAATGTGGATGCAGTTCCAACTGCTATATGCATTGGTATTCCACAAGCTAATACCATCAAAGGAACCAAAAAAGATCCCCCTGATACACCTACCATTCCAGAAGCAAATCCCGTTAAGATAGTGATTGGTAATGCAAACCCTAAGTTAACATTGTATATTTTATGACCAGATTTAATACTTATGATTCCAAAATGTTTGTTTTTTGCACTGGTTCTATTTTCTGAAACTGGGATTAGCATTAATACTCCGGCAATAAATAGCATAATAGCAAATATTAGCTTCAATGAAAACCCGCTAAAAAGATGAGAAAAATATCCTCCTGCTAGTGCCGATAAAGCTGTAAATGTTCCGATTAAAATGGCTAACACCCACGATACAGATTTATTCTTTTGAAAAATGATCATTGCTGCGACAGAAGCTGAGAAAAGAATAAACTGGCCCGTTGTGGCTGCTTCATGCATAGGAATGTTTGCCATTGTCAGAATTACAACATAAAAATTGCCACCACCCTTGCCCACCATCGTCATGGTGGTAGCTACAATAAAAATAAGGAAACTTACTATAATTAAATTTGACATTTAAAAATCACTCCTGATTTTTAATTACCTTTAGTAACTTTCCAGGTTTCAGCGCATCAGTTAATGCAGAATATCCACCTTCAAGAATACGGACATTGGAGAATCCTTTTGACAGCAAATAGGCATAGACAATAGCTGATCTGACTCCTGCCGGACAGAAAACTGCTACAAATTTTTCTTTTGGAATTTCATCAATTCTATCTGGAATTTCATTTATAGGTATGTTTTTAGATTCTATATTAGGATGAACTTCCATTTTTATCGAAATAGAAGCTGCTTCTTCTTTTGA
>JACDNX010000043.1 GCA_017656385.1 Thermodesulfobacterium sp. | reverse complement strand
TTGATGAAAGCGGGGGAGAATATATGAAGCTTTCCTCAACTTAAGGTTGAGGCCTCACGATGCCCTCCTCAATCCTCCAGTCCTTTGACTCGTAGAGAGTTCCGAACATCAGATAGAGTTCATAAGGCACCTTCCACATTTTCAGAAACTCTTTGAAGCTGTAAGTGGCCTCCACGGGAAGAAGAACGACCCATGGGGCAAGGTAGCGTCCCTCCAAGTCTCTCAACACTCCGGTTTTCCCGTCCCTGCCCCGGAGTGCGAAGCTGAACTTGTTCTTCTCGTTTTTTGTCATTCCCCTGATATCGAGAATGAACAGCGCATATCCCTCTCCGTTCATCAGCTCATGAAGGGGACGCCTCCTGATAAGTGAATAGCCGGTGATAACCAGCCCTGGAACGGCGAGGTAGTTTGGGTCCCACATCTGCTCGAGGTTCATCGCCTTAACGTCCAGCCTTTCATGCGGGAACCCCATGTCAATCAGCATCTCCCTGAACTCGAAGGCAAGCTCAAACCTCTCCGACTCATCTGCTCCTGTGAGAAGTACCATGAAGTCGAAATCGTTTGGGGCTTCTTTCCCCTGGGTCACAGACCCGTAGAGGACCACGTCAAAGACCCTTCCGTGCTCCTTACTAAATTCCTCCGCGGCCTGCTCCAGTTCACTTAATTCTATCGGTAAGTTTGAGAACCTCATTCCTCAACGCCCCCACCTCGTCCTTCGTGAGCCTCCTCTCGTATGCATCCCTGTAGAAATCAAAGAACTTACTGACGATACGGTACAGATCACGGTAGTGAAGCCTTAAAATCGCGAATCGCTCACTGTGATTCTTGGGTTCCAGATTCAAATCCCGCTTGATAATGTAGTCGCATATCCCAACGAGAGCCTTGAAATACAGTATTGACGCGGAGTTATACCTACCCTTCTTGAAAGCGTCTTCCCCAGTTTCTATGTACTCCCAGATGTTCTCCCTCAGGTCATCAAGGTTCACGGGCACGTCCTTCACCGTGTAGCCATTCCTACAGCATCATGATATTTAAAG
>JACDNX010000042.1 GCA_017656385.1 Thermodesulfobacterium sp. | reverse complement strand
CTCTCCCCGCCCTTCTGGGTGGCGCTGGCTGTTTATGCTCTCGGTGACTTCGGAAACACCCTTTGGTTCCCCTTCTATCGCTCCTGGATGTTCAAGCTGATTCCAAGGGAGAAGGCCAGCGAGTTCCACGCGGCAATATCGAGCTATCGGAGGCTCATAGGACTTTTCACACCCATCATAGCCGGCGCCTTAGCGAGCGTCCATGCGACGCTGCCGTACGCGGCGAGCTTGGGACTGTTTTTGATGGCCGGAGGAATGTTTTGGAGGTTGGCGAAGAAAGGTATTTATTATGGGAACCCAAGTTAGAGATGTGATGAAAATGAGTGAGGTTATCGTTTCGAAGAGGGAGGTGCTACTTCACGAGAGGCTGAGATTAATCTCTGAGCTTGCCCCGATACGTGAGAAAATTAAGTTATTTGAGGAGAAATATGGGATGACGCTTGAGGAGTTCGAGAGGAAGCTAAAAAGCTCGGAGGAATCCTTCGAGGAGTGGGACGACTACATTGAGTGGAAGGCTTACCTGAAGAAACTGGAGGAACTTGAAAGCAGGCTCAGGGAGATTGAGCATGCTCAGAGAGTTAGAGTTGCTTGATGGTAGCCGGGTGGTCAAGGACTACGAAATTCTCGACTACAAGGAAGGGAAGAGCTTCTATTTTCTAAAAATCAAAGCGAGACTAATAGATGGAAGCATCCTCTACATCAGAGAGTTTGTCTCCGAGGAAGAATACAACTACTCGTTCCAGTGGCAAAGGAACGGAAAGCTTATAGTTCGTTGGGATAACGCACCACATCACAAGGACCTTAAGACCTTTCCTCACCACAAGCACGTTGGTTCCAAGGACAACGTACAGCCTTCGCGGGAAATCTCTCTGGAAGATATATTAGGGGTTATTGAAAAAGAGATCAAACCCCCGTCCTCAGCTTCCAGCCGTCTATACTAAAACCGCCCATCCGTTCAATGACGTGGTTTATTAACGCCTCGACGTTTTCGGTTCTGACCTCTTGCATGGCTCGGAGGAAGAGGCTGACGAAATCATCATCCGGAA
>JACDNX010000041.1 GCA_017656385.1 Thermodesulfobacterium sp. | reverse complement strand
TTTTTCAACAAGCTGATGAGATTTGAAAGAAAAATGAAAAAGGGCTGGGCTTTCTTTTTTTGGGCTGGAACCGTTAGGCAAAATGAAATTTGGAGAATAGGAAATGAACGAAATACTTGGATACGGAGAAGATGCGTTTACCCTTTGGGCATTAAAAAAACGCATTTCTGAAACTCTCGATAAATTGAATGACCACTCAAGCCCATCAGATTGTCTTATATTCTTCCGTCCGAGTTTCGGTCGAAGTGGGGGCAAAGGAACTGCACAATTCGGAGAATTCGATTCAATTTTAGTATCTTCCAAAAACGTTTATCTGATAGAAAGCAAATGGGATAATTTCTCGGAAAATGAAAGCGATGAGATTATACTTGATAATGAACAAGTGTTGCGGCATAAAATCTTTTCATGGTACTACATGAATTGGAATGTTCAACAATATCCTGATTGGAGAAAATTTGTTAATGCCCTACAAGATGATTTTATAAGGAATTTTCCTGATAGAAAGATCGCTCCACCAGAAAGCCTACTTGCCCGAAATCTGGAGTTTGTATTAAAGAAGTCAAAAGGGCACTTTGAAGGTCTTTCTCGTGCTTATAAAGAGCCAAGAAATGTATTGATCTATTTTTATAACAAAAATAAATCAAAAGAAATAGAGAAGATTATATCCAGAGATGTAATTTTTGAGGTGATAAATATTGATTACAGTCAATATGTTTTGGGTAATTTCATTCGCTTGGATTGATCTCACTTCGCCTAACACCTCTATCTTTACATCCAGGGATACGGCAAAGTAGTTTAATTATAACGAATCTTCCACATAAGAACTAGTCCTATTTTGTTGTATCTGTCGAACATTACTTTCTTTTCCTGAGACTATTCAGTTTCTTTCTCGTGGCAACATGTGTCTCCCGATAGGGTAATACCTCTGGCAGGGTTACATTGACTCGTTTAAGCAATTCCTTACAAGCATTGTCTGGTCTTGGAACGGTAACAAGCCTCTTTTCTCCAATGGCTATCACATTGCTCGTTATCTTGGCCAATCGGCTTATGCCTTCCT
>JACDNX010000040.1 GCA_017656385.1 Thermodesulfobacterium sp. | reverse complement strand
CAACGTAGTTCTGGAAGCGGGTGTACCAGACGTTGGTGATGTATATTCCCCTCTTAACCTCGCTGAACAGCTCCTCCTTGGAGTAGTCGCCCGGCTCAAGGACGATGTTCCACGCGTGGGGCATTGTTAAGCCCGCGTTGGCCGTCGTCTCGGTTCCGTACTTCTTCGCCATGCTCGTGTTGAGCAGGAAGGTCTTGAAGGTTCCGTTCTCGATTATCGTTGTTTCCCTCGTGGGCACTCCCTCGTCGTCGAACTTCCTCGTTCCGTAGCCGTTGGGCATGTTGCCGACGTCCTTTATCGTGACGATTTCGTTGGCAACCCTCTGCCCGAGCTTGTTCACCAGGAAGCTAAAACCGGCCTCTGCCGCGTAAGCCGAGGTCATAAAGCTCATGTAGCTCAGCAGGTTCGCGAAGGCCAGCGGGTCGAAGATCACATCAAATTTTCCTTCCGGCCCCTGCTCAGGGTTCTGCGCCATCTTGGCTATCTCGCCGGCCTTCCTTCCGGCGCTCTCGGGGTCGAACTTCTTGAGAACGCGAACCGAGTTCGTTCCGTGGCCGCTCTCAAGGTCTCCGATGAAGGCCCTAACGCTTATCTCTATCCCGGTGCCCTCGTCGAAGGCCTCAACGCCGTTGCTCGTGGTCAGGTAAAGCCTGTTGTGGTCGGTGTAGAGGACACCCGCTACCCTCTTAGCTCCCTCCTCAAGGGCGGCGTTGATGGCTCTCTCCACGTACTCGTTCGGCTCGTCGAGTTCGACTATGGCCTTGTCGAAGGTCTCCGGGATGTCCTTATACTGGAACGGCCCCTCCGCTATTCCGTAGTAGTCCTCCTTCGGCGCCATTCCCTTCATGTTGCTCAGGAGAGTTTTTAAAACCCGCTCGATGTTCTCCTCACTCAGCTCGGTGATGCTCGTTCCGGCGACGCGCTTCTCAAGCTCGATGAACAGCTCCACCTTTCTCTCGTGCCAGTTCTTGGCGACGGTTATCTCGTTGTTGGCGAAGCGGACCTGACGCCTGTCCATCTCGTAGCCCAGAACGACGACGTCGCCAAATCCAAGCTCCTTGG
>JACDNX010000039.1 GCA_017656385.1 Thermodesulfobacterium sp. | reverse complement strand
CTCCGGTGAAGTCCATGAAGGTGCTCGTGGTGATGGGGAGCAAGAGCGACTCCCATATAGCCGAGAAAGTTACCGGGGTTCTCGACGAGTTCGGCGTTGAGTACGACGTTGAGGTCGCCTCAGCCCACAGAAACCCGAAAAAGGTTGAGGAGCTGGCCAAGAAAGACTACGACGTTTTCATAGCCATCGCCGGACTGAGTGCTGCACTGCCAGGGGTTATAGCGGCCCACACTGTCAAGCCCGTCATCGGAGTTCCGGTTTCGGCCAAGCTCAACGGCCTTGACGCCCTCCTGAGCATAGCCCAGATGCCCCCAGGGGTTCCAGTTGCCACAGTCGGCATAGACAACGGCAAGAACGCGGCTTTGCTCGCCGTGGAAATCCTGGCCCTGAAAAACGAAGAGCTCAGAGAGAAGCTCTCTGATTATAGAGAAAGGATGCGGGGATGACCCGCATCCGTCAATTTGGGTTATTCCACCCACCCTCTTATTCTACCGGAGAACGCTTATTTTAGCTCACATGATGGAACATTTTGGCCTTTTTAAATCTTTCTTTCTTCCATCGAACTGTTACAAAGTGTTAACCAATCAGATGCCGTCTCCTCTCGTAATCCTGGGAGTGCCACTCTGAACCCCTGGTCCTAAGCTCGACCATGTGTGCCACCATCTCGGCACGCCTCTTTGCCTCTCCAACCTCCTTATCCCAAGCAAGCGCAACACCCAGCCTTCTGCCCGGATACGCCTCAGGCTTTCCAAAGAGCCTTACCGTCGAGTTGGGAACGCCCATAGCCCTCGCCAAGCCGCGGAAACGGGGTGAGTAGCCGGAGACGTTGGCCTTAATCACGTGGGTGGCAGCTGGCGTTAGTATGGGGAACAGGCGGTACCCATCGACCCACTCTCCGGGAATGGGAAGTCCCAAAACCGCCCTGAGGTGAAGCCCGAACTCGGAGAAGCCCGCCGGGTGGGAGGCTAACGTCACCATGCCGGTGTCGTGGGGCCTTGGCGAGACCTCGTTGGCCCAGCCCCTATCGCCCTTCACGAACATCTCTACACCGAACAGTCCGAGGCCACCGAGGAC
>JACDNX010000038.1 GCA_017656385.1 Thermodesulfobacterium sp. | reverse complement strand
ACAACCAAAAGCTTAAATAGTTGAAGCACAAGTATTATACTCATGAGTAGACAAAAGTTCGTGAACAGAAAGAGGGAGCTTAAATTCCTTGAGGGGAGGTATCAAAGCAGGCAGGCAGAGCTAATCATAATCTACGGGCGCAGGAGGATTGGAAAGACCGAGTTAATCCTCCAGTTTTCCCGTGACAAGCCCCACGTCTACTTTCTCGCAACTGAGAAGCCATATCATGAGAACCTTCGTGAACTTCAAAGGCTCCTCGCTGAGTTCCTCGGCGATGAACTGTTCGGTAGGATTGCCTTCGACGATATTGATGAGCTCTTGATGGCCTTCGCCGAGAGAATACGGGATGAACGCGTTGTTCTGGTGGTTGACGAGTTTCCACTGCTGATAGAGCGCTACCGACCGGTCCTTTCGCTCCTCCAAAAGGCCTGGGATTTGAAACTCTCAAAGAGCAGGATAATGTTAATCCTCTGCGGTTCGAGCGTTTCGGCTATGGAAACCGAGGTTTTAGGCTACAAAAGCCCGCTCTATGGGAGAAGAACCGGACAGTGGCGTTTAAGTGAGGTTCCCTTCTTCCACATCGGCGAGTTCCTTCCCGGTTACCCGGTTGAGGACCTCGTGAAGGTCTGGGGTGTCACCGGCGGGATTCCGGCCTATCTGCTCCAGTTCAGCCCGGAAAAAAGCTTTGACGAAAACGTCGTTGATAGCGTTCTCTCAAAGGGTGCCTTTCTCTACGAGGAGGCCGAGATACTACTGCGGGAAGAGCTCAGGGAGCCGGCCAACTACTTCGCGATACTTGAGGCAATAGCAAGCGGGAGGAGCAGGTTTGGAGAGATTGTGAACTCAACGGGCCTCGACAAGAGCCTCGTGTCGAAATACCTCAGCGTTCTCCAGAGGCTCGGAATAGTCAGGCGTGAGGTGCCTGTTACAGCGACGGCCAAAGAGGCCAGCAAGAGGGGGCTTTACTTCATAGACGACAACTACTTCGCCTTCTGGTTCCGCTACGTTCTCCCAAACAGGAGTTACCTTGAGGCTGGGCTGGCTGAGGAAGTGTGGGGGCGCTCGCGGGAGGACTTTAAGGCTTATATGGGCCGAGTCTTCGAGAGGCTCGTAGGTAGTCCCGAGGTTTTCATCGAACTCAC
>JACDNX010000037.1 GCA_017656385.1 Thermodesulfobacterium sp. | reverse complement strand
TCCTAAATTAGTTAGTCGTAATTTTTGGTCATTAAAAATTTCTTCTTTTTTCACGAGGGCAAAAGCTATTCTTAGTATTTTCCCAGCCAACGCTACTAATGCTACTTTTTTTGCTTTCCCTCTGCTTACAAGTCTTTCATAAAATTTTCTAAATACCTCACAACTACTCCTTAAACTTGCAACCGCTGCAAAATACGCCGCATTTCTAAGCCTTTTATTCCCTTCTCTCGTTATCCCTCTATCACCCTTCCTAATCCCGCTTTCATATACTCTTGGAACTATTCCTGCATAACTTACTACTTCCTTCCCTTTCTTAAACCCCTCAAACATCCCTGTTTCTACCAGTATCACTACTCCATTCACTTTCCCAATCCCTGGTATGCTATCCACTAACTTCACTGCTTTTTTTAATTCTTCAACCTCTTCAACCAATTTTTCTATTTCTTTTTCTATTTCCTTTATATGCTCTATTATTCGCTTTATTTCTTTTTCTATCCATTCAGTTTCCTTTTTACTTGCAAATACGGACCTCTTTAAATTTCGCACATAATTTTCAAGTCTAACTTTTTCTTTTATCCAAAATTCCCTTGTCCTTATCAAATACCTTAATTCTCCAAACTTTTTACTCTTTTTCAAATCTGTATTCTCTGGTTTCATTCTTACTCCATAAAGAGCAACCACCTCAGCATCTATATTATCTGTTTTAGCCTTTTTTCTTAAACTTTTTGAAAAATCTTTTATAATTTTTGGATTAACTATACTTATTGCTCCTATTCCTACTTTATCTAATTTTACAGCTATGATTTCCCAAAAATTATTCGTTGCTTCCATTACAACTTTTACTTCATTTGGATTAAAGCCTAATTTATAGATCCACAATAGCAGTTGAGCAATGCCATCCTCAGATCTCTTGAATTTTTTAGGACCTGCAGTAAAGTTTTCATCAGAGGAGATTAAAAAAGCTAAAAAAGAATCTAAAGAGATGTCTAAACCTACAATTAGTTTGTATTGTCTCAAAGTTTCACTTTCTTTTATTTATTGGGTAAGAGATAATCTCTCCCAGGCTTTATACTTGTGGATACGAGCTTTTAGCCCTGGATTTTGTTCAAAGTAGGGAGAGATAGAGGTGGGGGAGCAAATCTTCGCATCGGTTTTGTAAAACCAAGTGCGAACCTGCTTCCCCCACCACATATCTCTTACCTTCTTTTTTTATCTTTTTTATTTTT
>JACDNX010000036.1 GCA_017656385.1 Thermodesulfobacterium sp. | reverse complement strand
AACCCGGAGGAAGGAGGGGATGACGTCAAGTCCTCATGGCCCTTATGCCCAGGGCTACACACGTGCTACAATGGGGGGTACAGAGGGATGCGAACCCGCAAGGGGGAGCTAATCCCAGAAAGCCCTCCTCAGTTCGGATCGGGGTCTGCAACTCGACCCCGTGAAGCCGGAATCGCTAGTAATGGCGGATCAGCATGCCGCCGTGAATACGTTCCCGGGCCTTGTACACACCGCCCGTCACACCACGGAAGCTGGTCCCACCCGAAGTCACTACCCTAACCCGGCTTTAGCTGGGAGGGGGGTGCCTACGGTGGGGCTGGTGACTGGGGTGAAGTCGTAACAAGGTACCCCTACCGGAAGGTGGGGGTGGATCACCTCCTTTCTAAGGAGAAAGAAGGAGTCCCAGCGGGCGCTATTCAATATAAATTTTGTTCTTTGAAAATATTGAAGGTGAACGGATTTGAACCGATGGGCCTATAGCTCAGCTTAGGTTAGAGCGCACGCCTGATAAGCGTGAGGTCGGAGGTTCGAATCCTCCTAGGCCCATTTTTAGTGTGGGGGTGTAGCTCAGTTGGGAGAGCGCCGGCTTTGCAAGCCGGAGGTCGACGGTTCGAATCCGTTCACCTCCACCACTTTTTGACAAGTGGTGGCAAAATAGATCTTTGACAAGTGAATAGGGGTATCCTTTGGCATCTTTAAGCTGGTTCCTGTAGCCAAGCTACTAAGGGCTGGCGGTGGATGCCTCGGGTGCGGGAGGCGATGAAGGGCGTGGTAAGCTGCGATAAGCCCCGGGGAGCCGCAAACAGGCGTTGATCCGGGGATGCCCGAATGGGGAAACCCGGCTGGGGTAATACCCAGTCATCCATGGGTTAAAAGCCCATGGAGGCGACACCGGGGGAAGTGAAACATCTCAGTACCCCGAGGAAAAGAAATCAACCGAGATTCCCTGAGTAGCGGCGAGCGAAAGGGGAGGAGCCTAAACCAGACAGGTGTAAAAGCCCGTGGGCGTTGCCTGTCTGGGGTCGTGGGACTACACCGGAGGAGGCCACGGACTCCTCGGGGAGTTACAAAACCGTCTCCTTAGCCGAAGGCGCCTGGAATGGCCCGCCAGAGAGGGTGAAAGCCCCGTAGGCGAAAAGGAGACGGTCTCCCTGGGTGTAGATCCCGAGTAGCACGGGACACGTGAAATCCCGTGTGAATCAGGGGGGACCACCCTCCAAGGCTAAATACTACCCGCACACCGATAGCGCACAAGTACCGTGAGGGAAAGGTGAAAAGAACCCCGGGAGGGGAGTGAAATAGAAC
>JACDNX010000035.1 GCA_017656385.1 Thermodesulfobacterium sp. | reverse complement strand
TGCTGGAAAATGAGCACGAAATCGCTTTAGTCATTTCCGATTGCATCATGCCCGGCATGAAAGGAGATGAATTATTAAAGCGTATTCACGCCCTCTCGCCAAGAACCCTCAACATTTTGCTGACAGGGCAAGCTAATCTTGAAGAAGTCGGTAATGCCATCAAATATGCAAAATTGTTTCGTTATATTGCCAAGCCTTGGCAATACGACGAGCTGCGATTGGCGATTACAGAAGCATTACACAGTTATATTAAGGAGAAAAAGCTGGAGGAATTTTACGAAAAAATTAGTGAAAATAGCCGTGAACTGCAAGAACAAAATGAAGCTTTAATCAAACTCAATCAGCAAAAAAATGATTTTTTGAGTATTGCCGCACATGATCTGAAAAATCCACTGTTCGTTATTCAGGGAGCCGCCGATTTTATTGCAGGTGATTACGAGAAGTTGTCTCAAGAAAAAGTGGTTGAATTTGCCAGCATGATTTCAATCTCTTCTCATCAGATGTTGGCTCTACTTAAAAATATTCTCAATGTCAATGCCATAGAATCGGGCAAAATGAATATTTCCCTTCGCCAAGTTGACATTCTGCCAACGGTGCGTATCGTGGTGGATGTTTATATTGAACGGGCAAAGACGAAAAACATCACTTTACAGTTTCAAGGTGAGGAAAAACAATACTATGCCTTTGTCGATAACAACCTCGTCCATCAAATACTGGATAATCTTATCTCTAATGCCGTTAAATACTCACCACACGGCAAGAATATTTATGTACGGCTTCTCCAGCAAGAAAGCATCGTGCGTTGTGAAGTACAAGACGAAGGCCCCGGACTGAGTGAAGCCGATCAACAAAAGTTATTTTGTAAATTCACTCGCTTAACGCCCGAACCCACCGCTCAAGAAAATTCGACCGGCTTAGGGTTATTTATCGTGAAAAAATTGGTAGAAACGATGAATGGCAAAGTGTGGTGTCAAAGTCAATTAGGACAAGGTACAACGTTTATTGTGGAATTTCCCGTTGTTAATAGCAAGTAATTTTAGATATAGTGCAGTAAAGCGGAAGTTTTGGTACCACTCAGCCAACAGCTAAAGCAGTTGTCTGAAAGCTAAAGTAGGCTAAAGCCTACTAAGGCAACTCCAAATAAATAAAATACCAGCTTAGGATCAGTGAGCAAATAAAATAATTTTCTCAAGGCTCAGCCCTTAAATTCCCGGAGAAGAGTTTATTCCATCTTGGGAGGAGCTAGGGTGTGTTGTTGGTATATTAAATTTTGTGAGTTGCCTAACTAACTCTCTTCTAGTGCCCTTTAGGGTACTTAAGCTTTTAGACAACGGCTTTAGCCGTTGGCGTTG
>JACDNX010000034.1 GCA_017656385.1 Thermodesulfobacterium sp. | reverse complement strand
TGGTCACCTGACTTCCGCCTTCTGCGGATTTAGCCTCATCTACATCCGCTGAGGGATTCATCGCGTTTGGGAAGGGTTCTTTCATTGTTTTTGGAGCTTTCATATCTCTCACCTCAATAGGTGCTACCCCTCATTGCGTTTAAAGTTTTCGATATAAAAGATGTATAATTTATGTTTGTTTTTTCTGATATATAAAGCATAACAGAAATTTAAAGTGTACGGGAGAGAAGGTTTAACCGAAAGAACTTGGAGGCAAAAAGCCATGGCATCCTCAAAAACAGGCATGTGGACCGTCCTGCTGGGTGCCCTTTTGATACTGTTGGAGGGGATAGTTGTCTTGGTTACGGGTAACTTTTATGGCTGGCACTACGGCAGTGCATTAACGATAGGCTGGGTGGGGATAATTCTGAGCCTGATAATGGTGGTGCTGGCGTACTACTACAAGAGTAACAAGGGCCTTGTAGGATGGAGAATAGTGATTTTAGCGTTGATGACGATGCCCTTCGACGGCGGTTTCTGGTTGATAGGTGCAATAATTGCCCTGATAGGCGGAATCATATAGCAACTGCCAAGTAATGATTCAGTGGTTTCCCCTCCATTTACTTTTCCACCCCTTTCGTTTTTGGATTTTGAATTACAACTTCTGGGTACTGGGCCCTCGAAACTTTTTAAACAATGATATCGAAATTAGGTAGGCGGATTGAGGTGAGCTATGATGAGCAACAGTGAGAGGAAGTTCATCGAGATTGTTGAACGAATCATGATTCGGTGGGGATACAGCGCAACGGAAGGGAAGGTCTATGCCATTCTGTTGCTCTCTAACAGACCCATGACAATAGCCGAACTTGCTGAAAGCACGGGTTTAAGCCGCTCCTCGATTTCAGTCTCGCTCACCAAGCTGGCCCGGGAGTACCTCGTAACGTATCGTAGAAGGGGTAAAACCAAGTACTTCACCGCAAATCCAGCCTTTCTTGAGAAGTTCCTCCAGCAACCTAGAGAGATACTTGAACGCGAGGTCCGCCCATTGGAAAAGATAGTCAACTCCATGATCGAAAAAAGCGAGGATGACACAAGATCTCGTCTGGAGGCCATTCTCAACGACCTGAAGAAACTCGAGTGCGTCCTCGAGCTGATCATACGGTTGGAAGAAGAGGAAAGTGAGTGCCTCACGAATGAGTAGGTCCATTTTCAACGTTTTTACGAACGTTATGTGCTTATCCATATATTTTCTCCAGTCCAACAGTGGAATGCCCCCTTAAAAGTTAAGAGTTTTTGGTGCTGAAATGTTGGACTTGTTGAAATTAGCCGACACAAAAATTTATAACTCTCATGTCATCCGTTTGATGAACAAAAGAAAATGAGGTGA
>JACDNX010000033.1 GCA_017656385.1 Thermodesulfobacterium sp. | reverse complement strand
ACATTTAAAAATCTCGGCATCTCATGCTTCCTGGAGGAGCCAGTGCGTGAGAGGGACCAGTTTTATTCTTCCCTCCATCCCGTAGAGCGCCACCTTCTCAATGCCCTCCTCTCCGAGCGTTATCACCTTCAGGTTTTTACAGCCTAGTCTCTTCGACGCGTGAAGCAAAGCCAGAAACTCTCTCCCTCTCGTTTTTTCATCTTCAAGCCTGAGACTAACCTGAATCAGCTCCTTGGCTTTTCCGTTCTCCGAAATCACGAAGTCAACCTCTCTCCCGTTCTCGTCCTTCCAGTAGGTAATCTCGACTCCCGCTCTCGTCGAATACCTCCTCATAAGCTCAAGGAAGACAGTGTTCTCTGCATCTCTCGCCATATCTTTCTCGCCGAAGATGGGCAGTCCTGTATCGATTAGATAGAGCTTCCTTGGGGCGACGATTCGTCCCTTGGGCGAGCGCCCGTACTTCCTCACGAGGAAGAGTGCGAAGGCCTCCTCAAGGTAGGCGAAGTAGTTGGCTATTGTCCTCTTCGTTACCTTCAACCTGCCCTTGAAGAGCCGGTAGAGAGAGTCAAAGGAGACGTACTTCGAGTACGCCCTGAGGGAGAAGTAGAGGAGCTCGTTCAGCAGGTGGACGTTCTTAATGCGATGCCTCTCAAGGACGTCCTTCTTTATAAGGACGTCGAGGTAGTCTCTCAGTATGAGCTCCCTCACGTCTTCTGGGGCTAAGGCAACCTCCGGATAGGCTCCAAAGTGGAGGTACTCCTCTAAGAGGCGGTTTATCCTTGTCAGATTCTGATAGAACTTCTTTCCTCGATACTCGACTCCCTTAAAGCGCAGGAACTCCCTGAAGGAGAGCGGGAAGAGGGTGTAAGTTAATGAGCGACCCCGCAGGTGGGTCGCCACCTCGCGGGAGAGCAGCTTTGAGGACGAGCCTGTAACGTATACGGTATAGTCTTCGTCGAGGAGATAGCGGACGATTCTCTCCCAGTCCGGGATGGCTTGGACTTCGTCGAGCATCACAACTGGCCTTTTTATCTCCGGGTAAAGCTCGCGATAAGCGTCGAGAACCTCTATGAAGTCCCCCGGCGTCATGGGGTGGAAGATCGGGTGCTCGAAATCCACGTAGAGGTAGCGCTCGGGGGCGTTTTTATCAACGAGGGAGAAGAGGTAGTAGGTCTTTCCCGCCCTTCTCGGGCCGACTATTACCGTTGCCCTTCCAGGAAGCGTTTTTACATCCAGCTCCCGTGGGATTATCCCTTCGAAGTTCCTCTCGTGGAAGTTAAGGATGTACCTTTTAACGAGGGTTTTGTCCGGCATATAGGAAATTAAGGGTACCACTTTTTTAGGTTTTTGGTACCCTAACTTTCCTTTTTCAGGAACTTTTCGGCATCTTCAAAGCGCCCCTCCCTCAACAGGTGGGCAGTCCAGAGGTA
>JACDNX010000032.1 GCA_017656385.1 Thermodesulfobacterium sp. | reverse complement strand
CGCATCATTTAGGGAATAAGTTTAACTCAAGTTTCTCGTCCAGCTCCCTAACCTTTTTTGGAACCTCGGACATCAGTTCTTTGTCTCCATATTCCACTTTGTAGACTTTGGCATATTCATCCATCAAATCCATGGGAGATACCTTGTTTAGCATTCCTTTCTCTCTCAGCATGCACTGCAACTTGCAGTATCCGTAAAGAGAAAGGAAGGACACAAATAAATGACCAAATACGCTCTCATTGTCCTGTAAATACATTTTATCTGCGTTCAGCACGTTTTTGTATACGTCGAATGCTTTCTCCACTCCTTCTCTCTGCTTGTACATCAGGAAGATATCCTCTGGTTCTTTATCTAGATCAGAGATGATAAGGATTTTGCCTGCCCTCTTCAACCCCTTTTCTATCTCTTCTTTGCTGATTTTGCCTTTATCATGCTTTTTATATAGGGTTATTTCTTCTTCAGCTCTCAGGGTGACGTCCTCGAAGAGGTAGAGGTAGTAGCTCTTCTTTTTCCTTTCACCTTTAATCTCTTTCCCGGTTTTACCGCACTTTATGAGTCTTTCCCTGTAGAAGAAATGGTCTTTAACGTCTATTTCTTCTTCGTAAAGCTTGCTATTCCTTCTAGCAGGAATAACAAAAGATGCTTTGTCCAACAGGAACTTTACCACCCCCATGGAGAAGAAGCCCCTGTCCAGTATCAGGATTACGTGGGAATCAATCTCCTTCACACTATTGTAGATTGAAGTTATATCTCTGACTGAACCGGGTAAAGCCTTTATCATCGCCGGTAAACCATCCGAGGAGTATAGTAATGCAATGTTGATCTGGGGGATGTGTATCTTGTCCTTGTTGTACCCCACTTCAGCGAAATTGATGGCTGACCTGGTGAAAACTACGCTCAAGTCATAAACAAAGCTCTCCCCCTTCATCAACTGATTGAAGACAGCATTCTGCCCTTCCCTGTCCAATCCGACTTCTCTCAACACTGCTGACAGCTTCTTGGGGTTCAAGTTGGGCGATAAACCCTTCATGTACAGTTTCTCCCACACAGCCTTAACCCTCTTCAGAGGGACGTAATCCATAACTCTCACCAACGCAAGGGCGTAGATCTCCTCCCAGCTCTCAAATACCTTGAGAGAAGGAACAATATCCTTCATAGCCTCCTGAAGTAACACAGCATTCCCATACTGCTTTACAGTGACCCTTTTCTCCTTCTTTTCTCTCAAACCATCCCTGCTTAACTTCCCTATGTATGTAGATTTCTTTCTTCTCTTCTTCGCTTTCTTATCCCAGTAAGTCGTCGACCTGTAGACATAATAACTGTTTGCCTGCTTCTTTATCTCGATCCCCTTCTCCCCACTCTCCCTCTGTTTCTTAACCCAGTCCTTAACCCATTGCTCCATGTATTCCCTATAGGGAATAATACCATACATAGTTTTCTATCCGCTAGAATCTCCGATCAAGAAATAAAGGTTTATTGGGGAATATCCAAAAAGTTAAACCCTAAAAAT
>JACDNX010000031.1 GCA_017656385.1 Thermodesulfobacterium sp. | reverse complement strand
ATTCCAACTGATTTCATCCTTCCCTCTCAGCAGACACGACTGGCCGCCAGGTTATCCATTTCTAAAGCAGGTTTAGAAACTAGCAGAAGCTTTCTTTATAGAAACTTATACCCCTTATCCTTCTATCTCACATCGCCTGTAATCTATTTTTAATCCCCTCACTGACATAATCAGTTTTCTCAAACCGATTATATTGATGACCCTTTTGATATTATATGCAAGTACAGAAAGGCCTGTCTCTGCATCTACCTTCTTAATGCCCTTCAGAAGAAAATACCCCTGATTAAACGACCTCTTTATAGTCCCAAAGACATGTTCTATTAGCCACTGTCTCATTTTCACTTTATTTTTGTTCTGTTTAACCCTTATATCCATCTCCTCTAGTATTTCCTCGTGCTCCCAGCGGTATATAATTCGCCCTTTTGGATTACGGGTACACCTTCCCTTATATGGACAGTCCTTACACTCCTTAGTTTTGTAAATTCTCATTATCTTCCCGTGATGTTTAACACTGTTCTTGTAAGTTAGTTCATGCCCAGCAGGACAGATATAAACATCCTTATTGGCATTATAGTTAAATTTCTCTTTATAAAATTCAGGTTTGGGGACATTTACTTCTTTGGAAACTGTAGATTTTGGCTTAGGAATATAAGGAATGATTTTGTTATCTACACATTCTTTTATCTCTTTTGCATTAAAGTAGCCTTTATCTGCTAATATTTCTAATTTTTCTACTTCTAAAATCTCTTTTGCCCGTTTGGCCATTTTGCTTAATTGATCAGTGTCTTTAACCTCATTTGTTACTTCATAATCAAGAATCATTTTATGCTTTTCATCAACTGCCATCTGAACATTATAGCAAACCTCAATCTTCTGGTTATTTACCATGGCCCTGGCATCTGCATCAGTGAGAGAAACCTGGGTTTCCCCACTTTCTTTTAATCCTTTTAATAAATTCTGATATTTTCTCTTTCGGTTTTTAAGAAGTTCTATCTTTGCCTTTAATTCCTTTGCTGTTGGGGAAGAAACATTAGATTCCTTGGCATCGTTTTCCTCTAAGTCCTTAAAATAATCCTCTATTTTTTCTTCTATTTCTTTTATTTTCTTTTTAAGCTTTTGTTGATTAAAATTACGCTTCTTAGAATTGACTGCCTTAAATTTGCTTCCATCTATGGCCACAAGTTCTCCACTAAAAAGATCAAGCTTCTTACAAAGTAGGATAAACTCTCTACATACTCTCTTTATGGCCTGTTTATTGTCTTTTCTAAAATCGGCAATGGTTTTAAAATCTGGGGCCAATTTTTTGAGTAGCCACATTAGCTCTATATTTCTTTTACATTCTTTTTCTAAACATCGACTGGAGCGAATACGATTTAAGTAGCCATAAATATATAGCTTTAATAAATCAGCAGGATTGTATGGAGGACGACCTGTGGACTTTAACTTAGTATGCTTAAAACCAAGTCCCTCTAAATCTAAATTATCTACAAAGGCATCTATAAATTGAACAGGATTTTCTTCCTCAATGTAATCATCAATGGCTTTTGGGAATAATATCGTCTGTCTTCTGGGGACGCCCTGAATATACTTCATATTTCCCTCTTATCATTTTTTTCTTGCCAAAATAATATCAATATTTTATTATTTTTCAAGGGTTTTCACACA
>JACDNX010000030.1 GCA_017656385.1 Thermodesulfobacterium sp. | reverse complement strand
TATCTACTAATTCCTGCACAGGGATAAAATAAACCTTATAGCCCCTTTTTATGGCTTCTATCCCTAAAGCAATGCTTAAGTGGGTTTTACCTGTCCCAGGTGGCCCTAAAAAGATGATGTTTGTCTTTGTCTCTATCCATCTGCCTTCAGCTAAGTTGATGAGTTTCTGTTTTTTAACTGATGTCTGAAAGTTAAAGTCAAATGCCTCCAAACTCTTTTGCTGCGGAAAACCTGCCGCCTTTAATCTTTTTTGTATCCTTTTTTGTTTCCTCTCTTTAAGCTCTTTTTGCATAAGTCCAAAGAGCACTTCTAGGTGAGATAGGTTTTTGGCCTCAGCCAGTTTTAGATAGTCATCTAAGTTCTCTCTTATGTAAGAGAGTTTTAGAGCAGTTAGTGCTTTTATCAGACAATTATAGGTTTCTATATCTATCATTTTTAGCTCTCCTCCCTTTGGTTTATTAAAAGCTGTCCATAATAACTACATGGTCTTTTTTCTATTTCATAATGAATAGGAATATTTGCAATTTCTGCCTGCTTTTGCATTATTTCAGGCAATGTTTCAGGAGAAGATTGGAGTATATGGGCAATCTTTTCTACCTGACCATAACTTAAGCATTTAAACATGATTGCCCTTTTTATGGCATTTTCTAAGACCTCTCTTGGGTATCTTTTCTTTAACCCAATGATACCTTTGAGTTGTTCACGATAGTGCCTTTTAAATCTTGCTTTAAGGAATAAAAACACTTCATTAAAAGGATAGATATCTAATACTTGTTGCTCTAGTTGCTCTGTGGAAATACTATATGGCCTCTGATAGTGAGAGGGTTCTATTATTCTTTGACCCCTTTCCATACACCTGAAATGGCTATAAATGTGTTCTTCATTTAAGCTGTAAATGTGGATTTTTTCTTCATCAAACCTAATTTTAACTTCTTTCCCTTGATAACTATAAGGCACACTGTAGTCATTCCCTAATACCTTAATCAAACCATCTTTGGTTACCTTCCTTTTTTGATAACAGGGTCTTGGTTCATAAGGATAGATAGGAAATGGCTTAAGATAGAATTTTTCTTTTTCCCATAATTTAAGAGGACTTTCGTGTGTAGTAGCATGCTTCTTTTTATCTCCCCTCTCCTTAAGCCATTTTTCCCACTGAAACTCAAGGTCAGAGAAGTCTTTAAAACTGCGTCCCAATAAAAAGCCATGTTTGATGTATCTAATTACGGCCTCTATTTTACCCTTACTCTCCGGATCATATTTATGGCAGATATAAGGTTCAAATCCCAGTTGATGTGCAAACCGATAGAATTCTTCATTAAATTCTATCTCTCCATACTTCTCTTCTATTACTGCCAACTTTGTCTGGTCATAAACAATCTGATTGCAAATACCACCAAGGGCCTTAAATGCCCGCTGGTGAAAGTGTATGAATTGCGTTGTATCTATTGGGTCTTTAAACCATTCAACATATTTCTTGCGACTGTAACTGAGTACCATGGCCATGAAATAGATGTTGGTCAGCCTGCCTCCTATTTCTACCCTTCTCTTCTCCCCTATATCCACCATTGCCTGGTGACCAGGGGGCGTTTCAAATGGTTTGTAAATACGCCTCTTACCTTTGTCTTTCCTAAACCTGGATACATATCTCCTTAATGTTCGTGCAGAGCCCTTATAGCCCAGCTCCTTGAGTTCATAAAATAGAGATTCACAATTGATTTTCCCTTCTGCCTCATATTCTTTTATCCTTTTGTTGATGTAAT
>JACDNX010000029.1 GCA_017656385.1 Thermodesulfobacterium sp. | reverse complement strand
AGCTCGCTGCGCTCCTCCTTGACAGATAAATAGTCCCTTAAAGAAAAAACTTTTTCCTTCAACCAACTCTACTTTTTAAAAAGCAGATTGCGGAGTGCCATCAAGACTGGCGAAAGCCACCCTGAAGGGCTTGGTCTTGATGGCTTAACGGAGCAATCTGCTAAGCTACAAATAGGTTGGTGAAAGTTAACCTTTTACCTCTGGCAGGAGTTCGCCAATACCATGAAATAATTCAAAAATCAAGACATGACCTCCAGGAGTTTGAAAAAAAGCTGGGGATATTGCCGGAAGGTTATATCTATCCAAAAGAAGAACGAGCGGTGAGAGACTTATTGAGAAGGATGCGAGATAGATAAGTGAGCATAATCGTAGTGGCGATAAAGACAAAAAGATTTTTTATGTGGTTTTTTTAGTAAGGAGGGATTTTTGTCTTGGCTTTTACCTTTTAATGAGTGACCCCTTTTCCCTTTTAATTATGCCTTCTTTGGGTTATTATAAAAATATGAATATGTATAAAAAAGCAGTGTATATTTTGCTTATGGGAATTTTTCTGTGGACAAATTCTGCCTCAGCCATAATAAGCATCACGGAAGAAAAAAAAATGGGGGAGAAATTTTTTGCTGAGGTTAAGAAACAAATCCCTCTTATATCAGACCCGGTATTAAACCGATATTATAATGAGATTGGACAGACTTTAGTAGCCCATTTAAAAGAGAGATATTATCCTTACTATTTTTTTATTATAGATGATTCTACTCTAAATGCCTTTGCTGCCCCTGGGGGTTATGTCTTTATTTATCGGGGGCTATTTTTGGTTTTTGATACAGAAGATGAATTGGCGGCCGTAACTGCTCACGAAATGGGCCATGTGGTCTGCCGTCACATTGCCAAGCGGATTGAGAAAAGCAAAAAAATCAGTATAGCTACGATGATAGCTATTTTAGCCGGGGCATTTATGGGATTAGACGCTGGTGCTATTGCTACTACGGCTATGGGTGCCAGTATGGCTATGTCCTTTAAGTATAGCCGAGAAGACGAAGAACAGGCTGACAGGACAGGTCTAAATATTCTTTTAGCAAGCGGTTATGACGGAAAGGCAGTAGTAAGCTCTTTTAAAAAACTTCTTCAATTTAGTTTAGGCAGTGGAGGGAAAATACCTCCTTATTTGAAAACTCATCCTGACTTAGAAGTAAGAATAGTTTATATAGCCAACACTTTAAAACGCATCTCACCCCCAAAAAAGAAGCATCATGACCAGAGGCGTTTTAAGCTTATGCAAGCAAGATTGCGGGCCCTTTATACAGAAACCAAGGGAGCGAAGAATTTTTTTACCTTTAAGCTTCATCAAGACCCTAAGGATGCAGTAAGTCATTATGGTCTTGCTTTGTGTTTTATGCGAGAAAGAGACTGGGATAAGGCCATCATCCACTTGAAGCAAGCATTGGATTTGAAACCTGCTGAGCCTTTATTCTGGAGAGCATTAGGCATTTGCTATACTGAAAAAGAGGAATTTACTTTGGCCTTGCGTTATTTGAAAAAAGTGAATCAGGATGCTGAAATAGCTTTTTATCTGGGCCTGGCTTATGAGCATAATGGGAATATAGATAAGGCTATAAAAATATGGCAATCGGCTTTAGAAAAGTTTGACCCTCACTTAAGCCTAAATTTAAGTGATTTTTCCAGAATTTGCTATCATTTAGCTTATGCCTTTGCTAAAAAAAAGAAATTAGATTGGGCGCATTATTATTTAGGTAAGTATTTTG
>JACDNX010000028.1 GCA_017656385.1 Thermodesulfobacterium sp. | reverse complement strand
TACTCCAACATAATAACCCCAACAGCGCTGAACCACGCGATGATGGAGGCCAGCCTGCTGGAGGAGGCAAGGAAACTGTACGGCAAGGCCGAGGAGAGGGCGATGATAGGAAGGCTTGAGGAGACCGTCAGGGCATTCGACCCCTGCATATCGTGTTCGGTGCACATCGTCAGGCTTTGACGTTTTTATCTTTTATCTTTAAAATTTAAAGTTTGGAAGCCTCAAAGCCTGAATTCTTCTCAATCCCTCAAAACGTTTATATCCCTGTAGAGTGAAACCTATAAGGGTGAGAGCGATGGAATGGGAAAAAGCCCTTGAGATAGCCGACTCCGTTCTTCCGGGAGAGACGGTTCTGGTGGAATATACGACGTCATACATCCCAGAGTTTCTGCTGAGATTTTTCGTGGATTACACGGCAGAAAAAGGCATTCCCCTGATTATAGACGATAATTTCGATGCCCTCCATACGATACTCGTTCACGCCAAGCTCATGAATCTCACGATAAACATTGATAGAGACGACATCTACGTCCTCAAGACCGGCGGGAAGTTCGAGGTCGGAAACGTCATAGCGAAGGTCCCATTCCATCCCGATCCAAGAGTGTATCTGCAGAACTACGAGGAAGCGAGTTTCAAGGCATTTCAAAAGATACCCTCCCCGACGATAAACCTTGTTCTCGGATTTGAAAACCTATTAATTCCCATAAGAAGTCCCCTCGATGCCTACAGGATAATACTCGGCATGCAGAAGTTCATTGGAAACAAAAAACGAAAGGCCTTCTACATAGTTAACGAGGGAGTCCTCGAAAACCTTCCTATAAAGCTCCTCGGGGAGCTCGAAAGAATCTCCACCACGGTTATAAAACTCACACCCTACCACACTGGGGCCAATCTCAAGATCGTAAAGACAATAAACCCCGCCCTGCTCGAGAGGGAAACCAAAATCGACACCGGGAGGTGGGACTGATGGAGAGCCTGAAAAAGCCCATTCTGATCACAAAGAAAGACCTCGACACGATGCTTGACCAGATATGGCCAGGAGGGACGACCATAATAGAGAACAGTGCCTCCCTTGGAGCAGAGTTTATCCTCCACGCTTTCATGGAGTACTCAAAGCGCAGGAGGATTCCCGTAATAATAGAGGACATCTTCGACACCCTCCCTGTTTATCTGGCCCATCTGGAGTTCATGGGACTCCGATTCAAGGACTCGGACGTGAGGGTTATCAAAGTTGGTGGAAGTCAAGAGGCCGGCAACGTCCTCGCCAAGATCAATTTTGAAAACGACCCCTACGTTTACCAGAGAAAGATTAACCAAGCGTTGGGAAGAATAGTCCCCGAAGGACCTTACATCCACCTGGTCTTGGGCCTGGAGAGGCTCCTGTTCCTTCAAGACGACGTTCACAACATGTACACCCATCTCGCCCTGATAAAGCAAAAACTCGGGGATGAACGAAAGATAAACGTGTACCTTATTGAAAGGCCCATAGTCAAAAGCATTCCTTACAATCCCCTGCCACTGATCGAGGATATAGCAACGTCCGTGGTAGAACTGACTGATGAAGGAGAGGGGGTTATAAGAATCAGGCTCAAGAAATCCGTACTCACCATCCTAATGAACAAGGAATACCTGCTGATTTCCCCGCGGGAAGTCCTCCGGTGGTGGGAGTGAGCCTCATAAAGAGGTTCCTCAGGGGGCGAAGAGAAGCCCCAGAAGTCGAGATAGTCTCCAGAAAACCCATCGGCAAATTCAAGGTTGAGAGGGTTCTTAGAGTTCTTGCGCGGCAGGTTTTAATAGGTGAAGTTCTCGAGGGGCTCATATATCCCGGCTACAAACTTAAGGGGCGTAAGGCAGGGATCATCATGAAGATCGAAAAGGAGAGGAAAGAAATCGACTTCGCACTCACCGGCGACAGGGTGGCACTGATGCTGGAAACCGAAATTCCCTGCACCGAGGGCGAAATACTCGAGGTTTATCAGTCGTGAGGTGATGGCATGATAATCTGGGACGACCACTTCCACGTTGACCCCTACAAGGGACTCTTTCTTGAGGCCGTCAAGCAGTTCCACCGTGCCGGAGGGACTCATCTCGTCGTGGTCTATAAGACGGCCCACGACTACGGCTTTCCCGGGCTGAAGGCGGAGGAGTTCATGAAGGCGATGGACTTCCACATCGGACTCGTCGAGAAGAT
>JACDNX010000027.1 GCA_017656385.1 Thermodesulfobacterium sp. | reverse complement strand
GATTGGTGATCCTTTATTTGATGATACATTTTGCTCTTCTCTAAGAATACCCCGATTAATACCGAAGCATTTTTAACAATCTCCTTATATTTGGTAAGTTCAGATAGTCTTTTTTTTGTTTCTTCAGACCATATTATAACAAATCTCCAGGGCTGGTTGTTTAAACCAGAGGGAGCCCAGATACCAGCTTCCAGAATTTTAAGTATTTTTTCTCTCTCAGGAATTTTGTTCTGATATCTTCTTATACTTCTTCTTCCTAAAATAGCTTTAAATACTGCTTCTTGAAACTGTTTTTCTTCCATGATAGCTTTCACTTTTGGTATTTTTAAACTTTTGTAAACAGTTTAAAACTTTTTCTCTTATTTCTTTTAAAAGTTTCTCGTTTTCTGAATAAGTTAAATCAGTTTTTTCACCTTTTAAAATTTTTATCATTTTTGTTACTAACAGACCTATGTTTATGGCATCCATAACAGCTTTATTGTCCCATATAGCTTCTTTTCCTTTATAAGAATAAGCTATTCCCCAAGGAGGAATTATTGCCCCCATGGAAGTGAGTGCAGTAATTAAATATCCACAGGTCCATGGACCTCCTGCATCAGCTCCTACTGCAATGGCTCCAACAACTTTTCCTTCCATATAACTTGGTTCTCCATAGCTTACCATATTTTCAAGACATGTCATTCTGTCAATTAGAGTTTTTAAAGGACCAGAAGGAGAAAACCAGTAAATAGGAGTTGAAAAAATTATACCATCAGCTGAGTTTATTTTTTCCAAGATAATCTTTCCATAATCATCAAAAATGCAGGGAAATTTACACTGAGGCTCCTCATCTTGAATACATCCTATGCAGGCTTTTATTTCTCCATCGTATACGCTAACAAATTCGGTTTCAGCTCCTTCTATTTCTGCTGATTTCAAAGCTGAAAAAAGAAGCTGGGCTGAACCTCCATTTTTATAAGGAGAACCAAGAATTCCCAATACTTTCATTATTTTAAAACCTCCCTCCAGTATTTTGGTAGTCCAAAGGAGGTTTTGTGAATTTCATGAGTATAATAGTAAGTATTAGGAATTTCTTCCCACTTTGGTGTCTCAGGATTTGGATAAGGACACCTCATTAAATACGCATTATCTCCTCCAAAAGAAGGCACATTAGCTCTATAACAGTATATTTCTTTTTCAGGGTAAACCTTTTTAAATGTTTTGTAAGTTTCAACTAATATGTTTTGCATGGTAAAAGGAGTCCCACATTGTTGAACTATGATCCCCTTAGGGCAGATTTCGTAAAGCATCCGGTGAAAGTCCTCCCCAAAAAGAGCATGAGAAAGTTCCTGAGTAACTCCGGTTATACTAACATCTGGATCAGTGGAATCTATAATTACCATATCGAAAAGCTGTTTTTCTTCTTTATATCTCTTCACCATTTCGTATGCGTCAGCTACTATCAGTTTGAGCCTGGGATCTTTTGGATTTTCAGGAAGAAGCTCTGGAAAGTATTCTTCTACTATTTTAGGAATTTGAGGATCTATATCTACAATAATAACCTCTTCAATTTGGGGATACTTAAGGAGTTCACGAGAAGCTCCATAATCTCCGCCACCACAAATAAGAACTCTTTTAACTGAGTTTTCAGGAGAAGCCTGAACAGGGATATGAACAAGAGCTTCGTGATAAATAAATTCATCCCTTGAAGTAAATTGAAGCCCATTATTTATAAAAAGCATTCTTCCCCAGAAGTTATTTTCAAAGACATATACATTTTGCAACCCAGTTTTTCCATAAATAATTCTTCCTATATAAGCAAATAAATAATCAGTATGAATAATTTCAGCTAAAAGAATCCTTGCTCCTTTTTCATCAGTAACAAGGGTATCAGCCATTATTTCTTTGACCATAAAGAACTCTCCTAAAAGGGATTTTTTTGGAAACTAAAAAAATTTTAATCAATCTAAAGTGTTTTGTCAACAAAGTAGTAGATTAAAGTCCTGATCTTTTAAGTTTTTCTATCAGTTCTTTTTGCTCAGAAGTTAATTTATCAGGAATTATGGGTTGAAGAATTATATATAGATCTCCTTGGTTTCCTCCACCCAAAGGTAATCCCAGACCTTTAAGTCTTAACTTGGCTCCTGGTTTTATCAGGGGAGGAACCTTAGCTTTTACTTTTTTCCCATTAGGAGTTTTTATTTCAATTTTATCTCCCAATAAAAAGCTTGTAAGAGGGATTTCCTTTTCAATAATAATGTTTCCATTTTCTACTCTGTACCCAGAATCAGGAATTATTCTTACTCTAAATAAATATTCTTTTGTTCTTCTTCCTTCTTTTCTTTTTATCCTAAGAATTTG
>JACDNX010000026.1 GCA_017656385.1 Thermodesulfobacterium sp. | reverse complement strand
GAGAAGACGGGAAAGGTCACCATTGACGTTATAGGTGACCTGCACGGTGGTATGGACTACATGGCCTCGAAGGGCTGGCTTGAGGACCTGAGCGGCATGCCCAAGCTTGAGGGCAGGACGTTCATAAGCACCTTCGAGAAGTACGCCACCATAAACGGCAAGCAGGTCTACGTTCCCTGGATGAGCGCCACCTACGTCATGGTGGTCAACAAGGAGGCCTTCCAGTACCTGCCCGACGGCCTTACGCAGGAAGATGTCATGAAGGGCACCGACAAGTGGACGTACGACGCACTCCTTGAGTGGGCGAAGAACCTCAAGGAGGCCAAGGGCCAGCCCGAGCTCGGCTTCCCGGCCGGACCGAAGGGACTCTTCGTGAGGTTCCTCCACGGCTACATCTACCCGAGCTACACCGGCTACCAGGCCAAGGAGTTTGACAGCCCCGAGGCAGTCCAGATGTGGAACTACCTTAAGGAACTCTGGCCCTACGTGCACCCGTCGAGCACAACCTGGGACGCCATGGCCGACCCGCTCCTTAAGGGCGAGGTTCTCATAGCCTGGGACCACACCGCGAGGATTAAGAACGCCATTGAGACCAAGCCGGACCAGTTCGTCGTTGTTCCCGTTCCGAGGGGCCCGAAGGGCAGGGGCTTTATAGTTGTCCTCGCCGGCCTTGCCATACCCAAGGGGGCGCCCCACAAGGATGAGGCATGGAAGCTCATAGACTACCTCACCAAGCCCGAAACGCAGGTCAAAGTCCTTGAGAAGGTTGGCTTCTTCCCCACCGTTAAAGAAGCGAGCGGAAAGCTGCCGGAAGGACCGCTCAAGATACTCGCCGAGGGCGTTGCTGCCCAGTCGAGCACGTCCGATGCCCTCGTGGCGATGATACCCAACCTCGGAGACAAGGGAGGTCAGTTCAAAGAGTACTACAAGCAGGCCTTTGAGAGGATAGTCCTCAACGGTGAGGACCCCGCGAAGGTTACCTCGGAGATCAAGCCACAGCTCGTTGGCCTCTTCCAGGAGGTCGGGATAGAGACGCCGTGAAGGAGGAGGGGGCATGGAAAAGAAAACTCTCCTTCCTTACCTTTTGATTTTACCTGCTTTTGCGTACCTCATGTTCTTTGTTGGATACCCCCTCGTACAGGCCCTCTACCTCGCGTTTACCAAGAACGGGGCCTTTTCACTCGACACCCTGAGGAGAACCGTTAGCGATTACTACTTCTGGAGCGCTCTTAAATATACGATCGCGCTCGGCGCCGTTATTGTTCCCATTCAGGTGGGTCTGGCCATCGTGCTCGCCCTTCTGGTTAATAAGGCGTTTAAGGGCAAGGACCTGGCCATCTATGCCCTTGTTATCCCCCTCACGATTAGTGACGTGGCCGCCGGTCTTATCTGGTACTCAATGCTCTCCCCCTATGGGTTTTTGAACAAGGTCCTTATGAACATCGGACTGATTTCTCAGCCGATATACTTCTTTGGATACCAGTACCGGAGCAGGGAGTTCCTGGCAATAGTACTTGCGGAAGTATGGAGGGCCACATCCATCGTCTTCGTCATAATACTTGCCGGACTGCAGATGATAAGCAGGGAATACCTTGAGGCGGCTGAGGTCTTCGGTGCAAACTACTGGACCAAGCTTAGAAGGATAATACTCCCCATGCTAAAGCCCAGCATCCAGAGTGCGTTGATAATAAGGACACTCTTCGCGATGCAAATCTTCGGTATAGTCTGGATACTGGCGGGCAGGGATATTCCTGTTTTAGCTGGAGAAGGCTTCTACCAGCTCACGGAGATCAAGGACTATGGCGTTGCGTCCATCTACGCCCTCATAATTGCGGGCCTTTCCATACTGCTCGGTGCCCTCTACATCAAGTTCCTTAAGGCCGAGTATCTGGAGGTGGGCAGATGAGGGATGAGACAAAGTACGCGCTGAAAAAGACGGCCTTTTACTTCGTTATCTTTACGGCCGTCGCCTGGATACTCATCCCGATAATAGTGGCTTTCCTCTACGGTTTCACAACCAAAACGGACTACTACAACCCCGATATCATCATCCCTCACAGCTACACCACTCAGTACGTTCGCACGATACTCTTCACCCTCGGAGCGTGGGAGGGTATAAAAAACAGCGTTATCGTTGCAACCCTCACCATAATCATAAGCTTCATCCTTGGAATCCCTGCGGGATACTCAATAGCCAAGTTCATATTCCCCGGTAGGGACATGATAAAGCTCTCCATAGTAGCCCTCAGGATGTTTCCAATACCTGTGATGGCCATACCTCTCATAGTCCTCTACATCCGCCTCCATCTGGCGGACACGCTCCTCGGCGTTGCTCTGGCTCACACTGCAATGGCCCTGCCCTTCGTGGTCCTTATAACCTCCAGCATCTTTGGAGGAGTCTCGAAGGAATATGAAGAGGCGGCGATGGTCTTTGGCCTCACGAGGCTCGGCTCCTTCATGAAGATAACACTTCCACTGGCCCTGCCCGGACTGGCTGCCGCCGCCATGTTCACCTTCGTCATGAGCTGGAACGAGGTCTTTGTGGCTTCAGTTCTAACACTCAATCACAGAACACTGCCGGCGCAGATACTCTCGATAATGGCCGGCTCCAGCGGCGGTGCCGCGCCGG
>JACDNX010000025.1 GCA_017656385.1 Thermodesulfobacterium sp. | reverse complement strand
TCGAACCGGTGACCACTTCCTTACCAAGGAAGTGCTCTACCTCCTGAGCTACGTGGGCTTAATAAGCAATTTTTCCTAAGCGGGCGACGGGACTCGAACCCGCAACCCTCAGCTTGGAAGGCTGATGCTCTACCATTGAGCTACGCCCGCATTATTTAAAGTAAAAAATGGAGGGGGGAGGATTTGAACCTCCGAAGGCGAAAGCCACCGGGTTTACAGCCCGGCCCCTTTGGCCGCTCGGGTACCCCTCCAATTTTACACTATAAAATTAACTTAAATTAAAATTTTGTCAAGAGAAGCTTGGTGAGATTAAGACATTTTTTGATTTATATCCTTAAAGTATAAATCAAATACAATCGCTGTTGTTCTAAAAGCAAGATGTGCAAACTTAGAGTAAGCTACCCCTAAAAACAAGATAAATACAAATACTAAATGCGCAAGATAAACTATAGAAGTAAGTGATTTTATACCAGGAATACTACGAAAAATCTCTATACCAAATCCAGTAAGACCTATCAATAAAATAAGATAAATAAGAAAACTATCAGGATAACTTGTTCTTACACTCTTTTCTCTTTCAGCCTGAGATCTTCCCAAAATAATACTAATAATTCCGTAAAGAAGCATAAGACCTCCAATGTTTCCTAACCATTTTACAGGATGAAGAATTGGATTCCAAGGGGTATGAAATCCTAAAATATCTGCCATAACAAAAACAATAGCTGTAGTTAATGCTAAAATAATAAACGCCCAAAGAAGAACTTTATGAGGCAAAGTTCTCCATTTGTTAGCCTCACATTGATCAAATCTGGTATGATTTAAAATTTCTCCAATAGCAGGAATTAAATAGGTTTTTAGTATAGTCCACATTCCATATCTGTATGCTTGAGGGATTTTATAAGTTTCCACATAGGCATTCCACATTCTATTAATAGCTGAAAATAAAATAATAATTACAAAAGCTGCTAAAGGCAAAAATACCACATCTATCATTAAAACTCTGGCTGGTAAATGCAAAAATCCTATCTCATAAGAAGGACCACCATAGGGAAAAGAATTAACATCAAAAAAGTTGGGAATTCCTCCAAAAGTAGCAAAAGTAGCAATTAAAATAAAAAATAAAGCTATTAATATAAGTATAGGAAATCCCCAAGCATTATTAAAGAAGGTGTGTAAGAATTTAAAAGGAGTGGCTTCTTTAATAACCGAGAGTCTTAATGCTGCCATAACATCTCCGGGATTAGCCTCTCTTGGACAATATTTACTACAATCTCCACATTGATGACACAACCAGATAGCTGGATCATTAAGTAATCTATCCTTAAAACCCCATTGAGCTAAAATCATCTGTTTTCTTGGGAAAGGTGCTTCATCAGTAGATAAAGGACAAACTGTAGAACAAGTAGCACACTGATAACATTTTTTTAATGTTTCACCACCTACTGCCTGTATTTCTTTAATAACTTTTAATTCTGGGTCTACTTTTATTACTTCATTAGCCATAACTTTCCCTCCTTTACCAACCTTTAAATGGATTTTCTTCAAATCCTTTCATTTCTTCGTTAAATTCATTCAATTTTTTCACTGCTTCTTCTACCTCATCAATAGCTACAGTATGCAAAGTAACCCTTTCTTGTTCTAAAGCAAGTTGTTGTAATGTCTCAGCAACATTCTCCATACGCCTGTTAGCAAGTTCACTTCCCTTAATAAAATGGCATTGATAATTTTCACCATATTTGCATCCCAGTAAAAGAATTCCATCATAACCTTTACTCATAGCATCTTTCACAAAAGAAACATTTACAGCTCCTAAACATCTAACAGGAATTATTCTAAAGGATACAGGTATATTTTTCTTTTGATAAGCTGCCATATCAAGAGCTGGTAAAGCATCATTTTCACATACAAAAGCCATTAGTCTATAAAGTCCATAACCCTGTTCTGGCATTTCAGTAGCTTTTATCATGTTACCAACCATCTCAATGGAGTAATCCTTGAAGTTAATAATTCTCTGTGGACAAGCACCAAAACAGGTCCCACAACGACGACATCTTGTAATATTTGGTAAAGGATTACCTGCTTCATCTTCATTTAAAGCACCAAAAGGACACTCCTCTGTACATCTCTTACACTGGGTACACATCTTAAGATCAAATTCTGGATAAGCAAAATCCCAAGTTCTTGGATGAACTGCATGGCCTTCTTCAATAGCAACCAAGCACTGAATTGCCTTAAGAGCTGCTCCACGAGCATCCTCTATCGCCTGAGCAATGGTCATAGGTTGATGTATTGCACCAGCTGCATATATTCCCGTTCTTCTTGTTTCATAAGGAAAACAAACATAATTAGAATCAGCATATCCATAAAAAAGCTCAAGCTCATCAGTAGGTAAACCTGGTCCTTGTCTGTATTCTAAATTAAGAACAGGTTCTTCTGCTGTAACGGGAACCATTCCTATGGCAAGGACAACAAGATCAACATTTATCTCCAATTTTTCTCCTAATAAAGTTTCATCAACTATTACCTTTACCTTTCCATCTTCTCCCTCTGAAACTTCAACCACTTTACCCTTAGTTAAAAAAACTCCTGGATCATCCTGTAAAGTCTTATAAAAGTTTTCATAAATTCCCATTGTTCTCATATGGTCATAAATTATAAATGCCTTTGCCTCTGGATCTGCTTCTCTTATATATTTAGCCTGCTTAAGTGAAGCTAAACAGCAATATCCTGAACAATAAGGTAGATGATTTTCATCTCTTTGTCCAGCACATTGGATAAAAAGAACACTTTTAATAGGCGCACCATCAGAAGGTCTTGTAAGTTTTCCTTCTTTTGCCATCTGCTCAAATTGAACATTAGTAACTACATTTTTTATATTTCCATATCCTAAATCTGTAAGTTTACTTGCATCATAAGGTTTAAATCCAGCTGCTAAAACAA
>JACDNX010000024.1 GCA_017656385.1 Thermodesulfobacterium sp. | reverse complement strand
CTGAGGGCCTTTCTCTTGGCGTTGAGTATCTCACAGACCCTGTCAAGGACCTTAAGGTATTCCTCTATGGCCTCCCTGGCGAGCTCCCGCCCGTAGCCCAGCTCCTCCAGCTTCTTCCTCAGCGCTTCGTGGTACTGGATTGAGATGTAGAGGGACTGGAGGGCAAGCTCGTTCGCCTTCCTGAGGTAGTCCCAGCCCTTTTCGGTGAGCGTGTACTTGACGAGCTTTCGCTTTCCGTGGTATTCCTCCTTTGGCTCCAAGAGGCCTTCCTCAACCATTTTGCCCAGCATGGTGTAGATGTTGCCGTGGCTCGGCTTCCAGGTGCCGCAGGTTATCTTCTCGATTTCCTTGAGGATTTCATAGCCATGGGCCTCGCCCTTAAAGCCAACTATGACGAGTATGAGGTGCCTGATGGGAGCGAGGAACATGTTCTTCATGGAACGCTCGGGCATGACACCACCCCGAAAGGCTTATAAGGTTATGTCTGATTCAAACATATCGGAGGATATGTCTCTTTAAGAAAGGTTGCGCTCATCCCCTTAAAAGGTTTGAGGTGGTGGTAATGGCCTGGAACGACTGGATAGCAAAGCACCCGAAGACGGTGCTCGCTGTATGGGTCGTACTCATCGTGGTTCTGGCACCTTTAGCGGGGAAAATCGGTGAGCTGACCGACTACAGCACCGAGCAGATGGTGTCCCACAAGATAGAGTCCATCAAAGTTCAGGACATCGTGAGCGAGGAATTCACGGGAGCCCAGAACGAGAACATGACGTATCTGATAGTAACTAACATCAGCGTCAACGACGAGAACGCGAGGAAGGCCTATTACGCGTTTAAGGACCGCGTTGAAGGCAGGTACGCCACGAACGTAACCTCCTACTACGACGCCCTCGACATGCTCTGGGACATGGACTACGAGCTGACCCTCAACATCACGAGGATGACCGCTAACATCACGGGAGTCCTCTACACGACAGTTAAGGGAGTCAACGACGGCTACGGAATGGTTCTGAGCCAGACGCTCCTTCTGAAGAACACAACCGAAATGGTAAGGGGAAGCCTCGTTGAAACCGCGGGGGCGTATCTGGCCCTCAAGGCCAACATGACGGCTCTCTACACTCAGCTCAATTCAACTGCCACTCTTCTCAGGGCCGCCGACGGGGCATACCTCCAGATATGCGCTCAGAACCCGAACATGACCACTCAGGAGAAAGTCCTGGCCCTTCAGAACGCCCTTGAGAGCCAGGTTCCTGAGAACCAGAAAGCAATCGTCCCCGTCATAGCCCAGACCGTTGTGTCCGCAGACCCCTACTGCAAAGGTACGCTCCTCTCGAATGATGAGCTCCTCAGGAACACCACGGTCGAACTCGTGTACGGCATGGTCGCGGATACTGGCCTTGAACTCCCCAAGGAGGTTCTCTTCCAGCTGTACGACAGTAAGGGCAATGAGGCCGTTATAGACGCCCTCACCAAGAGCATTCTCAAGGGCCAGATAGCCCAGATGATGAAGAACCTCGCCCCGAACCCTGAGGCCCTGGCAGAGCTCATCGTCGAGGAGGTTGCAAAGGACCCCGAGGGGATAATAAGCGGGACGAGGCTCGAGGACGCCACGGTCTCAGTCGTCCTTGCCACGGTGCCGCAGAAAACCGACGAAACTGAGGGCCTCGTCAGGGCCCTCTATGAGGGAGCCGATCCAAAGGAGCTCGCAAAAGAGCTCTTCCTCAAGGGAATGAAGGAGAGGTCAGGGAAGCAGGAGATACCTGAAGAGTTCAAAGAAACAATGGAGGTCCTCATCGAGCAGGTCATAGAGAACTACCCGCTGAGCGAGGAGGAAATCGAGAGCCTTGTGAAGAAGACAGTCCTCTCGACTATATCGAGCTACGCGAAGGACAACCCCTACGGAGTCGAGCTGAAGTTCAACGAGACTCTGCTGGCTGAGATAGCATTCCGCTTCAAAGACAACCCCAGCGCGATAACGAGGGAGGACGTCAAGCCCCTCGCGGAGGAGCTCTGGCCGATTGTCAAGGAGAAGGCCGGAACCTACCTTAACATGCTCAAAAGCGAGGACAACACCACGATTCTGATAACCTTCGTACCCTTTGGAAAGCCGGGCCCGGACAGGGACGAGTACCTCTATCGCGCCCAGAACGCCACGAAGGTCAAGGAGATCGCCCTTGAGGAGTTCGAAAAGTACTTCCCGGACGCCTTCGGGGCCCTCGGAGGAACCCCCGTCCAGTCGCACGAGATGACCGCGTACGGCCGGAGTGATAACCAGAAGACCAGCCAGGCGAGCATCATAGGCGCCCTCGTCGTGCTGTTCATACTCATGGGAGGGGCCCTCCTAGCGACGTTACTGCCCTTCACGGGTGTCGCAACCTCGGCGCTCACGGCCCTCGGAATAGCGTACCTGCTCACGAAGGGCGGAATCCTCAACATCGGAAGCTGGGCCCAGATGCTCACCATAACGACCGCCCTCGGTCTTGGAATTGATTACTCGACCTACTACGTCCACCGCTTCAAGGAGTATATAGCCGAGGGCTACGACCACGAGAAGGCCGTCGCAGAGGCCCTCAAGAGGGCTAAGGACGCCGTCCTGGCGAGTGCATTCACGGACATCATAGCCTTCGCGAGCTTCGTCCTGGCCTGGGAGTTCCCGATATTCCAGCAGATGGGAATGGTAATCCCGCTGGCGGTCATAGCTGTGCTTCTCGCCAGCCTGACGTTCATACCGGCAATAACGGCCCTCATAGGCGACAAGGCGATATTCTGGTGGCCGAGGCACATAAAGCACGTTGAGACGCTCGACGTCCACGAGAGGAGCAGAATAGCCGAGTGGGTCGTCAACCACGCCAAGGTCGTCCTGCTCATAGGCCTCCTGATAGCGGTTCCGGCAACGTACACGTTCTTCACGTTCGAGGGAACCCACGACATGAGTCTCTTCCTGCCAGAGGAAAGCGAGACCCTCACCTTCATGCAGCTGAGCCAGGAGAAGCTCGGAGCGGCCATAACATCCCCGAACTACGTCATAATCGA
>JACDNX010000023.1 GCA_017656385.1 Thermodesulfobacterium sp. | reverse complement strand
TGTGAATATAAACTTCTCCGACCTTAAGCTTTCTAGCTAATTCAATGACTTTCATTCTTTCACATCCTTTCTATAGGTTTTTTTCTTTTAATTATAATTTTATATAACTACATTATACCATTTGTACATTCATTTGTTGAACTAAAAAAATTTTATTTTTAGCTCTTTTATTTTTTTTCCATTATTATTATAACACCTATGGTATAAGCAATGTTTAACAATACAATATATAGTTTGTAAAAGTTCTAAAAAAAAAAGAATAGAATTTTAAAATACAGGAATTATCTTATTGGATATATATTGATCCCTTATGCTAAAACTCCATGAAGCTAATATCTATAAGGCTTCAAGTTTATTTTTATACCTCTGGATTTTGCAATATAAGGTTACTTATATTGCATTCATTTTGAAAGCATTTTGAAAAGAATACATTCATAACGCTTTCATTTTGAAAGTTTTTTTTCATTATGAACGCATAATGCTGTCATTTTGAAATTATTTAGCTTTCATTTTGAATGGTGTTATATGCTATCCTTAATAAAAACTTGCCAAGGTTTATGCTCCTGCGAAGGTTGTTTCCATTTTACGAAGGTTACGAAGGTTATAAAACTATAAGAGGGGGTTTTTTTATGAGTATGGATAAGGTTGAACTTCTTAAGGATAAGATTATCGAATATCTTAAGCAAGGCTATAGCATGTCTAAAACTGAGAAACTTTTAGGCCTTACTAGAAATGATATACCTCGCTATTTTCAAAAGGTTACAGGGATAAATCCTAAAGAATTAATTAAACAAGCTAGAAGAGAACAATTTTTAAAGAATATTCAAGATCCTAAACTGCGTGAAATGGTATCAAATGAAGCTCAAGAGGATAGGCCTTCTAATAAGATCCAAGAGATTGATAAACTAAAAGAATTAGAAAATAGAATAATAGCATTAGAAAACAAGTTAAAGAAAAAGACTCTGGATCTTAAGGCCATTAAACAGTTTTCAAATGAAAGAGTAACCTTAACCTTTAGAATCCCTAAGGATCTTAGAGATATGATAAAACAAGAGGCCAATAACCTAAACATTTCCATTAATGACTTTGTTATTGTCTTACTTGCTAATTATTTTAATTCATAATAAGGGGGGGGTAAAAAAAATCTCAGAAAAGACTTTTTTTGACTTAATAGGTGTGCATAACGAAAGGGATTTATTTTAAACAATGAACAATATAAATATATATTTAGTTAGTATTATATTAAATATTATAGTTATGTTTTAAGTGTTTTATGATTGTTCAACGCTTTTAGCATGATATCATTATATTTGTTGAACAAATATATATTTTTTTCTGTATGCTTCCATATTTTTTTTGTATTGCTTGTAAAGGTTTAAAGTCAATCATCTGGAGGCTCATATTTGGCCGTTAAGGGCCTTTTTACCTATCAAGATATGCAATTATATATCCCTATAACTTTAAAGGGCCTTATTTTGGATTTAAAAGGCTCTTTTTTTATGACTCAGAAAACTAAGATTTTAAAGCTAGCTCTTTTTTTTAAGGCTTGAAAAACTTGCAAAATACTCTTTTTTTTATGACTGAAAAAATTGAAAAATAATTCTTTTTTTATAGAGTCACAAAATTGTTTTTTTTATTATAATAGTTCGTTATGCTAATTTTTTTTAAAACTTTTGAGGATTCTAGAGAAAGTTAGAGAAACTTAGCGAAACTTTTCAATATTTAGGAATATTTTTAAAATATCGTATATAATGCTGGATTATTCTAAAAATTAAATTTTACATGAAATATATTAAAGTAGTGTAACCTCTGTAACCTCTGTAACCTCTACCTTAGAAAATGCTTTATTTATGCGGTTTTTTGAAGGGTTACACTTACCTTTTACTGTAACCTTTTACTGTAACCTCTGTAACCTCTGCTTGAAATCCTTTATTTATAAGGGTTTACGTGTTTTATAAGCTTCTAGGGGTTACAGGGGTTACAGGGGTTACTATGGTTACAATAGTTACAGGGGTTACACATATATTAGATAATAAGCTTATTAAAAAAAAGATCCCGCTAAATGCGAGATCCTTTTAATCATGCCGTTTTCTTGGGAATATTGTCAATCTACATAATATTCATAATTTTCATTTCTCTTAATCTGTCTATCTTTTAACATCCTATAAAGGGTTTGTTTTGCAGTATTATATTTCATGCCTAATGTTTGCGCTATTTGTTTGGTTTTTAACTTGCCTTCTTGCTTTAAAAGTTCAATAATTTCTTTTCTAGTTTCATGCATTAAAACTTCTTCCTCGGGTCCAATATAATAAAATCCTGCTATTGATTCATTTATTTCACTATTTAATATTAGAGAAGTTTCTGGAATATCCCTTCCTGTTATCTTTAATTTTAGCTTGTTATCCGTTCTAGCTCTTTCTAGTATCATGATCTGATCTGCTGTTCCTTGTATTCCTATACTTCCATGAACCGAATCAAATACATCATCTATATCTTTTACGTTTTTTCTTGTATGGTGTATAAGCATGATAGAGATATCATACTTATGGGCTAATTTTTGTAATCCTTCTAGTGTTGCTACTTCTTGCTCATACTTAGTGCTGTTTCTTCCTATTGGTTTTACTCTTCCATAAGTGTCTATTATTATAAACTTGAGATCATATTCAGTTATTAATCCTTCAAGTGTCTCGTATCCTCCACGGTCTAGCTTTTCTAAAGTTGTTAACATTAATAGATTGTCACTGGTTTCTTCCTGCCATGCTATTTTTCTTAATCTATCCTGTAACCTTCTTTCTGAATCCTCTAGACCGAAGTAAAGAACTTTAGAAACATTAGGTTTAAATTTATCGTTTCCATCTTTGTCCTGGGCTAGAAATACGGGCTTTCCTATAGATATCCTATGAGCTATATGTAAAGCTATCCATGACTTACCTATTTTAGGCTTTCCTGCCATTATTATCAGGCCTTGAGGAATAAGATCTGGAACTATCCAAGAGGGGGGCGGGTATTCGGTTTCCATGAGTTCTTTTGCAGTGATTGGTTTTATACCTTTTATTTGGTTTAAATCTTCTAATAACTTTTGGGCTTCTTTATTATTTCCTTGTTCTAATAGTTTGTTTAATTCTTCTCTGATTTGTTTTTGTAATCCTTTGATATATATTTCAACAACTTTTGCTTCGTGTATAGGATTATTTACTTCAACCCCTGCATCTATTATTTGTTCGTATATTTTTGAATCATGTTCATATACTGCATATGAGGGTTCCTCTTCGTTTTTAATCGCTTCTTTTATAACTTCTAAAATGTCGGGTCTTGAGAAGAATTTGGAGTTTATCTTTTTTATCCATTTTTCTGGTTCTCTTGCTACTAAAATCATGGCTATTATAGGAACTTCATGTGTTTTTAACGGTTTTGATTTTAAATTGTTTACATAATTTTTACTTTTTTCTGGTATAATACCTTTAGAATACATCGAATATTCACTTCCTTTCTATAGGGGTTTGTTGACAATGAAAGCTCCCTGCTACCACAGGGGGCTTTCTTTTCTTGCCTACTCATTTATAAGTCCCTTTCTACGCTGTATTTCCTTCCAAATTTCTTGAACCTCGGCTTCTGTTAAATCGTATCTTCTTCCTTTCTTTGTAAATACCATCCCTTTCTTAGCTGAT
>JACDNX010000022.1 GCA_017656385.1 Thermodesulfobacterium sp. | reverse complement strand
TGGTTAAAAAGTGTGGAAGAAGATTACAGGATAATTAAGAAAAAGTATGAAAATGGTCTTGCAAGTATAGTAGATGTAACGACTGTGCTGGCAAAACTCTCTCAAGCAAGAGCTCAGGTTGCTGTGTCTAAACATGACCTGATATATGCCTATTATAGGCTTCAAAAGTCCTTAGGTATAATTCCTGAAATAGAAAAATGAGAAAACCTCTCTTTTTTCTCCTGTTTTTTCTCCTTTTATTTACCGGGTGTAAAAATAACAAAAACAAAAGGTCTTCTTATCCTCAAAAAGTTACCAAAGTAAAAAGAGACACCATATATTTAGAGGTAACTGCAACAGGGGCTGTGAAACCTCAGGTGGGAGCTGAAGTTAAGGTCGGAGCAAGAATATCAGGTAAAGTAGAAAAACTTTTTGTAACTCAAGGAGACAAAGTTAAAACTGGTCAACTTATTGCTATTATAGAACATGAAGACTTGCAGGATGAAGTAGATAGAACCTATGCAAATTACAAAGATTCTCTGTTAAATCTGGAGAAAATAAAAAAAGTGTATCCATCAAAGATTAAAGCTCAGAAAAAAAAGATTGAAGCAGTTAAAGCTGAATTAGAACAAATAAAAAGAGAGCTAAAAAGATATGAAGCTTTATATAAAGAAGGATTAATTTCATTAACTGATCTGGAGAGAATGCAAAGAGATTACAAGGTAAAAGAAGCTGAGCTTGAATCTGAAAATTCAATACTTTCTGCTTTGATTTCTGAATATGAAAAGGAATTACAAAAAGCAAAAGCACAGATTTTAGCAGCAAAAAACTCTTGGGATGAGGCAAAAGTAAGACTTAGTTATGCTTTTATCTATGCACCTATTTCAGGTGTAGTTTCTGAAGTCACAACTCAGCAGGGAGAAACAGTAGTTGCAGGACTTAACGCCCCTACTTTTATAACAATTATTGATCTTTCAAAACTTCAAGTAGAATGCTATGTGGATGAAACAGACATAGGAAAAATAAAGGAAGGACAATCTGCTACTTTTACTGTAGATGCTTTTCCTGATAAGGTTTTCAAAGCAAAAGTTAGAACCATTTATCCAGGAGCAATCATAAAAAATAATGTTGTTTTCTATGATGTGGTGCTGGATATTTTGGATCCCTATGAAAACATTCTCCGTCCGGAAATGACGGCTCAGGTTACCATAATTGCAGGGAAAAAAGAGAACGCCTTGGTAGTTCCTTCAAGAGCAGTAAAAATAGATACTAAAGGAAATTATTATGTAATGGTTAAAAAAGGAAACAAATGGGAAAAAAGAGTAATTAAGGTTGGGTGGGAATCTCAAGGAAAAACTGAGGTTATTTCAGGGCTTAAAGAGGGTGAGGAAGTAGGTTTGTGGTAAAGAAACTTGTTGTCTTAAAAAACATCACCAAGTCCTACAAAACCGGCAAAATGTCATATCAGGTGTTAAAGGGGATTAATTTAGAAGTAGAAGAAGGAGATTTTCTGGCTATAATGGGTGCTTCTGGAAGCGGAAAATCTACTCTTTTAAATATTATAGGTCTTCTTGATAAACCAGATTCTGGAACTTACATATTAGATGGTCAGGAAGTTAGCAAGTTAAATAAAAGGGAACTTGCCTACCTAAGAAATAGAAAAATCGGTTTTGTTTTCCAGGCTTTTTACTTGGTTCCATGGGCTACAGCTGTTGAAAATGTTTTACTGCCTCTTCTTTATAGAGGAAATATTAACAAAGAGGATGAGAAAAAGGCTGTTGAACTTTTAAAAAGGCTGGGACTTGAAAAAAGAATAAATGCCAAACCAAATGAACTTTCAGGAGGAGAACAACAAAGGGTGGCTATTGCAAGAGCTCTCATCACAAATCCCAAATTACTTTTAGCCGATGAACCAACTGGAAATCTTGATAGTAAAAGCAGTCAGGAAGTAATGAGTATTTTTAAAGAACTAAATGAAAACGGTATTACCATTATTATGGTTACCCATGACCCTGAAATTGCTGATTTTGCCAAAAAAGTTAAAATAATAAAAGATGGCACTTTTATAAAAGAATGAAAACCTCTTTTTTCCAGTTCTTAAAAGATGTCCTTAAAGAACTATTTTCTAATAAAGTTAATTTCGTCTTTATGTTTTTAGCTTTAACTATAAGTCTCATCACCCTTAACACTATTTATTCCTTAGGACTTTCTGCAAAAAAACAGGTAATGGATTCTTTAGCAAGTGTTCAGTTCGGTAAAGATGCTATGTTTATTATTGCTGGTGGAGGAAGAATAGTTGGTTTAACCACTACGAGAAGAGATACTCTTAAATTAGAAGATGTAGAGGAAATTAAAAGGCTTGATTTTGTAAAACTGGCTTCTCCCATATCAATAGGAACACTTGAAGTTTCATACAAAGGGATTGCAGAAAAACTGAAAGTTGAAGGGGTTTTGCCAAATTATGTATTTGCAAATAACTGGTATCCGAAAGTTGGAAGATTTATTAATGAGAGAGATTTAAAAACCAAGGCCAAGGTTTGTGTAGTTGGAGCTGATATACCTAAAAAATTTAATATCAAAAACATTTTAGGTGTAAAAATAAAAATTGCAGGACAGTATTTTAAGGTGATAGGTGTTTTAGAGTCTAAACCTTTTTTCGGACATCATAGATGGGATGAAAGAATTCTCATACCTTTAACAACAGCACAAAGAAGAGTTTTTAATAAAGACTATATTGAAGGGGTTAAGCTTTTATTTAGAGAAGGAACAGATATCAAAATTGCTGAAAAAAAGATTAGAGAAATTTTAAGAAAAAGGCATAAACTTTTTGGGATAGAACCAGATGATTTTAGAATTATTACTCCTGAATTGGCTATTTCTATATTTACAAAAACTATGAGAACTATAAATGTATTTCTTCTTGCTATTGCTTTAATAAGTTTAACTATAAGTGGTGTTATCATTATGAATCTCATGTATGCTAATATTGAAGAAAAGGCTCCTGTCATAGCTTTAAGAATTGCTCTTGGTGCAGATCCAAGAAAAATAGTAAAACACTATCTGGTTATGTCCTTTTTTATTGCTATTATAAGTGGTGCTATAGGATGGGTTTTAAGTATGTTTTTAATGCAGATTATATCCTTTTTTACTCCTCTAAAACCTGTTTTTTCCTGGAAAGTTTTTATACTCAGTCTTTCTTTCGCTACTTTTACCAGCGTAACTTTTACCTTAATGCCGGCTATAAGGGCATCTAAAATTGAACCTGCAATTTTACTAAAAACATTGTAGGAACTATGTTTATAAAATACAAATTACTCTGGGGAGGAGTTTTTCACAAAAAATTGAGGCTTTTTCTTTCTGTAATAGGTATAATTATTGGGGTTGCTTCCCTTCTTCTTATGAACTCTTTTGGAGAATCAGCCAAGATTAAAACTTTAAAAGAAATCGAAACTTTTGGGCCAGAAGTAATGATAGTTGTTGCAGGAAGTGTAAGGGTGCATGGAGGAAGGGCAATTCAGACAGAAATTACAACAACTCTGAAACCCGCTGATGCAGAAGCCTTAAGAAAAATAAAAGGAATAAAGTATCTTTCCCCTGTTTTTAACGGTGAGGGAATTGTAAGATACTTAGGTAATAACTTAACTACCATTATTAATGGAGTGAATGAAGAATACTTGCTACTGAGAAAGTTCCCTATATTAGAAGGAAGAAATTTTTTAAAAGACGAAATTCTCGGATATAAAAAGGTTGCTATATTGGGTTATAAAGTAAAAAGAGAGTTATTTGGAAATAAAGATCCTATCGGAAAGATTATTCTTATAAATAAACTTCCTTTCAGAGTAATAGGAGTATTGTCCCCCATAGGGATTGATGCCAGCAATGCTGACCAAGATGATCAGATCCTAATTCCCTGGAGTGTTGCTATTTCAGCAGTTTATAATGTAGATTACATAAGAAGTATCTATTTAAGCGTGGAAAATTTAGAAGAAATGCACTTAATTGAAAAACAAATTAACGGAATCCTTTTAAAAAGACATAAAGTAAGTGAGAAGAACAAAGATTTTGAGATAGTTAAGGCTGAAGATATATTGCAAGTAAAAACCCAGACAACTAAGCTTTTTTCTACCTTAGTTAAAAGTATTTCCATTTTATGTCTTCTTGTGGGAGCTCTTGGAGTTACCGCTATCATGACTCTTTCTGTAAATGAGCGAAAAAAAGAAATTGGGATAAGAAAAGCTCTTGGAGCAGAAGATAGAAATATTCTTTTCCAATTTTTGGCAGAAAGTGTTTTTATTACTCTTTTTGGTGGTGCAATTGGAATTTTAATAGGAGTTGCAGGTTCCCTGATTTTTCTTCCTCTTTTTAACTATCCCTTAGTTTTCCCATGGATACCCATTTTTACTTCTGCTCTCCTCACAATATTTTCTGGAATTATTGCAGGAATTTATCCTGCTTATAAAGCCACCAGAATTGAATCTATAATTCTTCTAAAACAGGATTTCTAAATTGACAATCTACTTTTTCGGTCTTACATTTTAAAATTAGGGAAACAAAATTTTTCAGGAGGAGGTAAATATGAGCAAAAAAAGGGAAAAATGGATAAGACATACTCAGGAATATGAAACCACTGATGATCCCTATGCTATAAAAGCTGCTCCTGCAGGAGAAGCTATATGTCCAAACTGTAAAGCTGTTTTTAAAGATAAAAGATGGTTTTTAGATGA
>JACDNX010000021.1 GCA_017656385.1 Thermodesulfobacterium sp. | reverse complement strand
ACAAATTTTTAGCTTGTTGGAGAATTGGTAAAAGACCGATTACAGAGGGTTTAAGGATTATTGTTAGTCATATTGATACTCCGAGACTTGATTTAAAACTTCATCCTCTTTTTGAGGATACAGATTTAGCCTTTTTAAAGACTCACTATTATGGGGGGATAAAAAAATACCACTGGGTAGCAATGCCACTTGCTTTACATGGAGTTGTTGCTAAAAAGGATGGAAGAGTAATAAAAATAGTTATAGGTGAGAAAGAAGGGGATTGTGTTTTTACTATTTGTGATTTACTTCCCCATTTAGCAAAAAAAATTCAAGCAGAGAAAAAGCTTTCAGAAGCTATTGTAGGAGAGAAGTTGAATGTTTTGGTAGCAGGTATTCCTGTTGAAGACAAAAATGAAAAAGTAAAAGAAAGAATAAAGCTCAAATTTTTAGAACTTATTTACAAAAAATACGGAATAAAAGAGGAAGACTTTGTGTCTGCGGAGCTTTATTTAGTTCCAGCTGGTTCTGCCCGAGAAGTTGGACTTGATAGAGCTTTTGTAGGAGGATATGGACAGGATGACAGAATCTGTGCTTTTACTTCACTAAAAGCCTTTTTAGAAGTGAAAGATCCAGAATATACAAATTTGATTTTATTTATGGATAGAGAGGAAATAGGTTCCGAAGGTAATACCTCTGCAAAAAGTAGAATTTTTGAAGGAGTTGTATATAATCTTCTTAAAAAAGCTGGAATTTCTTCCACAGCAGATACTTTTTTTAACATAATGACAAAAACTAAAGCTTTATCTGCAGATGTAACAGCAGGAATAGATCCTAATTATATAGAGGTTCATGACAAACTTAACGATGCTAAACTTGGATTTGGAATAGCAGTTAGTCGTTATACAGGTCACGGTGGTAAGTATCTGGCAAATGAAGCTCATGCTGAGTTTTTAGCTTGGCTTCTTAAAAATTGGGATGAAAACAAGGTTGTCTATCAAGTTTGTTCTATGGGAAAAGTAGATGAGGGTGGTGGAGGAACAGTTGCTAAATATTTTGCTTCCTACGGAATGGATATAGTTGATGCTGGACCACCCTTACTTTCTATGCATTCTCCATTTGAAATTGCTCACAAAGGCGATTTATATATGACATATAAAGCCTTTAAAACCTTTTTAAAAGTTTAGTTACAGATGTCTTTAAAAGAAGGAGATTATGTTTTACTTTTAACTTCTGATGGAAAGTCTTATCTTGTAGAAATAAAGGATCACAACTTTCATACTCATAAGGATTATCTAAATTTAAAAGACCTGATAGATAAAAATTATGGGGAAATTATTTACGGAAAAAAGGGAGAAAAATTTTATATTTTAAAACCTGCGATTTATGATTTTTTAATGAAAATAGAAAGAATAACTCAAATTGTGTATCCTAAGGATATAGGATACATTCTACTCAAACTTGATATAGGTCCTGGTAAAACAGTGCTTGAGTGTGGAGGAGGCTCAGGGGCACTTACTTCAGCATTTGCCTACATAGTAGGAGAAGAAGGGAAGGTAATTTCTTATGAAAAAGAGCCTAAATTTCAAGAGGTTGCGAAAAAAAATTTGAAAAAATTAGGAATTTCACACAGAGTGGTCTTTAAAAATATAGAAGTTTTAGAAAGTTTTGAAGAAAAAGAGGTTGATGCAGTTTTTCTTGATTTAAAAACCCCCTGGGTCCTTATTAAAGCTTCATGGGAAGCTTTAAAGGGAGGACATCCTCTTGGTATTCTCGTTCCTACAGCAAATCAGGTTTCTCAGTGTTTATTAGAAATTGAAAAAAATCCTTTTATAGATGTAGAAGTTGTAGAAATACTTTTAAGGCATTATAAAACTAATCCAGAAAGACTACGTCCAGAAGATAGAATGGTAGCTCATACAGGTTACTTAATTTTTGCAAAAAAGGTTTTTGAAAAATAATGCCAGTTTTAATAAATATCACTTCTGAAAATCTTCTCTCAGAAAAAGAACTTAAAGAAATAGAGAAAAAAACTGAGAAAGCTTTAAAATATTTAAAATTTCATAAAAAAGAGGTTTCTCTTGTTCTTACTGATAACAGAACAATCAAAAAACTTAATAAGCAGTATCTTGAAAGACATTATCCTACAAATGTACTGGCTTTTCCTTTTAGTAAAGAAAAACCAAGAGTTTCTAACATTTTGGGAGAAGTTATTGTTTCAGTTGAAAAAGCAAGACAAGAGGCTAAGCTATATCAGCTTAATTTTAAAAACTATCTCTTTGCTATTATTATTCACGGGCTTATTCATCTTTTAGACTATGACCATGAGAAAGGACTTTTTTCTCCTTTTCTAATGGTTAAAAATGAGTTAAATTTATTTAGTAAACTTGCTTTTAAAGAGGGTAAAAAGGAGGTTATAAATTTTATTAAAAGGAGGGAATATATGCCTGCAAAACTTGCAGTAAATGTAGATCATGTAGCAACAGTAAGAGAAGCAAGGAAGACATATTATCCTGATCCTGTTCATGCAGCAGTTCTTGCAGAGCTTGGGGGAGCTGATGGAATAGTGGTTCATTTAAGGCTTGATAGAAGACATATCAAGGAAAGAGATGTAAGGATTATAAAAGAAATTATTAAAACCAAGCTCATCTTGGAGATGGCTATTGATGAAGGATTAATTAAGTTTGCTAAGGAAGTAAAACCCTATCAGGTTACCTTAGTTCCTGAAAGAGTTGAAGAGGTTACCACAGAAGGGGGAATGAATTTAGAAGGAAGGGTGAAAGAAGTTAAGAAAGCGGTAAAAGAACTTAATGAAGCAGGTATAAAAGTGAGTTTGTTTTTAAATCCAGATGAAAAAACTATAAAACTTGCTAAAAAGACCGGTGCTCAGATTATAGAAATTCATACAGGAATTTATGCTGAAGCTGATACAGAAGAGAAAAAAGAGGAAGAGTTTGATAAAATAGAAATTGCTGCCAGAGTTGCAAAAGATCTTGGTTTTGAAGTTCATGCAGGGCATGGCTTAAATTATGAAAATATAGGACCTGTTGCAGCTATACCTCAGATAGAAGAATTCAGCATAGGTCACAGTATTGTTTCACGGGCTATTTTTGTGGGAATAAAAGATGCAGTAAGAGAAATGAAAGAATTAATTATAAGGGCAAGAGGATAAACAGTAATTTTTTATAGGAAACTTTTTTATTAAATTTAACATCTCCTTTAAAGTAAAACTTTCGGAACTGAAAATAACTATCAGTCCCCTGTTTCGAGTCTCCACAAGAGGTAGAACTATAGCTTTATAATTGCCTTTTTCGTAAAGTTTAGCTTTAAATTCTTCTATTTGCAGATCCTTTAGATCTTTTTCAGAAAATCCGGATAAAGTGAAAACCAAAGATTTCCAGTTATCTATAAGGTTTTCTCCTCTATATATGCGAACCTTTAGTTTACCTTTTGAATTTTTATAAATTCTTTTTTCTATTGTTATATCTCCCAAAAAGAAAACTGATTTTCTTTTTATAGGTTTTGCCTTAAACCCTTCAAGATCAATCAAAAATTGAGTGCCATTTGGGTGAAATGCCTCAACTGAATGTTTATCATTGGAATCGTTCAGATTAAAAGAAAAGGCATTATTTGAGATTATTATAACTAATAAAAAAACCGATAATCCGAGCATATTACTTTTCTTTAAAAGATTTGACCTTTAAAGTGAGACCTTTTTTTTCAATAACTATCACCTTGGTGTTTTTAGGAATATACTCATCCGAGACAGCTCTCCATATTTCACCTTCTACGAATATTTTGCCTTCTTCAGGTCCGATATCTTCTATAACTTTTCCTACTTTGTTAATAAGTGCCTCTTTTCCCGAAACAGGTCTTTTTCTAAGTGTTTTTACAGCCAGATAGGTTATCCCTCCTAAAACCGCAGAGATAGTTAGAATTACACTATATAAAAAGGGCTGGTAAACCCTTAATGAAGGAGGATTTTTACCAAAAAGCATAAGAGATCCTAATAGAAGGCATATTGTGCCTCCTATGGCGAGAAGTCCATGAGATACTATCTGAATTTCCAGAAAGAAAAGAATTCCTCCGAGTATGATTAGAGCAAGTCCTGCATAATTTACAGGAAGAATGCTCAAACCTACTAAGGCAAGTATTAAGCAGATAGCACCTATTACTCCGGGGAAAATAGTTCCAGGATGAGAAAGTTCAAAATAAAGTCCAGCAAGTCCTAACATTAAGAGAAAGTAAACCAGGTTTGGATTGGTCAAAATTTTTAATATTTTGGTTTTTAGATCTTCCTTAATTTCCTCAATTTTAGCATTCTTTAAACTTAATTTTATTTTTTGTTCATCTATTACAATAGTTTTTCCGTGGGCTTTTTTAATAAGTTCATTTAAGTCCTTAGCGATTATTTCTATAACTCCCAGCTTAAGAGCTTCTGAGTCTGTAATGCTTCTGCTTTTTTTAATCGCTTCTTCTGCAAATTTTGGATTTCTTTTTCTCATCTGAGCAAGATTTTTAGCCCAGGCAACTAAATCATTGGTAATTTTTTCCATCACTTTTTCATCAGCCTTCCCAGTAAGCTCTATGGGATGTGCAGCTCCCACATGTGTCCCGGGAGCCATAGCTGCTAAGTGAGAAGCAAGTAATATAAAAGTGCCTGCAGAAGCTGCTCTTGCTCCAGAAGGACTAACATAAACAATAACAGGAACCTTGCTTTTTAAAATTTCTTTTACAATTTTTCTTGT
>JACDNX010000020.1 GCA_017656385.1 Thermodesulfobacterium sp. | reverse complement strand
GGGAGAGCGCGTGAATGGCATTCACGAGGTCGTGGGTTCAAGTCCCACCGGCTCCACCACTTATTTTAAACTATGGCTCAAAATAAAGTAGTAAATTTAGACCAAAAAATTAAAGTTTCTCCAAAAGGCTCTGTTTCTCCCCTCAACGAGTTGGCTCTCAGAACAACCAAAGAAATTGTCATCAAATTTATAGAAATGGGAAGATGCTCACCTGCTACATTTGAAGAAGTCTTTACCAAAGTTTTCTCCGTAGTTAAAGATACTCTGAACAGAGATTAATGTATCTTCTTGCTATTCACGGTAGTCCAAGAAAAAACGGAAACACTGATATATTACTTGACTCTTTTCTGAAAGGAATAAAAAAAGAAGCCATTTCTTTTGAAAAAATAAGACTTTCAAAATTAAATTATAAGCCCTGTATAGGGTGCGGTGAATGCGAAATCACAGGAGAATGCGTTTTAGAAGATGATTTTAAAGAACTTTATCCAAAGATTTTAAAAGCTGATTTTCTATTAATTGCAACTCCTGTATTTTTTTATAACCATACCTCCTATGTGCAAGCTTTTTATGAAAGATTTCAAGCCTTCTGGGCAAGAAAATATATACTTAAACTGCCTCATCCCTTTAATAAAACTCCTAAGGGTATTCTTCTTTGTCTTGGAGCAACAAAGGGTAAAAAACTCTTTGAAAGCGTGGTAAGAAGCTTTAAATATGTGCTTGATACCGTGTATGGAGTTTATATAGGAGGATTATTTATAAGAGGTATAGATAAAAAAGGGGAAATACTTGATCATCCTGAATATTTAAAACTGGCAGAAGATATAGCCTCAAAACTTTCTATTTTTTCAGAAGAAGAAATTATAAAATCTCCTGAAAAGTTAGGTTTAAATAAAAGCACCTCTCCTTAAGCTTAAATTAAAAAGTTTTTTGTATCCTCTTGCTCTTTCTTCAATATTTTCAGCCTTCCATATATCACTAATTACAGCTATCATATCAGCTCCAAGTTCTACCAATTCTTTTGCTCTCTCTAAGGTTATACCACCAATTGCACAAACAGGTATCCTTAGTAATTTTTTTGCCTCTGAAACGATTTTTTTATCAACTACCTTTGCCTCTGGTTTTGTGGGGGAGGGGAAAAAACTTCCGAAAGCAACATAGTCAGCTGAAAGAGCTTCCATCTCTTTTGCCCTTTTAAGATCTCCGTAGCAGGAAACTCCTATTATTTTGTCTTTTAAAACTTTCCGTGCAGAAGTGACAAATAAATCTTCTTTTCCAAGATGAACTCCATCAGCATCTACCTTTAAAGCAAGCTCTACTCTATCATTAACCACAAAAATTGCTTTGTATTTATGACAAAGTTCTTTTAAAGCCTGTGCATAGGGTATTAAAAATTCATCAGAATTCTTTTTATCTCTTAGCTGCACTACTTTTGCTCCTCCCCTTAAAGCTCTTTCAACTTTATCAAAAATTTGATTGTTTTCATAGGGAGTTAGCTTTTCATCAGTTATCACATATAGACCTGATAGCTTCATTCTAAATTCTTTCAACTATTTCTGCTTCTGGCAAGTGCTTTTTAAATAAGTCCTTAGCCCAGTTATAAAAATCCGGAGAATAAGGAGAGATATTGTCTTCCTTCAAAGTTTTCCCTGGAATATATTTTTGGAAAGCAATGAACTTAAATTTTTTAAGATAGGGAAGCATTTCTTCCAAATCCCTTTGTGAAACTAAAGGAGGATAAAAAGTAATTCTTACTTCTACCCTTTCAGGTTTGAGAGAAGCTATCTCTAAGGTTTTTTCTATCTTTTTAAAATCTCCTCCTATTTTTTCATACTTTTGGGGTGATGTTTTAAAATCAAGGGCTAAAAAATCAAGAATTTCCATATCAAAAAGGACTTTTATTAATTCAGGATTTGAACCGTTTGTATCAAGTTTTACAGGTAGCCCAACTTCATAGTAAATCTTCTCTATAAAATTAACAAGTCTTCTCCCCCAGAGAGTTGGTTCTCCTCCTGTAATTACAACACCTTTTATAAAACCCCTTCTTCTCATTATCTCCTGTAATATGTATTCTTCAGGAATATCGGGAAGTCTGTTTGCTCTCTCAGGTAGTACTAAATCCACATTATAGCAATAGGGACAACGGTAGTTGCAAAGATAAGTATAGATTACTGAAGATATTTTACCTGGATAATCTATTAGACTTGTTCCCCGAAAACCTTTTATCATCTGTTAACCTTTAAAACTTTTATGCCTTCTACCACTATATAAACTGCCAGAGAAATTAAAATTAATCCAATCAGAGTAATTATATCAAAGCTTACTTTTCCAAAAGTAATATAAATCAGAGCTGAAAGAGTTGTTAAAATCATAAAAATTGCGGGGATTAAAATAAATAAGAGTTTCCCGGGATTAATATTTTTTGCCCATACATAAATTGTAATTAAAACAAGCGCTGCAAGAAGTTGATTTGTTGAACCAAAAATAGGCCAGATTTTCTTCCAGGCAGGAATTGGTGTTCCATCAGGAGCATAAAACTTTATGTGAAGCAATATAATCGGTAATACCAAAGATGCAGATGTGGTTAAAAACCTTGAAACCAAGCTGGAGCCTGAGATGTTAATTAGTTCCTGTAAAACATAGCGAGAAATCCTTGTTGCAGTATCAAGGGTTGTTAGGATAAAAGCTGAAATAGCAAGATAGCCCAAAATAAGTCCTATCTGAGGATTTAACCCCACAAAGGAAACAAATTTAGAAACCCCTAAGGAAAATATTTCTGTAGGAATTTTTGAAGATTTTATCAAATCCTTTGAAAGGATCATTACTGTAGAAAGAGAAATCACAGCAAGTATTCCTTCAAGTATCATTGCACCATAGCTTACAAATTTTGCATTTTTTATGTTATCAAGCTGTTTAGAAGTTGTGCCTGAAGAAACAAGAGCATGAAATCCTGAGACTGCTCCACAGGCAATAGTTATAAAAATAAAAGGAAAAAGAGGTCCTATCTGGGGATTAAAAGATACAAAAGAAGGATAAACGATAGAATAATCACCTAAAATAATCCCAACAATTCCTATTACCAGAATAGAGTAAAGTAAAAAGCTTGAAAGATAATCCCTTGGTTGAAGCAAAACCCATACAGGCAGAATTGAAGCCAAAAAACAGTAAATCAGTAAAATCCAAATCCAGACTTCTCTTGAAAAAACGATAAAACTTTTTTCCAAACTAAAAAATATACCTATTCCGATTAGAACAAGAGAAAAAATAGTAGCTACGGGAAGATTTATTTTTAGCCTGTAAAGAATAAATCCAAGAATTAGAGCTGTTAAAATATAGCTTATGTTAACCTGAGCAACAGAAGGCTCTTTAGCAAATGTGGTTGCAGCAAGATCTGCGAAAACAGTAATAATATAAACCAAAGCAAACCATATAAACACTAAAAATATTCTGTAAACTCTTTCACCCATGTAATTTCTGGCAATCTCTCCTATGCTTTTTCCTTTGTGTCTTAACGAAGCAATAAGGGCTGAAAAATCATGAAGTCCGCCTATAAAAATTGTTCCCACAACTATCCATAAAATCCCTGGTAACCAGCCATAAGCTATACCAGCAATAATAGGTCCTATAATAGGACCTGCTCCTGCAATAGAAGAAAAATGATGCCCTAAAAGAATAAACCTATTAGTGGGAACAAAATCTACACCATCAAAATTGGTCTTTGATGGCACATCCTCTTCTTCTTTTATCTTATACTGATCTTCCAGGAATTTTCCATAAAACTTATATCCTATCCAAAAAAGAAGCAAAATTAATACTAACAAAACCTTTAACATCTTTGCTTAAACCTCGACGTTAAAAATTTTTCTTGCAAGAATTCCTATACTAAAAGAAAAAACTGCTACCCAAAAACTTACAAAAAACATTTCAAGGAAAAAACGTAAAAAAGACTTTTCCTGAACTACACTTACAAAAAAGGTAAAAACCAAAATAATTGTTAATGCTCCCAGAAGTGCCACACCAAAGGCAAGTATATAGTAAGAAAATACGAAATAAGGCCACACAAGTATTATTACAGTCATAAGATAGGCTACTCCAGTATAAAAAGCTGCTTTTAAGGGTGACTTTTCATCTCCTTCTGATCTTGTAGAAAGGTATTCAGAAGCTGACATGGAAAAAGCTGCAGAGATTCCTATAATAAGAGCTGTAATTCCCGTAAGTTTGGTATTCTGAAGAGCAAAGGTAAGTCCTGCAAGAGCTCCTGTAAGTTCAACTAAAGCATCATTAAGACCAAGGACCATAGAACTTATATAGTTAAGTCTTTCTTCATCAAGCAAGTTTGCAAGCTCCCTCTCATGAACCTCTTCTTCATGTAAAACCTCTTGTGCCTCTGGAATCATTCCGATTAATTTTTCATAATTCTCCTCAGCTCTTCTTTCCCCTCTTTCCATAATTTTTATAGCAAAAGTAAAACCAAAAAGCCAAGCTATGAAAAGATACAAGAAAGCCTTTATTCGATTTGGTTTACACCTTTTCCCTGTATATTTAGCCCACAGCCTTGCGTGTCTGCCTTCTTCCTCTGCAATTTTAAAAAGTATTTTCTGATTCCGATCTTTTACCCTCCTTGCAAGATGAGTGTAAATATATTGTTCTGTTACCTCTGTTTTTTGAAATTTCTCTATAAGTTTAACAAGCTGTGAATCTATCTTCATCAAGTTTATTATTTTCCTGCTAAATTAAAAAAATTTCAAGAGAAAAAATATTCCCTCCCGAAAATTTTCGGGAGGGAATATCTAAAATTA
>JACDNX010000019.1 GCA_017656385.1 Thermodesulfobacterium sp. | reverse complement strand
TTTAATAACGAATTTTAAAATCAGTAAATTCACCTTTGTAAGGTTCTTCTATAACTTCGACATTTTTTACTTCAGAATAAGGTGATCCTCTGTAACACCAGGCAACCATTTTATCTACAGCAGTGTCTTCTCCTTCAAAAACAGCTTCCACTCTTCCATCAGGAAGGTTTCTTACCCAACCTTTAATTCCCAATTTTTTTGCTTCAGCTTCAGTATAAGCTCTAAACCACACTCCCTGAACTTTCCCAGAAATAAAGACATGAACCCTTTTCATAATTAATTTTTTATATAATTAAAATTTTTCCGAAAGTCAAGTATAAATATGGCAGCTTTTAAATTTCGATTATTCAATTTTGAGAAATTTCAGGTAAATAGATCTATTTTCTAAGGTTTATAATTAATACAATTTTAAAAAATAAGTTCTTAGGATTAAGAAAATTAGTGAATAATTAAAAATTTTATTTATAAAAAATTTTTTTAATAAAAAAATTCTTGAAATATTTTATTTTTAGTTTATTCTGATTAAGAAATAGATTAAAAAGGAGTATTAGTTTATGAATGAAGAAAGGGTTGAATGTGTTAAGCCTGTAAGAGGAATTATAAGTTCTGAAGAAAATGATACAAAAAAAATAAAAGAGAGGGAAGTTAAAATGTTAGCTCAGATAGGAAAACCTGCACCAGATTTTGAGGCTAATGCTTTTGTTAACGGGAGTTTTAAATCAATAAAATTATCTGATTATAAAGGAAAATGGGTAGTTTTGTGTTTTTATCCTGGAGATTTTACTTTTGTTTGACCCACAGAATTGGCTGTGGTTGCAGCCAAATATGATGAATTAAAAAAATTAGGTGTTGAAGTTTTAGCTATAAGTGTAGATAGTCCCTTTGTTCATAAAATGTGGCAGGAAAATGAACTTTCTAAAATGGTTCCCGGAGGAGTACCTTTTCCTATTTTAAGTGACTCCGGAGGAAATATAGGTAAGGCTTATGGTGTTTATGATGAAGAATCCGGGATAGATGTAAGGGGCAGATTCATAATAAATCCAGAGGGAATTATTGTAGCGATGGAAATTCTTACTCCTCCTGTAGGTAGAAATTTTGCTGAATTGATTAGACAAATTCAGGCTTTTCAGCATGTATATAATACAAAAGGGGCTGAAGTTTGTCCTGCTGGATGGAGACCTGGGAAACCTACTTTAAAACCCAGTCCAGATTTAGTTGGTAAAGTTTGGGAAGTTTGGAAAGTAGAAAATGCAGAATAGTTTAAACCTGTTTTTTAAATACATAGTTATTAATATCTATCCCTATATGCCCGGCTATGACCGGGCACTTTATTTTTAAGAGAAAAAACAAGTTATCTTTTTTTATTTCAGATAAACTTTCATAATTTCCTTGCCCTTTGCTTATTATAACATCAGCTTTGTTAAAGATTTCTAAAAATTCTTGGGTACATTCTTTAAAGTCTATTCCAGGAAGACTACACCCTGTAGAAATTATATAAGAACATTCATGCAATCCTGAATCATAAGCATCTTCTAAGGTAGCATCGTTTATAATAGGTGCTCCTCTAACAGCATAAAATTTTTCCTTTATATTTAATTCTTCTAATAAAATTTTATCAAAAACTGTTTCACCAGCGTTGTCTCCTATAATTAGAATTTTTTTAGCTCTTTCAAGAAGTTCTTTGAAATCTTTTAAATTACACAAAGCAAAGTCTTTTTTTAGTTCCTTTTCTATGTCTTTCTCAAGTTCCACTCGAGAATAAACTCCGTAATCTAAAACATTTCCTATAGCAGAAATCTTTAAAGCCCAATAGAGTTTATCTTTCTGTTGATTCAAAAATTTTTTCAAAAAGTTATAAAGACCTTTAGCTTTTTTTATAGACTGTTTTTTAATTTCTTTATAAGGGTCTGGATTGCCTGTATATAATTTAACTAAACCGTGGACTTCTTTAGCAAGTTCTGGGGGTGTTTTATAATTTTTAAAATTTCTGAGAATTTCTATAGCTTCTTTCATAATTTTTTCCTGAACCTCTTGTTTAGAGGTGGCTTTACGAGAAATTTCCAGGACTTGCCTTAAAATACAGGGTAAACAGTCAAGTTGTAATCTCATATTAAAGAAAGCTTAAATAAAATATTTTGGTATAAAACAAAAATGGATTATAATAGAAAAAATTTAAAATAAAAGAGGTGAGAGAAATGGATGCTATTACTAATTTAAGAGGGTTGGATAAAATAATTGTTCCCATTAGACTTACATCTAATTCCAAAATTAAATTTCAATGTTATCCAGGAGTCCCCTGTTTTAAACTTTGCTGTTCTGATCTGTTTTTACCACTTACTCCTTATGACATTATAAGAATTAGAGACAAACTTGGTCTTTCTACAGACGAATTTTTATTAATTTATACCGAACCTTTTATTCTTCCTAAATCGGGACTGCCCATTGTTAGACTTAAGATGAGAGAAAATGAAGAAAAAACCTGTCCCTTTTTAGGAGAGGGAGGTTGCACTATTTATGAAGTGAGGCCACTTGCATGTAGATATTATCCTCTTGGTTTTGGAATGTTTAGAAATAGAGACGAGAGGAAAAATGAGGATATCTACTATCTTGTAAAAGAAGGTTTTTGTCAGGGACTTGAATCTGGTAAAGAGATGACTGTAGAGGAATACAGGATTTCTCAGGGCATACCTGAACTTGAGGAACCGATAAAGGAATGGGGAGAGATTATAATGAGAAAAGAGTCTTTTGGTCCCATGGAGGTTCCTGAAAAAAGTTTACAGCTATTTTTTATGGTAAGTAGCAATCCTGATAGGTTTAGAGCCTTTGTTTTTGAGTCCAAATTCCTGGATATATTTGAAGTCCCGGAAAAAACTTTAGAAGAGATTAAAAAAGATGATCTAAAACTTTTACAATTCGGATTTAAATGGCTAAAAACTGTTCTTTTTGGAGATAAATTGGTTAAAAGAAAAAAAGAAAGTCCTTCTGTTAAAAAGATAAAGCCTTTCTAAATTGAAGTAATGTATCCCAGAATTAAGCGTAAAAGGACAAGAGTGGTATGGGTTGGGAATGTCTCTATTGGTGGGGAAAGTCCTGTTCGTGTTCAGAGTATGACAAATACTGACACAAGAGATATAAAGGCAACTTTAGAGCAGATTTATAAACTTCATTCAGCAGGCTGTGAAATAATAAGGGTTGCTATTCCTGATGAGAAGGCAGTTAAAGCTCTTAAAGAGATTGTTAAAGAAAGTCCTATTCCTGTTATTGCAGATCTTCATTTCATTACCTCTCTTGGTGAAAAAGCAGTAAAGGCAGGAATTTCAGGGATAAGAATAAATCCAGGAACATTTAAAAACCGAAAAAACTTTGATAGACTTGTTAGGGTTTGTAAGGACCATGGAGTTTGTATTAGAATAGGAATAAATGCCGGCTCTTTAGAAACAGAAATTTTAAAAAAGTATAAGATACCTTCTCCAAAAGCTATGGTTGAAAGCGCATTAAACTGGCTTACCTATATAGTGGAAAAGTTTGACTATTATAACCTTAAGGTTTCTCTAAAATCTTCAAACTGGTGGGATACAGTTAAAGCTTATGAGCTTTTTTCCAAAAAATCAGATTTTCCTTTACATATAGGTGTTACAGAGGCAGGAGGATTGGTTCCTGGGACAATTAAAAACACCATGGCTGTTTCATATCTTTTATTAAAAGGGATTGGAGATACTTTAAGAATTTCACTTACTGCTGATCCTGTGGAAGAGGTTTATGTGGCTTATGAGATTTTAAAAAATCTTGGTTTAAGAAGCCTTTATCCTGATATAATTTCCTGTCCAATCTGTGGGAGATGTGAGATTGATCTTATAAAACTTTATAAAGAAGTAGAAAACTGGGCAAGAAATATAAAAGCCAATCTTAAACTTGCGGTTATGGGATGTGTGGTAAATGGTCCAGGTGAGGCTAAACATGCAGACCTTGGAATTACCGGAGGAAAAGGAGTAGGAATAATATTTAAAAAAGGAAAAATTATCCGCAAAGTCCCTGAAAAAGAACTCTTACCTGCTTTTTTTGAAGAAATAGAAAAATTTTTAAAAGAACACCCAGAGCGTCTTAATTTCCCTGCCTCCCATTCTTCTACTTCATAAGGTTATAAAGAATTTTTGCAGAAAGATTATATTTTTTAGCTAAGGTTTTTGCTATTTCCCTGTTTTTTAACCCCTGAGATTTTAATTTTTTTGCTTCTTTTTTAATTTTTTGCCAATCTATTTCCTGAATTTTTTTCTGATTTTCCGGCATAATTATAAGGGTTATTTCTCCCAAAAATTCTTCTCTTTCACTAAGGTTTTTTAAATCGGTCCATAAAAGTTCTTCGTGTATTTTAGTTAACTCTCTTGCAAGAAAGCATTTCCTATTTCCGAGTATCTCCAGGAGGTTTTTAAGAGTTTTGGACATACGATGAGGTGCTTCAAAAATAATAATAGGTAAATCCTTAGGCAATTTTTCTAAAACCTCTTTTTGTTCAGACTTTTTTCTGGGAAGAAATCCAAGGAAGACAAAGCCTTTATCAAGGCTTATTCCACTTACACTCAAAGCACAGGTTAAAGCAGAAACTCCGGGAATAGGAACAATTTTTATTTCTCTCTCATAGGCAAGTTTTATTAAAGATGACCCCGGATCAGAGATTCCCGGAGTCCCTGCTTCACTCACAAGAGCTATATCTTTTCCTGTCTCCAGAAACTCTATTAATTTTTTCTCTTTTTTCTTTTCAACATCTTTATAAAGACTTATGAGCTTTTTTTTTCCCAATTGATAGTGATTAATAAGTTTTTTAAAACTTCTTGTATCTTCGCAGGCTACATATTCCACACTTTTTAAAACTTCCAAGGCTCTAAAAGTAATGTCTTTTAAATTACCAATAGGAAGTGAAATTACATAAAGAGTTCCTTTTTGTTTTGCTCCCATCAATCAAAATTATACCTTTTATATTTAATAAGAAAATCTTATTCCTACATAAAAAGAACGGTCAGGGGTTCTATAATCTTTCACCTCTTCGTAATTTGTATTTAAAAGATTATTAATTCTTCCAAAAAAGCTTATATTGGGATTAAGCTTGTAAGTGGCACTTAAATTTAACAGAGAATAAGATTTTAGTTTAATTTGATTATTATTGGCATATCTTCTTCCTGTATAGGTATAGTCAGCAAATAGAGAAATTTTCCCCATAGTATATTTTCCTATAACAGAAAACTTGTGATCAGGTTTATAAATTAAGTATTTACCTGTTTTTTTGTTTTCTGTATCTAAATAGGTATAGCCAGTTTTTATTTTTAAATCGGGGGTTATATTAAAATCAAAATTTACTTCAAATCCTTTTATTGAAGCCTTTGCTATATTTTGAGGTTGATAAGTCCAGGGCAAAATTTCTATCCACTGTATTAAATCTTTGTATTTTTGGTAGAAATAGGTTAAGGAAAGAGTTACTCTGTTATTTGGAAAATTTTTTTCTATCCCTGCACTCCATGCCCAAGATTTTTCTGATTTTAGCTCAGGATTACCCATTAACCATCCTGTATTTGGCCAGAAAAGATCATTTAGAGTAGGAGCTTTAAAAGCAGTTCCATAATTTGTTTTTATTTTTAAAGCATAAGTCACTAAATTATAAAGAAATCCTATTTTATAAGTTATCTTTTCTCCAAAGGTTTGATGATTATCATATCTTGCTCCTCCATTGAGGATTAAATTGCTGTTTAACAACTTGATTTTTGCATTTAAATAAATTGCTTTATTTTCAATATCCTCGTCATAACAATTTGAGCTTTCATATTTTCCTTTTTCTTTCCTATATTCAGTTCCTATGGTAACCAAAAATTTTTTTGAGATAGAAAAATTGTGTTGCCAATTAAGGAGATAAATTGCAGGAGTGATTTTAGAACTCCACCATTTATACATATCATCTGGATCTTTGGTATTGATAATTTCTTTTACCTTGGAAAAGGTTAAAACTTGTTCCCAATTAGAAGTAAGGTTTAATTTAACTTTTCCTGAAATAAGTGAGTGATGTCTTCTTTGTATATAATTTGGGTCATCAAAACATGTATTGAAGCCATCTTCCGTTCCAGAATCAAGTTCAGAACGATCGTAATAGTATCTTCCTAAAAATTCAAATTCTAACTTTTTAGAAGGTCTAAATCCGAATTTACCTGAGATAAAAAAGTTCTTGTAGTCATCCTTTTCATCCCCCTTTGCATAGGCTGAAAAACCATCAGTTTTATAATAGAAAGTTGTAATTCTATAGTCAATTTTGTCTGTCCCACCAGCCAAGTTTAAGACAGGTTTATAGGTTCCATAAGATCCGCTTTCTAAACTTAGATTTATTTTTGGTTTTCCTCTACCTTTTTTTGTAATAATATTTATTACTCCTGCCATAGCCTCAGAGCCGTAAAGAGTGCTTTGAGGTCCCTTAACAATTTCAATTCTTTCTATTTCATCTACACTTAAGCTTGAAAAGTCAAAATCTCCTGTAGTAGGACTGTTTACCTTTATTCCATCTATCA
>JACDNX010000018.1 GCA_017656385.1 Thermodesulfobacterium sp. | reverse complement strand
CTTGTTTTAACTTGCACAGGAGCTCTTTCAAGAAATTATCAGGTTGGCTTTAGACTTGGTAAAGGAGAAAAGCTTGAGGATATTCTAACAGATTTAAGGCAGGTTGCAGAAGGAGTAAAAACTGCTAAGGTAGTTAAAAAATTTGCAAAAAAATTTGAAGTAGAACTCCCTATTTGTGAAGAAGTTTACAGAGTGCTTTATAAGAACGAATCCCCTAAAACCTGCTTAAAAAGATTGCTATCAAGAAGTCTAAAAAAAGAGTTTGAAGATATAAGTTCAAAAAATTAATTTTTATTCTAATTAAAATATCTGGGGAGGTAAAATTTATTTTAATAAAAAAATAATATAGGAGGCTTGTAAGAGACTTATAAAATTTCCTCGTACTTTTAAAGCGGTTTACATTGTGGAGGTAAAAGAGGAATTGGGACTTTTGAAGAAGAGGAAAGAAAATAGGAAGATAAAAGCTCCTGTATATATGAAAAAAATTATTAAAGAGGCTATAAAAAGACTGGGCTATATCGGAACTTATAAGGAAATTCAGGAAAAAAGCCTTGAGGTTTATAAAAAATGGCTCGAAAAAGAGAAATTGGGAAAGTTAAAAAAATTTTATGGAAGTTATAAAACCGATAAAAGCTTTGTGATAAAAATTGCTCAAGATGAGGAAATATTTTATGGAAATTAAAAGTTTACATAGTAAAAAGATAATGGTTGATACAAACGCATTTTTAAGATGTTTTTATAAAAGCCGGAGAGATTTATGGAGTTTGAAGGTAAAATTTTAGAAAAATTGAAAAAAATATTAAAAAAATTAAAAATTTGGCAAATGTTTGCAGAAATGTTTTAGAATTTATTGAAATATTAGGTGTAAATATAATAGAAATTAAAAGAAATACGATGTTTGCAGTTCCTGAGATAATCTCAGAATATGGATTAATCAGAAATGATGCAATAACTTTTAAGATCATGGAAGAAAGAAACTTAAAATACATCTTAACAGCAGATGAGGATTTTAGAAATATTAGAGAAATCGTGGTATTAAATCCTTTTTACCTAAATGGCTTAAATTTATGAGCACCTTTATTACTAACAGTCCGGAAAAGTCTTTAAAGAGACGCTTAAAAACACTCATTAGCCAGAGTGAGGAATTAAAGTTTTTAGTAGGATTTTTCTACTTTTCTGCTCTTAAAGAACTATATGAAACTCTTAAAAAACTTGATGAAGAAGGGAAACTTAAAGAGGGTCATATTAAAGTTCTTGTTGGTTTAAATGTAGATAAAGGAAATTACGGAATTTATGAAACGGCAAAAAAGCTAAAAATTTTTAACCAAAATCGTCTAAAAATTGAGTTTTTTAATTCTTTAAAAACAGCTTTTACTTCACAGGAGCTTGATCAAAAGGAAGTTTACGAGCAGGTTGAGTTTTTTCTAAAACTTCTCCAGGAAAAAAAGCTGATTATTAGAAAAACAAGAGAGCCAAACCATGCCAAACTTTATCTTTTTAAGCTAACTGGGAATATCAAAGAAATTTTACCTGATTTATTTATTACAGGAAGTAGCAATCTTACAAGAGCTGGTTTAGAGTCTCAAGATGAATTTAATGTAGAAGTAAAAGATTATGGTTTCTCCGAGGCAGAAGAGTATTTTGATAATCTTTGGAATAAAGCCATAGCTTTAAATGAAGATGATGTGCAAAAAATTATTAAAATTTTTCAAAAAGAAACCTTTTTAAGAGAAATTTCTCCTTTTACTGCTTATGCCTATTTATTGAAAATATATCTTGATCTCCATAGTGGAAAGACTCCTCACCGTGACCTAATTCAACTTTTAACAGAAAAAGGCTACAAACCTTTTGATTATCAGCTTTCTGCTGTAGCTCAAGCTTTAGCTAATTGTGAAGCTCACGGAGGAACAATTTTAGCTGATGTAGTTGGTCTTGGAAAAACAATTATTGCTTGCCTTGTTGCTAAATCTCTTGGAAAAAGAGGAATAGTTATTTGCCCTCCCCATTTAATTGGGGATGAGAATAAGACTTCTGGCTGGAAAAAGTATTTAGAAGATTTTAAGTTATGGGAATGGGAAGTATATTCACTTGGTAAACTTGAAGATGCTTTAAAATTTGTAAAAAATAGAGAAGAAATAGAAGTAGTAATAGTAGATGAAGCTCATCGTTTTAGAAATGAAAGGACTGAGCATTATCACTATTTAAGAGAAATTTGCCGAGGAAGAACCGTTATTCTTCTTTCAGCCACACCTTTTAATAATCGTCCTTCTGACCTTTTTGCACTTTTAAAACTTTTTACTATTCCTAAAAAGTCCACCATAGTGCTTGATGAAGATTTAGAAAAACGCTTTCAAAATTATGAAATAGGATTCAGGAAACTTGCTTATATTAGAAACTACTGGAACTCTCCTGACGAAAAAAGAAGAAAAAGAGCAAAAAGATATTATCAAGAACTGTTCGGAGAAAAAGTAATAACTTTAACTCCGGTTCACATTGAAAAAGTTAAAAAGAGAGCCAAACTTCTTGCTAAAGAAATAAGAGCAGTTTTAGAACCTGTAGTTATAAGAAGAAATAGACTTGATTTAAAATTTTATAAAGATAAAGAAAAAATAGAACTCCCTGAAGTAAAAGACCCAACTGAATGGTTTTTTGAATTAACCCCTGAACAACTCAAATTTTACGATGAAATTATTTCAGCTTTTGCTCCTCTTGAAGAAGGAGGACGCTTTCGCGGAGCTATTTATTTTCCCATAAGATACGAAAAGGGGTTACCACCAACTTGGGAAGAGGTAGAAGGGAAGCTTTCTGAAGAAGAAAACTTCCTTTATGTATATCAGAGAAACCTTTATGACATAATGAGACGCTTACTTGTAAAAAGATTTGAAAGCAGTTTCGGAGCTTTTTATGAAAGTCTAAGAAAATTTAAAGAAATTCACCAGACCGCTCTTGATTTTGTACAAAAAACTCAAAGATTTATCCTTGATAGAAAACTGATGGAAAATTTAGTTACTGCTGACGAAGACACCCTCTTGAAAGAGCTTGAAAAGCATCGAGAGACTCTTGAAAAGGAAAAAGAAAACAAAAGATTTCATAAGATTTACGAGCTAAGAAGATTCAAAAAGAAGAAAGAGTTTATAGAAGACATAAAATCAGATATAGCTCTTTTTGACGAACTTTTACAAAAAATGAAAGAGCTTGGTTTAACAGAAAATGATCCCAAGGCAGAAAGGCTGGTTAAAGGATTAAAAGAATTTCTTAAGGAAAAAAGAAAAGTTGTTATCTTTACAGAATATGTAGATACTGCTAAACACTTGGAAAGTATTTTAAAGAACGAATTCAAAGATAAAGTTCTTTCTGCTATTGGAAACCTTAGCAGAACCACTATTCTTGGAATTTATAAAAATTTTGATGCTCAATATCCCGAGCAGGAAGACCGTTATGACATTTTGCTTACCACTGATAAACTTTCAGAAGGATTTAATCTCAATCGGGCTGGTGCAGTAATAAATTATGACATCCCCTGGAATCCCGTAAGGGTTATCCAAAGAGTTGGAAGAATAAATCGTATTGGTAAAAAAGTGTATGATGAAATTTACATCGTTAATTTCTTTCCTACGGAAATAGGAGCAGATTTTGTAAAGTCAAGAGAAATAGCACAAACTAAAATGTTTATGATTCACAATGTGCTTGGGGAAGATGCCAAAATTTTTGATCCCGGAGAGGAGCCTCAACCTTCGGAACTTTATAAAAGACTTACCACTTTTATAGAAGAGGAAGAAGAAAGCTTTTTCACTAAGGTTATAAGAGAGTTTGATAGAATAATGGAAACTCATTCTGAATTAAGAGAAGAGCTAAAAAACATTCCTAAGAGGATAAAAGTAGCAAAGAAAGGAAGTGCTAATGAACTTATGGTTTTTGTGAAAAAGGGAAAAGACCTTTTTGTAGGGTATCAAAATTACTTAGAAAAACAGCCTAAAGCAGTTACTTTTGAAGAAGTATTTGAAAAAATAAAAGCCCAGGAAAATGAAGAAAAATTACCTTTAAGTGAAAATTTTTGGAAGTCTTATTACCTTATACTTGAAAAGTCTTCTTTTGAAAGAAGCAGGAGAGATTCTCCAAGAAGTCTTCAAGAGCAGGCTTACGGAGTTTTAAATACTCTGATAAAGCTTTCTATGGAGCATACCGAGTTATCTAATGCTTTAAAGCCATACTTTAAGTTTCTCTCAGACATTATGGAAGATATTAGAGAATTTCGCACACTTTCTGAATACGTAATGGAAGAAATAATAAGTTGGAAGGATTATTTAGATTCTCCAGAGGAGCTTATCTCAAAAATAGAAAAGTTAAAAAATGAAATAGGCGATGATTTTCTCGAAAAAATACAGAAACATTTAAAAGATTTTGAGGAAGAAATAATAATTGCTATAGAAAATCAGAAAATTTAAAATAAAGTTTTAAAATAGTAGAGGTTAAAAATGAATATACAAAAGATTCTTAAAAAAAAGCGGGAGGAGATTCTCAAAATTTGTGGTAAATATGGAGCTTATAATGTTCGTATTTTTGGTTCTGTAGCTCGTGGAGAAGCTGATGAATTAAGTGACATAGACATTCTCGTTGAGTTTGAACCGGGAAGAACCCTTTTTGATCACGCAGGGCTTATACTTGAACTTGAAAAGGTGCTCGGCTGTAAAGTGGATGTAGTAAATCAAAAAGGATTAAAGCCTCGGATAAAAGAACGAGTCCTTAGAGAAGCTATACCTTTATGAGGGAAGCAAAAGAAATACTGAAAGATATTTTGGAAGCTATTGCACAAATTGAAAAATATGCTTCTCGTGGACGAGAAGTTTTTGAAAAAGATGAATTAATTCAAGTTTGGATTATTCATCATTTACAAATCATTGGTGAAGCTGCAGCTCGCTTGGGCACAGATTTTCATAAGCTTTATCCAGAAATTCCTTGGGCTCAGATTGTAGCTATGAGAAACATTTTAGTTCACGAATATTTTGCAATAGATCTTGAGGAAATTTGGTCTACTGTAGAGAAGGATTTACCAAAATTAAAAGATTCTATAAAGTTAATATTAGAAAAAATGGAAGTTTAAAGAAACCAGAAATGTAGCTGTGAGCTTTACGCCCACTTCACATATAAGTAAGTGTTGAGGTAGGGCTATGGATGTCGTAAGTCTGACTCAAGACCTAATTCACAATTTTTCCATAGAAAATTTGCAGGAAGTTTTACTGGCTAAAAACCCAGACTTTGAGCTTTATCAAACAAGGCTTTTTGATTTTGAAGACGAATTTTTTTCAGAAACTTACGAAATCGGCAAAGTCAACCTTAAAGACAGCACTTTACTTAAAGCTTACGCCATAAAAGTAGCCACCAATCTTACAGAAAGAACCAGCAAAAAGAAACAATTTGACCTTGCCAAAAAGATTTTAAATTCTGAAACCGGGCTTGACGCAGGAATTTTTACTTTTTTTGGCGAAGCCGGAAATTTCAGATTTTCTCTTGTTTATAAAGTTTATAAAGTCACTAAGAAAGAATTTAGCCATTATAAAAGACACACTTATTTTGTAGAGAAGGGCAAGCCTTATAGAACTTTTTTGAAAAGCATAATTGATGCAGATTTTACTACTTTAGAAAGTTTAATTTCCGCTTTTTCAACATATCCTCTTACCAAAGAATTTTACACTGAAATTCAAAACTGGTATGCCTGGGCATTAAAGCACGCCCGGTTTCCAGGAGGAAAGCTTGAAGAAAATCTCATAAGGCTTATTACCAGGCTCATTTTTGTCTGGTTTTTAAAAGAAAAAAAGCTTGTTCCAGAGGAAATTTTTGAGCCTGAATTTTTAACCAGGGTAGTAAAGGACTTTGGTAAAGCAGATTACTATTATAATGTTATTCTCCAAAACCTCTTTTTTGCCACTTTAAATCGCTGTCCACAGGACAGGAAATTTGCTAAAAGCGGAAGTTTTTTAGAAAATAGAACTGAGTTTGGTATAAAAACCCTTTTCAGGTATCAGGATAAGCTTTTAATTTCTGAGGAGGAATTTATCAAGATTTTTGAAAAAGTTCCTTTTATAAATGGAGGACTTTTTGAGTGTCTTGATAACGATTCTTATTACATTGATGGTTTCAGCAGGAACGAGAAAAAACGCGCAAAGCTTCCAGACTTTTTATTTTTCAGTAATGAAAGAAAAGAAGACCTTTCTGATTTTTACGGTACTAAAAAGGTTGAAACTGTTCGAGGCTTAATAAACATCCTGAAAGATTATAATTTTACTGCAGATGAAAATAGTCCAATTGATGTGGAAGTTTCTCTTGACCCTGAGCTTTTAGGGCATATTTTTGAAAACCTTCTTGCCTGCTACAATCCAGAAACTGCCACCACTGCCCGTAAAGCCACAGGTTCTTACTATACTCCAAAGGAAATCGTGGACTTTATGGTAGAGGAATCGCTTGCAGAATGCTTAAAAACTAAAACTGGAATAGATGAGAAAAAGCTAAGAGAACTTTTCTTCTATGAAGAAGAAACAGAGCTTTCTCAAGAAGAAAGACAAAAGCTTATAAATGCTATAGATAGTCTTAAAATTCTTGATCCAGCAGTTGGCTCTGGTGCTTTTCCTATGGGAGTTCTTCACAAGCTTGTTCATGTGCTCAGCAAAATTGACCCTGAAAATAAACTCTGGTATGAGCTTCAGTATAAAAAAGCCCTTCACGAAGTTGAAGAAGTTTTAAAGCTTAAAGACAAAGCAGAAAGAGAAGAGCGCCTGAAAGAAATTAATGATAGTTTTGACGAAAGAATTAACTATCCAGATTATGCAAGGAAGCTTTATCTTATTGAAAACTCCATTTACGGAGTTGACATTCAGCCCATAGCTATCCAGATTTGTAAGCTCAGGTTTTTCCTGTCGCTTCTTATTGATCAGAAGATTGACCCTGAGAAGGAGAATTACGGTATTAAGCCTCTTCCTCATCTTGAAACAAAGTTTGTCTCTGCAAATACTTTAATAGGGCTTGAGAAGCCGAAAGGAAATGGATTGAAACAGTCAAATTTAATAGAAGCTGGTGAAATTGCTGAACTTAAAGAAAAATTGAAAGAACTTTACAAACAACACTTTCGCATAAAAACCCGCACTGAAAAGAAAAGGCTACAGGAAAAAGCTCAGGCTATTCGGCAGAGAATAAAAGAACTTCTTATTAAAAACCAATGGGGTGAAGAAACCGCTAAAAAGATAGCAGAATTTGACATTTTTGACCAAACCGCCACAGCCGACTGGTTTGACCCTGAGTGGATGTTTGGAGTTGAGGATGGGTTTGACATTGTAATAGGGAATCCACCGTATGTGAGACAGGAAAGAATAAAAGAACTTAAGCCTATTTTAAAAACTCAAGGCTATAAAACTTTTGTTTCCACAGCAGACATTTATGTATATTTTTATGAAAAGGGATTTAATTTTTTAAAAACTGACGGAATTTTATGTTTTATTTCCAGCAATAAGTGGATGCGAGCTAAATATGGAGAGCTTTTAAGGAAGTTTTTGAAAGAGAATACCCAAGTTTTAAAACTTATAGATTTTAGTGGATACCGCGTATTTGCTCAGACAGTAGATACCTGTATAGTGCTTTTTAAGAAGAAATCAGGAGAGGAGAATAAAATATCCTTTGCAGTAGTAAATAGTGATATAAAAAATCCAATTGAATATATTCAGGAAAATTGGAAACTGCTTTCTCAAGAAAAATTATCGCCACATGCTTGGATTCTGGCAGATGAAAAAATTTTAGCTTTAAAAGAAAAGATTGAAAAAATTGGCAAGCCTTTAAAAGAATGGAATGTGAGGATTTATAGGGGAGTTTTAACGGGATTTAACGAAGCTTTTATTATTGATACGGAAACGAGAAATAAAATTTTGGCTAATTGTAAAACTAAAGAAGAGAGAAAACGAACTGAGAAGATTATTAAACCTGTTTTAAGAGGAAGGGATATAAAAAGGTATTGTTATGAATGGGCAGGATTGTGGTTGATAGGAACATTTCCAAGTTTAAATTTAGATATTAATGATTATCCAGCTTTAAAGAATTATCTTCAATCTTTTGGTGAAAGACTTTATCAAGATGGGAAACCTGGGCATAGAAAAAAAACAAATAATGCATGGTTTGAAACTCAGGATAATATTGCTTACTACCACGAGTTTGAAAAAGAAAAAATTGTGTGGCAAAGAGTAACTCAAAAACCTAAGTTTACAATAGCTCCTTCTGGGATTTTTTGTGAAGCTACAACACATTTTATAACAGGCTCTTATTTAAAATTTTTAACTGGTATTTTAAATTCAAAATTATTTGAATTCGGATTTTATAAGTTTTACATGGGTGGAGGTATAGAAGGTGAAATAAAAGGAGAGTTTATAGGTAGATTTCCTCTCCCTCCTATTGCTCCCAACAACCAGCATATAGCAGACCAAATAGTTAAACTTGTAAATAAAATTCTTAATAAAAAACAAACCCACAGCTGCTCAGCTGATACCACTGATCTTGAAACCCAAATAGATCACTTGGTTTACAAAATTTATGACCTAACCCCAGAAGAAATTGAAATAGTAGAGAAAAATGTTTCTTAGTTTAAATGCTTACAATATCCAAAAGCGTAAATTTGCAGGAGAAATTACTAAGGAAGAAGTAGAAAACCAACTTGAAGAAATCCAAAAAGAATTAAACAAAAAAGTAGAAAAAAGATAGAAAATTTTTAGGTTAGATTAAAATTGAAGATGCTAAAACAGCTAGTTGATTGGTATTTAAAAAAATTACGCAAATCACCCATTTTTGTTTTAATCTCATCTATTTTGGCACTTATTGTTTTTATATATCAACTTTCTGTATCTCTTGAATATTTAACTCAAAAAATAAAAACATTTTATCCTATAAGAGAAATTGTTGACAGAGAGACCGAAGTGAACCTTTTACAGCGGTTAGATACAGATTTAAATATAGACTACTTAAAACAACAGATTGGCAATCCTATTACAGTTAAAAGATTTCAATATCATACCAAATTTTGCAAAGATTTTGACGAATTAATAAAAAAAGGGAAATGCAGTGAATTTAATGAAAAAATTACAGATTATTATCAATATATATTCAACAGAAAATTTTATTGGCTTAATGTCATTACAAACGAGATGAATAATATAATAGTCTTTTTTGTTCTTGCTAAAAAAGAAAATTTTAATTTCAAAATAAAATTTTTTTCAAACAATAAAACATTTTTTGAGCTAACACATTCAGAACCAAAAATTGTAGAATGTACAGCAAGTTCAAAAGAGTTTTACTATTTAGAAGAAGTTTATTTAGGTAATCCTGGCTATTATCAACATTTTTACCTAGGGTATGTAGAAGGTAGTGGTATTTTATATAATACAACTTGTTCTCAATCTCTATTTCCAATTGATCCTTCACAGGACAAAATAAGAAAATTTAGAATGAAATGTAAACCCAATCTTTTAGGAATTACAGATATTGAAGTTTGTGGAAAAAATGAAGAAGTAAATTGTTTAAATGTTAATGTATTTATCGATTTTCTGATTAGAAGGAAACTATGGAATTATTATTGATATTTAAACCTAACCAATCACTTCACCTGACTGCTATTCCGCTGACGCTCTATAGCGGCAGGTGAGCTAAATTTTTAAAGTTTTTAAAAGGGAGTAAACAAGATGAAAATTTTAAAGCTTAAAATAAACAATTTTAGAAATTTGAGTGATATAGAAGTTGATTTTCATCCAGATATAACATTTTTAGTAGGAGAAAATGGATATGCCCCCATTTTTGGACAATTATAATGTTACACTTTAAAATTTTCATGTCAAGCTGCCCCCTTTCTTGAACACTTCAAATGGTGGTTTGTATCCCAAAGCAGAATGTGGTCTTTCCATATTGTACCATATAACCCAATTTAAAATCTTTTCCCTTGCCTCATCTAAACTCTCAAATACTTCAGCATCTAAAAGCTCTTCTCTCATCCTACTGTGAAAACTTTCTACATACCCGTTTTTAAATGGCTTTCCAGGCGGTATTATCACCTCTTTTATGCGATACTTGCTTATAACTTTCTGAAAACTGTCAGACCTGAATTCTGGCCCATCGTCTCTGATAATAGCCTTGGGAGGGCCATAATGCCTTATTATTTTTTCAAAGTGTTTACCTACTTTGTCTCCAGCAAGGCTTACATCCACCAAAGGAGGAAAGGCAAATCTTGAAAACACATCAATCAGGTTAAGAATTCTAATTTTTCTAACAAAGCCATTTTTCTGGACAGTATCTTCAATTACGTCAAGGCTCCAGAGTTCGTTTATTTTAGAGGGATTAAGAGGTTTAAAAAGGTGGCGCAGAAGTTTCTTTTTATAACCTTTGGAAGTAGATTTTTGGAGGTTTAGCTGTTTATAGATTCTATAGATGCGTTTATGGTTTACATGGTAGCCCATTTGTTTTAAGATAGCAGTAATTCTGCGGTAGCCAAAGGAAGGGAAGGAATAAGCGAGATTTTGAATTAAATGAGCGAGTTTAGAGTTAAGGATAGAGTTTTTGCGGTTGATAGGTTTTAGGTAGAAGTAGAAGGATGAGCGGGAAATAGAGAGGAGTTTGCAGGTGGAGGAGACAGGCATTCCTGAGTTTACGAGTTTTTTAGCTAAGCTCATAAGTTGCTCCTTTGTTAGA
>JACDNX010000017.1 GCA_017656385.1 Thermodesulfobacterium sp. | reverse complement strand
TCGGGGTATTCTTAGAGAAGAGCAAAATGTATCATCAAATAAAGGATCACCAATCAGCAGGTGCATGTATTCAAAATATGCTCCTTTCAGCTTTTGCTTTAGGACTGGGAACTTGCTGGCTTGGGGAAATTTTAAAAAATGAGGATAAAGTAAAAGATGTGTTAGGATTGCCAAAAGATGAATATGAGATGTGTGCTCTTATTGCTATAGGATATCCAGAGGATAAGAGTAAAAGAGCGGATAGATATCCTTTACAACATTTTATAGTGAAAGAAATTTAGTTATTAAAAATTCTTTTAGGGAGGCCCTCATGAAAAATTTAAACTTTTTGAACTTTAAGATCTTTTTTGTTTTATTTTTTAGTTTTTTATTTTTCTTTTCCTGTAACAGTGTGAAAAGTTCCTCAAACAACTGTCCCAAAAAAGAAGATATTGAAAAAAATTTAAACATTATAAAGCAGGGATTGAGTATTGAAAAAGTTGAAGAAAGTCCAATTCCTGGATTATGTGAAGTAATTGTTAATCTTCCTAATACTCAAAAAGGAATATTTTATATAGATTCTACAGGAAGATACATAGTAAGTGGAAGTATTCTTGACATAAAAACTTTTAAAAATTTAACTCAGGAAAAACTTCAAGCTATAAACAAAAGGATTCTATCAAAGGAAGCCCTTTCCAAACTTGATAAAATGACAGATATAGTTTATGGAAATTCCAAAAATGTAGTTTATTTTATCACAGACCCAGATTGTCCTTATTGTAAAAAAGCCGAAAATATTTTAAATAAAATGGTAAATGAGGGGAAAATTATGGTAAAAGTTATTTTACTACCTCTTGAGGCTCTTCATTCTGATGCCAAAGTAAAAGCCATTTCCCTTTTATGCGATAAAAAAGGATTTAAAGAGCTTATGAATGGTTATAAAAGTTCCAACCAGTGTGAAATTGGGAAAATAAAAATAAACGAAAATATCAACTTCATAATTAATGATCTAAAAATAAGGGCTACACCTACATTTGTTTTTCCTGACGGAGAAGTGAAGTCTGGATTAATAAATGAAACTTATATAATGAGTAAGTTCAGTTCCTAAAAGCTTTTTAAAATAAATGCTTACTAAAGAAGAAAAGACCTATTCTTTAAAATTAGCACGAAAAACTCTACAAAATTACTTTTCTGGCAAAACAGAAAAAATTGTCCCTCCCAAGGAATATAAGAATTTATGGGAAAAAAGAGGAGTTTTTGTAACCCTTCTGAAAGAGGATAATTTGAGAGGATGTATAGGAGTTCTTGAACCTCTGTATCCCCTTTATGAAGGTATTCAAAAAATGGCTTTGTCTTCTGCTTTTGAGGACCCAAGATTTACTCCTTTAACCCCTAAAGAGTTACCTTTAATAGAAATAGAAATTTCTGTTCTTTCCCCTTTAAAGCCTGGAACAGTTGAAGAAGTAGAAGTAGGGAAACACGGAGTTTATCTGGTAAAAGGTTATCACAGAGGGGTTTTGCTTCCTCAGGTTCCTGTAGAATATGGATGGGACAAAAAAACCTTTTTAGAACATGTTTGCCTTAAGGCTGGTCTCCCCCCAGAGTGCTACAAAGACCCTAATACAAAAATTTATTTATTTACTGCTGAAGTCTTTAAAGAAAGTGAATACATTTAAAAGGACTTCTTTTTTACTATCGAGTCTTCTTAAAGCTCTTTCCAATCTTTCCAGAAGTTTTCTCAGAATCTTTTCAGATACCAAATTTCCCTTCCTTTATTCTTTTTTTTTCATAGCCCTCCAGCAGATTTTTAATTGGATTTCAAGATCCAAATATTCTTTCAAATTTTTCACTATAAATTGGACTCTCTTTTCTTCATTTTTACTGAAAAGAAGCTTTTCTGTGCTTTCAACTGAATGAACAACCAAAGTACTTGCCTTATTCAAAATAACAAGATCTATTTCATTTTCACCTGTAAGAGCACTTATTAAATCAATTAATTCAAGCTTTTTTTCAGTATAATCTTTTAGAGGCTCCTTAAGATAAATAGCAATATCTAAATCACTTTCTGGGTGAACTTTACCTGTAGCTCTACTCCCAAAGATATAAGCAAAAAGAATATCTCTCTCTTTCTCAAGTCCTTTTTTTAAGAATTAACAAATTTTCCATGCTACTTTAAAAGTAGCATCTTTTGTTAAAATTACAAGAAAGTCGCATTATGCCTAAAAAAACCAGCCAACAACTCATCGGCTTTCCTTTTCAATCCAAACAGCCTGATTTTTTTATTATCTCAAAGTTCTTTGAGTTCCTAAGTTCTATTATAAATAACAAAAAATTTTTAAGATTTGAAATTTTAAATCGCGTTTTTTGTGCTCTTGAGAAACTTTCAAAAAGGCTTCTTTTGAGAAAGTTTATATTTTTGAATCAATTATCAAACCTTTTAGGCTTTCAGAACATTCTAATGTTGATCTTGCTTTTAAAGGTTTAGAAAAAGAGAAACCTTTTTTGCGATCGTTTTTTTAAGGAAAGAAAAATTTAAAAATTCTCAAAGTGAACACATAAAAGAAAGTCTGACTTACAAACTCGAAATTGAGAACTTAAGACCAACTCTTCTTTCTAAGGAAACATATAAAATTTTAGATAAACTAAGAAGCTTTTGGTGTTTATTTAGACATGTTTACAGTTTATAAACTTGATGAAGAAAAAATTTTTAAAACTTGCAAAAAACAGAAGTGCTTAAAAACCTTTTTCAACAGGATTTTTCCAATTTTCTTGCAAAATTAAAAACATTCTTATCAGAAAAGACTTAAACTTTCGTAAACTCTTTAAAATCTTTCCAAACTTTCTAAGTGCTCTGTTTTTATCTGATCAATCAAACTCACTAAATTTTCTGCTTTTAGATCTTCAAGTAAAAAGTATTTTCCAGAAAGCCATTTTGCTAATTCTTTTGCAAGATCCATTTTGAGAAAATTGTTTTTTAGTTCACAATCTATAACTACACTATCTACATAGCTCAATTTCCCTATTTCACTACAAATCCTTTTAACCTCTAAAATGGGATCTTCTCCTGATTTTATAGCCTGATTTGCCTTTCCGTCTGATAAAACAATAAGAATTATCCTTGTGTCAGGATGTTTTAAATGAGACTTTTTGATCAGCTTATAAGCCTCTAAAAGACCAAGAGAAAGAGGTGTTTTTCCACCAGTTGGAAGGTCCTTTAGCTTTTTGTACGCAAGATCTGAAGAAGACGTTGGAGGAAGAACAACTTCAGCTTGATTTTTTCTGAACATAATCATACTCACCTTATCCCTTTTTTGATAACAGTCCATAAGAAGAGAAAGTATTGCCCCTTTTACTGCTTCCATCCTTTTTTGAACTCCCATAGAGCCTGAACCATCAACAACAAAGCTCACAACATGGCTGATTTTTCTCTCTTTTTCTTTATAACGAAAGTCCTCTTTGTAAATAATGAGCTTGTTCTTTCTTCCCCTTAACACCTGAAATGGCGCAGCGCTTCTTATAGTGCCAAAAAGGTCAATATCTTTATCCTTAGAAAATATTACGCTTCTTAAAAACCTTCCTCCTTTAAGTCTGGTCTTACTTTTGGTTCGCCTTCCTGTTGTGCTTCTAATTGTTTTGTCCTTTTCAAAGATCATCCTTTTTACCTTAAAGACTTCTCCAACACCAAATATCTCTTCTTTTGAACTACAAGGAAAGCTCATCTCTATCTGTGAAGATTCTTCACTGCTTTCTGATCTATCTTTTTCTTTTTGAGAAAAATTTTCTTTTTTGTGCTCTTTTCTTTCTCCAGATGGCTTTAAATCTTGACGATCTTCTTTATCTTCTTTTTTCTCTTCTTTCTGCTTTTCTTCAGAAACCTTTTGTTTTTCTATCTCTCTTTTTCTATGAAGCAAAACAAGATGAGAAACCTCATCTACATGATTTTCTTTTAAACTAAATTCTCCTTTAAACGCAGCATAGGCCAAAGAGGCATAAAAAAGAAAGATCTCAGCCCTATGAGAAAACACAAACTCCTTTAAAACAGTCTCAGAGATTTTATCCCATATAAATTCTTCAACCCTTACCTTTTCCTTTAAAACTTTTAAGCTTTCAATCTTTCTAATAGCACTTTCATACTTTTCTAAAAAAGAGTCTTCAAATTGGTAGTTGTTTTCGTAAAGCTTTAAGAGTTTTTGTTTATTACTTGGATCTTTTAAATCCTCAGTTACAGCGCACATTCCAAACCTATCCAAAAAATGAGGAGACAAAACACCTTCTTCTGGATTTAATGTTGCAACAAGATTAAAGTTTTCTGCTTTTTCAAAAATAAGACTTAAATATTCATCTGGCAAAAGGTTTATATCGTCTATCAAAACAAAACCTTCTTTTGCCCTATCCAAGATCCCTTCTTCAAACACCCTTGAACCTTTTTCTATGGTCTTTTCTATGTTTATCCCACCTATGAGCGTCTCTTCTGTAACTCCGATTGGAATTTCCACAAAAGGAAGGTTTGAAATCTTTAAAATCTTTTTAAAACAATTAAGCATAAGAGATTTTCCTGTGCCCTTTTTCCCTATGATTAAAACACCACCACAACGAGGTTCTATTAGATTTAAAAAAATCGCCAATTTAGGTGTTATATTTCCCAAAACCTCTGGAAAAATATCTTCAAAGGATTGATAAAAGTTCATAAAGTTTTTTCACCTCCATCTCTGGTTCTTCAAAAGGAAGCCTTTTTAGTCTGTGTCTTAAAGAAAAAAGCACCACCTTCTTTAAGTCCTCTTTTTCAACACTATCTTTTTTATTAAAAGCAGCATAAGCTTTAGCAGCTTTTAGAAGAACTATATCTCCTCTGTGTCCATCAAGGTTAAGCTGAGAAGTAAGATCAACAACTGTTTTATATATCTCCTCTGGAACTTTAACTTCTGATAAATTCTTTTTTGCCTGAACAATCCTTTGAGACAGATCTTCCTGTTCGTTTTTCCATTTCTTTAAAAATCCTTCTGGATCTGTGTCAAACTCTATCTTTCTTTTGAGCACTTCTTTTCTGAGATTTTTGTCAGTGATAGCTCTAACCTGCACGCAAAGACCAAATCTATCCAAAAATTGTGGTCTAAGCTCTCCCTCTTCTGGATTCATAGAACCAACAAGTATGAATCTTGCTGGATGAAAAAATGATATCCCTTCCCTTTCAACCCTGTTTATTCCCATTGCAGCAGAATCAAGAAGAAGGTCAACAATGTGGTCTTCTAAAAGGTTTACCTCATCTATGTAAAGAAAATTTCTGTTGGCTTTTGCAAGAAGACCTGGTTCAAAATGCCTTTTTCCATAAGTTATGGCATATTCTACATCTATAGTCCCAACCACCCTGTCCTCAGTTACTCCTAACGGAAGCTCAACAACCTCCATCTTCTTTTTTTCAACTTCTAAATTTTCTCCCTTCTCTTTTTTCTCCAAGCATTCCAGACAAAAAGGGCCATCAGGAGAACAATTAAACCTACATCCTTTTATGACCTCTATCTCAGGAAGAAGATCTGCAAGAGCCCTTACTGTTGTTGACTTTGCAGTGCCCTTTTCTCCCATAATAAGAACTCCGCCAATAGACGGATCTATCACATTAAGGATAAGCCCAAGCTTCATTTCCTCCTGATCAACAACAGCACAAAAAGGAAAAATCATCTTAATGCCTCCTCCATTTTTGATTTCCAATATTCCACCTCTTCAGAGGTTACCACATCTATACTTCCACCTTGAAATTCTCCTTTAACCTCATCCATGCTCTCTTCTATCCATCCTTCTATCTCCAAATAGAGCCTTTTAAGGGCTTTTTTAACATCTTCTGCAGGCTCCCACAGCTCTCTTTCCCAAGCTTCTAAAAGCCTTCTTGTTATCTCTTCTAAAGCCCAAGGATTGTTTTGTTTAAAAAATTCTCTATTTTCTTCATTCATGACAAAAGTTCTTGCAATATCATCAAAGATCCAATCATCTACTTCTTTGGTAGTGGCTTCCCATCCATAAACCCTACCGATTCTTTCAGATATATCTCCTGCACCTTTATAACCATGCCTTTTCATTCCCTCTATCCATTTAGGATTTAGAAGTTTGGTCCTCACCACCCTTCTTATCTCATCTGCCAAATCTCTTATTTCTACATTTTCAGGATCTCTGGTATCTCCATAATAGGCCTTTACCTCTTTTTTAGATAAATGTCTGGCAGCTGCAGTCATTCCTCCATGAGTTCCAAAATAACAGCAACAACCGAACAGATCATATTCATCTGATACAACCTTATTGTAAGTAACATCCACGCTTTTTAATACTTCTGCAAACTCTTTATGTCTGGCCTCTCCCCATATGCCTTTACCATAAGCATACCCATTCCAATAAAGGAACACTTCTGCTAGGTCCTTTTCTTCTTTCCAAGCTGAAGCATAAACTGCTAACTGAGTTCCTGCTTGATAAGTTCCGGGCATAGAGCAATAGATGCGAAGTGTGCCAGTTCTAAAATCTTTATTGGTTTTATCCATTATTTCTAATGCGTGTTTTTTGATAAAATTTGCCTCAGGTGGTTCATCAAGGCTTGCCACTTTTTGAATAGCCTCGTCTATTAATTCTATACAATTGGGAAAATTGTCTCTGGTTATTCCTGAGACCCTTATGGTTACATCAATTCTTGGACGGCCAAGCTCTTTTAAAGGAATAACTTCAAAACCTTTTATTCTTCCATTACCAAACCATACTGGCCTTACCCCTATTAGGTGCATGATTTGAGCCATTCCCTCACCATCAGCCCACATTATATCACTTGCCATCCAAAAAATAGCAACATTTTCAGGATAACGCCCTTGTTCATTTAGATGTTTTTCTATAAGTTTTTCTGCAAGTTTTTTTCCGATTTCATAAGCAGATTTAGTAGGAATCCTATAAGGATCAAGGCTGTAAAAGTTTCTTCCTGTAGGTAAAACATCATCTCTTCCGCGAGTGATAAGTCCAGAAGGACCAGCTGGGATATAACCTCCGCTAAAGCCTTTTAACAGTGCTTCTATTTCCTTAGAATCTTCTATCCTTTGATTTAAATCCAAAATTTCTTCTTTTATTTTTTGCCACACAGGATCCTGCCAGTTTATTTTTTTAAGGATTTCTTTGATATTCAAATTTATCACCCCCTTGTTTTTCAAATTTTAATACTTCTTTTATCACCTCTTTTCCGATTTTATCTATCTCCTCAAGAATTGCTCCATAGGATTTTTTAAATTTGGGATCAAATTTGTCTTGATTTTGTAAAAGATCTTTTAGGTCATAACCCAAAAGTTTGGCTATTTCTCTTCTTAAAGAAACCTCTTTTCCTGCATCATATCGCAAAATAGCATAGATAAAATCAGCCCTTCTGTCTCCTTCAGGAGGCCTTCCAAAGATGTGCATACCATCTTGAATTTGGGTGTTTCTAATTAAAGAGAGTCTTTCGTGAACTTCTTTTACTACTGAGTCAAAAAAAATTTCATGAAGTTCTTTGTGAGTCAATTCTGAGATAGCCACCCTTTTTCCCTGCCACTTAATTTTAATCTCCTTATCAAGGTTAGACTTTTTTAAAGATTGAAGAATTAAATGTTGAAGAGCGTGGAGTTTGGCTGGATCTTTAAGTTTGGTTTCTTCGTATTCTCCTATTAATCTCTCAAGTTCTTCTAGTTCATCATAAATTCCTGATCCAGTCATAACTGTTTGCATGTGATCCACCAAAACCGCATAAGAGCGTCTTTTAGCAATGGTTCCTTCAGGAGGATTATCTGGGTTGTAAATGTAAAGGTGTGGTATAGTATCAATTGATATATCAGGAAAACATGCAGAAGAAAGGGCTACGCCTTTTCCTGGTAAAAATTCTAAATTTCCATGAGTTCCCACATGAACTACTGCATGGGCTTTGAACTCCTTGGATATCCATTTATAAGTAGCTATGTATTGATGAGGAGGTGGAACATCTGGATCGTGCAGGATTTTGCAGACCCTTCCATCGCATCTTGCTCCTGCACAACCTCTTTTGGGCTGCACATGCACTGTTACATTTCCAAACCTAAGCCCTGTTATCACTATCTTTCCATCATATACCATGGCAGGAGGAATGCCTTCTTTCCACTCTCCAGGTGGATTTCCCCAGGCTTCACACATTCTCTTTTGAGTGCTTTCTGGAAGTTCAGAAAACCACTCTAAATACTTTTCCAAAGACACAAAATCTATAGCCCCTCCTTTTTCTACAATCTCTTCTACTGTTGTCCATCTAAATTCAGAAATGGCCTTTTTCTGCATAATTTTTTCAACAAGGGCCTTGCCTGATTCTGGAATATTTTCCACTTTATAACCTGCTTTTTTCATTTTCTGCATAATTTGAACCACTGATTCAAGGCTATCCAAATGCGCAGCAGCTCCAACTGTAGCTTCAACAGATGCACAGGGATTGTTGTGTAGAACAAAAGCAATTCGTCTTTTTTCAGAAGGTATTTTTTTAAGCTCTATCCACCTCTCTATTCGGGAGACCAATTTTTCTATTCTGTCAAAAATGGGCATCCTTTTTCTCTCATCAGCCTCTCCGTTTACTTGAGCAGAAATAATAATAGGTTCAATTACCCCTTCAAATTCAGGAAGTGCAATAGACCATCCTATATCTAAATTAAGTTCCTCCTTTTCCCATTCTTCAATTGTCTTGTAATAAGAACTAACAGGAGAAAAGCAGGGAACATTTAGTTTTTTAAGAATTTCAATACCATCAAAAGCTGTTTCTTTGCTGTCAAAACTTTTCTCTCTAGATGTTCCTAAAAAGAAAGAAATAAGTTTGATAAACCCATCTATTCTTGGATTTCCTTTTTTGTCTAAAAACCATTCCAAAACAACCTCTCCTGATCCTTTGGTCCCCAAAGATTCGTCTTTAACAGAATAAGCAAAACCTGAGATCACTTTAAAATTTTTCTTTTCAAGCTCTTTTATCAAAGTATCTTCTAGTTCTGTATTCCCATTTATCCAGTAATGTCTTGAAAAAAGAATACCTATAGTGCCTTTGCTCTCTCTTTCTCCCCAATAGTTTTTATACCAAGACAGATACTCATCTACAGTTTTAAAGAGTTTTTCTGCCTTAGGATGATAAAGGGCCTCCCAAGGGATTTCCTCAGGCTCTTCGTAATCTATTTCCATGTTAAGGGTCTTTTTTAATAAAAATTTGAACATGTTTATAAGATTTTTTTCTCCATTTATGAGCAAGTATTTGTATGCTTTGCTTAAAATTTGTGTTGAAACATTGGATAAAAGCCAATAAGATGGATCGTGTCCAAGACAGATGACTTTGGCTTTGATCTCTTTTTGTTTTATTTTCTTTTCCAAAGTCTCCCAAATTGGTTCATTAGAACGATAGAGAAAAATAAGATCAGCTTTTTCTAAATCTTTTAAAACTTTCTCAAATCTTTCATAATCCAAATCTAATGCCCTTGCAGAATGAACCTCTATGTCTATCAGATCTTTTAAACCTTTAGATGCCTTATAAAGCATGTTATAGTAGGATTGCCATACCACAGCTATTATTCTCATTTTTATGCTCCCATTTGTTTATTTTTTAAAAAGTCTAAAACAGGACATATCAAATTAAAACCATTATTTTGTATTATGTTGATCTTTATTCCATACACCTCTTGTATAAGCTTTTCGTTAAGAATATGGTTAGGTTTTCCCTGTCCTATGATTCTACCATCTTTGATTACCACGATCTTGTCTGCAAAGAGGCTGGCCAGATTTGGATCGTGTATTGTAACAAGAGCAGTGATCTTATTTTTATAAGCAAGCTCTTTAATTTTTAAAAGCACTTTTATTTGATTTCTAAAATCTAGATGAGAAACAGGTTCATCAAGGAGCATAAATGGTGCAGATTGAGCTAAGGCTCTTGCAATAAGAACAAGCTGTCTTTCTCCTCCGCTTATTTTGTCATAAGATTTTTCTTTAAGATGATAAATCCCTAATGTTTGAAGGGCCTGTTTTGCCTTTTCATAATCTTTTAATCCAGGAGAAGAAAAAAAATTGACATAAGGAGCTCTGCCTATCAAAACCATATCAAACACAGAATAAGGAAAAGCAGGTTCATGCTCCTGAGGGACAACAGCAAAAATCTTAGCTCTTTCTAAATAGGAAAGTTTATCAATCTCTTTTCCATTTATGCAAATGCTTCCTTTATAAGGCTTCCAAATCCCTGCTATACACTTAAAGAGCGTGCTTTTTCCAGAACCATTTGGGCCAAGTATTGCTGTAACTTTTCCTAATTCTGCTGAAAATTCTATATCCTTTAAGGTATCCTCTTTTGAACCTTTGTGTCTAAAACACAATTTTTTTATCTCAAGCATATTCTATTTTCCCCATGCTTCTTTTCCGCCTTTTTTCATAAGGTACAAAAAGAAAGGTGCGCCAGTTAAAGCTGTGATAATCCCAACAGGGATGTCAAAACTTGTAATGCTTCTTGATATGGTATCTGCTAAAATCATATAAGATGCGCCAGTTGTCAAACTTAAAGGGAATAAAATTTTGTGATCAGGTCCTATCATCATTCTGACCAGATGAGGGACCATAAGCCCTACCCATCCTATAATTCCACAAACTGAGGTTGCTGTGGCTACAGCCAAAGTGGAAAAAACAATAAAAATTAATCTATCTCTTTTTACATTTACACCTAAGGATTTGGCCTCTTCTTCTGATAAACTTAAAACATTTAACCTCCAGCGCATCAAAAAAACAGGCAAAAGACCAATTGAAACACCTAAAAAGGCAATTTTAAAGATCCGCCAGTCAGACAGACTAAAACTTCCCATAAGCCAAAAAACTATGGCCTGCAATTTATGAGGATCAACAAGAAATTTTACTATAGAGACCAAAGCTTGAAAAAATGCAGAAACAATTACTCCTGAAAGTATAAGGGAAAGACGAGAGATCTCTCCTTGGGTTCTGGCAATTGCATAAGCTAATCCTACAGCTATAAGACCAAAAACAAATGCATTAAATTGAACAGACCAGTTAGGAAAAAATCCCACTGTTATGGCACATCCAAAAGCAGCACCAGCAGAAATTCCAAGAATAAATGGATCAACAAGGGGATTTCTAAAAATTCCCTGTAATACCACTCCAGAACCAGAAAGACCTGCTCCTACTACTCCAGCAAGCAGTATTCTTGGAAGTCTTATATCCATAATAATGGCTTTTTCAGGGATGTCTTTTAGATCAAAGATGTGAAAAGTTTCGTTTAAAAAGATTTTTATAGTCATAACAGGAGTTATCTTATAAGGTCCTAAAAAAAGAGAAACCCCACTTATGATTAAAGGAGAAACAAAAAGGATAATAATCTTAATGTTCTTTTTCATGCTTTTTCACATAATAATAGGATATACCAAAGACTTTGCGATAAAACTCATCTGCAATTTTTTCAAAATCTATATCTTTAAAGTATTCTGGATAGGTCTTTATGGCCATATAAAGGGCAACAAGAGCAACTCTTGGAGACCAGGTTGACCAGTGAGGAAGTTTATAGACTTGTCTGTTTTTTACTGCTTTAATGTATCTCCATTGAGAATTGTTTAAGATCCATTCAGGAGTATATCCTGCATATCCCCATATAAAAATAACATCTGGATTCCACAACAAAATTCGCTCTAAAGCTACATCAGCATATCGTTGCTTTATAAAACCTGCAAGATTAATAGCTCCTATAAGATCAATTACCTCATCAGTGATTCCAATTCCAGCAGAAACTGTGGTGGGTTTTCCCAAAAGATAGATGATCTTTTTTCTTTTTTTAAAAGGAATTTTGCCCACTCTTTTTTTAATCAAGTTAAAAATTTCATCCATTTCTTTGATAATTTCTTCAACCCTTTTTTCTTTATCAAAGAGTTTTCCGTGAATTTTTAAAACTTCATAAAATTCTTTTAAACTATCCGGATAAATAGCAAAAACTTTAAGCCCTTTAGATTCTAAATATTTGATTACTTGAGGAGCATAGGTCCAAGTAATGATCAAATCAGGTTTTAATTTGATAATTGCTTCTATATTTAGATTTGTGCCTACTCCTACAGTTGGTTTTTTAAATTCAGAATTTAAACTTATAAAAGTCTTGTAAATATCACAATGTTCTTGAGCCCAACTTGAAACTCCTGCTACTTGATCCCAAATATCTAAAGCAGGAATAAGCTCATAACTTATAACAATTACAGCCCTTTTTATTGGGACATTCACAGTTATTCTTTTTCCCCTTTTATCAATAAAAGTATAAGGGGCAGCTAAAACTACCCCTGTCAAGAAAACAACTGAAATATACAAACTTAAAATTTTACACAAAGCTCTGCAAACCATGAAGCCCCAGGTGCTTTGTAATATTGATAATAATCTCTATCAAATACATTATCTCCAGAAACAGAAAATCTTATCCATTTATTGATCTGATAACTTGCCCTTACATCAACCACAAAGTATTCGTCATAAGAACCATAAACCCCTGATTTTTTATCCCTGTTTAAATCATCAGAATACCATTTATCCATGTATCTTCCAACAACATAAAAAGACCACTTTTTCCTCTTAAATTCTGCACCAACATTTCCCATCCAAAGGGGAGTATAAGTAAGTCTTTTTCCTTCTGTTTCAGGTTTTGCCTTGTTTTCCTTTACTTCTGAATCTGTATATGTGAAATTGGCAAAAAGTCTTAATCCAAAATCAAACTTTTGTTCAAATCCAGCTTCAATTCCTTGAGTCTCTGCTTCTCCTACATTAATGTATTCTTGATAGGTGGCACTGACTGTTTTTCTGTAAATTAGGTCATCAAAATAATTGTGAAAATAGGTTAAAGAGACTTTTGCACCTTTCCAAAGTTTTTGATCAATTTCAATATCATAAGCAACAAGAGTTTCAGGAGAAAGATTAGGATTTCCTGCATAGGTAGTACCCCACCATGTCCAGGTTCTGTAAAGGTCATAAACTGTAGGAGGTCTAAAGGCCTTTCCAACAGAACCCCTTAAAGTGGTTCCTTTAAAGGGTTTATAAACTATAGCAAATTTAGGAGAAAAGGCAGATTCAGAGTTAGATTTGTACTTTTTAGGATATCCAGCAGTTCCAACTTGATTAACATATCCATCCCATGTTTTCCACCAGTCCTGTCTAAA
>JACDNX010000016.1 GCA_017656385.1 Thermodesulfobacterium sp. | reverse complement strand
GGTTTAAAAAGGTTAGGTATAAAAATAGATTATAAAAGATTTTCAATAGAGGAAATAATCCCAGCTGTGGGACAAGGAGCTCTTGGAATTGAAGTAAGAAAAGATAATAAAAAAATTAAAGAAATACTTAGTAGGATCCACTCAAAAGAAACAGAAGTTTGTGTAAAGGCAGAAAGAGCATTTTTAAAGACTTTAGAAGGAGGATGCCAAGTTCCTTTAGGAGCTTATTCTTGGATTGAAGATTCTAAGCTTTTTATAGTAGGATTTATAAGTGATTTAGAGGGAGAAAGATTTTATAGATTAAAGGAAGAAGGGAGTATTTTTGAGCCAGAAAAATTAGGTAAAGACCTTGCTAAAAAACTTTTAAAAGCTGGTGGAGAGGAAATTTTGAAAGAAATTTATGAGCGAGGAGAAAAGTGAAAAAAGGCAAGGTTTATTTAGTAGGTGCAGGTCCAGGAGATCCAGGTCTTCTTACTTTAAAGGCAAAAAAAGCGTTAGAAGAAGCAGATGTAGTAATTTATGATTACCTTGCAAATAAAAGATTTCTCAATTTTTGTAAAGAAGAAGCAGAAAAGATATATGTAGGAAAAAAAGGAGGGGCTCACACTTTACCTCAGGAAGAAATTAATAAACTTCTCGTTAAAAAAGCAGAAGAAGGGAAAACCATAGTTAGACTAAAAGGAGGCGATCCTTTTCTTTTTGGAAGAGGAGGTGAGGAAGCAGAGACACTTTTTGAAGAAAATATTTCTTTTGAAGTAATTCCTGGGATTACTTCAGCAATTGCAGTTCCAGCCTATGCAGGAATCCCTGTAACCCATAGAAATTATACTTCTACCTTAGCAATCATTACAGGTCATGAAGCAGAAGATAAAGAAGAGAGTAAAATAGATTTTTCAGCTCTATCAAAAATAGGTACATTAATTTTTTTAATGGGGGTTAAAAATCTCCCAAACATAGTTAAAAGACTTATGGAAGAAGGCAAATCTCCTGAAACTCCTGTGGCAGTTATTCAATGGGGAACTTTGCCCAAACAAAAAACAGCTACAGGAACTTTGAAAAATATTGTAGAAAAAGTAAAAGAAAAAGGAATAACTGCTCCTGCTATAATTATAATAGGAGAAGTAGTGAAACTTAGAGAAAAATTTAATTGGTTTGAAACAAAGCCTCTTTTTGGCAAAAAAATTGTAGTTACTCGCACAAGGGAGCAAGCAAGTAAACTCGTTGAAAAATTGGAAGAATTGGGGGCAATGTGTTATGAAATCCCTACTATAAAAATAGAAGCTGTGGTAGATGAAAAGATTTATCAGACTATAGAAAAACTTTCCAGTTACGACTGGATAATTTTTACCTCAGAGAACGGAGTAAAGTTCTTTTTTAAAGTTTTATGGGAAAAGGGAAAAGATTTAAGAGTTTTGGGCAACTCTAAGGTAGCTGTTATAGGAAGTTCTACCAAAACTTTCTTAGAAAATATGGGAATTCGTGCAGATTTAATTCCAGAAAAAGAGTTTACTCAGGAAGGATTGATTTCTGCTTTTTCTCGTATAGACATTAAAGATAAGAATATTCTTATACCACGAGCAAAAGAAGCAAGGGAGGTTCTCCCGCAAAGATTGAAAGAAATGGGAGCAAAAGTTGATGTGTTGCCGGTTTATGAGACAAAAACTTGCGAAGAGTCAAAAGAAAAATTAAGAAACATTTTTGAAGAGGGAGTTGATATAGTAACCTTTACCAGTTCTTCCACAGTGAAAAACTTTTTTAAGCTGATTGAAGAAACAGAAAGAAGCTACTTAAAAGATATTCTCTTTGCTTCTATTGGGCCGATAACTTCTGCAACTTTAAGGAAATTTGGTTTTGAGCCACACATTGAAGCTAAAGAATATACTATAGAAGGTTTAGTTAATGCAATTAAAAATTTTTTAAAAAATCGGGGGTAGGAAAAGTGACAAAAGAAGTTAAAGAAGCTCTTAAAGTTATAAAAAGGGGAATAGTTGATCTTGTTAGTGAAGAAGAATTGATAAAAAAATTAGAGAGATCTTATAAGGAAAAAAGACCGCTTAAAATTAAGGCAGGTTTTGATCCAACAGCTCCTGATCTTCACTTAGGACATACAGTTCTTTTGAGAAAGTTGAGACAGTTTCAGGATCTTGGTCATGAGGTTTACTTTTTAATTGGAGATTTTACTGGAATGATAGGAGACCCTACCGGAAGATCCGAAACCAGACCAGCTTTAACAAAAGAACAGGTGCTGGAGAATGCCAAAACTTATAAAGAACAGGTTTTCAAAATTTTAGATCCTTCCAAAACAAAGGTTATTTTTAATAGTGAGTGGTTTTCCAGAATGTCTATAGAAGATGTGATAAAACTTTGTGCCAAATATACAGTTGCTCGGATTTTAGAAAGAGAAGATTTTAAGAAACGTTTAGAATCAGGGCTTCCCATAAGTATTCACGAACTAATTTATCCTCTTTTCCAAGCATACGATTCAGTTGCTTTAGAGGCTGATGTGGAGTTGGGAGGCACTGATCAGCTTTTTAATCTTCTAATAGGAAGAGATATTCAAAAAGAATATGGACAGGAACCTCAGGTAATTATTACACTTCCACTTTTGGAAGGACTTGATGGTGTGCAAAAGATGAGCAAAAGTTTTGGAAATTATGTAGGAATAATGGAGCCGCCTTTTGAAATGTATGGAAAAATAATGTCTATTCCTGACCACATTATGTGGAAATACTATTTGCTGTTAACCAGTTTTTCTGAAGAGGAAATTAATGAAATGAAAGAAAAAGTAGAAAAACAAGAACTTCATCCCAAAGAAGTAAAGAAAAAACTTGCAAGATATATAGTCTCTCAATTTCATTCCCAAGAGTTAGCTTTAAAAGCAGAAGAAGAGTTTGAGAGAATTTTTAGTAAAAAAGAATTACCTACAGAAGCACCCACTATAAAGATTAAAGCTGGAAAGTTGTGGCTTCCTGGTTTTTTAAGAGAACAAGGATTGGTAAAAAGTGGTTCCGAAGCAAGAAGACTGATTTCTCAAAAGGCTATAGATTTGAATAAAAATACTGTAACAGAAGAAGAAATAGAGCTTTCTCCAGGGGAATATTTTCTTAAAATAGGTAAAAAAAGATTTGTTAAGTTAGTAGTAACCTAAGGTTTTATTTTTTGGAAATAGGGAAAGAGTTCTCTATATAAAGTTATTAAATGTTGGGATATAACTCTAACTTCATCCAGTACAGCTATAAAGTTTATATCCCCGTTCCAGCGGGGAACTAACTGAAGATGGATATGATCAGGATATCCAGCACCTGCTACTTTTCCAAGGTTAAACCCAATATTGAAACCATCAGGTTTCAAAACTTCTTTAAGGATTTTTACAGATTCCTGAGTTATTTTCATTATGTTTAAAAGTTCTTCTTCGGTTAGGTCCTCCAGATTTGCTATGTGTCTTCTTGGAGCAATTAATAAATGCCCTGTATTGTATGGGAATTTATTCATTATTACCAGAACTTTATCATCTCTGTAAAGAATAAGTCTTTTTTCATCAGGAAGCGGATTTTCTGGGGGACAGAAAATACAACCAGGCTCTTTTTTTCCGGAGACATATTCTCCTCTCCAAGGAGCCCATAAAATTTTTCTTTCCATAAATCCCCCCTTTATAGGTCTTAAGTTTGGGATTAAAATAACATCAAGTAAAAATACCATAAAATTTGATATTTAAAAGAATAAAACCTTTTTAAATACCTAAGAGTTGTATGTATAAAAACATTTTATATAGCTTTCTTTTTACTATCACCATAATTTTTTTTTCCTTTTTATACATAATTAATAAAAGTGCTCCTCAAAATTTTTTTAAAATAACACTTTCTATTGATAAAAAATATTTATTTTTGAGTTTATTTGTAGCTTTTTTATTTTATACCTTTGATAATTTAAGAACTTTTATTATTGCTCGTTCTATAGGAGTTAAATATTCCTTTTTATATGGTTATGTAATAGCATTAATAAATAGTTTTGGAGCTACAGTAACACCCTTTTATGTAGGAGGAGAACTTTTACCCTTTTATACTCTAAAAAGAGTAAAAGGGCAAATTTATCAAATAATGAGCATAATTACCTTAAAAGGATTTTCAGGAATATTTTTTTACATAATATTCTTTCCTTTTACCGTTCATTCTATATTAACCAATCCCCACAAAGCAAAAGAAATTATTTTTTTGTTTCTTTTTATTTTATTCATAACTGTTGTTTTATTTACTTTATGGCAACTGATTTTTAAAAAAGGGTTGAAGTTTTTAAGTAAAGAAACACTCAGAACTATAAAATATACTCTACTTAAGTATCTTGTTATCTGTAAAATTTTTTTTAAAGAAAAGAAAAAGGTATTCTCAATAGTTTTAATGTTTAGCTTGTTTATGTATAGTTCTTTGCTTTTTACAGGAATTTTTTTGGTAAAAGCCTTTAATGAAAATGCTTCTATAAAAGAAGTTTTTTTAGCTCAGTTGCCTCTAATTTATGCTATTTTTATGAGCCCCACCCCTGGAGGAAGTGGAATAGGAGAAATAGGAGCATTATCTGTTTTTGATACCTTTATAAGTGTTGACTTCATAGGGGTATTTGCGATTTTATGGAGAATTATAAGTCAATACCTGGGTGCATTGGTTGGGGGATTTTTATTTTTGATTTTAATTTTAAAGGATATTCGCAAAAAAGATGGGTAAATTTTTGAATTATATAAATCCCTACTTTTATATTATTCAGGCAAGAAAATTTTTTTATAAAAAGGGAATATTCAAAAGTTTTAAAATTCCTATCCCTGTTATATCTATAGGAAACTTATCTCTTGGTGGTAGTGGAAAAACCTCTCTTGTGAGGTTTTTATGCGAAAATTTACATCTTTATTTTAATATAACTGTGCTTTCAAGGGGATATAAAAGAAAAAGTAGGGGATCAGTTATTGTTATGGAAAGAGGGAAATTAAAAGTAAATTGGGAAAAAGCAGGAGATGAACCTTATTTTCTTGGTAAAATTTTTGAAAAAAGAAATGTAAAGATTAATATTTTAGTTGATGAAAATAGGAAAAGAGGAAGTGAGATAGCTTTAAAAGATTTGGAAACTGATTTAATTCTATTAGACGATGGTTTTCAGCATCTGAAACTTAAAAGAGATTTAGATTTAGTTCTTTTAAAAAAAGAGGATCTGAAAGATAGACTTTTTCCTTTTGGAAGGCTAAGAGAGCCTCTAAATTCTTTGAAAAGAGCTGATGCTATAGTTTTAACCTATCAGGAATATAAGCCTTTTGATTTTTCTTATAAAGATAAACCTGTTTTTAAACTTTATAGAAAAAACTGGAAAATATTAGATAAAAACTTAAACGAAGTTTACAACATCAAGGATAAAGAATTTATTGCTTTTTGTGGTTTGGGAGATAACAGGCAATTTTTTGGCATCTTGGAAGAGCTTGGTTTGAGAATAAGAAAAAAACTTTCCTTTCCAGATCACTACCACTATAAAAACTTCAAACTTGATGCAAAAGAAAACTATATCACTACCTTAAAAGATGGAATAAAATTTAATTTTCAAGATAACCTTTATTTTTTGGATTTTGATTTAGAAGTAAAAGGACTGGTTGAATTTATTTTAAAATTTTTAAAATATGATAATGTTGAAAAAAGATAAAAGATTATTCTATACAAGGGAATGGGGGTTGTTATGAAATTAAAAAAAATTTTATTTATCCTGATCTTAAGTTTAAGTATTGTTTATTCTGTAAGTATATTTTCTCATACAATAAATTTTGATTTTTATACCTATAAAGGAGAAAAGGTTAATTTGCAAAATTTTAAAGGTAAATATGTGCTTTTAAATCTTTTTACCAGCTATTGTTCTACGTGCTTAGTAGAGTTAAAAACTTTAAATAAACTTAATAATGCCTGTAAATCTGATAGGTATAAAATTGTTTCTCTACTGGTTGATAGAGAGGGGGTAACCGTGCTTCCTAAGATTGTAAATTCTAACAATATTACTTATACTGTGGGTATAGCTCCTTCAAATATTTTTAAAATTTTTCCAGATTTTTCTATTACTCCTACAACTTACATACTGAATCAGAATGGGAACTTGGTTGAAAGGGTGGTTGGATATAAGAACTTAAAAAGTTGGATAGATATTTTAAATAAATATGTGAATTGTAATTAGATATTTTTATCAATTTTTTAATCAAAAATTTTTTAATTTTAAAATAAATGGATCAACTATTGATTGATTTGAGGAAGTTGAAAGTTTTTCTTAAGGTTTACGAGACTCGCAGTTTTTCGAGAACTTCAAAACTTCTTTATCTTGCTCAACCCACTATAACTCTTCATATAAAAGACTTAGAAAATATATTAGGTGTTAAGCTTCTTGATAGGAATACCAGAAAAGTTGTTCCAAGCAAAGCGGGAAAAGTAGTTTATAAATATGGTAAAGAGATACTAAATCTTTTAAAAGCAATGGAAAAAGAGCTTGAATTATTTAAGGATGAAAAAAGAGGGGTAATAGAGATAGGAGGAAGCACTATACCTGGTCAATATATACTCCCACAAATTATAAAAATTTTTAAAGAAAAGAATCCGCAAATTTCTATTTTTTTAAAAGTGAGTGATAGTCAGGAGATAATAGAAAAGGTGGTCGGGGGTGATTTTGATCTTGGAATGGTGGGTGCAGTGTTTAAAAACAAAGAGCTTTGTTACATTCCTTGTTACGAAGATGAAATAGTTTTAATAGCTCCTTCTGATTTTCCTAAAGATGAGATAACTTTGGAAGAAATTTACGGTATCCCTTTAATTAAAAGAGAAGAAGGATCAGGAACTTGGAAAAATACTATTGAAACTTTGGAAAAGAAAGGATTAGATATTTCAAGACTGAATATTGTAGGAGAAATGGGATCAACAGAGGCTGTAAAAGAAGCAGTAAAAGCAGGCCTTGGATGCGGTTTTGTTTCTTCTTTAGCAATAGAGCTTGAAAGCAGGCTAAGGCTGATCAGAGTTGTTAAAATAAAAAAAGTATCAATAAGAAGAAAATTTTATTTAATTCATTCTAAGATGAAAAAGCTAAATCTTTCCGAAGAAAAATTCGTAAAATTTATTAAAGAATTGTCTAAGGAAATTTGTTTAGTGCCTCAGTTAAAAACAGAAAAAGCTGCACCTATAGCTCAAAATTTATAAATATTGATAAAGATAAGAGACAAATAGGTTTATTGTTGATATTTAGGGGAATACTTTTACAGTGGGGCAACCATTTTTTACTTTTTTAACTTCACCTATAAGGGAAATATTTATTTTTTTTTCTTTGGCTTTTTTCTCAAAACTTTCTTTTTTCTCAGGAGGAACAGCTATTAGAAAACCTCCAGAGGTTTGAGCGTCACACAACAAAATCAACTCATCTTCTGAGAGATTAGAATGAAAATTTATATACTTTTTGCAAAAATTTAAATTATTGTAATCCCCTTCAGGGATAATCCCCATTTCAATAAATTCTTTGGCTTCTTTAAAGTAAGGAACTTTATGAGTGTAAATAATTAGGTCTTTTTTGCTTGCAATTGCCATCTCAAGGGCATGCCCTAAAAGACCAAATCCTGTAATATCTGTAGCTGTTTTTATATCAAGCTCAATTAAAATTTCAGCTATTTTATCGTTAAGTTCTGTCATTGTGCTTACCATGTCTTTATAAGTATTACTGGACTTATCAAAAAGGTTTCCTTTATAAGCAGTAATAAGGATTCCCATTCCAATGGGTTTAGAAAGGTAGAGCAAATCTCCCTCTTTAGCGGTTTTGTTGGTAATAATTTTTTCTGGATGTGCAATTCCAACAACAGCTAAACCATACTTAGGTTCTGGGTCATCGACACTGTGTCCACCAACAAGGAGCGCTCCGGATTCTTTTATTTTAGAAAGTCCTCCCTTTAGGATTTCTTTAAGTATTTCTTTTGGGATACCCTTTTGAGGAAAGCAGATAAGATTTAGTGCTAAAAGCGGTTTTCCCCCGCATACATAAATGTCAGATAAAGCATTTGCAACAGCTATTTGCCCAAAAATAAAAGGATCGTCTATTACAGGAGTAAAAAAGTCTGCTGAAAAGATAAGAGCCGTATCTTCTCTGAGTTTAAAAATAGCAGCATCGGCACCATATTCAAAACTTTGAATTAGATCTGGATGAGATGCTATTTCTAAAGAATTTAATATTTCCGCAAGAAACTCTTGCGGTAGCTTTGCAGCTCAGCCAGAAGCTTTGGTCATTTGAGTAAGTCTAATTTCTTGCACATTCACTTGGGTCTCCTTTTATTTTCTCTATAGCATGTTTGATAATCGGTATCAAATTTGGGAAAATTTCTCTTATTGCTTTTGGACTTCCCGGAAGGTTTATAATTAAAGTATTTTTTCTTACTCCAGCTATTCCTCTTGTTAAGGCAGCCATAGGAGTTATGGAATAGCTTATATACCTTATATATTCAGGAATTCCTGGTATTTCTTTTTCTATAACTTCTTTGGTTGCCTCAGGTGTGACATCCCTTGGATAAACTCCTGTTCCGCCATTAGTGATGATTAGATCAAGCTTTTCTTTATCAACCCAGCTTTTTAAAGTTTTAATAATCTGATTTTTTTCATCGGGAAGGATAGTGTATTTTATAACATCCCATCCCTGAGATTGACAGAGGTCTTTTAATGTTTTACCTGAAAGATCTTCTCTTTCTCCTTTACTTCCTTTGTCGCTAAGGGTTAAAATTCCAACCTTTATCACTTAGATTCCTTTTCTTGAGCTTCTTTACTTTCAGCAATTATTTTTTCAGCTATAAAAGGAGGAACTTCTTCATAATGAGAAAACTTGGTGGTAAAATACCCTCTTCCTGCAGTGATACCCTGAAGAGTAATTACATAATTTTGAAGTTCAGCCATAGGAGCAAGTGCTTTTATTTTTGTATGTTTACCCTGTTTTTCAAGATTTAAAACCCTTCCTCTTCTTGCGTTTAAATCTCCGACCACATCTCCTACTTTTTCGTCTGGAACAACTATCTCAAGCTCCAAATAAGGCTCTAAAATAACAGGATTAGCTTGTTCTACTCCCTTTTTAAAGCAATGAAAAGCAGCTATTTTAAAAGCCATATCTGAAGAATCAACCTCGTGAGACTTACCATCGTAGAATTGAACTTTAACATCAACAACTGGATATCCTGCTACAGGACCTTTTTCCATTGCTTCTTTTACCCCTTTTTCTACTGCTGGAACATAATTTCGTGGAACATTCATTCCTGTAAGGGTTTCAACGAATTCAAACCCTTTTCCTCTTTCTAAAGGAAAGATGTGAAAATGAACTTCAGCAAATTGTCCTCTTCCACCGGTTTGTTTTTTGTGCCTGTAAATTACACCCTGAACAGGTTTCTTAATGGTTTCTCTGTAGGGAATTTTAGGGGTAGTTAATTTCACTTTTACCCCATATTTTTCTTTCAATTTCTCAATTGTTTTTTCAATATGAGGAAGTCCTACTCCTGAGATTAAAAGCTCTCTTGTTTCTTCATCCCTTTTAAATACTATGGAAGGATCTTCTTCTTTTACTTTAGCAATTGCTCCGCTTATTTTGTCCTCATCAGCTCTTGTTTCAGGATGAAGAGCCATAGTAATCATAGGAAATGGCATTTCAGGAACACTAAAGCTTATAGAGATAGGGGAGTTTGAAAATGTATCCCCTGTAGCGAGAGTTTCAACCTTAGAAAAAATTATTATTTCTCCCTCCCCAACTTCCTTAACCTGCTCTATAGTGTCTCCTTTAGGTATAAATATCTGAGTATACTTTTCTTCTTTTCCCTCAGAAGTATATACTACTCCATCTGAGGTAAATTTTCCTGTAAAGATTCTTCCGTAGGAAAGTTTTCCTGCATAAGGATCTATGTAATTTTTAAAAATAAAACCAACAGAAGGATGCTCTATATTTTCTTTTTCTAACTTAAGTTTATAGGAAGGAGCAAGATGATACATATATTCCAGAAATGTTATTAAGCCAGTGCCAGTTTTGGCAGAACCTGTAAATACAAAGTTAAGATTTTTTCCATTTTTCACTGTTTCTTTTAATCCTTCTAAAAGTTCATCTTTTTCAAGCTTTCCTTCTTCTAAATATTTTTCAATGAGTGTATCTGAACTTTCAGCAGCAGATTCCATAAGTTTTTCTTTAGCTTCTGCTATTTTGTCTTTAAAGTTTTCAGGAACATCTTGATATTTAATTTTAGAACCTTCCTCTATGAATACTTTTTCTTCAACAAGATCTACTAAAAAAAGATTATCAGAATTTTTAAAAGCATAGGTAATGGGAATTTGGGAAGTTTCTAAATTGTTATTTAAGTTGGAAAGAGTTTCTTCTATATTAGACTTTTCCATATCATCAACTTTATTTAGAAAGATAAATACAGGAATTCCTTCATTTTGGGCAAATTCAACGACACGGATGTTGTGGTATTTTAGAGGTACAGTAGTATCAATTAAAAGAATAGCAGCATCAGCTACCTTTAACGCCCATTTTATTTCTCCTATAAAATTTTCATCTCCTGGTGTATTGATAAGATAAAAAGGAACATTTTTATATTTCAAACCATATACTTTAAGATAATAAAAGGGTTCTTTTTTAGGATTTTTAATAGTTTCTCCACACAACTTACATAAGTTTTCACAAAAGGTGGCTTTTCCAGATTCAGTTTGACCTAAAATGGCTAGCACTTTTGGTTCCATAGTTCTAACCTCCATTTAAGTTAATAAACATTATTTTAGAATAAAAAAATTGATAGAGAAGTCAAGAGTTTGTAAAAATTGATTAATAAAACAATATCACAAACTTGGAGTAAAATGCGATTTTTTTAATTTTGTAACAATAAAATAAAAAAAGTAAAAGTTTAAATTAGTTGACTTTAATTAACAATATTATTAAAATGATAATAAGATTCATTAACTTCGATAAGGAGGAATGATTATGAGCTCTTTTCAAAAGATCAAATTGGCTATTATTCTATGTACCTGTGGTGGGGTATTAGAAGAAAAAATCGATTTTAATGAATTAAAAAATTTAGCTGCTTCTTTTCCGGAAACTGTTGAAGTTTTGAAATTTCACGATTTTTGCAAAGAACCAGAAAAAAAACTTGCCCATCTAAAAGGGAAAATAAACGGTTTAATTATTGGAGGGTGTTCTGAAAGATCATCGCTAAGTTTAAATGAAGATAGAATAAAAAAGTTGTTGAATTTTCTTGAAATTGATACTGCATTTTTTGAAACAGTTAATTTAAGAGAACAATGTGCTTTTATTCATAGCGATCCAATAGAAACCACTAAAAAAGCGCTTGATTTGCTTCTTATGGCTTATGAGAAATTAAAAATCAATTTAGGAGCTTTAGTAGTTAAAGATATTAAAAAAGAGGTTTTAATAATTGGTGGAGGAGTTGCTGGTTTAAGCTGTGCACAAAGCTTATCAGATTTAGGGGTAAATGTAACTTTGATAGAAGAAAAGCCCTATATTGGTGGACATGCTGTTGAGATACCTCTTCTTTGGCAAGGTGAAGGTTCTCCTTCTGTTTGTGCAAGTGATTGCGTTTTACCTGTAATTGGAAGAGATACTTTGATTAAAGATAACATAAATTTATTAACTAATTCAAGAATTTTAGACATAATCAAAAATAACGGTAATTTTCAGGTCAAAATTGAAAAAAGATCATTAAAAGTAGATCCTCAAAAATGTATTGGTTGTGGTAAGTGTGTTGAAGTTTGTCCAGAAGAAATTCCCAGTGAGTTAGATTTAGGATTAAAAACCAGAAAAGCTATTGATAAACCTTTTAGACTTGCAATGCCAGATACTTATCACATACTTGAAGAGGCTTGTACAAAGTGTGGAGAGTGTGTAAAAGTGTGTCCCACCGATGCGATTAATCTGGATGCTAAAAATGAAATTATAGAAAAAGAATTTGGAGGAATAGTTTTAGCTACAGGTTTTAAAGGATATGATATGAATGTTTTTGAAAATCTTGGATATAAATTCCCAAATGTGGTTACTATGCTTGAATTTGAAAGGTTATGGGCTAACCGTTTTAAGGGTAAACCTCCTATTAGTATTGCTTTTGTTCTTTGTCAAAAAGATGAAGTGGGTTATTGTTCCAGACTCTGTTGTCTTGCAACTTTAAAACATGCAGTAAGACTTTCTATGGCTTATCTTGGAACAGAAGTGAATGTGTTTTATAAAAGTTTGCGTGCATGTGGAAGAGCTTTTGAGGAATTTAAAAAAGAAGCTGAAATTAAAGGGGTAGGGTTTTTACAAGAAGAGGTAGAAAAAATTGAAGAGGGTGAAGACGGTTTTTTAAAGATTATTACCAATCAAGGAGAATATGAAGCTGATTTAGTAGTGTTGGCAGAACCTTTAGTTCCTTCAGAGATGAGAATTTTAAAAATGTTAGGGGTAGAAACAGATCAATACGGATTCCCTATAGAGTTTCAACCTAGGGTTGTAAGACCATTGGAAACTTATGTAGAAAGGGTTTTTGTCGTAGGAACTGCTAAAGGATTTAAAGATGTTCAAGAAAGTATAGAATCAGGAGCTGCTGGTGCATTGAAAATTTACAACGCGCTTAAAGGGACTGAAAAAAAATACTTTTCTATAACAGATATCGAAAAGTGTTCAAAATGTGGAATATGTATTTCTGTTTGTCCTCACGGAGCTATTAAACTGTCCAAAGATGAAATAAAAATTGATCCAACATTTTGCAGAGGTTGCGGATTATGTTATTCCACATGTCCATCAAATGCTATAAAACTCATCAATCTTGAAGAATTTCAAATTATGAAAATGGTTGAGAATGCTTTCAAACATCTTTCAAAAGACAAACCCCGTATTTTAGCTTTTTTGTGCTACTGGTGTTCTTACGGGGCAGGGGATTTAATGGGTATATACAGAGAAAAAGTGCCTGAAAATTTTAGAAGTATAAGGGTTAGATGTTCGGCATCAGTCAGTCTTGATCTTATTATGGAGATAATTTCTCAGGATCTTGTAGATGGAATTTTGATTGCAGGATGCCCTGTCAAAAATTGTCACCACTTATGGGGAAATTATATACAAGATAGAAGGTTTACACTTTTTAATAAAGTTTTAAAAGAAATGGGGTTTGAAGGAAAAATAGTAAGATGGGAATATGTAGGAATAACAATGTGGAAAGAACTTGCTAAAATCATTCGTTCTATGAATGAAAGTTTGTCAAAAGTAAAATAAATGCTTAGGAGGATAATATGTCTAAACCAAAACTGGCATATTATTTAGCAGGAGGTTGTGCAGGATGTGATATTTCAATTGTTGATTTAGCAGATTACTTAGTTGATGTATTAGAGGCGGTAGAAATAGTATTTTTTGCTCCCACCTTAGTAGATATAAAGTATCAAGATTTTGAGGCACTTCCTGATGGTTCTGTGGATATAGGATTTTTTAGTGGAAATATTAGAAATACAGAGCACGAATATATGGCAAAATTAATGAGACAGAAGTGCAAAATTTTAATAGCCTTTGGTATATGTGCAAGTTTGGGAGGAATAAAAGGGCTTGTTAATTTATATAGTAATCAAGAATTATTAGAAAAAGCTTATAAAAATACATTTAGTACAGATAATCTAGAGGGAGTATTACCAGAGCCTAAGTGTATAGTGGATGGGAAATATGAGTTGGAATTGCCTGAGTTAACTTCTGTAAGAACTTTAGACCAGGTAGTAGAAGTTGATTATTACATTGGCGGTTGTCCACCTCATTACCATCATGTTAAAAAGGCATTTATAGCTTTATTAGAAGGTAAATTGCCTTCAAAAGGTAGCTGGATAACTATGGGACATGCAGTATGTGAGGTATGTCCCAGAAATCCTGTGTTCCAAGAAAGACCAAAGGAATATGTAAAGGAAGTTAAAAGAACAATAGAGGGTTCTCCGGAGGAAGGATGTTTGCTTGAGGCAGGTTATTTATGTTTAGGACCTGTTACTCAGGGAGATTGTGGAGCATTATGCCCTAAGGTAAATATACCTTGTAGAGGATGTGGAGGTCCTTTGCCAGGGACCAAAGATTATGCTGTAAGTGCAATGAATACTATCGCTACGATTTTAGAAAATAAAGAATTAATAAATAAGATTCCAGCACCAGTTTTACTGTTTTATAGGTATAGCCTGCCTGGTTCAGCTTTGAGAAAAAAAATTAAAAAGTAAAGGGAGGGAATTTGATATGCAAAAAATAGAAATAAATCCTATGACCAGATTAGAAGGACATGGGAAAATAACTATATTTTTGGACGATAAAGGGAATGTGGATAATGTTTTTTTCCAGGTAATGGAATTTATGGGATATGAGAAATTTATTATAGGTATGCCTATAGAGGAAGTTCCCAGAACTGTAAGTACCATTTGTGGAGTGTGTAGAGGGGTTCATTTTACTGCTTCGTTGAAAGCTTCAGATGAAATTTATGGAGTGATACCAACTCCTACAGCAAAAAAATTGAGAGAAATGCTTTTTTTGGCTCACATGATAGAAGATCACATGGAGATATTATATGCTTTAGGACTTCCTGATTTCGTATGCGGACCTACAGCTCCACCAGAAGAAAGAAATCTTATAGGGTTAATTAAAAAAGTAGGAGTTGATATAGGAAAAGATGTATTAAAAAAGAGATTTGCAGCAGTTAGGATATTTGAAATGTTAGGTGGGAAACCAAGTCATCCGGTAGCAGGAATACCGGGAGGTTGGTCAAAAGCACTTACAGAAGAGGAAAGACAAGAAATTCTTAAACTTGCAGACGAATGTATAGAACTTGGGAAATTTACTTTAAAAATTTTTGAAGATATAGTTTTAAAAAATCCTGAATATGTAGAATTAATGAAAGGAGACATGTATAAAGTAGTAACAAATTATCTTGGAACTATTGATGAAGACGGAAAAGTTGCTTACTACGATGGAACCCAAAGAATAATAGATACAAAGGGAAATGAAATTGGAAGATTTAAAGGAAAAGAATATTTAAATTTTATAGCAGAAAAAACTTTGCCTTGGAGTTATCAAAAAGCTCCGTATTTAAAAATTATTGGATGGAAAGGATTTGTAGATGGGGAAGGCACAAGTCTTTATAGTGTTGGACCGCTTGCAAGATTTAATGTAGGTAATGGTTACAATACTCCTCTTGCGCAGGAAGCTTACGAACAAATGGTAGAATTTTTTGGAGGTAAACCGATTCACAATGTATTGGCTTACCATTGGGCAAGAGCAATAGAAATGTTAAACGCTGCAGAATTTTTAAAACAGATAGCGATGGATGAAAGTGTTACTGATAAGAATGTAAGACAGAACCTTGGTAAAGCCTTGGGGGAAGGAGTAGGAATTGTAGAGGCACCAAGAGGAACACTTATACATCATTATAAAACAGACGAAAAGGGAATAGTTACTGATATTAACCTTATAGTTGCAACTACTCAGAATAAAGGGCCTATTCAAGTTGCTGTAAAACGGGCATCTGAACACTTTATAAAAGATGGAAAAGTAGATGAAAAAATATTAAATTTTGTGGAAATGGCTTATAGACCTTATGATCTTTGTCTTGCCTGTGCTACTCATACTTTACCAGGTAGATTACCAATTCAAATAGATGTTTATTCCTGTAAAGGAGAACTAATAAAAAGTTTGAGAAATTTTAAATGAGTATGGAAAAAATAGTTATAGGTATAGGGGGACCCTAATTTTAAAGATGATGGTGTTGGATTAAAGGTAGTGGAAAAATTAAATGGTTTGGTGGATACAGTTAATCTTTTAAATGCAGATATTAAAATTATAAAATTTTTATTAAACTGTAAAAAGGCTGTTCTAAAACTATTTTCTAACAACAACCGAGCTATACATAAGCTTGACAAATTTAAAATGTATTATTAAATTTAGGGACAACTAAGAATTAGGAGGGAAGAGAGTGCCACATCACAAATCAGCTAAAAAAGCACTTAGACAGAGTGAAAAAAGAAGGTTAAGAAACAAGGCTTTTAAGAGCAGGGTTAAAACTGAAATAAAGAAGTTTTTAAACTATTTGCAAGCAGGAGATTTGGAAAAAGCAGAAGTTCAGTTAAGACTAACTCAGAGCCTTCTTCATAAAGGTGTAAGCAAGGGTATTTTTCATTGGAAAAAAGCATCAAACAAAATTTCTAAACTTTTTCAAAAATTTAATCAAGCCAAAATTAAAGCTACTACCCATTAATAAGGGGATGTAGCTCAGAGGGAGAGCGCCGGAATCGCACTCCGGAGGTCGGGGGTTCGAATCCCCTCATCTCCAAGTTTTGCTCTTTACTTAAACAGAAACGAATATTTAAAACTC
>JACDNX010000015.1 GCA_017656385.1 Thermodesulfobacterium sp. | reverse complement strand
CTTGAAAAGTCAAAATCTCCTGTAGTAGGACTGTTTACCTTTATTCCATCTATCATAACAAGTAAGTCTCCTGACTTAGTAGAGGTTTCTAAAAACACAGAAGCTTGTTTGCCTGGACCTCCTGATTGCTTAACATATATTCCTGGAATAGTTCTTAATACTTCTGTTACAAAATGTGCATTCATTTTTTCAATTTCTTCTTTAGTAATTATAATAGCTTCACTTGTAACTTCAGCTAAAGGTTCAGTGATTCTGCTTGCTGTAATGACTACTTGAGGTAGTTCTTCCACTTTTTCGTAAGCTAAAGCTTTATCCTGAAAGAAAGTTATAAGAAAAGAAAAAATTATAAAGAAAAATTTAAAAATACCTCTTATATAAGAGTTTTTCATAATCTTCCTCCTTATAAGGATTTAAAGTTTTTGGTTTAAAGAAAAATTTAAGGATTAATGAGTTTTACAGGATGAACTTTTTAAGAATTAGAATTTTATCCATTTGATTCACCCCCTCGGGTTTTTTGGGCTGAAGCGGTTTTCCGGCTTCCGGATCTTCCTACTCGCCGCGCCTTCCCAGAGGGAGGTTTCCCTCCAGTGGCTTGTCGGCTAAGCCTTTGGCTTAGCCCAAGCGGCTTTCGTCCCCGGTCACGGCTGCGGGGCAGCGGGGGATTTTCACCCCTCTTCCACAACTTCAGCCCATTAAATTAAATACCATAAAGTTAAAATGCTGTCAACTTAACTAAAAAACTAAGCTTCACTTTTTATTTCTTCAGGTGTAGTGAAAAACGCGACTGCAATCAACACCCAAGCCACCAAATTTACTAAAACACTTATTACTATAATCATTAATATAGTTCCAATAAAATATAAAAGCCCTCCGGTTTTATATAAATTGACTCCTGTGTAAGAAGAAAGTAAATAAAAGGAAGTTTTTAAATAATGAGCACTAACTATTAATAAGATATATAAAATTACAAAAACAAAGGTAGTTCCTATTCCAATATTTGAAAATATATGAGAAGAATGAGGCTGAGATCCAATCATGGTAAATAATGAGAAAAATGTTACCCCCACAGTCAATATAGCTAAAAAACCTCCTATTATTACAAGAATAAAAGAAATAAGAGCATTTTTAAAAATTTGAGGATTATTGAAGATTTTTGAAAACATATTAAAAGAAATAAGCATAAGCACAATACCTGCCAGTCCGGCAATAGCACCAAAATGAGGCGTTATGGTTAAAATTAGCAATATTGCTCCAATTCCACCAATTAACTTAGGAGTTGATAAGTTTCCATTCATACTTCTCCTCCTTACTTAAGTTTTGGCTTTAAAAAATATTGTAGATAAATTATAAGATTAAGGCAAGAAAATTTCTTAAATTGAGATTGAAAATCAGAAAATTTTGATTATACTGAAAAATTCGTTTAGAGGTAAATATATAATGAATTTAAATTTAAATAAAAAAATAAAGTGGATAAAAAATTTTTTAAATAAAAACAATCTTTCTGCTTTTCTTTTTTCTTCAGCTTCCAATGTTTTTTACCTAACCAAGTTTAGATCTTCTAATGCTTTTGTCATTATTACTCCCGAAAATAAATATTTTTTAACAGATGCAAGGTATTTTGAAAAAGCAAAAAATGAATTGAAGGAATGGGAAGTTGTTCTTATTAAAGATAGCACTTATACCTTTCTAAAAAATTTTATTAAAGAATTAAAAATAAAAATTTTGGGATTTGAAAAAGATGGTGTTAGCTGTGAGTTTAAAGAAAGACTTAGAATAAAGGGAGTAAGATTTAAAGGTTTTAGTGAAGTTTTAAAAGATTTGAGGATAATAAAAGAAAGAGAAGAGCTTGAGATCTTAAAAGAAGGTGTTAAAAAGACAGATGAAATTTATAGATACTTAATAGGTGTTATTAAAAAATCACTTTCCAAGAAAGATTTACAATTAACAGAATTAAAACTAAGAGGTTTTCTGATTTCCAAAATTTTTGAAATAGGGGCTTCTGGAGAAAGCTTTTCAACAATTATAGCAAGCGGAAAAAACTCTGCTATTCCTCACTGGGAAAGTTCAAATGTAAAGATAAAGAAAAATGCTCCACTTCTGATAGATATGGGTATTGTCTGGAAAGGTTACTGCACCGATTTTACACGGACTATATATTTAGGGAACCCATCTTCTGAATTTAGAAAAATGTACGACATAGTAAAAACTGCATGGTATAAGGGCTTTGAAAAGGTTAAAAGTGGTGTCCCAATTGCAGAAGTAGATAGAACTATAAGAGAATATTTTAAGAGTAAGGAAGTAGATAAGTTTTTTCTTCATGCTACAGGTCACGGAATAGGAGTTGAAATTCACGAGCCACCAAGAGTTTATTATCAGAGTGGATCTTCAAGAAAAAGAAGTGTTGAAATTATAAAAGATGGAATGGTTTTTACTATAGAGCCTGGGTTGTATTTTCCTAACAAGTTTGGCATAAGAATTGAGAACATGGTGTTTGTAGAAAATGGAAGAGGAGAAATCTATTCTGAAGAAACTCTGGAGTTAGAAATTATAGATTAAATAATGTATTAATTTAAAAGGGAGGGTCATGGAAAAGGATTTTAAAGAGATTAAGGTTGTTTTAGTTGGAAATCCCAATGTGGGTAAAACAAGCATTCTTAATTATCTTGTGAAAGGCAATTTAAAAATTGGAAACTGGTCAGGTGTTACAGTTGAAAGAAAGGAAGGACAAGCTTTTTTTAAGGATTACAAGATCACTTTTATTGATCTTCCAGGAGTTTACACCATTGAGGAAATTATTTCTGAAGATGAAAAAATAGCTTTAGATTTTCTTCTTAATGGAGATTATGATATTATTCTAAACGTTGTTGAAACTCCCAAAATAGAAAGAGATGCTTATTTAACCTGTCAATTACTTGATATGGAAAAACCCCTTATAGTAGTCCTTAATATGATAGATGAGGCTGAAGAGTTTGGAGTAGAGGTTTCTGCAGAAAGATTGTCTGAACTTTTAAAAACCATAGTTATCAAAACAAATGGTAGAACAGGAGAGGGAGTAGAAGAGATATTTCCCGCTATAATTGAAGTTTATGAAAAAAATATAAAACCTGTAAGTATAGTATATCCTTCTGAAATTGAAGAAAGGATTAAAAAAATAGAAGGTATAAAGTGGGTTAAACTGCAAAAATTAATAAAAGAAAATTCAGAGTTATATGAAAGTATTAAAGAAAAGAGACTTAAGTTTTCGCGAGGATTAACTAAGGAGGTAACCCGAAGAAGAATTTTAAACAAGAGGACTTTAACTGAAATTCTTGATAGTGTTTTTCTGCACCCGATTTTAGGAATTTTGTGTTTTTTCTTAATAATGTATTTATTTTTTAAAATTTCCTTTGATTTTTCTACTCCATTTGTTGATTGGATTGATAATTTTATGCAGGATTTTCTTACACCTCTCACTTTTTCACTTTTGAACAAGTTAGGAGCTCCTCAGTTTTTAATCAGTTTTTTCACAGGAGCTGTGATAGGTGGAGTTGGTATAGTCCTTACTTTTTTTCCTTTGATTATGGTAATGTATTTTCTTTTAACACTACTTGAAACTTCAGGTTATTTGCCAAGAGTAGCATTTCTTATGGATAGATTTACTCATAAAATAGGACTTCATGGCCAGAGCATTATTCCTTTGATATTGGGACTGGGGTGTAATGTGCCAGCAGTTGTTGCAACAAGAACTTTTCAGGATACCAAGGACAAACTTCTTGTTATTGCAATGATCCCCTTTATCTCATGTCCAGCAAGACTTGTAGTATTTTCTTTTATAGCTTTAATATTTTTTAAAAATCCAACTTTAATAATTTTTATTCTTTACTTACTGGGTTTTATTTTTTCTATCCTTACAAGTTTGATACTGAGAAAAACACTCTTGAAAAAAGAGCTATCCCATTTTGTAATGGATTTGCCTCCCTATAGAGTTCCTTCTTTAAAAATGGTTTACAATATAACCATAGGTTATTTAAAAAGTTTTCTTTATAGAGCAGGTACAGTAATATTCATGGTTTCTGTAGTTATATGGCTTCTTCTAAATTTACCCTACGGAGAGAAAAATATAGAAAACACTTTAGCAGGTAAGATAGGAAAGTCTTTAAGCTATATTTTCGAGCCTGTAGGATTAGGAGACTGGAGAATTACCACTTCCTTACTTTCCGGATTTTTAGCAAGGGAAGCAATAATAAGTAATATGGGAATTATTGTAACTCAAGAAGAAAAAGAGGAAGTTTATCCAGAAATAAAAATAGGTTTGGCTCTAAAAGAACAGGTTATAAACTTAGGGAAAGCTATAAAAGAAAGTTTTGCTTCTTTTTTTTATTTTTTGCCTAAGACTTTAGAAGTCGAAGAAGAACTCTCTGGATTAAAAGATAAAATTAAAGGACTTTTAACCCCCAAGCAGGCATTATCCTTTCTATTATTTGTCTTAATTTATAATTCTTGTTTGGCAACAGTTGTCGTTATGGCAAAAGAGGGGAATTGGAAATTTTCTTTAGGATTTTTATTATACAGTTTTGTCTTGGCCTGGCTTATAGCTTTTGTAAATTTTAACATTTTTTAAATTCTTCTTTTGTGGTAAAATTTCAAGGAGTTTAATTCCATTCCTTTAATTTTAAGGAGGAGGTTTTTTTATGAGAGTGGTCATAATTGGTGCAGTTGCTTGTGGGACCAAAACTGCCTGCAGACTTAAGAGATTAAGACCAGATGCAGAGATTATCCTTATTGATAAAGATGAGTATATTTCTTATGGTGGCTGTGGTATGCCTTATTATCTTACTGGAGATGTTTCTCATATAGACGAACTAAGAAGAACTACTTTTTATGTTTTGAGAGACGAAAGATTTTTTCAAGACATAAAAGGAATTACTACTTTAACCAAAACTCTTGTAGAGGAAATAGATAGAAAAAAGAAAGTGGTAAAAGTTAGATATCTGGAAAATGGAAAAACAGAAGAAATATCCTATGACAAGCTTGTAATAGCTACAGGTTCTACTCCAAAAATTCCTCCTATTCCTGGAGTTGATCTTGATGGTGTTTTTACTCTTTCAAATTTGCACGATGCTATAAAGATAAAAGAAAGACTTGTTAATAAAACAGTAGAAAATCCTCTGGTTATTGGAGCAGGTTTTATAGGGCTTGAAGTGGTAGAGGCATTTGGTGAATCTTGGGAGATTCCTGTAACTCTCGTGGAATATTTCCCTCAGGTTTTGCCGAGACTTATAGATCCTTTTATGTCCCGTATAGTAGAACATCACCTTAAAACAAAAGGCGTAAAAGTAGTTTTGAATGCAAGAGTCAAAGAAATTGTAGGGAAAAATGGGAAAGTAGTAGGAGTGAAAACAGAAGATAAATTTTACCCTGCGGATTTGGTACTGCTTGCAACAGGGGTTAACCCCAATACAGAGCTTGCCAAAAAGGCAGGGCTATTTGTTTCCTCTACTACCGGAGGCATAGTTGTTAATGAAAGGATGCAAACCTCAGATCCTGACATTTATGCAGGTGGGGATTGTGTGGAAATAAAGCATTTAGTTACCGGTAAAGGGGTAGTGTTACCTATGGGTTCCCTGGCCAACAGGCAGGGAAGAGTTATTGCCACAAATATTGCTGGAGGAAATGCTCTTTTTAAAGGAACTGTGGGTTCTTTTATTCTTAAGTGTTTTGATATGGCTATTGGGGGATGTGGATTAAGTTTAGAATTAGCAAGAGCAGAAGGATTTAAAGATGCAACCTATGCTTTAAACATCCAGCACGAAAGAGCTCACTTCTTTTCTACTGGATGTTCCTATTATTCTTTAATTTTTGATAAAAGAACTACCAAAGTGCTTGGCTTTCAAACCATAGGTCCCTTTACAGATGGAACCTTAGCAAGAGTTCATGCTATTTCAAGTATTTTACCTCTAAAACCAACTATAGAAGATGTTATTTCTTTGGAGCTTCCCTATTCACCGCCTTTTAACACAGCCTTAGATCCTATTCATAACACTGCTCATATTGCAGAAAACATTATCTATGAAAGGTTTAAACTTATAAGCTGGGATAGTGTGATTGAAAGATTAAGAAAAAAAGATGAGAGTATGCTGATAGTTGATGTGAGAACCCCTAACGAGGTGAGAGATATTACTCAAAGATATCCCAACTGGATAAATATACCCTATCAGTCTGCAAGAACTGAAATAAAAAGTTTGCCCAAAGATAAAGATTTAATAATAGTGTGTAGTGTAGGAGCAAGAGCTTATGAAGTTGCAAGATGGCTTTTTGCAGAGGGTTATAAAAATGTATATGTACCTCTTGGAGGAATAGTTCTTCCAAAAAGCTGGGGGGAGGAGCTTTAATGAAAATTCAAGCTGTTAGAGGATTTAAAGATTGGCTTCCTGAAGACTTTGTTAAGTACGAATACCTTATAAATATAGCAAGAGGCATTTTAAAAAATTATAATTACAAAGAAATTAAAATTCCTATTCTTGAAAAGACAGACCTTTTTATTAGATCCATAGGAGAGTTTACTGATATTGTTCAAAAAGAGACTTACACTTTTCTTGATCGTAATAAAGAATTTTTAACTCTTAGACCAGAGGCAACAGCTGGAATTTGCAGAATGGTTATAGAAAAAGGTTTATTTGTAAGTCCCAAGCCCTTGAAATTCTTTACTATTGGTCCGATGTTCAGACATGAAAGACCTCAAAAAGGTAGACTTCGTGAGTTTTTTCAGATTGATGTGGAATTGTTTTCAGAACTGAATCCATATATTGAAGCCGAAATAGTTTTTTTAGCTATGGAAATACTGAAAGCTCCAATTTGCTTATTTAAGGAAGACCTACCTGAAATTTATACCTTAGAGCTAAATTCTTTGGGTTGTCCCAAATGCAGACCTAAATATAAAGAGGCACTTATAAAATTTTTAAAAGAAAAAAAGGAAATTTTGTGTGAAACTTGCAAGCAAAGAATAGCAAGAAATCCTTTAAGAGTTCTTGATTGTAAAGTAGAAACCTGCAAAGAGGTGGTATCAAAAAGTCCAGTTATTACAGAATATTTATGTGAAGAGTGCAAGACACATTTTGAAAATATTAAGGATATTTTAAAGTTTATGGGAGTTCAATACATTGAGAATCCAAGGCTTGTAAGAGGACTTGATTACTATGTAAGAACAATTTTTGAAATCAAAGCTGAGGGCCTTGGAGCTCAAGATACAGTGGCGGCAGGAGGGAGGTATGATTTCCTTTTAAAAGAACTGGGAGGCCAACATCTTCCTGCTATAGGATTTGCTATAGGTCTTGAAAGATGGGCTATTTCAATTTTTGGAGATAAAGAAAATAAAGGCATATTTTCTTCAGAAAAATTTTTAGAAAAGCTATGCCCTGATGTTTTTATAATCCTTCTGGGAAAAGAACTATTAATGAATGGATTAAAACTGGCCACACTTCTTAGAAAAAAAGGTTTGAGATGTGAAGTAACCTATGAAGAAAAGTCCTTGAAGGCACAACTTAAAAATGCAGATAAACTTTCTGCTAAATATTCCCTTATTTTGGGAGAAGAAGAAATAAAAAAAAGATCTGCTATACTAAGAGATATGAGAAAGGGGATTCAGAAAGATATTAATTTTGAAAACTGGGAAGATCTTTCACATAAAGTTTATAAGGAAATAAAAGAATGAATCTTATTAACATTTTTCCTTCAAAAGATGAATTTTTGAAATTGATTAAAGAATACAATTTAATTCCTGTGTGGATTGACTTGCCCTGTGACCTTGATACTCCGATTTCCCTTTTTTATAAGGTTTTTGATGATGAATATGGATTCCTTTTTGAAAGTGTTGAGGGTGCTGAAAAATGGGCAAGATATAGTTTTATAGGAATAAATCCTTTTTTGATTTTTAAAAGCAAAGGAAGAAAGATTGAGATAATAAAAAAAGTAAATTCCCAACTTAACAAAGTAGAAAAAGAATCTGGAAATGCCTTTTTAGAGCTTAAAAGCCTTATGAAAAAGTTTAAAGCTCCGTACTTTAAGGATCTTCCGAGATTTTATGGCGGAGCAGTTGGTTTCGTAAGCTATGAAAGTGTAAAGTTTTTTGAAAAAATACCCTCTGGAGAAGATAGCCTTGGTTTTGCAGATTTACATTTTATGTTTCCAGAAATATTATTGGTTCATGATAGGTTAAAACACAATTTAAAACTTATTTATAATATCTGGAAAAAAGATGAAAAAGAGGACCCTGAAATTTTTTATGATTCTGCCTATAAAACTTTGGTTTCCTTGAAAGAGAGAATTTCCAAAGTGAAAAACTTAAAAGAAAATATTCCAGAAAAATTTTCTTCTGGTTTTTCTTCTGAGATTTCCAGAGACGAATTTTTATTTATGGTAAAGAAAGCTAAAGAATATATTGAAAACGGAGATGTAATTCAGGTTGTGCTCTCTCAGAGATTTTCCCTTGAGACAGAAATTCCTCCATTTCTTATATATCGTGCTTTGAGAAAAGTTAATCCGTCTCCCTATCTTTTCTATCTCAAATTGGGAGATGAAGTTTTAATAGGTTCTTCTCCAGAGATTTTGGTTAGAATGGAAGAAGGTATTGTAGAAACAAGACCTATTGCAGGTACTCGTAAAAGAGGCGAAACAGAAAGAGAAGATAAAGAACTGGAAAAGGAACTTAGAAAAGACGAAAAAGAGCTTGCAGAACATATTATGCTTGTTGATCTTGGAAGAAATGATATTGGAAAGGTTTGTGAATATGGAAGTGTAGAAGTTTATGAGCTTATGGTAGTCGAGAGATATTCCCATGTGATGCACTTAGTTTCAGGGGTTAGAGGGAGAGCAAGAGAAGGTATTGACATGTTTGATACTTTTTCAGCAACCTTTCCAGCAGGGACTGTTTCTGGTGCACCCAAAATTCGTGCTATGGAAATTATTACAGAGCTTGAAAAGAAAGTAAGAGGTCCTTATGCAGGAGCAGTTGGTTACTTTGGATTTTCTGGAAATATGGATTTTTGTATTACTATAAGAACTTTTTTTCAAAAGGGCAGAAAACTTTACATTCAGGCAGGAGCAGGAATAGTTGCTGATTCTGATCCAGAAAAAGAATATGAAGAAACCATAAATAAAGCTAAAGCTTTATTTAAAGCTTTAGAAATAGTGAAGGAGTTTGTTTAAGTATGAAAAGAGTTTTAGTAATAGATAATTATGATTCTTTTACTTACAATCTTGTTCAATTAGTAGGTATTATGCTTGAGAAAATCTGGGAAGGAGAAATTTTCGTTTTTAGAAATGATGCTTTAACACCTGATGAGGCTTTAGATTTAAACCCAACCCATATTATTATTTCTCCTGGTCCCTGTACTCCTAAGGAAGCAGGAATATCGGTTGAGCTGATTAAAAAAGTTAAAGGTAAAGTTCCGATTTTAGGAGTATGTCTTGGGCATCAATGTATAGGTGCTGCTTTTGGAGCAAAGATTGTGAAAGCAAAAAAACTTATGCACGGTAAAATTTCTCAAATTTTTCATGATGGAAGAGGAATTTTTTCAGGACTTCCCAATCCTTTCTCAGGAATGAGATATCACTCTCTGGCAGTAGATTTTGAAACTTTGCCTTCCCTTTTTGAAATTTCTGCTCAAGCTGAAGATGGAGAAATCATGGGTATAAGACATAAAGAGCTACCTATAGAGGGAGTGCAATTTCATCCAGAGTCCATAGGAACCTCCCTTGAAAGATGGTCTTTTTATAAAGTACCTCCTAAGAACTGGGATTTTAGAAGTGATGATATCCCTGAAGGAGTTATTCTTTTGAGAAATTTTCTCAGTTTTTATTAAAAATGCTTAGAAGATTGGAAGAAATTTTAAGAAATTTTTTTCTTTGGTTATATCTTCTTTTAACAGTTCCTACCTTTGGTATAATGGCTATTTTAATTAGAAAGCATTTCTTTGCTACTTTTTGGTGTAAAGGGCTTCTTAAAACTCTTGGAATACAAGTAGAAGTTGTAAAAAAGAAGGAACTCCCCAAAGGTATTTATATTTTTATGGCTAATCATCAAAGTCAGCTTGATATACCTGTTCTTGAAAAGGTTTTGGAGCCCTATAATATTAGGTTTTTAGCCAAAAAAAGCCTTTTTAAAATCCCCTTTTTTGGCTGGGGAATAAAAGCTTTGGGGTATGTTCCTGTAGAAAGAGAAAATCCCAAGGAAGGTTTAAGAAGTGTTTTAGCCTGTGTAGAAAGAATTAAGGAGGGAGTGTCTCTTGTTATTTTCCCAGAGGGGACAAGGAGTGCTACAGGAGAGCTTTTGCCTTTTAAGCTTGGAGGGTTTGTAATTCCTTTAAGAAGCAAAATTCCTGTAGTTCCTGTAACAATTTTGGGAACCAGAGACATTTTACCCAAGGGGGCTCTTTGGTTTAGGGTTTCAGCCGGCAAAAAAGTTAAAGTTTATATAGATGAACCTGTAAAAATAGAAAATTTAAGTGGAAGGGATAAAGAGAAATTAGCTCAAATGGTTAGAGAAAAAATTTTAAAAGGGTTTGAAATGCTTACGAAAATCAGGGAGGTGTAATAAAGATGGGAGAGGTTGTGGTTGTTCCTCTGGAAGAGGAATTAAAGGAATCTTACTTAGACTATGCTATGAGTGTAATAGTTGGGAGAGCACTTCCTGATGTAAGGGATGGTCTTAAACCTGTTCAGAGAAGAATACTTTATGCAATGTATGAAATTGGTAGCGATTGGAACAAACCTTATAAAAAAAGTGCGAGAATTGTGGGAGAAGTTATAGGAAAATATCATCCTCACGGAGATATGCCTGTTTATGAAGCTCTGGTTAGAATGGCTCAAGATTTTACTATGAGATATCCCTTAATTGATGGGCAGGGAAATTTTGGTTCTATAGATGGAGATCCCCCAGCAGCAATGAGATATACAGAAGTTAGATTGGCAAAAATTGCTCACGATCTTCTTGCAGATATAGAAAAAGAAACTGTGGAATTTGTGCCTAATTATGACAACACTCTTAAAGAGCCTGTTGTTTTGCCTTCAAAAATTCCCAATCTTTTAATTAATGGTTCTTCTGGAATCGCAGTTGGTATGGCAACTAATATTCCTCCTCATAATCTTTCTGAAGTGATAGACGGGTTGATAGCTCTTCTAAAAAATCCAGATTTAAATATTGAAGAGCTTATGGAATATGTGAAAGGCCCTGATTTCCCCACTGGTGGTTTTATTATAGGGAAAGAGGGCATAAGATCTGCCTATACCACAGGAAAGGGATTGATAAAACTAAAAGCAAAATATAAGTTTGAAAAGGAAAAAGAAAAGCTGAGGATTGTTTTTACTGAAATTCCTTATCAAACAAGTAAAGCTAAAATTGTAGAAAAAATCGCTCAGCTTGTAAAGAATAAGAAAATAGATGGAATATCAGAAATAAGAGATGAGTCTGATAGGGAAGGGATAAGAATTGTAGTTGAATTGAAAAAAGAGTGGGCAGAAGCTCCACATACTATTATAAAAAAGCTTTATGATATGACCCCTTTGCAAACAACTTTCGGAATTATTATGTTGGCACTGGTTAATGGAAAGCCTGAAGTTCTAACTCTAAAAGAAATTCTTCAGAATTTTCTTAACTGGAGAAAAACAGTTGTTATAAGAAGAACTCAATATGATCTAAGAAAAGCTGAGGAAAGAGCGCATATTTTGGAAGGGTTTTTAAAAGCTTTATCTCACATAGATGAAATAATAGAACTTATCAAGAAGTCAGAAACACCTCGTGAAGCAAAAGAAAAGCTCATAAAAAGATTTAATTTTACTGATATTCAGGCTCAAGAGATTTTAAATCTCAGACTTCAAAGACTTACTGCTCTGGAGAGAGAAAAAATACTGCTGGAATATGAAGAATTAAAGAGAATTATTAGCTACTATAAAAAAATACTTACCCATGAGCCAACTTTACTTACAGTAATTGAGGAAGAGTTAAAGGAGATTAAAGAAAAATATGGAGATACAAGGAAAACTCAGATTATTGAGGAGGATAAAGAAGAAATTTTAAGCTTAGAAGAAAAAGTTCCTAAGGAACTGGCTTTAGTATTGCTAAGCGAAGAAGGATACATAAGAAAGTTAAATTCCGATACATTTTCCTCTCAAAAAAGAGGAGGTAAAGGCAGTCTTGCGTTTTCTTCAGATGAAAGATTAAAGAGAGCTTTGCAGGTCAATTCTGATTCTCTCTTATGGGTGTTTACAAAAAAGGGAAGAGTTTATCCTTTAGATTTAAGTAAGATTAATTTTTTTAGCAGAACTGCTAAGGGTATTCATATTAAAAATTTAATTCCCTACTTAGATGATGATGTTTCCTTTCTTCTACCTTATATGGATGAAGGATTTTTGGTTCTTATTACAGCCAAAGGAATTATAAAAAAAATGAATATTTCGGAAATAAAAAATCTCAGAAAAAGCGGTTCTGTAGCAATAAAACTGAAAAAAGGAGATTATTTGCAAAGTGGTGTTATAATCCATGGAAAAGACAATTTATTAATTATAACTAAAAAAGGACTTGCTATCCATTTTTCAGGAAAAGATCTTGGGATAACCAAAAAACAATCAGAAGGTGTAATAGGGATAAGGATTGGAAAAGAGGATGAAGTTGTAGAGATTGTAAAAACTCGAGAAGAGGGTTTTCTGTTTACTATTACTGAAAAAGGTTTTGGTAAAAAAACATCTTTTAAAGAGTTTAGGATTCAGGGAAGGGGTGGAAAAGGTATTATCGGGCATAATATAAGTGAAAAAACTGGTAAGATAGCAGGAGCAGAAGCTTTAAGCGGAAAAGAGGATATATTAATTTTTTCAAGCTCTGGTAAAGTGATAAGAATTAAAGATAAAGAAGTTCCAGAACAAGGAAGAGCTACTAAAGGTGTGAGACTAATTTCACTTTTACCAAGTGAGTATGTTACAGGAATTTCTGTTATTAAAAAGGAAAAATTAAATTGATTATAATCAGGTTTTATGTTATCTTGTTTAAGAATTTTAAGGTTTAAATAGCCAAGACATAGAGGAGGTGTTTATGTCTAAAAAAGTGCGTTTGGCTATTGTAGGTGTTGGAAACTGTGCTAGTTCGTTGGTTCAGGGAATTTATTACTATAAAGAAAAAGGATTAGAAAATATTGAAGGTATTATGTTTCCTGATATAGGAGGATACAAACCTTTTGATATAGAAATTGTTGCTGCTTGGGATATAGATGAAAGAAAAGTTGGGAAGGATGTCTCAGAAGCTATTTTCAGTCTTCCCAATTGCACAACTATTTTTTATAAAGATATTCCCAAACTCGGGGTTAAAGTTAGAAAAGGAAAGGTTCTTGATGGTATGGCTTCTCATATGAAAAACTTTTCTCAAGAAAAAACATTTGTATTGTCTTCTGAAAAAGATGACGAAATGGAAGATGTAGTGGCAGTTCTTAAAGATGTGAAGGCAGATGTACTGATTAATTATGTGCCTGTAGGATCTGAGGCTGCTGCCAGATTTTATGCTGAGGCCTGTTTGAAGGCAGGAACTGCCTTTGTAAATGCTATGCCAACCTTTATTGTATCTGATCCTGTATGGGGAGAAAAGTTTGAAAGGGAAGGGATACCTGCTGTGGGAGATGATATAAAATCTCAATTAGGAGCAACAATTTTGCATAGAACCTTGGTTCAACTTTTTGTGGATAGAGGTATACCCATTAGGAGAAGCTATCAGCTAAACTTTGGTGGTAATACGGACTTTTTAAATATGCTTGAAAGAGAAAGACTTAAAACCAAAAAGGTATCCAAAACAGAAGCAGTAACAAGTTTAATTCCCTATGATATTGGATGGGAAAACATACATATCGGACCTTCGGATTGGGTTCCTTGGTTAAAAGATAAAAAAATTGCTTACATAAGGCTTGAAGGAGAACATTTTGGTGGTGTTCCAATGTCTGTAGAGGTAAAATTGGAGGTAGAAGATTCACCAAATTCTGCAGGCTCAGCAATAGACGCTATAAGATGCGCCAAACTTGCTAAGGATAGAAAAATAGGAGGACCTTTAATTTCAATTTCTGCTTATACTATGAAGCATCCTCCTAAACAGTTTCCTGATCATATTGCTAAGCAGATGGTTTTAGAATTTATTGAAGGAAAAAGAGAAAAATAGAGGGAGGTAATTATGGAAATTTCTAAAAGGCTTCAAAAGATACCTCCTTATCTTTTTGTAGAACTTGATCGGCTTAAAAATGAAAAAATAGAAAAAGGAGTTGATGTTATAGATTTGGGAGTAGGAGATCCTGATATACCTACTCCTTCTGAGATAGTAGAGGTAGCTAAAAAAGCTTTAGAAAAAGTAGAATATCACAGATATCCTTCTAATTCGGGAAGCTTATTTTTCAGAAAAGCTTGTGCAGACTACATGAAAAGAAGATTCGGAGTTTCCTTTGATCCAGAAAAGGAAATAATGGCTCTTATAGGTTCTAAAGAAGGTATTGCCCATTTTCCTATAGCTTTTGTTAATTCAGGAGATGTAGTTTTATGTCCTGATCCTGCTTATCCTGTTTATCATTTAGGAACTATACTTGCAGATGGCATTCCATATTATATGCCCCTTACATGGGAAAATGAATTTTTACCAGATCTTGGTAAAATTCCTAAGGAGGTAGTAGAAAAAGCCAAAATTATCTGGCTTAACTATCCCAATAACCCTACAGGAGCTACTGCAACCAAAGAATTTTTTAAAGAATTAGTAAAATTTGCTAAGAAGCACAATATTATAATTGCCCATGACGCAGCTTATGTAGAGATATATTACGAAGATCCACCTATAAGTATTTTTGAAGTAGAAGGAGCCAAAGATGTAGCTATAGAATTTCACAGTCTTTCTAAAACCTTTTGCATGACAGGTTGGAGAATAGGTTTTGCTGTGGGAAATAGTTTTTTAATTTCAGCCCTTGCAAAGGTAAAAAGCAATATTGATTCTGGAGTTTTTACTGCTATACAAGAAACAGGAGCTTATGCTTTAAATAATTTGGATAAAATTGTTCCTTCCTTAGTGAGCGTTTTTAAAAAAAGAAGAGATATTTTGGCTGAAGAACTTAAAAACCTTGGTTATAAATTTATAAAACCCTCAGCTACATTCTACTTATGGGTAAAAACTCCTCAAGGACTAACCTCTCAAGAGTTTTGTAAGAAAGTTATTCAGGATTTGGGAATAGTAGTTACTCCGGGTGTTGGTTTTGGAAATTCAGGAGAAGGCTATTTTAGAATTGCCTTAACAGTAGGAGAAGAAAGATTAAAAGAAGCAGCTCAGAGGCTCTCTACCCTGCAATTTTAAATAAAGTTGTTTTAAGCTTGGGAAGTAATTTAGGCAATCGGGAAAAAAATTTAAAAAGGGCTCTTAATTATCTTAAGGCACTTCCTCTTAAAATTATAAAATATTCCAGAATTTATGAAACTAAACCATGGGGTTTTAAAAGCCCCAATCTTTTCTTAAATATGGTTTTACTTGGAGAAACCTCCCTCTCCCCCTGGGCTCTAATCTTTGAAATTAAGAAGATAGAAGCTAAAATGGGAAGAAATCCAAAAAAACGAGAAATGTATGAGGATCGTATTATTGATATAGATATAATTTTTTATGAAGATCTGATAATAAATTCAAAAAGCTTAACCATTCCTCATCCTTATATGGACAAAAGAGAATTTGTGATTTTACCTTCTTTAGAATTAATTCCTTACTGGGATCATCCGTTTTTTAAAAAAACTTTAAAGGAACTTTACAAAGCTCTTAAAATAGTTGAAAAAAATCGTAAAAAGCTTTAGAGTATAGATTATGAAATTTTTAATATTCATAGGGTTATTAGTTTTACTTTATTGGTACTTTGCAAAAAGAAAGAAAAAACTTGCGAAGAGCAAAAACCGAGAACTTATTGAGGAAATGGTGTTTGATGAAAATTGTCAGAGCTATATTAGAAAAAAAGAAGCAATAAAAATGGAACTTAATGGAAAGACTTATTATTTTTGTTCTAAAAAGTGTGTAGAGGAATTTTTAGAGAAAATCCCTAAACTTCAATCATAACTTCTTTAAGTGTATCAATTTCGTCAAGGGCTTTTCCCGCGCCTATTGCTACAGAAAAGAGTGGATTATCAGCTATCTTTACTTCTAAACCAGTTTCTTGAGCAATTAATTTGTCAAGATTTTTTAGAAGCGCTCCTCCTCCAGAAATTACTATACCTCTATCTACTATATCTGCTGATAATTCTGGAGGAGTTTCTTCTAAAACATCTCTTATTGCCTGTAAAATCAAATCTACAGGTTCTTTTATAGCTTCCTGGATTTCTTTTGAAGATATGGTTATTGTTTTTGGTACCCCTGTAACCAAATCTCTTCCTTTTATTTCCATGGTTTCATAAGGTTCCTCAGGTAAAACATTTCCTATCTTTATCTTTATATGTTCAGCGGTTGCTTCCCCAATAAGAAGATTGTATTTCCTTTTTATATACTGAGAAATAGCTTCATCAATTTTATCTCCTGCAACTTTTACAGAATAACTTATTACAATTCCACCCAGAGAGATAATAGCAATCTCAGTTGTGCCACCACCTATATCAACGATCATATTAGCTACTGGCTCTGTAATAGGTAAACCTGCACCTATTGCTGCAGCCATGGGCTCTTCAATTAAATAGACTTCTCTTGCTCCTGCACCTTCAGCACTTTCTTTTACAGCCCTTCTCTCAACCTGAGTGGTCCCAGAAGGAACACTTATTATAACTCTTGGTTTCAAAAAATAGCCCCTGTTATAAATTTTCTGGATAAAATACTTAATCATGGCTTCGGTAACCTCAAAATCAGCAATAACCCCTTCTCTAAGTGGCCTTATAGCTTTTATATTTCCAGGGGTTTTACCTATCATTCTTTTAGCTTCTTCTCCTACAGCTAAAACTTTTTTATACTTTCTATCTTCTTTAACTGCTACTACTGAAGGTTCGGCAAGGATTATCCCCTTACCTTTTAAATAAATTAAAGTATTAGCAGTTCCAAGATCTATAGCTAAGTCCTTAGAAAGCCAGTTTAAAAATCTGGAAAGCATATTTTTAACCTCTCAAATTTTGTTTAAATAGATATTTTAAATTACTTTTTAAATTTTAAAAGAATTTCAAAAGCGTATAACTACAAAAGGGCCAAAACCTCTGGAATTATCGTTTGTAGGTAAAAATATAAGTTTTTCTGGCATTTTATGGTAAAAATATCCAGCTAAAGCACACATTATAGCATCTAAAATACCTTCAGTAAGCTTAACACTGAAGTTTATAATAAGATTAAATTTTGTTTTTATCCAGTTACTCAAAAAATTTTTATCTTCTTCTGAAAAATTCTTTTTATAGGTAAAAGAAAGCCCTTTTTTATCTTCAGGTAAACAAAAGTAAAGACTTGCTCTTGGATGGGTTTCAATTATAGTTCCACAAAAAGGAGAAAGAAGTTCACTGAGAAGTAGTGCTCTTATAGGAACAGCCATAAGTGTGTGATAAGAAACTACCCAAGATTTTGCTTTTTCAGGAAGAAGCTCTTTCAGAGCCTTATCTGACACTCTAAAACCACTTTTATCTTTTAAAGAAAAGCTTAGAGGAGCATCAAATGCTACTGCCAAGACTTTATTTTTTTGACAAAAGTTTATTATTGGAGAAAAATCTTCTATGGAAGATGGATCAGAAGGAAAGTCTAAGGACAGTAATGGACATAATTCCAAGAAATCTTTTTTACTTTTTAAAGCTACAACCCATGTATTTTTACTTCCAGCAATATCTATTCCTAAGAAATAAAACATATTGAATTTTAAAATTAAAAATATAAAATACATTAGATTTTAAAATTAAAGATAATTAAAGTTGGATAATAAGCAAGAGAACCAAAATGTCTAAGATACTTTTAGTTGATGATGATAAAATAGTTTTAAAAGTTCTTTCTAAGTTAATCTCAAAAAAGATAAGATTATCTACAGAACAAGCAAAGAGTTTTAAAGAATTAAAAAGTTTATTGAGCAGAAATTCATTTTTATTAGCTATTTGTGATTACCATCTTCCAGATGCTGAACACGGAGAAGCTATAGATTTTTTAATAGAAAACAAAGTCCCAACAATTGTTTTAACTGCCTCTTATGATGAAAGAATTAGAGAAAAGATACTTGAGAAAAATGTAATTGATTATCTTGTTAAAGGAATACCAAATATAGCAGAACATATAATTTATACTATTTCAAGGGCCTTAAGAAACAGAAAAAGCAAAGTTCTTGTAATAGACGATTCTAAAACTGACAGAACTTTGATGAAAAAAATTTTAGAGGATATGCTTTTTCAGGTATTTGAAGCAGGAAAAGGGTCCGAAGCTTTGGAGATTTTAGAAAAAAATCCAGATATAAAGTTAATAGTTTTGGACTATTTTTTGCCAGAAGAAGATACTGTAGAGCTTATATATTCTATCAGAGAGAAATTTAGGAAAGAGGAAGTAGGAATTGTTGTTGTATCAGGAATAATTAAAACTAACATGATACCTATTCTTTTAAAGGCAGGTGCAAATGATTTTATTAGCAAACCTTTTAGTAAAGAAGAATTTATGGTGAGAATAAACAACACCATAGAAATGTTAAATATTATACAGGAATTGGAATTTTACGCCTTTAGAGATCCACTTACAGGACTTAGGAATAGAAGATATTTCTTTGAAGAGGCTCCAAAATTATGGAAAAATGCTCAGAGAAGCAAATCTAATTTAGCTTGTATAGTTATAGATATAGATGATTTTAAAAAGATTAATGATAGTTATGGGCACGACATAGGAGATGAGGTTTTAAAGGACTTTGCTAAGCATTTAAGAAGTTTTTTTAGAAGAAAAAATGATTTAATTGCTCGTACAGGAGGAGAAGAGTTTACATTACTCATAGGCTATGAGGATAAAGAAAGGCTGTTAGAATATTTGGAAAGATTTAGAAAATATATAGAGGAAAATGTGTTGAGGGTTTTTAAAAATTCAGAAGAGTTAGATGTAAAATATACCATTTCTATGGGAGTGGAGTTAGAGCTTAAAGATTCTTTAAAGGAAATGTTAATTTCTTCAGATCGCAAACTTTATGAATCAAAGAATAAAGGGAAAAACTGTATAACTTTTTAGCTTTAAAAATTTAAAAAAGTACCTTGACAAAAAAAAATATGAGGTTACATTTTTATACTGTTGTTTAGATCTTTGAATGGCTCAGGTGAAACAAGTTTAAAATCTTAAAACTTATCTTGACAAAAAAAGAATTAGGATTATAATTTTAAGTTGCAGTTGTTAAGATCTTTTGAAGTTGATAATGATCTTTGAAAATTGAATAGCGTCCGCATTGGGGCTCCGCAAGTTTTAAAACTTGCGGCCGGTCCAGCTACATTTTAAAGTAGCTGGGTTGAGCCGGGACAAGTTTTCCCTGAGGGTTTGATCCTGGCTCAGGGCGAACGCTAGCGGCGCGCCTAACCCATGCAAGTCGTGCGGGAAAGGGGGGATTTTTCCTCCCAAGTACCGCGGCAGACGGGTGAGTAACACGTGAGTAACCTGTCCCCGGGT
>JACDNX010000014.1 GCA_017656385.1 Thermodesulfobacterium sp. | reverse complement strand
GGAGCCGGTGGGACTTGAACCCACGACCTCGTGAATGCCATTCACGCGCTCTCCCTCTGAGCTACGGCCCCTTAAATTATTTAACTTAAAATTAACCTTTTTATCCCTTTTTGTCAAGAGATAAGTTTTTTAAATTCTTCTACAGCAATAGGTTTGGAAAGATAAAAACCTTGAAATAGATCCACTCCAATCTCCCTCAGTGCTTCTGCTATTCTTTTATTTTCTACAAACTCTGCTACTGTCTTGATGTTAAGCTCCTTAGCTATAGATACAATACCCTTAACAATAGTATAACATTTTTTAGATTTGAGGATTTGACGGACTAAATTTCCATCAATTTTTAAAAATTTGGGATTTACCTTTATTAAAGAAGTAAAAGAAGCATATCCAGAACCAAAATCGTCTATAGCAATTCCAACTTTTTCAGTTTTATTCTCAGTAGAAAGCATTTCAAAAAGATCAAGAAATTCAAGTATGGAAGATTCTGTTATTTCAAATATGCAGGAAATATCATAATTTTCTGTTATAGTTTTCCATACTTTTAATTCTTCTAATAAAAAACGAACCTTGTCATAAGAGGTAACAACTTTATTTATAAAAAGAAGTTTGTTTTTAAAAAGACCAAAAAAATTCGGCTCGGTGATTTTTTCTCCAAGTAAAGCTTCCAGTTCATCAATATATTTTAGCTCATAAGCGTATTTTATAAAAGTGCATGCACTCATTATTTTCCCTCTGTCATCTAAAATTCTTATTAATACCTCTCCCCCTACTACTGATCCGGTATGGACATCAAATATTGGTTGAATATAAGGAATGACAAGATGTTCTCTTATAGCTCTTTCTAAAATATTTCTAAATTTATTCAGTTTTTCGAAGTATTTTAAAAATTTACTCTCAAAAAACACCCATTTAAATTTTCCCTCTTTTTTTGCCATTTGAAGAGCAATTTCAGCGTTTTTCAATAAACTGTAAGCATCTTTTCCATCCTGAGGATAAAGAGTTACTCCTATTGAGATGTTTAAGCTAATTTTTTTGTTTTCAAATTTAAAACTGTAAGCTTTAATTTTTTCTGTTAGATTTTCTAAAAATTCTAAGACTTCCAAGAAAGAAAATCCTAACAAAGCTATTAAGAACTGAATTTCTTTATTTTTCCCAAAAAGGATATTTGGTGTGTCGAATCGATTTCTCAAATAGGTTGAGAAATCTTTTAAAAGTAGATTTGTAATTTGAGGTCCTAAAGAGAAAAAAATAAGAGGAAAGTCCTCTAATTCAAAAAGAATAAGGGTGATGTCTTTTGTTAATTTTTCCTTTGTAATAAAATCCTGAAGCGTTTCTAAAAAAGCCTCTCTGGACAAGAACTCTGTTAAAGAATCAATGCGTGATTTTAAATATAAATTAAGTGGTTTATCAAAATGAATTACATGTTCAATTAAAAGATTTTCCAATACTTCTACAATTTCTTTATTTAGTATGGTTTCTTTTTTTTCTAATTTTTTAAATAGATATTCTATTTTTTTCTTAAACAAATCATGCTCTCTTTTATGGTGCTCAAGATCCGGATACTTCAGTTCTTCCATAAACTTTTCTTCTTTTTCAAAATAACTTTTTAAAAAGAGAGTAAATTGATTTAAATAATTAGAAATTCTTTCAGGATTATTTTCTTTGATTGCACTTTTAAGATTGTATAAAGATGTAATCAGTTTTTCAAAATCCTCTTTAAACTTTAACTCTAAGGACAGAGAGCCATCCATTTCTAAATTTTTAGTTTAAATTTATTACTTTAATTTTATTAGTTTTATTTTAAAATGGAAGTTGTTTTTAATGAAAAAGAAATTGGATTTTCAAGAAAAGCCAGAGTAGTATTTAACTGTGTTTCAGTCCCTATGAGTATTAAGATGTCGTTTTCTTTGAAAGTAAGATTAGGTGAAGGATTGACTATAAATTCTTCATTTCTTTTTATAGCTATAATTGTGGCTCCGGTTTTAGATCTCAAATCAAGAGCTTTTAAGGTTAATCCAATTAAGGGACTTTCTTTTTTAACTAAGTAAGTTTCTGTGACAACCTCTCTTAAAAACTCTAAATTTTCAATGCTTGTTAAAAGAGGTTTTACCGGTGTTCTGAAAGCTTTATAATGGTTTTTACGAATACTTTCTAAAAGATCCAAAATTACATTTCTCGGAACTTTGTAATAGTGAAGAACCTTGGCAAATATTTCTATGGAGGCTTCAAATTCTTCAGGAATTACCTCATTGGCTCCAAGTTTTACAAAGTCTTCAATTTCTGCTACAAATCTTGTTCTTACTATTATGTAAAGATTTGGATTTTCTTTACGAGCAAAGAGAGTGATTTTTCGTGCTGAAATATTATCTCCAATAACTATTACAAGAGCTTTGGCATTTTGAATTCCCAGCTTTCTTAAAATTTCAACATTGGTAGCGTCTCCAAAAAAAATAGGTTCTCCCTTTTTCTTATAAGTTTTTACTGTATCAGGATTTAGATCAACGATTATATAAGGTATTTTTAAAGTTTTTAATCCATAAACAATATTTTGCCCTCCTATCCCATATCCTACTACAATGGTATGAGCTCTTAAATGTGTTTTTTCTTCTTTTTTCTTTTTCTCTCTTCTTCTTTTTAGTTTCAGATAACTCTTGTGAGATATTTTTTCCAGAAAAAGGTCTGTAAGTTTATGAGACCACTCTATCAAAAAAGGAGTTAAAAACAGAGTGACAATGGAGGAGCCTATAAAAATTTGATACCACTTTTCTTCAATCAATCCAAAATTTTTACCTTCCAGTGCAAGAACCAGAGAAAATTCCCCTGTTTGAGCAAGTATAAGTCCTGTTAATAAGGAAATCCTCAAATTTTTACTTACTATAAGTGCGGATAAAAATGCGGTTGAGATTTTTATTAAAAGAATAAGTAAAATAGTTAAAACGGTTAGTTTCAGGTTAGAAAAAATAAAATAAGGTTTTAAAAGAAGTCCAACAGAAATAAAAAAAATAGCCATTAATAAATCTTTAATAGGTTTTATTTCAGCTATAGTTTGAAGTGCATATTCAGACTCAGATATAACTATACCTGCCAAAAAAGCTCCTAATGCCAAAGAAAGTCCCAGTTTATAAGAAAAGAAAGCTGTTCCCAACGATAATACCAGGATAGTCATCAGAAAGAGTTCTCTACTGCGTGTTTTTACGATTTGATGAAAGATTAAGGGGAAAATATAAAGCCCAGCTATAAAAGCGCAACTAAGTATAGCCAAGGATTTACCTAAAATAAAGAAAATATCAATTATAGATCCCTTTTTTCCACCCAAGATAGGGATGAGAAGCATTATAAGTATTACACATAAATCCTGAAAAATTAAAATGCCAAAGCAAACCCTTCCATAAGAAGTTGTAAGTTCTCCTCTGTCCATCAAAATTTTTAATACCAAGGCTGTGCTACTCATAGCAACAAGAGAACCAAAGAAAATACCAGTTGATAAAGATTTTTTTAAAAAGAAAAGAGTGATAAGGGTAACTGTTAAAATAGTAAAAACTACCTGAATTAAACCCACAACCAGAATTTCTTTTCTATAGGCAATAAGCTTTTTTATTGAGAATTCAACTCCAATAATAAACATAAGAAAAATTACTCCAAACTCTGCAAAGGTTTCTATAAGATGGTGATCTTGAATTAACCCTAAGGCAGATGGACCAACTATAATTCCTGTAAGTAAAAATCCAATTACAGGAGATATTTTAAATCTGATAAAAACCGAGCTTATTATTATAGCAAAAACAAAGATAATTAAAAAACTTTTTAAAAGTTCAAAAAGCATAATTAAAATAATAATTCAAAATTGGATAAAAATAAATTGAAAAAAGGGGCGGTGAGCCCCAGAAAAAATTGATTAAAAGAGTTATAAAATTACGTTTTCTTCTTCAGGAGAAAATATTTTGAGAAGTTTAATCTGGAAAAGGAGATCTTCTCCTGCCAAAGGTGGATTTAGATCAAGAACAAGTTCCTCATCGGTTACTTTCACAATAGTTGCAGGAAAGTTCATTTCTCCCTGAGGTGTATCTACTATAAGATTTAACATCAATCCTTCCTTAGGTTCTACATCAATACTTAAAGCCTCCTTAGGAATAGTTCTTACCAGATTTTCGTCTCTTGGACCAAATGCCTTATCTGAGGGTATCATAATCTCTTTTTCTTCTCCTTCTTCCATCCCGATGAGAGCTTCAGAAAGTCCAGGGATAACTTCAGGGGAACCAACCTGAAAAACAAAAGGTTCTCTATCAAAGGTATTTTCAAAAATCTCCCCGTTTTTAAGTTTTCCAATACAATGAATACTTACTACATCTCCCATTTGAACCTTACGCATCTTTAAACTCCTTTGAACTTTAATTTGATAGAAGCTGAGATTTTAGAGATTAGGACTCTAAAAACTCAAGCCTCTACCTTAGGAAATTAAGGTAACACATAATGAAAAAAATACAAGTTTAAGAGTTTACGGTAAAATTTTCTTTTCTGGTTAAAACAACCAAGCAAAAGCAAGCTATAAAATCAATTTTAAGAACTTTTATCAGTCCCTCGGTAGTTCTTGCTTTTATTCCTATATTTGAAGAATCAATTTTTAACTTTTTTGATAATAAATTTTTCATTTTTTGATAAAAAGGGGAAAGTTTGGGTTCGTCACATATAAAAGTTAGATCCACCTGAAAAACTTTAAATCCTTTTTCATCTAAGAGTTTTAAAGTTTTCTCAAGTAGTTTTATACTTTCCACATCTTTATATTGGGGATCATTATCAGGAAAAAGAGTTCCTATGTCAGGAAGACCAGATGCTGAGAGCATGGCATCTATAAGGGCATGCAAACCTACATCTCCATCTGAATGGCCCAAAAGCCCCTTTTCAAAAGGGATTTCTATCCCACAAAGTTTGAGTTTTCTCCCAGAAACTAATTTGTGAATGTCAAACCCTGTAGCGAATTTAAAATTCATTCTGCTATTTTTAAAACTTTAGCTCCTTTAATTTTTTTATCTTTAATGTCTTTTAAAGCTTGATTAGCCCTTTCAAAAGGATAAATTTCAACTTCTGGTTTAATATTGAAAGTTTCTGCAAGTTGTAAAAATTCTTTAATATCTTTTCTGGTAACATTGGCAACACTTTTAATTTCTTTTTCAAGCCAAAGATCCTTTGCATAATTAAGATCTAAAAGTGCATTTTTATCGTGGTCCTCTTTTCTTATAGCATTTATTACAAGTCTTCCTCCTGGGAGAAGATATTTTAAAACTGACAAAGGAGGCTTCCAAACAGGGGTGGTGTCTATTGCACAGTGAAGTTTTTGAGGGGGCTCGTCTCCTATATTTCCTACCCAAAAAGCTCCGAGATTTAAAGCCAATTCTCTCTGCTTAGGATTTCTTGCAAAAACAAAAATCTTAGAAAAAGGAAATAAAGCTTTAATTAGTTTTAAGACAAGATGTCCCGAGGCTCCAAAGCCTATAAGTCCTATATTTTGTTCATCTCTGGGATTCGCTAATTTAAGAGATCTGTAGCCGATAGCTCCTGCACAAAAAAGAGGAGCAACTTCTTCATAGGAAAACCTTTTAGGTAGATGAAAAGCAAAGGATTCTTTTATTTTAAAGTATTCAGCATAACCTCCGTGGACATCTTTCCCTGTAGCTTTAAATTGTGAGCAAAGATTTTCCACTCCTCTTTTGCAGTATTCACACTTTTCACAACTGGAATAAATCCAGCCAACACCAGCTCTATCACCAATTTTAAAATTTTTCACTTCTCTTCCTACTTCTACCACTTCTCCAACAATTTGATGTCCAGGAACAATAGGGAAAAAAGAAGGCAGGGCTCTACCTTCTATTTCATCTATCTCTGTATGGCAAACTCCACAAGCATAAACTTTTATAATTATTTCATCTTCAGCTGGACAAGGATTTTCTAATTCTACCAATTTCAAAGGTTCAGAATTTTTAGATAAATCAACGATCTTTTCTATTACCCATGCTTTCATAGTTTCTAAATTTTAATCCAAGATTTTAATTTTTGAATTGAAAAAAATAAAAAGTAGAATATCATTTAAAAATAAGATGAGCATAAACAAAGTTATTCTTATTGGGAGACTCGGAGCAGATCCAGAAATCAGATATACCCTTGATGGCAGACCAGTAGCTACCTTTAGAATAGCTACAAACGAAGTGATAATAAGAAACGGAGAAAAAGAAACTCTTACTGAATGGCATAGGATTGTAGCATTCGGAAGACTTGCAGAAATTTGTGGAGAATATCTTTCTAAGGGATCTCAAGTGTATATAGAAGGAAAATTAAGAACAAGAAAATTTGAAGACAGGCAGGGGAATCAAAGATATATCACTGAAGTTATAGCTAATACACTACAAATTCTTGAAAGAAAGACTCAGTCAGATTACGAACCTAAGGAAACTCCCTCAACCTCAATAAACAATACTGTAGAAGAAAAGCCTTTAGAAGAGACAGAAGATTTTTCTCTGGACGAAGAGGATATTCCTTTTTAACTTTATTGAATTAATACTTTTTTTGAATTAAAATTTTTTGAAGAATCATTTTGAGAATCAGACGGAATGTCTTTATCAATTTCGCAGGAAAGAACATTTAAATCCTCATCAGAGATTTCTTTGAATGGTTCATCAAGTTCAAAAATCTGTCTTATTAGACTTATTGCGTATTTACCTTCTTCATGGTAACTTTTTTTAATAAAATTAATGGGATAATAAAGAAGTTTCTGAATTAAAGATCTGGTTAAAATTTCTATAGCCTCTTTTTCTTCCTCTGAGAGATTTTTAAGTTTTTTAAAAGTTTTAGCAAGCTCCTTTTGTCTTAATTTTTCTGCTTTTTCATTTAAAGCCCTAAGGGTGGGATAAAACCCAAGTTCTTTAAGCCATTTTTGAAATTTTAGAACTTCAGCCTCTATTATTGTTTTGGCTCTGGTAGCTTCTTTTTCTCTTTCTTTTAGGTTTTTTTCTACCACAGACTTTAGATCGTCTATATCATAAAGATAAACATTTTCAAGGTTATTAACCTCTGGATCCACATCTCTTGGGACAGCTATGTCAATTACAAAAAGAGGTTTGTATTTTCTGGGTTTAAGCACAGAGGCTATCATATTTTTAGTAATTATACAGTTTGGTGCACCTGTGGAAGAAATTACTATATCTGCTTTTATCAAAGCATTAAGCAATTCATCTAAGGAGTAGGCTTCTCCTCTGAACTTTTCTGCTAATTCAACAGCTTTGGAAAGGGTTCTATTTGCGATAAGAACTTTTTTTACTCCTTCTGAAACAAAATGCATACAAGCAAGTTCTGCCATTTCTCCTGCACCTACAAGAAGAACAACCTTATCCTTTAAAGAACCGAGAATTTTTTTTGCAAGTCTGTAAGCAGCATAACTTATAGAAACAGCTCCTCCACCTATTCCAGTTTCGGTTCTTACCTTTTTAGCCACAGAAAAACATTTATGTAAAAGCCTATTTAAAACAATACCAGAGGTACGATAATTTAAAGCTTCTTTGTAGGCAGATTTAACCTGCCCCAGAATTTGAGGTTCTCCAATTACCAGAGAATCAAGTCCACAAGCTACTTCAAAAAGGTGTTTTATTGCCTTCTCATTTTCCAGAAAATAAAAATGAGGCTCCAGGTCTTTCCACTTAAAAGAAGATTCATTTTCTATAAAAGAAAAGAAATCAGTTAAAAACCTATTTTTTTGATTACGCTCTAAAATAAAATAAAATTCAACTCTGTTGCAGGTAGATAAAAATAATCCTTCTTTAAAGGAAGAAACTTCTTTTTTTAACTTTTCTAAAGGGTGTAAAGAAGAGTTTTTAAAAGCCAGTTTTTCTCTTATTTCAACAGGAGCAGTCTTATGATTTAACCCAATTACCAATATAGTGATATCAAGATCCATAGGTATGAAATCCCTTGGAAAATAAATTTATCACAAAAAAGCTAATAAGCCAAATGCTGAAACCTAATAAAAACATATAAGAAGCTTTTTTTCCTCTCCAACCGATTAAAATCCTTTGGTGTATTAAAACTGCATAAATTAACCATAGTATTAAGGTAATTACTTCCTTAGGGGACCATCTCCAGTAATTTCCAAAAGCCAGTTCACTCCATATAGCTCCACTTATCATGGCAAAGGATAAAAAAATAAAACCCAAATAAAGGCATTTTTCATTAACTCTGTCTAAGTATTCAAGGGGAGGCAGTTTTTTAAAAAAAAGTCCTAAGTGTTTTTTTTTGATCTCTCTTTCCTGTAAAATATACATCAAAGAAGTAACCACTCCAAATAATAAAAAGCCATGAGAGAGTAAGCCTGTCAGAGCGTGTAAAGGGAACCAGAAGCTTTTAAAATGTGGACTGAAAGGAGAAAATACTTCTTGAGGAAAAAAAAAGGATAAAAGGAAAAATATTAATACAAGAGGCAGAAGGAAAAAACCTGTAGTGTAAATTTTAATAGGACTAATGGTAAAAAGAAAGTAAATAAAAACCAGTTCCCAAGAAAGAAAATTGAGAAGATGCTTAAATGAAAGCAAAGAAGTGGTGAAGATTTGATAAATTTTTAATATCCAGAATAAAGTATGAAAACAAAAACCAACCAATAAGACAAGTTGGGCATATTTAAGAGCTTCTTTTTTTAAAGTTTTAAAATAAAAAATAAAACCTATCCAAGAGATTAAATATATACAAAAGCTGAGAAAGAAGAATAAATCAGCCATTTAGCTACATTTATTTCTTCTTAGCAATGTATATTGAACAGGGAGCAAAACTTACTACCTTAGCAGTGGTGCTACCAAGGGTATATCTTATAATATCGGGTCTTACTCCTCTTGCCCCCATAATTAACATATCAGCTTCTTCATTTTCTACAAAATTAAGAATTGCTTCAGCAATAGAGTAGTCAACTACAACAATTTCTTTTATAGTAAAAGAATCTTTGATTTCTTTTTTAGCTTCTTCCAATAGCTTTTTACCTTTTTCTTTTTCTTTCTCTTCTTCATCTTTACTCATATCCTCTCTTTTACGAATTACATAAAGAAGAATTACCTCATCAATAACCTCTTTTAAAAATTTTTGGGCTACTTTAAGTCCTTCTTTTGCATCCTGTGAACCATCATAAGCTATCACTACCTTCATTTCTGCCTCCTTTATTAAGTTTAATTGAAATATTATATCAAAAGTTTAAACCTTTGATAAGGTCTTTATAAAATCTTTTCTTTCTTTTTCTCCTTTTCGGGTCAACTTTCTACCTAAGAAATGTATAGCTGCATTGTCCCAGTTTCCTTTTAATAGGTATTTTAAGGCACTTTTATAAGAATAAAAACCTTTAAAAAGCTTAAAAGCCAAATCCTGAAGTTCCAAAGGGCTCATATTTTTAGGTTGAAAAACTACATGATGTCCATCGTAGTAATCCCAATTGGTAGTTATAATTCTTTTATCTTCCAAAAAATTTTTAAACAGTATAGTTCCAGGTATAGGAGTTAAAATTAAAAATTGCACTGAATCAAGCTCTATCTTTTTAGAAAAATCTAAATTAGCAAGAATGCTTTCTTTTGTATCAGTATCAGCACCGATTACAAACATTCCATGCAATTTTATGCCATATTTATGAATAGTTTCTATTCCTTCTTTTATCTGAAGAGGGGTTATTCCTTTTTTGTAAAATTTGAGAGTTTCGGGATTAATAGATTCAAGCCCTACATAAAGAAGAACGCAGTTACTTCTTTTCATAAGCTTTAATAATTCTTTGTCTTTATAAACATCTATTCTTACTTGAGCAGACCAAGTTCCTTTAAAATTTTTTCTTATCATTTCTTCAAGCAAGATTTTAGTTCTTTCTTTATTTGCTACAAAGTTATCATCGTAAAAGAAAACATGTTGCCCTTTTTTAACAGTCTTTAGTTCTTCTAAAACAAGTTCATTATCTCTGAATCTATATTTTCTCCCAAACATAGAAACCACACTACAAAAAATGCAATTATAAGGGCACCCCCTGGATGTAGAAATAGGATAAATTTTTAATTTGTTGGGATTAAATCCTTCAACTAAGGTATAATCAGGCATAGGAAGATCATTAAGATCTATAAACCTTTCATCTAATGGATTGTGATAGACTTTACCATCTTTTTTGTAAGAAAGATTTGGGATAGAAGAAAAATCGTCCTTTCCTTTTTCAATGTGGTCTATCAGTTTTAATAGGCTTTTTTCTCCCTCACCTCTTATCACAAAATCTGCATATGAAAGAGCTTCTTCTGGCAAAAAACTTACATGAGGACCTCCCATGATAATAGTCTTTTTATACTTTTTTTTATAATAATCAGCTAATTTATAAGCTCTGTTTGCTGTAGATGTAATGGTAGAAATCATAACAATATCAGCATTTTTAATAACATCTTCATTTATAGGTGCCCATTCTTCCAGAAAGACTTTAACCTTATAACCTTTGTCTTTTAAAAGGGTTCCAAGAAGAGGCATAGCTAAGCGGGGAAGTTTAAAAGCTGAAAATACATGAGTTTTGAAGTTTTTTGGCTCAATTCCAACAATCTTCATAATCAATTAATTATAATATAAAAAAAATTTTTTGACAAATTTTGACAAAATTACAAAATAGATTAACTTTAAAATAAGTGCCAAAGCTAATTGATCGGAGGATTTTATGAGAAAAAAATTATTCTTTGTTATATTAACTTTACTTTTCTTATGCATTAAGGGATTTGCCGAAGATAATGTTTCAGAGGCAAAAAGAGTTTTAATTCTTCCATTTGGAATTTACTCTCAACCTGAATATTCTTACTTAAAAGAAGCAGTACCAGAGATGCTTGTTAGTCGTTTGTTTTTTCCTTCAAAAATAGAAGTAATAGAAATGGATAAGGTTATAGAGAGACTTAAAAATTATGAAAAAATAAACAGGAAATTAGCTGAGAATCTCGGTAATAAGTTTAAAGCAGACTATGTGATATGGGGAAGTATTACGGTTTTAGGAGAAACGGTGAGTATAGATGCGCAGATAATAGATCTTTCAGGAGAAAAAAAGCCTGCTCAGTTTTTTCAAGAGCTAAAGGATGTTTCTGAAATAATTCCTCAGCTTTCAAGATTTGCTCAGAAGGCAAGAATGTATATAGAGGGAAGAGAAGAAGATTTTTATCGTGAACCTTATTATGCTTTAGCCCCTTTTGGGTTAAGTAAGGAGCATCCAGAAAGAGGATATTACTATTATGCTCCCTATCTTTATCCATGGACTCCTGTTGAAAGAAAACCAAAGGTAACCAGAGCAAAAAGTCCTTATGGAGATTTTGGAGAAGAGGGATTAACCAGAAATTTGGTAATAGACCTTTCTAAAGGAACCATAGGATGGGCAGAAGACGAAGAAGAAAATAAAAATAATAATAGTAATAATAATGCTACTGCAATGGCTCCTAATTATCCACCTATGTATCCTCCTCAACCTTATTATCCTTATTCTCCTCCTCCATATTATTATTACTCTCAGGAAGATGAAGGAATTCTTTCTAAACTATGGTCCCGCGTATGGCCTTTTGGAGAAAAGAAAAAACCCAGATACTATTCTACTCAGGTGCTCCCTGCTCCTCAAACTTATAATTCTCAACCACCTCAGGTGCAGCAACAACTTTACTCCCCATCTTCAATAAAAGAACCTCAGAATGTAGAGCCTCAGAGAAAGCCAGCTTTTCAGAATCCCTCTGTAGTAAAATCTGTAGTAAAAAAAGAAAATCCCTGGAGTTGGGAATAATTAACAGGTTAAATGAAAAGCACCTGCTACTGTAATATTGGAAGAGTAAAGCTCATTAAATCTTTTAACAGCTTTATCGGTTTTGTATGCCTCAATTTTAATTTTTAAACTTTCGGCTTTTCTTTCTACCTCGGGGTCAACCTTCATTACTCCGTAAGCTCCGGTTCCCACTACTAAATATTCCACAGGATTTTTCCAGACTTCTTCCAGATCTTCAACCTGTAATCTATGCCCTTCTTTTCTCCACCAATTGGGAAAAATCTTCTCTTCTTTTGAAGTTTTAATGATAATTAGGTCTTTGTTGTAAGTCTTGTCTTTAAATTTAAGACTGCCGAAACTATAGTGAGAAATCATATTTGAGGCCTCTTTAAGCAGCTAAACTAAGTTTTTCTTCTTCTTGTTTAAGAGCTTCTGTGCGGTAATGGGTAATTAAGGCATCTATAAACTCATCTAAATCTCCGTCCAAAACTTCTGGGAGGTTGTAAACGGTTAAACCAATACGATGGTCTGTTACCCTGTTTTGTGGAAAATTGTAAGTTCTTATTTTTTCACATCTTTCTCCTGTTCCTACTTGAGACCTTCTTTCTGTCTGAATTTTTTCATTTTGTTCTCTTAAAGCCAGTTCATATAATTTTGCTCTGAGAATTTTTAAAGCAGTAGCTTTATTTTGATGCTGACTTCTTTCATTCTGGCAGGAGACCACTATTCCCGTGGGTATGTGAGTAATTCTTACTGCACTTTCAGTTTTGTTTACATGCTGTCCACCGTGTCCACTTGCTCTCATAGTTTCAATTTTCAGATCTTCTGGCTTTATCTCAACGGTTACTTCATCTACTTCAGGTAAAATAGCTACTGTAACAGTAGAAGTGTGAATTCTTCCAGAAGATTCAGTAATAGGCACTCTTTGGACTCTGTGAACACCACTTTCGTATTTTAATCTGCTATAAGCTCCCTTTCCCTCAATTTTAGCTATAACTTCTTTAAAACCTCCAAGACCTGTTTCATTTGCATCAAGAATTTCAAATTTCCAGCCCTTCCTTTCTGCATATCTTTGATACATTCTTAAAAGATCAGCAGCAAATAATGCTGCTTCCTCTCCACCAGCACCAGCTCTTATTTCTAAAATTACATTTTTTTCATCGTTAGGATCTTTTGGTAAAAGAAGAATAGGTAACTTTTTTTCAAGCTCTTCCAAACGTTTTTCTAACTCCTTTAAATCCTCTTTTGCAAGTTCTATTAATTCCTCATCTGAATCTTCTTCTATGATTTGCCTGTTTTCTTTTATTTGCTGTAATACCTTTTTGTATTCTCTATAAGTTTCAACAATCTCTGAAAGTTCGGCATGCTCCTTAGCTAACTTGGCATAAACCTCGGGTTTGGAAATAACTGAAGGGTCAGAAAGCTTAAGAGAGATCTCTTCAAAATTCTTTTCTATAGTTTCCAATTTTTTTAGATAAAAATTAGCTAATCCCATTGTTTATTTATTTTTCTCCTGTGTTTGGTTTTGTTGTTTATAGTAATCAGCATACTTTTTCATAAACTTTTCAATTCTTCCCTCAGTATCAACAAATTTCATCTCACCTGTGAAGAAAGGATGACATTTGGAACAGATTTCAACTCTTATTTCCTTTTTTGTTGATCCTACAGTAAATCTGTTTCCACATGCACACATAACTACAGCATCTTCATAATACTTAGGATGGATATTTTTTTTCATTTCCTCACCCCTTTTTAAGATTTAGAAAATAAAAGATACTTATATTTGAAAAGTATAACTTAGATCTAAAAAATTTCAAGGAAAGCGCCCCTGGAGGGACTCGAACCCCCAACCTACGGCTTAGAAGGCCGCTGCTCTATCCTATTGAGCTACAGGGGCTTTTTTTAAATTTTAATCAAAATTTTATTTTTGACAAGATCATTTTAAAGGTTTATAATGTTGCAAGTTATGAAGTTGTCTCTGGATTTGTTTTTTGAAAGTATAGAAAAAGAAAAAATAGCAGAATTGTTCAAAAATACCTTACCATGGGAGCCTTTAAAGGTTTTGAAAACTTATCTTTCAGATATAGTTCATGAACTGCCCAAGGAGATACCTATAAATATCCCCATTCCTGAGAATTTATTTTTAACTACAGAAGGAGAGGTGATCCCTTTAAAAGAGTTAGAGAATTATGAAGAAGAATACTATTTTAAAGGAGAAAAATTAGAGGGAAGTATTTTGAAAGCAGGAGTAGTTTTAACTGGGAAAAAAATATTTTTTGAAAAAAATGTTGTGGTAGAGCCATTTTCGTTAATTTCTTCACCAGCCTATTTTTCCAAAGGAACACAGATAAGGCATGGTGCTTACATTAGAGGAAGTGTTTATACAGGAGAAGAAGCAGTAATAGGACATACCACAGAGGTTAAGAACAGCATATTTTTAAAATTTGCCAAAGCTTCCCATTTTGCTTACGTTGGCGACAGTATTCTCGGAAGTGATGTGAATTTAGGAGCAGGAACAAAACTTGCCAATCTAAAATTTAATAGAAAAAATATAACCATAGTAATTAATAATGAAACTATAAATACAGGGCTTAAAAAAATGGGGGCAATTTTAGGAGATAAGTGTCAGACTGGATGTAATTCTGTTTTACAGCCTGGGACACTCTTAGGGAAAAAGTCTTATGTTTATCCTGGTAAGACCTGTGGATCAGGTTTTTTTCCACCAGGAACAAAAGTTAGATAAATAATAGGAGGACTTTATGAAAAAATTACCTTTCATTTTTGCAATTTTTGTGTTTTTTTCTTTAAATGCTTTGGCAGAAGATAAAATACTGGCTGAGGTTGGTCATTATAAACTTTACGAAAAAGATGTAGAAAAAATGATAGAAAAGGATATGCAGATTCAGCAGCTCTTAAAATCAAAGCCCGAATTGAAAGATGAAATAGTATTTGCTATAGTTAACAGATGGGTCAATTTATCTTTACTTGCCCTTGCAGGAAAAAAAGAAGGAATTGATAAAAATCCAGAAATAAAAAAAGAACTTATTGAAATAGAAAAAAATTTGATTGCCAGAAAGTATTTTGAAAAAAAGACAGCTAATTTGAAAATAAGTGAGAGTCAACTTAAAGAATATTATAATAAAAACAAAGAAAAATACAAAGAGGCAGAGGGAAGACATGTTAAACATATTTTAATTTATGTTCCTCAGGATGCTGACAATGCTACAAAAGAGAAATACTTAGAAAAAGCTAATGAGATCAGAGAAAAACTTTTAAAGGGAGCTGAGTTTGAAGAACTTGCCAAAAAGTATTCTGATGATACTGGTTCCAAGAAAAAGGGAGGAGACCTGGGAATTATCAGGAAAGGCCAAACTATACCTGAGTTTGAAAAAGAGATTTTCAAGCTTAAACCAGGAGAGATAAGTAAACCTATAAAATCTCCTTACGGATATCATCTTGTAAAAGTAGAGAAAATAATTCCTGAAAGAATTCCTTCTTTTGAAGAAGTTAAAAACTTGGTTAAACAGGACTATATGCAGAAAAAGAGAGAAGAAATAATGGCGCAGATTTTACAAAAGTTATACAAAGAATATCAGCCCAAAATTTATTTAAAACTTAATAGAAAAGAAATCCAAAATGAGGGTAGATAGTTTATTAGAAGATTTCAAAAAAAAGTTTAGGCATCTTAGTCTTTCTGAAAAAGAAAAATGGCTACTGTATCTTTATTTCCCTTCCTATTTATTGTTTGTAGATATAGAGACAGAAGGACTTTCCAAGGAGAAAAATGATATTACTCTAATTGGTATATACAAAGAGGGAAGATACTATCCTTTTATTAAGGGTTTTAATTTAAATAAAGCTTTAAAGTATCTTGCTTTTACACCTATCTGGATAACTTTCGGAGGAGAAAATTTTGATATACCTTTTATAAAAAGAACTTTTCCTCATTTAGAAACACCTTTAGTTCATATTGATTTGTTTTTTTTGACTAAGGAGTTGGGATTGAAAGGCGGGTTAAAAAAAATAGAAAAATTTTTGGGCATTGTTCGCAAAACAGAGGGTTTAAATGGTTATGATGCAGTAAAGTTGTGGAGAAAATGGACAGAAGAAAAAGATAAAAAGGCGTTGAGAAAGCTTCTTTTATATAATAAGGAGGATGTGATAAACTTAAAAAAAATTATGGATTATGTAACGAAAAAATTACTTGAGAGGAGGGATAGAAAGTATGAAGAAATTTTTAAGAGAACCTTATAAATTTATTCTTATTTTAGTCATTTTAGCTTTTGCTTTTGGTGTTTTAGCTAAAACTTTTATAGACAAACTGGATATTTTCAAGTCTAAGGAATTGATTGCTGAGGATGGAGCCACAGTTTCTGCCAGAAGTTTGGAAATTGCTCGGGAACTGTCAGAAGCATTTTCTTATGTAGCAGAGAAAGCAGCTCCAGCTGTAGTTTATATTGAAACTGAAAAGGTGGTTTCTATTCCTCGAAATATATTTCCTTTTGACTTTTTTGGTGATGAATTCTTTAAAAGATTTTTTTCTATTCCTCGGTATAGGCAGAGGGGAGCAGGGTCTGGATTTATAATTTCTCAGGATGGATATGTAGTTACTAACAACCATGTCATTCAGGGAGCCCAAAAAATTACTGTAAAGTTAGTAGATGGAAGAAGTTTTAAAGCCAAGGTTGTAGGAACAGATCCTTTTTCAGATATAGCATTACTTAAAATTAAGGCTAATAATCTTCCAATTTTAATTCTTGGTAATTCAGATTTGATAAAAGTTGGAGAATGGGTGATTGCTATTGGTAATCCCTTTGGTCTTTCTCATACTGTAACAGTAGGAGTAATCAGTGCTAAGGGAAGAAGTGGAATAGGTATTTCGGATATTGAAGATTTCATACAAACAGATGCAGCTATTAATCCCGGAAATTCCGGAGGCCCTCTTTTAAACTTAAAAGGGGAAGTTATAGGAATGAACACAGCCATTTTCACAAGATCTGGTGGTTACATGGGAATAGGTTTTGCTATTCCAAGCAATATTGTAAAAACAGTGGTAGAACAGTTAAAAACAAAAGGAAAAGTTGAAAGGGGCTTTCTTGGAGTATATATCCAGGATTTAACACCAGCCTTAGCTAAGGAATTGGGATTAAAAATTAAGGAAGGAGCCCTTATTACAGAAGTGATGCCCGGTTCTCCTGCTGAAAAAGCAGGATTAAAGGAAAAAGATGTAATTATAAGTTATAATGGGAAACCTGTTAGAAATGCTTCGGACTTAAAAAATTATGTCCTTTTAACCAAGCCAGGGACAGAGGTAGATTTAAGAGTTATAAGAAACGGAAAAGAAATAGTTATAAAAGTTAAGATTGAAGCACCTAAGGAGGGTGTTTTTACTTCAAAAGCAGAGTTTAAAGATTTGAAAGAATTTTTGGAAAATTTGGGCTTAGTAGTAGATGATATTACTCCTGAAATAGCTAAAAGATTGGGTCTTCCTACTACAAAAGGGGTAATTATTGCTGAAGTTCTTCCTGAGACACCTGCAGATTATGTAGGACTTACCCCTGGTTTAGTAATTGATGAAGTAAACCGTAAAAAGGTTAATAATTTAAGAGAATTTTATCAGGCTCTTAAACCGTCTTTAAAAACAAAAAAAGTTTTATTAGGAATTAAAACAGCAAGAGGAAGATATTATATTACTTTGGGTTTAGAAGACTAAGCTGTGCTTAAAAAGATTTTAATATTTTTAATTTTTTTTGTTGTTTTTTGGGCACCCCTCCTTTTTTCTAAAACTATAAATAAAGTGGTAGCGGTAGTAGGAGAGGAATTTTTGACCCTCTATGATTTAGATAAACTGTGTAAACCCTATTTTGAAAAATTTGTAAATCCTGAACTACCTGTAGAGGAGAAAGAGAGGATAAAAGATCAAATAAGAAGACAGATTTTGAAAGGATGGATAGAAGAGAGTGTTTTGAAAATAGAAGCCCAAAAGTATGGGTTAACTGTTAGTGATGAAGAACTTGAAAAAGTTTTAAAACTTGAAATAGATGCAAAAGGGGGAGAAAAAAAGTTTAGAGAGTTTTTAAAACAGAAGGGAATAAGTTATGAGAAGTATAAAGAAAAATTAAGAGATAGAATACTAAAAATTAAACTGGTTCAAATTCAGGTGAAGGGAAAGGTCTTGGTTACAGATGAAGAACTTAAAAGGGCTTATGAAGATGCAGTAAAACACTATGATACCTCTTTTAAATACTGGTTGTCAATTTTAATAATAAATGGAGATGAAAAATTAGCATCTTCAATATACGAAGAAATTTTACAGGGAAAAAGTTTTGAAGAAGTTTATCACACCTATCCTGAGAGAGTTCAGTTTATAAAAGAAGAAGTGTTTAAAAAAGATGAATTAATTCGGGAAATTTTAGAAAAACTTGAAGATATAGCTCCTGGTGAAGTAACCCCTGTAATAAAAAGAGAAAATTCTTACTATATTATAAGACTTCTTAAAGCTGAAGAAGGTTCTCCTCCTTCTTTTGAAGAAATGCGGGAGAGATTATACCAAAAATTGTTTGAATTAAAGGCTCAAAGTATTTTGGAAAAATGGATTAAAGAGCTTGAAGAAAAAAGATATATTAAAATTTATCTGTAAAAAGGTTTAGATGATATTTTCCTTAGAAGCTTTGGTTCTTTCTAAGGAAAAAATAGGTGAAATTGATTTACTGGTAGAGCTTTTAACTCCAAAAGGAAAGATTTGGAGTATAGCTAAGGGAGCGCAAAAAAGTCGTAGAAGATTTGTTAATCTTTTAGAAGAGTTTAATTTTATAAAAGCTCACTTAAGAAAAACTTCTAAGGGCAAATTTCTCATTTTAGAAAAAGCAGATTTAAAATTTTTGCCAGAGAGTATAAGAAATGATTACAGGAAATATATATTGGTTTCTTATATGGGAGAAATTCTTTCAAAGATAGGTTTTCCTGGTCTTTCTGTTGATTACTTTTCATTTATAAAAAATCTGTTAAAAGAGATAGAAAAAAATGAGGTGTTATTTTTATTAAAACCTTTCTTTGAACTAAAAATCCTAAAATTTTCAGGATGGGCTCCGGAGCTATTTCATTGTGTAAAATGTGGATATAAACCTAAAAAATTATTTTACCTTTCTATTTATGAAGGTGGAATAGTTTGTTTTAAATGCAAAAATGGGGATAGTGAAATTTTAGATTTTAAGGCACTCGAGATACTAAGAGAATTAATCAGTATGTCTGTTGACTTTAAAAAACTGCAAAAAATAGAAGGAGATTTAAAAAAAATGATTAATGTAAGGGAAAAAATTTTAAAAATCAGCGAAAGATTTTTAAAATTTTTTTTGCCTTTTGAGATAAATTCCTTAAAATTCTTAAAAGAAACAATTTAGGAGGTGTAACAGGTGCAGAAGCCTTTTGAAGGTAGATTTTTTGAGGAAAAGCAGTATGTTCTTGAGGGTCTTGCAGCTAAAGAATCTTGGAGACTTTTTAAAATTTTAGCTGAATTTGTTGAAGGATTTGAACTTTTACCGAGGGTTTATCCAGCGGTAACTATATATGGCTCTGCAAGAACATCTCCTGATCATCCAGATTATAAAAGAGCAGAAGAAATGGGAAGACTTTTGGTGAAAGCCGGATTTTCTGTAATTACAGGTGGTGGACCTGGTATTATGGAAGCAGCCAATAAAGGAGCAGCAGAGGCTGGAGGATATTCAGTAGGGCTTAATATTAAACTACCTCTGGAACAAGAACCTAATTCTTACGCAAACTTTAAGCTGGAATTTAGATATTTTTTTGTAAGAAAGGTAATGATGGCAAAGTATTCAGTAGCTTTTGTATTTTTCCCTGGTGGATTTGGTACTCTGGATGAGATGTTTGAGGTTCTTACCTTAGTTCAAACAAAGAAAATAAGACCGGTCCCCATAGTTCTTATTGATAAAAATTTTTGGGATCCTCTTTTTAAATGGATGACCGATTATCTTGTTCCTAATAATAAAATTTCTTCTAAAGATGTTGAACTTTTTAAAATTTTTGATACACCTGAAGAGGCAGTAGAATATATTAAGGAATATTTATGGATTTAAAAACTAAACATCTTCTTGATATAGCTTCTCTCAGTAAAGAAGAAATAGAGGATATTTTAAATTTAGCAGAGAATTTAAAAGAAATTTTGTATAGACCCATTCCAAAGGTTCCAACTTTAAGAGGTAAACTAATAATTTATCTCTTTTATGAACCTTCTACAAGGACCAGATTTTCTTTTGAAAAGGCTGCCAAAACTTTATCTGCAGATACTTTAACTTTTACGGGTAAAGGAACAAGCATTGAAAAAGGAGAAACTTTACTTGATACTATAAAAAATTTGGAAGCTATAGGAGCTGATCTTTTTGTTATAAGACATCCTGTAGCAGGTGCACCTCATTTTGTAGCCAAGCACAGCAAAGTTTCTATTGTGAATGCAGGCGACGGAACACATGAACATCCTACCCAGGCACTTTTAGACCTTTTAACTGTAAGAGAAAAACTTGGCACCCTCTCAGGGTTAAAAATAGCCATTGTAGGTGATATAAAACACAGCAGAGTTGCTCATTCAGATATATTGGCTTTCCAAAAAATGGGGTCTACTGTTTATGTTTCTGGACCTGCTCAACTTTTACCAGATTTAAAAGAAGAGGATTATTACAAAATTACTAAAGGGGGGTTCAAAATTTGTTATAAACTGGAAGAGGCTATAAAAGAAGCGGATGTAGTAATAGCTTTAAGGATTCAGAAAGAAAGACATGGAGAAGCACTTGTTCCAAGTTTTCTGGAATACCATGAATTTTTTGGTTTAAAACCTGAACATTTGGAATTAATAAAAGAAAAAGCTATCCTTATGCATCCAGGACCTATAAACTGGGGAGTAGAGCTTGCCTATGAAATGGAAAAGTATCCATTTCAGGTGATCTTAGATCAGGTAGAAAATGGGGTAGCAGTGAGAATGGCGATTTTACTAAAACTTTTAACAGGTGAAAAAAACTATGAGAATCTTAATTAAAAAAGGTAGAATAATTGATCCTTCCCAGAATCTTGATTTTATAGGAGATGTTTTGATTGAAGATGGAAAAATTATTGGTGTTGAAAACAGTATAGAAATTCAGGAAGAGGTAGAAATAATAGAGGCGAAGAATTTTTGGGTGTTGCCTGGTCTGGTTGATATACATGTTCATCTGAGAGAGCCAGGAGAGGAATGGAAAGAAGATATAGAAACAGGCACCAAAGCTGCTTTATATGGAGGAGTTTTAAGAGTAGCCTGTATGCCAAATACTAAACCTCCCAATGATTCTCCAGAGGTTACAAAGTATATTTTAGAAAAAGCCTCACAAAAAGGCTATGTTACTGTTTATCCAGTAGCTTGTATTACTAAAAAACAAGAAGGTAAAGAAGTTGCTGAGTTTGGAAGGCTAAAAAAAGCAGGAGCTGTTGCAGTTTCTGATGATGGGAAATGGGTTCAGAATTCAGAAGTTATGAGAAGAGCATTGCTTTATGCAAAAAATTTTGATCTGGCAGTAATATCCCATTGTGAAGATATGAACCTTTCTAAGGGAGGACAGATCAATGAAGGATACTTTTCTGCAAAGCTCGGATTAAAGGGAATTCCTGCTTCTGCAGAAACCATAGCAGTAATAAGAGATCTTATTCTTGCTAAGGAAACAAAAAAACCTGTTCATTTAGCACATCTTTCAACTAAGGAAGTTGTTTCTTTTTTAAAATGGGCAAAAGAAGAAGGAATATCTTTTACAGCAGAAACATGTCCCCACTATTTTACTTTAACAGAAAAAGAAGTGGAAAATTACAATACACTTGCTAAGGTTAATCCACCTTTAAGAACAGAAGAAGATGTTGAAATTATTAAAAAAGCCTTGAAAGAGGGGTTAATAGATGTTATAGCAAGTGACCATGCTCCTCACAGCCCCCTTGAAAAAGAAATAGAATTTGAATATGCTTCTCCTGGTATGATAGGGCTTCAGACCCTGCTTCCTCTAAGCCTTAATTTAGTTAGAGAAGGTTACCTGACACCTTTAACTCTTCTTGAAAAACTTGTCTTAAATCCTTCAAAAGTATTGGGAATTGATCCTCCATCTCTTAAGAAAGGAGCTCCTGCTGAAATTGTAATTGTTGACCCTGAAGAAGAGTATACACTTACTGAGGATATTCTTCAGTCAAAAAGCAAAAATACCCCCTTTTTAAATAAAAAACTTAAAGGTAGAGTTAAAAAAGTTATTTTAAAGGGAAAAGTTTTTGATTTAACATTTAGTTAGATTGTGTAATTTTAAACACACCTGTTAATTAAAATACACATAAAATCACTCTGCTATTCTAATAGAGATAAAAATAATTGGTAGTTTGCAAACAGGCATAAAGATTGCTTAAAAATTGAAAAAAATGTGAAAGGAGAAATATTGAAAATGGAGTATCAGAGAACTCTGGCAGAAAAAGTAATTTTAGAAGGAGAGGGTATTTTTTCAGGGAAAAATATAAAAGTTGAGATTGAGCCATCAGAAGAGAATACAGGTATAGTTTTTATAAGAGAAGATTTACCAGAAAAACCAATTATTCCATTAAATATAGATAATGTAATTGGTCTTGATGGAGCAACAGCTGTCACAGATGGAGAACACTTTATTTATTTAGTTGAACATCTTCTTTCTGCCTTTCACGGACTTCAGATAGATAATGCAATTGTCCATGTTTATGGAGAGGAAATACCTCTTTTTGATGGTTCAGCCTATCCTTGGGTAAGAAAGATTCAAGAAGTAGGGTATAAGTTTTTATTAGTTCCGAGGAAAAAACTTTACCTTCGCAAAAGTTTTCAATACCAGAATGGAAATGGTAGAATAAGTTTTAAACCATCTAATACTCTAAAAGTCAAGGCTTCTATATATTTTGAACATCCCCTAATAGGGTATCAAAGTTTTGAGATAGAAATTAATCCCAGATCTTACATTAATGAGGTCTCTTTTGCAAGGACTTTTGGATTTAAAGAAATTCTTTTTGAAAGAAAAAACAAAGGTATCCTAAAAGGAGGAAGTCTTTCTAATGCTATAATTTTAGACAAAGAAAAAGTTCTTAATCCTGAAGGTTTGAGAGCTGATAACGAATTTGTAAGACACAAGGTTTTGGATATAGTAGGAGACTTTTTCACCTTTGGATGTCCTTTGGTAGCAGAAATAGAGGCAGTGTATTCTACTCACAGGCTTCATATTGATGCTTTAAAAAGTTTATACAGAGCTAAGTTATTAGAAGAAGTTGAAAGTAGAGCTCTTACTTTTTTGCTGGTGTATAAAAAACGAAAGAAATTTGATTAATTCTTGTTTTTAATTTCTCCTATTTCATAAATAAAACCATTAGGTTTTCTGAGTATTTTCTCTATAACATTTAAATTGATTTTATAAGTTATATTCTTTCTTTCCGTGATAAAATCCAGTTTTTGTATAATGTGTTGAAGAGGGACTTTAATAAGGTTTTCCATATCTGGAAATACTTGAAGGTATATTTTCCCATTTTCTATAGCAAGCTTGTAGGGTTCGTAGGTAATTTTTACCAGAGTTCCTACAGGAACATTTTCAAATAAAAACTTAATATCTTCTGGATAAAGACGTATACATCCATGAGTGCTTCTTCTTCCTATGCTATATATCTTATTTGTGCCGTGGATTGCATAAAGTCCTCTGGATAAGTAAAGAGCATAGTCACCCATGGGGTTTTCTGGGCCAGGAGGAACTACATCAGGCAAAGTTGGATCTTCTTTTTTAACAGAAGGAGGAGGATACCAGATAGGTTTTTCTTTTTTGCGCACTATGATATATGTGCCTAAGGGAGGAAGACTATTTTCAACTCCTATCCCTATAGGGGCTACAAAAAATTTTTTATTTTTGAAATAGTATAATCTCATTTCTGGAAGATTGATAATGATAAAATTATTTGGCATTAAAAGAAATTCTTCAGGAATTAAAATCTTTTTAGGAATGATAATTTTTTTCTTAGGAGGAGGTACCCAGGGATCTATTTCTGGATTGGCAAGAGTTAAATTATAATATCCGACTTTAAATTTTACTGCTAAGTCTACAAGGGTATCATTTTCCTGAAGAATATAAGTTAGGTTTTCAAAATAAATGAATTTGTTAGGAATCAGAGGAATAAAGGAAGGAGCAAAATTATTAGTTTTACTTACTTGGCAAGTCCCTAAATTAATATAAAATAAGACGAATAAAAAACCTGTCCAAATTTTATGAAATTTCATAGTATTTTACACAAAATAGGTAATACTCCCATAATTAAACTAAGAAATATAAAAGTCAAGTCATCTGTAGAAATCTGGGGAAAGTTAGAGAGTCAAAATCCTGGAGGTTCGGTTAAAGATAGACCTGCACTTTTTATGATTGAGGAAGCAGAAAAAAAAGGACTTTTAACTCCTGAAAAAACCGTAATTGAAGCTTCAAGCGGAAATACAGGAATAGGTCTTTCTTTGGTATGTGCGGTAAAAGGATATAGGTGCATAATTGCTATGCCTGAATCAGCTTCTATTGAAAGAAGAAAGACTATGCAGGCTTTTGGTGCAGAAATACTTTTAACCCCTGCAGAAAGAGGAACAGATGGAGCTATAGAGACTGTATATGAAATTTGTAGAAAAGATCCGGATAAGTATTATTGTCCTGATCAATTTAATAACGATGCAAACTGGTTAAGTCATTATAAAACTACTGCTCCAGAGATTTTAAAAGACACAGAAGGTAAGGTTACTCATGTGGTTTGTGGGCTCGGGACAACAGGGACAGCTATGGGAATTGCAAGATTTGCGAAGGATAAAAAACTTCCTTTTAAAGTTATAGGAGTAGAACCAAATCCAGGACACAAAATACAGGGTTTAAAAAATATGAAAGAATCTTATTCACCAAGTATATATAAAAAAGGACTTCTTGAAAAAATTATAAATGTTAATGACGAAGAAGCCTTTTATTGGGCAAGAAAGCTTGCTAAAGAAGAAGGCATTTTCGTAGGCATGAGTTCAGGAGCAGCTTTAGCTGGAGCTTTAAAACTGGCAGAGGAAATAGATGAAGGTTTAATTGTGGTTATATTTCCTGATGGAGGAGAGAGGTATCTTTCAACACCCCTCTGGAGTTTTGAAACACACAAAAAAGAAGCGCTAAAAGAAACCGATCTTATTCTTACCAATACCTTTTCAGGAAAAAGAGAGCCGTTTTATCCTTTAGATAACAAAACAGTCAAAATTTATACTTGCGGCCCAACTTTAAACGCAAGACCTCATATAGGACTTTATAGAAGACTTATTACTGTAGATATTCTGAAAAATTACCTAAAATTAAAAGGATACAAAGTTATTCATGTTTTGAATTTGACAGATTTTGATGATAAAACTATTCATACCGCACTGGAAAGAGATACCGATTTAAAGGAATTGACTTCTCAAATAGAGCAGGAGTTTTACAAGGATTTAGATTGGCTAAGGATTGAAAAAGCGGATTTTTATCCAAAAGTTAGTGAACATTTGGAAGATATGAAAGAGCTTGCTTTGAAAATACTGGAAAAAGATAAGGCCTATGTAAAATATTCAAGCCTTTATTTTGACATTTCAAGATTTCCTGAATATGGAAAACTTTCCAAAATAGATTTGAAATTTCTTAAGCCAGGAGCTACCATTGATCTTGAAGAATATGATAAGGAGGAACCTTTTGATTTTGCCCTTTTAAAGAGGGTTCAGATTTTGGAATTAAAAAAGGGTTATTTTATAGAAACTCCTTTTGGCAAGGTAAGACCTACATGGCATATACACTGTGCAAGTTTGGCTTTAAAATATCTTGGAGAGGAAATAGACATTTTTACAAGCGGAAGCGATCTTATTTTTCCTCACCACGAAAATACAAGAGCTGTTGCTAAGTCTTTAACAGGAAAAGAACTTGCTAAATACTGGGTTCACTCTGGATTAGTATTTTATGAGGGAAAAAAACTTTCTTCTGAGAATAAAATAACTGTAGAAGATATAAAAAATAAAGGATTTTCAGGGAGGACTTTAAGGTTTTATTTTTTGAGAACTCATTACAGAAATAGATTTAATTTTAGCTGGAAGGGGCTTGAAGAAAGTTCCAAAATTTTGGGAAAAATAGATAAGTATATGGCTTATTTAATAGCAAGCCCTCAAAAGGAAAGAGATTCAGAGAAGGAAATACTATGGCAGACTTTAAAAGAATTTAAAGATAGCTGGAAAAAAGCATTAAAAGAAGACCTTAATACCCCTGTGGTAATTTCTGAGTTGATTTCATTTTTTAAAAAGATTTATCCTTACTTAAAAGAGGGACTACCTTTAGAATATAAAGAAGAAATATTAAAGAGTTTTAAAGAACTTAACAGAGTTTTAAAAATATTTAGATTTCCTGAAGTTGTGGAAACAAGGGAAATTTTAGAAAAGGTTAAATTAAGAGAACAGGCTAAAAAAGAAAAAAATTACGAATTGGCAGATAGAATAAGAGATGAGCTTGAAAAAGAAGGTTTTCTAATCTTTGATTTTCCTTCAGGGACAAAAGTAGTTTTTTTAAAAGAAAAGATATGAAAAGGGCTTCCCAGGTTCTTTATGAGATTTACGAAAGTCTTTATTCTTATTTTGGACCTCAAAACTGGTGGCCTGCAGATACACCTTTTGAAGTTTGCGTGGGAGCTATCCTTACTCAAAATGCAAGCTGGAAAAATGTTAAAAAAGCTATAGAAAACTTAAAAAAGAAAGATCTTTTAGAACCCTTTAAGATTTATGAAATTCCTGTAGAGGTCCTTGCTCAAATTATAAAACCATCAGGATTTTATAATATTAAGGCAAAAAGACTTAAAAATTTTGTTAAATTTTTGGTAGAAAATTATCAAGGAAATCTGGATGCACTATTTTCTAAAGGACTTTATGAGGCAAGAGAGGAACTTTTTAGCATAAAAGGACTTGGAAAAGAAACTGTGGATAGCATCCTTTTATATGCTGGAAATTTACCAATTTTTGTAGTTGATACCTATACTTACAGAATTTTAAATCGCCATTCTCTTATTCCAGAAGAAACTACCTATGATGAAATTCAGGCTTTATTTATGGAAAATCTTCCACATGATCCTAAGCTTTTTAACGAATTTCATGCCCTTTTGGTTGCCTGTGGGAAAAATTTTTGCAAGAAAAAAGTTTCTCTTTGCACTTCCTGCCCTTTAAACCATCTTCGCACTT
>JACDNX010000013.1 GCA_017656385.1 Thermodesulfobacterium sp. | reverse complement strand
GTGAATTGTAAATCTGCTGTAAAAGCATTTTGGGGGGTATCGGAAACATATCCACAATACCTGGGATCTGTCCCTGGAGAACAACCTGTAATTTTTGCTTTCGAACCAACACTTACATACCAATCTTCTTCAGTATCAAGATAAGAAATATTTAATTTGGTTTTGATTTTATTCAAAAGTAAAGTTTCAAAATTTAATGCATAAGTATTTTGAGTCCTTCCACCAGATCCAGATAAGTAATAATACTCTTTTGGCCAATAAACAGGATCCCCTGTAGTAGCATTATAAAGATAAGTATGAGGTCTATCGTAGTTGTATTCATAACGATTTCTCATGAAAGTAAGCTTAAGTTTTGTATTTTTATTAAATTCATATTGAGCTTTTAAAGTTATACTATCATCCCACCAGCGGTTGTCACCCTTATCTCCTAATAAATATTTTAAATTCCCATAACGGTCATAAGTTTTTTCGTATCCGCTAATTCCTGCAGGTGGAGGACTTGATCGTGTTACAAAGTTTGTAGGATATCCATTGGTATCATGCCTTCCGTAGCTTACAAAAAGACTCAATTTATTGGCTATTTTATCTCCATAGGAAAAATAAACCCGTTTTAAATCATCCATAGCATCTCCTCTGTCAAAACTTGATCCATAACCAGCCTTTAAAACCACCTCTCTTTTTTCAGGCATTTTGGTAATAAAATTAACCACTCCTCCCATGGCATATCCACCATAAAGAGAAGAAAAAGGACCTTTAACAACTTCTACTTTATCTAAATCTTCAGGAAAATAACCTCCAAGCCTAACTATTCCATTATAAGGATTATTAAGAACTATACCATCCATCATTATTAAAGTTCTTTGTTGCTTAGGCACACCTCTTAGAGTTATAAAAGCCAAAGTATCCATAAGCCCTTTACTTCTTCTCACCATAACGCCTGGTATGTCATCTAAGGCCTCATCAATGGTCTTAGGATTTTTAATTTCAATCTCTTTTTTTGTAATCACATTTACGCTTGCAGGAGCAACTTCAACCTCTTTTTCTGTTCTTGTTGCAGTAACCACAATCTCTGGAAGTTCCTCAGCTCTTTTCGCCTCTTCTTTTTCTTGAGAAAAAACAGGGTTACTAAACATTAAAGTCGTGATAAGCCCTAAAAACACTAAAGTTATAAAATACTTTTTCTTCATAATAATCTCCTTTTTACAATTTTTGAAAATTTTTTATATATAAAATTTGAATTTTGTCAAGATAGTATTAAAAAATTAAACTTAATTATATATATTTACTCAGTTGTAACTGTAATCTCTTAAAAATATTTCAAATAGATGTGCAATTTTACCTAAGGAGTTCCGAGAAATAATCTTTGATAAAAGTATCACACTTTCTTAAGTGTTAACCTCACCTGAAAAATGAGAAAATGCTATTATTCTTTAGAAAGGAAAAATTGCAAGCTGTATAAATAAATTCTAAGGGAAGACTAAAGGTTAATTTTAGATCTACAGGAAAATTTTAGGTAGAAACTTAAATTTGTTACTAAGTATCCTTAGTGCTATCCTTGGTGGTGTTATTAAATCTTTTCATAAATTTATAAGACTCTGTTCTTGTTTTTTTCAAAAAACTAAATTAAAATTTTAAAAATGTTCGATAAAAAGAAGTGGGAAAAACTTGAAGAGGCAAGGAAAATTTTAAAACTTCCGAAAAAGACTACGAGAAAAGAGATTATTGAGCAATACAGAAAACTTGCCAAAGAATATCATCCTGATCATGGAGGGAGTGAAGAATTGATTAGAAAACTTAACTTTGCTTATGAACTTCTTATGGAATACTGTGATAATTACATAATTGATTTAGAATCTACAGAAAAAAGCAGACTAAGTCCAGATGAATGGTGGTTTGAAAGGTTTGGAGAAGATCCTATATGGGGTAAAAAGAGGTAAAGCTATGCTGATAGTTCAGAAATATGGAGGAACTTCGGTTGCTAACTTAGAAAGAATAAGAGCTGTTGCTGAAAGAATTGTAAATTATAAAAAAGAAGGGCATGATCTTGTTGTAGTTGTTTCTGCTATGGCAGGGGAAACAGATAGACTTATAAATTTAGCCAAACAGATAACAGAAAATCCTCCTTTAAGAGAGTTTGATCTTCTTGTCTCAACCGGAGAACAAGTAAGTTCTGCTTTACTTTCTATAACACTTCAAAGTATGGGATATCCCTCCATTGCACTACTTGGCTATCAAGTTCCTATTTATACAACTGATCTTTTCACTAAAGCAAGGATTAAAGAGATAAAGACAGAAAAAATAAAAGAAAGCCTCTCTAAGGGGAAAATTGTGATAATTGCAGGATTTCAGGGAGTAACTGAAAATGGTGATATTACCACCTTGGGAAGGGGAGGGTCTGACACCACTGCGGTTGCACTTGCTGCAGCCTTGAAAGCGGATCTTTGTGAAATTTATACTGATGTAGAGGGGGTTTTTACTGCTGACCCAAGAATAGTTACCAATGCAAGAAAACTTAAAAAAATTTCCTATGAAGAAATGCTTGAGATGGCAAGCAGTGGAGCTAAAGTGCTTGAGATGCGCTCTGTTGAGCTTGCTATGATTTATAAGGTTCCGCTTGTTGTTAGGTCAAGTTTCACCAATTCAGAAGGAACTCTGATAACCGAGGAGGATGAAGAGATGGAAAAAGTGCTGGTTTCAGGAATTACCTATAATAGAAACGAAGCTCGCATAAGTATCTATGGAGTTCCTGATAAGCCTGGGGTTGCTGCAAAAATTTTTGGTCCTATCGGAGATAAAGGCATTGTAGTTGACATGATAATACAAACTGCTCGTCCCGATGGAAAAGCAGATATTACCTTCACTGTTCCCAAGACTGATTACAAAGAAGCTTTAAAACTAATAGAAGAAATAGGAAAACAGTTAGAAGCAGAAAGAATAGAGGGAGATCCCAATATAGCCAAGGTTTCTATAGTTGGTGCAGGAATGAGAACCCATCCAGGAGTTGCCACCAAAATGTTTGAAACTCTTGCAAAACATAGTATAAATATTATGATGATTTCCACATCTGAGATCAAGGTTTCCTGTGTAATAGATGAAAAATATACAGAGTTGGCAGTAAGAGCCCTGCATGAAGCTTTTAAGCTAGAAAATGAAAATTCTATCAAAGAAGAAATCTAAAGTAAATGGCTGATAGAATAAAAAAAGTAGAAATTTATGATACCACTTTAAGAGACGGGGCTCAGGCGGAGGAAGTTAGCTTTTCCTTAGAAGATAAAATCAGAATTGCTCTCAAATTGGATGAGTTCAAAATTGATTATATAGAGGGTGGCTGGCCCGGTTCAAATCCAAAAGATTTACAATTTTTTAAAGAAATTAGGAATTACAATTTAAAACATGCACAAATTGTTGCTTTTGGAAGCACTCATCATCCTAAAAAAACTCCTGAAACAGATGAGAATTTAAAACAGCTTCTACTTGCTAAGACTCCTGCTGTGACTATTTTCGGAAAAACCTGGATTGTGCATGTAAAGGAAGCTTTAAAAATTGATCCGAAAACAAATTTAGAAATTATTTCAAATTCTGTAAAATTTTTAAAGGCTAATGTAAAAAAGGTCTTCTATGATGCAGAACACTTTTTTGACGGATTTAAGGAAGATCCAGATTATGCTATAGAAACGATTAAAAGGGCAAAATCTGCCGGTGCAGACTGTATTATTCTCTGCGACACTAATGGAGGAACTCTTCCCTTTGAACTTATACAAATAATAAAGGAAGTTAAAAAAAGAATGGGGAAAAACTTCAAATTTGGAATTCATGCTCATAATGATTCTGAATGTGCAGTTGTTAACAGTTTAGAAGCTGTTAGGCTTGGAGCTGTTCAGGTTCAGGGGACTATAAATGGTATAGGAGAACGTTGTGGGAATGCCAATCTTTGCTCTATTATTCCCAATCTCGTTCTGAAAATGGATTATAACTGTAGTTGTGCGGAAAATCTTCATAAATTAACCGAGGTATCTAAATATGTTTTTGAAATGGCTAATCTCCCTCATCCTGCACGTCTCCCCTTTGTGGGGCGTTCAGCCTTTGCTCATAAGGGCGGGGTGCATGTATCTGCAGTTCTTAAATCACCGAGAACTTACGAACATATAGATCCTCTGGCAGTAGGTAACACAAGAAGAGTTTTGGTTTCAGAACTTTCAGGAAAAAGCAATATTATTTATAAGGCGAAAGAATTTGGAATTGAGCTTAAGATGGATAGCCCTCTTTTGAATAAAATAGTAGAAGAAATTAAAAACTTAGAGGCTGAGGGATATGAATTTGAAGCTGCTGAAGCATCGTTGGAGCTTCTCATTTACAAGTTAATGGGAGAACCAAAACAATATTTTGAACTCTTAAGTTATAAAGTTTTTGATTTGAAAATTGATCAAAACTTTCCAAAATCAGAAGCAACTGTGCTGGTAAGAGTGCCTCCAGGGGTTGGAGAAGTTGAACATACTGCTGCCTTGGGAAACGGACCGGTAAATGCCCTTGATAATGCTCTGAGAAAAGCATTGGAAAGATTTTATCCTCAAATAAAAGAAATGGAGTTGGAAGACTATAAGGTAAGGGTTCTTCCAGGTCTTCCTGGAACAGCTTCAAAGGTTAGAGTTCTCATAATTTCTAAAAGTAAAGACAGAAAATGGGGAACTGTAGGAGTTTCAACAGATATCTTAGAAGCAAGCTGTCAAGCTTTGATAGATTCCTATACCTATAAACTTTTTTTGGACAAAAGAGGAAGTTAAATATTCATGACCATCAGATTTTCTCTGGTAGGAAAAGGTGGAACAGGAAAAACTACACTTTCTGCACTTTTAATAGACTTTTTAATTCAGAAAAATAAAGTCCCCATACTTGCTGTAGATGCAGACCCTAATTTCAATCTTAATGAACTTTTAGGACTAAAGATAAACACAACCTTAAGTGAGGTAAGAGAAAGTTTGCTTAAAGGTGAGGGACCTAACTTTATGTCACGCTATGAATATACAGAGATGAAAGTATATGAAATTCTTGTGGAAAATCGTTATTTTGATCTTCTTGTAATGGGATATCCTGAAAAATCTGGCTGTTACTGCCCTATCCACAATTTTTTATCTACTGCTCTGGAAAAACTCATGCGTGCTTATTCTTATGTAGTAATAGATAATGAAGCAGGAATGGAACATCTATCAAGACTTAACCTTACTGAAACAGAACATCTTATAATAGTTTCAGATGCAAGCATAAGAGGAATTTCAACCGCAGGGAGAATTGTAAATTTAGTCAAAAATTTAAAAATAAACTCAAAAAATATCTGGTTAGTGGTAAATTTATGTCCTAAAAGTAAAAAAGAAGAATTGGAGAAATATGTAAATGAGGTGATTAAAGGTAAGGAGATAAAATTTTTGGGTTTCCTTCCTCAAGATCCTACGATTTTAAAATATGAACTGGAAAAAAACCCTGTTTTTGAATGGGAAAGTCCATTAAAAACTGAGGCTTTTAAACTTTTTGAAAAACTTTTCAACTAAATAGGAAAAAGATATGAAACAGAAAAAAAATTTAAGAATTTATAACTCATTAACAAAAAAAATAGAAAAATTTGTTCCTTCAAATCCTCCTAAGGTGACTATGTATGTATGTGGAATAACTGCCTATGACTCCTCTCATTTAGGACATGCAAGGTCTGCAGTGGTATTTGATGTTTTTTACAGGCTTCTCAAGTATCTGGGATATGAAGTGGTTTATGTGAGAAATATAACCGATATTGATGACAAAATCATAAATCGTTCAAACAAGGAAGGAATTTTCTGGAGAGATCTAACAGAAAGATATATAAAGGAGTATGAAGAGGTTACAAAAGCTTTAGGTCTTTTAAAACCAACCTATGAGCCAAGAGCCTCGGAACACATTTCTGAAATAATAGCTTTGATAGAAAAGCTTGTTGAAAATGGTCTTGCGTATCAAAGTAACGGGGATGTTTATTTTGAGGTAGCAAAATTTCCTTCTTATGGAAAGCTATCAGGAAGAAAAATAGAGGAATTAATTGCTGGGGTAAGAATTGAAGTTTCTCAGAAAAAAAGAAATCCCTTAGATTTTGCCCTCTGGAAAAGCGCCAAACCAGATGAACCCTTCTGGGAAAGTCCATGGGGGAAAGGTCGTCCTGGATGGCACATAGAATGTTCTGCTATGGCTTTAAAATACTTAGGAGAAACTATAGACATTCATGGAGGAGGACTTGACCTTATTTTCCCTCACCACGAAAATGAAATTGCTCAAAGTGAAGGAGCAACTGGTAAACCATTCGTAAAATATTTTATCCATCACGGTCTCATTACTGTTAACGGAGAAAAAATGTCTAAAAGCCTCGGAAATTTTGTAACCATGGAATATCTTTTAAATAGATTTCATCCAGAAGTAATTAAAGCTTTTCTCCTTTCTACTCACTACAGAAGTCCTTTAGACTACTCTGAACAAAACATAAAAAATATGGAAAAGGCAATTTACCGATTTTATGAAACTTTATACTGGTTAAGAAAAGCCCAACCTTTAAAAGAGGGACTTCTTTCAGAAAAAGCAAGAAAATTGGAAAGAAGTTTAAATGAATTTGAAGAAAACTTTATTTCTGCACTTCTTGATGACTTCAATACTGCTTTAGCAATGGGATATCTTTTTAGCTTTGAAAACGAGGTTTATAATTTTATAACCAGAAATCCCAATTTAACTACAGAAGAATCTCTTTTACTGGAAAAAATAGATAAAAAAATAAAGGAACTTTCTGGAAAAATACTTGGAATTGGTGAGGCTGAGCCAGAAGAGTTCTGGAAGGTAGAAAGAACTAAAAAGCTTCAATCTATTGGTAAAAACCTACAAGAAATAGAAAACCTTGTAAAACAAAGAGAAAAGGCAAGAAAAGAAAAAAATTTTGTCTTAGCTGATAAAATAAGAGATGAATTAAAAAGTTTTGGTATAATTCTAAAAGATACAAAAACAGAAACCTTCTGGTATATGGAGTAAAAGCCTTATGATATGGTTTGATTACCTTGCTCTGGGTTTTTTAGCTTATTTTGTAATAAGAGGTTTTTTATCTGGATTTGTAAGGGTTGTGTTTTCCTTTGCAGGGATGATTGTCGCTTTTCTTTATTCAGGGTGGCTCTCTTTAAAAATTAGTCCTTATATTGAAAATTTTATTACTAATCATCCTAAAATACTTCCTGTATTAAGTTATATTATAGCTTTTCTTTTAATCTATTTAAGTTTTGTAATAGCAGGATTTATAATTTTAAGTATTCTTGGGAAACTTAATTTAACTGTAGCAGACTATATTTTAGGTGCTTTTTTAGGCTTTATAAAAGGCGTGTTGTTTATAACAATATTTTATATAGCCTTAGTTTTACCCTACCCTGCGAGCCAGAAAATATTAAATAAAGCTATGGTTTATCCCTTAGTTAAATACAGTCTAAAATTTTCTTCCCAATTTTTACCTGAAAGTTGGAAGGTTTTTCTTAAAAAAAGAAACATAGAAATAAGCTAATAATCAAAGAGTTCCTTTAGTAGAAAGAACCTCACTATCGATCAATTCTATAGCTTTTTTTATAGCATAGGCAAGGGCTTTGAAAACACTTTCTGCAATGTGGTGAGCATTTCTTCCATAAAAATTTCTTACATGAAGGGTAAACTTTCCATTTATAGCAAAAGCTTTCAAAAACTCTTCTATAAGTTCTGTATCAAAATTACCTATTTTTTCTGTGGGGAACTTTACATCATAATAAAAATAAGGTCTTTTGGCAAAGTCTACTACTGCCTGGCTTAACGCTTCTTCCATAGGAATAGTTGCCTCTCCATAACGGGAAATTCTTTTTCTATCTCCCAGAGCTTCATCAAAGGCTTCTCCCAATGTGATGCCTATATCTTCAACTGTATGGTGAAAATCCACCCCCAAATCACCCTTAGCCTCTACCTGAAGTTTTATACCCGAATGATATGCAAAAAGTTCAAGCATGTGATCTAAAAAACCAATTCCTGTATTTATGCTACTTTTTTCTAAATTCCTTCCGCTTAAATCCAATTTTATATTAATCTCAGTTTCTAAAGTGCTTCTTTTTCTACTTACTAATTTCATTTGGACCTCCTAATTTTATTTAAATTTTAAAAAGTATAAATTTTTTTTCTTAAAAATAAAGCCTAAATTCGTCAAATTAATCTATCTTAAAAAAATTTTATTTTGAATTAAGTTTATACTTGCTATGGATTATTTGTTAAACGGTTTTCTCATCTTTATAGCAAGAGTCTGTGATGTTAGCCTTGGAACTATAAGGATTGTTCTCTTAGCAAGGGGGTTAAAACTTCAGGCAAGTATTATAGGTTTTTTTGAAGTTCTCATCTGGATTGTTGTTATTTCTCAAGTTATAAAACATTTAGACCATCCTTTTTATTATGTAGCTTTTGCATCTGGATTTGCTTTTGGTAACTATGTAGGTTTATATTTAGAAAATAAACTTGCTATGGGGAATGTATTAATAAGGGTTATAACAAGAAAAGAACCTGAAAAATTATTAAATATTTTGAGAGAAAACGGATTTATTGTTACTTCAGTCAATGCTGAAGGAAGAGAAGGTCCTATTATGATATTATTTTCTGTTATAAAAAGAAAACAGATTTCTAAATTTTTAGCTCTGGTGCAAAAAAATTGCCCTCAAGCTTTTTATACTATAGAAGATATAAGAGAAGTTAGAAAATACAGTGGGGAAATACAATCTCATAGAGCTGGTTTTTTTGACACATTTAAAAAATTTTTCTGGATAAAAAGAAAATAGCTACAGTTCCACTTTAAACTTTGGATAACTATCTATTATTTTGATTTCTGGGTACTCTATCCTTTTCAAAACTAAACCCTGAGGAGGTGCAGGAGGTGGAGCAACTTTTCTGTCTCTTGCCTCTAAAATTTTCTTAAAATCTTCTACTGTAAGATTTCCTCTACCAACCTCAACCAGAGCACCGACTATGTTTCTTACCATGTATCTCATAAATCCTCTACCTGTTATTTCAAAAGCTATCATATGTTTTCTTCCAGGAACTCTTTTAAATTTGGCATCATATACAGTTCTTATAGTAGTTTTTATATCTGTTCCTGACTTTCTAAAGCTTGCAAAATCTTTTTCTCCTATAATCAAAGGTAAACAAGCTTTCATAGCAGATAAATCCAGTTTTTCAGGAACCCACCATGAATAAAGCCTTACTAATGGGTTTCTTATGGGGTAGTTGTAAATGTAATAAACATATGTTTTCTTAAGTGAATCCCTTTGAGAATGAAACTTAAAATCCACTTCTTCAAGTTTCCAAATTACTATATCCTGAGGAAGCATTGCATTTACTGCCCTGAAAATGATTTCAAGTGGTCTGTCTGAAGTGGTCAAAAAATGTGCAGTTTGATAAAGAGCATGAACCCCTGTATCTGTTCTTCCTGCGGATTTAAGTTTAACTTTGTGTCCCAGAATCTTGGAAAGTGTATCCTGAATTATTCCTTGAACAGTAGGACCTTTGGGTTGAATTTGCCATCCCAAATAATTTGTCCCATCGTAAGCTATAAATATGCGAATATTTCTGATGTTTACTTCATTCATAAATTAAAAGTCTTCTTTATTTCCTCTACAAAACTATTAAAATCACTAAGATTATCTTTGAAAACTTCAAAAACAATCTTATCACTTACAGTATCATAGATATGAATAAGCAAATTTCTGAATTTTGCCATATTTTTATACTTCTCTAAATTTTCTTCAGACACTATTCTTTTTTCTCCCAAAATCTCAAAACAATCTGCATAAGAATTAGGTTCTCTTAAATTTAATCTACTAACTATATGCTTACATACATCTATCATTTGCTGGATCGCAAGCTCCAAGTTTCTTTCTATAAATCGCTTTATTACTATATTTTTTTTAAACTCCTCAAAACTAAGCTCTCTGATATTTTTGAGTTCTTCCACATATTGCTCTGTTTTTTTTAACTTATTTCTTACTAAAGTTTTATCTATCATTTTAGTCTACATATTTAGAATATCCCGTAATATCTAAATATTCTTGATAATCATCTATAGTATTTTCTCTAAATTTGCTATATACTAAAAAATCTTTTATAAAAAGTTCTTTTCTATTTTTCATCACTTGATGTCTTAAAAGCGGACTTGCCTCATTTAAAACTACAATTTCTACTTCCCTTTTTATCAAATCACTAAGTTTTTGCATAAGAGATAAAAGCTCATATCCTGAAACAGGGTTCTTTACATAAATAGCTACATCTATGTCACTATCTTTTCTAAGCTTACCAGTTGCTGCAGAACCAAACACTAATGCAAACACTATATTAGGATCTTTTTCTAAAAAATCTTTTATTTTCCTGAAAATATTTTCCAAATTTCCTTGTGTTTGATAAGACATATTTAGAGTGTTATTTTACACAAACAAAGGTGTTTTTGGAAGTCCTGTATCTTCAGGAAATCCAAACATAAGATTAAAATTCTGAATAGCCTGTCCACTTGCACCCTTTATTAAATTGTCTATTACTGAAACAATTATTCCCCATCCTCTTTTTTTATCTTCAAAAATTCCTATTTTACAAAGATTAGTCCCTTTAACTTCTGCAATTCTTGGAATCTCACCCATAGGAACTATCTCTACAAAGGGACTTTCCTTATAAAACTCTCTCAAAATTTTATAAATTTCTTCTGCTTCGGTTTTAAATTTCACATAAATAGTTGAAAAAATACCTCTATTTATAGGTAAAAGATGTGGTGTAAAGATAGTTTGAATTTGTTCATCAGAAAACAAGTTTAATTTTTCTTCTATTTCTGGGTTATGTCTGTGTGAAGCAATTTTATAGGCTTTAAAATCTTCATTGACCTCACAGAAGCTGTAATAATTTTCTGCTTTTCTTCCAGCACCCGAGGTTCCACTTTTAGAATCAATAATAATTGGTTCTTTTTCTATTAAACCATTTTTTATTAATGGAATCAGGGGTAATAAGGCTGAAGTGGGATAACATCCTGGATTGGCAACAAGCTCCGTTTTCCTAATTTCCTCTCCAAAAATCTCTGTTAGCCCGTATACTGCTTTTTCACAAAGTTCTGGATAGTTATGCTTTGTATTGTAAGTGTTTTCATAGCTCTTTGGGTTTTTAAACCTGAAATCTGCTGAAAGATCTATAACTTTTACTCCTCTTTGTAAAAAAAAGTGAGCCATTTCTTGGGCTTTTCCTGAAGGAACACATAGAAAAGCAACCTGAACCTTTTCCGCTATTTTTTCAACCACAGGCTCTTCAAAAACAAGATCAGCATACTTACCGCTCCAAGCAAAAGTCTTTTTTAGACTCTTACCTGCTTTTTCTCTTGAAGTAATAACTGAAATTTCAAGATAAGGATGATTTTCAGAAAGTCTTATAAGCTCTAAACCTGTATACCCAGTTGCTCCAATGACAGCTGCTCTGATCACAGAAGATAAACTTAACGTTTGGAATATTGTTGCCCTCTTCTTGCTCCCCTAAGTCCGTATTTCTTTCTTTCTTTTTCACGGGGATCACGGGTAAGAAATCCTGCCTTTTTAAGTATAGGCTTTAAATCAGGCATGTAAGAAACTAAAGCTTTTGCAATTCCATGCCTTATAGCTTCTGCTTGTGCAGATTTTCCTCCACCTTCAACTGTGCATTTTACATCAAATTTTCCGAGAAGATTACTAACTCTAAATGGAGCAAAAATTACATCTTCTGCAACAATGTGATCATAAAAATACTCTTTAAATGGCTTATCATTCACTATAACCTGCCCATTTCCAGGATATATCCATACTCTTGCTACAGATGTTTTCCTTTTCCCAGTAGCATAAATTCTTTCCATATATTCTCTACCTCCCTTAGATTTCTAATGGTTTAGGATTTTGAGCCAAATGTGGATGATTTGGTCCTGCATATATCTTAAGCTTTTTTAAAAGCTTTTTCCTCATTCTATTTCTGGGGAGCATTCTTTTTACTGCCAGATAAATTAATTGCTCTGGTTTTCTCTCTAAAAGTTTACGAGCAGTTTCCAGTTTTAAACCACCTATGTATCCAGAATGACGCCAGTAAATTTTTTGGTCAAGTTTTTTCCCGGTAAGCTTTATCTTTTCAGCATTAACTACTACTATAAAATCAGCCTGATCAACATGAGGAGTATAGTCAGGACGATGTTTACCCTGTAGCATAGAAGCTAATTTGGAAGCAAGTCTTCCCAAAACTTTATCCTTAGCATCAATTATATACCATTCTCTTTTAACTTCTTCTTTTTTAACCCACGGAGTTTGAGTTGTAAACACAGAACTCATAAGTTTATCTCCCTCCTCTATATTTTCACAAAAAGCATTCCTAACTTTATAATAAATTAAAAAAATGTCAAGTTTCTACTGAGAAGGTTTTGCCTTCTCTAATAAAAGTTTTATCTTTTCCATAAAACAGCTTAGAGCTTCTAAATTCGTATCATCAGGACTACCAAAAATAGCAAACCTATCTATCCAAGGTTTTGAATACTCTTTTACTTTACATACTTCCATGTAACAATACCTTTTTTTGTAAGAATCCGTAATCGTCATAAATAAATACTTTCTACAGGAAAGTCTATCCTGAAAATAAAATCTTTCCTCATCATTTAAAATGTCCAAATAAAATATTCTTTGCAACCTTTCCTTGGGAACATCCTTTATTTCTGCATATCCCGAAATTGGTAAATAACTAAGAATGCAATCTTCAAACACTTCTTTTTGAACTTTTAAAAATTGAGCTATATCTTTTTTGATCTTTTTTTCCGAAACACCTCCTTTCTTAGCTTCGTATTTCACAACTTCATTAAAAAATTCAGATGGTAAAACTAAGCTTTGCATCATAACTTCAGAATCTTTTTTAAGGTATCCCTCTAAAAATTTTGAACATACCTCTTTTCCAAGGTCTTCAAAACTCAGCAAATAGACAGGAAAAGCAAAAATAAAAATTAAGGTTAACATACAAATCTTTTTCATTTTTACACCTCTTTATTGGACTTTCTCTTTTGCAAACTCCCCTACTATTGGAAGTTCATACATTTCTCCTTGATAAGCTTTTACCATCAGTATTATCCACAATATCAAGCTCAATAATGAACAGAACCAGTATATCACCACCCCGATAAAAGGAATTAATACAAAAATCCAGCTTATAATCATAAGTTGAATAATTTTATTTAATGAGGCATACTTTCAATTTCAACCTCGGGTTCTTTCATCTTTGCATCCTCAATTGGCTGTAATACAAAAAGAAGTTGTCCCTCTTCCACTCTCTGATTAAGTTTTACACAAATTTCTACAATCTGGGCATCAAAAGGAGCAACAATAGGATTTTCCATTTTCATAGATTCCAGGTTGGCAATTTCTTCACCCTTATGAACAATATCACCAACCTTTAAAGTTCCTCTCTTAGGATTTCCGATTCTCCATACGGTTCCGCTAATAGGTGCTCCTATTTCATTTGGTTTAGTTGCTTTTTTAACTTCTTCTTTTTTAGCTCTTGGAGTTCTTACTTCAAAAACTCTTGTCTTATTATTTACCCTCAAAACCACATGAATAAAACCATCGGTTTCAGACCCTATAGAAACAAGCTCAATACAGTAAGGCTTACCTTCATATTCAAACTCCACTTTATCTCCTGGTTTTTTAAGCCCCTCTCTCCAGACCTTGGTAGGTAACACAAGTGGAGCATCTCCATATTTTTCTCTAAATCTTATGTAATCTATAGCATCCTTAGGGTGCATTAAATAAAGAATAAATTCTTCTTCTGTTGCAGGTCTTCCAAGTTCATCCTCAAGTTGTTTTCTCAACGCACTTAAATCTTCATCTGGAATAGATTCCAAAGGAGAATCTTCTTTTCTTTCCTTTATTTTTTCCTCCCATTCATCCCCAAAGGTGCTTTTATAAACCCATTCATCAGGCCAACCAACAGGAAGTCTTCCATAGTGTCCAAGAATCAAATTTTTAAAATCACCTGGTGCATGCCTGAAAAGTTGTAATAATTCTTCCTGTTCCTCAGGTTCCATAGCATCAAAGTTTTGGTTCTTTTCTTCTACAAATTTTTTAAGAAGTTTTATTACATGCTTAACCCCTTCTTCTCCTCCTTCTTTAGCATACCTATTTACTATTCCACTACAGGTAACCCAAGTAATTTGAGACCCGGGAGTCACATCAAAATATTTTACAATTTGATTGTAAAGAGACATTACCTGTAAAATATAAGGCATGTAATGTAAAAAACCCCCTTTTTCTGCCTGTTCAAACGAGCTTGGGAAAGCTCCACCAGGCATTTTATGTCTTGTAACCATATGATCGAATCCTTTAAAAGGAGATTCTGACCATTCATAATCTCTTATCCATTCTCTAACCTTTTCCACTGCTTTTTCTGCTGCTTGTCTATTCAGATTTACAGGAATACCATGTTCTTTAAGTAAAGCTTCTACTGCTAAAATGGGAGGATGTCCGTAAAATCTTACAAGGGTATCCTCTTCCACATCAAGAATCTTTGCTCCTGCTTTTGCAGCTGCAAGCAAAACCGGCATAGCCAGTCCGTCTGTAATGTGTCTATGGTAATTGATAACTAATTCTGGATACTTCTGTTTTATGGCATCTATCAGCTCAGTTACTGAAGTAACAGTGCCTACTCCTGCCATATCCTTAATACACAGAATTATTTCATCTGTTCCTCCGCAGAGATCTATAATTTCATCAACCACCTTAAGGTAATACTTGGTATCAAACCAAGGAGCAACTGTATAGGAAATTGCTGGTTCAAAAAGTTTGCCTCTTTTCATAACAACTTCTGCAACTGTTCTCATATTTCTCACATCATTAAGAAAAGAAAAGCACCTCCATACATCAATATCCACTCTCTCAACAACATACTCAATTATGTTTTTAGGGTAAGGTCTATAACCCCACATATTGGTTTCACGAATAAGGGTCTGAAGCAATACATTGGGCATAAGCTCCCTTAAAATTTCTATTTCTTCAAAAGGACTTTCTCTTCTATTCATAATTCCTACATGCCATCTTGCTCCACCATGGCATTCAGCGGCAAAAAGTCCCATTTCATTATAATAGGGAGCTAAGGTCTTAAGGTCGTACATTCTTAAACGATTTTTGTAATCAGATTGCCCTGCATCTCTCATACCCACAGAAACCAGACACACACCTGGAAGTTCTCTTACTTTTTGAACTATTTCTTTTGGACTCATTCCCGGTTTTACGAATATATAACCCATACTACACCTCCTTTTTTTCCTCTTTTACATCCAACTTTGAGGTCCAAGAGCTGATATTTCAGCTATATATTGAGCTATTTTTAAAACTTCATCATCGGGAGTTTTTTCTTTAAACATTGCAAGAAGTTCTTGATAGTGTTCATCTATAAATCTTGTGGAGTAATTTCCTTCTATAAATTTAGGATGTCTTATTATACTCAAGAGTAAAGGTGCTGTTGTTTTTATCCCCTCAACTCTTAATCCTCTGCTTAAAGCTCTATCCATAACTCTTATAGCTTCGTTTCTATCTGCACCTGCAGCCATAACAAGCATTATAAGAGAATCGTAATAAGGTGGAACTTCAGCTCCTTCATAAACTCCTGAAGAAACTCTTATGCCTGGACCCTGAGGAATTTCAAGCCTTGTGATAGTTCCAAAAGATGGATTAAAAGTTTTTGGATCCTCTGCATTAATTCGCACCTCAATAGCATGTCTGTTAGGAAATATATCTTCCTGTGAAAAGGGAATAGGGGTTCCTTCTGCAATATCAAACATAAGACTCACTATATCAAGTCCTGTAACAAGTTCTGTTATCCCGTGTTCTACCTGAAGTCTTGTATTAACTTCTAAAAAGTAAAACTTCTTCGTTTGAGGATCAAATAAAAATTCTACAGTTCCTGCTGAATAGTATCCAATTTCTCTCATTAATCTTACAGCTGTAAAACAAATCTCCTGTCTGAGATCATCATTTATACTTGGAGATGGAGCTTCTTCCAAAATTTTTTGATTTCTTCTCTGAATAGTGCATTCTCTCTCATAAAGATGAACTATCTTTCCGTATTTATCTCCACATATTTGAACCTCTATATGTCTTCCTTTTTGAATATACTTTTCTACGAAAACTCTATCATCACCAAAAGCTTTTTTTGCTTCTGATTTTGCCTTCTCAAGGAGTAAAGGCAAAGATTCTTCGTTATCCACTCTAACCATACCTTTTCCACCACCACCAGCTGCAGCTTTAATCATAATAGGAAATTCAACTTCCTCCTCTTCCATCCATTTCAATATATCTTCCACTGTGTTTACTTTTAACAATGCAGGAATTGTAGGCACATTTGCTCTTTGAGCAATTTTTTTACTTTTTATTTTGTCTCCCATTAAACGAATTACCTTAGCAGGTGGTCCCACCCAAATAAGTCCAGCTTCTTCTACCATTTCTGCAAAATCTGGATTTTCAGCAAGAAATCCCCAACCTGGATGAATAGCATCGCACCCCTTTTCTAAGGCTGTTTTTATAATTTTTTCCATGTTTAAATAAGATTCTTGAGGAGGAGCCTCTCCTATATGGACCGCCTCATCTGCTAAAAACACATGATAGGCTAATCTATCAGGAGTGCTATAAATAGCCACTGTCTTTATTCTTTTATCTCTGCATGTATTCATAATCCTCACAGCTGGCACTCCTCTATTAGCAATGAGAACTTTTTTAATCTTTTTCATCTTAACCCCTCCTCGCTTTCTAAATATTTAAAGCATTATAACATAAACAATTATGATAAACAAATCTTTATTTCTTTGAGTAATCCTTTTTATAAATACTGTAAATCTCAAAGATTCTATCTACAAGAATAGATGCAGCAGAACGCACTGATAGATGATTATAATTATCAAGTCTTCCCCAAATAGGTTCTAAAAAATAATCACACCTCTCAAGCACCTCATCGCAAAGTCCCCAAGCAGTTCCTAAAACCAAAGCCACAGGTTTTTCCCATAAAAGTTTTCTTGCTTCCTCACAGGATATGTATTTTCTTTTAGGTGACGCGTCTGTTCCTAAAAGGATAGGAAGTTCTCCTTCTATCCTTTTTACTTCAGAGATAGCGGAATCCAAACTTTCAAATAACTTTACAAGTTTTATTGCTTCTTTCCTTAAGGGATTGTATTGAGCTCCCTTTTTGTTTAGCCAATATTCTATCAATTCCTCTGCCAGCTTTCTCTGATCTTCAAGAGGTTGGATAATATAAACACCTTTTAATCCATAAGTTCTTGCAAGTCTTGAAAGATCGTGTAAATCAAAATTAGCTATAGCAGATGCTATCTTCTCTCCCTTTTTATTAAGAACTGGGTAGTGAACTAAAAATATATAAAAACGCTGAACCTTTAACAGTTCTACCAGTGTTTTTCTATCTTCTTCTCTCAAATCAGCCTTTTTAAGTAAATAGGGTTTTCTTCTAAGTGTAATCTCTAAGGATTTTTTTCTTCTGTATTTTTCTATTTCAGCATGATTTCCACTTAAAAGAACCTCAGGAACTTTATAACCCATAAAATCTCTTGGTCTGGTATAACAGGGATATTTTAAAAGTCCTGCGGAAAAAGACTCCTTTTCAACAGAATCCTTTTTACCCACAACTCCGGGAATAAGCCTTGCTACAGTTTCTATCAAAACCAAACTTGCTACCTCTCCTCCAAATACCACATAATCACCTATGGAAATCTCTTCATCTACAAAATTGGCCCTTATCCTCTCATCAATCCCTTCGTATCTTCCACATATAAGAACAAGATGTTCTTTTTTGGAAAGTCTTTCTGCCATTTTCTGATTTAATACTTCACCCTGAGGAGAAAGATATACAATCCAGGCAGAGGGGTCTAAACTTTTGATGTGAGAAATTGCTTTATAAAGTGGTTCTGGCTTAAAGACCATCCCCTCACCACCACCAAAGGGTTCATCATCAACCACTTTATGTTTATCCTCCGTGAAATCACGAAGATTGTAAAGATTTATCTTTAAAAGCCCCTTATCCAGAGCCTTGCCAAGTAAACCTATTTTCAAAGGAGATTCAAAATATTCAGGAAAAATAGTTATTATATCTATTTGCATAAGATGATTAATTACACTTTTTGACTTTCTACCAACGCTTTTATATCTTTTACCAGAATAGTTTTAGAATAAAGATCTAATTCCTCTACATATTCTTCTACCAAAGGAATATAAAATTCCTCTCCACTTTCAGTCTTTACAAGAATAAGATCATACTCTCCCATGGGCATTATCTCTTTAATTTTTCCCCACAATTTATTATTTTTATCTTTTACTTTAAAACCAATAATCTGATAATAATAAAACTCGTCTTCCTCTAAATCTGGCAAATCTTCAAAATCTATGTAAAGAATTTGATTTGTTAAACTTTGAGCTTCTTCAAAATCTATATCTTTGAATTTGACAAGATAAACATTATAACCAGGACCTTTTCTTATATTCTCAACTTCTAAAAAGTTTTCCTTATTTTTGGTAAGATAAAACCTTTTTATTTGGAGAAGTATTTCAGAATAAGAAAGCAAGGGAGAGACCTTTAACTCCCCCTTAATTCCATGAGTGGATAGTATTTTAGCAACAGGTATTAACACTATTCAATAATTTCTAATACTACCCTTTTACGGAGCTTGCTTGAAGCAGCTCCGAGAATAGTCCTTATAGCTTTAGCTGTTCTACCCTCTTTTCCGATAATTTTACCGAGATCTTCTTTTGCTACCTTTAATTCAATTACAGAGGTTTGTTCCCCCTCTATCTCATTAATCTGCACAGCATCAGGATGATCAACCAATACCTTAGCAATGTGTTCCACCAGATCTTTGAGCTTGCTCATTCCTAACCCCCTTTCAGCTCTCTTATTTAAGCTTTTCTATCCGCTTTTATTCCAATTTTTCTTAAAAGTGCTCTAACAGTTTCTGTAGGTTCTGCTCCCTTTTCAAGCCACTTTTTCACTTTTTCTTCATTCACTTTAAACTCAAAAGGTTCTTTTAAAGGGTCATAATAACCTAAAATTTCCAGAAACTTACCATCTCTCGGAGCACGAGAATCAGCAGCAACAACTCTGTAAAAAGGCCTTTTTTTCCTACCAAACCTCATCAATCTAATTCTAACAGGCACCTATCCTACCCTCCTCTTTTATAAATTTTTTAAAAGCTTTTTTATTTTAACACTCTTTCCTTTTTTGACAATCTTTTATTACATTCCCATAAGCCTTCTTATCATACTTTGAAATCTTCCCGGAGATCTCATTTGTTTAAGAAGTTTTAACATTTCTTCATAGCTTCTCAAAAGTTTGTTAACATCCTGAACAGTTGTTCCACTACCTCTGGCAATTCTTCTTTTTCTGCTGGCATTTATAATTCTTGGATTTTTCCTTTCTTCTTTAGTCATGGAATTTATAATTGCTTCCATCTTTACCAACTCTTTCTCATCAAATTCTATTTCCTTAAGCTTTCTTCCAATTCCCGGCAAAAACTCAAGCATATCTCTGATAGAACCCAACTTTTTCATCTGGCGAAGTTGCTCTCTCAAATCTTCCAGATCAAATTCAAGCTTTTTAATCTTTTTCTCAAGTTCCTTAGCCTTTTTTATATCAAAAGCTTCCTGAGCTTTTTCTATAAGTGTTAACACATCTCCCATTCCAAGGATTCTTCCAGCAAGCCTCTCTGGATAAAAAACTTCTAAAGCATCAAGCTTTTCTCCAACTCCTAAAAATTTAATAGGACATCCTGTAACTTCTTTTATAGAAAGTGCTGCACCACCTCTTGCATCTCCCTCTATTTTAGTAAGAACTATACCTGTTAAACCAACTCTTTCATTGAAAGTCTTGGCTACATTTACTGAATCCTGTCCCATCATGGCATCAGCAACAAGTAAAACCTCAGAAGGATTAAAAGTCTGCTTTATCTCTATCAGCTCCTGCATCAAGTCCTCATCAATGTGAAGTCTTCCTGCAGTATCAATAATTACTATGTCTCTTCCATTTTCTTTAGCCATTTCTATAGCTTTTTTGACTATTTCTAAGGGTTTTTCCTTGGGCTGCGCCTCATAAAAAGGAACATCAATTTTTTGAGCTAAAATCTTAAGCTGTTCAATTGCCGCAGGACGATAAATATCTGCAGAAACAAGCAAAGGATGGTGACCCTTCTTTTTCAAAAACCTTGCGAGCTTAGCTGCAGTTGTTGTTTTACCAGAACCCTGAAGACCAGCTAAAAGAATTTTTGCTGGTTTTGCTCCACTAAGATCTAAACCCTTTGCCTCCCCTCCAAGGGTTTTTACCAATTCCTCGTATACTATCTTTACTATTTGCTGAAAAGGGGTAAGACTTTCTATTACCTCAGAAGAAAGAGCTCTCTGCTCAACCCGATTTATAAAATTTTTAACTACTTTGTAATTTACATCTGCCTCTAAAAGCGCTAAACGAACCTCTCTTAATCCTTTTTTAATGTCATCAGAACTAAGTTTTCCCTTTTCTTTAAACTTTTTAAATGCCTCTTCTAATCTATCACTTAAGTTCTCAAACATGGCTAAAAATTTAAAACATTTTTTTATTTTTTACAGGTGTTCAAAATGTAATAACCTTATCAGCTTCTTTAATAGCTTCATAAAGATCTTCCATCCAACCAACCGGACAGGTTGCTGAAGGCTCAATTCCATGAGCCTTCATACAAACTCCTCAAACAAAAAATTCACCTTCAAAAGAGTTTATTTGCCCCATTACATCAAATTCATCTGAAGATATCTGTTGAAAAAGAACTGCCTTTCCTAACATAAAAACACTTACATAATCACCCTTTTTAACTGCTAAATTAGCAAGCCTCATAGCATTATATATGGTTTCAGCATCATCTGTAGATATTACGATTACAAGATTCATCATGTCCTCCCACAATTTTTAATTCTTAGAATTTTATTTCAAAAATCTTTAATGGTCAATTTATCTTGAAAACAAAAAAATTTTTGTAAAAATTATAGAAATAGCCTGAAATAAAATTTTAAAATCATATCCATTCCACCTATTCACCATTCTTAATTGTTGATATTTTCAAATTCGTGATATACAATATTTTGTGGTATATTAAAAATTTAACCACAAAATATTGTGCCAAAATGAGGAGGTAACATATGGAACCTCTGGTTAGAAAGAGAAGCGGAAAGGTAGTTCCCTTTTCAAGGTTCAGAATCATAAATGCGGTTTATAAAGCTATGAAAGCTACCAATATAGGTAGCAAGGTTGATGCTGAAAAGATTGCAGACGCGGTAGCGGTTTACCTTTACAGAAACTATTTCAAAAGGGGGGATGTTCCTCATGTAGAAACAATTCAGGATATTATTGAAAAAACTCTGATGGAAAGAGGATTTCCTGAGGTTGCAAAAGCTTACATTCTCTATCGTGAGAAGAGGCGTCAGGCAAGGGAAATTGGTAAAGCCCTGGTTGACGGAATAAATCTTATAGAAGAGTATCTGGGCAACGAAGACTGGAGGGTCAAAGAAAATTCAAACATGAGTTTTAGTCTTCAGGGGTTAAACTTTCATGTTTCTTCATCAATTATTGCTCGCTACTGGCTTGAAAAACTCTATCCAGAAGAAGTAGCAAGAGCTCATAAAGAAGGAGACCTGCATATTCACGACCTTGGTTGCTTATCACCCTATTGCGTTGGATGGGATTTATATGATCTTTTACTAAGAGGCTTTGGTGGAGTTTATGGAAAAGTAGAAAGTAAACCTGCTAAACATTTTAGATCTGCTCTTGGACAGGTTGTAAACTTTTTTTATACACTGCAAGGTGAGTGCTATTCTGCTGACACCCAAGTATTAACAGATAAAGGATGGAAATATTTCTGGGAAGTAACAAAAGATGATAAAATTTTTACTCTCAATCCTCAAACTAATGAAATAGAATTACAAACCCCTATAAGATTTTATGAATTTGATTATGATGGTGATCTCTATCATTTTAAATCTAAAAAATTAGATCTTTTAGTAACTCCGAATCATAATATGTTTGTAGAACAATATTGTCCCAAATGTAAAAATGGAAACTATTATAAAAAATTTGTAAAAGCTAAAGACTTCAATCCAAATATTCATTTTATTCCCAAAGGCGGAATTTGGAAAGGAATCAGGAAAGATTATTTCATATTGCCAGGAATTAAAGTTTTTTACTACAGGCATTTTTTAAATCCTTTAAGCTACTCATTCTTTTCTTCTTTAAATAAACCTTTAACAACTTCGAATTCCCAAAAGTACAACACTTTAACTAATCTTCAGATGGCTTTAAAATATGAAATTGTTTGTATGCCAGATTTAAAAATACCTATGAATGAATGGCTTAAATTTTTCGGGATATGGTTAGCTGAAGGAACTACAACTTTAAGAGAAAGAAAAAGAAAAGAAAGAAATAAAACCTATTACGAATATCAGATAAGAATTTGTCAAAACAAAGGAAAAATTGCTAATGAAATAGAAGAAGTTTTAAAAAAATTACCATTTAAATATATAAAAAAAGAAAAGGGAGAAAAGATAGAATTTGTTATTTACAATAAACAGCTTTTCCTTTATTTAAAACAGTTTGGTAAAGCACAGAATAAATACATTCCTCAGGAAATAAAAAATCTCTCAAGAGAGCAACTTGAAATTCTATTTGAATGGATGATGAAAGGAGATGGATATATTGGTAATGGTAATATCGATTATTATACCAAAAGTAAAAAGTTAGCAGATGATGTTCAGGAAATTGTATTAAAACTGGGATATTCAGCCAACATATACGAAAAAAAGAAAGACAATTTTACATGGTACAGGGTATCTATATCTAAAACCAAATATTTTAAACTTCAAAACAAAAATATTGCAAAAGCGAAATATAAAGGAAAAGTATATTGTTTAGAGGTCCCCAATCATGTACTCTTTGTAAGAAGAAACGGAAAAGCATGTTGGTGTGGAAATTCTGCGGGTGCACAAGCTTTCTCTAATTTTGACACCCTTCTTGCTCCTTTTGTGAGATACGATAAACTCTCTTATCCCGATGTAAAACAGTGCATGCAAGAATTTTTGTTTAATGTAAATGTCCCAACTCGTGTCGGTTTTCAGACACCTTTCACCAATTTGACCTTTGATCTTAAACCCTCAAAGCTCTATGCCAAAGCCAATGTTATTATTGGTGGGAAACCTCAAGAAGAGACCTATGAAGAGTTCCATAAAGAGATGTCTATGATAAATCGAGCTTTCTGTGAACTTATGATGGAAGGAGATGCCAAGGGGAGAATTTTTACCTTCCCCATTCCCACCTACAACATCACCAAAGATTTCGATTGGGATAATCCTGATTATGAAGTGCTTTGGGAAATGACAAGAAAATACGGTATTCCATACTTTGCCAACTTTGTAAATTCTGATATGGATCCAGATGATGCAAGGAGCATGTGTTGTAGGCTTCGTCTTGACCAAAGAGAACTAAGAAAAAGAGGGGGAGGACTTTTCGGAGCAAATCCTCTTACAGGTTCCATAGGTGTAGTTACCATTAATCTTCCAAGACTTGGCTACCTTTCCACCTGTGAGGAGGAATTTTTTGAAAGACTAACCTCTTTGATGGAACTTGCCAAAACATCTTTAGAAATAAAACGCAAAGTTATTGAGGATTTTACTGAAAAAGGGCTTTATCCTTATTCTAAGTTTTATTTACAAAGTGTTAAAGAAGCAAGAGGGCAATACTGGGCAAATCATTTTTCTACAATAGGAGTTGTTGGAATGAATGAAATGTGTCTTAACTTTTTAGGTAGACCTATTTATGACCCAGATGCTAAAGAATTTGCTATGAAGGTGTTAAAGTTTATGAGAGACAAAATAGCAGACTTTCAGGAAGAAACAGGGAATTTCTATAATTTAGAAGCTACCCCTGCTGAGGGAACAAGCTACAGACTTGCAAAGATAGATAAGAAAAAATTTCCAAGAATAAAAACCGCTGGAACAGACTCTGTTCCCTATTATACAAACTCATGTCATTTACCTGTAAACTACACAGATGACATATTTGAAATTCTTACCCATCAGGATGATCTGCAAATTCTTTTTACAGGTGGAACAGTTGTCCATCTCTTTGTAGGAGAAGAAATAACAGACAGGAATATCGTAAAAGAGCTCATTAAAACCATAGTTGAAAACTTCAGGTTACCTTATTTTTCAATTACTCCTACTTTTTCTGTCTGCCCTGTGCATGGATACCTTCCTGGAAAGCATGATTTTTGTCCCTATCCACATACAGAAGAAGAACTTGAAAAATTTGGAATTGAGTTGGAATTGCCTGCAACTTTACTAACCAAATTACCAAAAAAAGCATACAAAATTTTATAAAGAGGAGGATAGAATTATGAAAGAAGAACTTAAAAAAGTAAAGATTGTTCCCTGTGAAGTTTATTCAAGAGTAGTTGGATATTTTAGACCTGTCCAAAACTGGAATCCGGGAAAACAACAGGAATTTAAGGAAAGAAAAACTGTAAAAATTGATAGCTATGTAAAGATAAAGGTTTCCTCTCAGCTATAAGTTTCAATTTAGCTAAATGAAAAAATCTAAAGAGAAAACTAAAAAGAAAAAGCTTGCTCCTGGGGTTTGTGATTTTTGCTGGGAAGAACAGCCACTTTGTTATATATGCACTAACTGTGGACTGACCATCTGCCAAAGGTGTTTCATAGAACATCAAAAACTTTTTACCAGAACAGGAGTTACATGGCTATGTATAAATTGTTGCTCCTGGCACAGTTTATAATTTTTCTAAAAAATCTGTTATTCTTTCTCCATATTTATCTAAAAATATTTTAATTTCTTCTTCTGTAGGAGGTTCTATTTTTTCAGGATTGTCTTTGTCTATTTTTACCAGCATCATTCTTTGGATATTCTTTTTAAATAAGGTTAAAGTAAAATGAAAATCCTGAGAAGAAGTATACTCAAAGACCAGTTCTAATTCATCAAAATCTTCTAAATCCTCAGGTAAATAGGCGTATTTAAAATCGTATTTTTTAATTAAGTCTTCAAGTTCTTTTTGAGTTTTAACTTTTATTTCTTTTCCTATGAATTTTTTTAAACTTTCCATAATAAACCTCCTAAAAATTAAACTCAGCTAAAACAGGGGCATGGTCAGATGGCTTTTTCCAGCCCCTTGCACTTTTTTCTACCCATATATTCTGAAGTTTATTTACCAAAGACTCTGTTATTAAAATGTGATCAAGCCTCATTCCCTGATTTTTATTAAAGGCTGAAAATTGATAGTCCCACCACGTAAAAATCCCGCTTTTATTTGAATATTTTAATCTTAAAGCATCTACTAATCCGAAATCAAGCAATATCTTAAAAGCTTTTCTTTCTCTTTCTGTAAAACAAATATTTTCTCTCCATATTTCTGAATCATACACATCTATCTCTTCTGGTGCTACATTAAAATCTCCCATAAGAATAAGAGAAAAGTTCCGGGAAAAATTTGTTTCAAGAAATTCTCTAAATTTCCATAAAAATTGAAGTTTATAAAAATAATAATCTGAATTGACTGGGCTTCCGTTTGGTATGTAAATAGAAAAAATCCAGAGTTCTTTTATTTTTTCTGAGGAAATTTTTATTCCAATTATTCTTTCCTTAACATCAGGAAATTGATCTTCTTCCTTCAGTCCTTTAAAACCATTTATAATGTCTTCAGCTTTAAATTTAGACAAAATTGCTACTCCATTTCTTCCTTTTCCTCCATAGTGATAGACTTCATAACCTAATTTTTTAAAAATAAGATTGGGAAATTTTTCTGTTTCTACTTTTGTTTCCTGAAGAGCTAAAATATCTATAGATTTTTCCTGTAGCAGTTTCTCAACATGCTCTCTTCTCATCTTAATTGAATTTACATTCCAGGTGCCTATGAGCAATGACATGTTTTAACTTTTCTTTCTTTTGCAAATTTTTTTATTTCTTTCTTCTTTGGACTCTTCCTTAACCATACTTCCTTGAGCTCCGCACTGAGAACATTTTCTCGGCTTACATCTGCTTTTTTTGTTGCTCCACAAGAACTGCATTTCCAAATAGTTATGCTTCCCCCTCCTAAAATTTTTAGTTTTTAAAAATTTTAAAATAATATTATTTCTTTATAAAGTCAATACCTAAATTATAAAAGTTGTATCTCCGTAGGAATAAAAACGATATTTTCTTTTTATTGCTTCTTTGTAAGCTTTAAAAATTAGATCTTTTCCTGCAAATGCACAAACTAAGAGAAGGAGAGAAGACTTGGGAAGATGAAAATTAGTAATCATTGCAGAAACAACTCTAAATTTAAAACCTGGATAAATATAAAGATCACAAAGTCCTTTATAAGGATTGAATCCCTTTTGAGCTATAAACTCCAAAGTTCTAACTACTGTTGTCCCAACAGCGATAATTCTTCTCTTTTCTGAAAAAGCCGACTTTATTTCTGAAATCACATCCTCTTCCACTTCTATATATTCAGGTTCTATTTTATGTTTTCTTATATCCCTTACCTTAATAGGAGCAAATGTTCCATAACCTACATGGAGGGTGATGTATTTTACAATAATCCCTTTTTCTCTTAGCTTAGAAAGCAGCTTTTCATCAAAGTGAAATCCAGCGGTTGGAGCCGCTATAGAACCCTCTTTTTCCGCATAAACAGTTTGATATCTTTCTAAATCCATGTCTTCCGGTTCTCTTTTTATGTAGGGAGGAAGTGGTGCTTTGCCATATTTGTAAATAAGATTTTCAAGAGGATTGTCTTCACTTTTAAGTTCTACCAAAAATCTTCCTCCTTCATATTTTTCAAGAACTTTAATCTCGATTTCATCGTTAATTCTTATTTCAGTGCCTTTCCTAATTCTTTTTCCTTTTATCAGTGCATGGGTTTTAAAGGTTTTTCCTCTGGGTTTCCGAAATAAGAGTAATTCCGCCTCTCCACCGGTGTTTTTTCTCCCCTTCAGTCTTGCAGGAAAAACCTTGGTATTGTTTAAAATTAATAAATCTCCTTTTTTAAAATAGCTCTCTATTTCCGAAAACTTTTCGTGAAAATAGAGATTGCCTGTCTTTCTGTCAATAACTAAAAGTCTGGATTGAGTACGCTCCTGAGCGGGATAGTAAGCAATGAGTTCCTCCGGAAGCTCGTAATCGTAGGTTTCTATGTCAAACTCTTTCGGAATTGAGGACATGAACTTAAAGGTATTTGTCGGGAATGGTCTCAAAAGCTAACAGGTCTTCTATGGTTTCTCTTTTTCTTATAACATAGTAATCCTCACCGTCAACCAGTACTTCGGGAGGTCTTGGTCTTGAATTATAGTTAGAACTCATAACAAATCCATATGCTCCAGCACTCATTATAGCAAGAAAGTCCCCTTTTTTTACTTTAGGAAGTTTCCTTTCCTTGGCAAAAAAGTCGCTACTCTCACAAATTGGACCAACCACATCAACCACTTCGTACTCCAGATTCTTTTCCTCTACGGGAATAATTTTATGATAAGCTTGATAAAAAGCTGGCCTTATAAGATCATTCATTCCTGCATCAACTATTACGAACTTCTTTAACACATTCTCCTTGGTGTAAAGAACTTTCGTTACGAGAATTCCTGCATTCCCGACTATCACCCTTCCCGGCTCCAAAATTATAGTAGCTTCAAGGTCCCTACCCTCTTTGATAATAGCATCTGCATACTCCTGAGGCAAAGGAGGTTCTTCGTTTTCATAAACTATTCCCAGCCCTCCTCCGATATCCAAATACTTTAGTTCAAAGCCAAGACTTATTAATTCTTCCCAGATTTTTTTCAGACGAGAAAGTGCATCAACAAAAGGAGATATAGAAGTAATTTGAGACCCTATATGAGCATCAATTCCTATGGGGTGAAGATACGAATTTTTTTTTGTCTTTTTATATGCTTCTATTACAAATTCTTCGGGAATTCCGAACTTACTCTTTTTAAGTCCTGTAGATATATATGGATGAGTTTGAGGATCTACATCTGGATTTACTCTTAAAGCAAACGGAGCTTTTTTCCCAAGTCTTCTGGCAACTTCTCCTAAGGTCTCGAGCTCCTCCAGGCTCTCCACATTAAACATCAGAATGTCGGCATTTAGTGCAAGCTCTATTTCCTCTGGTGTTTTACCCACTCCAGAAAAAACAATTTTTTTGGGATCAATACCTGCTTTTAATGCCCTTTTCAATTCTCCTGCTGAAACTATGTCTGCTCCACTACCAAGTTGTTTTAAAAGTGAAATTATAGCTATGTTTGAATTTGCTTTCACAGAATAACAAATCAGATGATCTATTTTTGAGAATGACTCCCGAAAAACTTTGAAATGCCTTTTAATAGTTTTTGCCGAATAAATATAAACTGGTGTCCCTACCTCTTTTAAAATTTTTTTGACAGGAACTTCTTCACAATAAAGTTCCCCATTTCTGTATTCAAAATAATGCATCCCTTAAACCCCTTCCTTCTTTTTAAAAAGATTTTTTTATAATACTTTAAGCATCGTCTTTGTCAAGAAAATATGGTGAGAGGTTAAACCTATGTATAAATTTTTGAAAGTTTTTAATTTATCAAAAAACACTATTTTAAAAAAGTTGGTTTATTATTAAATCTATGTTAAAATCAAATTAAGAAAAAGTAAGTTAATAATAACAAATTTTTTGGAGGAGAAAAAATGAAAAATTTAATTTTTAGTTTATTAGTCACACTTTTAGTGTTTATATTTTATCAAGATGCTAAAACTATAACATCTGATTGTGAAGAATGTCATAAAAAAATCACTCCTGGAATTGTAAAAGATTTTAATAGAGGTAAAATGTCTAAGGTTCTTACATGTAAAAGTTGTCATGGTGATGATCATACTAATAAAAAAGACTTTCAAAAAGCTAAACTCCCTACTATTAGTACTTGTAAAACCTGTCATCCTAAACAAGCTAATCAATACCTTTCTGGTAAACATGCTTTAGGTCTTTTAGCTATCACCGCTTTTCCAAATTTTGCACACAAACAACCTAAAGCATTTATTGCAGGACAAAAAGGTTGCAACGGTTGTCACAACCTTGGAATAGTAGATAGTAATATCAGAGAAACTGTTGAATATAGAAAGTATTATAAATATGGAATGGATTGCCAAAATTGTCATACCAGACATGCCTTTTCTGTAAAAGAAGCCAGAGAACCAGAATCCTGTAATAGTTGTCATACTGGATTTGACCATGCTCAATGGGAAATGTGGTTTCATTCTAAACATGGTTCTGCTTATTTAACAGATAGAAAATCCCATAGAGGACCTACTTGTCAAGATTGTCATATGCCTGAAGGTAATCATACAGTAA
>JACDNX010000012.1 GCA_017656385.1 Thermodesulfobacterium sp. | reverse complement strand
TGCAAGAAAAAAGTTTCTCTTTGCACTTCCTGCCCTTTAAACCATCTTCGCACTTACGAAGTGCGTTAGTTTATAATAATTTTAAATTATCACACTTGCGAAGTGCGAAATGCTTATTTGGTGCTTATTTGCAGTTTTGGCAGGTTTTTTTGTAGCTTTAAGTGATGCCTTAAACAAAAAATACCTGTCTTCTCTCGGTTACCCTTATATGGTTATTGCAAGAACCTTAGGAAGCTTACCTTTTCTTTTTCCTGTTTTCTTATTTCTAACCCATCATTACAACGGATTAAGTTACTTCAGTTTTCAGTTTGTTTCCAATGTTTCTTTACTTCTTCTTTTGGAAATAACAGCTACAATTCTTTATATGAAAGGAATTAAAGTTTCTCCTCTATCTTTAACCATTCCTTTTTTATCCTTTACCCCGATTTTTATAATACTTACAGGCTACCTTCTTCTGGGAGAAAAGATTTCTGAAAAAGGAACTTTGGGAATAATTTTGGTCGTAACAGGTAGTTACTGTATTAATTTACCATCTATAAAAGAAGGAGTTTTAGCCCCTATCAAAGCTATAAAAAAAGAAAAAGGAAGTTTTTTACTTTTTCAAGTTGCTTTCATTTATTCCATAACTTCGGTTCTGGGTAAAAAAGGAATATTACTCAGCAATCCTTTGTGGTTTGCAGGATTTTACTTTTCGATCTTAGGAATAGTTTCAACTTTTGTTATTAAAATTTTTTATAAAATAAAGCTCTGGGAATTTATTAAAATCCACTATAAACCAATCTTGCTTATAGGACTAACTCAGGCACTTATGTGTTATTGCCATATGATAGCTTTAAATCAAATAGAAACAGCTTATATGATAGCTCTTAAAAGAACAAGTATTCTTTTTGCAGTGATTTTGGGGTATTTTATATTTAAAGAAAAGCATGTTTTGGTAAGACTTTTTGCAGTAATTCTTATGTTTGCTGGGATTTTTATTATTACTTTTTTGAGATAAAGGTGAGCAAAGATGGAAAATTTTAAAGGTTACATTCAGGTTTATACAGGAGAAGGGAAGGGAAAAACTACAGCAGCTATTGGATTAACTGTAAGAGCTATAGGAGCTGGGCTAAAAGTTGCATTTTTTCAGTTTTTTAAAGCAGGAACTTCGAGCGAGATAAAAATTTTAAAAAATTTTTATCCTCAGCTTTATTACAAAAATTTTGGTAAAGAAGATTTTATAAAAGAAAGAGTTAGTCCTGAAGTGAGAGATCTTACTCTTAAAGGCTGGGAAGAGGTAAAAGAATTGGTAAAAGCAAATATTTATAATATAATAGTTTTAGATGAAATTACATATGCAATAAACTGGGGAATAGTTGATTTAAAAGAGTTTTTAGAAATTCTTAGGAACAAACCCAAAAGTCTTGAGATTGTTATAACAGGAAGGTATGCACCAGAAGAAATTATAGAGGTAGCAGATCTGGTAACAGAAATGAAAAACATCAAGCATTATTATGAAAAAGGTGTAAAGTCAAGAAAAGGAATAGAAAAATGAAGGAAAAAATTATTAATAAAGTTTTAAATGGAGAAAGAATAGACGAAAAAGAAGCACTGATACTTTTTGATTTTGAATTGCCTGAGCTTGGGTATTTAGCAAGAATTGTCAGATTTAGAATTAATCCCAAAAGGATAGTAACTTATGTGGTAGATAGAAACATTAACTATACCAATATTTGTATTTCAGGATGTAAGTTTTGTGCATATTATAAGTCTCCTGGTGCTTCGGGAGGATATGTGTTAAGTTTTGAAGAACTTGGTAAAAAAATAGAAGAGACTATAAGTCTTGGAGGTTATCAGATTTTGCTTCAAGGAGGGCTCCATCCAGAGCTTCCTTTTTCTTTTTATGAGGAAATGTTAAGATTTGTGAAAACCAACTTTCCTAAAATACATCTGCATGCCTTTTCTCCTCCTGAAATTGTGCATTTTAGCAAGATTTCTGGATTAACTGTAAAGGAGGTTTTGGAAAGGCTAATAAAAGCAGGTCTTGACTCTATTCCAGGAGGTGGAGCTGAAATTCTTTCAGATAGAGTAAGAAGGCTTATTTCTCCTAATAAATGCTCTTCAGAGGAATGGCTCAATGTAATGGAAACAGCTCATAAACTCGGACTTAAAACTACAGCAACCATGATGTTTGGACACATAGAAACAAAAGAAGAGATAGTGGAACATCTTTCTAAAATCAGAAATTTACAGGATAAAACAGGAGGTTTTACAGCTTTTATACCTTGGACTTTCCAGCCCAAAAATACCCGTTTAAGACATCTAATTAAGGTTGGAGCTGCAGAATATTTGAAAGTGCTTGCTATTTCTCGTATTTTTCTTGATAACATAAAAAATATTCAGGTTTCTTGGGTTACTCAGGGACCTCATATAGCTCAATTAGCTTTAGAGTTTGGTGGAAATGACTTTGGAAGCACTATGATAGAAGAAAATGTAGTTGCAGCAGCAGGAGTTTCCCACAGACTTAGTGAAGAACAAATAAGATGTTATATAGAAAGTGCGGGATACATTCCTAAGAGAAGAAAGATGGATTATACCCTTTTAGAATAATTTTTATGGGAGAATTAAAACTTCAACATTATCATCATTATATTATTAGAGCAAAGTGGATTTTTCCAGTTCTTTCTCCACCAATTTTAGATGGAGCAGTGGAAATCAAGAATAAAAAAATAGTAAATGTAGGTAAATTTAAGGAAATATCTAAGGAAGCGGTTTTTGCAAAACCTATCGATTTTGAAGAAGCAGTAATACTTCCTGCGCTGGTTAATGCTCACACTCATTTAGAACTTTCAGGTTTAAGATTTAGAGTTTCACCCTCTTCAGGAGACTTTATTTCCTGGGTTAAAAATGTAATTAAGTTAAAACAGGAGATGAGTTTGATTGAGATTAGGGAGTCTGCTAAACTGGGTCTCTATCATCTCTGGAAAGACGGGACAGGAATAATTGGTGATGTAGGGAATACTGCCATAACCTTTGATCTTCTTTATAATTCACCATTTTATGGATATTTTTTTCAAGAAGTTATTAGTTTTAAGGGAGGCTATAATTTAAAAGAAATTCAGTTAAAAGCCCCTTCTTCAAATTTTAGAATTACTTATTCAGCCCATGCTCCCTATAGTGTTTCCCCTCTTTTATTGCAAGCTATCAAATCGTATAACAAAAAGAGAAAAAAACTTTTTTGTATCCACTGTGCTGAGTCTTATGAAGAGGTTAAATTTTTAAAAAAGGGAGAAGGTCCTCTTTTAGAATTTTTAAAAGAAAGGGGGCAGTGGGATGAAAATTTTATTCCTCCTGGAGTTAGTCCTGTAAAATACCTCCATAATCTTAAGCTTCTGGATGAAGATACACTTCTTATTCATGTAATTCATATAGATGAGGAGGATTTGGAGATACTAAAAAAAACCAGATCTAAGATTTGTATTTGCCTTAGAAGTAATTTATTTATAGGAGTGGGTATTCCAAAATTAAAAGAACTTCTTTCAGCTGGACTTGATGTTTGTATAGGAACAGACAGCTTGGCAAGCAATGATCATCTTTCTGTCTGGGAAGAAATGAAAACCATTTATACCTATTATCCAGATATTTCTCCTGGAGAAATTTTAAAAATGGCAACCTTTACAGGTGCAAAAGTTTTTGGATTTAATAAGATGGGAGCAATACTTGCTGGATATTATCCAAATATGCTTGTTGTAGAAATAAGGGATTATTTGAATGAAAGACCAGAAGATGTACTCAGAAGTTTAATAAATGCGGGAAAGGAGGTGAAATTCCGATTTTATGTCTAAATTGAAATTAGGGAGCCCTTTATACATTAATACTCTTCCTTTGTTATTTTACTTTCCTCAGAACAATCCCTATTTTGAAATAATCCTTGAAGTTCCTAAAAAGCTCAATCAGAGTTTAGCCAGGGGAGAAATTCACGGAAGTCTAAGTTCAAGTATTTTTTACGCCAGAAATTTCCGCAAATACTTAATACTTCCTGATATATCTATAAGTGCAGTAGGTGAAGTAAAAAGTGTAATACTTTATCATAAAGTTCCTTTGGAAAAACTTGATGGCAAAAAAATAGGAATTACTCCTGAAACAGAAAGTTCCTTTAATTTATTGAAAATATTATTGGAGAACTTTATTGGAGTAAGGCCTCAATATGTGGAACTTTCTAAAAATTGGGAAAGTTTGGCAGAAGAAAAAAATGAGCTTTCAGGGTATTTAGCTATAGGCGATGAAGCCTTAACCCTTCAATTTAATAACAAAGACACAAATAGGTCAGCATTAATTACAGATCTTGCTGAACTCTGGTTAAAATACACCCATTTACCTTTTGTATTCGCACTTTTTATAGTAAGGGATGATGTAGCTAAAAAATATAGGGAAGAATTGAAAGAATTTTGCCTTAATCTTTATCATGCCAGGGCTCGTTCTTTTTCTAATTTGAAAGAAATAGTTGAAAAAAGCTATTTGAACCTTCCCAAGGAATTTATATTTAACTATTTGACTCATTTAGAATATGATTTTTCAGGGCTGAAACAGAGAGCATTTATGACTTTTTGTGAGTATTTGTTAAAAAAAGGTTTAATAAAGGAATTGCCAGAGCTTAGATTTTTTGAAGTTTTATGAAAGGACTTTAATGAAAAAAGACAAAAAATTTATTAAAGAAAAATTTGATAAAATTGTCAGAAGATACGATTTAGTTAATTTAATAGGGAGTCTGGGACAGGATAAATTATGGAGAAGAAAAGTTGCTGAAATTTTAAAGGCATCAAAACCACCTATTCTTGATCTCTGCTGTGGTCCTTATACTTTAAGTGTAGAAATCTTTAAAAAGAATTCTCATTCACTTTTTGCTCTTGATTTTAGTTTCTCTATGCTTTATTACGGAAAAAGGCGGATTTTAAATAATTCTATTTATCCTGTTTGCGGAGATGCAGAGGTTTTACCTTTTAAAGGTAATACTTTCGGAGGAATAAGTATAGCTTTTGGTTTAAGAAATCTACCTAATATGGAAAAAGCCTTAAACGAGTTTTATCGGGTTTTAAAATTTGAAGGAACACTTGTTATTTTAGAATTTTCTTGGCCCAGAAATAGAATTTTTCAGAAAATTTATAAAATTTATTTAGATAAATACATGCCCATTTTGGGAAGTGTTCTAACTGGAGATAAATCTGCTTACCTTTATCTGGCAGACTCAATTAAAAAATTTCCGCCTCCAGAGGAGATTAAAGAAATACTTTTAGAAACCGGTTTTAAGAAAGTAAAATATGAATTTTTAACCATGGGTATTGTAACTCTTTATACAGCTTATAAAGTTTAAAAAATATTTTTATAAGCGAAATTAAGAAAGAAACCTACTTTTGATCAGGAAAGTAAAAAATTTTGAAAACAAATTTACTTTTTGTTTTCCTTTTCTGTATATTTTAGTAATTAATAGAACATATGAGGGTTATCTAACAGAGATAAAGACAATATACGGGAGATTACAGAGAGATTTAGGTGTTGAAATAAAACCTGCACCTGATGAATGGGATAGACTTTACAATGTGGACTTTTATATTCAGATTGGGGGAAAATATATTGGTCTACAAATAAAACCTATAACCTATGAACAAACACCTGAGATTTACAGATGGAAGGAATGGCTTGGCAGGATACATAAAAAGTTTGAAGAAAATTTTGGTGGAAAAGTGTTTATTGTATTTTCAATCAAAAAAGACAACAAAAAAGAAATTTATAATTTAGAAGTGGTTGATGATATAAGAAAAGAAATAGAGAGGCTTAAAGGAGGCAAATAAAATGGGACTTTGGGTAACTTTCTGTTTGCTTCTGTGCCTTTGCACTTGGACAACAGGTGGATATGTGGCTTGCTTACACTTGTCCAAATTTCGCGAGGTGAAACTTTACATATCCCCAGAGCGTTATACGCAATATTACTTGGCAGGTGATGTAAGATGTATTACCTATATATAGTAACAGCATTTGCCTTAGCATTTTCTCTTATCGCAGACCGCAAGAAGACACTTATGGCAATTAAGATAGCGGTCAAGAAATTTGTAAATATTTTACCTGCTTTTTTGACCATGCTCATTCTTGTTTCAATTGTTCTTTTTCTTGTTCCAGACAAAACTATCTCAAATTGTCTCGGGAATAACAATAAATTCGTTGGCATGATTTTCGCTTCTGTTTTTGGCTCCATTACACTAATGCCCGGTTTTATTGCCTTTCCGTTGTGTGGAATTTTGTTGAAAAAAGGAGTTCCATATATGGTTTTGTCTGCTTTTACAACTACTCTAATGATGGTAGGGGTCCTTACTTACCCAATAGAAAAAGAATATTTTGGAATGAAAGTAACTGTAATAAGAAATGTAATCAGCTTCTTTATAGCGATTATTGTGGCTTTAGTGATTGGCATTTTTTTCGGTGAAGTGTTTTGATGAAGCGAAAGGACATTAAAATAGTAAGTATATCTGCTTACATTGGTTTCATACTTTTTTCTTTCATAACTGGATTTGATCCAGGGAAGCAGATAGGTGAAAATTTCGTTACTTTTTCGGTAGATATGCTTAAAATCCTGCCGTGTGCTTTTGTTTTAATAGGTTTGTTTGAGGTATGGGTTAAAAAAGAAACTGTTGAAAAGCATTTTGGAAAAGAGGCTGGTATTAGAGGGTATATGTGGGCAGTGTTACTTGCAGGCACTACAGTTGGTGGTTTATATGTAGCTTTTCCTGTTGCATATTCTTTGTATAATAAAGGAGCAAAGCTTAGTGTTATTTTCACATACATAGGGGCTTCTGCGATTTGCAGGGTTCCAATGACGATATTTGAAGCATCCTTTATGGGAATAAAATTTTCATCAATAAGATTACTGGTATCTTTGCCATTGGTGATTATATCTTCAATTTTATTAGGTGATTATTTGGAGAAAAGAAATTATAAAATAATGGAGGGAAAATGAGGAAATATCCCAAGTAATACAGTATATAATATAGCATAAAAGATTTGTGTATTACGGCTTTTACCCAAATTTTTGTTAATTTCATTTTTCACCTTCTGTTGGATTGGGATTTTATAAAGAGGCTTGTTCCCCAGGAGGTTACTTCAATTTTTACCTTACACAAGATATTGTACACTACCAAGAAAAAGTAAAAACTGTTTAAATAACTTAAGAAATCAAAAAACTTCCGTCACATTTTTGAGGGCTTTCAAATACTTTTAAGGCTTCTCTACAAGTTGCAAAAGAAATTCCGTATTCTTTTGCCTTTTTATAGAGAGGATTAATCAATTCATATCTTATTTCATCTTTCAAATAGATTGCATTTCCGAGCTTTTTCCCGCCTTTTAAATAAAGCTCTTCCCAGAAAACTCTTTTTTCTGGAAAGGCATCAGTCAGTCTTTTTAAGGAATCTGGTTTAGCTTTATAGGTGCTTGCAGTTATGTGTTTTACAAAAGGAGCCACTTCATCAAGAATTTCAAGTATTTCCTTTTCATTTAGCCCTGGTATAACAGGATCAAGCCTTACTGAAACAGGGATATTAGATTTATAAAGACTTTTTATTGCATTTATTCTTCTTTCGTAACTTGGTGCTCCAGGTTCAAGTTTTGAAGTTAAAGTTTTAGAAGTAATGGTAATACTTACTGCACATCTAAGGTTTTTTAAAAGATCCAGATCTCTTAGAATAAGATCTGATTTGGTAATAATTAAGATCCTGTAGTTTTTTTCTACCAAAAGTTCCAGGAATTTTCTTGTATACTTGTAAGTGCTTTCCAGAGGTTGATAAGGATCGGAAGAGTTGGAAAGGGAAATAAGACTATTTTCCGGAAGTTTTTTAAGTTCCCTTTCTACAATTTTTAAAAAGTTTTTTTTAGGTCTTGGTCTATAGAAATTTTTTATGAAACTTGTAGCATAACAATATAGGCAACGATGCCCACATCCAGTATAGGGATTTAAGCTGTATTTAGGAGGACAGGTGCAAAGAGAAGATTTCCATGGATCAAAAGGTTGAATATACGGCATTATTTAAAATTTTTTCTATAAGCTCAGCAATATCTCTGTTTTTATTGAACATTTTAGCATACTCTAAAAAAGGAATTTGTTTTTTTACAGAATTTATTATTTCCTCTGAAAATGGTATTTTCCCTACAACATCTATATTTTTTTGTTTTAAATTTGACTCTATCTTTGAACTCATTTCTGGATTAAGGTCAAACTTATTTATAATCACTTTAACTGGTATTTTAAAATGATTAGCAAGTTCTAAAATTCTTTCTAAGTCATGAAGCCCAGAGAGCGTAGGTTCAGTTACTGCAATAACTAAATCTACACCTGTCATACTTGCCATAACAGGACATCCCACTCCAGGTGGACCATCAATAACTATAAAATCTCTCTTTTCTTTTTCTGCAATATTTTTTGCAAGCTCCCTTAATTTTGCTACCAATTTTCCTGAATTTTCCTGAGCAATTCCAAGCCTTGCATGAACTAAAGGACCATATTTTGTTTCAGAAATAAAATACTTTCCAGAAATTCTGTCTTCTAAAATTATAGCAGATTCAGGACAAAAATAACTACAAATGGTGCAGCCTTCACAAAAAAGAGGGGCAATTTCAAAATCTTCTGAAATTGCAGAAAATTTGCAAATTTCTATACAAGTTCCACATTCAGAACATTTCTCTTTATCAATTTTTGCAAGTTTTCCTCCTACAAAGTCATAACTCTCCTTAATTTTTGGATGAAGAAGAAGATGCAAATTTGCTGCATCGACATCAGCATCTACTATAGCTTTATTTTTTAAAAAAACAGCTAAGCAACCAGAAACAACTGTTTTTCCTGTTCCTCCTTTTCCGCTGATAATCAAAATTTGTTTCATTTAAGCTGTCCTTTAATTTTTTCAAAAAGTTTTAAGAAATTTTCTTTATATTCTGGGAAAGCTTCTACTAAAGGTATTCCTTTAGAATAAGTTTCGGCTATTTTTTTATCAAAGGGTATTTTCATTAAAATGGGTATTTTGTTTTTTTGACAAAACTTCTCAATTAAACTATCATCTTCAGACTTATTTATAACTACTCCAGAAGGTATTTTAAGGACTTTAGTAACTTCATAAGCTATTTCAAGATCATGAAGTCCAAAAGGTGTTGGTTCAGTAACTAAAATACAAAAATCAACTCCATTTAGAGAAGCGACAACAGGGCATGAAGTACCAGGTGGTGCATCAATGATAGTGGGAATATTTCTATCTATAAAAGACTTAGCAGTTTCAATAACTTTTGGTGCTAAAACTTCAGAAATATTGAGTTTTCCCTCAATAAAGCGAATATTTCCCTTCCCCCCAATTCTTATCAGCCCTATTTCTCTTTCTCCTTTTTTTATAGCTTCTTCAGGACAAAGTAAAATGCAACCTTCACATCCATGACATAAATGAGGAAAGAAAATTACTTCTCCTGAAGTTTTTTCGCCATCTTCAAATTTAATTACAGATAAGGCATTGTAAGCACAGATTTCACTACATTTTCTACAGTATGTGCATTTATTTCTATCTATTTCCGGAACCGTTGTTTTTACAGGATAAGTTTCAAGTATTTCAGGCTTTAAAAAAATGTGAACATTAGGTTCTTCTACATCACAGTCAACTAATTGGACTTTCTCTAAGCTTAATGCAAGATTTACGGAAACCGTAGTCTTTCCAGTCCCTCCTTTTCCGCTTGCAACTGCTATAATCAAATAGAACTCCTTAAATAGTTATAACTTCACCAGTAGCACCAAATCTAAATTTGTTTCCAAAAATTTCTTTAAATCTTGCTGCTACATTTAGACCTGTACAGTGATTAGTTGCAATAAGCCCCAAGTTAAGTCTTGCTAAATAAACAAGTGTTTCTTCAAGTTGTAATCCTGCTGCAGAGCTAAGATGAGTTCCTCCAATAATAGCATAAATTTTATTTTCTTTTGTAACCTTTTTAGCATGTTCTATAATATTTACCACACCAGAATGGGCGCATCCAAGAATTATAATAAGTCCCTTATCTGTTTTTATAAATAGACTTATATCATCAAGTATAAGATCTGGAAGTTTTTTCTCATCTTCTTTTATATACAGTCTTTCGTCTATTTTTTCAAAAGTTGTTTTTCTTGGAACTTCCCCACTTACCCAGATATTAGAAAATATTTCAGTAGGCTCTTTTATCCACCTAAAATTAGCTCCAAGTCCTTCTAATTCTTCTTTTCTAAAAGGTATTCCAATATAACGATCTACAGGAGAAGCATAATGCAGGCTGAAAACATCCTTATGAGCATAAATATCAATAGGTTTTTCTATAAATTCTAAAACTGCCTTTAATCCACCTGTATGGTCATAATGCCCGTGACTCAAAATAATAGCATTAGCTTCTTTTAGATTTATACCCAAGCGAAGCGCATTTTCTACAACTTTTCCTGTTTGCCCAGTATCAAATAAAATCTTATGTCCTTCATGCTCAATCCATAAACTTAAGCCATGTTCTCCACAAAGACCTGTAGGGATTAAAACACCCACTGAGTTTTCTATTAAAACTGTAATTTTCATAATTTCTTCCGGTTTATTTCATCAATTGATTTTCCAAGTTTTCAATTATTTGAAAAAAAGCCTTAGCAGTTTCACTTTCTGGATAATATTTTACATAAGGTTTTCCTTCATCTTCAGCTTGAACTAATGTGGGCTCTATTGGAATCTTTCCTAAGAATGGAATATTATATTTTTTAGCTAAATTTCTTGCTCCGTTAGTTTTAAAAATATCAATTTGTGTTCCACATTTAGGACAAACAAAACCACTCATATTTTCAACTATCCCTATAATAGGAATTTTTGTTTCTTGACAAAACCTAATAGATCTTTTTACATCAGCTAAAGCTACATTTTGGGGAGTTGCGACTATAATAGCTCCATCTACCTTACTAAGAACATGATAAATAGAAAGAATTTCATCTCCTGTCCCTGGTGGACAGTCAGCAATAAGAAAATCGAGTTCTCCCCAGATTGTATCAGTTAAAAATTGTTGTATAGCTTTATGTTTTAATGGTCCACGCCAGATAATAGCATCTTCATCCTTAGCAAAAAATCCAATAGATATTACTTTTAAATTTTCAGAATATTCCACTGGATAAATTCCCTCTGGAGTGATTTTAGGAGATGTGTTTTTGAGACCGAGCATATTGGGTACATTTGGTCCATGGAGATCAACATCTAAAAGACCAACTTTATAACTTTTTAAAGATAACCCCACAGCAAGATTAGTGGAAACTGTGCTTTTTCCAACTCCTCCTTTCCCTGACAAGACCACAATTTTTTGTTTAATTTTAGAAAATTTTTCTTGAATTTTTTCAGTTTCAGATTGTTTTTCTTTCATAATCAATCACCTTTCTAAAGATTATTTATAGTATCTTTTACCTTGCCAGAAGTTAGAATTACTTCAATACCAGCTAATTTAAAAATTGCTTCAGCACGGGGTCCTAAATTTCCAGTTACAACTTTTTTTGCTCCTTTCTCTAATACAAATTGTGCAGCCTGAGTTCCTGCTCCACCCATTGCTTCTTTCCATTTATTTGGAAAAACTTCATAATTTTTAGTTTCTGTATCGTAAAATATAAAATAACTGCATCTTCCAAATCTTGGATCAATTTCAGAATCAAGAGTATCACCTTTAGCTGTAATACAAACTATCATTTTTTACCTCCTGTAAATTTTTAATTTAATGATGCTCACAACCATGTCCATGAGGATGATCGCAAAGACTTTCTCCACCTTTAAGAGTTCCGGCTAAGAAAGCATTTAACACATCTTTCACTTTTCCGGTTACCCCTAAAATAACCTGAATCCCCATAGATTCAAGCATCATAACGGCTTTTGGTCCCATTCCTCCTGCAATAATATAATCAACTCCTATGCTTTGTAAAAATTTTGGAATTAATCCAGGTTGATGATTAGTAAAACCTGGATTTTCAACTAATTCCTGTTTTATAATATTACCTGTTTCATCAATATCCACTATTAAAAAATGAGGACATCTGCCAAAATGAGCAGAAACAAAACCTTCGTCTGAAGCTATGGCTATACGCATACAAAAACCTCCTCAGTAAAATCAAATTTTTAAATTGAATTTAAATTTTCAGTGATAAGTTTTTCAACAATTTCTACCTCTTGAGGAGTAAAATCTATACTACCTGGAACTTTTTTAATTCCTAATTTAGTTACATCATAATGATAATTTATTTCTATTCCAGCTTTTTCCAAAATTTTTTTTGCACAACTTTTAGGACATCCATCTATAACTATAACATCTTTAGCTTGAGAAACTTTTTTAAAAGAAGTTTTTATTCCTGCAGCAATTCCTGCTAAACAAACCATATATCCTAAGTTAGCTTTTACTAATTTTATACCTATAGCATTAGCTAACTGGCCTGTATTAGAACCACCAGCACAGGTAAAAATAGCTATTTTAGCTTTACCTGATTTCTGATTATTGTCCATTCCTTCCACTTCCTTTCCCTCCACCTCTTCCTTGTCCTCTACCACCTCCTTTACCTCTTCCACAGCCACCACCTCCACCTTTACCTTTACCACCTCCTTTACCTCTTCCACAGCCACCACCTTTTCCTCTTCCACCACCTGGACAACAATTATTTTTAAACATAAATTTCTCCTTTTCAGTTTATTTTATAACCAACCCCAGCCTCTTCTCCAAGCCATTCCTCTACCAAAACCACGTCTTCTTCCACCTCTACCAAATCCTGTACCAAATCCCCACCATCTCCAACCCCAGCTAAATCCAGGGCCTTTAGTAAAACCAGGGCTGTAAAAACCACTACAAAAACCCAGACCTCTTCCTGTTCTTGGTCCCATTCCTAAAGGACCTGTTCTATCTCCCCAAGGCATATCTTTTTTCCTCCTTTTAAAATTTTTAACCTCTTTTACAAACTCCACTTTCTGCGCATGGAGGGGTGCTACATCTTTCTTCTCTTCCACAACAAGTTTTCCCCTTCCTTCGATTGGTTGAAGCTTCACTATTTAAAACAGTTACAGGAGAAAATACTTTCTTTACATTTTCACTACCACAATGTTTACATACCACTTTTTCTTTTAAGTTTGCACTAATAAAGTATTCACTTATTTTCCCACACTCAAGGCACTTATATTCATAAATAGGCATTTTTCTATCCTACTATTTTTGTTCTGCTTGTTCTAATTGAGATAATCTTTTTTCAATTGCAGCAAGTCTTCTTTTTAAAGATTCAGCTTCTTCTTTAAGAAGCTCTTTTTCATCAACTGGAGAAGTAACTTCCTCTGGGAAGTAATTCATTGCCCAAAACCATCTCCAGCCTCTACCTCTTCCCCAACCTCTTCCAAATCCCCAACCAGGCCCTTTTAAAAATCCTGGACTATTGAAACCACTACAAAAACCCAGACCTCTTCCTGTTCTTGGTCCCATTCCTAAAGGACCTGTTCTATCTCCCCAAGGCATATCTTTTCACCTCCTTTTAAATTTTTAAGCTGCTTTTTCTAACTGAGCCAATCTTTTTTCAATTGCTGAGAGTCTTCTTTTAAGAAACTCCGCTTCATCTTTAAGAATGTCTCTTTCTATTTCTGGATATGTCTCTCCAAGATAGGCTAATCTCCACCACCATCTCCAACCCCAACCTCTACCAGGTCCTCCAAACCACCACCAACACCATCTCCAGCCTCTACCTCTTCCCCAACCAAACCCTGGTGCAAACCAAGGCATATTTTATCACCTCCTCTTTTTAAAATCAAAATTGAGAAACATTTTCAGTATCAATTGAAATTATAGTATCAAATTTTTTATTGTCAAGTTTTTAAAGATTAGATTGTTATAAAAAATAAAGGAAATTTAGATGTGAAAAAATTTAAAATTAGATTAAAAAATAAGGAAAATTTTTTAAAATTATTTTTAAAATAAAAAGATTACATTTGACAATAAATACTTAAAATTTATCATAAAAAATAATATTTATTCTAATTCTAATTGAGTAATTAATCTGCAGAAAGGTTTACAAATGGAGGATATTTTAAAGTTAGTTTACGAACTTGATGAAACTATTATAACTGCGAAAGATTTTTTAGATATAGAAAATAAAATCATTGAAATACTTTCTAAAATAATTTCTATTGATGGAATGGAGGTATGGATAGTAAAGAAAGAAAACCTTTATATTTATTGGAAGGGACAAGTATTGCCTTTGAAAGAAATACAAGCTAAAAAGTTAATTAAAAAAGGTTCGATAATTTATAAAAGGGATCTTGAACAAGAAAAGTATTCTCCGATAGAGAAAGAGTTTTATAAAAAGGGTATAAGATCAGTAATCTATGTTCCTTTATTGTTTAAAGGAAAAGTTTTTGCAGTATGGGTTGTTTTTTCAAAAAAGGCCAATTCTTATACCGAAAAAGACATAGAACTTTTAAAACTTATTGCTTCTCAGATTTCAGCTCCTTTAAGAACTTTTCTTTTTTATGAAGAAACTAAAAAAGAGTTAGAACTTTTAAAGAGTGTTAATAAACTTGCAGGAATTATTCTTTCAGATCTAGATATTCATTCAGTTTTTAAAAAATTTACAGATGAGTTAAAAAAATATATTCCCTTTGAAAGATTAAGCATTGGAATTGTAGAAGGAGATAATATAAGATATGCGGCAGTTTCAGAGGTTATTAAAACAGGAAGATTTGAAGGTGTAAGATTGCCTCTTGAATATACCGCGTCATCCTGGGTAATAAAAAATAAGAAAACACTTATAAGAAGGGATTTGTTAAAAGAAAAGAAATTTTTTTTAGAAGAGAAAAAGGTTAAGCAGGGTATAAGATCAACCCTTCATGCTCCTTTAATGTATAAAGGAAAAGTTTTTGGAACAATTAATCTTTCTTCAACTAAGCCGAATATTTATGGAGAATGGGAAAAGTTAGTTATAGAAAGTTTGGTTTCTCTAATTTCAAGTGCAATAGCTATTTCTTATATATATTCTCCATTTTATGATCATTTGACCGAAGTATATAATCGTAGATATTTTGATGAGAAAATAGATGAAGAACTGAGATATAGAGAAAGATATGGAGGGGGGTTTTGTTTGTGTCTTTGTGATTTTGATAATTTTAAAAAATATAATGATCTATATGGACATATAGAGGGAGACAGATGTTTAAAAAAAGTGGCTCAGATTATGAAAGTAGTTATCAGAAAAACAGATTTTGTTTTTAGATACGGCGGAGACGAATTTGCTATAATTATGCCTAATACATCCTTAAAGGAAGCTATAAAAGTGATAGAAAGAATGAGAAAGGAAATAGAAGAAAAAATGAAAAATAGAGAAGTTACTATAAGCGCAGGTATTTCTTGCTATCCCTTAGATGGGGAAACAAGAACTGAAATCATAGACAAAGCAGATAGAAGACTTCTTAAGGCAAAAAAAATAAAAAATACAATAATTTATAAAGATTGATTTAATTGTTCTCTTAAAGCTTTTCCTATATCAGCTCTTGCAATGATTCCTATCAAATTTTTTTTATTTTCTTTTTCAACTACAGGCAGTCTACCTATACCGTTATTGATCATCAATTCCAAGGCATGAGCTAAGGTATCTAATGCAGTTACAGTTATCAGATTTTTATTCATAACTTCTTGGACCTTTCTATGTTTTCTTTCCGTAGGTGAAAATCCAGAAAGATCCGTTTTAGTTATGATACCGATAAGCTCTCCATTCTTTACTACCGGTAACCCTCCTATAAAATTTTTTTTCATTAAATTAAAAGCTTCTTCCAGTGATGCCTCAGGATCTATAGTTATGGGATTTTTCATGTAATCTTTAATTCTTAATCTTTCAAGGATATAAACTCCGTATTCATTTCTATAAGCCGGAGAATCAAATTTCGTATCAACTTGACTTGGGAAGATACTTCTTTTACCACTGAGAAAATAAGCTGTAAAAACAGATAACATAGCAGGTAAGAGAAGGCTATATCCTCCTGTCATTTCAGCAACAAGGATAAGAGTAGAAAGTGGAGCTTTGGCAGCACTTCCAAAAAGTGATACCATTCCTACTATCATAAAAGAGGTTATATTTAAGTTTAAATTAAAAAATGTATTAAGTAGTATAGAAAATAAAGCTCCTGCCAGCCCTCCTATCATTACAGAGGGGCCAAAAACACCTCCTGATCCTCCTGATCCAAGAGTAAAAGAGACTCCCAAGATCACTCCTATTGTCCCTAAAGCAATAAAATAAGGGTCTATGGTCTTTCCATCCATTATTAACTGTAGCCAGCCGTATCCATTGCCAATAGCCATAGGAATAAAAGCTCCGATTGTTCCTGCTAAAAGTCCTCCTAAAAGAGGTTTAAAATAAAGAGGCAATTTTAAATTATTAAAAACTTCTGTTACTTTATGAAAAAAGAAGACATATACTCTTGTAATTAAAGCACAAAAAACCCCAAGTCCTATGTAAAAAAGTAGATGAGAAACCTTAATATAAGTTGGAATGTCTGTTAGAAATATGGGTTGAAATCCAAAAAACAGGCAATACACTGTATAAGAGGTAATTGAGGCAATAAAACTTAAAACTGTTGCTTCTATATCAAAATCTTTTTTAAAAAATACTTCACCACTTATAATAGCTCCTGCAAGAGGAGCTTTAAATATAGCAGCTATTCCTGCTCCAAGTCCCACAGCTAAAAAAAGTCTTCTTTCCCTTTCTCCTAATTTAAAAAAATTGGCAACAGTAGAACCTATACCTGCTCCTATCAAAGCAATAGGACCTTCTCTTCCTGAAACCCCTCCTGTTCCTATGGTAATAGCAGAGGTGATAAGTTTAACTATGGAACTTTTTATAGAAAGCTTTTTTTGATTATGATAAGCATTTATTGCAGAATCAGTTCCTACACCTGCTGATTCTGGAGAAAAAAGATAAACTAAAATCCCAGAAATTAAACCTCCTAATCCTACTGTTAAAGGAAGTAAATAGGGTTTTTTAAAAAACAAAGTGTATGTTTTACTTATTCCCCCCTCTCCAGCTGGTCTTGGTTGAATATACCCTACAATGTTTTCAAGAACTAAATGATTAATAAGATTTAGTAAATACATAAAAAGGATAGCAAATATACCAGCTCCTAAACCAGTGAGAAAGGCAAAAAGAATGTAATTTTTTTTTAAAAGAATAAACCTATTTAAAGAAAATTTTTTTGCTCTGAAATTATTTTTATAATTTTTTGTTTTTAATTTAAACAAGGCTTTAAAATTTTTTGAGACAATTTGAAAAACTAAAGATTACAAAAATCAAATTATATCATAAAAATCTAAATGTGTCTAATATGAGAAAACAAAAAAACTTGATATTTTATTCAGAAAATTTAAAATTTTTACTATGCTTAGGTTTTTGCTTTTAATAAAAGAACACACACCTTTGCCAGAGGTTTTAAAAAATTTTATAAAAGAAAAAAAATTGGAACTTATCCCTTTAGAGGAAATTTCAAAACTATCCTTAGAAGAATTGAAAGGAGTAAAAGCCATTTTGGTTCTTGGAGGAGATGGCACATTTCTAAAAGCTGTCCCCTATGCCTATAGATATGATTTGCCAATTCTTGGAGTAAATATGGGTAAATTTGGTTTTTTAACTGAAACCTATATAGAAGAATTGCCACAGACAATTCTGGCATTAGAAAAAGGTTTTAATCTTTTTGAAGAAAGGGCTCTTTTAAAAGTAACTTATCAAAATGAAGAATATGTAGGTTTAAATGAAGGGGCTATAATGAAAGGCCCGGCAGGAAAGATTATTTATCTGAACTTAAAAATAAATGATACAGAAGTAACAACTGTTTATGGTGATGGTTTAATTGTCTCAACTCCAACCGGATCCACTGCCTATAACCTTTCTGCTGGAGGACCTATAGTTCATCCTAAGTCAAAGGTATTTATTTGCACCCCTATTTGCTCATTTAAAATAAATATAAGACCTTTGGTAATTCCTGATGATTCTTTGATTGAAGTCTCTGTTAATAAAACAGATGAGGAAATACACCTTTTAATAGATGGCCAAATAAACCTATTTATTCAAAAAGAAGATCCTATATTAATAAAAAAGGCCGAAAGGCCACTCAAATTAATCCCTTCTTTAAAAAGAGGGTATTTTCACATTTTAAAAAACAAATTTCAGTGGTGAATTAAGCTTCTCCTTCTTTCTTAAGCAGTTTAGAAGCCAATTCCTCTTTTTTTTCTTTAACAACTTCTTTTCCTTTTTCAATAGCTTCTTTTACTTCTTCTTTTTTAGTCTTAAGAATATCTTTTGCTTTTGATGAAAGTTCTTCAGCTTTAGTTTTTAATGTTTCAGCTTCAGCTTTTAATTTTTCAGTTGTTTTATCAACTTCCTCTTTAAGCTTTTTTCTTGTCTCCTCTCCACTTGCAGGAGCAAGAAAGAGTGCAGTTATGCCTCCTGCTACAAAACCTACCAAAAATGCCATAAATACTGCTTTCTTTTCTCCCATCTTTACACCTCCTTTTTGAAATTTTTAATAATTAGTTTCTAATAATTAGTTTCTATAATTAGTTTCTTTTAAAAGATGATAGTGATAATACTTTTTTTAAACTACTGCTTACTTCTTTTGCACCTGTAATTAAAGAGCTAACTTCAATATATAAAGATTTAACCTGGTCATTAAGGGAATCTAATAAGAGTTTTAAAGTGTTGCTAAAGTCTAAAAGAGAATTTATAAGGGGATCAAAAGAGTTTGTTGTAGTTTTGATTTTTTCTGTAACCATCTTAACATTTTTAATACTTTCCTTTGTTTCTTCTGATATCTCCCTTATTTCATCTGTGATTATTTCTATTCTGCCCTTTACATAAGTTTCAAAATCTTTTAAGGTTTCACCAAGCTCTTCTAATATCTTAGGAACAATTTTTAAATTAGTAATAAGTTCATTCAAGTTATTTACCGTTCCCTGAACAGAATTTAAAGTGTTATTGAGATTTTCTAAAAGAGGATTAATGTCTGACAAATTTTTATTTAAATTAGTAACGGTTTTATTAATTTTAATAAATACAAAAATAGAAATGCTTACCAGAGCTATAGCTAAAATTAACAAAATATATATTAAAATTTCCATAGGATTACTCCTTTTTTAGAGTATTTTAAATTAACTCTTTATTTAAAAAAGATAAAACATGGATTTAATTTTTCAACTTGATTAGGTGAGATTATATTTCTTTTTTTAACTAAAATATTCTAATTTATATATTTGATTAGCTTCAAAAAGAAGATTTAGGTCATTTTTAAAACAAGAGTTCTATTTAAAAAATATCTATTTTAAGTATAACCTCTTTTCAATGCCTTTCAAATTGAAACTTATAGTTAGCTCTGAAAGAAAATTTAGGTCTGACTTCAGGTTAAAAGGATAAGTGCTTATGGCTTTAATTAAATCTGAAATAGATTATATCGCCATCTTTGATTTCGTAGTCTTTGCCTTCGATTTTAACTGCTCCGAGTTCTTTGGCTTTGTGAAGCGAAGCTATTTTAATGTAATCTACATAGTTGATTACTTCAGCTGCAATAAATCCTTTTTCCATATCAGAATGAATTTTCCCTGCAGCTTTTAAAGCTTTTGTCCCTCTTTTTATAGTCCAGGCTCTTGTTTCTTTGGGATTTGTGGTGAAAAAAGTAATAAGATTTAACAGCTCATAGCCGGCTTTTATTAACTTATTAAGGCCAGATTCTTTTAAATTAAGTGCATTCATAAATTCTTCTCTTTCTTCTTCAGGAAGCTCTATTAACTCCTGTTCAATTTTTCCGCAGATAACTATTATTGGAATTTCATTTTCAAGGGCATAATTTTTAAAATTTTTTACCAGGGGATTTTTTTCTCCTTGAGGAAGATCTTTTTCAGAGATGTTGGCAATATACATCATTGGTTTAATAGTAAGCAAAGAAAGTGTTTTACTAAGAAAAGTTATTTCAGTTTCATCAAAGGTTTTTAAGTTTTTTCTTAAAGGCTTAAGATCTTCCAGCAATTCTTTTGCTTTTAGTAGAGTTTCAAGTTCAGCTTTAGCAGATTTGCTATCTGATTTTGCAAGTTTTTGTGTTTTTTCCAGTCTTTTTTCTATGGTTTTGAGATCAGCCATTATAAGTTCAAACTCCACTATTTCTGCATCTCTTATAGGATCTATACTACCTTCCACATGGGAGACATCTGAACTTTCAAAACATCTTATTACATGAGCAACGGCAGAGGCCTGTCTTATATAAGAAAGAAATTGATTTCCCAGCCCCTCACCTTTATTTGCTCCCTTTACAAGACCCGCTATATCAATAAATTTTATTGTAGCAGGAATTGCTTTTCCGCTTTTTTCAATTTCTGCAATTTTATACACTCTTTCATCAGGAACACTTACCACTCCTACATTAGGCTCTATGGTGCAAAAGGGATAGTTAGCAACCTGAGCTTTATTAGACTGGATTAAGGCATTAAAAATAGTAGACTTACCTACATTTGGAAGCCCAATAATTCCTATTTCCATAAGCTTACTTCTTTAAAAGATTTTTCAGTATTTTATAAATATCTTCAGGAAATTTTACAATCTTTCCTTCTCTATTGATGGGTACATGAACGGTATAACCTTCGGTTAAGAGAGTAGTGTTTTTAAAAATTTTGTATTCAAAAACTATTTTATGCGTTTTTAATTCCTTTAAAGAGGTTTTTATAGTTAAAAGATCATCATACTTAGCAGGAGCTCTGTATTTAGCAAAAACTTCTACCACAGGCAGAATAATCCCTTTCTCTTCTTCAATCTCTTTATAACTCAAACCTGTTGAGCGTATTAACTCTGTTCTCCCTATTTCAAAAAGACGAAGATAATTACCATAATACATAACATTTCCACAATCGGTATCTCCGTAAATTACCCTGTAGTTTACTTCCTTTATCATGAGTGTTACCCTTGCAAAATTTTTAAACTATGTTTAATATGTAACCTATGGATAATCAAATTTTAACTCAAAAAGTTAAAAAAGTAATAGCAGGTCCTAAAAGAATTAAGAAACTTATTGAAAAGGTTGCTGAACAGATTTTGAAAAAGCACCCAATTCTGGAGAAAGTAGCTTTAATAGGTATTCAAACAGGAGGTGCTCCATTTACTCAGAGATTAAAAGAAATACTTTTTCAAAAAACAGGTGTTGAAATACCGATCGGATATTTGGATATAACTTTATATAGAGATGACTGGACAAGGATTACCAATTATCCCAAAGTAAAAAGAACAGAGATTCCCTTTTCTATAGAAAATCTTAACATTATTCTGGTAGATGATGTGATATATACTGGAAGAACTGTAAGAGCAGCTATGGATGCTTTAATAGATATGGGACGACCTAAGAAAATAGAGCTTGCTGTTCTGGTTGACAGAGGAGGCAGAGAGTTTCCCATTGAGCCCAATTATGTGGGACTAAAAATTAAAAAAATTGATTTTAATGAATATATTTCCGTATACTTTGAAGAGCTTCACCAAAAGGATCAAATCTGCCTGGAAATTTATCAATAACTTATCTAATAGTGAAATTTTTCTTGTCTCCTAAGAAATTTTCAATTTTGGTGTATAATTTCAAACTTGAACAAAATTTTTTGTAAAAATTTTGTTATAGAGGAGGTTCTTTAAAACATGAGCACTTTAAAAAAACTTGCAGAAAAGGGTGTAATTACAGAAGAAATGAAAATTTGTGCAGAAGCTGAAGGATTGGAAATTGAATATATAAGAGAAGGTATTGCTAAGGGATATATAGTAATTTGTAAAAATAAAAAAAATAAACTTGCCAAGCCCTGTGCCATTGGAAAAGGTTTAAAAACAAAAGTGAATGTAAATATCGGAACTTCTAAAGATAGATTTTCTATTGAGGAAGAGTTAAAAAAGCTTGAGATAGCTTTAAAATACGGAACAGATACTGTGATGGATCTTTCAACTGGTGGAGACCTTGATGAGATAAGAAAGATTATAAGGGAGAACTGTCCTGTTCCACTGGGAACAGTTCCTATTTATCAAGCTGCAATTGAAGCAGTTGAAAAACATCATAAATCTATTGTTGAGATGACGGTTTCTGAGATTTTTAAAGTAATAGAAAAACAAGCTGAAGATGGTGTAGACTTTATGACAGTGCACTGCGGAATTACTAAGGAAGGGCTTAAAAGACTTGAAAATAAAGAAAGAATACTTGGTATTGTTTCTCGTGGAGGATCTTTCATTGCAGAGTGGATGATTTATAATAATAAAGAGAATCCTCTTTATGAATATTTTGACGAACTTCTTGATATTGCATATAATTATGATATTACACTTTCCTTAGGAGATGGCATAAGACCAGGTTGTATTGCTGATGCCACAGATGGAGGACAGATTCACGAATTGATTATACTTGGAGAATTAACTTTAAGAGCTTGGGAAAAGGGAGTGCAAGTAATGATTGAAGGCCCGGGGCATGTTCCCCTGGATCAGATTGAAGCCAATGTAAAACTTCAGAAAAAACTTTGTCATTCCGCCCCTTTTTATGTTTTAGGTCCACTTCCTACTGATATTGCACCAGGCTATGATCATATTGTAGGAGCAATAGGAGGTGCCATTGCAGCAGCAGCAGGAGCTGACTTTTTATGCTACCTTACTCCTGCAGAACACCTGAGACTTCCCACTATTGAAGATGTTAAAGAGGGGCTTATAGCTTCTAAGATAGCTGCTCATGTAGCAGATCTTGCAAAGGGTGTTAAAGGGGCCTGGGAATGTGATTTAAAAATGGCAAAAGCAAGAGCAAAACTTGACTGGGAAGCTCAAATAGAGCTCTCTATCGATCCAGATAAAGCAAGAAAATACAGAATTGAGGGAGGAATTTCTCAAAGTAAAGCCTGCACTATGTGTGGCCCATATTGTGCTATAAAAATTTTTGATTCTGCTTTTAAAATTTTGAAGGGAAAAAGAGAAGTTTAAAAATGACACCTCGTTCTTCTAATATAAATCGTATAAAATTTTTACACCTTTTAATAAGTCTAATAGGTCTGAGCTTAATAGGAATTGAAATTTATCTAAACTCAAAGAATGCATCTTTATGTAAAACCGAAGCTTGCACTCTTGTTCATATATTTGATAATTACGGTGTCTTAAACTATATCGGACTTGCCATGTTTTTTTATCTGTTTCTCATTTCTATTTTAGATATATTAAATTTCCATCTTGGATTTTTTCTTAAACTTAGAACATACCTTCTTTTTCTTTCCGTTATGGTAGAAGGATATTTTATAGGATTTCAAACTTGGTTTCTTAATACTTACTGTCAATACTGTTTAACAATAGCAGTTCTTTTGTTTTTGGCCTTCTTTCTGGATTATTTCTATCCTGAAAAAGAAGCAAGTTTGCTTTTTATAAAAAAAGAAAAAAAGAATCAACTTTATAAAATAGCTATTCTTGGCTTTGCTTCAGTAGTTTTTGCAACTTGGCTGGTAAATGTTTCCTTAAAAACCTTAGATCTTAGTCTTCCAATCTTAATTTATAAGGAAGATTGCATTCACTGTAAGGAAGTGATCTCTTATGCAAAAGAGAAAAACATTAAAATTAAGCTTTATCCTGCCAAAGATGTTATTCCTTTGATGAGAATAGTTAATATAAATAGTGTTCCTCTTTTGCTGGAAAAAGTTGGAGACAAAATATTAATAATAAAGGGAAAAAAAGAAATAGAAATCTGGTTTAATGAAAAATATGGGAAGAATATAAAAAAGGCGTCCTTGAGTAAAAAGAGGGAAACTGATATTACAAAGAAAAAAAAGGCTTACAAAACTAAAGAAGAAAAAGAAGTTCAACCAGAGAAAATACGGTTTTTTATATTTAAACAGTCTAACAGTACACAATTTAATAATACAAATAATACAGAAGAAAGTGGAGTTTGCACCATAGATAAGCCTTGTGAATAGCTAAGTTAAAGATTTTTGTTTAAAGAAGAATTTTTTAAAGTTTATCGAAACTAAACCAAGTAGGAATATTCCTCCTACAAGTGCCCAAAATCCAATAGCTCTAAAAGTTTCCTGAAATCCCCAGCTTAAAGCCTGTATGTATTGGGCATGATATAAAAGAGCTTTAGACTTTTTAATAGCAAGTTCTAAAGGAAAGAATTTATCTATAAGAAAAACTTTAGAATATATAAAATGTTTTACATAAGTCCAGTTTTGAAGTTCATTTATCCTTAAAAAGAACTCTTTAGTGTTTCTTTCCAGATGATTAGTTGCAATAGCTGTTCCAAAGGACCCTCCCAAAAATCTTATGTAATGCATGAGAGCCACTCCAAGACCTGTCAATTTCCCCAAATTTCTCATAGCAAGAGTTGTTAAAGGAGAAAAGAAAATACCTATACTTATTCCTAAGGGTAAGGTTAAAATAACTGCCTTATAAGCAGGAGTGTAGTAATTAAGTTTAGGGATTATAAAAAAGGTAATTATTAAAAGGAGAAACCAGTCTATTACTAAAATAATTAAAGGAGAAAATTTATCAGAAAGTATTCCTGCAATAATACTACAAGTTCCTATTAACATAGCAGGGGGTAGCATATGAAGTCCTGTTTGAAAAGTTGTTAATCCTTTTAAATTTTCATAATAAAGAGGAAGAAGGTAGAAAATTTGATATAATACAAAACCGAGAATGAAAAAATAAAATCCCATACTCCAACTATATTCTGGAAATTTAAATATTTCCCAATTTATTAAAGTATTTTTAGAATGAATAGAAGCCCAGATTTCACTCGCGAAAAATAAAGAAAAAGAAATAAGGCTTATAAAAAAACACTTTATAATAAAAACTGATTGGAACCATCCATATTGTTGTCCTTTGGAAAGCATAATAAGAAGAAAAATAGTAGCTAAGGCGATAAAAAAATAGCTCACAAAATTGAAATGGAAAATTTTTTCTTTTCCAAGAAATTTTGGCAATATAAGAAAAGAGGAAAGGATATTTAGGATGCCAATAGGAACATTTATGTAAAAAACCCATCTCCAATTAAGATGTTCAGTGATAAATCCTCCTGCTGTGGGACCAAGTGCAGGGGCAAAGCTAACTCCGAGACCATAAATTCCAAGAGCCGTTCCTCTTTTTTCTAGTGGATAAGTGAGTATAAGAATGGTTTGAGCACTGGCCATGATAAAAGCTTCACCCATCCCCTGAATACTTCTAAAAGTAATCATTTGAGCCAAAGATGTAGCACTTGCACAAAAGAAACTTGCAAAAGTAAAAATTGCCATTCCAATTATAAAAGTATAGGAATATCCAATGTATTTGGAAAAATTTTCTACAAAAAGAAGGGCAGTTGCAGCAGCTATCATATAACTTGTAATAACCCATTGAATTCCGTAAAGGTCTGTTGAAAGAGGCCCCATCATTTTAGGCAAAACCACATCTACAATGGTTGTATCAAGAATAGCCATGAATGTACCTATCATTACAGAAATAGTAATGAAAATTCTTTCCTTTGTTGAAATTAATGTGTAAATTTTTTCAGGAGGTATCTGAACTTCTTTCTTATCAAGCGAAGACATTTTTTAAAAAATTCTTTTGATTTCTACTTCTCCACCGAGCCCGACTCTTAAAAGATTTTTGTTACCCTTAGTGATTTTAATTTTTACATAAATTCTTTGAGCAAGTTTGGTAAATTCTCCAGCAGAGATGTCTCTTGGAACAAGAGCAAAAGTAGCAGCAGAAGCTGGTAAAACTTCATCTACTACTCCTTCAAATTCCTCATCTGGATAGGCATCAAGCTTAATTTTAGCTGGACACCCCTTTTTAACTCCTCTAAGTTTTGTTTCTTCAAGTAAGACAAGAATATAAAAAGAATTAGGATCAACTATGGCATAAACAGGCTCTCCTGGATTTAAAACATCACCTTCTGAATGAAATTTTTTAGCAATTACTCCATCAACAGGACTATAAAGTTTTGTATAAGTATAATAAACCTTAGCTTCTTCTTTTTGTTTTTCTATATTTTTCTTTTTTGCTTCTAAAGAAATTAAAAAGGATTTATAAGCAAGAACAGTATTTTTTTCATTTAAGACAAGGTTTATGTTTTTATCAACTTCTTCTTGTTGTTTTTTAATAGCTAAAAGTTGTGCTTTTGTAGCAGAGATTTGATTCTCTAATTCTTTTTCTTGTGTTTGAATTTCTTCTAAGTCATGAGCAGAAATTAATCCATCTTTATAAAGTTTTTCATACCTTTCTTTATCCCGTTTTACTTGAGCTAAACGAACCGTTAATTTTTCTATATTATAAACTTGTGCTTTTTCTTGTTCTTTTAATCTTTCCTTTTGCTTGGTAAGCTGAGCCACTTTTAAAGGTATTTCTCTTTCAAGTTTTTTTATGTTAAACCTTAAAGCACTTTGCTGATTTTCAATTTCTTTTAAAGCTTTTTCTAATTGAGCAACTTTGAGTGCATAGTCTATATTTTCCAGCTCAGCAAGAATTTCTCCTTTTTTAACCAAATCTCCCTCATTTTTATATAATTTTATAAGCCTCCCGTTTACTTTTGGGAAACTTACATATATAAGATTATCTGCCTGAACAAAAACTGCATCTGTAACAGCATAGTGGTATCTATGCCAGAGGAAATAGACAAGCCAACTGAGGAAAAAAAGGGCTAAGGTAATAAGGATAAAAAATCCTATTTTTTTCTTGTTTTGAATCATAGTTCTAATTTTAATATGTAAGTACTTACTTACTATGATTAAGGTCAAATATTATCACGAAAACCTTTTTGTGTCAATAAAGTTTACATGTATTTTAAAAATTTAGACTACCTATTCTTAAAACTTATTTTAAAATTAACATTTAGATTATGCAGATTGATTTAAAACCTTTGCTAATTTGTGCAAAAACCATTTCTGATGCATGGTTTCAGATAATTTATAACATTCTTGACAGGAGTTACATTCAACATATTCAGAAGGGGTCCTTTGAAAAAGAGCAGATAAGATATCAGCTTCCGGGATTGTCTGTTTTTATAGAAAGACCTTGGGAAGATATGGTGCCGGAGATTCCCCCTCATCTTGGTATACCATCTCCAACAAGTATGGAATACATAGGAGAATATTTTGCAGAATATCTTATGAATCCAGAGCTTGCACCAAATGAAACGTATAGATACTCTTCAAGAATACAATATCCCATGCCGAAAGGTGGAACCCAGCTTGAAAGAGTTATTCAAATGCTTAAAGAAACACCACTTACCAATCAGGCAGTGATTGAAGTGGGGACACCAGAGGATCACGATATTTGCTATGGTAAAGACGGAAAACTTGACCCACCATGTTTAAGGATAATAGACTTTAAGGTCATTCCTGTTGATAGCAAACTCGTACTTTCAGTTTCGGTTTATTTCAGAAGTTGGGACTTGTGGGCTGGATTCCCTACCAATCTTGGAGGAATAGAACTGCTAAAGCAGTATGTAGCAACGGAAGCAGAATTAGAAAACGGACCTATGTATGCATACTCAGCAGGAGCTCATATTTATGGTTATCAACTTGACCTTGTTAAAGCAAGAATATCAAGAGCCCGTGTTTAGTTTTTATACCTTAAATCATAGTAGAATCTATGGTGCTTAATTTTTTAAAGAAAAAACTTTTTAGAAAGTGGAAAGGCATTTTTGCTAAAGTAAATTAATATGCGGGAGGAGGGATTTGAACCCTCACGGGGATAATCCCCACCGGATCCTAAGTCCGGAGCGTCTACCGTTCCGCCACTCCCGCTAAATTTAGTTAAAATTTAATATAAACCAAGAATTTTTCAACTTTTAAGAAAAATCAAGAACTTGACAAAACACCTCAGTCTTTTAAAATGTCTTTTATTAAAAAGCTTCCAAAAAACAAATAAAAAGGAGTTTTTATGCAAAAAGGTCCTTTTGTTATCAGAAAAACTTATAAAGCGACAGAAAGAATAAAGAGACCTAAAAAACTTTCTGAGGAAGCTAAAAAAAAGCTTCTGGAAAACCTTTTTCAAAAAAATCCGGAAATCTTTTCTTCTGATAAGGAGATTCAGGAAAAAGTGAAAAACAGGCTTGATTGGGTAGATGGTCCTAATTATATTATTCCCAAGATAAAAGAAATTCAAAGCTTTGCAGAAGAGATTAAAAAAGAATTTTCAAATATTGTCTGGTGTGGAATGGGAGGTTCTGCCCTTTTCCCTCTTGTTCTTTCTCAGATTTTTGCACCAAAAGAGGGGTATCCCAATTTTTATGTTCTTGATACCAACGATCCAGAAAATATTTCCCAAATAGAAGAGTTACCATTAGAAAATACACTTTTTGTAATAGTTTCTAAATCTGGAACAACTATTGAAACCCTCTCTCACTTTAAATACTTCTGGAAAAAGGTAGAAGGTATAAAATCAGACCCAGGCTCTAATTTTGTAGCTCTTACTGATCCAGGCTCTCCTCTTGAAAAGCTTGCAAAAGAACTTGGGTTTAGAAAGCTTTTTCATCATCCACCTTTTATAGGAGGAAGATACGCAGCTCTTAGTGAAATAGGATTTTTACCAGCCTGTCTTATGGGTTTGGATATAAATGAGGCTCTGAGCTATGCTAAAAATATGTATTCTGCCTGCTTGCCTGATATTCCTTGGGGATATAATCTCGGTGCAAGCTTGGCAGAATTTTTAATGGAAAGCTACATTCAGGGACAGGATAAACTTACTTTTATAAGTGATCCTCTTCTAAGACCTTTTACTCTCTGGTTAGAACAGCTTATTGCTGAAAGCCTTGGAAAAGAATACACAGGGATAGTTCCTATAGTTAATGAATCTCCTGGGTCCCCGACGGTTTACGCAACTGATAGATCTTTTGTTTATTTAGCTTTGAAGGGAAGACAGCAAATTTATCAAAGGCTTGTAATGGAGTTAAAAGAAGAAGGTTTCCCTGTAAAGACCATATTTTTAGAGGATAGATATGAAGTCTTTGCAGAAGTATTTAGATGGATGGTTGCAGTAGCTCTTTGTGGTCATTTTATGAACCTTAATCCTTTTGATGAGCCAGATGTAGTTCTTACTAAACAAAAGACTAAGGAATTTTTGGAAAAATTCAAAAAAGAAAAAGATTTTGGAATAGAATTTTACTTAGATGAGGATACCAACTGGGGATTTTTTTATGGAAAAACTGTTACTATTGAGTATCCTAAATTTACAGCTCTGCTAAAAAAATTTTTTAAGGACCTTTCTCCTTGGACATATATAGGATTTTTAGCTTATTTACCGGTTGATTCAGAAATAGAGGATATATTTAGAGATTTCAGAACTTTGGTAAGAGAAAAGAAAAATTGTAGCACAGTTTTTGGTTTTGGACCAAGGTATCTTCATTCTACTGGACAGCTTTACAAAGGTGGTCCGCTTTTGTCAAGGTTTATGATATTTACAAGAAAAGGCAGAAAAGCCGAGCAGATTATCCCTGAAGAGGGATATACTTTTTGGGATCAGCAATTTGCTCAAGCCTGTGGAGATTTTAGAGCCCTGGAAGAGAAGAAAAAACCTGTAATTATGATACACCTTACAGAAAATTATAAGGAAGACCTGAAAAAATTTTACAGCTATCTTGAAAAAGCCCTGAGTTTTGAATAGGGGGTAAGAAAATGATTTTCCCGGAATATCGTCCAAGAAGGCTTAGAAGAAATGAGTTTATAAGGTCGCTTGTAAGAGAGACCCAAATTACTGTGGATGATTTGATCTATCCACTTTTTATTTGTGAAGGAAAGAATATTAAACAGGAAATAAAATCAATGCCAGAGGTTTACAGATTTTCTATTGATAAAGCTTTAGAAGAGATAAAAGAAGCACTTGATCTCGGGATAAAGGCTGTTTTACTTTTTGGAATACCTGATAAAAAAGATGAAGTGGGAACATCTGCTTATATTGAAAAAGGGATAATTCAAAGGGCAGTAAGGAAAATAAAAGAAAAATTTCCTGAACTTATAGTAATTACAGATGTTTGCCTTTGCGAATATACTTCTCATGGGCATTGCGGTATTATAAAAAACGGAGAAGTTGATAATGATTTAACTTTGGAACAGCTTGCAAGGACTGCGGTTTCCCATGCTAAAGCAGGAGCAGATATAGTTGCTCCTTCTGATATGATGGATGGAAGAGTAGGAAGAATAAGAGAAGCACTTGATTCTGCAGGATTTACCAATGTTGCCATTATGAGTTATTCTGTAAAGTATTGTTCAGCTTTTTACGGACCTTTTAGAGAAGCTGCAGACTCAGCTCCTAAATTTGGAGACAGACGCTCTTATCAGATGGATCCTGCAAATAGCAGAGAAGCTTTAAGAGAAGCTTACTTAGATATAGAAGAAGGTGCTGACATTATTATGGTAAAACCTGCTATGCCTTATTTAGATATTATTAAAATGTTGAGACAGGAATTTAATTATCCTGTAGCAGCTTATCAGGTAAGCGGAGAGTATGCTATGATAAAGGCTGCAGGAAAACTGGGATATCTGGATGAAGATAGAATTCTTTGGGAAAGCCTAATTTCCATTAAAAGAGCAGGAGCAGATCTTATTATCACTTATTTTGCAAAAAAAATTGCAGAGAGATTGCATAAGTAATGACAAAAAAAATTTTATTTCTTTTTTTGGTATTAATTTTAACAGCTTGTGCAAGACCTCCCAAAAGAGCACCAGAATATGGTTATGAGGATTACTCAAAAAAGATTCCAGCATGGCTTAAACCTTATACAATAAACGGGAAAACCTATTTTCCTTTACCATCAGCACAGGGATACGAAGAGGTATGTATTGCATCCTGGTATGGTCCTAAGTTTCACGGAAATAAATCGGCAAGCGGAGAGATATACAACATGCATGATTTTACTGCAGCTCACAAAATTCTTCCTATAGGAACTTATGTTCTTGTTACGAACTTAGAAAATGGTAAACAGGTAGTTGTAAGAATAAATGATAGAGGTCCTTTTGTTGATAATAGGTGTATAGATCTTAGTTATGCAGCAGCAAAAGAATTGGGAATGATTGGTAAAGGTCTTGCAAAGGTGAAAATAGTGGCTTTGAGTGAAGGTATGCTAACAGAAGGAGGAATAGTTTATAAAAATGTTCCTAATATAAGATTTAGAAAGTTTTATCTTCAAGTTGGAGCATTTACGATTTATCAGAATGCTTTGAGACTAAAATCGGAATTAGAAAAAGAATTTAAAAAGATCAACATAGAACCGTTTCAAAAGGGTGATACAATTTTTTATAGAGTTCAGATTTATCTTGCCAATGATTTTTATGAAGCCTTTAAATTAGCTGAAAAGTTAAAAAAAGAAAGATTTAGCTCAGCTTTTCTTGTGGCAAAGTAATGGAAAAAGATTTGGAAAAGCTTGAAGATATTTTAAATTTCAAGTTCAAAAACAAAGAACTTCTAAAAAGTGCTTTAACTCACAGATCATACAAAGTCAGTCATAAAGAAATTAACTGGGAAGATAACGAAAGACTTGAATTTTTAGGAGATTCGGTTCTAAATTTATGTATTTCTTTTTTGCTTTTTCAAAAGTTTAAAGAGGATAGAGAAGGAGACCTTACTCAAAAAAGAGCTTATCTTGTTTGTAAAAATACACTGGTAAAGGTTTCTAAGAAACTGAATCTTCTTGATTACATATATCTTGGGAAAAGAGAAAGAAGACTTGATAAAAAGAGTAAGGAAAATATTTGTGCAAGGGCTATGGAAGCACTTATAGGAGCTTTGTTTATAGAAGGAGGTTTTGAAGTAACTTTTGAAAGGGTAAAAAAGTGGTTTTCTCCTTATTTTATTAAATTTCGTCAGAAAAAAATTCAGGATTATAAAACACAGCTTCAAGAATTAATTCAGAAGCAATACAATAAAAATCTTGAATATGAGGTATTGTCTATTAAAGGTCCTTCTCACAATCCTAAATTTGAAATTGGAATTAAATTAAATGGAGAATTAATTGCTAAGGCTCAAGGAGGTTCTAAAAAAGAAGCAGAAGTTTTAGCTGCTAAAAGGGCTTTAAAAATTTTGAAAGAAAAGGCTGTTTTAGATTGATAAACTTGAGTTTGGTTTTATCTTTTAAAAGATGACAGAAAATAATTTAAAAATCACCAGGTCTGGATTTGTCGGTATTATAGGGCTTCCGAATGTTGGAAAATCAACGCTTTTAAATCAACTTTTAGGAACTAAAGTTTCCATAGTTAGTCCAAAACCTCAGACTACAAGATTTAATATTAGGGGAGTTTTGACAAAAGATAATTACCAGGTTGTTTTTGTTGATACTCCAGGAATTCACGATGCAAAGGATCTTTTTAACCAGATAATGGTAAAGGAAGCACTAAATACCTTAGAGGAAGTTGATATTATTTTGTGGGTTATGGATGTTACCCATCGTATTCCAGAGGAAGAAAGGATTTTGGATTTAATAAAAAAAGCTGGTAAACCAGCTATTTTAGCTCTAAATAAGATAGATCTTATAAAAAAACAGGAACTTCTTCCTATAATAGATTATTTTTCCAAACTTCATGATTTTCACGCTATAGTTCCTGTTTCAGCTTTAAAAAATGATGGGCTTGATAGACTGCTTGATGAAATCATAAAAATTCTTCCAGAAGGTCCCTTTTATTATGAGCCGGACAGAGTTACAGATTTACCGTTAAGCTTGCTTATAGCAGAAATAATCCGTGAAAAGGTTTTTATGTTAACCTATCAGGAAATCCCATATTCTACAGCTGTAAAAGTGGAGGAAATAAGAGAAGAACCGGAGAAGAACTTGCTTTACATTCAGGCAACTATATTTATAGAAAGAGATTCTCAAAAGGGAATTATAATTGGGAAAGGTGGGAGGATGTTAAAAAAGATAGGAACTCTTGCCAGAGAAGAGCTTGAATTTTTATTAGGCAAAAAGATATATTTAGATCTCTGGGTTAAGGCATTAAAAGACTGGAGAGAAAGAGAATCTCACATCAGAAGACTTGCCATTCCTTTTAGAGAATAATAAGCCTTTTCATAAATCAAGATTTTGATCAATCATGATTAACCTTTAAAAAGAGGTTTTTAAGAATTTTTAAAATTTAAATTGGTGATAAATTAAAAGTGTAAATTTTAAATTTTAACATGGAAAAGCTTGAGATAAAGGGCAAAATCTCATGCTATGAACTTGAGAAAAAGCTAAAAGCCTCTTCTTTTAAATTTTTAGATATTACAAAACTTGAAGATATAAATACCTGTTTGCTCTTAATTATTTTAAAGGAGCTCAAAAACAAAAAGTTAACCTTGAACAATCTAATAGCAACCAATAAGCAGTTGGAATTGATACATCTTCTGGAAAGATATCTTGAATATCCAAAAGAAACAAAGACCAACAGTAAAAAGCTTATTTCTTTAAATTTAAAACATCTGTTTTATAAAATCCTTGCTCCTGTAGAGTATCTGGGATATTTTTTGGTAGAAGCCTTTAAAAATATCCGTCAGATGGAAATTTCGGCTTTACTAAAAGATTTACAAGTTTCAGGAGCAGGAACTCTTCTCTTACTGGGAGCTTTATCTTTTTTATTGGGAATAGTTATGGCTTATCAAAGTGCGTTTTTATTAAGAACTTTTGGTGCAAACATATTTATAGTTGAACTTATAGGCATTCCTACTTTTAGAGAGCTTGCTCCTATTATTACTGGAATCCTTTTAGCCGGAAGGGTAGCAAGCGGTTATTCTGCTAATATTGGTTTAAGAAAAGTTTCTGAAGAACTTGATGCTTTGGAAGTAATGGGACTTTCCTGGGTGAGTTTACTCGTGTTACCGAGAGTGCTATCTTTAATAATCTCAGCTCCTATTTTAATGCTCTTTTCTTCTTTTTTTATGATTTTGGGAGGAGCTTTAATTTCAGAGATTTATCTTAATATACCTGTGCTGGATTTTTTCTCCAGATTGCCAGAAGCTGTTAGTTCTAATCATGTAATAGCAGGAATTATCAAAATGCCCTTTTTTGGATTATATACGGCTCTCGTAGGATGTTATTTTGGTTATATTTCAGAAAAAAATCCTCAAAGCCTTGCCAATTCAGTAATGAAAAGCGTGGTTTATTGCATAGCAGGAGTAATTGTGATGGATGCTATTTTTTCTATTATATTTACAAAGGTCGGATTATGAAAGTAATTGAGTTTAAAAATGTTCAATCTGGTTATGAGAAAATAGTTGTGCATAAAAACTTAAATTTTTCTGTAAATAAAGGTGAAATTGTAGCTCTTGTAGGAGGCAGTGGTTCTGGTAAAACAACTATTCTTAAATTGATCTTGCTTTTACTTTCTCCTCAAAAGGGAGAAATTCATCTTTATGGCAAAAATACTAATAATCTTTCAGAAGAAGAAAAACAAGAATTGAGAAACAAAACCGGAGTGGTTTTTCAGTTCTCAGCTTTGTTTAATTCTATGACTGTAAGAGAAAACATTATTTATCCTTTAAGAAAAATAGGAAAATATCCTTTAGATATTTTGAAAGATTTGGCTTATATTAAATTAAGAATGGTGGGACTAAGTGATGAGGTTTTTAATAAATATCCAGAAGAATTATCAGGAGGTATGAAGAAAAAAGTAGCTTTAGCCAGAGCCCTTGCTCTGGATCCAGAGTTGCTCCTTCTTGATGAACCTACTTCAGGGCTTGATCCTGTAAGTTCTGAAGAAATAGAATCCATTTTAAAAAAATTGAGAGATTTAACAGGAATTACCATTTTTATGGTTACTCATGACCTTTTTACCTTAAGTATTTGTGATAGAGTTTTGGTATTGGCTGAGGGTAAAATAGTTTACGATGGTAAACCAGAAGAAATAAAATTTTTACCTGATCCCTGGTTACAACAACTTTTTTCTACCAAACGATGGAAAATTACAATCTCAGAAGCAAGAGAGTAGGAAATGATAGAAGGGAGAGTAAATTACCTGATTGTAGGAATTTTTGTAATTTTAGGCATACTTCTTTTTGGTATCGTTTTGTATACTTTTTCCCATATAGGAGAAAGCTCAAAATATACAGAATATCTTATCGTAACTTCGCAATCAGTGCAAGGATTAAAACCCTCTGCATCAGTTTATTATAAAGGGGTTCAGATAGGAAAAGTAAAGAGTATGGAAATTGATCCAGAAAATCAAAAATTAATAAGAATAAAAGTTCTAATAGATAAAAAATTAAACATAGATAAAGGGATTTCTGCTACTTTAGGAGTTCAAGGAATTACAGGAATTGCTTATCTTTTGTTAACAGAGGATCCTGAAGCAAAAATAACTTTTGATAAAAAAGAAAAGTTAAAAGTTATTCCTATGAAAGAATCTAATTTACAGCGTCTGGTTTCTGCTCTTCCCGAAACTATTTACAACACCAATAAACTTCTTGAAAACATAAATCAGATTTTAAACAAGTTAGAATTTGAAAGAATAAACAGGGTGTTAGCTAAGCTTGAAAAAAATTCCGATGAACTCTCTCAGGTATTAAAAGAATCTCAATTAACCGTCAAAGAAGCTTCTTATTTAATAAATCAAGCAAAAGAGAAGCTTTACCAGATTGATATAGAGGAATTTAATAATGTGACCCGCGATAGTAGAAAGTTAATTGCTCAATATACAATAGTTGCAGAGGAACTGGAAAAGGAGATTAAAAAACTGGATGAACTTTTTTCAAAATCTTCTAAAATTTTAAATACTGCTGATGCCGAACTTTTACCTCAGATTTTAAAGACAGTGAAAGAGATTGAAAGAACTTCACAAAATCTTTCTGAACTTTCAAAAAGTTTAAAAGAAAAATTAACCTTATTTCCAGATGCTACAGTCAAAAAAAGCCATCTGGAGGAGTAAAAGTGAAAAGACTAAAAATTTTTTGTATTATAGGAGTACTTATTATTTTATGGGGATGTGCCCCCAATTTTTTTCTTATGAAATCAGAAAAAATAAATCTTCACAAATTAGAACCACAAAACACAGTAGAATGTAAAAAACCTGTGAGTTTTAAGATTGTTCTTCCTGAGTATCTTGATACTGAAAGAATACTTTATAAGGATGAAGAAGGCTTTCATTACTTTTCTAAAAATGCCTGGATTTGTCCTTTATCATGTATTTTAGAAACCTATTTCATATCCTCCTTTACCTGTTTTTCTCCAGAGAGAGAGCTCTTAGAAATTGTAATTACTGATTTTTATCCATTTATGGAAAAAAATAGTGTTAAAATGACTTTAAAGGGAAAAATTATTTTAGGAAACCAGACCAAAGAATTTATTTTTACTAAGGTTTCTAAGGTTAACAATTTTAGAGAGCTTATTCCTCTTTACGAAGATATAATGTCTCAACTCATCCGAGAAATATCTGATTTTCTCAAACTTTAATCTGCAACCCCCGGTCATTTATAATTTTGGTTTCCGAATTAATTTTTAAAATAGCTTTGACTTTTAAAATAGCTTATGCTATATAATCTTTAATATTTAAAACATTGTTAAAAAGCTATTATAAGGAGGTATTTGCTATGAGAAGATTTAAAAAGGTTTTATTATTAACAATTTTGTTAATGATTTCAGTTTCTCTTTTTGGACTAAGTTCAGGAATATGTGAAGAAAATAAAAAACCCCCAACTTCTGAAGAAGCAATTCTGCAAGAAAAGGGTGGAGTTTTAGTTCCCAAGGGAACCCTGGTTATTGAACCCGGTTTTCAATATTCACATACTTCAAGAACCAGAATAGCTATAAGTGGATTTACTATTTTAGAAGCAATAGTAATAGGTGAGATTAAAACAGAAGATATCAAGAAAGATGTTTTTATGGGTTATCTTAATTTTCGTTATGGACTTTTAGACAATCTTCAACTTGAAGCACAGATTCCATATCTTTACCGTAGAGAACGATATGCTGAAGATTCTTCTAATACAGAAAAAACAGTTACAGATTCAAATATTGGTGATATTACCTTTGGAGCTTCTTATCAACTTTTATATGAAAAAGGTAGCATTCCAGATGTTGTGTTGAATTTTAAAGTAAAAACTAATACTGGTAAAGATCCTTACGGTATAGAAAGTGATGCTTCAGGAGTTCCCAAGGAACTTCCTACAGGAAATGGTCATTGGGGGGTCTCTGCAGGTATTACATTAGTAAAACGTAGTGATCCAGCAGTTTTATTTGGTAGTTTAGCTTATTTTTACAATTTTGAACGTGATGTAGAAGATTATGGAGAAATGAAACCCGGTAGCAGTATAGATTTTAGTATAGGTATGGCATACGCTCTAAATGAAAAGCTTTCTACTTATATTTCTTATGACCAAAAAATATATTCTCATACTACACGAAATGGTGAGGATATTGCAGGAACCGATTTTAATGTGGGTATGCTTTACTTTGGAGCTTCCTATGTAACATCTCCCAAAAGTTTTCTCAATTTTTCCGTTGGCGTAGGACTTACTAACGATGCCCCGGATGTTACCTTGGAAATAAGACTGCCTATAAGATTTTAAAATTTGGGTTAGTGAAGATTTATCTTGTATTTTTTGATAAGATTGTAAACTGTTGGTCTGCTTATATTTAATATTTTTGCTGTTTTACTTATATTAAAACTACATCTTTCAAGAGTTTCTAATAGTTTAGATCGGTCTATAAAAATTTTTTTATACTTTTTGGTATTTGTTTCCATAAATTCTGGATTTAATGTAATATCAAGTCCTAAATCTTTTGGAGAAATTTTTTCATTTTCAGATAATACGAGAGCCCTTCTAATTTTGTTAATCAATTCCCTTACATTTCCGGGCCAGTGATATTCCATAATAGCTTTTTTTGCATCTTCAGAAAACTGTTTAGAAGTTATACCATATTCTTTACCAAACTTTTTTAAAAAATAATTAGCTAAAATAATTTTATCGTTTCCCCTTTCTTTTAAGGGTGGAAGTTTTATAGTAAAAACACTTAAACGATAATACAGATCTGCTCTAAAGTTTCCGTTTTTTACTTCTTCCTCAAGATCGCGATTAGTTGCAGCTATAACTCTTACATCAACTTTTTTAGACTTTTCACTTCCTATTCTTTCTACTGTCCCATCTTCTAAAAATCTTAAAATTTTTGCTTGTAAAGATAAAGGTAGCTCCCCTATTTCGTCAAGAAAAAGTACCCCTCCGTTTGCTAATTCTACTTTTCCTTTTTTAGAAGTATGTGCTCCTGTGAAAGCTCCTTTTTCGTATCCAAAAAGTTCTGCTTCCAGTAAAGTTTCTGGAATTGCTGCACAATTTATTACAATAAAAGGTTTATCTTTTCTTAAGCTTTTTTCATAAATAGCTTGGGCTACTAATTCTTTTCCTGTCCCACTTTTTCCCAAAATTAAAACAGGTATATTTAAAGGCGCAACTTTTCGGATTAAAGAGAAGACTTTTAACATCTCTTTGCAGGTCCCTACAAATTCTATGTTTTCATTGTAGTATTTTTTAGGTAAAAGAAGTTTGTTTAAATTTAAATATAAATTAATTAAGTCATCAATTTTTACTTGGTTTATTAAATATTTAACTCGGTATAAAAAGGTTCGTTTAAAATGATTAAACACATACTCAGGATTAAATATTTCTAAGGAAAATTTACAATTTGGACAAATTTTGTTGTGATTAATAGGAGAATTGCAATAGGGACACACTTCCCAAGAAACAGGATACAAATTATTACAAATGAATTTCCATAGTTTTAAAAGAGTCTCTCTTTCTATAATTAAAAATTCTAAAGCTATACCATCTTTGCTTTTTCTTATTTTTTTAGCAAGTATTTTTAATTCTATACCTTGATAGGGAATTAAAATTTCTACAATATCTTTTTTAGAGAAATTTTCATCTTTTGGAAGTTTTAAAAGCGCTCCTCTTAAGCTCAATCCTTCTAATATTATTTTTTTCTTTTTTCCAGACTCTTTTAAAGGTATGAAAGCTTTTATAGGATTTTTTAGACGGATATCTAAACGCATAAATGTATCCAGTTATTTAAAAGTGAGTTGCAAAAAAATACTATACAATTTTAAATCTAATACAGAATGAAAAAAGTTAAAGCTTTAAAATTAAAAAAAATTTAATTTGTGTAAAATTGTTAAAGTAAAAATTGTAAAAGTGTAAAAACTAATTTTACAACTTTTACAATCAAAAAATCTTTTTATTAGATAAATCAAAGGTTTCAAAATCAGGCACATTTATTGATTGATAAAGAGATGTTATGAAAACAAAAAGCAAAATAAAAAGACTGATTATTTTTAACCTGTTTATTATTTTCTTTTTTATTTTTCCTGTTGTTGGGAAGGCTGAAAAGAACTTAGTTAACAACCTGAATATTTTGGGTATGCAGGTTTTAGATAAAAATGTTCTTGATAATATTCGTGGAGGAGCAACGAGATCCGTTTTACAATTTGTAAACTCTGACAAGATCATTTTATGGGATGAAAATTCGAAGGTTGCTTCTAATCAATTAGAGATTTCGACTGGTAATAATGTAGGTATCTTTAAAATTGTGATATTTGGTAAATAGGAGGATACTTTGAAAAGGTTAGCACTAATAGCAGTTCTTCTAATTTTTTCAATTGACCACAAAGTTTTTGGTGAAGAAATAAATCAGAGTTTAATTACAGATTATGTATTAAAAGGAGCTTCTGGAATAACAGGAATAAACATGGCTTCAGGAGACGATCATGTTCAATCAAACATGTGGATAATAGGAATAGAGAGTTTAAACCGAGGATTTATAAATCAGGAGACGGTATGTAAAAGTGAAGTGCCTGACAAAGCTATGGACAAAATTGGAGATAATGCATTTTCTGACATAAAAGGTATTTTTTCTATAAATCAAGCTTCAGGTTCTGGAAATGCTGAGGCTAATTTAGTATCTATTTCTGTAGGAAAAAAGATTAATACTTCAGATCTTGGTCAAAATGTAGCTAAAATAAAAAACAAGTCTTTATATTCAGGGGAATTTTCAGATATTATTTCTGATTCAGCTTTTTCAGGAGCAAGAGGATTAGTTCAGGTGAATCAATCAGCTGGGATAGGAAATGGTATTGCCAATAATTTCCATTTAAATTTTAACAGGGCAACTCTTAAATAACATAAAAAACCAAAAAGGAGGTGTATCATGTTAAAAAGAGTGCTCAGAAAGAAATTGATGTTAGCAGGAGCATTAGCAATTTCTGTATCTTTTTTAGCTCCTGTAGGAGCCAAGGCTCAAGAATTGCCAGAATTACCAGATTTATCTCAATTATGTGGTATGGAGTGCACAGGGTATTTTGATTTTGAGGGAGAATTGAGTGGTAATTTAGATGTTACACTTCAAGTAATGGGGGTAGCTGATTTGGAAGCCTACTTATCTCTTGCTACTTCTGAAATCCACATTAAAAATGATGAGATGGAAGTAAGTGGATTGGTAAGAGCCCTTAGCAAAAATGATCAGTTTCTAATGTTTAACGAAGTAAAAAATTATGGAACTGAAAATGAGGCATCAGTTAGCGGTGATGTTCTTAGTGGAGCACAAGGTAACATAGGTGCTAATGTAGCAGCAGGAGATTACAATGCACAGAGTAATGTAGTTGCAATAGCTGCTGGTGAACAAAAGTCTTCCTTAGTTGAATCTAAAACTTTTAGTGTTCAAAAAGCTATGTTTAACAATGTAAAAAATGAAGGAGTAACAAATACTGCTTCCGCAAGTGACAATGCATTGTCAAATGCACAGGGAAATATCGGACTTAATATTGTTGCTGGAGTTGATAATGCTCAGACAAATCAACTGGGCATAGCTGTTGGGCCAGCTAAGGTTGGAATGGGTGTAGCCTATGTTCAGCAGAAATCTAAATATAACACGGTAAACAATCAACCTATCGTAGAAGAAACAAATGGTGATGGAATTCCTATTGAATTAACAGTTCAGATGAGTGAGGATATTACTGGTAATTTGGATGGTACTTATGAGGGAACAGAAGAAGGAACGATATATACGCAGGATCCGGGTGGTACTACTTATGAAGAAAATACATATGAGGGAACTGCAGAAGGGACGGTTAGTGGAGATATAGGTATAGAAAATATTGATCTTACTGGCACTATTACAGGTTCTATACCTATAGGCATAGCCAACATTAACACCACAAATACAGCATCTTTAAGTGGTAGCGCGCTTTCAGGTGCAGTAGGAAATATAGGTGTTAATGTGGCAGCAGGCACTAATAACCTTCAGGCAAATACTCTTTCTGTTAGTTATACACCTGCAGCTGGAAATGTAACTCCTCTTATTACCCCTGGATTCTAAGTAGTATCAAATAGTATCAAGGGGGCTTTTGCCCCCTTATTTTGTTTAGGAGTTTTAGGAAATGAATTTTAAGATAGTAAAAATTTTGAGCCTGAGTTTTTTTCTTTTTGTATATTTTTTTCTATATCAAAGTGCTTATTCAGGAGAGGTAGAAGTTAAAACAGGGTTTAGTGGAGTGTATATTCAGAAGCGTATTCTGAGTGTAAAAGAGCTCCGTTTTAAAAATCTTATTAAACAAAAATATGACCTTAGTTGTGGTAGCGCTGCTCTTGCTTCTTTACTTAAATATTATTATGACTTTAATATAGACGAAGAAACTATAATAAAAGACATATTAAAACATAGTGATATTAGAAAGATAAAAGCTCGTGGTTTTTCAATGTTAGACCTTAAAAAAAGTGCTGAAAGATTTGGTCTTAAAGCAGAAGGTTATAAAGTTCCTGTTGAAAAGCTTCATTTGATAAAAATTCCTACTATAATTCTTTTAAATACAAATGGATACCAACATTTTGTAATTTTAAAAGGTATAAAAGGTAATAAAGTATTTTTAGCAGATCCAGCTTATGGGCATAAAGTAATGAATGTAGAAGAGTTTAAAAAATCCTGGAATAATATTCTTCTTGCTGTTTTTGGGAAAAATTCCTCTAAAACAGTGTGGGAACTTGATAATAAAGAAGTTCCAAAAGAAAATATTTGGGCTTTAAGAGATGCCATTACTACAAATTTTATTTTTACAAGACAGCCTTTTGAAATAAAACCTTAAAAAGAAATACTTGCAGGAGGATTTTATGTTTAAAAAGACTAAATTGAAAACCAATTTATATATATGTTTCGTTTTATTATTTACCTTATGTATGGGAGTTTCTAAAGCATTTGCATTTGAAGAAGAAAACATTTTTACTACTGCAGAATTGGCAAAAGAAGAGTCTTTACAAGAAATAAGAGGTGGCTATATGGGAGTTTATTTTCAGGTAGTTTTTACAGGTTTTTGGGATAATTTGGGACATAGTGTTAGTATATTAGAAGGAGATAGTAATTCTGATTTTTCAGTAGATCCAGTAGCCTCATCATCAGGAACAGATGTAAAAAGTTTGGCTTTAATAGGAGGCTTTAATGGGGCGAATGGTATTTTTCAAATTAATCAGGTTCCAGGTTCAAACAATATTATAGAAAATAATTTGATAATAAACATTACTGTGATTACTGACCAGCAAATTACTAATTCTTTAAGTGAAATGTTAGGAAATGTTCCTTTAAATTTTTAAAAACTTGGTTGGGAGAATAAAACTTGACAAAAAATTTTAAATTATTAAAGTAAAATTAAATAATGCCGATAAATAATAAAAAAATGGAGTGGTATAGCCATGAAAATTAATGGTATTACTGGAAAAAATATAGAAAATTTAAAAGATATAAAGGAAGCAAGAAAAAGGGAAGAGACTTTAAAAGTAGGAACAACAAAACCAGAAGAAAAGACAACCAATCAAACTGAAGTAGTTGAAGTTTCTTCTCAAAAGCTTGTGGAGCGTGCAGTTAAAAAGACTCTTTCCATGTCTGAAGTTAGAGAGGAAAAGGTTGCCGAGATAAGAGAAAAGATTCAATCAGGAACTTATAGAGTTTCCAACAGAGAAATTGCTCGTGCAATGATTGCTAATCTTCTTAATGAAATAGCTTAATCCTTATAAATTTTTAAAATTTTTTCTATAATTTTAGTAGTAGAGGTATCAAATTCAAAGGAAATTCTCTCCACTTTTCCTCCGTAGCTTTTAACAAAAGAAGCACCTACAATTTTATTTTCTTCCCAATCAGCACCTTTAACAAGAACATCGGGTTTAAGCGCTTTTATTAACCTTTCTGGAGTTTCTTCATCAAAAAAGATAACATAATCCACACATTCTAAGCCAGCTAAAGCATAAGCTCTTTCTTTTTCAGAATTTATAGGCCTCAGAGCACCTTTTATTTTTTTTACTGATTTATCACTATTTAATCCAACTACCAAAAAATCTCCTAAAGCCCTTGCAGAGTTTAAGTAGTGAATATGTCCTGCGTGTAAAATATCAAAGCACCCGTTTGTAAAAACCATAACTTGACCCTTTTCTTTTCTTTTTTGAATAATAGACTTTAGCTCATCTAAGCTTTTAATTTTATGAGAAATTTTTAAACAGGGAGTTTTCATAGGATAAGGCAATTTTTCCAATTTTAAAGGAAGAGAAATCTCTATAATTTCTTCTTTTTCTGATTTTTTGTTAAGAGCGTCTCCAGAAGGAGAAAAGCTAAGGGAGTGTCCTGCTATTACAAGATTTTCTATTTGGGAGAGGGCATTTACTCCTACTACAAATATTTGATTTTCTATAGCTCTTGCTCTGAGAAGTGCTTCCCAGTGTTTTATTCTTGCTTTTGGCCATTGGGCAAAAACTGCTAACAAATCCATCCCTTCCTTGGTTAAATTCCTTGCTACTTCAGGGCTTCTTAATTCAAAACATATGATAATTCCTACTTTAAGTCCACTTATTTCCAAAAATTTCCTTTTTTTACCAGAAGAAAAACTTTTATCCAGTTCAGGGAAAAGCAAATTTTTTTCTGCTAAAACCTCTATGCTTTGTGGAGAGATAAAATAAACTGCGTTGTAAATTTCATTCTTTTCATAATGCGGAGCACCTAATAAAACAGATTTTCCGTAACTTTTTGTTAATTTTTGAACTTCTAAAAAAGCTTCATTAATGCTTTCTTGAGAAAAGGAATCAAAAGGAAATTTATAGCCTGTTAAGGCAAGTTCTGGGAAAAAAACAAGGTCACCTTTAGCGAATTTGATAAAGTCTTTAATTTTTTGCAAATTGTCTTCTAAACTGTGTCTAACTTTCATCTGAACAATGCTTATCTTTAACATATTTAGCTCCTTTTTAAGTTAAGCTACTTCTTGCAAGAGCTACTACATAAACTTTGTTTGCACCTTTGTTTTTCAAAGCTTTAGCAGCCTCATTTAAGGTAGCTCCGGTTGTCATTACATCATCTATCACCAAAATGGATTTGCCTTTCACCACATCACTTGCTAAAAAAGCATTTTTAACATTTTTCCACCTTTCTTTCTGTGAGAGTTCTGCTTGAGGTTTTGTATGTACAATGCGTTTTAAAATCTTTTCAGAAGGTCTTTTACCTAAAAATCCCCAAGTAATTAAAAAACTTTGGTTAAAACCTCTTTCTCTAAGCCTTTTTAAAGATAGAGGTAGAGGGATTGTTAGATCAACTTTTGGGATTTTTTCTTTTAAAATCATTTTTAAAAGAATACCAAGCTTATACGCTAAGGAAAAATTTTTACCAAATTTTACTTCATTTATCCAGTCTGAAACAGGAGGTTTGTAAAAGAAACAGACTACTGCTTTGTCAAAGTATAATTTTTGTTTTTCACAGTAACTACAATAGGAAATGTTATTATTTTTTAAATATTCTTTTAGGGTTTCATCTAAAGGATTTCCACATTTAAGGCAATGAATTTTTATAAAAGGAAGAGCACTAAGACATTTTGAACAAACAAGGACTTCATTGTTATTGAGAGGTTTTTGGCAGATCTTACAACCTTCAGGAAAGAAAAAATTAAGGATCTCTTTAAGCCATTTCACTTTTTGTTTTTATGATTTCAAGAACAAGATTAGCTGTAAGGATGAGATCTTTTAATCTAATGAATTCTTCTGTAGTATGCACTTTTTGCATACCTGTTCCCAGTATAAGGCACTTTAGTCCAGCCTCATTTAAAATATTAGCATCAGAACCACCTTCGCGTTTTTTAAAAATCGCATTTAATCCTATTTTTTCTGCTGCTTTTTGAACAACTTTGCAGAGGGGATCATCTAAGGGGATATTAAAAGCTTTAAAAAGTTTTTCAAATTTTACCTTTCCAGAAGGAAAATTATCTTCGGTTTTAGGATAGGAAGAGAGAACTCTTTCAAGCTGACTTTGGATTTTTTTTTGCAATTTTGAGAGTTTTTCCTCGCTGTGACTTCTCATTTCTCCTTTTGCTTCTGCATAGTCAGGAACAATATTTACATAGCCTCCGCCACTTATAATACCCACATTCATAGTGGTTTCTTCATCTATTCTTCCAAAGGGAAGATCAGCCAGCACCTTGGAAAGAATGTGAATAGCATTTATTCCTTTTTCTGGTTCCAGTCCAGCATGAGCAGATTTACCTTTTATTTCAATTTTGAACTGGTAAGAGGAAGGAGCTGCGTTTATAACTTCATTAGGATTTTCACTATCAAGCACAAAACCTTCTTTAGCATCAATGAGATTATAATCTAAATATTTTGCACCAAGAAGTCCAATTTCTTCACAGGTGGTAAATATAAGTTCTATAGGAGGATAGGAAAAAAGATTTTCTTTTAGAACTTTAGCAACTTCAATAAGAACTGCAATTCCGGATTTATCGTCTGCTCCCAGTATGGTTCTTCCATCGCTTTTGTAAATACCTTTATCAAAGATAATTTTAGGATTTTCACAGGGACCAACTGTATCAAGATGGGCACAGAAAAATATAGGACTGGAGGGGAGTGTGCCTGGAATTTTTACTATAAGATTTCCTACTTCAGAGCCTGTATTTTCTGAAGACTTATCAAAAAAGCACCTGTATTCCAAAGCTTTAAAAATGTCTGCTAAATAATAAGCCAATTTCCCTTCTTTTTTAGAAGGACTTTCTATGGTTAGAAGGGTTTGAAATTCTAAAGCTAATCTGTCAGGATCTATCATTTTAAAAAATTTTAATAACGAATTTTAAAATCAGTAAATTCACCTTTGTAAGGTTCTTCTATAAC
>JACDNX010000011.1 GCA_017656385.1 Thermodesulfobacterium sp. | reverse complement strand
CGACTTGGCTTACAGAGGAGCCAGGGAGATCAGCTTCAGCAAGGATTTTAATGATTTGGTCAACGGTAAATTTAGTTTGTCTCATGTTATAGCCTCCTTATGATTATTGTTGAATAATTTACTACCTTTTTTCAAATTTTTGTATCATAGTGTCCAATATATTGGGGCAAGGCCAAAATGAAGAAATAGACTTACAAAAAAAGAAAAAAATTTGGTATTCAATTTATAAAAAATTACATCAAAAGTTTCCTTTTTCTTCTTTTGATATAATTTTAAAATTAAAGTCCATGTATGAAAATGAAAAGAAAGTAGTCAATACACTGGCAAATGAGGTTTATAGAGAAGGAATTCCACTGTGACAACTAAAGAGAAAATAATAAAACTTTAGCTGCTTAAAGCAGAAAGTGACCTAAGGACTGCTCAGATTCTTATTAAAGATGAAAATCCACCTACCGATTCTATATGTTTTCATGCCCAGCAGGTAGTAGAAAAACTTCTAAAAGCTTATCTTACTTATTTAGATATAAAAGCTCCCAAAACCCATGATATTGCAACACTCTTGGAACTTTGTTTAAGTGCTGACGAAAAATTTAAAGAATTAGATCAAGAAAAACTTGAAGAATTAACTTTTTATGCAGTAAAAATTAGATATCCAGACGCTTTTTATCAGCCATCAATAGAGGAAGCACGAGAAGCTCTTAAACAAGCAATCAATTTAAAAGAATTTATTTTAAAGAGATTAAGAGAAATAGAAGAATGAATTATCCTGGGAAATCACAGAAAAAGTAGTTGAGTATTTGAAAAAAAGAGAAAGAAAGCCCATGCCGCCATTATTTTTACCTCCCTCGACTTGACCGAAGAAGAAAGAAAAGAAGTTTACTGGGCAGTAGCTGGATTAGCGAAAAAAATAGGTTGGAAAAAGCAAGGAGTGTATAAAAAGTTAAGGAGTAAAAAGTTAAGGAGAAGTTGTGGGAGAAAACTTGATTTAAAATGTGAATATGCTATTATGAAAATATGAAAAAATATCATAGAACTACAATTACCATTCCTCAAGAAACTTATCAAAAATTAAAAATATTAGCTGCTCTTCAAAACAAAAGTGTGAGTGCTTTTATTAGAGATTTGATACAAGAAACAATTGGTGTTAATAAAAAAAAGATAGAAACTTTCCCTTTTGGGAAATATGAGTTAGGAGTAAAAGATATTGCCCGAGAAAAAATCTATCAAACTTATTTCAGGGAAAAGGTATCTTCTTGATACAAATGTTCTAATTTATAGTGTGGATAAAGCTTCTCCTTTTTATGCTAAGGCTAAGAGAGTTATAGAAATAGGCATAAAGCAAAATGTTTCGTTTGTTATTACTCATCAAAATTTACTTGAATATACAGCTGTTTTGAGGAGAGTTTATAAAATAAAATTAGAAGAAATTTTAAAAGATATTAAAATTTTTACTTCATATTTTGAAGTTATATCACCTTTGCCTACGACTTTTGAAACATTTTTAAAACTTTTGGAAACAAATCCTAAAAATTATCCTTTTGATCTTTATCTTGCAGCTACAGCTTTAGATAACCAAGTATTTAGGATTATTACTGCTAATGTTAAAGACTTTGTTAATTTAGGTTTTAAAGAAATAATTAATTTAAAAGGTTTATAACTAAAATTTTTAACTAATCTCGGCTTAACCGAAGAAGAAAGAAAAGAAGTCTATTGGGCAGGAGCTGATGAGGCTTGTTATGCTACACAAAATTGAACTTAAAAATTTTAAAAATTTCTTAGAATTTAGATTAGATAAATTCGCCCAAATTAATTTGATTGTGGGAAAAAATAATGTAGGTAAAACAAATCTTCTGGAATCTTTATTAATTTATTGACTTATTATTTTTATGGATTACTCTTATAAAAAGTAATCCTTTAAAAGGAGGTAAGATGTTTACGGTAAAAATTACACGAAAAGGCCAGATTACTATTCCAGCTAAGTTTAGAAAAAAACTCGGAACAAATGTAGTAGAAGTAGAAATGGAAGGAGAGAAGATAATAATAAAACCCGTCAGGAAACTTGGAGGAATTTTAAGTAAGTATGCCATAAAAGGGAAGCCTATAGAAGATGTAATTCAAATGGAAAAAGAGGCTATAGCAGATGCCTTTGCAGAAAAACACAATAATAATTGATGCTAATGTAATTTTAAGATATTTACTTAAAGATAATAAAAAGTTTTACAAAGAAGCCGAGGCTTTGTTTGATGATGTTTTCTCAGGTAAGAAAAAAATTTGGATAATGCATTCTGTTATTGCAGAAGTCGTTTATGTTCTCCTTAAACTTTATAGTGTTCCCAGAAAAGAAATAGCAGAAGTTTTAACAGAGCTTGTGAAAATTAAAGGAGTAAATGTTCAGGACAAAGAAATTCTTCTTGATGCTTTTAAAATATTTAAAAATAGAAATCTTGACTTTGTGGACTGTTTCTTGTGTGCGTATAGCAAAAAATATCAAGTAATATCTTTTGACAAGAAGCTAAACAAATGTATGAAGGAGCTTATTTAATATCTTTAAAACCTACCCATCCCTTCAGGACAACCACCTTACTAAAGCGTTTAAAAACAAACATCCGGATTTAAAAATCTTAACAGCAAAACACTACACTGGAGCTATACTTTTTGAAAAGACAAAAAGCTATAAGCCTGAGCACTTGGAAAGTTAAGAGAGGGATAGAGTATAACGGTCTCGGCTTAACTGAAGAAAGAAGTAAAAAATCTTTTAAGCAGTTGCACTAATTTTTACTTCTTGTTTTTAAATCCTTTACCTATAATAAAAAGTAAGAACTTTAATTTGGAGTAAAAAATGGAGGCATTGATAAAAATTTCTTCTATAAAGGTCAGATTACTATTCCTAAAAAATTTCGCGAATTTTTAGGAACAAATTTAATTAAGTTTAAGATAGCAGAGGGAAAAGTTATAATTGAACCAGTAAAAGATGTAGGAGGAATTTTTAAAAAATATGTTAAAAAAGTTTGCCTTTTGAAAAAGAACGAGATCTTGCTTGGGAAAAAGTAGCGAATGAATATCGTGATTTTTCCAGACACTAATGTAATCTTACGCTAATTTTTAGCTGACGACGAAAAGCAATATAAAAAATTTATCCATTTTTTTGAATTTTTAAAAATTGGAACACAAAAAGCTATTTTACTTTCGGAAGTTTTATTAGAAGCTTTTTATGTTCTTACGAAAACATATAAAATTCCTGAGAAAGAAGTTGCAGATGCTTTGAAGAATCTTATTTTGTATAAAGGAGTTATTAATAAAGATAAAGAAGTGCTCTTAGAAGCTTTTGAAATGTTTATGCAAAGGAATTTAACAAGATAAAAACTTTATCTCCTAAAGAGTTTTTATCCCTTTTGAAAGAGAAAATTAAACACTAAGTAATTCAGAAATAAAAATACTCATGAAAGTTTTTTAAAAATGATTCCATCAAACAAAGTTATACGGAAAATTACAGAAAAACTTTTACACCCTCGGTTTAACCAAAGAAGAAAGAAAAGAACTCTATTGGGGGTGTCGCATAAAAGGGGATTACTTAAGGGTTATTCATATACTTTTTAAAAAAACCAAAAAACTCTATTGACAAATTTTGAGAAAAAGTTATTTTTAGAGAAATAACTCACCAAAATAATACCTATTTTAGTGAGTATATTCACTAAAATAGGTAAATTTTAGATGAGTATTAAATGGTTGTTGAAAGAACAATTTTTAAAAGAATAGAGCAATATCTTTTTAAAGGCAAGATAATTGCTATTTATGGAGCAAGACAAGTAGGAAAGACAACTCTTGTAAAAGAACTCATTAAAAAATTTCCTGAAGATGCTATTTATTTAAATTGTGATGAGCCTGATGTCAGAGCCCTTTTAAGTAATAAAACTTCCACCGAATTAAAGTTTATTTTAGGGAATAAAAGACTTGTGGTGATAGATGAAGCTCAAAGAGTAAAAGACATAGGCATTACTTTAAAATTAATAGTAGACAACTTTTCAGAAAAACAAATAGTAGTAACAGGTTCATCCTCTTTTGATCTTACTGGTGAGATAGAAGAATCTCTTACAGGAAGGAAGATAGATTTTATTCTTTTTCCTTTTTCTCTGGAAGAAATTTCCCAAATTTATTCTCCTTTAGAGATAAAAAGACTTCTTCCGAGATTTTTAGTGTTTGGAATGTATCCTGAAGTGGTGTTAAAACCTGAGCTTTCTTTGGAAATTTTAAGATCAATTGCTTATAGCTACGCTTTTAAAGATATTTTTAAACTTTATCAGATAAGGAATCCAGAAGTTTTAGAGAAGCTTCTACAGGCTCTTTCTCTCCAGCTTGGGAACGAGGTTTCTTATAATGAGCTTGCAGGTTTAACTGGCGTTGATAAAAACACTGCCAGCAATTACTTACGCATACTTGAGCAGGCTTTTATTATTTTTAAACTACCTCCTTTCAGTAGAAATCTTAGAAATGAGCTAAAAAAGTTGAGAAAGGTGTTTTTTTACGATGTAGGGGTAAGAAATGCTTACATAAATAACTTTAATCCTATCCATCTGAGAGATGATGTAGGGAAACTCTGGGAAAATTTTGTGATAACCGAAAGAATGAAAATTCTTTATAATCATGGAATCTATGCAAATTTTTATTTTTGGAGGAGAGCTAAGAAAGAAATAGATTTAATTGAAGAAAGAGAAGGAAAACTTTATGCTTATGAGATAAAGTGGAAAAAAAGGAAGGTTAGACCACCTGAAGTTTTTAAAAAGGCTTATCCTAATTCAGAGTTTTTTGTAATTACTCAGGAAAATTTTTTTGAATTTTTAGGGAGTAGCCCTAAGATTTATCGCACTTTATAAATGCACTCCGAAGGAGTGAAAAAATATCTCTCCTATTGGGATTGCAGGCAGAATATACTTCATTATGCCTGAGGGAAAAATTTTGACATAAAGGTTAAAAGAAATATATTGAGCTTTTAGGAACAATTTTTTTTAAGGAGGAGCCTTTATGAGAATAGGGATTTACTTATTCTTTTTGATTAGAAGTTTTTATTGAGTTCGGTAAGGGTTTAGATTCCGAGTTCTTTTTTTGGCAAGCAGTTCTTTTAAGGCAGATGTAATCTTTTCCGAGCTTTAAGATATATGAGTTCTAAAGAAGAAAGATTTTTATATTTTTGTCTCCAACAGTAGATAGTATAGGAGAGACAGGGTCAGGAAGATCTATATAGGGGCAAGCCTAATTATTAAAAATTTTTTAAGTATGAGGAGGTGGTGATAATAATAAAAAGGTTAAGATTTACGGTTTTAATAATTTATTTTATTTTTTTCTTGTGTTTAAATGGTTTGGCTAGGAAAGTGGTAAAACCTTATACAGATTATCCAGAGGTTAAGGGAGTGTCCCATTTTGTTACAAAAATGCCTAAATGTCCTAAAGGATATAGCTATGATCCAAAATTTGAAATAAGAAATGTATGGCAAAAAATAAACCAATATGTGACAAGTGCCCATCAGGATTTACTTACGCTAAATATAAAGGGGGAAGAAAAATGTATAAGATGTAGATTAGGTTGGATTTATGATGGAAAAAGTAAATGTATAAAATGCCCTTGTTGCGGATTTACTTTAAAAATAATTAATGGAAAGTATATGTGTGTAAAATAATTTTATTCGTAGCAAAATTTATCTACATTGAAAAGCCCTTTATCTGTAAGTTTTATATGGGGAATAACTTCTAATGCCATAAATGACAGAGTTGCAAATGGATCAGTAAGAGTGCTACCAAGCTCCTTTGCTTTATCTTTAAGTAGTTTGAGATTTTTTATCACCTTGTTGACATTCTCGTTTGATACAATCCCTCCGACTTTAAGAGGCATAAAAAATACTTCTTTACCATCAAAGAGAGCAAGTCCTCCTTGTTCTTCAATTATCTTATTAACCACTATTTTTATAGCCTCATCTGAGGTTCCAACTGCTAAAATGTTATGACAATCATGTGCTACAGAAGTCCCTATAGCTCCTTTTTTAAGACCAAAACCTTTAATTTTTGCAGAAGAGCGATTTCCGTAACCATATCTTTCTATATTTACTATTTTAAGAATATCATTTTCCAAATCATACTCTTTATTGTGATTTTCAAGAATAAGTCTTTCGGTTATTAAACTTCCATCTTTTGCAAGAATACATATTCTATGATTTTTTATAGGTGGAACGCTATCAATAGGTTTAACTTTAAATGAATGAAGAAGATAATCAGGAACTTCAATGTGTTGAGGCTTTTCAGTATAAATTTTTCCATCAACTATAACATTTTTTACATTAAATTCAGGGTCAAAGAGTACAAGATAGGCTTTATTTCCAACTTTTATTTCTGCATACTCTTTTAGTCCATAATGCATAAGACCATTATAACTCGCTACTTTTAAAGCTAAAATAGGTTCTATTCCTAATGAAATGGCTTTTTTAAGATTATAATCAATGTGCCCAATATTTACCAAATCTTCAGCTGTTTTATCATCACTGCAAAACATAACTTTATCAGGATATTTTTTAATGATTTTATAAGCGTCAGGTTGTGTATGTTCTGCACTTCCTTCTCTTATAAATACTGATAAACCACTCTGAATTTTCTCAAGAATTTCTTCATAAGACTCATTTTCGTGATCATCATCAATTCCAGCAGAAACATAGGCTTTAAGAAGATTACCTGTTAAACCCGGCGCATGACCATTTACTACCTTTTTATACTTTTTTGCAAGCTCAATCATTTTCATAAATTTTTCTTCTCTATTTATAACTCCCACATAATTCATTAGTTCCCCAAGAGCTACAACTTCTTTAAATCCAAATAAATATTCCATATCCTCAATAGTAATTTTTCCACCAGATGTGGCAAATTCTGTTGCAGGAACACAAGAGGGAACAGCAAACATAATGTTGCATGGAGTGTTTTTTGCATCCTTAATAAAAAACTCAAGTCCTTTTTTTCCTGCAACATTTGCAATTTCGTGACAATCAGCAACTACATGTAAGACCCCGCGTTTTAGCACCTCGTTTCCAAATCGAGAAGGAAGGAGATACGAGCTTTCTATGTGACAGTGACAATCTATAAGTCCAGGTGTAAGATAACAACCTTCTCCATCAATTGTTACATTTCCTTTTATTTTGTTTTCAGATATTGATACAATTTTTCCTTTTGATATTCCAACAGAACATTTTTTAAAAACAAGTTTTTTGAAATCAGGAATAAGAACATTGTTTATAGCTATTTCCATAATTAAAAAATTAAAAATTATTTTTTGGAAAAAGTCAAACAAATATCAGTTTTTAGGTTTTCGTCCTGTATTTGAAAAATCATAAAAGAAAGAAATTTCTTGTAAAAATTTAGTGTAAAGTTCTTTTTCAAGTTGTGAAATTTTTTAGTTTGATTTGTCAATAAATAGGGAAAATATTTTTGTATTTTAGATAAAATATTAAAAAATATATTTAACAAAAAAACATTTGACTAATTTTAATATTAGTTATATTTTGTTTTTAAAATGCGTATTTTACTTTTTGAAGTAAATCCCTTTTCTCCCCCTTCACTTCCTATTTCACTCGGATATATCGCAACTTATCTTATAAAACATGGTTTTGAGGTAAAAATTGTGAATATTTCTGAAAAGGGAAGATATTCTATTCGAGAGTTAGAGAAACTCATAAAAGAATTTTCACCGCAACTGGTAGGGTTTAGCACTTATCAAAGAAATATCTTATATGTTCTCGGAATAGCTAAGTTTATTAAGGAAATAAACAAAGATATAAAAATTATTTTGGGTGGTCCACAGGTTACTTTCATGCCCAGTTCTGCATTAAAAGAAATGCCAATGGTAGATTATCTTTGTAGAAGCGAAGGTGAAGTAACTTTATTAAGTGTTGCTAAAGCTGTAGCAGGCGGGACCCCTTTCAATGGAATAAAAGGAGTAACCTATAAAATAAATGGAGAAATTAAAGAGACAGAAAGAATTGAGGGATACAAAGACTTAGATAAATATCCATCTCCACATCTTACTGGAGTATTTGATTACTCTGAAGTAGAAGAAGCAATTCTTCTTACTTCACGAGGATGCCCTTTTAACTGCGTTTTTTGTTATACTCCAAATGCTTCAAAGCATTAAAATCAGATTTCATTCTATTGAAAGGGTGCTTGAAGAAGTAAAGTGGGTAGTAAAAAAAGGCAAAAATAGAATCTGGTTTGCAGATCCTAATTTTTCTTATAAAAAAGAAAGAGTTTATCAGTTACTGGAAGGGATCTTAAAAAAGAGACTTAAAGTAAAAATTTGGTTAGAAACAAGGGCAGATTTGATAGATGAAGATTTGCTTAAATTGATGAAAAGGGCAGGGGTTCATACTATTGCTTATGGTCTTGAATCTGCTTCTGAGAGGGTTTTAAAAATTATAAGGAAAAGACTTTCTCTTGAACAATTAAGAAAAGCTATAACTTTAACTCAAAAATACGGAATTGAAGTAGAAGTTTTTTCTCAGTATGCTTTACCAGGAGAAACTTTTAAAGAAGCTTTAAAGACTTTGGAATTTGTAAAAGACCAGGGTATAAAAATACAGGGAAATTCCAATGCTCAACAAATGCAACTCTATTTCGGTGCACAAGTAACAAAGGATTATAAAAAATTTGGAATAAAACCTTTTCCTGAAAAAAGACCTCTTTATATCTCTATAGGAGATAGATATGAGACAGAGACTATGACACAAGAAGAAATTGCAATTATAAAAAAGCTCTGGAGAGAGTCTTCTCTTGATAAAGGAAGGAGGATTGTTTCTTAATGGAGATATATATAAAACTTGATGATGAATTTCAAAAAGAAAAGTTTTTTTCTAAGCTTCCTGAAATAGATATCTTCAGCAATATATATTTCTTTTTTAATGATTTAAAGCACTTTGAGCTCTTTTTTAACATCTTAGAAGAAATAATAAATTTTTTGAATACTTACGCTTTTTGTTATTTTCGTCTTCATCTTGTTCATCCATATAAAGAAGAATTAAAATACATTTATTCGAAAATTTACGAGTTTTTGATTTCTTTTAATTTAGAGGGTTATAAACATCAGGTTGTGCCTCGCCTTGTAGTATTTCCTATTTTTTCTTCTGAGCCCTCAAGAGATATCTTAGAATTTTTGGAATCTCATTTTTTTCCTCCGGGTGTGGTATTAGATGAGAATAGAAAAGTTCAGAAAGGATTCCCAGAAAGGGTTTTCATAAACTTTTGTGACGATATTTTGCTTTCTGTAGGTTATCAAAATATTTTGTTAAATCTTTTAGATAATGTTCAATCTCCCGAAAAAGATTGGAAAACTTGTTTGCCTATGATAGTTTTTGAAAGGAAGGAAATTTTTCCTTGTATTTATGCTTTTGAAAATAAGCTAAATCAAATTGATAAAGATTCATGTAATAAATGTTTTTACAAACTTCTTAAGAAAGCCTTTCAATCTAAACTTTTAAATTTTCAGGAACTGGCAAGTCTTCATTTTAGACTTGGACTTGAACTATTTGAAGAAAAAAATATGGAAATAGCAGAAAAACACTTTTCAGAGGCTTTAAAGTTTGTTTCAACCAAGGAAAAGAAAAGCCTATACTATTACTTGGGAATTTGTAAAGCTCAACTGGGTGAATATAACTTAGCTATTGAATATTTGAAAAACTCAAAAATTTTTAATCATAATACTTATTTCTATCTTGGTTTTTCTTTTTTTCAGAAGAAAGACTATTTGAAAGCAAAGGAGAATTTGGAAAAAGCTTTAGAATTTAAATTACCTTTGGAGGAAAAGATTCCAATAGTTCTTTATCTTGGTCATACGTATAAAGAATTGGAAATGTATGAATCAGCTATAGATCTTTGTAAAGAAATAGCTGAAAAGGTTTTTCTCGAGCAAATATTTAATTTAATGGGGACTTGCTATTTTAAGTTAAAGGCTTATGATAAAGCAGTTGAATATTTTAAAAAGGCAATTTTACTTGACCCCTTTTGTGCTATTGATTATGCAAATTTATGTTTAAGTTTAAAGGCATTAAATAAAAAAGAGGAAGCAAGATATTATGGTAAAAAAGCTTTGGAACTTGATCCAAAACTTGAGTTTGTAAAAAAAGCCTTAAAAGAAATGGAAAATGATTAGACAAGAGGACTTAAAAGAAATTAATTTAGAAAATATAAAAATTTTTTTGATAAAGAATGGTGTTTCAAATGAAAGATTTTTACAATTAGAAGAGTTTCTTAACAATTTGAAAAAACGTTTATCTTTAAGAACAGAAACTAAAAAAGAAGACTTACCTGCTTATCCTGCTTTGAAATTAACAGATAAAGAGGAAAAAGTTCAAATTTATTATTTAGCAATTCCTGAAGGAAGGGAGTGGAAACCGTTTTTGAATGCATTAAGATCCATTTCTCAAAATAAAAATTTTTTAAATGAAAATGAAGCAAATAGAATAAAAAAGATAAATAAGCAAGTTGAGATTAAAATTTTTATTACTCCATTTTGTCTTTTTTGTCCTACAGTAGTTGATAAGGCAAATCAATTAAGCATTGCTCAGAATTTAATAAAAACATTTATAATAGATGCTACTCATTATCCTGATTTAGTTCAGAAATATAAAGTAACAGCTTCTCCAACAGTTATTATTAACGAAGATTATATTTTGGCAGGGGAGGAGGCAAGAGAAAAATTACTGGAATTTGTTGAAAAAGCTGGGAAATCTAAGTATGATAAAGAGGTTTTAAAAAATTTACTTAAACAAGCTCAGGCTGAACGAGTTATAGAACTTTGTGAAAAAGATGAGGAATGTCTTTATTCTTTAGTAGAACTACTAAAAGCTCCAGAGCTTTTTACAAGAATAGGGGTTATGCATGTATTGGAGGAAATGGCTGAAAAAGGGCAAGATATAGAAAAAGTTTTGCTACATCTTATAAAAATCTTTTATCAAGTAAAAGAGGATAGAGACAAGGGAGATATAATTTATTTATTGGGATTAATTGGTAACCCGGAGATTATATTTGAAATTGAAAAAGCAGTAAAAGATGAGTCACCTCTAATAAAAGAAATTGCTGAGGAAGCTATAGAGAGAATAAAACAAAGACAACAATATCATTAAATTTTTTGTCCTTCCATATTCCGTTTCAATTTTAACTGTGTTTTGCTGAAGAAGAAGGTTTTGGTGCTGAGCCAGTTATTAAGACGGCGCCTGAACTTATTTCAGAGGAAGTAATAGAAGCAAGGGAAGATATAAAGTGTGGTAAAGAAATGCAAAAAGACGTTTCTTTCATTTACACTTGATGATTTTAGAAAGACAGGTGCTATTGCTTTTGGAACTCTCACTTGTTTCAGTGTGGTCTAAGCTTGGCTTAAAAATCAAATAGATCGTTTTTCTCTATAAGGACAAAAAGTGATATCCTATACGGACCAAGGTATGTTGCTGGAGGTGCCGGGGCCCGGAATCGAACCAGGGACACGCGGATTTTCAGTCCGCTGCTCTACCGACTGAGCTACCCCGGCGACCAGTATAAAATTTAAAATAATTTTTATCTTTTGTCAAGGTCTGCTAAAGTTTCTTCAAATTTCAATTTTATAGCTTCTTCACACAGTTTTTAAAAACAAGCAACCTAAAATATTTTTTAAAAATTAAAAAAACTATTTTAAACAAGTGATTATATGTCCAAGTTTTTCTTTTTTTGTTTTTAAATAGTTATAATTCTCTGGTCTTGGTGGTATTTCTAAAGGCACTCTCTCAACTACTTTCATTCCGTATCCTTCAAGTCCAACTATCTTTCTTGGATTATTAGTCATAAGTCTCATTTGTCTTACTCCGAGATCTCTCAGAATCTGGGCTCCAATTCCGTAATCTCTCAAATCTGGTTTGAATCCAAGAGCTAAATTGGCTTCTACTGTATCTTTTCCTTCATCCTGTAATTTGTAAGCTTTAAGTTTATTCAAAAGCCCTATTCCTCTTCCTTCCTGTCTAAGATAAAGAAGTACACCTTTTCCTTCTTTTGCAATTAACTCCATAGCTTTTTTTAACTGTGGTCCACAGTCACATCTGAGGGAACCAAAAACATCACCTGTAAGACACTCAGAATGCACCCTTACAAGAACTGGATTTTCGTCTATCTCTCCCATTACTAAAGCTATATGAGTTGCTTTATCAATAAAATTTGAATAGGCAATAAGCTTAAAAACTCCGTATTCAGTGGGAAGGTAGGTTTCAACTTCCCTTTTGACCAGACTTTCTTTTTTAATTCTGTACGCGATGAGATCTCTTATGGTAATAATTTTTAAACTGTGTTTCTCTGCAAATTTTTCAAGATCTGGAAGTCTTGCCATGGTTCCGTCATCTTTCATAATTTCGCATATTACACCAGCAGGTTTTAAACCAGCAAGCCTTGCAAGATCAACTGCTGCTTCAGTATGCCCAGCTCTTACAAGAACTCCTCCTTTTCTTGCTATAATTGGAAAAACATGTCCCGGAGTTATGAAATCTTGAGGTTTGCTATTTTCATCAATTACGAGTTTGATAGTATAAGCTCTATCATAAGCTGAAATACCTGTAGTTATTCCATGTCGGGCATCTATGGAAACTGTAAAGGCTGTGCCAAAAGGATCAACCCCTCTCCTTGGTTGTAAAGGAAGTTGAAGTCTTTCTGCTATTTCTGGAGTTATAGCCAAACAGATAAGACCTCTTCCATATTTTGCCATAAAATTTATTACTTCAGGAGTTACTTTTTCTGCAGGTAATACCAGATCACCCTCGTTTTCTCTGTCTTCATCATCAACAACAATTATCATCTTTCCTTCTTTTAAATCTTCCAAAGCCTCCTCAATACTACTAATAGCCATACAAAAATTACCTCCTTTTTACAGATTGGTTAAAAAAGATAATTTATTATAATAAATCTATTAACCTTTTTGCCAAGAGTCAGAAATGAAAAAAATTGAAAGTATAACTCAGTCAGCCACATCAGTAACAATTGCAGTTTTTATAAGCAGAATTCTTGGACTTATAAGAGAACAAGTGCTTGCTTACTTTTTTGGAGCAGGAAAATCTATGGATGCTTTTGTAGTTGGATATAGAATTCCCAATCTTTTGAGAGATCTCTTTGCAGAAGGAGCTCTTGGTTCTGCTTTTATAAAAGTTTTTAGCTCAAATCTTGAAAAAGAAGGTAAAGAAAGAAGTTTTAAAATTGCTCAAATTCTTATCTCCAATTTTTTGATTATCCTCATAGTTGTAGTAAGTTTGGGAATAATTTTTGCTAATTCTATAGTTTCTCTTATTGCACCAGAATTTAAAAAAGATCTCTATAAGTTTACCCTTACTACAAGACTTACTCAAATTATGATGCCTTTCCTATTATTTATAAGTTTGGCCTCTATTTTGGCAGGAATGCTGAATTCTTTTAGGATATTTTTTCTTCCAGCAGTCTCTTCAGGTCTTTTTAATCTGGTTTCTATAATAGTAGGGGTCACAGGTTATTATTTGTTGATAAAAATATCTATAGATCCCATTTATGCTATGGCGGTAGGGGTTACCTTGGGTGGATTATTTCAGGTTATTTTTCAGTATCCTGTGATAAAAAAAAGGGGTTTTTTCTTTGTTTTTTCTCCGGATTTTAAAAATGAGCATTTTAAAGAAGTTTTAAGACTTATATTTCCTATAATTTTTGGTCTTTCTGTGGTTCAGATAAATATATTTATTAATACATTTTTTGCTACTTCCTGTGGAGAAGGTGCAGTTTCTTGGTATTCTTATGCTTTTAGAATTATGTATGTTCCACTTGGGCTTTTTGGTGTTGGTCTTTCTCAAGCACTTTTACCAGAACTATCTCGTCAGATTGCAAGAAGAGATTTTGTTGTAGCTAAGGATACCTTTTCCAGGGCTTTGGTTGTTTCATTAAGTCTATCAGTTCCTTCTGCTATAGGGCTTTTTGTGCTTTCAAACCCTTTGATAGGAATTCTCTTTGAAAGAGGTAAATTTACTATTTATGATACCTTGAAAACTGCTGGTATTTTAGAAATTCTTTCTTTGGGATTACCTTTTTATGGACTCTCTAAAATAGCTGTACCTTTGTTTTATTCCTTAGGGAAGACAATAATTCCTGCTTTTGGAAGCTTAATAGCAGTTATCACAAATGTAGTGATTATTCTTTTAACTATAAAGAAATTAGGAATAAACGGGGTGGCTTTAGGCACAAGTGTATCTCTTGTTTTTCAGGCTATGTTTTTGCTTGTTATGGCTGTTTATAAAATAGGAACATTAAATTTTAAGTTTATAGTTAGAAGTATTTTAACTTTGATTTTTGCAAGTTTGGGATTGCTTGCGGTATTAAAGATTGTGAGTATGTTTGTTGCTTTTAGAGTTTTAAAAATTTTTTTAAGTATTTTTCTTGGAGCAATAACTTTTATTGGAATTTGCAGGGTTTTAGGTCCTGAAGAAACTTATATGTTTTTTTCTAAATTTTTAAAATTTTTTAAATTATAACCATTTTAGAAAATTACACTTCGGAAGTGGTATAGTTTGAAATGGTTATAAAATGAGAAAAAATTGAAATTGCAAAATTGCTCTTGACATTTTTAAAAGTTTTGAAATTTTAGAAAAATTAAAATTTCCATAAAGAGGTCTTAAAATTAATACAGTTTTAGATTTTGCTCTCGCTGAAAAAACAGAACTTCTAAAGACATTGTACCATTATGTAGATACTACTTATAAAAATTATTCTTTAGCATGTAAACCTGGATGCAGTTTCTGTTGCACTCAGAGAATATTTGCTACTTCAATTGAAGCTTATTACATTTTGGATATTTTAACCGAAGAAACATTAAACCAAATTTTATCAATTGAAAACTATCTTCGTCCAAAGCTTACCCACAATCAAATTTTACTCAGCTATAAGGAAGGTTCGGAACCGCCCTTAGAAGAGTTTTCTGAGACTTTAAATCCTTGTCCATTTTTAACTGAAGAAAATTTTTGTAGAATTTATGAAAGAAGACCGCTCATGTGCCGTCTCACAGCCTCTGTTGTTTCTTGTGAAAAAGGATTTGCCGAACTCCCTCCCTTTCTTTTTCAGGTAAGCACTATAGCTTTGCAACTTGTTGAAAACATAGATCTCGGTGGACTTTACGGAAATATACTTGATTTACTAAAATTTTTGCATCAGTACAGGAAAGGACTGGTTGAAGAGGTACCTAATTATCTTTTGAATACAATTGATGTAGATGAACTTCCTATTCTGCCTGAAGAAAAAGAATTGAAAAAATGGGTAGGCAATCTATACAGAACTCCTGTAAAAGAAAACCTTACTTTCAGAGATCTTCTGCAAAAGCTAAGAGAAGATTTTAGAAATTATGAGGCTTTAAGTTTTCTTAAAGAAATTTTTTAGATTATGTATGAAGGAAAAATAGTTTTTAACAAAAAAGAAGCGAAAAATATTTATTTACTGGGTATTGAGATTCCTAAAAATATTTTAAAAAAATTTCAGCCTGGACAATTTTTAAAAATAAAGATTAATCAAAGAATGGACCCACTTATTCCAAGACCCTTCACTATTCATGCAATAGAGGAGAATATAGTTTATATTCTTTACCAGATAGTAGGAAAGGGAACAAAATCTTTAAGTAAGCTAAGAAAAGGAGAGGTTCTTGAGTTTTTAGGTCCTTTGGGAAAGCCCTTTCCGAAGCTGAAAAACTATATAATCTGTGCAGGAGGCATAGGAATAGCAGGTTTTGGTTTTTTACTTCAAAAAAGTGCTAATAAAAGAAATTTTTATCCTCCTGAAACGATTTTTTATGGAGCAAGGACAAAAGAAGAACTGGCAAGGTTGTCTTTTCTGAAGAGGTTTGGCATACCTGTGAAAATATCTACAGATGATGGATCTAAGGGATATAGAGGGTTTGTTACAGATATGGTGGAAGAGGAACTTAAACAAACTCCCAGAACAGTTTTAGCCTGTGGTCCAAAGTCAATGTTAAAAAGGGTAGCAGAAATAGGGAAAAAATATAAAGTAAAAACCTATTTAGTTATGGAAACCTTTTTAGCTTGTGGCACAGGTTTTTGTATGGGATGTGTGATACCTTTAAAAAGAGGGAAATATGCACATCTATGTATAGATGGTCCCACTTTTTTAGCAGAGGAGATAGCTCTTGAGTCTCTCAGTTAACTTAGGGAAGTTAAAGCTAAGAACTCCTTTAATGCTTGCCTCTGGGACCTGGGGTTTGGGTGAAAATCTGGATAACTTTTTTGCTCTAAAAGAAATTAAAGAAAACATAGGGGCACTGGTAACCAAGGGTGTTTCTGTGAATCCAAGAAAAGGCAATCTTCCTCCAAGAATTTTTGAAACACCCTGCGGACTTATAAATTCAATTGGAATCGAAAACCCAGGAATAAAAGAATTTAAAAGAAATTATCTTCCCAGGATCAAAAGTTATGGAGTTCCTGTTATTGTTAATCTTTACGGTGAGGAAATAGAAGAATTTTTAGAACTTTCTCAGGAGTTGAGAGGAGAAGCGGATGGTTTAGAGCTTAATATTTCTTGTCCTAATGTTAAGAAAGGTGGATTATTTTTTTCTTATGATTCTAAAACAGTTTCAAAGCTGGTAAAAGAAGTTAGAGAGATCTGGAAAGATTTTTTAGCTGTAAAGCTTTCTCCTGTTGGTCCTGTTTATGAAATAGCTGAGATATGCGAAAAATATGGGGCAGATGCTGTAGTTGTTGCTAATACCTATCCAGCTTTGGCAGTTTTAGAATTTAAACCTTTAAAAATTTTACAGGGTGGACTTTCAGGACCTGCGATAAAACCACTTACTTTGCGTTTGGTTTACGAGATTTCTAAAAAGATAAGAATTCCTGTTATAGGGTGTGGAGGTATTGTTTCTGGAAAAGATGCTTTAGAATATCTACTTTGCGGTGCAAAAGCTTTTCAGGTGGGTACTGCCAATTTAATAGATCCCAGAGTGTCAATAAAAATAATAAAAGAACTAAGGGACTTAAAAAATGGCTTATGTTGTAAGAGCAATTCCTCTTAACAAAAATTTCAGAGCTTTTGCTGTAGAATGTAAAGATATAGTTGAAACCGTGAGAAAACTTCAGGCTCTAAGTCCTATTGCTTCAGCAGCTCTTGGGAGAGCTCTTGCAGGTGTAGCTCTTCTTTCAGCAGATCTTAAAACAGGAAAGATACTTCTTCAGATAAATGGAGGAGGTCCCTTAGGAGAGATACTGGCAGAGGGAAATTGGAAAGGTGAACTTAGAGGAACAGTTAAAAATCCCCATGTATACCTGGAGATTAAAAGCAAAAAATTACCTGTTGGAGAAGCAGTTGGTAAGAAAGGTTTTATTTCGGTGGTCAGAGATTTGGGATTAAAAGAGGTTTATCAGAGCTCAAGCAAATTGGTTTCTGGAGAGATTGCAGAGGACCTTGCATATTTTCTTACAGTTTCAGAACAAATTCCATCAGCAGTATCCTTAGGAGTTCTTGTAGGAACAGATGGAAGCATTCTTGCAGCAGGAGGGTTTTTAATCCAAAAATTACCAGAAGCAAAGGAGGAAGAGATTGCAGAACTTGAAAAAATTTTAAAAAATTTTCCTTCAATTACTACTCTTTTATCTCAAGGAAAGACACCAGAAGATATTTTAAGAATGCTTTTTTCCGAAATAAAAATTCTTGAAAGGAGGGAGCTTAAGTATAAATGCAATTGTAGTCAGGAAAGGGTAGAAAGTATGCTTGTTGCTCTTGGAGAAAAGGAATTGGAAGATTTTGTTAAAAAGAAAGAACCAGTTGAGGTAATATGCCATTTCTGTAGAAAAAAGTATGTTGTGCCTTTAAATAAAGTTAAAGCAATTTTAGAGAAATTGAGAAATAAAAGTTAAAAGGGGGATGAAATGAAAAAGTTAGGGGCTATTTTATCAACCTGTTTACTTTTTTCTTTACCTTCTGTAAGTCTTTCAGCAACAGATGAAGAAGTTTATAAACTTTTGCAACAACTTGTAAAGGAGGTTCAAGAGTTAAAACAGGAAAATCAGTACTTGAAAAAAGAAATTGAGAGACTCAAGGCTCAGCAAAAAACGGAGATTCAGGAGGTTAAAAAAGAGGTTAAAGAAACCAAAGAAAAACTTGCCAAAAAAGAAGAAAATGGAATTCTTTCTGGCTTTTTTTCAAAAGGAGCTTATGGAGCAGGAAAGTCTAAAGTTGATTTTTACGGATATATCAAAGGTGATTTAGTGTGGCAAGATTCAGCATCAGTAGGAACCACATATCTTTTATGGGCTTTACCAAAGGAAAAAGGAAGACATGATTCTACCTCCACTATAACTTTCAGACACAGCAGATTTGGTTTAGCTTTAACCAAACCATACAAGGACTTTACCATTAAAGGCAGATTTGAGATGGACTTTTATACTCAGAGCAACGATATAGAGAATAGACCTTGGAATCCTCAGCATGCGCCGTTAAGAGCAAGGCTTGTTTATCTTGAAGTTATAAAAGATTCCTGGGAATTAAGGGTAGGACACGACTGGATGACCATTGCACAACTCTATCCGCATCTCTCAAACTTTCCTGCAGGTTCCTATATGGGAAATTTAGCTTATAGATTAACTCAGATAAGGGTTACTAAAAATTTTAAATTCTCCGACGGAGATCTTTTAAAAGTTCAGTTAGCTTTGGACAAACCTTTTAATTTTGCAAAATTAAATAGCGGTTTGGTAATTTTTGATAATGAACCTGATACAGATTTTGGATATCCTGGAGTAGAGGCAAGGATTGCTTATCACACCAAACTTTTTGATGGACCTGCTCTTTTTGCCTTGTTTGGACATTATTCAGGACAGGAATACAAAGAGGATTACAAAGCTTTAAGTGGGGATGAAAAGACCACAAGCTTTTCCACAGGTCTGGAATTGAGCTTGCCTCTGCCATTTTTAAAAAAGTATAATCCCACTTTATCAGGAGAATTTTGGTATGGACAGGGATTGGGAGGTTACTACACAGGTGCTGTGGATCAGACAGCAAGAATTAAATACTGGGATAAAAGTGAAAGTGAAAGTAAATATGTTTATGCTACTACTTTAACTGGATTTGATAAAAATAATGACAAAGTTGTTTCTATTACTCCTGTTCATGCTATTGGTGGATGGGTTGAACTCGGACTCAAACTAACTTCAAAACTTCAGAGCTGGTTTGGATGGGGAATTGATAATCCGCTTAATTCGGATTTAAAAGGAGTTTCAGGAGCAAGACTTCAGCAACAGATGTATTATGCCCATTTTCTTTACAGATTTGTGCCTGAACTTGGAGCAGGGCTTGAATATCTTCGTGCCATCACAGATTACAGAGAAAGTGATGGAGATGACGGTATTGTCAACCGTTTCATGCTGAGCTTTTACTATTTCTTTTAAAAAATGCAAAAATTGCTCCCCCCTTCTTTTAAAGAGGGGGGGAGCATTTTTTAGCTTTTGTTGTTGAATATTTTAAAAGTGATGAATATAATTTTTTAAAAAGCTATAGGAGAAGAAAAATGGTTATAAGGCTAATTATATGGATTATTATTACCCTTTCGGTTGTATTTTTTGTGGTTTTTAATGTCGAGCCAAAAGTTCAGGTTCATCTTTTACCTGGGGTAACCTTGGAAAACATTCCACTTGCTTTAGTAATTATTATCAGCTTTATTTTGGGATTGCTTGCAGGAATGATTTTATTTCTTGGACAAATTATCAAGTATCAGCTTGAATTGAGAAAAACAAGAAAGGAAAAATTTACAGAAACAAAAAAGGAGATTTCAGGAGGAGGTTATGAAGATTAATCCTGAAAAAGAGATTGTTGAGAGTTTAGCTAAGGAAATTCTCGTTGCAGCAAGGACAGCTCCTAAAGCAAAAGGGATTGATGATCTTATTTTTGGGCTTATAACAGATGAGGAAGAAAAAGAGAAACTTGCTCGGGAAATGGAAAAAGTGGCGGAGGAGAAAGGGGAGAGGTTTAAGTTTTTTAAAAGAGACGCAGATAATGTGAGAAATTCTGAAGCAGTAATTTTGATTTCGGTAAATTTCACAAAACCCTTGGGGCTTAATTGTGGAGCATGTGGTTTTAACTGTAATACCATTTTAAAACAGCCTAAGCCGAATTTAGATTTAGATGGACCTATTTGTGCCATGAAACTTTTAGATATGGGAATAGCTATAGGTTCTGCAGTTACTAAAGCTAAGGATTTGTGTATAGATAATAGAATAATGTATTCTATCGGAGTTGCAGCAAAAAAGCTAAACCTGCTTCCAGGGCAAATTATAATAGGTATTCCTCTCAGTGTTAAAGGTAAAAATATCTACTTTGATAGAAAGTCTTAAAAGTGGTCAAAATTAAAATATGTGGGGTTAAGTTTATAGAGGATGTTAAATTTTTAAATAGTTTACCCTTAGATTATATAGGTTTTATTATGTATCCAAAATCTCCAAGATTTGCAGGGAATTTATTGAAAGAGCTTCTTCTTTCTGTAGAAAAAGCTAAAAAGGTTGTTGTTTTTGTGAATCCTGAGTATGAGGATATTAAATATGCACTTAATTCTGGGGCTGATTTTATACAGCTTCATGGCAATGAAACTCCTGAATTTGGTAAAAAAATAGGTTTTGAAAGGGTGATTAGAGCGTTTAGAGTAGGTGATAATTTAGATTTTAAAATTCTTGAACCCTGGAGAAAGTGCCATGCAATTTTGCTTGATACCTATGTAGAGGGAATTCCAGGGGGCACTGGGAAAACGTTTAACTGGGGTATTGCAAAAAATGCAGTTAATTTAGGATACAGAGTTTTTCTGGCTGGTGGTTTAAAACCAGAGAATGTTTTAGAAGCTGTAAAAACAGTCAATCCATTTGCTATTGACATAGCTGGGGGAGTGGAGGCTTTTCCGGGCAAAAAGGATTTTAGAAAAATAAGGGCTCTTTTCGAAGTCTTAAAAGTTTAGCAGTAGTAACCTGCCGAAGCAACGGATACCACAGAGCCCTGTCCAAAGGGTAGGGCTTCCTGATAGTAGATTTTATACTCACCATCAAGCTCCGCTTTGTTTAAAATAAGGTTAAGCAGATACAGGCAGGAAAGACCACATATTTTCATAGGAGCAAGATTTTTTGTCTTGTTTATAAATTCCTCTGGTGATTCATTGAAAGTAATTTCAATTAATTGTTTATCTGTTTCAAGTGCTTTTTTAATATGCCCTTCATTGACTGCAAAGGGGTCTCCGTATCTTGGCCCCAGATGACAGAAATCTATACCTAAAACAATATAAGTTCTATCGTCTATCAATTCAATAAGACTATCTACAAATTTTTCTACCAGGTCTTTGGTTTTTTTGTCAAAAAAGGTGATCATAGGTCCCACTAAAAAGGGGAGAACCACAAATTCATCTTTTAATAAGTGGTGAAGGAAAAGCACCTGAAATTCAATAGAATGTTCAAGTTTATGAGCTATATGATTGGGGAAAAGATCAATTTTTTTTGATTTGGTAAGATAAAGTACACCCCCTCGGTCATTTTTAACTACTCCAAAAGGAGTAGCTATATCTTTGGTGAGTATGGACCAGGGAAGATCCAGATGATGTCCCACTCCCAGAATAATTACTCTTGAACCAGAGGGTATTTTAAATCTGCTGTAACTTTCTGCAAAGGCTTTAGCTCCTACTTTAAGATCAATGTGGGGCGCAATTAAAATTTTGGGAGGTTTGGAAGAATCAGGTTTGCACAATTTTAAAATATCTTCCACAAAAAATTGAGCTTCTGAAGCTGAAAGAGGATAGGCTTGATTAGCATGAGCCATAGGTCTTAAAGGTAGAGAAAACCAGTTTTTATAAGCTTTGTTTTTTATTTCTTCAAAATTTTTACTCCATAAAAGCCCTTTTTCGTCAAGGAAACTAACAATTTTAGTAATTTCTTCTAAAGGAACAATTTCTCCAAATCTTTTTGTAGCTTCAGCCTGAAGATCTCTTAGATCATGTTTACCATCCATTAAAGGAAGTAAGAAAGCCACATTTTGAGGAACTACAACAATTTCTTCAATAATACCTACAGGATCCCTTAGTAAAAATACAGGCTTACCTTCATGCTTTGAAGGAATAACATCTACATATCTTAAAATGGGTCTATAAGATGCATCCATTATCATACCTCTCCAAAATCTTCTGATGTTAAGTTCTGACAGGCTTCTTTTACTCTTTCTACAGCAGTGTAAAACTCTTCCTCAATTGTTCTAACTCTTACACCGTAAGCTTTTTGCACACTTTTTCTTACTATTTCTCCTTTCATTAAAGCATTTTGCCAGCCTAATTCAGCATATTTTTCATTAACCACTCTATTTAAATCTATCAGTGCTTCTGCTCTTTTTCTTCTCTCTTCAGCAGCTTCACTTAAAGGCATACCCAGAAAGTTATCAATTTTAGAAACAAAGCTTTCATAAAAACTTGCAGGGAATCTGGCATCAAATTCTTCTATAGCAAAACCGAAAGTAATAAAAACAGGATCCTTAAAATAAGTAAACAGGTCCTCCTCAACTAAATCAGGCTCCTGGGCTAATAAGTCCTGATAAAGCCTATAGGTCTGCTTGGATTTTTCTTTCACATTGGGCGGTTTTTCGGTATTAAATTCAAGGATGTAGTGGTAAAGACTTTCATCAACTACAATGCCCAGAATTTCTCTTGCTCCGAGTTCTCTCATAGCTTCAAGTCTGTGCATTCCGTCAATCACGTAGTATTTACCATCTTTTGGGACAACTACTATAGGAGTTAAAAAACCAAGTTTTTCTATGGCCATCTCCAGATGTTTTTTTAAGCTTTCAGAAATATCTCTCTGAAAGGGGGGGCTCAACACTTCGTCAATATTAAATAAAGCTAATTTTAGAGGATGTTTTTTTACAGGATCTTCAAAAGTGGCAATTTCAATCATGTTATCACCTCCCTCATTAATCTGCATTTCTCCTGAGGAAGGTGGGTATATCTAAAATCTCTTCGTCAAAAAGATTAAAAACGCTTTTTTTCTGTTTTTCTCCTTTCCTCTTTATTCCTTCATCCATTTTTATTATCTTTTCTTTTCTTTCTTTTTCCTGAGGTTTTTCAAGACCTGTAGCTATTACAGTAACTCTAAGGCAATCTTCCAGCCTTTCATCAAAGACAACTCCCCAATAAACCTTAGCATCAGGATGTAGTTCCTTGGAAATGGTACTTGTAATTATCTGGGTTTCGTGAATGGTTAAGGTATCAGGGTGAACACTTATATTTAATAAAATCCCTTTAGCTCCGGAAATAGAAATATCCTCCAAAAGAGGGCTACAGATAGCCATTTGTGTTGCCACTTCTGCTCTGTCTTCTCCTTTTGCTTCTCCCATACCCATCAAAGCCGTACCTCCACTTTCACTCATCAATGCCTTAACATCTGCAAAATCAAGGTTTATATATCCAGGAGAAAGAATCAAATCAGAAATCCCTCTTACTGCATAATATAATACATCGTCTGCTTTTTTAAACATATCTGCAAGCCTATCTTGAGGAGAACCAAGAGTGAGAAGTTTGTCATTAGGAATAGTAATAAGCGTATCCACATGTTTTCTTAATTCTTCTAAGCCCTGTTCAGCAACTTTCATTCTAAATTTTCCTTCAAAAGAAAAAGGTTTGGTAACAACTGCAATAGTTAAGGCTCCCAGATCTTTACAAATGTTTGCTATTACAGGAGCAGCTCCTGTTCCTGTTCCTCCTCCCATTCCTGCAGCAATAAAAACCATATCTGCATCTTTCAACACATCCCTTATTTCTCTTTCACTTTCTTCAGCTGCCTGTCTACCAATTTCAGGCTTTCCACCTGCTCCTAACCCTTTGGTTAACTTTTTACCCAATTGTATTTTTAGAGGAGCAGGATTGAGATCCAGAACTCTATAGTCTGTATTTGCTGCAATAAATTCCACTCCTTGTAATTTATTCTTTATCATATTTGCTACTGCATTACCTCCTGCTCCTCCGACACCAACTACTTTTATATTGGGTTGAACTTTTATTTCATCATCTAACAACTCAAAAGGACCACCCATTATTTAGCCCCCTTTTATAAATTTTAAAAAACTTTTTTTTAATTTTTCAATTAATCTTTCCTTTTTATCTTCTTTTATTTTTTCTTTTAAACCACTATAAACATAGGAAAGCATTCCCACAGAAGTAGCAAATTGAGGATGATAAGTTTCTTCAGCGAGTCCGGCAAGTTTCAAAGGATATCCAATCCTTGCTGGCAAGTTAAATATTTGTTCAGCTAAATATATAATACCGGGAAGAAGAGCAGAGCCTCCAGTTATTACTATTCCACTTCCTGCTTTGGATTTAATATCAATAATATCTTCCTCATAAAGGGTCTGTGCCTGTAATTCTTTTTCAATCAGTTCAAAAAGCTCTCTTATCCGTGGTTCCAAAATTTCTGCCAGAATTTTTTTATTTACTTTTTTAGGGGGACGATCTCCTATTCCTGGAACCTCAATAATTTCTTCATCATCTACAAGTTCTCTTACACAAACTCCATTTTCAATTTTTAATTTCTCTGCTTCTTTTCTTGAGGTTCTTAAACCTACAGCAAGATCATTGGTAAGAAGCTCTCCTCCAACAGGTAGAGAAAATACATATCTTAAGACATTATCCCAGTAGATTGCTACATCAGTAGTTCCACCACCAAGATCAATTAATATAACTCCTAATTCTTTCTCCTCAGAAGTTAATACTCCTTCTCCAGAAGCTAATCCTTGAAAAATGACACCATCTACTTCTAAATCCAGATTCTCAAAGCATCTTAGTAAATTTTGAAGATTAGAGCGATTGCAAGTAATCAACCGGACATGTGCTTCCAGTCTTACTCCAGACATTCCAACAGGTTGAATTATTCCCCTTGCTTGATCAACTATAAATTCCTGAGGGATTACATGCAAGATGGTTCTATCTTGTGGAAGCTCTACAGCTTGAGCAGAATAGAGAACTTCTTCTACCTCAGCCGGAGTAACTATTTTTTCTTTTAAAGCAACTACACCTGAGCTGGAAAGTGTTTTAATATGACTTCCTGCAATGCTGGTATAAATACTTTCTATAGAAACCTTAGCCTGAGATTGAGCCTTCTCTATAGCCTCTTTTATACTTTGTGTAGCCTCATCTATATTTATTATGGTCCCCTTTTTAAGTCCTCTTGAAGGAGCTATACCCATTCCTGTAACCCATAACTTTTCCTCTTTCTCTTCTCCTATAAGAGCACATACTTTGGTAGTGCCTACATCAACAACCAGAATACCTCTTTCTCTTCCCATTTATCAACTCCTGAATTTTATTAATGCAGAACCTAAGGGATAATCTAACCTTATAAGCTCCACTTTTTCAATTAACTCTTTCTCATATAAGTAAGCCATTATTCTATCCAAATTTTTATAAAAGTATGTCCAGTCTTTTTCTGAAAAAAGTGGAAAATAAATTTTTATATTATTCTTGGTGACAAAAATTAATTTATCTTCTTCCAAGATAGCCTTTGCTAAGTTTTCGTAAACAGGTAAATAATTTTTATGATTTTTTAACCAAACTAAAAAATTTAAAAACTTATCTTTAAATTTTTTATTTTTAATTTCAACTACAGGATAAAACTGATAATCTTCAGGTAAAATAGTATCTATAATAATTCCGTTTTTATCTATGAGGTAACCTTTATTGTCTACGGTAATAATTGCAAGAGGTTCTCTTTCTTTTATTTTGATCTCAAGTGTATAGGGAAGACGTTTTGCTATAACCACTTTTTCAATTTTTGGATTAAGAAGAATTCTTTTTTTTATTTTATCAATAGGTATTGAGAAAAGTCTTTCTCCTCCTTTTAGACCAGTTAATGCTATAATTTCTTTTTTCCCAACCTTTTTATTATTAATCACCCTAACTTCCTTTAGTATAAAAAGATCAGTAAAATAAAGTAAATAAATTATTAAAATAAGAGAAAATAGCACAGCTGTAAGAATCCACAAAAGTCTATTTTTAATTAGATATTTAATTTTTCCTGTTACAGTTGGCATCCTAAAAAGTTCACCTCCGGTTCAAGTATTATTCCGAATTTCTTAAACACTCTTTCCTGAGCAAGTTTCATAAGCTTTAAAACATCGGTAGCTTTTGCTCCTCCAAGATTTACTATAAAATTAGCATGTTTTTCCGAAATCTTAGCATTACCTATCTGATACCCTTTCAAATTGCAAGATTCTATAAGTGCACCTGCATAAGAAGAAGCTGGATTTTTGAAAACAGAACCAAAGGTTTTTTCAAATAGAGGCTGCATTTTTCTTCTTTTTTCTAAATACTCTTTAAGCCTTTTTTTTATTTCTTCTGTTTTCATTTTTTTTAACTCAAGTTCTGCACCAAGAACAATTCCACTTTCTTTAAACTTTCTATATTCCCATAGTGAATCTGTAGAGTCTATAATTTTTATTTCTCCGTTTTTATAAATTTTTATCTTTTTAACCAGTTGAGATATCGTATATCCAAAAGCTCCTGCATTCATTTTTATAGCCCCACCTAAGGTAGCAGGAATTCCTCCCAAAAACTCAATTCCTCCAAATCCTTTTTTAATCCCCAAACCTATAATTTCATTAATCCTTGTGCCTGCAAGTATCTTTAAAAAAATTTTTTTCTCATTTTCTCCAATAATTTCCCTTTTTTTAAGACTACACAAATTAATAACTACTCCTTCAAATCCTCTATCTGAAATTAAAAGCTTACTACCTCCTCCTAAAAGAAAAAAAGGTATCCCTTTTTCTTCCATAAAATCTATAATTTTTAACAAACTTTCTTCCCTTTCAGGGAAAATCATTCTTTTGCAAGGTCCCCCTATTTTAATGCTTGTGTAAGAGGACAAAGGTTCATCAGTTTTAAAATTTATTTTTAGTTCTTTCAGTTTTTTATCCAAATCCTTAAACCACATATCTTAAATTTTCGTTCTTTTCTTGCTTAAGTATTAATTTGTGTAGCTTGTAAATGTTTCCTGCTCCCATGGTTAAAATTACTTGATTTTCTACACTTAAAGTTTCCAAAAGTTTTAAAATCTCTTCAAAGGTTTCTCCGTAGAAAGTAGGTTTTGTAGTTCTTAAATTTTTTATGGTTTCAAAAAAAGTAAAACCAGAAATTCCGGGTATTGGTTTTTCACTGGCAGGATAAATGTCTGTTAAAATCAGTACTTCTGGATCCTTTAGCACAAGTAAAAATTCATCCCAAAGGGCTTTCATCCTGGTGTAACGGTGAGGTTGAAAAATAAGCACCAATTTCTTATTTGGATAAAGCTTTTTAATAGCTGAAAGAGTAGCTTTAATTTCTGTAGGATGATGAGCATAATCATCAAATAATATTGATCCTTTCCAGATGCCTTTAAATTCAAGTCTCCTTTCAACTCCTTTAAATTCTTTTAATACATTTATTACTTCGGATATGGGGAGATTCAAAATTAAGGCAACTCCGATAGTTGCTAAAGCATTAAGAACATTGTGCTTTCCAGGAACAGAAAGTTTAAAGGAACCCAGAAAATTTCCCAAATAATAAACTTCAACTTTTGGATGAGCAGAATCTTCTATAATTTTACCTACAAGCTGATTTCCTTCTGAGAAACCATAAAGTAGAAAAGGACCGGATATTTCTTGCAATATATCTTTTACTCCGGGATCGTCTCCACATAAAATTACTTTACCTTCCGAAGAGCATTTTTTAATAAAGTTTATAAAAGCTTTTTTAATGGCATTGAAATCTGCATAGAAATCAAGATGCTCCTTATCAATAGTGGTGATGACTTCTATATAGGGATTATAACAAAGAAAAGAACCATCGCTTTCGTCTGCTTCAGCTACCAGAAATTCTTTTTCACCCAGAAGGGAATGTGTTTTAAAGTTATTTATTATTCCCCCTACTATAACAGTGGGATTTTTTTCAAGTTTTATTAAAACTTCAGAAATCATGGAGGTTGTTGTAGTTTTACCATGAGAACCTGCTACTACTATGCTCTTTGAATATGAATTCATTACTTCTGATAGCATTTGGGCTCTTGGAATTACCCATATACCCAATTCTTTTGCTTTTAAAAGTTCAGGATTGTTTTGAGGAATAGCAGAAGAGTAAACTACAATATCAGCAGATTCTACATGAAAGGGAGAATGCCCGTAATATACTTTAATGCCTTTTTTCTCTAACAACTCTGTATATTTACTTTTTGAAATGTCGCATCCACTTACTTCGTATCCCAAGGAATGCATAATCATAGCAAGACCACTCATTCCAACACCACCGATACCAATAAAATGAACTCTCTTTTTTTTAGCCATTTTTTATTAGTTCCTCCAGTTCATTTATAATTATTTTTTGTGGAGCAGGGGTGTAAAAACTTTTCATAATTTGAGACATGCTTTTTAATTTTTCCTCATTTTTAAGCAGGTCTTTAATTTCTTTTAAAACAACCTCAGGAGTTGCTTCTTTCTGCCTTATTAAAATAGCACCACCTTTTTGAGCTACAATTTTTGCATTTTTTTCCTGATGATTTCGGGTAGCATAAGGAAAGGGAATAAAAATAGCGGGTAATCCAACTGCAAAAAGTTCAGCAAGAGTTGTAGCTCCGCATCTTCCCATAAATAAATCAACCTGAGAATAAGCCCAGCTCATATCTTCTATAAAGGGAAAAACCTTTAAACGAGTTTCATGCTCTTTTTTAATCAATTTTTTGTATTCATTATTTACTCTTTCAAAATCATCCAAACCTGTTTGATGGATAATTAAAAGATCCTTAAATTCGTCTAAAAGCAGAGGCACAAATTTTATAGCAAGCTCATTTATAAATCTTGCTCCCAAGCTTCCTCCTAAGATTAATAAACCCTTTCCTGAGTGCTCCCTTGGTTTTAGATTTAAAATGTCTTCTCTTACAGGATTTCCTGAAAAGACCACCTTTTCCTTAGGAAAGTAATTTTTGCTTTCTTCCATACTTACAAAAATTTTGTCTACCATATAGCTTAAAACTTTGTTTGCTATTCCTGGTTCAATATTTTGTTCGTGAAGCCCTAATTTTTTACCTTTTATTTTCCCTACAAGCACCACTGGAAAAGAAATATATCCTCCTGTAGCAAGTATTATATGAGGATTTAAGTCATTAACAATTTTATAAGCTTTAGCTATAGCTTTAATCATTTTCATAAACGCTCTAATCTTATTTTTAAAAGATCTTCCTACAAAACCTTCTACATCCAGTGTATAAACTTTAAAAGGCTTATTTTTTAAAATTGTTTCTTCTACTTTTCTTGTCCCTGAAACAAAGTATACTTCTCTTTGTAATTTTAATAGTTGTTGAGCCACAGCCACACCTGGTATAATATGCCCTCCTGTTCCTCCAGCAACAATAAGCCATTTCAATGAAGTAGTTCCTCCTTCTTTTCCTTAAAATGTAAAGGAGCTTGAGTTAAAATTAATCTTCTGAAAACTTCTCCTCTTTCCTTATAATCGTTAAACTGGTCAAAACTTGAACAGGCTGGAGAAAGAAGGACTATATCTCCTGGTTTGGCACACTTTATAGCTAAAAGCGTTGCATCACTTAAGGTTTCACTCATATAGGTTTCTGTAACTCCGTTCAGTTCTTCAGCTATAATAAAACGAGATTCACCCATTAAAATTAAAATTTTTACTTTTTCTTTTATATAAGGAATTAAGGGACTGTAAGAAGCACCTTTGTGTTTTCCTCCAAGAATGAGAATTACAGAACCTGGAAGGCTTTTTAATGCTTGGAGAGTTGCATCTACATTGGTTGCTTTTGAGTCATTTATAAAATAAACTCCTCCAAACTCTCCTATGTATTCTAATCTGTGAGGAAATCCTCTAAACTTATTAATCAGTTTCTCTATGCTTTCCTTAGTTGAACCCAAAAGTCTTGCCCCTAAGCTTGCTACCATAAAGTTTACTTTGTTATGAATACCAAGAAGTTTAAATCCAAAAAAGGAATAGAATTCTTTATCTTTTAAATTGATAATGAAACCGTCTTCAGAGGATATCTCACTTGGCTTAAGATAAGCTTTTGCACTTTCATTTTTCTTCTCATCAAAAAATAAAATCTGTCCATTTATTAAGTTTTTAAAATCATTAAACCATTTTTCTTGAAAAGGTAAAATAGCATAACAGTTTTTGTTTTGGTATTCAAAAAGTCTGTATTTATAGTATGCATACTCCTTAAAAGAAAAGTATCTTTCCAAATGATCAGGACTGATATTTAGAAGAATGCCAACTCTGGGAGAAAAGCTCTGAATATTTTCCAGCTGAAAACTTGAAACTTCAAGAACGATTTTATCTACAGAAACATCTGAAATTATCAATTCTGATAGAGGAATTCCATAATTTCCACCAGTAAAAACCTTGTATCCTGAGAGCTTAAGGAGTTCAGAAACCATAGCAGTGGTAGTTGTTTTGCCATTTGTGCCTGTTATGGCAATGGTTTCTTCTTTATTTTTTAAGAATTGCCATGCAAGTTCAATCTCACCAATAACAGGAATATCCTTTTTAAGGCATTCGGTATATACTTCTCTTGGAATTCCGGGACTTGTAATTACAAGGTCTGCAGAAAGAAGAGTTTCCCTTCTATGTCCTCCTGTTTCAAAATAAACTCCTTGAGATTTGAAAAGTTCTAAATTTTCAGAAGAAAAAGCATCTAACTCCTTAGCTTCAGAAACAATCACTTCTGCCCCAAGTTTTAAAAGAAGTCTTACCGCTGCCTTTCCGCTTTTACCAAATCCCAAAACTACAACTTTTTTATTCTTTAAATTCATAGAACCTACCTTATTTTAAGTGTGCTTAGAGCAATAAGCCCAAAAATTATAGATATAATCCAAAATCTGATAACCACTTTATTTTCTGGCCATCCCTTTAATTCAAAATGGTGATGAAGAGGAGCCATTTTAAAAATCCTTTTTCCTTTAGTAATTTTAAAGTAACCAACCTGCAAAATCACCGATATAGCTTCAAGCACAAACAATCCTCCGGCTATAACCAAGAGAAGTTCCTGTTTTATCATAATAGCTATAGCCCCAAGAGCAGCTCCTAAGGCAAGGGATCCCACATCTCCCATAAAAATTTCAGCAGGATAAGCATTATACCATAAAAAACCCAAACCAGCTCCTACCATAATAGCACATAAAATTGCCAGCTCACCAGCAAAGGGTATATAGGGAAGATATAGATAGTTTGCAAATTTAACATGCCCTGCTACATAGCTTAAAATAATATAAACACCTGCTACCACTATAAAAGGAACTATAGCAAGTCCATCAAGCCCGTCAGTTAAATTCATAGCATTGGAACTGCCAATTATCACAAGCATACTGAATACCAAGTAAAAGCTACCTATATCAACTATCAATTTTTTAAAAAACGGAAAATTAAGAGTGGTAGAGAAGTTTAAAACTTTAAATAAAATTAAATAGAAAATACCTACAATTATCAATTGTGCCAATATCTTTTCACGTGCTTTTAAACCAAGATTTTTTTTCCTTTTTATTTTCAAAAAATCATCTACAAAACCTATAAAACCAAAGCTTAAAAGAACAAAAATGGCAATCCATACCAAAGGATTAGTAAGGTTGCACCACAACAATGCAGAAATTATTATAGCTCCAACTATTACAATACCTCCCATGGTGGGAGTTCCTGTTTTTACCTTATGATGAGAAGGCCCTTCTTCTCTTACAATCTGTCCAAATTGTTTTTGTTTCATAAATCTTATAAAATAAGGCATAAAAAGGTATACCAAAACAAAAGCGGTTAAAGCTCCGCAAATCAATCTAAAAGTTATGTATTTAAAAACATTAAATATAATTGATATATCTTTCAAAGAATAAAGAAAATGGTAAAGCATTAACTAAGCTCCTCAATCAACTTTTCTACAATTCTTTCCATTCTCAAAGCCCTTGAGCCTTTTATCAAAATTGCTGTGTTTCTTTTTTCTTTTTCTAAAAACTCCTTTAAAGAAAAATTTTTTAGCAACTCATCCACACTATCAAAGGTTTTACATTCTTTATTTTTTTCTGATCTAAAGCCTTTTTCATAGCTTTTTGCCATCTCTCCTGTAAAGATAGCAAAGTCAGCAACTTCAGCTACAAGTTTACCTATTTCTTCATGAAGCATTTTTGAATCCTTTCCCAGCTCTTTCATATCACCCAGAATTACCACTTTCCTTTCCCAGTTTTTAGAAAGACCTTTTATAAATTCCAAAGCAGCCTTGGTAGAGCCGGGATTAGCATTGTAAGTATCATCTATAATAAGAAAATTTTTCTTCTCAAAAACCTTAAACCTTTTAAAAAGTGGTATTTCATTACCTATCAAAGGGATAATGTTTTTCAGTTCAAGTTTCAAGGATATGGCAACACACAATGAAGCCAGAAGGTTTAACAGATTGTGCTTTCCTATATTTTCTATTTCTAATAAATAAGAATTGTTTTTGAATTTAATCTCACCTTTTATTTTCTCTTCAGATAAAACCAAATTTTGGAAAGAAAGATCTGCCTCTGGATTTAATCCAAAAGAAATTTTGTTTTGTGAAAATTTCTGGGCTTTTTCTCTTAAAATTTGCTGATCAAAATTATAAATAATGGTTCCATTTCTGTGAGTATTTTTAAATAGAGTGATTTTTTCTTCCAGAACTCCTTCAAGAGAATCAAGCCCATCTAAATGAGAAGGATAGACGGAGGTTATAACAGAAATCTGTGGTTCAACGATTTGAGAAAGCCTTTCTATTTCCCCTTTTTGATTAGTTCCGAGTTCCAGTATTCCCACCTCTGCATTTTCTCCTATAGAAAGAAGGGAAAGAGGCACACCTATTAAATTGTTATAGTTAGCTTGATTTTTTGCAGTTTTAAAAAACCTGGAAAGAATATTGTAGCTCATCTCTTTGGTAGTAGTTTTCCCGCAGGATCCTGTAATAGCTACTATAATGCAGTTAAGTTTTCTTCTCCAGAAATTAGCAAGATCTCCCAAGGCTCTGAGAGTATCCTTTACCAAAATAACGGAGATTGTTTTTGGAATTTCTTCCATTTTAAATTCTCTTGGGAAACGAGAAATAACAATGCCTTTAGCTCCTTTTTCTATAGCTTCTTTATAAAAATCATGTCCATCAAATTTTTCTCCTTTTAAAGCCCAGAAAAGATACCCTGGTTTTATAATTCTTGTGTCTGTTGAAATACCTTTAAAATGAATGCCCATGTCTCCACCGATAAGAATACCAGAAGTAGCTTTTACTATATTTTCTGTTGAAATTTTAATCTTTATATTCATTGATTTTGTAAGGTTTTTATAAATTTTAAAATTTCTTCCTGATCAGAAAAAGGGTATTTTTTACCTTTAATTTCTTGATAAGTTTCATGACCTTTACCAGCAACCAAAAGCAGGTCCCCCTTTTTTAAACTTCTGATACCGAAATGCAGAGCTTCTTTTCTGTCAGGAATAACTCTACAGGGTTTTGAAGAATTAACTCCTTTTTTAATATCTTCAATAATTTTTAATGGGTCTTCAAATCTTGGATTATCTGAAGTGAGGATTATTTCATCAGCTAACAAACTTGCAATTTTTCCCATAAGTGGTCTTTTCCCTTTATCTCTGTCTCCTCCGCAGCCAAAAATCACAATCAATCTGTTTTCTTTTACAGAGTTTAAGCTTTTCAAAGCCTCTTCCAATGCAGAAGGTGTGTGGGCATAATCTACAAATATTTTAGCACCTCTATAAGTAGCTACCAGTTCAAGCCTTCCTATAGGATTTTTAAGCTCCTTTATAGCTTCCAAGATGTCTTCAATTTTAAATCCCATGGCTCTAAGTATTCCCAATGTGGTGGTCAGGTTTTTAGCTTGATATTCTCCAAAAAGCTGAGTAGAAACTTTATATTCCCTATTTCCTGTTTTTATTTTTAAAATTAATCCTTCTTTTTTATCAAGAGCTTCGCATTTAAAGTTTTCTGTATTTACCAGAAAGGGAGATAAATCTTTTAATTCTTCAGAAAGCCTCTTCCCATACTCATTTTCTAAGGAAATAACAGTTTTGGCGTTTTGTTTTAAATAATAGGTAAAGAGTTTTTTCTTTGCTTGATAGTAATCTTCCATATCTTTGTGGTAATCTAAGTGATCCCTTGAAAGATTGGTGAAAACTGCTATATCAAAGAGAATGCCCAATAATCTATCCTGATGAAGGGCGTGAGATGAAACCTCAATAACACAAACTTTAAAATTTTTATTTACCATTTCTTTTAGTAAAGAAGCAATGGTTAAGATTGAAGGTGTGGTTTCAAGTGAGGGAATAATTCTATCTGTTTCGTAAAAAAGGGTTCCTATGTATCCGCATTTCATACCGAGACGGTTAAGAATATGTTTTGTAAAATAACTGACAGAAGTTTTGCCATTTGTTCCAGTAACTCCTATCAAAATTAATTTCTCCTGAGGGTTTTCAAAAAAATTTAAGGCAAGAGATGATAAAGCTTTTTTGATGTTTTTCACTTGAAATTGAATTGTTCCTGGATAAAGGTGATCACGGTTTATTTCACTTTCTCTTACTACAACAATAGCTCCCTTTTTCACAGCCTCTTCAATAAAAGCCTCACCATTAAAGTTAGTTCCCTTTCTTGCTACAAAGATATATCTGTCTTCTACTTTCTTGGAATTTTCAGAAATTCCGTTTATTCTAAGGTATTTATAAGGTCCAAAACTTTTTATAGGCTGGCTTCCATAATAAGCTTTTACAATTTCCAGATTTTTAATAAGTTCTTCTAAGGTTTTCATAATTGAGCTAATATATAGTTTAGTATTTTTTGGTTTAATAGCTCATTATTCTGAGAATTTAAAGCAAATGAAGTAAGGATTAGTTTGTCATCTTTAAAAGCAACTGTAATAAAGATATTTCCGAGAGCATAGTGGTATTCATTTTTCTCAAAGAGTTGTAAATTTGGTTCGCACACTTTAGTTTGACTGCGCAACACAGTAGGGATAAGAGAACCATTACACACCTTATCCATATACCATTTAGCAATGTGCCAAGTATTTATTTTGGTTATATTCTTTTCTTTAAGAATTGGTTTTTCTCCTAAAATCCATTTAAAAGTTTTAATTTCTGTGGGAGGAAGATCAAAAAAACTCAAAGGATAATAATTATCAAAAAGCCTTGCATTTTCACTTTCCATGTAACCTAATACTTCTCCTGTATAGAGATCAAAAATAGCTATTGCAAAAGCTGGGAGATTAAGGTTATGGATTATATTATAAATCTTTTTTTCTAAGTTTAAATCAATAGAAAGGATAAGAGGTTCCCCCATGCTCAGTTTTTCATCAAAAACCTTCTCCAAACCAGAGACTCCGTATCCGTTAAAAGTTTCTCCAACCAGTGTTTTTAAGTAAGGTTGGAGTAGCTTTCTTTTGAAGGTTTTTTCTATAATTACATTTTTTTCTTTTTTTAGTCTTTCTACTTCTTCTAAACTCAAATCTTCTGAAAGAAGGATAATACCTTTTTTAGATAGATTAATAGTGGAACCTAAATACTTTTTGAGAATTTCCAAATCCGAAGAACTGAGAAAAAAATTATTTTTTATATAGTAATAGGCTTTATAGTTTTCTAAGGAAATAGCAATGGGATGTAAATTTCTATCAAAGATGTAACCTCTTTTTGTTTTATGTCCAGAAGACTTTCCGGTTACCTTTTCTGCAGAAAAGTTTATTACTAAAACTACTAAAAGTAAAAAAAGGCTCAAAAATAATAAGAAGTTTTGCTGTTTTTTCATTTTCCTATTTCAGCTTAATTAAATCTCCTTTTTGAGGTGGATAAAGGTTTAATTTTTTAGCTTTTTTTAAAACAACTTCTCTTGAAGTTAAATATTGATACTCTTTTCTTAAAGCTTTGTTTTCTTTTAACAAAGAAAGTTTTTTCACTTTTAACTTCGCTAAAATATAGGTGTTATAAGCTATTCCAACACTTAAAACAAAAATTGAGATGCCCAAAAGAAGAATTAATAGATTTTCTAAAAAAATCTTAACCCGCTCCTTTAAGGAGACAATTTCACTTTTAGCATTGGTTTTTTTATTGGTATGATAGTAATCTACACTTGGTTTATAAATCAGGGTTTTATTGTTCATTTACTTTTTCTCCCACTCTCATTTTTGCACTTCTTGCTCTTGGATTTCTTTTAAGTTCTTCTTCAGAGGGTGTAATGGGTTTTTTAGTAAGAACTTTGATTCTCGGATCATTTTTGAAAAAATTTTTGACCAATCTGTCTTCCAAAGAATGAAAAGAGATAATCGCTATCCTACCCGAAGGTTTTAAAATATCAGGAATATCTTTTAAAACAGTTTCTAAATTCTCAAGTTCTTTATTTACTTCTATTCTGAGGCTTTGAAAAACAATCGCCAGCAGATTTTTTTTAGAGGTTTTATAGAATTCCTTTACTGCTTCTACTAAATCTTGAGTTAATTTAAAAGGTTTTTTCTTTCTTTTCTCACAGATAAATTTAGCAAATTTCTCTGCTCTGGGAACTTCTCCCTTTTTAAATACATTGCTTAACTTTATGAAATCGTAATTATTGAGTATATCCTTGGCAGTAATTTTTAAAGATAAATTCATTCTCATATCAAGAGGTTCACTTTTTTGAAAGGAGAATCCTCTTTTACTTCCTTCTAAAAGAAAGGAAGAGATTCCAAGATCTAAAAGAACTCCGTCTGTTAATACATTTTCTTTTTGAAGAATTTCTTTAATATAAACAAAGTTTTTATTATATAACTTTACTCTTTCTTTGTACTTTTTTAGTCTTTCTTTGGCTATTTTGAAAGAATCTTCGTTCCATTCAAAACCATAGAGAATTCCAGATGGTTTGGAGGCTTCCAAAATAGCGGAGCTGTGTCCACCGAGTCCAACAGTTCCATCTACATAAATTTTATTTTCTTTCACATCCAACCACTCCAGCACTTCTTTTAGCAATACTGGTTCATGATGGTAAATCTTTCACTCCTGTAAGATAAGGATTAATAATTTGCATAACTTTATTGAAGTTTTCTTTGGTTTCTTTAAACTTTGCTTCCAGGTCTTTTGGGTTCCAGATTTCAAAATGGGTTAACATTCCTAAAAATACAACTTCTTTTTCAAGCTTAATTTCTTCTCTTAAAGATTGAGAGAGAAGAATTCTTCCTTGTTTATCAGGCTGATATTCTTCAGCTGAGCCTAAGAAATATCTTACATATTGTCTTACTTCTGGGATATCCCAAGGAAGCCCCATTAGTTTATCTTCTATTTTTTGCCATTCTTCAACAGGATAAGCTACTAAGCAGTCAGGAAAATTGGTAACAACAAGATTCTCACTTCCATACTTTACTCTTAGTACTTCTCTAAACTTGGATGGAAGACTAAATCTTCCTTTTTCATCAAGGGTATGTTTAAATTTACCTCTAAACATTTTCTTCCACTTTTTTCCACTTTATACCACTTAACTTATTTAAAAATTTTCAAAAAGTCAAGAGCAATTTTATAAATTCAAACCTTTATTATTTTATAATTATTCAAAATCATACCACTTACGAAGTGGTAGGGAGTGGGGGTTTGTTGAAAAAATTTTTAATGTTTTTAAAATAAGTTTTGTGCTTTTAGAACTTAGAATAAATAATCTGATCCTCATAGAGGATGTTCACTTAGAACTGGATAAGGGATTTGTGGTTTTTACCGGAGAAACCGGTGCCGGAAAGTCCCTTCTGGTAAAAGCTGTTAAACTTCTCTTGGGAGAAAAAGGAGGAAGCAATTACCTAAGACCTGGTGCAAAAGAGGGAGAAATTGAAGCAATTATATGGGGTGGTGAAAAACTCTTAAAAAAATTGGAAGAATCAGGATATTCTCCTCAAGAAGAAATACACATTAGAAGGATATTGTCTCCTCAGAGACAAAGAATTTATATAAATGGTTCTCTTGCAACACTTGCAGAACTTTCTAAGTTTACTAAAGATCTAATTCTTCTCACAAGTCAACACGAGTTTTATACTCTTTTATCCCCAGAAAAACAGCTTGAATTTCTGGATCACTTTCTTGGAATAACTTCTTATCTTAAAGAATATCAAGAGTTATTTTACAGATACAAAAACCTCTTATCTCAGATAAAAACACTTGAAGAAAAGATGACTTCTTCTCAGCTAAAAAAAGATTTTTTGCTTTTCCAAATTAAAGAACTTGAAGAGTTGAAACCTGATCCAGAGGAGGAAGAAAACCTTTTAAAGGAAAGGGAAAGACTCAAAAATCTATCTCTTTTAAAAGAAAAAACCCAGTTTCTTATATCCAACTTTGAAGAGGTTGAAAACTTTCTTTTTCAGATTGTCTCTGCTTTTGAAAGCTTGAGTAAAGTGGAACACAAGTTTAAGGATCATTTTTCCAGAGTTTACTCCATTTACTATGATCTGAAAGAAATAGCAAGAGATATAACAGATTATTCAGGCCGTTTGCCTGAAGATGATGCAGCACTAAATGATATAGAGGAAAGACTTTCTTCATATGATAAACTTAAAAGGAAATATAAAACAAATACTCAAGGCTTGATAAAATTGCTGGAAGAATTAAAAGAAGAGATAAATCTATTGGAAACAGGAGAAGAAAATTATGAGAAGTTATTAAAAGAGGAAAAAGAGTTGAGGGAAAAAGTAATAGCTTCAGCTTTAAAACTGAGTAAGGAAAGGTTAAAAGGGATTCCTAAATTACAAAATCTTTTGATAAAAGAATTGAGAGAGCTGGGTATGGAAAAAGCGGATTTTAAAATAGAGTTGTCAACCAAAGAACCAAAAGTTGAAAATCTCACTTCCGTAGGTTTGGATGAGGTAAGTTTTCTTTTTTCTTCCAATCCAGGGGTTCCCTTAAAACCACTTAGTAAAGTAGTTTCTGGTGGTGAACTTTCACGCATTTTTCTTGCCTGTAAATCACTTTTAAAAGAAAAAATCGAAGCAGGAACTTTAGTTTTTGACGAAGTAGATGCAGGGATTGGTGGAACTACAGCAAAAAAAGTTGCAAAAAAACTAAAAGATCTTTCTCAAAATTATCAAATTTTTTGTATCACTCATCTTCCTCAAATTGCGGTTCTTTCTGATACGCATTTTGTAGTTGAAAAGGAAATAAAAGGAGATGAAACTAAGACAAGGATAAGAAAATTAGAAGGAGAAGATAAAATAAGAGAAATTGCCAGAATGCTTGGTGATCCTGAGAATTTAGAGTTGGCTAAAAATTTTTTAAAAACTCAGAGCTAAAATGCCTACCGCTATTCTCCTTTTTTCAGAAGGTCTTGACAGTCACTTAGCAGGTTTAATTCTCAAAGAGCAGGGGATAAAGATTGTCGCAGTAAAATTTATTACTCCTTTTTTTGGATGGAAATATAAAGAAAATCCAGAGTCTTTTTATGAAAAGGTAAAAGCTCTTGGTTTTGATGAAGGATTACTGGTTGATGTTACAGAAGAATATATAGAGGTGCTTAAAAAACCTGAGCACGGGTATGGAGATTATGCAAATCCCTGTGTGGACTGCAAGATTTTTATGCTAAAAAAAGCTAAAAAACTTATGGAAGAACTTAAAACAGATTTTATAGCTACAGGAGAGGTCTTGGGACAGAGACCCATGAGCCAGAATAAAAATGCCTTGGAATTGATTGAAAGGAAAGCAGGGGTTAAAGGAATTTTGCTAAGACCACTTTCAGCAAAACTCCTTGCTGAAACAGAACCAGAAAAAAAAGGAATTATTGATAGAGAAAAACTTTTTGATATCTTTGGAAGAAAAAGAAACGCTCAATTTGAGCTTGCAAAAAAATTTAAACTAAAAGAAATACCTACTCCATCTGGAGGTTGTTTACTTACTGATCCTCAAATCGGAGAAAGGGTCTTAAAAGTTATAAAGGAAAGAAGAACCTTAAATTACGAGACTTCTCAACTTTTAGTTATAGGAAGACACTTTTTGGAAGAAGGACTTTGGATAGTTCTTGGAAGAAACAAAGAAGAAAATGAGAAAATAAGAAGAATAGTTCAAAATAAATATAGAACTTATACTTTGGATGTTCCTGCACCTACTGCAGTGATTGTGGAAGGAAATCCACCAGAGGAGTTTATTAAAAAACTTCTCATAAAATATTCTAAAAAGGCTAAAGAGAAAATTTCAAAGGGAGAGGATGTTTTTCTTATTTCTGGAAAATGACTAAAATAATTTCTCTTCTTACAGATTTTGGAGTAGAAGATCATTATGTTGGAGTTGTGAAAGGAAGAATTTTAAAAGAGCTTGAGAAGCCTATAAATGTTAACTTTATTGACATTACCCATAATATACCGCCTCAGGATGTAAAAAAAGCGGCACTCAGTCTTTATTTTTCTTACAGATATTTTCCAGAAGGCACAATCTTTCTGATTATAGTTGATCCAGGAGTGGGAACAGAAAGGAAGGCAATAGTGGTAAAAACTAAAAACTTCACTTTTGTTGGACCAGACAACGGGGTGTTTTCTTTGATTTATAAGAAAAATCCAGATTTTACTGCTTTTGAAATAATAAAGGAAAAAGTTTTAAAGCCACCTTACAGCTCCACTTTCCATGGAAGAGATCTTTTTGCTCCAGCAGTAGCCTATATTTTAAATGAAATGCCCTGGGAAGAATTTTTAAAACCTCTCCCTAAGGAAAGTCTTAAAAGGTTAAAATTCCCTTATCCTGAAAAGACTTCAAAGGGATATAGACTTTCTGTTTGGTATGTAGATCAATTTGGAAATCTTATCACAAATTTACACAAAGATATGGTAGTAGGAGTATCATTCAAAGTTCTTGTTAACAAAAAGGAAGTGCCGTTAGTTAAATCTTATGGATATGCTAAAAAGGGAGAACTGATTGCTCTTTTTGGAAGCGAGGGGCTTCTCGAGATTGCAATAAGAGAAGGTCCTGCTTTTGAAATCTTGCTAAATCCAGAAATAGAAATTATACTGGAGTAGGCTATGAAGGTTTACATGATTGGAATTGGCGGAATAGGGATGTCTGGTGTTGCCGGAATTTTGAAAGAATCTGGTTTTGAAGTTTACGGTTCAGAAAAAGGGAATCTTTATCCTCCTTCCTCAGAAGTTCTTAAAAAATTAAATGTGCCTATTTATAAACCAGATCCAGAAAATATTAGAAAAATAAAGCCAAATGCTGTTATTGTGGGAAATATAACCAAAAAGGACGATCAAGAAGTGGTTGCATCAAAAGAATTAGGGATACCTCTTTATTCCTTTCCTTCCTTTTTGAATAAGTTTGTTTTTAAAGATAAAAAGGTTCTTGTTTGTGCAGGCACCCACGGGAAAACAACTGTTACCGCACTTTTAAGTTATACTCTTGAAGCTCTTAATTTAGATCCAACTTATTTGGTAGGTGGGGTGCTAAAACACTCGGAACTTAATTTTAGAAAAGGCAATGGCGTTTTTTCAGTTGTAGAAGGAGATGAGTATCCAGCTTCTTTTTTTGATAAAGAAGCCAAATTTCTCTATTATCAACCTTTTTCACTTATTCTAACAAATCTTGAGTATGATCATGCTGATGTTTATCAAAATATGGAAAGCCTAAAAAAGGTTTTTAAAAAATTGATAAGTCTTATTCCAAAAGAGGGAGTTGTAGTTTACAATCATGATGATGAAAATTTAAGAGAAATTATAGAAAACACTTCACTTAAAGCTAAGACAGTTTCTTATGGAAAAACACCTGGTGCTGATTTTATTTTATTAAAAAGTGAGACTACTTTTAAAAATTTGTCTTTTTTTAATTCTGTAATAGCAGAAACACCTTTTAAAAAAACTTTAAAATTTTCTTTAGTTCTTCCTGGAGAATACAATGCTCTCAATGCTCTTTCTGTTCTTGCTTTACTTTATGGTTTAGATTTATTGAAAGAAAATTGGGAAAAGGTTTTTGAAACCTTCCTTGGAGTAAAAAGGAGACAAGAAATTTTATATGCTAATGAAAAGTTAGTTATTATTGATGATTTTGCCCATCATCCTACAGCTGTGAAAATTACTTTGGAAGAACTTAAGAAGGCTGTTAAACCCCAAAGGACAGTTACTATTTTTGAACCGAGAACAAATTCTAGTAAAAGAAAAATTTTTCAGGAAGATTATGTAAAAAGCTTAAGTCTTGCAGATGAGATTTATTTAAAAATTCCTCCAGGTCTGGAAAGTATTCCCGAAAAAGAAAGAATTGACTTGCACTATGTATCACAAACTCTTAAAAATATGGGAAAAGAAGTTTATTTCTTAGAAAGAAATTTAAACTTTAATAAAAATATATCAGAGAAAACCCTTGTTGTATTTATGTCAAGCGTCTATCTTGAAAAAGAAATTGAAAATTGGAGAAAAAATTAAGAATTTTTTAATTTAAATTATACAAATTTTTGATAAAATTACAAAAAGTTATTTTTACTTGTGCTCAAAAATAGAAATTTAATTAAATTTAGTTAAAATTTGATTTTTTCGTATAGGAGGATTGTATGGAACTTGATATTCAAAAGGCTATAGTTAAGTATGGTTTGGAGGATCTTTATAATTATAGTGATGTAGATGTGCTTATCGTGGGTGCAGGGCCATCGGGCCTTACTTCTGCTAAATATCTGGCAGAAAAAGGATTTAAGGTTCTTGTTTACGAAAAGAGACTTTCCTTTGGTGGTGGAATAGGTGGTGGAGGAAACATGATTCCTAAAATAGTTGTTCAGGAGGAGGCTATACCCATTTTAGAGGATTTTAGAATAAAATATAAAAAAGCTGAAGAAAAACTATATACACTTGATCCAGCAGAGCTTATAGCTAAACTTGCAGTAGGAGCTATAGATGCAGGAGCTAAGGTTTTTCTCGGTGTTCATGTAGAAGATGTAATAGTAAGAGACAACCCTCCCAAGGTTAACGGAGTTTTGTGGAAATGGACTGCTATTGAACTTTCAGGGCTTCATGTAGATCCTCTTTATACTCAATCAAAAGCCCTTGTTGATGCGTCAGGACACGGAGCTGAAATAGTTCAGATTGCTGCAGAGAAAAATCCAGAACTTAATATAGCTATAAAAGGTGAAAAATCAAATTGGAGTGAGATTTCAGAAAAGTTAGTGGTGGATCACACAGGGAAAGTGGCAGAGGGACTTTATGTAACAGGAATAGCGGTGTGTGAAGTATTTGGTCTTCCAAGAATGGGTCCCATCTTTGGTGGAATGCTCATGAGCGGAAAAAAGATAGCTGATCTTGTAGAAAAAGACTTAAGAAGTTAAAAATTCCTTAAGGCTTTCTTTTAAAACCTTTGCTACTTTTAGGTTAAATCTTGGAAGGTTTGCCAGTTTTTCTAAGGAAGCCTGTGATATGTCTTCCAGACTTCTAAAATTCTTTAAGAGAATTTCCTTTCTCTTTGGACCAATTCCTTTTATTTTGTCTAAAATACTTTCTATGGTTTCTTTTTCCTTTGTTTTTTCTGCAAAAGATTTGGCAAATCTATGGGCTTCGCTCATTATTCTTCCGATAAAGTGATAGACATTTTTGTATCTTGGCAAAAACAAAGGATTTTTTCTTCCAGGAATATAAAGCTTTTCAGGTTGTCTTTTTTCATTTTTAGCAACACTTCTAAATTCAACAGTATCTATTTTGAGATCCTCAGCAACTTTTAAAGCAGTCTCTAAATGTCCTTTTCCTCCGTCGATTAAAAAAAGATCAGGCAAATTATTTTCTTCCAGTCCCCTCTTGAGTCTTCTGTAAAGCACTTCGTAAAGCATTGCGTAATCATCTTTGGCTTTTCCTTTTATATGATAGTGTCGGTAGCGTGATTTTTCTGGTTCTCCCTCAAAAAAACAAACAACAGCCCCAACTCTTGCAGTTCCATAAAATTGAGAAAGGTCTATAGCTTCAATCCATCTCGGCTCATGGGAAAGTCTTAAAGTTTCTATAAGTTCTTCTAAAAGACCTGCATGCCAAGGTTTTTCTCTTCTTTTCTCTGAAGAAATGAAATTTTCCAGATTTTTTAAAGCAAGGGTTCTTAAAATTTCAATCTTTTTATCTTTTACACTTTTTAAAATTTTCACTTCTTTTCCTGCCAGTTCACTTAAAATGCTTTCAAGCTCCTCTTTTTCTTCAATTTCCTCTGGCAGAAATATTTTTTCAGGGATAATTTTTCCATCTGTATAGAATTGTAAGAGCACATCCTTTAAACCGGGTTTTTCTTCCAGAGGATTTTTAATTTGGAAGGTTTGGAAACCATAAAGATAGCCATATCTTACAAATAGAACTATAAAAAATTCGTAAGCCCTCACTTTTTTATATTCCCATAAATCTAAATCTAAGGGTTTATCTAAAACAACAGCCTGTTTTTCCAGGATATTCTTTAAGTCCGCAATTCTATCTCTTAAAAAAGCAGCCCTTTCAAATTCTAAATTTTCAGCCAATCTGTGCATTTCTTCTTCAAGTTTTTTTATAAGGACATTTCCTTTCCCTTGGAAAAACTCTATTACTCCCTCTACCATTTTTTTATATTCTTCTTCAGAAATATTATACACACAGGGAGCAAGGCATTTTTTAATCTGATAGTAAATACAAGGGGTTTTTCTTCTTCTCATTTCAGCAAGACTACATTTTCTTAGAGGGAAGGTTTTAGAAAGAAGTTTTAAAATTTCTCTCAATCCCTTGGCAGAAGTAAATGGACCAAAGTAAAGAGCCTGATCTCCCTTTTTTCTCCTTCTTACAATCTGCAAAGAAGGATATTTTTCTTTAATCGGAATTCTCAAAAGGGGATAGTTTTTATCATCTTTTAAGAGAACATTGTATTTGGGACGATACCTCTTTATTAGGTTTGCTTCTAAAAGAAGCGCTTCTTTTTCGTTTTTGGTTAAAAAATATTCAACCTTTTCTGCTGAGATTAAAAGATTATTAATTTTAGGAGAAAGAAAAGAGTTTTTGGTATAATAGGAGAGCCTATTTCTTAAGTCTTTAGCTTTTCCTACATAAAGAACTTCTCCCCTTTCATTTTTGAATAAATAAACCCCTGGAGACTTGGGGATCTCTTCAAGATTGATTTTTACCACTTAAGTTATAGCTCCACCCCCTCCTCTGTGTATTTAGCTACTAAATCTCCTACCTCAGTTGTAGTGTAGCCCATTTTACCAGCAGAAAGACTTTTAAGATGATCTCTGCACACTTTAATCACAGCTTTTTCTATACTTTTAGCTGCTTCTTCTTCTCCAAGCCACTCAAGCATCATAATACCTGCACAGATAGCTGCAAGGGGATTGATCACATTTTTTCCTGTGTATTTGGGAGCAGAACCTCCAATTGGCTCAAACATAGAAACGCCATTTGGATTAATATTCCCACCTGCTGCAATACCCATGCCTCCCTGAATCATAGCACCAAGATCTGTTATAATGTCTCCAAACATATTATCAGTAACTATTACATCAAACCACTCGGGATTTTTTACAAACCACATACACACTGCATCAACATGAGCATAATCTTTTTCTATATCGGGATACTCTTCTCCAACTTCTTGGAAAGTTCTATACCATAGATCCCAAGCATAGGTTAAAACATTTGTTTTCCCAACAAGGGTTACTTTTTTCTTTTTGTTTCTTTTTCTGCAGTATTCAAAGGCAAAGCGAATACATCTTTCTACGCCATAACGAGTGTTAATGGATTCTTGAATAGCTACTTCATAAGGAGTGCCCTTTCTTAAAAAACCACCTCCACCAGCATAAAGACCCTCTGTATTTTCTCTTACTACTACAAAATCTATGTCTTCGGGCCCTTTATCCTTTATAGGAGTCCATACTCCTGGGTAAAGTTTAACAGGTCTTAAATTTATGTATTGATCAAGTTCAAAGCGAATTTTTAAAAGTATTTCTTTTTCAAGTATACCAGGTTTAACATCGGGATGTCCTATTGCTCCAAGATAAATGGCATCGTGTTTTTTCAGTTCTTCAATTCCACCTTCTGGAATAGTTTCTCCTGTTTTTAAATATCTGTCTCCTCCCCAGTCAAAATAAGTAAAATTAAATTTTATGTTAAATCTTCTACTTGCAGCTTCTAAAACTTTTACACCTTCTCTTATTACCTCTGGTCCTGTTCCATCACCAGGAATAACGGCAATTTTGTAAGCTTTTTCCATTTACATTCCCTCCATCCAATAAGGTTTTTTATAATATAACCCATTCTGAAACTTTACCAAGTCCGCGAACAGCATTACCAATATAAAATTTTTACAAATAAAGATATCCCAGTTCATAGGTTAAGAATCCACAGGCATAAAATCCTTTTTTTGTTTGTTCTTCCAGAGAGTAAAAAAATTCAGATAAATTTTCAGGATTTCTTAGTTTTAAGACTTTCAAAGGTGATTTAAACACATAAACTTGATAAGGAATTTTATCTGCTTTAGCCCAAATAAAAAAATCATTCCGAAACATAGTCTTTGGAATAAGAGAGGAATAAACAAATAAGAAGTAGCACAAGGGAAACCGATAAAAAAGAGGGAAAAGTGAAAAAATTTTTCATAGTTTCAGAAATAGGTAAATAGGGAATGATTATGTAAATACAGGCAATGAAAAATTCTGAAACAGAAAAATTTTTTAAAAAATCAGCCAGTCTCATTCTAAAATTCCATTTCTTTGCTATGTTTTCTTTAGTGATTTTGAGATTTTCTACCAGTTTCTTACAAGTATTTATTTCAGAAATTAAAGTAGAAAGAGCATCAGAGGGATCTTTTCTTCTCACTTGAAATTCAATTTTTTGTAAGAGATTTGAGAGATTTTTTAATTCTTTTCCAAATTCTACATCTTCGTTTTTATAAGGATAACGTTCCCAGAAACGGCTCATGTGTATACTTATACTTTTGATATTTTCAAAGTCATTTTTGATTTTTTGTATCAGTCTGTAGATATATCCTTGAAACTCCAAATCCAATTCTAATGCCCTCTGATAGGCACTTTCAATAAGCCCAATTCCACCCTTATGAACATTTTCTCTTATTTTAGATAACCTTTCTTCGTATTCTCTTTTTTCTGCATCAGATAAAAAGTTTTTTATTTTATGATAACGATCTTCTGTTTCTTTTAATCTTTGAGAGGCTATTTCTCTTTTTTCTGCAACTTTATCGTATAAGAGAGCTTCTAACTCCTTTTGGTCTTTAATAAAAACTGGTTCAAGGTAGCTCCAGTATAAAAAATAGGGATGATTAAAATAGTCAAATATTTCTGAGAGCGAAGACCCTTTTTGGTATTTGAGGAGATTATAATAATAAAAAGCAGGCAAACAGGTGAAATCTTCTTCTAATGCATCTTTATAAAAATCTTCTGCTATAGCGTCTTGTCCTGTATATTCATAGAAATATCCCTTTAAAAAGAGTAAATAACTTTTTAGAAAAGGTGTAGCGTTTTGGGAAAGCGCTTTTTCTATATAATAAAGAGCTTCTCTGGTATTGTCTTGTAGAATATTTATTAAAGCAAGACCAATGTTTGCTCTAAAATCTTCTTCTACTTCTAAAAATTCTCTTTTAGCATTTTCAAGACTTCCTTTTATAAGATATTCTAATCCCAAACCAAGATTTCCACCTCTAACAGGGGATTCTATATCAAGCTTAAAGTGCGCCCAGGTTTCGATGTTTTCATATCTATAAAAAAGTATTTTTAAAAACTCTGGTAAAAAGTAAAAATTTCGAACATAAAAATACTTGAGCTTATCATAAGAAAGATCCTCTTTACTGATTCCTTCCCATAATAGCTGGGATAACTCTCCAAAATGGAAATTTAATGCAGATTGAAAAGTTTTCCTTGGTTCTGGATCTGAAAGAGAAGGACAATTAAAGGAATCGTGCCAAGGTGTTTTACAGAAGAAACAAAGTTTTTTATTCCCATACCAGAATACATCTTTGTAGAAGAACTCAATTTTTGGGTCAACTGTAGAGGGTAAAATCAGTTCCCAGAGGTCTTTCCATGGTTTTATTTTATAATAAATATTGCTATTTTTTAGAATTGAATTTATCTCCTCTTTTATGGCTTTTTCTAAATAAATTTTCCCAGCTCTTAAAATTGTATCAGGAAGCTTTTCTGGTTTAGTATTTGATAAAAGAAAAGAAAAAGGAACAGGTGCAGATTTTAGAAGGAGAGAAAATTCGTTTTTAAACTTCTCTAAGATTTTATCTAAGTGGAGAATATTTTCAGGTTTTATTTCGTAAATATCTTTATCCGCCCAGGAAAACCTTTTTGATAATAAATCTCTTAGAAAAATTTCTACAGAAGATGCCCGAGCTTGGAAAAGAAAATGTATTAATTTATGATGTTTTACTAATTTTAAATACATAAGTATTTATTTTTTATAAAAATTTTTATATATCAACAGGATTAGAGAAAGAGTAATAGCAGTATCTGCTATATTGAAAGCTGGCCAGTGCATATTTTTTATGTGAAGGTCTATAAAATCAAATACTTCACCATAAAAGATTCTGTCAGTGAGATTTCCCAATCCTCCTCCAAAAAGCATTCCAAGAGATATTAAAGATATCTTATCTTCTCGATTACGAGAAAAAATTTTTTTAGCCCAAATATAGACAATTCCCAATATTGCTATTGTAATAAATATTAAAACTAAGTTTCCTAAGATTCCAGATTTAGAAAAGAGGCCAAAAGCTATACCCTTATTCCATGTTTTAATTATATTTAAAAAAGATAAAACTTTTACTTTCTCAAATTCAGCCTTAATAATTAAATATTTGGTAATTTTATCTAAAAGAAAAATTATATTTGCACTTACCCAAAATAAACGCATAAAATTTTTAGTAAGTTAATTTATAATTTATAGATTTTACCACTTCATAGCATCTTTGACAAAGCTCAGGGATTTCAAGGCTTCCCACTTCTGGTTTTCTTTGCCAACATCTCTCACATTTTTTATTCTCTGTTGGTTTTACTTTTATGGTTAAATTTTTGATTTCTTCTGAATTATAAATTACTTCTTTTTCCGATGTTTGTTTGAGCTCATCAGTTAATTCAAATTTAGCAACCATAATAAAATATTCCCAGAAATTTGAGTTTTCAAGATAAGATTTTAAATCTTGTGGAGCTTTTACAAAAACCTCAGCTTCAAGAAAAGTATTTATAATTTTAAAATCTTTTCTTGCAATTTCCAAAGCTTTAATAATTTCTTCTCTAAGCTCAAGATAAGTCTTCCATTTTTTTACTTCCTCTTCAGTAAGTTCAAAGGTATAGGAGGGAAATTCTGTGAGGAAAACGGACTGTTCTTCTTTTTCATAGGGCAAGTTTTGCCATATATCTTCAGCTGTAAATGAAAGAATAGGAGCCATAAGTTTTACAATACTGTCAAGGGCATAGTAAAAAACAGTTTGAGTTGCTCGCCTTTTAAAACTATCTGGAAGCTCACAATAAAGATAGTCTCTATTAATGTCTATAATTAATGATGAGAGCTCTATCACACAGAATTTGTAAATTTCATGATAAACTATATGAAAATCAAAGTTTTCATAGGCTTTTTTTACTTTTTCAATAAGTTTGCCGAGCCTGTAGAGAATATACTTTTCAAATTCAGGAAGTTTTTCAAAAGGTATTAGATCATTTTTTGGATCAAAATCATATAAATTTCCTATAAGGAATCTGCAAGTATTTCTTATTTTTCTGTAAGATTCAACCAAACGAGCTAAAATCTCGTTAGAGATTTTTATGTCATCTCTATAATCTTCAGCAGAAACCCAAAGTCTTATAATTTCAGCTCCATACCTTTTTATTAAATCCTGTGGATGAATGACATTACCCAGGCTTTTTGACATTTTTCTTCCTTGACCGTCAACCACAAAACCATGGGTTAAAATTCCTTTATAAGGTGGTATATCTCTTGTGCCTACAGAACATAAAAGAGAGCTATGAAACCATCCTCTGTGCTGGTCAGATCCTTCTAAGTATAAATCCGCAGGAAAGTTAAGTTCTGGATTTTTTTCAAGAACTCCTGCAAAAGACACTCCAGAATCAAACCAGACATCAAGAATATCTTTTTCTTTTTCAAACTTTGAGCCTCCACACTTTGGACAAGTTGTGCCTTCAGGAAGAAGCTCATCAGAACTTTTCACAAACCAAGGATCACAACCTTCTTTTTCAAAAAGATTTATAACTTTTTTATAGTATTTGAAATCTTTTAAAATTTCTCTGCAGTTTGCACATTTAAAAACCGTTATTGGAACTCCCCATACCCTTTGACGGGATATGCACCAGTCTGGTCTTTTTTCAAGCATGGAGTGAAGACGGTTTTTCCCCCAAGAAGGGATAAAAGTTACTTTGTCAAGGCTTTCTAAGGCTTTTTCTCTCAACCCTTTGGCATCCATAGAAATAAACCACTGATCTTCTGCTCTGAAGATAACAGGTTTTTTACATCTCCAGCAGTGAGGATAACTGTGTTCAATCTCGTCTTGGTGTAGGAGATTTCCCTTTTCTTTAAGGAGGTCTAAAATAACTTTATTTGCTTTATAGATGTTTAACCCTCCTATAAAAGGGATATCAGAATAGAACTTTCCTTCCTGATCCACAGGCACATAGATTTCAAGATCATATTTCAAGCCTATAAGATAGTCCTCTTCTCCATGCCCAGGTGCTATGTGAACAATTCCTGTTCCTGTATCCAAGGTGACAAAATCTGCCAGAATGATTAAGCTTTCCCTTTCGTAAAAAGGATGATAAGCTTTTTTCCCTTCAAGCTCTTGAGGGCTGATTTTAGCAACTCTTTCAGGAAGGTCTCTGTCCAACTCTGCACAGAGAGCAGAAATCCTACCTTCTGCTACAATGTAAAATTCTTCTTCCCATTTTATTATAAAATAATCAAATTCTGGATTGAATGCCAGAGCAAGATTAGCAGGAAGGGTCCAGGGAGTTGTAGTCCAGATAAGAATAGAGATAGGTTTCGGAAAAGTCATATTTAAAGTTTTTTCTAAAAATCTTTGTGTCTCTTCAGTCAAAGGAAATTTTACATAGATAGAAGGAGATTTATGGTTTTCGTATTCAACTTCAGCTTCAGCAAGAGCAGTAACACAGTTAGGACACCAGAAAACAGGTTTTTTTCTTTGATAAACCTGCCCACTTTCTAAAAATCTCAGAAATTCTCTTGCAATAACAGCTTCATACTCAAAGTTCATGGTAAGGTAGGGTGAATCCCATTTAGCAAAAATTCCTAAGCGTTTAAATTCTTCTTTCTGAATATTTATGTATTTTTCTGCGTATTTTCTGCAGGCATCTCTTATCACCAGAGGAGGAAGTTCTCCTCTTTTAACATTAAGTTCCTGTTCTACTTTTAGTTCTATGGGCAATCCATGACAGTCCCATCCAGGAACAAAGGGCACTCTGTATCCTGCCATGGATTTACTTTTTACAATAATATCTTTCAGTATTTTGTTCAAAGCTGTCCCCAAATGGATATGTCCGTTAGCATAAGGTGGCCCATCATGTAAAATATATAGAGGGGCGTTTTTTCTTTTTTTCAACATTTTTTCATATATTTTTTCTTTTTCCCAGAAATCTAAAAACATGGGTTCTCTTTGCACTAAATTGGCTTTCATCGGAAAATCAGTTTTTGGAAGATTAAGAGTTTTTTTCCAATCCATCAAATTTCCTCCCTTTTATTAATTTTCAAGTTAAAATTTTAATTTTATCACAACTTACTAAAACCTTAAGAAGGTTATACCAAAAAGATTTAGAAGAGGATTATTGATTTCTCTTGACAAGTGATAAACTTATATTATTATTCTTTGTTAAGAAAGATGATTATAGGCGCGTAGCTCAGTGGGAGAGCGCTTGCTTGACATGCAAGAGGTCGGCGGTTCGATCCCGCCCGCGCCTACCATATTACAATCACGAGGAGTTATAGTTTAAATTTTGAAAATTAAAATCAAAGATCTCGGAGAATTTCAACTCAAACCTGGTTCCACTTTAAAGGATCTTATTCCAGAAATAAAAAAAATTAGCAAAGAATTACCTGTAGGGTTTAAGTATAATGACACTTACATAGACTGGCACTACACTTTTAATGAAAACATTTCAGATAATTTAGAACTGGAACCTATTTTCCCTTCAGATAAAGAAGCACTTGTTTTTCTTCGTCATACAGCTTCCCATGTATTGGCTCAGGCAGTAAAAGAACTGTTTCCAGAGGCAAAACTGGGAATAGGTCCACCAACAGAAGAAGGATTTTATTATGACATTTATTATGAACGTCCTTTTAACGAAGAAGATTTGAAAAAAATAGAAAAAAAAGTTAAAGAAATAATCAAAAAAAATCTTTCCTTGGAACGAAGAGAAATTTCAAAAGAGGAAGCTAAAGCACTTTTTAAAAATCTTGAAGAGGATTTTAAGCTTGAGCTAATTGATGAGATGCCTGACAGTAAAGTTTCTATTTACTCTCAGGGTAATTTTGTAGATCTGTGTAAAGGGCCTCATCTTCTTTCTACAGGAGAAGTTAAGGCAATTAAACTTCTTTCTGTGGCTGGTGCTTACTGGAGAGGTGATGAGAAAAATCCCATGCTTTGGAGAATTTATGGAACTGCCTTCTTCTCAAAAGAGGAGCTAAAGGCTTACTTGGATAGGCTTGAGGAGATCAAAAAAAGGGATCACAGAAAACTGGGGAAAGAGCTTGAGCTATTTACTATAGAAGAAGATATAGGTCCAGGGCTTGTCATTTGGCTTCCCAAAGGGGCTATTCTAAGAAGTATAATAGAAAACTTCTGGAAGGAAGTTCATCTACAGAGAGGTTATCAGTTGGTATATACTCCTCATATTGCTTTGAGAGATTTGTGGAAAGTTTCAGGACATTTGGATTTTTATGCAGAAAACATGTTTCCTCCGATGGAACTTGAAAACAGAGTTTATCAGCTAAAACCTATGAACTGTCCTTTTCATATTTATGTTTACAATCAAAAAAGAAGAAGCTACAGGGAATTTCCCATAAGATACTGTGAGCTCGGAACAGTTTATCGTTTTGAGAGAAGTGGGGTTTTGCATGGTCTTTTAAGAGTAAGAGGTTTTACTCAGGATGATGCACATATCTTTTGTAGAGAGGATCAGCTGGAAGAAGAGCTTATTAAGGTTTTGGATCTGGTAATATACTTTCTCAAAGTTTTTGGTTTTTCTGAATACAAGATTTTTCTTTCAACAAGACCAGAAAAATTTGTGGGGTCTCCAGAAATATGGGACAAAGCGGAGAATGCACTTAAAAAGGCTCTTGAAGATAAAGGACTGGAGTATGAAATAGATCCTGGAGAAGGTGTTTTTTATGGTCCTAAAATTGATCTGAAGATTAAAGATGTTCTGGGAAGATTCTGGCAGTGTTCAACCATTCAGGTTGATTTTAACATTCCAGAGAGATTTGATATTGTTTACATAGGAGAAGACAACCGATTTTACAGACCCATTATGATTCATAGAGCTTTACTTGGATCCTTAGAGCGATTTTTGGGAGTTCTTATTGAAAATTATGCAGGTGCTTTTCCTTTCTGGATAGCTCCTGTTCAAATCAAAGTTTTAACCATCACTGATAGAAATATTAACTACGGAGAAAATGTAGTAAAAATTCTTAAAAAAGAAGGATTTAGAGTTGAAGCAGACTTCAGAAACGAAAAACTTAATTATAAAATCAGAATGGCTCAAAAAGAAAAAGTTCCTTATATGATTATTCTTGGAGACAAAGAGGAAAGTGATCAGGTTATCAGTGTAAGAACAAGAAAAGGAGAAATTATCAATAACCTGAAATTAGAAGACTTCATAAGCAAAATAAAAATTGAAAACCAACCAGAATATCTTTTAAATGAACTTTCTTAACAGAAAATCCAAATTTACTCATCTTGTAAATTTAATTAGTTTTAACACCATTTTCAGGAGGATAATAAAGGTATGAGAAAGGATTTGAAAAAAAGGTACAGGGTAAACGAACAAATTAGGGCAAGAGAAGTGAGGTTAATTGGTCCGGATGGGAAACAGATAGGAATAGTTTCTCTTTCTGAAGCATTGAGACATGCTGAGGATTACGGACTTGATCTTGTGGAGGTTGCACCTTCTGCCAATCCACCTGTGTGTAAAATCATGGATTTTGGAGAATTTCTTTATCAAGAGGCTAAAAAAGCAAAAGAGGCAAAAAAAAGACAAAAACAGATAGAACTTAAGGAGATAAAGCTCAGTCCAAAAACAGACAAACATGATCTTGAGGTTAAAATAAGACATATTCTCAGATTTCTGGAGGATGGAAATAAGGTAAAAATAAGAATTGTTTTTAAGGGAAGGGAAATTGTTCATCCAGAGATGGCAGATAGAGTTTTACAAGCTATTTTTGAAGCAGTAAAAGACAAAGCTCAAATTGAAAATCCTCCTAAGATGGAAGGAAGACAAAAAATAACAATTCTTGCTCCTATTACGAAAAAATAAGAGAGCTATGGCTTCCATTCACAGAATTGTTTTAAGATCTGTAAACCGGGTTTACCACTTTTTTCAGGATGAAACTGAACTGCTACTAAATTTTTATAAGCAATAGCAGAGACAAAATTTATTCCATAAAAGGTTATTCCACATATAACATCCTTATTCTCAGGAATCCCAAAGTAGCTGTGCACAAAGTAATATTCATAATCTGGATCAAGGCCTTCAAATACAGGATGGGGTTTAATCCAGTTCACTTTATTCCATCCCATGTGAGGAACTTTTAATTTTTCATCCATCCACACAAGAGGTTGTGGAAATTTGACCACTTTACCTTTAATCAGGCCCAGAGTTTGGGTTCCTCCATCTTCTTCACTAAAATCAAAAATGATCTGTGTTCCTAAGCATATACCAAAAATTGGGATACCATTTAAAAAAGACTCTTTTAAAAATTCATCTAATCCAAATTTTTTTAAACTCTCTATAGCACTTTTTGCAGCACCAACTCCCGGGAAAATAATTCTTTCTGCCTTTTTAAGCTTCTTAATATCTGAAGAGATAAAACATTTATAACCTAAGTAAGATAATGCTCTTGCCACACTTGTTAAATTTCCTGCTAAATAGTCTATTATTCCTATCATGAGAAACTCCTCAAAATATTTTCTAATTCTTGTGATTTCTCTTTTTGAAATTCGGGCTTTTGAGTTTTAAAAATTTTAAACCAATTTTTAATTTTTTGTAAACTCAATTTAAAATCTTTTTCCAGTCCCTCCTTTTCTGCAAAATTTTTTAGTCTTTTAATATTTACAATAGCTCTTTCAATGCCTCTGTAAAATGATTTTTTTGTGTTATCTGGGGTTAGATCTCTTTTGATAATTTTTAAATACCTTTCCATAACCGCTTTTTTTAAAAAAAGTAACTCTTTTTCTGTTAGAGTTAGTCCCAATCCTTTTGGAGGAGATTCTGTTAGATAAAAAAAGCTGTTCCAGAAAGAAACTTCTGGTATTTCACCTCCTTCATGCTTTATGAAATCTGCTTCATGTAAAACTTCTTTCCTTATAGACATTTGCTTTTCTATTCAGACAGTTTTTTTAATTCTTCAAGGGGTGGAAGTTCTTCTAAGGATTTTAAGCCAAAATATTCTAAGAAGAATTTTGTAGTACCATAAAGAGCAGGTCTTCCAGGAAGATTTTTTCTTCCCACCACTTCTATAAAACCGTTTTCTAAAAGAACTTTTAAGGAACTTCCTACATTCACCCCCCCTCTTTTTGCTGATATTTCAGCTCTTGTTATAGGCTGGAAATAGGCTATTATAGCAAGGGTTTCAAGAAGTGCTTTAGTCCATCTAAATTTTTTTGGTTTAAGTAAACTTTTTATATACTCAGCAACTTCTGGAATTGTTTCTATTCTATATCCCTCAGCCACCTCAACCACTCTTATACCCCTTTCTGAATAATCTTTTTTAAGTTCTTCTAAAATTTTTTTTACTTCAGAAACCGGGATTCCGTCACACACATTTGAAATTTCCTTAAGTTTTAAAGATCTTCCAGCACAGAATAAGAGGGCCTCTATTACTTTTTTATAAAAATTGCTATCCTTCATTTACTAAGCTAAGTAGAAAGTCTTTTCTTCGTGTATTTTTTCTTTTACTGTGCCTTCAGAAACAAGTTCAATTAAAAATAATTTAATTAATTTTTTTTCAATCCCAAGAGCTGAAGAAAGTTCCTCTACTGTAGAGGGTCGTCTTTTTATATAGTTCAGTATTTTCTCTTTTATTTTTTCTTTTTCCAGATTTTTAAAAGTTTTTGTTACCTTATCAAGCTTTTTTTTGTGAACAATGATTTCAGCTTTTTCTCCCAAAAATTCAGCAATTTTTTCCAATTTTTCAAAAGAAACAGGCTGGGCTTTTTCAAAAGCAGGAGGTCTTACCACAGTATTCAACTGGACTTTATGAGGTTTAATATAATCTATAACTGATTTCAGAGCTTTTAACTCCTCTTCTGAGTCGTTTAATCTTTTAACAAAAAGAACTTCAAGCCACATTTCACCCTTCATTTCTTCTCTTAGTTTTTTCAAGTTTTCAACAACAGATTTAAACTCTATTTGAGGAAGAGGTTTATTGATTTTTTTAAAAGTTTCAGGAGTTCCTGCATCTAAGGAAGGTAATACTATATCTACCTCTGCAAGTGCTTTTCTTACAGATGATATATGTAAAAGGGTTGCATTTGTCAAAACAGCTACAGGTTTTTTGATAATTTTTTTAGCCAATGCTATAGCTTTTTCAAAATGGATGTTTAAAGAGGGTTCTCCGCTTCCTGTAAAAGTAAACACATCAAAAGTGTCTTCTAACTCCTTTGCCTGCAAAATGGATTTCTCTATCAGATCCCATGGATAGTATTCTTTTCTTTCCAAGGTAAGATCGGTAGTTTTTCCCACCTCACAGTAAATACAGTTCATAGTGCATACTTTTTTGGGAACCATTTCAATTCCTAAGGATTTCCCAAGTCTCCTTGATTTTACCGGACCAAAAAGTAGTGTTTTTCTTTCAGCCATTTTTATAAATTCTTTTCTGGAGTTTTTAGAACAAAAATAGTATAATATAAATTTAGCTTAAAAAAAGGTAAAGTTTTAAAAAATGTATTTACTTATTACTCCTAACAGGCTAACTCTTTTAAGAATTTTTCTTTTGCCTTTTTTGTGCTTGCTTCTTCTTTCAGAAACCTATTCAGCTAAGATTGGGGCTTTGATTACGGTTTTTTTGCTTGGAATTACTGATTATTTAGATGGTATTCTTGCAAGAAAATATAAAAAAGTCACTTCAATTGGTGCTATCTTAGATCCCATTGCAGATAAAATTTTTGTTGCTTCGGTTTACTTGGTTCTTGTGTATTTGAATTATTTTGATTTTCTGCCGGTTTTTTTAATTATATTAAGGGAAATTTTTGTTTCTTTTTTGAGAAGCTGGTTTCCTGATAAGATAAAAGTTTCTAAAATTGCTAAATTAAAAACTTTGTTTCAGATGAGTTTTGCAGGACTTGCTATCCTTCTTTACATTCATTTTCCCTCTTATAAATATTTCATTAATTATTCTCTCTGGTTGATAGCTGTTTTTTCTTTTATCAGTGCCGTTCCTTACTTTTCCAGAGTTTGTCATACTGTAAAGGAATTCAGGAAAAGTTTAAAGATATTTTTTAGATCTCTCTTTTATTTAATTTATCCTTTAGGATTGCTTTTGACCTTCCCCTTAGCAGGTGAGTTTTTCTGGATTAACATTACGGCACTTTCTTTCTTTTTCTTTAAAAGGGGATTAGTAAGAGGGTCTCCTAAATGGGCTTACGAGAGAATTTGGGTATCTATTATTATCGTAACAATTTTAATTCTGGAGTATATGTATTTTAAAAGATTGTTCTTTTCTTTGTGGTTAGTCTTGTTTTTGAGTTTTTTTAAAGATGGACTGGAAAGTTTAAAATTTATGTGGAAGGTTTTAAAGCTTCAATAGCTTTAGCATAGTCATTTTTTCCAAAAACAGCAGAACCTGCAACAAGAACTCTTGCTCCGGCTTTTATCACTTCAGGTGCTGTTTCTGAATTTATTCCTCCATCAACTTGGATTAAGATATCAAGTTCTCTTTTATCTATCATGTTTTTAAGTTCTCTTATTTTAGGAAGACAGTTTTTAATAAATTTTTGCCCACCAAAACCAGGGTTAACAGTCATTATCAAAACAAAATCAAGGTCTTCAAGTATATATTTTATAACATTAAGAGGTGTATGAGGATTTAAAGCAACTCCTGCTTTTTTGTTTAATTCTTTTATTTTCCAGATAGTTCTGTGAAGGTGTTTTGTGGCTTCAGCATGAATAGAAATCCAATCTGCTCCTGCCTCTGCAAATTCTTTTATATATCTTTCTGGAGATTCTATCATAAGATGAGCGTCAAAAATAAGGTTTGAGTGAGGGCGAAGGGAAGAAACAACCAAAGGTCCAAAGGTAATATTGGGAACAAACAATCCATCCATTATGTCTAAATGTAAGATATCTGCTCCGGCTTTTTCTACAGCTATAACTTCTTCTGCCAACTTTGAAAAATCAGCAGAGAGAAGAGAAGGAGCTATAAGAATTTTTTGGGAATTGTTATTTTGTTTGAGTGTCATCTTTTTTGAAGGGGAAGGGTATAATTTTTTTGTTCAGCTTACTTTCACTAATTTGTTTAGAAGGTTTTAAGGAAGAAGCCTCTCCCTGTAATGAGGTGTTGTGAAAAACATGTGGTAGGAAACTTTGATAATATTTTAAAAGATTTTCAGGTATTTGAAGGGTGTACCATATAATTTGAGGTCTCTGAACTGTAAAGTAGGGTAAACCAAGCAGTATCGGGATTAATCCTTTTTCTTCTATACTTACAAGAGCTGGCCATTCTACCTCAAAAAATTCTTTTTTTTCCAGAACAAACTTTAGAGTTTCATAAACAGGGTTAAAACATACAAGCCCGATATATAAACCTGTTTGAGTTTGCAAGAGAACCGGCTTTTTAGCAACAGGATTTTCATTCATAGGTTTTATTTTATTATTGTTTTTTCTTTTCTCAAGGGTTCGAAGTTATCTTTTATTTTTCACCTCAGCACGCATTCTCTCAGCTTCTTTTTTTAT
>JACDNX010000010.1 GCA_017656385.1 Thermodesulfobacterium sp. | reverse complement strand
CCTAAATCTGTAAGTTTACTTGCATCATAAGGTTTAAATCCAGCTGCTAAAACAACTGAACCAATTTTAACCTCTTCTTCTTTTCCACCTACATTAATTTTTACATTAAATAACCCCGGCATACCTGAAATGCTTGCAACAGTTGCTCCTTTATAAACTTTTATTTTTTCATTATTCTCAACCTGAGAAATAAGCTCCCCTACTACAGGTGGAACAATATTTTTATAGGGATGATTAACTTCGCAATGAGCTTTCATTTTAGCTACAAAACCACCCAGCTCTTTTTCCTTTTCAACAAGTACCACTTCGTAACCGGCATTAGCAGCTTCTATCGCTGCAGTCAATCCAGCAACTCCTCCACCAATTACAAGAATAGTCTTAGAAATCTCTTCCTCTGGTTTAAATGGTTCAGGCATTTTGTAGCTCTGAAGTTTTGCAACACTCATTCTTATATAATCCTTTGCTAAAGCCATCAATTCATCTTTAAAAGATACTCCCTCTACATATTCAGCTGTATCCTCTAATATATTACCTTCTTCACCTACAGGAAATCTACTCCAAACCACCCCTTCTCTTAAACTTGTCCTATCCACTGCTACATTTTCAAAATTAAATACATCATAGTTAACTCTTGATGAACAGGCACAAATAGAAACAGCATCAAGACCATCCTGTTGAATCTTTTCTTCTATAAATGCTCTTCCTTCTTTGGAACAGAGAAATTCTTTACTATATACAGCAGCTGCTCCCTGTTCACGAGCAGCGTTTTCCAGTTCTGCAATATCTAAACGATTTCCAATATCACAGGAAGTACATATAAAAACACCTATCTTTTCCATTTTTTACCCCCTTACTATGGTTTGGATAGCTTTCAAAGCTGCACCAGTTGCTGTCTCATTTGAAGTCATAACATCAAGAGGCATCTTAGCGCAACCACAGGCAACAATTCCATTTTCCGAAACCACAAAACCATTTTCATCAACTTTAAGTCCCTTGATATTTATTCCTGCAATACTTGGTTGCATACCAAGAGCAAGAACAACCATATTTACTCTTTCATTTACTTTTTTGCCAGATAAAGTATCTTCTGCTGTTACTATTAGATCCTTAGTTTCTGGATCCTCTTCAATCTTAGCAACTTTTCCTTTTATAAAGTTAATCCTTGCTTCTTCCTGAGCTCTCTTTAAAAATTTCTCATATCTTCCGGGTGTTCTTATATCTATATAAAAAATCAATGACTCAGCCTCTGGATCCTGCTCTGCTAAATATAAACTCTGTTTAAGAGATGCTAAACAACAAATGTAAGAACAGTAAGGCAGATGGTTTTCATCTCTGGAACCAGCACATTGAACAAAAGCAACCTTTTTAGGAGGACTTTGATCTGAAGGTCTTAAAATTTTACCACCAGTTGGTCCCCAAGGTGATGCAAGTCTCTCCATCTGCATGTTAGTTATCACATTAATATATTTACCATAACCTAAATTATCAAGTTTTGTAGCATCATATGGTTTCCAACCAGTTGCCCATATAATAGCTCCTACTTCAAATTCTAAAGTTTCCTCTTTCATGTCAGGATCTATAGCGTTATACTTACAAGCTGATATTATTCTATCTAAGTCTCCTTCTGCCAGAGCTTCTTTATCAAGAACATATTTCATTGGAAAAGCCATAGGAGAAGGTAGATAAATAGCTTTTGTTTTTCTTAATCCAAAATCAAATTCACTTACTCTTTCACCTTCACAAACTTTTTCACATTCACCACAGGCAGTACAATTGTCATTTACATAACGAGGTTTAATATTAATTTTTACTCTATAATTTCCAGCCTCTCCTGAAATTTCAGTAACCTCTGCCATAGTATAAACTTTTATTCTGGGATTAGTTTTAATTCTTCTATAGTTGATCTCTAAACCACAGGTAGGAGGACAAAGCTTTGGAAAATAATATCTTAATTGAGCAACCCTACCACCTAAGGTGGGCTCTTTTTCCACTAAAATTACCTCTGCTCCAACTTCAGCAGCTTCAACAGCTGCAGTGATTCCGCTTATTCCTCCTCCTACTACTAATATGGGTAAGCTTTTCATAATCCCCTCCCAAATATTTTTTCAGGATAAACCCCCTTCTCAATAAGGGAATTTATCCTGAAAAAATAAAAAGAGGGGGCTTAAAGCCCCCTCTTTTTATTTATACCAATTTACTACGGTCCAAGAGGATCAGGAATAATCTGAACATAAGGATAAGTCTCTAAAGTCCATTCCTTAGTTTCAGCATTGTAGGAAGATAGAGTGAAACATCTCCAGTTTGCATCATCAAGATTAGGAAAATCTGTTCTATAGAAATATCCAGGATAACGGGTCTCTTCACGGAAGAGAATGTGAAGTAAGTGAGCCTCTGCTGTCCATACACGATGCCTATTTTCATAGGCTCTCATAAGCTCGTGAAGGTCTCTTGCAGCAGCAAGTTCCATATCTTCTTTAAGCATTTTAAGAAGCTCAAGTCCTCTTTCAAGCATAACTTTATTGGTTTTATAGAAAGTAGAACAACCAGCTACATACTCATCCATGAGCTTCATAAGTCTATCTTGAATCTGACGAGGAAGTAGATAATTTGGATTGATTTCATAGTGGGTGGTTGCATTCTTATACTGTTCAAATCTATACCAAGGATCATAAATTTCTTTCTTTAAATCTTCTGGATTTTCCTTAGGTGTTGGTTTGAAATCTTTGTTATCAAGACAGAATTTCACCATAGCTTTAGCAGCGATTCTTCCCTCTACATGAGATCCGGAGGAGAACTTGTGTCCAGATGCTCCAACAGTGTCTCCTGCACAGAAGAGCCCTTTTATTGTTGTCATTCTGTTGTAAAGTCCGATTTCCTTCCAAGGAGCTTTATATTCTTCAGGGACCCAATCTTCATCAGGCCCACATACCCAAGCACCAGCACATCCAGCATGACTACCAAGGAGATATGGTTCTGTAGGCATAATTTCAGAAGGAAGTTTTTCAGGTTCAATATTCAAACAAGCCCAAAGTCCAGCTTGGGTTACACACATATCTAAGAAGTCTTCCCAAGCTTCAGCAACAAGGTGTTTAAATTCTTTCTTATCCATAGTTTTTGCTGCTTCTTGAAGTGCCCATTCAGTATGTATAAAGACTGGTCCACGACCAGCTTCCATTTCAATAAGCATAGCATGGTTTCTCAAACAAGTTCCAATATGGCTTGCCTCACCATAAGGAGCGAATTTCTTTAATTCATCAGCATGTTTTTTAATATAATCTTCTCCAAAAGCATTGGTTGCTCTTGCTTTAAAGAGCAAGAACCAAGCACCAACTGGTCCATATCCATCTTTAAAACGCGCGGGGATAAATCTGTTTTCCATAAGAACAAGCTTTGCTCCAATTTGAGCACACATTGCATATCCTGTTCCAGGATTCCATACAGGATACCAAGCACGTCCCTTTCCTTCACCAATTGATCTTGGACGAAATACATTAACTGCTCCACCAGTAGCAAGTAATACTGCATTAGCTTTAATAATATAAATCTTATTTTCTCTTACAGAAAATCCTACTGCTCCAGCACAACGATTGGGTTCATTAGCATCAAGAAGAGGTCTTACTATAAAGCACCTTTCAATAATCTCAGCATTTTCATAATTAGTAAGAGCATTCTTTGCTGCTTCAGCAACTATAACTTTATAAGATTCACCATTAATCATGATCTGCCAACGACCAGAACGAACAGGCTGAGCACCAGCTTTCAAAGTTAATCCTTTGGCTTTTGCCTCAGCACCATCTAAGGTCTTACCAGTATTAGGATCTTTTTTCCAAATAGGAAGACCCCACTCTTCAAAGCACTGAACAGTATCATCAACATGACGACCAACATCAAATACAAGGTCTTCACGAACAATACCCATTAAGTCACAACGAACCATTCTGACATAATCGTCAGGTTTGTTTTCTCCAATATATGTATTAATAGCAGAAAGACCCATAGCTACTGCACCAGATCTTTCCATAGCAGCTTTATCACAGAGAATAATTCTTAATCCATGAGGCTTTGCCCATTTTACAGCCTCAACTGCAGCTCCACAAGCTGCCATTCCACCACCGACTATTAAAATATCTGTCTCTTTTTCTACAATTTCAGGTTCTGCACACTCTAAACCAGCATTATATGACCAAATCTTAGGCATAGTGTCACCTCCTTTTAAAATTTTAAAATTTTTTAAGCTGTCTTAATTTTCAAAGTTTTACCAAGAGCACCAACCTCAAACTTCTTGTTTAATACAGACTCTGGTTTTGCAGGCTCTTTTCCATCAGCAGCTTCAGTAAAAAGTTGATTGTTTCCAATTAAACCAGGATCTGGATCAGGTTTTCCTACTGAAGGATCAGCAGAACCTTCAGGAGTAGTCCTTGTAGGATACTTAAATCTTACAACTACACCATTTCTGAACTTAATAGTCCACATAATATCAGTTGTTCCACGCATAGGCTGACAGGTCCCATTAAGAGGAGCAAAATCTGCATAGTGTCTTATAGAAATTGCTCCCTGTGGACAGCTCTTAACACAGCTATAACACTCCCAACACTGGTCAGGCTCCTGATTGTAAGCCTTCATAGCTTCAGGATCAAGAATCATAAGATCGTTAGGGCAAATGTACATACATACTGTCTTATCACCACCTTTACAACCATCACACTTTTCAGGATTTACATAACTTGGCATAGCCAACCTCCTTTTATGGTTTTTTTGTTTAAAATTTCACATTCCTACGCAAATTACATTATATTTTTTCATTTCTTTAAGTCAAGTCTTTTTTTATGCTTTTATTTTCAAATAACCTCCTTTAGCAATTATTTTTTTCTATTTTTTTGTTTTTTTAAAATTATTCTATATCAGATATATCAATATCAGGCGCAGGTAAAAATTCTGCTTCCTTAGCAGCTGCTTCTTTAATCTGATCAATCCTATTAAGGACTCCTTTTACTACTTCTTCTCCCAAGCTTTTTTGATTGGCAATTTCTTCAAATAAAGCTCTTTTAAAAGCTACAGGAGTATCTGTAATACAGGCACGTGAATCAATACGAGCAGTTTCAAAAGCTTTTAAAATTTGATCCTTCAATTCCTCTCCAATTTTTACTCTTAAAACCTTCAATTCTCCACCAAATACAGCCTCAATTTGAGACTCAACTGAAGTTCCCTTTATTTTATTTAATCTATTTTCATCTAAAAATACTTCAAGTATGTATTCCATGTTATCACCTCCTATATTTTTAAAAATTTATTTTAATCTAAATCAGGAAGATCTACTTCTAATTGTTCTTCCTTATAAAGAACATACTTTTCATTAACAAATGGATAATTAAACTTCCTCCACCATTTTACAATCACTTTAAATATTTCGGGTCTCATAATAATTGCTGGAGGCTGAACTCCCTCAGCTACCAACCCTCTAATTAAGCTACCACTAAGCTTTTGCTTTTCTTTATCATGGCCACAACTTTCACTATAAGCCATTTCTTTACAATGTGGACAATACCAAAATTCCCTCATATTTTGTGGTCTAATCTGCAATCCTCCTTCTACTTCATTAATAGGTTTGTCAAAACCATAACTTGGAATACCTTTTAACCAAAGAATTTGTGTGGCAAATTTGTCATAGTATTCACCTACTGCAGCATGGTCACGACCAAACATATGATGAGTGCAACCCATATTCTGTCTGATAATTCCATGAAGGATACTTTCTAAAGGATTACCATATCTCATATCCCAAAGAGTAAAGCTAACTAAATGACGGGTAGGTTTAATATATCCAGCTTTATTTACCATCTCATGAGCTTCTAAAATCGCCTCATCAGGATAATCTCCTCTTCTTTTAACACCAATAATAGCATTTACTAAAATTCCGTGACAAGGCTCTACATCACCAGTAAAAGCTGCAGCTTTCATAAGCATTTCGTGTCCAACATGAGGAACATTTCTGGTCTGGTGAGCAATAACTGTTCTCCAACCTTTTTCCTCAAAAATTTCTCTACACTTTCTTGGAGGGATCCAAAATCTATCAAATGGTGGCTTAAATACAGGTTCATTAATAATGGTATATTTACCAGCTAAAATAATAGGCTGATAACTTCTATAAATAACCCAACCAGGATGTTTATCATCAAACTTTTCTCTTACTACTTCAGGATTAGTTTCCGGAGATCCAAAAGTTCTATTAGCTAATTCCTCAGGATCAATTTCATAAATTTCTTCTATATCTAACATAGCAAAGGGCTTTCCTTTAAGCCTAAGAATAAGTCTATCTCCTTCAGAAACTCCAAGCTGTTGAAAATCCTCTTTAGAAATATCAAATAAAATAGGATAAGGAAATACCCATCCACTTAACAGCCTTCTTTTAGAAAGAACAGATTCTAATTCTGCAGAAGTCATAGAACCTTCTACAGGGCTAAAAAATCCATAACATACAGACATGATCTCACGATAAACATTTCTTACAGGAACTCCTCTTTTGTAGTGAAGAGTAGGCTTGATGTCATAAAATTTACAATACTTTGTGCAGGCTTTTAAATACTTCTTAGCAACTTTCCTATCCTTAATAACTCTTTCTACTAACTTCCCGCCATGAGGCATAGGTCTATTAAAATACAACTCAGACATAGGAAACCTCCTTTTAATTTAATTTTTAATCAGACTAAATTTTCACATTTAGTGATATTAAAAATTAATATCTCAAAGTCAAACTTAATTTTTGGATGTTATAAAGAATTATATCTGAAAATTGATATTAAAATTTATTTACAAAAATTTTTCTTATTTTTTTTGAAAAAATTTTCGCTTTTTCCTTTTATTTCTTAGTCTTTTCAAAACTAAATTTTACACTATAATGAAGAAAAAGCAAAAGGATATTTTGATGAAAAATTTAAATCCTTTAGAAATTATAAAATCTGAACTTAATATTATAGAAAATACCTTAAAAGTTTACTTAGATTCTCAACACTCTTTTATAAATCAAGTAAGCGAGTATATCATTTTTTCTGGTGGAAAAAGAATAAGACCTTTATTAATGATTCTTTCAGCTAAGCTATTTTTAAATAACACTATAAACAAAGAATCTTTAGAGTCTCTTTACAGAACCTCAATACTTTTTGAATATCTTCATGCAGCAACTCTTCTTCATGATGATGTAGTTGATGATGCTCAGTTTAGAAGAGGAAGAAGAGCTGCAAGAAATTTATGGGGAAATCAGGCAACCATTCTGGTAGGAGATTATTTATATGCTAAGGCTTTAAGAATTGCAAGTTTATTGGAAAACCCAAAAGTGATGAATGTAATTACTCAAACTACTCTCCTTATGAGTGAAGGAGAAGTTCTGCAACTTCTTAATATCGATAATCACAATCTTACAGAATCTGAATATGAAGAAGTTATTTTCAGAAAAACTGCTGTTTTAATTTCAGCTTGTTGTGAAGTTGGAGCTATTTTAGGAAGAGCTAAGCCTAATGAATGTTTGTTACTTAAAAATTTTGGCAAATACTTAGGACTTGCCTTTCAAATAGTTGATGATCTTCTTGATTATCTAAGTGAAGAAACAGGAAAAGATTTAGGAAAAGATTTTAAGGAAGGAAAGGTTACCCTACCAGTTATTTATGCCTTAAAATCAGCAGAAAAAGAAGAAAAAAATAAACTTCTCTCTTTACTTAAAGCCCCAAATCCTACACAGGAAGATTTTGAAACTGCGAAAAAAATTATTGAAAAAAATAAAGGATTTGTAAAAAGTAAAGAAAAGGCTCAACATTATATAACCTTGGCTAAAAAGTGTTTAAAAGAGCTACCTAATAACCTTTATAAAAATTTACTTCTTTTTATCAGTGATTATCTTTTAGAAAGGAAAAAATGAAAAGCTTGAGGCTTCTTGTTTTTGATTGTGACGGTGTTCTTTTTGACTCAAAATTAGCTAACATCAAATTTTATAATTATATATTAGAAAAAGTTGGAAGACATCCTCTAACTCCAGAAGAAGTGGAATTTATTCATATGCATTCAGTAAACGAATGTATTGAATATATCTTAAGAAATTATCCCGAAAAGTTAGAACAGGCAAAAAAGATTCAAAAAGAGACTCCTTATAACCTTTTTTTTAAGTATTTAAAACCTGAAGAAGGACTTATAGAGTTTCTAAGGTGGGCAAAAAATTATTTTTACTTAGCTATTTGCACCAATAGAACTACTTCAACCTATCCTCTTTTAGAATATTTTAAATTAAAAGACTATTTTGATTTTGTAATGACAGCTTCTCAAATTCCTAAAAATAATCCCTCTGCATTACTTACTATTTTAAATTATTTTAAAGTTACTCCAGAAGTTACTCTTTACATAGGTGACTCAAAGGTTGATAGAGATCTTTGCGAAAAATGTAAGGTTAAAATGGTCTCTTTTAAAAATACTGATTTACCAGCAGATTTTTATGTTAGAAATTATAAAGAACTTAAAAAGTTTATAGAGGCAAGCTTTCGTTTTCAGCCTTTAAACAGGAGTAAATTTTATTAAAAATTCTTGGTGCCTCAAATCTTGAATCGTTTTTAGTTTCTTCTATATCAGGAAGTAGAATGTATAAAGTTTTTACTGCTCTTGTAAAACCTACATAAAGTAGATTAAACATTTCCAGTTTGTTCTTAGCTTTTTCTAAATACCACCCTATCTTACCTTCATAGGGAAGATCCCTTTTTCTTCCTCTGTAAATTTTTCCGTTGTAAAATATCAGACCCAGATCTGAGGTATAAGGTTTTTCTTCCCAGATAAGAGGTAAGATAACATGATTAAATTCCAATCCTTTTGCTAAATGAAGAGTAAGAACTTTAATAGCTGACCTATCTTTTGGCATTTCCAGTTCATCTTCTGAGTATTTTTCCCAATACTCTAAAAATTCTTCAAGATCTCCACCTTTGAAAGTAAAATCCAATACCACACTTAAAAATTTATAAAGATATGCTAACTCTTTCTTCTTTTTTTCCTCTATTTTGAGCTTCTTCACTATATATTGACAAAATTCATAAAGAGATAAATAACTACTTGCTTCAAAAAAATTATTTATATAACTTTCCCAGAAATTGGGATATTCTTTCTTAACAAATTCAATTAAATTTATGTTATTCTTTCTTTTGAATTTATCTTCATAATATCTTTTTAAAATATTAGAAGTTTCTTCCAAAAAATCTCCACTTAAAAAACCAGCCAGAGCTATCTCATCTTCTGAGTAATTAACAAATTTAAGTAGAGAAATTAGTGTGTTTACAAGAGGAGATTCTTTAATCTTTAAAAAAGAACTCCCAATAACTTTAAACCCTTCAGAAAGAAGAAAAGAAGATAATTTAGCAATTTCTTCATTTTTTCTTACCAAAATAGCTACATCATCTAAGTCATCTTGTCTTTTTAACTCTTTCAAAATATTTAATATTTCTTTCTCTATAAGTTCTTTTATTCTTTCTTTTCTCGATTTTCTATCCAAACCTTTCTCAACTTTTAAAAATTTGCATTTTACCTCTCCTTTAAAATCATTAACTGCTTCCTGAAGCACATTTTCAAAGCTCCAGCTAAGGTTTTTTAAAGCCGTATTTAATACCTTCTCTTTATCCTCAAATTTTTCTTTACCAAAAATAAGATCCTCTAAAAGTTCTTTTTTTAATTCCATATTTTTACTTAGCTGAGAGAAAAAAAGATTATTAAACCAAACTACCTCCGGAGCACTTCTATAATTTTTACCTAAAATCTCAACTTTTATAGGATAGGAGGAAAATTTCTGAGTTAGTTCTTCCAAAATAAAAGGATCTCCACCTCTCCATTGAAAAATAGACTGTTTGGGATCACCGGCACAAATAAAAATTTTGTTTCTACTAAGTAAATCTTCAACTATGGGTAAAATTGCTTCCCACTGAACACGATCAGTGTCTTGAAACTCATCCATTATAATACCCTCTAAACTTCCAAGTTTTACATAAATCCAAGGAATAAATTCTGAAGAAGAGGTAAGAAATTGAGATAAGGTTTCTTTCCAAATACCGATAAACAGAACTTTTTCTTTATTAAATATTTCCTCTAACTGTTTTTTTAAAAGGGTATATAAAATCAGGTAATAATCCTGAGAATTTTTTAGATTTACATCCTTCCTAAAATCTGAGATAATCTCTTTTATTTCTTTCTCTTTATAGGCTTCAAGAACACTTATAAGTTCTTTTTTATAGGTAACATTTTGAAAAATCTTCTCTGTAAACCTTATCAGTTTATTTTTCATATCAATTTTTAACTTCTCTTCACTTGCAAAAAGCTGCTCAACAAACCCTTCCAAAAAACTTAAAAGTTCTTCTTTTTGCTTTGCCTCTTCAAAAAGTCTATTTAAAGCCTTTTCTATGAGACTTTCCTCTATATAAGTTTTTATTTGAAAATCCGAAGGCATATCTAATTCATAAGAAAGGGCTCTATAGAGATTTAAAAGAAAACTATCTATTGTTTTTATCTGAAGGTAATCATATTTTAAAAATATCTCTTCCAAAATAGATTCAGCCTTCTCAGGAGAAATACCAGTCTCTTCGGACAAAACCTTTCCCTTTTCTGTTCGTTTAATAATTTCTTTCAAAAATAAAATTATCCTTTCTTTCATCTCAAAGGAAGCTTTATTAGTAAAGGTAATTGCAAGAAAGTTCTTGAAGTTGAAATTCTCCTTTTGAGAAAGCTGATTAAGCAGTATTAGAGAATTAAGTGCAAGTTGATATGTTTTACCACTTCCTGCACTTGCATTGTATATTATTATATTGGCAGACATCAAAGCTAATTGTATTATAATCATATGCATATTCAAGGTGGAAATAGATTCTTTTTTGCTTTTGAAGAAGAAACAGGTTTTCTTTCTGAAGAAGAATCACATCACTTAATAAAAGTTCTAAGAAAAAAAACAGGAGAAAAAATAAAACTTATTAATGGAAAGGGAAAAGAATATGAGGGAGAAATTTTAGAAATAGCAAAAAAAGGGAAATCTCTTAAGGTTAAAGTAAAACTGCTGAAACTTCTAAGGGAAGAAGAATTTCCTTCTAAAAAAATTGTAGCTCTTATTCCTGTCCTAAAGGGGGATAAAACAGAGTTTCTGGTAGAAAAGGGAACAGAACTTGGAATAAGTGTGTTTATTCCTTTTCAAAGTGATTATTCTGCTGTAAAATCTTCTTCAAGATTAAAAGAGCGTCTAAAAAGAAAGGCTATTAACGCTTTAAAACAATCAGGGAGACTATATCTTCCTGAAATAAAACCTCCAGTAAATTTAAAAGAATTCTTAGCTCAAGATTCTTTTCCTTCTTCTTTTAAGATTATAGCTCTACCAGAAGGGGGTGTATCTCTTAAAAATCTTCTAAAAGGAATAATTAATTCCGAAGAAATTGTTTTAATATCAGGTCCTGAGGGAGGATTCAGCGAAGAAGAAGAAAAATTGCTAAAAGAGAAAAATTTTCTCTCCTTTAATCTTTCTCCCTATATCTTAAGGGCAGAAACCGCCTCTTTATCCTTAATGAGTTTCGTATCTATTCTTATAAGGCTTGAAAAAAGATAAATATGTGGTTTTATTAAAATAAGGATTAAATCAGAAAGGAGTAGTTTTTATGGGTGGACGTTCTCGCAAGTCTATTTTAAAACAAAAAATGGCAAAATATTACAGGGAAAGGGAAAACCCGCTTGCTTTATTAGCCTTGCAGGATGAAATTATTCGTCTCAATAAAGAAAAAATGGATATCTTTCAGGAAAATTTAGATTTTTTGAGAGGTCTTGATTCATCTCAAAATAGTGAGCCGACTTCTAAATTAAGTATAAGACGTTTCCCAAATGAACAGGAGAAAAAATTTACCACAAGAGCCTTTTATGAAACCCTATATCCTATAACCTTGGAATACAGATTTATGCCTCTTCAAGCGATTTTTGTGTGGTATTTAAGAGCTTTAGAGATGATTTATGGAGAAAAAATTCCCAAGATACATTTAAATAGACTTCAAAAATGGATAAAATATTGGCTTTCAAGTCTTACTCCTGAACAGGAATTACAGCTTAAAAGTGCAGTAATATCCTGGATTTTAAATAGATTTACATAAAAATGTTGATTTTTCTTTTTATTTTTTACATCCTTTTTACCTCTTCTGCAAAGGCTTACAAACTTTTTATAATCTCATTTCCTGATAATTACGGAAAAACAAAAAAAGAGAAAATATTTTACATAGGTTCAGCAGAACCTGCTTTTGGAATTATCTACGATCTAAAACCTCCTGAAAACTTTTTTCTCCTTTCTCCAGATAACAAAAAGATCAAATTAACTCTTTTAAGAACTGAATATGAAGATAAGGCTTTTAATATTAAAAGGATTGGATACAAAACTAAAGTAATACCTCAGGAGAAAGGAGATTATTATATATGTATAGAAAGTGATTATTCTCTAACAAAAAATTTTAAATTAGTTAAGTCCTTTGCTAAAGTGCCCCTTCATGTGGAGATAGAAAAAGGATGGGATAATTCATGTGGATTTGAACTGGAGATAAAGCCTTATACAAGACCTTATGGTTTAAGTAATAAAGAAATTTTCTGGGGTCAGGTTTTGTATAAAAATAGACCTCTTGATAATGGAACTGTTGAATTTGAAAGATTTAGTCCCGTTTTTTTAAATTTGGAAGATTTGCCCAAGGACTCATATGGAGAAATAAATTATCCATATCTAAAGAAAACTGTTAAAACAAATAAAGATGGTTTTTTTGTAATTTCCTTAGAAGAACCGGGGTGGTGGGTGCTTACTATTAAGAAAAGATCAGGTGTTAAAGCACTGGGAAATAAGTTTTATCCCCTTGAACTGGTCAATCATCTTTGGCTTTATGTTTTCCCTTCTAAAAATAATCTTTCAAAATTTAATTATAACTTCTTAAAGTCCTATTGACCGCTGGCTATTTTTTAAGTAATAAAATTTTTAAAATAAAAATTTAAATATAAGGGAGGTTCTTATGTATAAAAAGATTTTAGTTGGAATTGATGGATCAGAAACAAGTATCCATGCTTTAAAAGAGTCATTAGATTTTTCAAAAAAATATAAAGCTGAAGTTTTAACTGTAAGTGTAATTCCTCAACACAGAGAACTTGCAAGTTCTTTTTCAGTTTTTGGTCATATAAAAGATTTACTCAAAAAACCTTATGAGAAAGCCCTTAATGAAGCTAAGGATTTAGCTGAAGACATAGGAGTATCAATAAAAACTTTCCTTGAGGAAGGCAATCCCTATGAAAAAATTGTTGAAGTTGCTCAAAAAGAAAGCTGTGATCTTATTATTACAGGTAGAAGAGGAATTACCTCCTTTGAAAAAATTTTAATAGGTAGCACTACACATAAAGTTATTAACAATAGTCCTATTGATGTTCTTGTTGTGCCAAAAAATACTCAAATCAATTTTAAAAAACTTCTTGCTGGAACTGATACTTCTGAATACGGAAATAGGGCAGTTAAAAAAGCTGGAAAAATAGCCAAGGAATATAATGGAGAACTGGGGGTTATCTCAGTAATTAAAATTCCTGTAGAACCGATTATAGATCTTCAAGAGATTTTGGAGACCTTAAGAAAAGATTTGGAATCTCATTTAGTTTTTCTTACAGAGGAAATAGCTAAGGATGGGGTGAAAATAAAAATTCTTGTAGATTTTGGAGAACCCTATAAAGTTGTGGTAGAAACTGCTAAAAAAATAAATGCAAACACTATCGTAATAAGTGCTTATAGCTCAGCGAGTCAAAAATCTTTGGGAAGTGTAGGAGAAAAAATAATTGCCAATTCTTTCTGTCCTGTATTGGTGGTGAAAAACTAAAGTGGTAAGCTTGTATCCAGATTTCCAAAGGAAGTATATTGAGAAAAATAGTTTAATTTTACAACTCCTATAGGTCCATTTCTTTGTTTTCCGATAATTATTTCTGCGATACCCTTTTCTGGGCTTTCTTTGTTATAAAATTCGTCTCTGTAAATAAACAAAATCACATCTGCATCCTGTTCCAGAGCTCCTGACTCTCTAAGATCTGAAAGCTGAGGTCTTTTATCAGGTCTTTCTTCAACCTTTCTGTTAAGCTGAGAAAGAGCAATAATAGGAATGTTTAATTCCTTTGCCAGAGATTTTAATCCTGCGGAAATTTCAGAAATTTCTTGTTCTCTCCTTTCTTTTCTTTCAAGACCTTTCATAAGCTGTAAATAATCAATAACAATAAGTCCCAAGGGAATTTCCTTTAAGAGCTTTCTTGCTTTGGCTTTTAATTCCAGGATATTTATTCCTGGAGTTTCATCAATGTAAATATAGAGTTGACTGAGTGTTGAAGCAGCTTGAGTTATTTTTTGCCATTCTTTAGAATCAAGCTGTCCTGTTCTAAATTTTTGAAAGCTAACCTTAGCTTCAGCACAAAGCATTCTTGCACACAGTTGCTGTTTCCCCATCTCTAAAGAAAAAATAGCTGCTCCGATATTAGTTTGCTTACAGGCATTTCTTACAATATCAAGCGCAAAGGCAGTTTTACCCATTCCAGGACGCCCAGCAAGAATAATTAAATCACCTTTTTGGAGTCCTGCAGTCATTCTATCAAGATCATAAAATCCTGTGGGAATACCTGTTATAGAGGTACCCTTTTGATAAAGATTTTCCAGATGCTTTATAGTATCTTTTACAACTTCCTTTAAAGCAGAAAAACTTTCCTTTTTTCCGTAATAGGAAAGATCAAAAAAGACCTTTTCTGCATAATTAAGTAATTCCTGAGAATCTTCAGCAGAATAATAAGCTCTATATATCAGATCTTGACTTACCTTTATGATTTCCCTTAATATACTTTTTTCTTTAACTATTTTAGCATAATGAAGAATATGTGCTGAGGTAGGAAGAAGTCCTACAATCTCTGAAAGATAAGCAGCTCCCCCTGCTTTTTCCAGCTCACCCCTTTTATCAAGTTCGTTATAAACAGTAACAATGTCAATAGGTTCGTCTTTTTCAAAAAGAGAAAGACAAGCTGAGTAAATAAGTCTGTGAGAGGTGGAGTAAAAATCCTCGGGTTTTAAATAATCAATAATTTTAACAATAGAAGTAGGATCAACAAAAATACTTGCTAAAAGAAACTTTTCTGCCTGTAAATCCTGAGGAGGTAAAAACTCTGAAGAAAAAATATATTCAGGCTGTAATTCTGCCTTTTTTCTTGAGCGTTTGTTAGAAGGCATTTAAATCACTTTTCTTCTAAAACCTCAACTTTTATATTAATCGTTTTATCACTGCTCAATTTTATAGGAACCTCAAAAATACCTAACTTTTTGATAGGTTCATCTAACTGCACTTGACTTTTCTCAATTTCAATACCCTGTTCCTTTAACATATTCACAATATCTACAGAAGACACCGAACCAAATATTCTATCCTCTTCTATTATTTTTCTATATACTGTTAAAGTTATTCCTTCAAGCTTCTCTGCAAGACTTTCAAGCTTTTTCCTTTCTCTTTCAGCTTTTGCTAATATAATTTTTCTCTGGTTTTCCAAAGCTTTAAGGGTTTTCTGATTAGCTAAAATTGCCAATCCCTTAGGAATAAGATAATTTCTTGCGTATCCATCTTTAACTTTTACTACATCACCTGCCTTACCAAGTTTTGGAATATCTTTTCTTAAAATAACTTCCATAAGTTCCTCCCTTTATTATTCTTCTATTTCTACATCAGCTACAAATGGTAAAAGTGCCATTATCCTTGCTCTTTTTATAGCTGTAGTTAACTGTCTTTGATGATAGGCACAAGTGCCAGTTTGTTTTCTATGAATAATCATACCCTTTTCATTTAAAAAAGGCTTTAAAACTTCTGGATTTTTGTAGTCAATTTTTAAGTTTGGATCTACACAAAATTTACAAACCTTTTTTCTGGCAAAAAATCTTCTTTTTATATTCAATCCCTCACTCATTTTTTCTTTACCTCCTTTTCTTATATCTTAATTTTAACCTTCTTTAGCTTCTAATTTCTCTTCAGTGGGTGTAAATCTATCTTCTAACTTGACAATAATAAACCTTATAACCCTTTCGTCAATTCTAAAAAATTCTTCCAAATCCTTTGGTAATTCTGCCAGTCCATAAAATTCTATTAAAACATAGTAGCCCTGTTTTTTCTTCTCAATGGGATAAGCAAGCTTTCTCATCCCCCATTCATCAATTTTTAAAATTTCTCCTTCTTTAGACTCTACAAGCTGTTTGATTTTTTCTAAAACTTGATCTTTCTCTTCTACCCTTTCTGGATGGATGATAAAAAGAGATTCCCACTTACGGAATCTTTTAACAGGTCTCCACAAATCAATCATAGATCCCCTCCTTCTGGCCTTTTTGGCCCCCTTTTAAAATAAAGGGAGCAAGGAGTAAATGGGCGGTGCTGGATTCGAACCAGCGACATCCACCGTGTGAGGATGGCGCTCTACCCCTGAGCTAACCGCCCTTTTTAAAATTAATATTTAAATTAACCCATATTTAATTTTTTACAAGTCTCCTTTTAAAGTTTCAATTAGTTCCCTATCTGCAGGACATAGTTCCAAATTTTTGGCTTCCTCAAAAGAAACCCATTTTAATTCCAGAGCCTCCCTTAAAACAGGAGCTTCTTTAAATTCCACCTCAAAAAGCATAAGCTCTATTTCTCCTTCGGGATATCTATGATTTACTTTGCAGAGCATTTTTTTTGCTTTTGTTTCAATTCCAAGTTCTTCTCTAAGTTCTCTCTCTATAGCTTCTTCCAGACTCTCCTCCTTTTCAACTTTTCCTCCTGGAAATTCCCAAAGCCCTCCTCTTTTTTTATTAAAAGGTCTTCTTACCAGTAGAAATTTATTTTCTTTTCTTAAAAAACCTGCAACAACCTTTAAAGCCACTTTTTTATTCCCCAAAAACTTTTTCAAATATCTTGTCTACATATTTCAAATAATAAGTAACATCAAAAATCCTTTCAATTTCAGCAGTAGTAAGAAATTTAAGAATTCTCTCATCTTTTAACACCAGATCTTTGAAATTAAGTGTTTTATCCTGCCATACCTTCATAGCCAGTTCCTGAACCACCTTATAGGCCTCCTCTCTGGTCATTCCTTTCTCAGTTAAAGCAAGCATGACTTGTTGAGAAAAAACAAGTCCTCTTAAAAGATTAAAATTTCTTTTCATATTTTCAGAGTAAACTATCAGATTTTTTAAAAGGCCTTCTAATCTTACAAGCATAAAATCAGCAACTGTTGTTGCATCAGGAACAATAACTCTTTCAACTGAAGAATGGCTGATATCCCTTTCGTGCCACAAAGCTACATTTTCTAAAGCTGGCACTAAATATCCTCTTAGAAGTCTTGCAAGACCACATAAATTTTCAGAAAGAATAGGGTTTCTCTTATGAGGCATGGCTGAAGAACCTTTCTGCCCAGGAGAGAAGTATTCCTCTGCTTCTAACACCTCTGTTCTTTGCAGGTGCCTTATTTCTGTAGCTATCTTTTCTACCGTGGTGCCAAGAATTGCAAGTGAAGCCATATACTCTGCATATCTATCTCTCTGAACAATCTGATTAGAAATAGGATCCGGTTTAAGCCCTAACTTTTCACAAACATAAGCTTCAACCTCCGGAGGAATATGGGCAAAAGTTCCTACTGCTCCAGATATCTTTCCATAAGAAATAGTCTCCAAAGCATTAAAAAGCCTTTTTTCGTTTCTTTTTACCTCTTCATACCAAAGAGCAAGTTTTAAACCAAAGGTAATAGGCTCAGCATGAATTCCGTGAGTTCTACCTATCATTAATGTGTCTTTAAATTCATAAGCTCTGTTTTTCAAAATCTTTTTTATTCTGCCGAGGTCTTCTATAATGATTTCCATAGCCCTTTTCATTAACCACGCCATAGCAGTATCAAGCATGTCAGAGGAAGTCATACCAAGATGAAGATACCGTGCAGAAGGACCCACAATTTCTGAAAGATGGGTCAAAAAAGCTATCACATCATGCTTCGTTTCTTTTTCAATTTCTTCCACTCTCTTAATATTTTCTTCTGTAAAACCTTTTTTCATATAAGGAGCTAATTTTTTCTTTATAACTTTGTAATCCTTTTCCGGGACCTTACCAAGTTTGTACCAAGCTTCACAGGCATAAAATTCTACTAAACACCATGCCCTTAGTTTTTCTTCAGGACTCCAAAGTTTTGCCATAACATCCCTGGTATACCTTGGAATCATTTAACCTCCTCCTAAGTATAATTTTTAAGTTAAAACCTAATTGACTTTTAAAGCTTTTCTGTTATTTAAATAACAAACTTCTTAAATTCTTTGCAAAAAAAATGAAAGAAAAGTTATTTTTGTATATCTTCTTTATTATATTTCTCATTTCCTCTAAATCAATTGCTAAATCTATACCTATTTCCAAAGATATTCACTCTCAGCATATATTTTATAAAGTAAAAAAGGGAGATACCTTATACAGAATTTCTAAAAATTATAATGTCTCCTTAGCTGAACTCAAAAGGTTAAATAATCTTTTTAATAATAACATATATGCAGGTCAAATTTTAAAAATTCCTGTGCAATTAAACACAAGGCAAAAAAATACCAGAATAAAAAAAACTTATTATATTGTGAAGAAAGGGGATACTCTTTACAGTATTTCTAAAAAATACGGTGTTTCCGTTGAAGAATTAAAAAAAATTAACAACTTGAAAACTTCTAAAATAAAAATAGGTCAAAAACTTATAGTATATGAAGCTCATCAAATTCTTCAGAATGAAGAAGAGGCAGAAAAAGATTTTATATTATATGAAGTAAAGGAAGGGGAAACTCTTTACACTATATCATTAAAAACTAATGTTCCGATAAACTTTTTAAAAAATTTAAATAATCTTAAAGATAATGTAGTATTTGTAGGACAAAAGCTTAAAATACCTTATGATCCTATAAAAGAAAAACCCTTTTTATTAGAAAATCCTACCCTTTATTTCAAGGAAAATTCAAGCGAACTTTTATTTCAAAAGTTCAGCATAAATTTCTTGTCTAAATCTATCATAGATGAAAAAGATGAAAATCTTCTTCAGAAAAGATTTTTAAAAATCTCTCAACAATACAAAAATTACAAATACAGATTAGGTGGAAATGGAAATGGTTATTTAGATTGTTCTATGTTTGTAAAATTGATTTATAAAAATCTGGGAATTGAACTTCCAAGAACATCTCGTGAACAGTTTTTAGTAGGTATACCTGTAAAAAGAGAGGAATTGATCCCAGGAGACCTGGTCTTTTTTTCAAGATATAGAAATAAAAGAAGAATTTCCCATGTAGGTATTTATATAGGAAATAATAAATTTATTCATTTTTCTTCTTCAAGAAAAGGTTTTGCCATAGATTCCTTAAGTAAACCTTATTTTAATTCAAGGTTTGTTGGTGCAAAAAGAATAATTAACGGAGAAATTCTGGAAAGATTTTATACAAAAAAGGAAGGTTCCTAAAAAATTTAAACAGTTCTGTAGTAACAGTTCTAAAGCTTTATTAATCTTTCTGTTCCTGTTTTTAAATGTTTATCTTGATTTTTTCTATTCTTGATTTACACTAAGGTAACTATGGATGGAGTGGACAAAATTGTTAGTCTTAAAGACTGGATAAATTCTTTCTGGAATTTTCAGGAAGAAGATATCCAGTATTTACAAAATTTGATTGTCAAAAAAATACCTTTAGATCCTGAAGAAGTAATTAACAATATAAAAGAGAGATTTAAAACAAGAAAAGCTTTTTACCAAATTTATAAGCATCTTCCAAGAAAAGATTTGTCTGTAAGGGATCTTGAGTGGGCTGAGCAGAAACTTGCTGAGATTTTATACAGAGAAGAGCTAATAACAGATCTTACAAATAAGATTTTAGATATACTTACTTTTTTTGTAGAATCTGAAAAATTCCCTATTTCTGAAACACCATCCAATCCATTTTTAATGCATTAAAGACACCTTTATGAAAAAAGAAAAATATCTTCTTAAAAGAGCCAAAGAAATTCTTAAAACAGAAAAAGAAGGTCTTGAAGAAATTTCTAAAAATCTGGATTCTTCCTTTATTAAGGCTGTAGAGCTTATCTTGAATATTAAAGGTAGAGTAGTAATTACAGGTGTAGGAAAAAGTGGAATTATTGGAAGAAAAATATCAGCTACTCTTTCCTCCACTGGGACTCCTTCTTTCTTTCTTCATCCTGTAGAAGCCCTTCATGGAGATTTGGGGATGGTTACCCCTGAAGACATTTTGCTTGCTATTTCCTATTCTGGAAATACACTTGAGGTATGTGAACTTGCTTCTATTTTAAAAAAAAGACACATCAAAATAATAAGTTTTACAGGAAATTTAGAGAGCAGATTAGCTAAACTTTCTGATATAGTAGTTAATACCAAAATTCCTAAGGAAGCCTGTCCTTTTAATCTTGCTCCTACAACAAGCACAACAGCTACATTGGCTTTAGGAGATGCTTTGGCTATATGTCTTTTTGAATTAAAGGGCTTAAGCTCTGAGGACTTCAGAAAAAATCATCCAGGAGGATCCTTGGGAGAAAGGCTAAAAGTAAAAGTAAAAGAAATTATGCTTACCGATGAAAAAATACCTGTTGTGTCTGAAGGAACTCTTCTGGAAGATGCTATAGTGGAAATGGATAAAAAAAGATTAGGTTGTGTATTAATCATAAATTCCTTACAAATTCTTACAGGAATTATTACCGACGGAGATTTGAGAAGAATATTTTTAAAATACAAAACCTACAGTAATATAAAAGTTGAAGAAGTAATGACCAAAAATCCCAAAGTAATTGAAGAAAATCGTTTAGCCTCAGAAGCACTTGAAATGATGGAAAAGTATCTTATTACGGTGTTACCTGTGATAAATTATGATCAGAAATTGGTGGGAATACTACATCTTCATGATATTTTAGGAAAGGGGACCTTTAAATTTACTGTTTAAAAACTCCAAAGCATATCTTACATTCTCTTCTACAGCCTTTGTTGCATCAATTATTAAATAATGAAAAAGCCCCAAAAATCCTGCATAGTTTTTCTTCACATTTTTTAGAAACTCTTTCTTCTCAAAAAAGCTTAACTTTTTTTTACGAGTTTCTATTCTTTCAAAGGCTATTTCAAGAGGGAGATCTAAATAAATTATCAAATCAGGAATAGGGGCAATAGTTTCATTTTCCACTAAAAGTTCTTTAAGAGGTAACCCCTGAGAGCCCTGATAAGCAAGTGTAGAGAGATAATATCTATCAAGGATAACCCATTTCCCTTCCTCTAAAGCAGGAATAATTATATTCTCCACATGCCACATTCTATCTTTTAAAAAAAGAGCTCTCAATTCTTGAGAACTATTTTCTCCTTTTATCAAAATTTCTTTTATCTTTTTTCCAAAAGGACCAAAAGTTGGTTCACAAGAAAAAATACAGTTTATCCCTTTTTCTTTCAATTTTTCATATAAAGCCTTGGCAAAAGTGGTTTTACCAGCACCATCTATCCCTTCAATTGTAATTAGCTTTCCTTTTCTCAAAAATTCAAGTTTAAGTCTCTTTTTCAAAAAATCCCTGTTCTCTTTTGTAACCTCACACAAATATGCAGGTTCAAAGTTTTTTACTTTTTTTAAAAAAGGATTTTCTCCCTTCCCCACTGTGGCTAAAAGATGTATATCAGAGTTTAAAAGGGTTTCTATAAAATTACAAAATCTTTTAGACAAGATTTCCATTTTCCCTATCTCGTCGATAATAAAAAACTCTTCTTTCCCTTTTACTTTTTCCAAAAAATTTACTACTTTTTCCAGATTTTCTATCATTACCACATACTTACCTACTGAGGGTCTATTTTTATTTTCTTCAAAATTCATAAAATTTTTCTTTATAGCAAGGAGATACTCTTCTTCTGAATTTAAAACTTTTATTTTAAATCCTTTTCTTTCTTTTCCTTCTCTTATTTCCTTAGTGATAAAACCTGAAATTTTAAATTCAGCCAAGTGAGTTCTGATGAAATTAGATAAATACTCCACCAGAGTTGTTTTACCAACTCCTGGAGAACCAAGAATAAAGATTTTTTTTCTGGGAGAATTTATAAGCATTATTTTCTTATAGGTTTTGAGGAAAGGAGCACATAGGTTGCTCCCAAACCACCGTCACAAGGTCTTGCAGAAGAGTAAGCTAATACATACTTTCTGTAAGGACCTTTTTCCAGCCATTCTTTAACTTTACTTTTTAATACTGGTTCTTGCTTAGAAGAAAGTCCTCTTCCGTGAACAATCAAAACACAACTATCTCCATTTATAATAGCCTCTTTCATAAATTCCTCAAAAGCTTCCTTTGCTTCTTCTACAAACATACCCCTTAAATTTAAAGTCCTTTTAATTGCAAATCTACCCTCTCTTAAAGCTTTGACAATTCTTCTACTAACCCCTGGGGCTCTGCCTTCTATGTATTCAGAAGTTAACCAGACTTTAATCTCTATTTTCTCAGGAGGCCAATCTTTTTTAAAAGCCCAAAAGGGTTTCTTAGGAGAGAATCTCCAGTAGAAGTTTTTTTCTTTAAGAGGTTTGGAGGTATGAATTATTTCAGACCAGTCTTTTTCTTCACATTTAAGAGGTTTTTCTGATATATAAAAATTATATTTTGACTTAAAAGTTATTGGGGGAGTTCCAAGATACTCCCCCAATTTTAAAAAGGGTTTTTGCATAATTACTTTCTCAATCCTTTTTCAAAAATTCTTTCGCACTTTTCAGCTGCAGTTTCTGCCTTTTGAGCAGCTTCCTCTGCTTTATTAGCAGCCTCTATTGCTTTTTGAGAAGCTGCTACAGCCTTTTCAGCAGCATCATTAGCATTTGCCACATCCACTTTAAGTTGGTTAACCTGAGTTTTTAAAGCCTCAACCTCTGCTTTCAAACCATTTAGCTCATTTTCTAATTTTGTTACAGGTTCTTGCCATTCGGGTTTTGCCGGTGCTTCCTCTGGTGGCTTAACAGGACAGGTACAACCAAAAGCTAATATTCCTGCTAATCCTATACCAGCTAATTTTAACATAACCTTTTTCATGGCAAACCTCCTTTCTAAAAATTTATCTTCTTATTTTATTGATTTTGACTTTGGGGTCAAGTTTTTAAATTTTTTTAACCTTTTATGCAACCTATTGGAATAAGTTTAGCAACTTTTTTAGTAAGACCGGCTTTACAAGTAGCATTAATAACTTCGTTAACATCTTTGTAAGCCTCTGGTGCTTCCTCTGCAAGTCCTCTTTTAGATTTTCCAATAACAATAATCCCTTTTTTCCTGAGTTTTTCTATTATATCATCTGCTCTGAAATTTTTTATTGCTTGATGTCTGCTCATACTTCTTCCTGCTCCGTGGCAAGCAGACCCAAAAGCTTTTTCTTCTCCTTCTGAAGTTCCTACTAAAATGTAAGAAGCTGTTCCCATAGAACCACCTATTATAACTGGCTGTCCTACTTCTCTGTAAGCTTGTGGAAGTTCCTTTCTTCCTGGTCCCCAAGCTCTGGTTGCTCCTTTTCTATGAACATAAAGCTTTAGCTTTTTCCCGTTAATTTCATGATATTCTACTTTACAGGTATTGTGACTTACATCATAAAGTACCTTTAAATGAATTCCAGGGAAAAAATTTTTAAATACTTCTCTGACAAGATGAGTAATTACCTGACGATTGGCAAGTGCACAGTTTATTCCACACACCATAGCTTTAAAATATTGTTGTCCTTCAGGAGAATTAATAGGAGCACAAACAAGCTCTTTTTCTTTGATAGGTATTTCGTATTTTCTTGATGCTTTTGCTAAAAGTGGAAGATAATCTGTAGCTATTTGATGTCCAAGAGCTCGGGATCCACAGTGAAAGGTAATTACTACTTGATTTTCAAAAAGTCCAAAAGAAGAAGCAACCTTTCTATCATAAATTTCTCCTACATATTGAATTTCAAGGTAGTGATTTCCTGAACCAAGTGTTCCTACCTGTCTGTGTTGTCTTTTTTTAGCTTCCTTTGAAACATATGCAGGATCAGCCCCTGTTATACATCCTTTTTCCTCAATATATTCCAAATCTTCAGGTTCTCCATATCCTTTTTCAACAGCCCATTTAGCACCTCCTACCAAAACCTCATCTAATTGAGAAGGAGAAAGTTTTATCTCTCCCTCGGAACCAACTCCGCAGGGAACTGTCTCAAAGAGTTCTCTTACAAGTTTTTCTAAATAAGGTTCAACTTCTTCTTTGTTAAGAGGGCTTAAGAGAGTTCTGACACCGCATGAGATATCATAACCAACTCCACCAACTGAGATAATTCCTCCTGCGTCTGGATCAAAAGCAGCTACTCCTCCTATGGGGAAACCATAACCCCAATGTGCATCTGGCATAGCAATGGAAAGCTTAACAATACCTGGCAAACTTGCTACATTACAGACCTGTTCAAAAACCTTTTCATCCATTTCTTCAATAAGTCTTTCACTGGCAAAAATTTTACCGGGAACCCTCATGTCTCCCTTAGGAGGAATTTCCCACTCATAATCTGAAATTTTCTCAAGTTTTTTTAACTCCATGACCTCCTCTCAGCTTATAAATTTTCCTACTTAAAAATTTTAAATTTTTATTCCTCAAATTCAAGGACTTTTTAATTTCTTAAATTGTGGTATAACTTATAAGCATGTTTAAAGGAACCACTGTTATTGCAGTGAAAAAAGATGGTAAAATCGCAATGGCAGGAGATGGACAAGTTACCTTTGGTAACACAATATTAAAACACAGAGCAAAAAAAATAAGAAAGCTTTACAAAGGTAAGGTGCTTGCAGGTTTTGCAGGTGCAACAGCTGATGCTTTTACTCTTTTTGAAAGGTTAGAAAAGAAACTTGAAGCTTACAGTGGACAGCTTTTAAGAGCTGCTGTTGAGCTTGCTAAAGACTGGAGAACTGATAAAGTCTTGAGAAGATTGGAGGCTTTTCTTATTGCCTGCGATAGTGACCATCTTCTTCTTATCTCTGGTGCAGGTGATGTAGTTGAGCCAGATGAAAATATAATAGCTATAGGTTCTGGAGGACCAATGGCTCTTGCTGCTGCAAAAGCCCTTCTCAGACACACAAGCCTTTCTGCAAGGGAAATAGCTGAAATTTCTATTAAAATCGCAGGGGAAATCTGCATATATACCAATTCTGAAATAGTGGTAGAGGAGTTATGAATTACAAAGAGCTTACACCCAAAGAAATCGTAGCTGAATTAAACCGATACATAGTGGGGCAAGAAAAAGCTAAAAAGGCTGTTGCCATCGCTATGAGAAACCGTTGGAGAAGGCAACAGCTTAAAGATCCTATAAAAGAAGAAATTTATCCCAAAAATATTCTCATGATCGGACCAACAGGTGTAGGAAAAACTGAAATTGCAAGAAGGCTTGCCAAACTTTCCAATGCTCCTTTTTTAAAAGTAGAAGCAACCAAGTTTACTGAAGTGGGATATGTGGGAAGAGATGTAGAATCCATGATAAGAGATCTCACTCATATTGCAGTTCAGATGGTAAAAGCAGAAGAAGAAAAAAGAGTGATGGAAAAAGCAAGAACTCTGGCAGAAGAACGGCTGGTAAACCTTTTAATTCCCTCTACCTCTTCTAAGGTAGAGTATGATCCTTTAACCAAAGAAAAATTTCTAAAAATGTTAAGAGACGGTGCTCTTGATGAAAGATATGTAGAAATTGAAATTGAGCCCTCACAAAAAACACCTGCTATAGAAATTCTTGCAGCTTCAGGTTTAGAGGAGATTGAAATGCAGTTAAGAGACATGCTTTCCACCTTTCTTCCTTTTAGAACAAAAAAGAGAAGGGTAAAGGTTAAAGATGCTCTGGAAATCTTAACCAAAGAGGAAGCCAATAAACTTATAGATATGGATAAAGTTATAAAGGAAGCTATAGAGAGAACTGAAACAAGTGGCATTATCTTTATCGATGAGATTGATAAAATTGCAAGTAGAGGTGAAGCCCACGGTCCTGATGTATCAAGAGAAGGGGTGCAAAGAGATCTTTTGCCTATTGTTGAAGGAACTACTGTTAATACCCGTTATGGAATGGTGAAAACCGATTATATTTTATTTATTGGAAGCGGAGCTTTCCACATTGCCAAACCCTCAGATCTTATTCCTGAACTTCAAGGAAGATTTCCCATAAGAGTAGAACTTGATCCTTTGACAAAGGAAGATTTTATACGAATATTAACTGAACCAGAAAACGCAATCATAAAACAATATCAAGCTTTGTTGGCAACTGAAGGTTTAGAATTAGAATTTACTAAGGAAGCTATAGAAGAATTAGCTCAGATATCCTACGAAATAAATCAAAGGATGGAAAATATTGGTGCAAGAAGGCTTTATACAGTTGTAGAAAAAGTGCTGGAAGAAATATCCTTTTCCGCACCAGACATTGCTCCCACTAAGGTAGTTATCACTCCTGAGTATGTAAGAGAAAAACTGGAAAATATTATCTCAGACACTGAATTGGTTAAATTTATCCTTTAAAGCTAAGTAACCTCACCCCAAAGGTCATAAATACCGGCTTTTTCTATCTTAACCTTTACCAAATCTCCAGGATAAATAAATTTCTCTTTTTCTCCTAAAATATAGGTTATTCCGTCTATTTCTGGAGCCTGTATTTTAGCTACCCCAAAAAGTCTTCCTCTTATATCTTCTCCTAAGATGAGAACCTCTTCCAAGCTACCAATTCTCATTTTCAATCTTTTTTTAGATATTTCTTTTTGAAGCTTTAAAATCTCTTTTTTTCTTTTTATTTTTTCCTTATATTTTACTCTTGGAACCATTTTTTCAGCGGAGGTCCCTTCTTCTGGATAGAAGATAAAAACTCCCAGATGATCAAATTCAATTTCCTTAACAAACTCATAAAGATGAAAAAACTCTTTTTCTCCTTCCCCTGGAAAACCTACTATTACAGTTGTTCTTATAGCTGAATAAGGATTTATTTCTCTTATACAGGCTATTATTTCCTTAATTTTTTCAGAATTAACAGGCCTTCTCATTTTTTTTAAAATATCAGGATGAGCGTGCTGAAGGGGGATGTCAAAATAAGGAACCACCTTAGGATTAGAAAGAATCTCTTTAACAAATTTTTTATTAATTCTTGCTGGATGAAGATAAAGAAGCCTTATTCTAAATTCATAAGAAAGATTTGAAAGTTTATAAATAAGTTTTAGTAATCCCTCTTTTTCTCCTTTATCTCTTCCATAAGAAGTTATATCCTGCCCCACCAAAATGATCTCTTTTACTCCTTTTCTTAAAAGATTTTCTGCTTCTTTTAAAAGTTCTTCTTCTGCTCTACTTCTTAAAGAACCTCTAATCTTAGGAATAGTGCAGTAGGAACACCTATAGTTACAACCATCTGAGATTTTTAAATAAGCATAAAATGGGCTTTCTGTAAGTATTCTTTCCAGAGGTTCTTTTTTAACAAAATTTTTAAAAGGTTCTATTCCTAAGAATTCATCCACCTCTGGTAAAAGTTCTTTTAAAGTTTCTTTACCATATCTTGAAGTTAGGCATCCTGAAACAATTAATTTTTGACCATCTCTTTTTTGTTCTCCCAGTTCCAAAATGTGTTCTATAGCTTCCTCAACAGCTGGTCTTATAAAAGCACAGGTGTTCACCCAGAGGATATCTGCTTCTTCTGGAAGAAGGACTATTTGATATTTTTTCTGGGAAAGCACATAGAGAAGTTTTTCAAAATCTGCTTTATTTTTAGGACAACCAAGACTTACAGGATATACTTTAATCATTAAGAATGACTTGCCTCAGCTTTGTCTCTTTAATTTCGTTCTGATCTGTAAGATATACCAAAGTGGTTTTAAACTTTTTAAGTTCTTCTTCTGAAACCCATGCATAAGAAACAATAATTACTTTATCTCCTATTTCACCCAGTCTTGCTGCAGCACCATTAAGTATAACTTCTCCTTCTCCACCTTCTATTATATAGGTCTCAAATCTTTTTCCATTATTTAAATTGTAAACCCATACAGCTTCAAAAGGTTTTAAATTTGCTTTTTCCATTATTTTTTTATCAAGTGTTAAACTGCCCTCATAAAAGAGATTTTTGTCTGTAATTATTGCCAAATGAATTTTACTCTTTAAGACTTTTATAAACATATTTTCTTTCCTCAGTTTATAAGCATATTGTCTATTAATCTTGCTTTTCCTACAAATACTGCTAATGCACAGAGAACAGGTTTATTAATCTCCTTAACTGGTTCAAGATTTACAGGATCAATAAATTCAATGTATTGAACTCTGGTAAAGGGGAAGCTGTGTATAAATTTTTCCATTTCTTTTTTTATTTTCTGGGGATCCTTTTCTCCTTCACTTATAAGCTTTTTAGCTAAAAGTAGAGCTTTGTAGAGAGAGGTTGCAGATTTTCTTTCATCTGAAGACAAATATATATTTCTTGAGCTCATGGCAAGCCCATCTTCTTCTCTTACTGTAGGATGGGCTACAATTTCTGTATCCATATTTAAATCCTTTACCATCTGTCTTATTACCTGAAGTTGTTGATAATCTTTTTCTCCAAAAACTGCTATATCAGGATTAATAATGTTGAAAAGTTTTAAAACAACCGTAGTTACTCCTTTAAAGTGTCCTGGTCTAAAAGCTCCACAAAGTCCAGTAGTCAACCTGGTAACTTCAACATAAGTTTGAAAATCAGGAGGATACATCTCTTCAGGTTCAGGGATAAAAACTGCGTCAACCCCTTCATTTTTAAGAAGCTCTAAGTCCCTTTTTGTGTCTCTTGGATATTCCTTATAGTCTTCCTTAGGACCAAATTGTAAAGGATTAACAAATATACTCACTACAGTTTTATCTCCGAGTTCTTTTGCTTTCCTTACCAAGGACAAGTGTGCCTCATGCAAAAATCCCATAGTTGGAACAAAAGCAATTTTTAATCCCTCTCTTCTCCAGTTTTTGCTAATTTCCTTCATTTTAGAAATTTTTTTTATAACTTCCATTTTTTATATCTCAAGATGTTTGTAAGGTTTAAAAAGATTCCCTAAATTTTTTATAATAAGCTCTTTAAAATATCTTTCCTTTTCTACATCTGGGAAATTGCCTGCTTCATCACTCTCTATCTTCTCCTTCAATGCACCCCTATGCCATCTTTTTATAACTAATTTTTTCAGACCTTGATAATACTCTGAAAGTTGGAAATTTAAATAGGTATAATCATCTAATTTTAAATATAACTCACCCTCAAAAATTTCCAAAGGCTTTACCTTTGTGGGATAAACAAACTTTTTCAATATATCATAAAGCTTCTTCTGAGAATTCAAAATGTAAACTTTTTGATCTATTTTAACATATTTTAAAAGTTTAATAAGATCTTTATTACTAAGAGCTATACAACCTTTAGTCCAATGATAATTCTTATAAACTTTTCCATTTTTTTTCTCTAATTTAAATGCACCTCCTCCATGAATACCTATTTTATTTCCCAGCAAACTGTTTTCTATAATTTTAAATTCTTCCAATACTTTTATAAGTTTTATAAATTCTTCTTTTTCTATAAGCCCTTTATAATAAGCAAGAGCAAGATCATTAAGATTGGGATAGTTAAGTTCAAGAAAATATTTATACTTCTCTGAAGTTCTTATATCAACTATCTGGTATAATCCCTCTGGAGTTAAAAAGTCTCCTTTCTTCTCCTTAGGAAGAGAACTTTTTAAACCGAGCCCTACTTCATATAAGGCTATAACTTTTTTCCCTTCCTTAAGTTCCAAAATTTTTCTTCCTTTATCTATCACAATTATAGTTTCTGCTTTTAAACTATAAAATTGCAAAATAAACATAAAAAGGAACAGAATTATCCAAATTTTTCTCATTTTAACTTGACTTTAAGGGTTTCTTTAATATTATAAAACCTTATGGAAAGTATCACAATAAAATCAAGAAAGAAGGTAGAATTAATAGATATTACCAAAGAAATTGAAAATTTACTACCTCCTAAGGATGGTATTTGTGTGGTGTATGTGCCTCATACCACTGCAGGAATAATTGTAAATGAAGGTGCTGATCCTGCGGTAAAGGAAGATATTTTAGATATTTTTGATAAGATGGCACCTGAAAATTTCAGCTATAAACATATGGAAGGCAACTCTCCAGGACATGTAAAATCAAGTCTTACAGGTCCATCTTTGATTTTAATTGTTGAAAAAGGAAGACTTGTTCTTGGAACCTGGCAGAAAGTATTTTTTGCTGAATACGATGGTCCAAGAACAAGAAAAGTATATGTAAAATTTATAGAAGGGTAAGACTATGAGACGGTTTCTTATTTTTATTATAATTTTGCTTCCTTTTTTGTTCTCCTGTAAGGCTGAAAAAGAATTTTACTTAGAAAAAGCTGCTTCTCATAAAGAACTTGCTAAGATTTATATAAAAAATAATCGGTATACAGAGGCTTTAAAAGAGCTTGAGTATGCTAAAAAAGCCGACAAGTGTGATCCAGAAATTTATAATCTTTTTGGACTTGCTTATATGGGAAAGAAAGAGTATTCCAAAGCTGAGGAAAATTTAAAAGAAGCTCTTAAGTTAGATCCCAATTTTTCTGAGGCTTATAACAACCTGGGCTCTTTAAAATTGTTACAGGGTAAATATAGAGAGGCTATTGACTATTTCAATAAAGCCCTTAAAAATCCCTATTATCTCAATTCCTTTATTGCTCGCACAAATCTTGGTTGGGCTTATTACCAGTTAGGTGATAAAAAGAAGGCTATTTCCATTCTTATTGAGGCATTAAAAGAGAATCCCAGGTATCCCAAAACTTTGATTTATTTAGGACTTATCTATCTCAATAGCGGAGATTTAAATTCAGCTGAGTTTTATTTTCTCCAAGCTTTTAAATTAGATAAAACTTCTGGGGAAGCAAGGTATTATCTTGGAGAAATATATTTTAGAAAAGGAAATGTAGAAAAAGCAAAGGAATTGTGGAGATCTATAATTCTGTTAAATCCAGAAAGTGAGTGGGCAAATAAAGCTACTCAGAGAATCTATCTATTAAAAAAATTTTAAGTTTTAAAGGTAAGAACCCTATTTTTTAGTTCTTCTCCTTTTTCTTGAAATGCTTCCAAACGATTTAAAGCTTTGAGTAAAGCTTTTAAACTTGCAATAACTATGTCTCCATCTTTTCCAAGACCTGCAGTTCTCAATCCCTTTTCGTCTTCAATAATCAAACCACAGACTCCCTCTGCTGATGTTCCACCTGTAAGAGCACTTATATGAAAATCTATAAGTCTTAAAAATCTTTTTCCATCTGTTCTATCAAAAGAATAACCCAAAGCTTCTGCTACTGCTTTATAAGCTGCATCAATAGGACCTACTCCAAGTCCAACTGAAACCTTTTTTCCTTCTTTTTTATCTTCTATCTCTACTTGAGCAATAGGCTTTAAAGAACCGCTATGAACACTTATAACCTGAGAGGAAACAAGTTTATATCTATACTGATTTTCCAAGAAAAGATCTATAAGAATACCTTCCAGATACTCATCATCAATTTTTTTAAGCACATCTTTTATTTCTATTTTAAATTTTTCAAAAACTTTACTTAAAACCTCATCATCAAATTGCCAACCTTTGCTTTTCAATTTAAATCCTATAGCATGTCTTCCGGAGTGTTTTCCGAGAACAATAGCAGAACCTGTCCATCCTACTTCTTCAGGGCTAATAATCTCATAAGTTGATCTTTCACAAATCACTCCATGTTGATGAATTCCAGACTCATGAGCAAAAGCATTGGTTCCAACAATGGCTTTATTGGGTTGAACTATCATTCCTGTATATTTTGATACCAGTTGACTTATAGGAACAATTTTTTTTGTATCTATGTTAAGTTGAAGAGGATAGCCCAGTTTTTTCTCAAAAAAATCATTTCTTGTTTTAATAGTCATAATAATTTCTTCTAAAGCTGCATTTCCTGCTCTTTCTCCAATTCCATTTATTGTGCCCTCAACCTGAGTTGCACCTGCTAAAATAGCAGAAAGAGAATTAGCAACAGCTAAACCGAGATCATTGTGACAATGAACAGAAATTCTTAAACTTCCGTTTCTAAGATCATCTTCATAACCTGCAGAAATAAGTTTTTCTACCAAAAATTTAATTAAGTTGTAATATTCATGAGGGATTACATATCCTACTGTATCAGGAATATTAATAGTTTTGGCTCCCACCTTAACTACCTCTAAAATGACCTGAGCTAAGTAATCCCAATCACTACGGGTAGCATCTTCAGCTGAAAATTCCACATCTGGACAAAAAGAAAGAGCATATTTTACTGCTTCTCTTGCAATTTCTAAAACCTCGCTTCTACTTTTTTTGAGTTTATATTTTAAATGAATATCTGAGGTAGCAATAAATGTATGAATTCTTGGAGATTCAGCAGATTTTAAAGCTTCCCAAGCAACCTCTATGTCCTTTTTATTTGCTCTTGCTAAAGCAGCAATAGTTACTCCTTTAATCTCCTTGGCAAGTGTTTTTACTGCCTCAAAATCCCCTGGGGAAGTAATAGGAAATCCACCTTCAATAACATCTATCCCCAATTCAGCAAGAGCTTTTCCTATCTCTACTTTTTGCTTTAAATCTAAAGAAACTCCGGGAGATTGTTCTCCATCTCTTAATGTGGTATCAAAAAAAATTATTCGTGGATTCAAAAGTTCACCTCCTTCAATATACTGTTTAATTTAAAAAAATTTTAACCTATTTTTGAATTTTGCCAATTAAGAAAAGGCTTGCAAAAAATCAAATTTGGGATTTATTGAATTTTATAAATCTTACAAAAGGAGGGTTTAAACGATGATTATCATCATGGAACCTCATATTACTCAAGAAAGTCCCGAGTTTAAATCTTTAATGACCTATTTAGAGCGATTTCCCCACTTGAAGGTTAAAGTCATGGAACACCAAGGTGTTACACGAAAACTTCTTGAGATTCATCTTATAGGGGAGGATTATATGATATCTCCTGAAGAAATAGAAAGTTTACCAGGTGTAGAAAAGGCAATAAAAGTAACAGCTAAATATAGATTGATTGGGAAACATGGTATATTAAGTGATCTTGGTTTTGAATACAAGGGTATTCAATTCAATCAAGATTCTTTTCATATCTTTGCTGGTCTTTGTGCAGTTGATACCTATGAAAATACTGAAAAGATATTTAAGGTTCTAAAGGAAAATAATGTATGTTGTGCACGTATGGGAGCTTATAAACCAAGGACTTCCCCTTACGATTTCCAGGGACATGGCAAAGAGTGTCTTCCCTGGTTATTTGATCTTGCTGGAAAATATGAAATTAAGATAATTGTAATGGAGGTTCTTGCACCACATCACATAGATGAAATAAAAGAAGCCCTTCACCTTACCGGAAATCCCTGTGGAGTAATTTTACAGATAGGCACAAGGAATGCTCAAAATTTTGAATTACTTAAAGCTGTTGGTAGACAACAGGATTTTCCAATTCTTTATAAAAGGGGATACGGGCTTGCTTTAGAGGAAAGTCTGAATGCAGCTGAGTATATTGCCTCAGAAGGAAATACCAAAATTATTTTCTGTTTGAGAGGTGTTAGAACCCATTTAGGAGATCCTCATAGAAATTTAACTGATTTTGCTCATGTTCCTGTAGTAAAAAGACTTACAAGACTCCCTGTTTGTATTGATCCCTCTCATCCTATAGGAACAAGAATCAAATCAGCTGATGGGATAAGGGATATTTATCATGTTACAGCTCAAGGTGTAATAAGTGGTGCAAATGCTATTCTTGTAGAATTTCATCCTGAGCCTGACAAAGCTCTATGTGATGGACCTCAGGCTATACCTCTTTCCGAACTCCCTCTTTACTTAGATTTTGTCTATAAGGTTAGAGAAACATACTTAGAATTAAAAAAGCTGGTAAATCAGGCTTAAATCTTTATTTTTGAGACTTTAAGAGCTTTAATATAGTTTTGCCAAATTCTTCTGCAGCCTGGGGACCAGATCCTGTAACTATGTTTCCGTCAACCTCAACCGGCTTTCCGGTATAATATGCTCCTTTTGCCTCTAAGGTTTTCCCCTCTGATACCCAGACAGTTGCTTTTTTACCTTTTAATACCCCTGCTTCAGCAAGTGTTCTGGGAGCAAGACAAATAGCAGCAAGAATTTTCCCTTTTGAAACTGCTTCTTTTGCTATTTTATGTGCTACAGAATTATTAAAATACTCCTGAGCCCCAACCCCTCCCACAAAAACTATGGCATCATAATCTTCTACCTTAACTTGATCAATTAAAATTTGTGGTGTAACAACTGCTCCAAGCATTCCCTTAGCTGGCTTTAAAGAGGTTGAAGCTATAACCACATTATATCCCTCACTTTCAAAAAGTTTTTTGGGAATCAGCAACTCCTCATCTCTAAAATTTTGATGGGCAATAATCATAAGAATTTTCTTAGTATTTTTAGCAAAAGAAAGAGAAGTGCACAAAGTAAAAGGAATCAAAAAAGAAATTATTTTTAAAAACCCTATCATCTTTTCACCTCCTAAAAATGCTTTTATTTAATAATTTTTAATAATAACTTTTTACCAAGTCAAGAGTACCTTTTTATTAAAAGATTTTTAGTTTATAATAAAGAGAGTTTAATCTTTCTGGAGGCTATTATGAAAATAAATCCTTATATTTTTAGAGAATACGATATCAGAGGAAAAGTGGGAATAGATTTTACAGAAGAAGTTGTAAGAGAAATTGGAAGGGCTTATGGCACGATTGTCAAAAGAAAAGGGGGAAAAAGGGTCTGTTGTGGAAGAGATGGAAGAAACTCTTCTCCGACTTTACAGTCTGCACTTATTGAAGGAATTCTTTCAACAGGGGTTGATGTAATAAATATAGGTATGTGCCCAACCCCTGTAATGTATTTTTCTCTCTTTACTTTTGAAGATTCTGATGGAGGTATTCAAGTAACAGGTTCTCACAATCCTCCTGAATTTAACGGTTTAAAAATCTGTATAGGAAAAGATACCCTCTTTGGAAACCAAATTCAGGAGTTAAGAAAAATTATAGAGAAACAGGACTTTGAGAAAGGTAAAGGAAAAGTTGAAGAAAGAGAAATTCTAAGCAAATATATAGATTATGTTTGTAAAAATGTAGAAATTAAAAGGCCTTTAAAAGTGGTTATAGACCCCGGAAACGGGGTTTGCAGTTTAACTGCTCCTGAAATTTTCAAAAAACTTGGGTGCGAAGTAAAATGTCTTTTTTGTGAGGTGGACGGAAACTTTCCCAACCACTTTCCTGATCCTGTTGTTCCTGAAAACTTAAAATGGATTAAAGAAACGGTTGTAAAAGAAAATTATGATGCAGGGTTTGGATACGATGGCGATGGAGACAGAATAGGAGTTATTGATGAAAAAGGAAATATTATTTGGGGAGATCAGCTTCTCATAATCTTTGCTAAATATTTACTGAAAAAGTGTCCCGGGGCAAAAATAATTGGAGAGGTTAAGTGTTCCCGTACATTGTATGAAACCGTATCAAAGCTTGGTGGAACTCCTGTTATGTGGAAAACAGGGCATTCTCTTATAAAAAATAAAATGAAAGAAGAAAAAGCTATCCTTGCAGGAGAAATGAGTGGACACATGTTTTTTGCAGACAAATGGTTTGGGTTTGACGATGGTGTATATGCCTCGCTGAGACTTGCTGAAATCTTATCTCAAAACAATATACCTCTTTCTGAGTATCTTAAAGATATTCCTAAGATGTATTCCACTCCTGAAATTAGAAAAGAATGTCCCGATGAAATAAAGTTTAAAGTAGTTGAAAAGCTTGTGGAAAAATTTAAAAAGGAAGGCTTAAATGTAATAGATGTTGATGGAGCAAGAATTGAATTTAAAGAAGGTTGGGCTTTGGTGAGAGCATCAAATACCCAGCCAGTTCTTGTTCTGAGATTTGAAGCAGAAACACAGCAATTTTTAGAAAAATTGCAATACAAAGTTTATAAAGCCTTAGAAGAGGTATTTGAAGAATTATAAAAATGTTTTCTTTTAAAGATATTCTCAATGATTTGCCACTACCTCCAGAGGTTAAAAAAAGTATCACCGCACTTGAAATAGCTAAAAAGAACTGGAAAAACATCGTCCCTCAAGAATTTTTTGATAAGGCAATCCCCCTTTCTTTTGATAATGGAACACTAATTATTGAAGTCCCAAATCATTATTATTCCCAAATTCTTTCATCTCGGACGCTGGAAATTTTAGAAAAGCTTGAAAATGCTACTCCTCCTGATTTAAAACCCCTTTTTAAACACTTAAAATTTGTTATCAATCCTTTCTCAGAGAAGAAAAATTCTAAAACTTAAAATGGATCCTTTAAAAATTATTGAAAAATATTATTCCAGAAATCCCAAACTTTTAGAGATTTTGATAAGGCATTCTGAAGCTGTTGCTAATAAAGCTCTGGAAATTGCAAAAAAATTTCCTAATGTAGACAGTAATTTCATTTATGAGGCTTCCATGCTTCATGATATAGGAGTAATTTATACTTACATTCCAAAACTCAATCCAGAGGGCAAATATCCCTATATTGCTCATGGATATCTGGGGCGAGAAATTCTCGAAAAAGAGGGACTTCCTAAACATGCTCTTGTATGCGAAAGACATATAGGGGTAGGTATTACCAAAAAAGAGATTATTGAAAAAAATTTGCCTTTGCCTAAAAGAGATATGATACCACTTACCTTAGAAGAAAAAATTATTGCCTTTGCAGACAAGTTTTTTTCTAAACACCCTGACGGGCTGGTGAAAGAAAAGTCTGTAGAAGAAATTATTAAAGAGCTAAAAAAATACGGAAATGAGAAAGTAAAGATTTTTAAAGAGTGGTTAAAATTATTTGGAAAGGAGGAACAAAATGGCTAAACTATCCATTATCGGTGCAGGAGCTGTGGGAACAAGCTGTGCAAAATGGGCTATGGTGAAAAATGTGGCAGAGGAAATAGTGCTGGTTGATATTATACCTGATCTTGCTAAGGGGAAGGCTCTGGATTTAGCGCAAAGCAGTCCTCTTTTTGGTTATTCTGGAAAAATATGGGGGACTGAAGACTTTTCAGCTATAAAAGATTCAAAGGTGGTGATTATTACTGCTGGAAAACCCAGACAGCCAGGTATGTCGAGAGAAGATCTCCTAAACATAAATAAAGAAATCGTTAAATCCTGTGCAGAGAAAATAAAAGAATATGCAAAGGATAGCATTGTTATAGTTGTTTCCAATCCGCTTGATGCAATGGTTTATGTAGCTTACAGAGTTACCAACTTTCCTAAAAACAGAGTAATAGGTATGGCCGGAGTTCTTGATTCTGCAAGATATCGCTATTTCATAGCAGAGGCACTTAAGGTATCTCCCAAAGATGTTCAGGCTCTTGTAATGGGAATTCACGGGGATTTAATGCTTCCTCTGGTAAGATTAGCAAATGTTTCAGGAATTCCTGTTACAGAACTCTTACCAAAGGAAAAAATAGAAGAAATAGTTAAAAGAACTAAATTTGGAGGAGGAGAAATAGTTTCCTATTTAAAATCAGGAAGTGCCTTTATCACCCCTGGACTTTCTGTAGTGGAAATGGCAGAAAGTATTATAAAAGATGAAAAAAGAGTTCTAACCTGTTCTGTTTATTTAGAAGGAGAGTATGAGATTAGCGGAGTATTCTTAGGAGTTCCTGTAATTTTGGGAAAAAACGGAGTGGAAAAAATTATAGAAATAGAGCTTCTACCAGAAGAAAAAGAAAGTCTAAAAAAATGTGCAGAAGCCTGTAGAACCCTTATTAATCTTTTGAATATGTAATTTTATGGCAAAAATACAAATTCTTCCAGAAGAAATAAGAGGGAAAATCGCTGCAGGAGAGGTTGTAGAAAGACCTGCTTCTGTAGTAAAGGAATTGGTGGAAAATGCCTTTGATGCCAAAGCAGATTTTATTAAAATAGGATTAAAAGAAGGAGGAATTAAAGAAATAACCGTTTATGATAATGGAGAAGGAATTGAACCCGAAGACCTAAAACTATGCTATAAACATTTTGCCACAAGTAAAATAAAAAATCTTTCAGATATATTCAGGATTGTTACTTTTGGATTTAGGGGAGAGGCTTTAGCAAGTATTTCTCAAGTATCAAAATTGACCATTACAAGTAAACACGCTGACCATAAAGAAGCCTACGAAATTAAAATAAATTTTGGTAAAGAAGTCTCCTTTAAACCCTCACGGTTAAATAAAGGCACTCTGGTAAAAGTGAGAGACCTTTTTTCCAATCTACCTGCAAGAAAAGCTTTTTTAAAAACTCCAAGAACCGAAACTTTAAGAATAATGGAAATTATAAAAGGACTAACACTTGCTCATCCTGAGATCAAATACGAGGTCAAAAGCCTTGATGAAAATAAAGAAAAAACTCTTTTCTTTTGGGAAGGAGGAAGTAAAAAAGAATTGCTAAGTTATATAACTGGCTTAGAAGAAAACTTTTTTAATGAGATTTTGTCAGATATCCCTCCTTACTCAATTTACTTAGTTCTTACAGATACATCTAAAACCTTTTCTCATACAAAGTATCTTTATTTCTTAGTAAATGAGAGATGGATAAAAGATGAAAAATTAACCAAAATGATTTTAAATGTTTTTAAGCCTTTTTATGGAAATCTTGGTTTCCCTGCAGGAGTTATCTCTATAAGAGCTCCCTATCACCTTATAGATATTAATGTTCATCCCGCTAAATGGGAAGTAAGATTTAAAGATGAGAAGACGCTTTTCCTTGCTTTAAACAAAGCTCTGGAAAAACTTTTTGGTAAAAAAACTTTTTATTACGAAAGAGAAAAACCTGCTTTTTCTGGTGAGATAAAAGAAGATCTTCCTTTAAATTATACTGAAAAACCTTTTTCTGATTCTTTAAGAAATAAGTCCCCTTTTCTTTTCCCTTCTTATCAAAAAAGTTTTTATAATTACTTAGGAACTTTTTTAAATACTTATATTCTAATAGAAAAAGATGAAGAACTCTATATTATTGACCAGCACGCCCTTTCAGAAAGAATAATTTTTGAGGATTTAAAAAGTAAATTTTCAAAAAGCATTTCTCAGGAACTTCTGATTCCTGTATTGCTAAGAATTACAGAATCTGCTCTGTCTGAATTTGAAGAAAAGAAAAAAGCCTTAGAATCCTTGGGATTTGAACTTGAGCTTCTGAATGTCAATGAAGTCATTTTAAAGAAAATTCCTTCTATCATTAAAGAAGACATAAAGGATGTATTAGAGAAGATTTTGGAAGAACCTTTTTCTAATATAGAGGAACTCAAACTTGAGGTTTTGAGAAGATATGCCTGTTTGCTTGCAAGAAAAAAGGGAGATACTATCTCCAAAGAGGAGATCCACTTTATGATTGAAAAGTTTTTAACCCATAATCTACAGACATGTCCCCATGGCAGACCTCTGTATTTCAAACTCTCTTTGAATGAAATTGAAGAAAAACTTAGGAGGAGATAAAAGAGGTTTAATGGAAAAAGAAAAGATAGTTGCTATAGTTGGACCTACAGGAGTGGGAAAATCAGAGCTCGGTATATTTTTGGGAGAAAGATTAGATGGAGAAATAATAAATTTTGATTCTATTCAGTTTTATAAAGAACTCAACATAGGAACTGCAAAACCCGATAAAGAAGAAAGAAAAAAGGTCCCCCATCATTTATACGATCTTCTTGAACTTGATGAAGAATTTAACGCAGCTAAATTTGTTGAAATAGCAGATAGCTTAATCAAAGAGATTTGGAAAAGAGGGAAACTCCCTATACTTATTGGGGGAACAGGTCTTTACCTGAGAGCTTTAGAATATGGGCTTTTTCCTATAGAAATACCGCAGGAGATAAGAGAAAATATACGAAATTTAGCAGAAAAAAACCTTTTTTCACTTTACGAAGAGCTTAAAAGACTTGATCCAGAGTATGCAAAAAAAATTTCTCCCAAGGATAAAGTAAGAATTACAAGAGCCTTAGAAGTAATACATGCTTCAGGTAAGCCTTTTTCTGAGTTTCACAAAGAAAATCCCTTTTTCGGGAAGAAAAGGTATAATATTATTAAAATAGGACTAAACCTTCCAAGAAAAGAGCTTTATAAAAAAATCAATCTCCGTGTAATAAAAATGATTGAAAAAGGGTGGATAAAAGAGGTTGAAACTCTTTTAGAAAAAGGTTATTCTCCGGATTTGAAACCCTTTAAAGCTATAGGTTATAAGTATATTATCAAGTATTTGCAGGGAAAATTGTCTTTGGAAAAGGCTATAGAACTTATTCAAAGAGATACAAGGCGCTATGCAAAAAGACAGTTAACCTGGTTTAAAAAGGAATCTGACATATACTGGTTCAGTCCTAAAGAAAAAGAAAAAATCTTTGCATTTATAAAGGACAAACTTAAGAATTAAGAGGTGTCTTATATGGAAAGCATGACCGGTTTTGGAAAGGGGGTTTCCCAGACTGGAAACTATACAATAACTGTTTACGCCAAAAGCCTAAATCACAGATACTTAGATATTTCTCTGAGAATACCAAAGAGATACACTTTTTTAGAAGAAAAAATCAGAAAATTCGTTTCACAAAACTTCAAAAGAGGGAAAATAGATATTCAGATAAAATATACAGGAACTGAACTTGATGAAAAAGAAATATCTGTTGATATATCCCTTGCAAGGAAATTAAAAAAAGCTCTAATTCGTTTAAAGTTTGAACTTGGTTTTGAAGATCCTTTAACTTTTTCAGATTTTTTAAAATTTAGAGACTATCTTGTTTTGGAAGAAAAAGAAGAGGAGCTTGAGAAACTCTGGGAAGAAGTATTTCCTGCTTTAAATAATGCCTTAAAAGAACTTAAAGATTCTCGTGTTAAAGAGGGATCCTCTCTTAAAAATATCTTAGAAGACTATTTAAAAGTTCTTACAAATGAAGTATCTCAGATTGAAAAACTAAAGGAAAAAATTATAGAAGAAAAAAAGGAGAAACTTAAAACTAAAATTGAAGAGCTTTTAAAAGAGTTTGACCTTAAAAAGATAGATGAAAACAGGTTTTATCAGGAGTTAGTTTATCTTTTAGACAAGCTTGATTTTTCAGAAGAACTTGACAGATTAAAAAGCCATGTTCTTCATTTTAAAAACGTTATGGAAGAAGAGTATTGTGGCAAAAAACTCGACTTTATCTGTCAGGAAATGTTTAGAGAAATAAATACTCTTTCTAACAAAGCCCAATCCTCTGAAATCTCTCTAATAGCGGTTAAGATAAAAGACCTTATAGAAAAGCTAAGGGAACAAATACAAAATATTGCTTAGGTTAATGGAGAAAATAATGAGAAAGCTTAAACTTTATTCCGAACTTTTAAGACTTGAACATACCATTTTTGCTCTACCTTTTGGTTTAGCAAGTTTACTCATTCTTTATGAAAATTTCCCTTCTTGGGAAAAAATATTATATATCTTGCTTGCTCTTGTTTTTGCCCGAACTCTTGGAATGGCTTTTAACCGCTTAATTGACAAACCCTTTGATGAGAAAAATCCAAGAACCTCCATCTGGCCCCATGCCCAGGGTTTAGTAAAAGAATGGGAAATCATGGTAATTATTCTTATAAGTTCTCTTCTTTTTATATTTTCCTGCTATAAAATAAATTTTCTTTCTTTTCTCTTAAGTCCTGTAGTTATAGTGTCTCTCTTTGTTTATCCTTTTGCAAAAAGATTTACCTATTTTCCTCATTTTTTTCTGGGTTTTGTCTATTTTTTGATCCCCATAGCTATAGATGTGGCTTTAAATGAGAAAATTTCTTTAATTGCTATTTTGCTTGGGATAGCTATGGCTTGTTGGGTATCAGGATTTGATATTCTTTACAGTTTGCAAGATGTAGAATTTGACAAAAAAGTTGGATTAAAATCTATACCTGTTAGATTTGGTATAAAAATTGCGTTAAGAATTGCAAGAGGTTTACATCTGATAACTTTTGTTTTTTTACTCTTAACTGGATATTTTTATTTAAAAACTACCTGGATATATTTTACAGGACTCACTTTAATTGCCCTATTTTTAGTTTATGAACACAGCCTTATTAAAGAAAATGACCTTTCAAAAATAAACAAAGCCTTTTTTACCACTAATGGCTTTATAAGCATTATTTTCTTTGTAATAATCGTTTTAAACAATTTATACTATCATTTCAAAACAAATTTATGAAAATTTTCGCTTTTATAAATCAAAAGGGAGGAGTAGGGAAAACAACCGTTGCCATAAATCTGGCAAGAGCATTATCTCTTCAAAATTACAAAGTTCTTTTAATAGATTTTGATCCTCAGGCTAATGCAGGAAGCGGACTGGGAATAAAGACAAGCAAAGATGAAAGTATCTATCAAGCATTAGTAGAAGGAAACTGCGAAAGATTCATCAAAAATCCCTATTCTAACCTTTATGTGTTACCCTCATCCATTGATCTTGTAGGACTGGAGGTTAAACTGGTAGACTTTCCTAAGAGAGAATACCTTCTTAAAGAGTTGATTGAAAATAGCACAATTTCTGGTTTACCTTTAATGCATTTTTTTGATTTTATATTTATAGACTCTCCTCCTTCTTTAAGTCTTATTACAGTAAATATTCTTACTGCCTGTGAGGGTATAATTATTCCTTTACAGTGCGAATACTATGCTTTAGAGGGTTTGTCTCTTCTTATAAAAACAATACGAGGCATCAAAAAAAGCTTAAATCCTGATCTGGTTCTTTTTGGACTTGTTCTAACCATGTATGATGTAAGAAATAGACTTTCTCATGAAGTAGCAGAAGAGGTAAAGAAACGTTTTAATTGGATTACTTTCAAAACTCTTATTCCCCGAAGTGTAAGAGTCAGCGAAGCTCCAAGTTTTGGCATGCCAGTTATTGATTATGAAAAAAACAATAAAGCCTCTCTTGCTTTTTTAGAGTTAAGTAAGGAATTTTTAGAAAGAGTTAAAAGTTATAGCAAAAATCTGGAAATCAGATCTGAGTCATAAGTAAATTCAAATCAAGGGGCCTCTTGGCAATTTCGCTATCTATATAAAACAAACCCTGAGGATTATGCTTCCTTCTCAACTTGTTTTTCAACAAACCAGTATAAGAATTTTTCTGTAGCATAGTCATTAAGCTTTTTAGCAAAGCTCATTAAGTTGACAGCACTTTAACTTTATGGTATTTAATTAAACGGGCTGAAGTTGTGGAAGAGGGGTGAAAATCCCCCGCTGCCCCGCAGCCGTGACCGGGGACGAAAGCCGCTTGGGCTAAGCCAAAGGCTTAGCCGACAAGCCACTGGAGGGAAATTTCCCTCTGGGAAGGCGCGGCAAGTAGGATGATCCGGAAGCCGGAAGACCGCTTCAGCCCAAAAACCCGAGGGGGTGAAACAATGAAAAAATTTCTTTATTATCTAATCCTTTAAACCCATTCCTATCTTCACTAAATTTCTCATTTTAAAATTTTTAAATTTATAGATGGAGGTGGTGTTTATGCAAACAATGGCCTTTGGTTTCCCGAAACTTGGTAAAAATCGTGAATTTAAAAAACTGATTGAAAACTTCTGGAAAGGAAATATTGAGGAAAAGGATTTTTTTAAAGAAATTGAAAAATTAAAATTAAAAAGAGCTGAAATATATAGCAAAAATGTGGATCTTTTTCCCAGTAATGAATTCTCACTTTATGATTTTATGCTTGACACCTCAATAATGTTAGGAATTATCCCTGAAAGATTTAAACCTTATAAAGGACTTTCTACATACTTTGAAATGGCAAAAGGGAAAGATGCTCTGGAGTTAACAAAATGGTTCAATACCAATTATCACTATCTTGTGCCTGAAATAGAAAATGATGATTTTTCTCTTTTAAAAAATTTTCCCTTAGATGATTTTATTTTTCATAAAAATTTAGGGTTTACTACTTTGCCCAAAATTATTGGGCCATTTACCTTTTTAAAACTTTCTAAAGTTGTGATTAAAGTAAATGGCAAGTTAAGACGCTGCAAAATAGAAGAAAAAGAAAAGTTTGAAAAATTTTTAGAAAAACTGGTTCCACTATATCAAAAAATATTCCAAAAACTATTTGACTCTGGAGCCAAATTGGTATTAATAGAAGAACCAGCTTTTGTTATGGAACTAAATGTCTGGAAATGGGAATTAATAAAAGAGATCTATAAAAATTTAGCAATTTTAGGAGAATTATGGATTTTAACTTATTACGATAGCGTATCTGATTATCACAATTTTGTTGAACTTCCTGTAAATGGTCTGGGATTAGACTTAACTTCAAATAAAGAAAATCTGGAAAATTTGTTAAAATTAGGTTTCCCCGAAAATAAATATCTAATAGCTGGAATTATAAATGGAAGACAGGTATGGAAAGCAAATTTAAAAGAAAAATTAAATATAATAGAAAAACTTTCACAAGTTAGTAAGAAATTAATAATTTCCAATTCCTGTCCGCTTTATCATCTACCTATTTCACTTGAAGGTGAAGAGCACTTACCTTCCTCACTTTTGGGAAAACTTTCTTTTGCCGAAGAAAAACTTAAAGAACTAAAGATTCTTAAAGATGCTTTTGAGGGTAAAGACGAAGCTCTAAAAGTTGTAAAGGAAAATGAGAAACTTTTTGAAAAGGAATTCGGAAAAAATGATGAAATACGAAGAAAAATTTTGAATCTTTCTGAAAAAGATTTTAAAAGGGAGCTTTCTTATCAAGAAAGATTTAAAATACAACAAAAACGTCTCAATCTTCCCTTATTTCCAACTACAACCATAGGATCCTTCCCGCAGACTGAAGATGTAAGAAAAATGAGAACAAAATTTAATAAAAGAGAGATATCTGAAAAAGAATACAAATCTTTTATAAAGAAAAAAATAGAAGAAGTTATAAAACTTCAAGAAGAGATTGGACTTGATGTATTGGTTCACGGAGAGTTTGAAAGAACAGATATGGTTGAGTTTTTTGCACAAAAACTTGAAGGTATTGCTACAACAAAACAAGGATGGGTTCTTTCTTATGGAACAAGAGTTTATAGACCTCCAATAATTTACGGAGATGTGTATAGAATCTCTCCTATGACTTTGGAGGAAATAACATATGCACAAAGTCTTACATCAAAACCTGTAAAAGGGATGTTAACGGGCCCGGTAACTATTTTAAACTGGAGCTATTATAGAGAGGACATACCTAAAAATGAGATAGCTTATCAAATAGCAATAGCTTTATTAGAAGAAATAAAAGATCTGGAGAGGGTAGGCATAAAAATCATACAGATAGATGAACCTGCTTTCAGGGAAGGGGCACCAATAAAAAAGAGGGATTGGGAAAACTACTTTGAATGGGCAGTAAAAGCTTTTAAACTTTGTTCCAAGGCTAATCCTGAAACCCAGATTCATACTCATATGTGTTATTCTGAATTTAACGAAATAATAGAATATATTTATCGGATGGATTTTGATGTGATTTCTATAGAAGCATCAAGAAGCAAAGGAGAAATACTTGAGGCTTTTGAAAATTATAAAGGTTGGGATCGGCAGATAGGGATTGGAGTTTATGACATTCATTCTCCAACAATCCCCACAAAGGAGGAAATAAGAACAGTAATAGAAAGGGCTTTAAAAGTTTTTCCCGAAGGACTTTTATGGATAAATCCGGACTGTGGTCTTAAAACTAGGAGATGGGAAGAAGTAGTGCCAGCTCTTAAAAATATGGTGGAAATTGCAAAGGAACTAAGAAAAAAATTGGCTAAAAATTATAGGGTTGACATTTAAAAAAAGTTTTTTAAAATTTTTAAATAAAAGGCTTTTTTTGTCTTTTCAAATCGGGACGTAGCGCAGCTTGGAAGCGCACCCGCTTGGGGTGTGGGGGGTCGGCGGTTCAAATCCGCCCGTCCCGATTTTTTTATTGGTTATTTTTCTTAATTTCAATAATACCAGGCACCTTGCCTGGGGGGAGGTGAGCTATGAGAGTAGTGGAACCCCTTTGCCAAGTAGAAAGATTTGAAATTACTCCTGCCCAGCAGGGTGCACTTAAACGAAGTATCTGGGGTTATCATTTAATTGTAGAATTCTGGAATTCCCCTTTTGAACTTCTTGCTAAAGCTAAAACTGTGGAAAAGGCTTTAAAATCTGCAATTAATCCTTTTAACGGTAACAGCAACACAAGAGCTATAAGCTATCAGTTTCAGCCATTTGGAGTTTCTGCACAGATTAGCTCTGGAAGGGCTTATATTTATATTCATACTTGGCCTGAAAATGGATACTCTGCTATTGACATTATAGCAGAAACCAAAGAAGAAGCTTATAAAATATTAAAAAACTTGCAAAAGCACCTTAAACCTCAAAATGTATATGTAGCTGAAATATCAAGGGGAATCTCTGAAGATTGGGGTGAAACTTGACTGGACAATTTTGGTGGAAAGAAAAGATTTATCAAGATTTTGGACACGCTTACAAAGTTGAATTAGTCTTTGAAGAGAAGAATTTACAGAAAATCCAGGTTTTTAAAAATTCTGTATGGGGATATTTTTTTGTTTTAGATGGAATTGTACAGTTTACTGAGAAGGATGAATTTATTTATCATGAGACCATAACTTATCTTCCTGCCAGTCTGCTTGAAAACCTTCCAGAAAATGTGGTCATTGTAGGTGGTGGTGATGGTGGAGTTTTAAGGGAACTGCAAAAAATTCCTTCTATAAAAAAAATTATCCAGTTTGAAGTAGACACACTTGTTTTTGAGGTTTGTCAAAAGTATTTTTTCAAGCTCTCAGGTGATTATAAAGATCCTCGAGTTTCTTTTATAAACAAAGATGGACTTGAAGGACTTAAAGAGTGCCCTGAAGAAAAATTTGATCTCCTAATTGTAGACTGCACTGACCCTGTAGGACCTGCTAAGTCTTTATATACAAAAGAATTTTATAAAGAAGCTTATAGAGTCTTAAATCCAAAAGGTATTTTTATTCAGCAGGCGAGTCTTCCTGTTTATTTTCCTCATATTATAAAATCTGCCTATCCTCTTATATCTTCTGTTTTTCCCGTAGTTAAAATAGTGAGAGCTTTTGTTCCCTCTTACGGAGAAGAAATAGCTTTCTTTTTAGCAACTAAAGAAGAAAAAGATTGGTTTAACCCCAAACAAATTTTTAGAGGGAAATACTATCATCCTGGACTTAATCCATACTATTTTTCTATTCCCAATACCTGGATTGAAATTCTTTCAAAATAAGGAAAATAGGCTTTGCAAATCACCGGAGGCTTTTTAAAAGGTAGAAAACTTTATTCTCCACCTAAGGACCTAAATCTTATCCGTCCTCTAAGAACAAGGATAAGAAAAGCCCTTTTTGATATGTTGGGACAAGACCTTTCTAATTCAAAGGTCTTAGATCTCTTTGCAGGAACAGGAGCACTTGGTATAGAGGCTTTATCAAGGGGGGCAATTTTTGCAGTTTTTGTAGATAACAGTCCTGTAAGCATATCTCTTATCAAAAAAAATCTTGGAAAATTTGATCTCCTCAATAAAGCGAAAGTTTTTAAATTAAATCTGCCCAAAGGATTAAAAATTCTTTTGAAAAGTTTTCAAAACTTTTTTGATCTCGTATTCATCACTCCTCCCTATGAAAAAGGATTAGCTTTAAAAACATTTCAAAATCTTTCAAAAGATTTGTTACAAGAAAATGCCACAATTATTGTGGAAGAGAGAACAGGAATAGAACTTCCTGAAAAAATGGGCAATTTTGAAGTTATAAAAAAGAGAAGCTATGGAGAAACTACTTTACACATTTATAAGGTGTCTTAGGTCCAGGAATTAAAGTTCCTCTAAAATTTAAAATAGCTCTTATACTATAACATACTTTTTCCCCAGGCTTTAACTCATCAAAGTATTCCTCTTTTCCCCTTACCTTTATAAAGTTGGGCTTTTCTTCAGATCTCTTTTCTATTTCATAAAAGACTTCTCCTTCCAAAAAAAGCCCATAGATATCTTTTTTTGGTTTTTTCCATGTAATTAACACGGCATCTTTCCCAAAAAGTCTGAGTTGAAATGACTGAGGAAGACCTGGGGGGTTGTGCCAAAAAATAGTAATAGGCTCTGTAAAGGGTGTTTCTACCAGAAAGTCCTTAACAACTTTTACTCTGTAAGTGTATTGGTGACGATGCTTGAGATTGTAATCATTATAAATAAACAGATTACCTGCTGAGTGAAGCTTGGGAGAAATCTTTATAACTTTTCTCTTTTTTTTAGCCTTAGGAATATCCAAAGGGACCTCGGTTTTTTCAATAATCAACTTTTTAATTTTATTTAAAGAATAACCTCCCTGAGTTTTTATTGGAAGATAAACTAAAATTTCTGCTCCCTGAGTATTTAATTTAATTTCAAAAGAAAGTCCCTTAGGAATACTTTCTTCTATAGGAAATGGCTCTGTTTTTTTACCACAGGATAAAATCAAAAATCCCAGCCCAAAAAGGAATAAAAATTTTTTAATTTTTTTCATAAGCTTTCCTATAAAATTTTTATTCTGACTATTCTTGCAGAATGGCACTGAATATTCACAGCAACTGGCAAACTTGCTATGTGGCAGGGACAGGTTTCAATGTGAACTCCCAAGCATGTTGTCTCTCCACCAAATCCAAGGGGTCCTATTCCTAAATTATTTATTTCTTTTAAAAGTTCTTCTTCGAGTCTTGCTATTTCAGGATTTGGATGCTTTTTGCCCAGTGGTCTAAAAAGTGCCTTTTTGGAAATTAAAGCTGACTTTTCAAAATTACCTCCTATCCCAACTCCCAGAATAATAGGAGGACATGGATTAGGACCAGCTTTTTTAACTATTTCTATTACAAATTCTTTAATCCCTTCTATCCCCTTTGAAGGAGAAAGCATACAAAGTGCACTCATATTTTCACTTCCACATCCCTTAGGCATAAGATAAATTTCAAAAACATCTTCAGCAACTATCTCATAATGGATAATAGCTGGGGTATTGGTATTCGTATTTTTTCTGGTAAGAGGATCACAAACTGATGCTCTTAAAAAACCTTCTTTATAAGCAAGATACAATCCTTCATTAATAGCCTTTTCTAAGTTATTAACTCTTATACTTTCTCCTATCTTAACCCATACCACAGGAATCCCTGTATCCTGACAAAGAGGCAAGTTTTCTTTTTCGGCTATTTCAGCATTTTCAAGAAGGATCTCTAAAACTACTTTAGCTAAAAGATTTTCTTCTTTCTCTAAAGCTTTTTTAAAGGCTCCTTTTACTTCCTGAGAAAGATTTTTGCAGGCTTTAATATAACCCTCTTTAATCAAAAATACTATTTCTTCGTAAGGAATCTCTTTTTTCATCTTCTTTAGCCCTCAATTTTATCAAAAATAAATAAACTTTCTTTAATCCTTTCCCTTAAAACTAAGCTTTTTTCTATTTCGTTTTTTATGTCCTCTAAAGCCCGAGTCAGGTTATCAAAACTGCCACAATAAATTAAAAGATTGTGTCCACTTGCAAGACTTAAAATTATTCTTTCCTGAAGCTCCCAATCTTTTAACGCACCCATATTCAAGTCATCGGTCAATATGGCTCCTTTATAATTTAAATTCTTTCTTAAGATGTTTATAATTTTAGAAGAAAAAGTTGCTGGTTTGGGATCAATTCCATTTATACAAAGGTGAGTGGTCATAATAAAATCTATTTTTTCTTCTTCAAAAAGGTATTTATAAGGATAAAGACTTTCTTCATCCAAAGTTTCTTTAAAGGGAAGTTCTTTATGGGGATCAGTTTTAACATCTTTCAGTCCTGGAAAGTGTTTAAGGCAGGTAAAAACTCCTTCTTTTTTGTGCTCTGTTATAAAAATATAGGCAAGTTCTTTTACCAGTTTTGGATCTTTCCCAAAGGTTCTTTCTTTTAAAAATTCTTCGGAAGTCTCATCAGCAAGATCAACACAGGGAGCAAGATTAAGATTGAGACCTTTTCTTTTTACAGAATGAGCTATACTTTCTGCCCATGTCCTAACTATTTTTTCTCCTTCTTTTAAATACTTTTTTGCAATCTCCAAAGGAGAAGCATATTCTCCCTCAATTCTACAAACCCTTCCACCTTCCTGATCAACTGCTAAAAATCTTAATTTAATTTTTCCTTTAAGAGAGGAAATGTAATAATTAAAGTCTTCTTCGGAATGCTCTTTAAAAAAGATAAAGTTTGAAAAATTTAGTTCCTTATAAAGAGTTACTTTTTCTTCTAAATTTTCAGGTTTAATCAAAAAAAGTTTGCCAATATATTTAAACATTATCTTTAAAGTATTCCGAAAAGATTTGTAAGGTTTTTTCTATATCCTCAAGATTTGTATATCTTCCTATGGAAAATCTTATCATCCCCTCGGATATTTCTTGAGGGAGCTTTAAGGCAAGGAGGGTTTGAGAACCCTTTCTGTCATGACACGCTGAACCAGTTGAGGCACATATTTGTGGAAGATCAGAAAGTATTTTAGCTCCACTTTTCCCAATAAAAGAAATTGCCAAAGTATTAGGCAGAGTTTTTTCTGGAATACCAAACCGATATAGCTTAGGATAAATTTTCTTAAGTCCCTGAAAAAGTTTCTCCCTTAAAAAAATTAATCTTTCTTCTTCTGAAGTTACATCTCTTTTAGCTATTTCCGAAGCCTTAGCAAGAGCTGCTATTAAACCGGTAGATTCAGTCCCTGCCCTTATTCCTTTTTCCTGACCTCCTCCTAAAAATATAGGTTCTATTTCTACACCTTTTCTGATATAAAGAGCCCCTATTCCTTTTGGAGCATACATTTTGTGCCCTGCCATACTTAAAAGATCACATCCAATCTCTTTAACATCTACCTCTATTTTACCCACTGCCTGACATGCATCAGTATGGAAATAAATTTCTCTTTCTCTGCAAATCTCAGCTATTTCTTTAACAGGTTGAATAGTCCCTATTTCGTTATTTGCCATCATTATAGAAACCAATATTGTATTTGGCTTTAAACGCTTTTTTACCTCTTCTGGCTCCACATAACCTTTAGAATTTACAGGAACAAAATCTACCTCAAATCCCATTTCCAAGAGCTTAACTACTGGTTTTAAAACTGATGGATGCTCAAAGGCACTAACAAGTAAGTGTCCTTTCCCCTTAGAGATTGCTACCCCAAGTAAAGCAAGATGATTTGCCTCTGTTCCACCTGAAGTAAAAATTATCTCTTCAGTTTCAGCATTGATTAACTCTGCTACCTTTTTGCGAAACTCTTCTAATCTTTCTCTAACAAATCTTCCAAACTTATGAGCAGAACTTGGATTGGCAAAATATTCAGCTGAATAAAGTCTAAATTCCTCTATAACTTCTGGTAAAGAGGGGGTAGTTGCATTGTAATCTAAGTAAATAATGTCTTTCATCTTTAAAATTATAAATCATTTTTCTGCTCTCACCACTACAAAAGCCCCAAAATTTTTAAATATCCTGTTTAACTTTCTGTCTAATTTAAATGCTAACTGAGTGAACGGGAAAAAGGAAGGAAAAAAAATAATGCCTCTTGTTTCTATATTTTTAAACCCTGCTTTTTGACAAAGATTTTTCAGTTCCTTTGGAGTATAAAATCTTGCATACCTATAAGCTGTCTCTACAAAAAGACTTTTAATCCTCTTAAACAAAAACCACAAACTTCTTCCATTCATTGTGCCAATTAATACTTCTCCTCCGGGCTTTAAAACTCTGTATATTTCTTTCATAACTTTTGTGGGTTCTTTTATAAACTCAAACATAGTAATACTTACAACCAGACTAAAAACTTGATCTTTAAATGGTAAAAAATAGGCGTTACCATTTATAAAAAGAAGTTTTGGAACTTTTTTTCTGGCAACCTTTAACATTTCTTTACTTGAATCAAGACCGATCACTTCAAAACCCTTTTTATGAAGCTCTAAGGTATAATTTCCTGTTCCACAACCAAGATCTAAAGAAAACCCCTTTTCAATTTTTAATAAGGATAGGACAAGTTCTTTTTCTGTTTTGTCTACATAACTTCCTGTCTTAGTTGTATACCAGCTATCATAAACCTTTGCAATTTTATCAAAATATTTCATTTTATAGTTAGCAATTTTTCTATTTCCTCTTCTGGCATGGGCTTTGCCAAATAAAATCCTTGCACATAATCACAACCCATAATATCCAAGTATTGAAGCTGTTCTTTGGTCTCTACCCCCTCTGCCAAGACTTTCATACCAAAAGAGTGCCCAATATCAATTATATTTTTTACAAGAGCTGTCTCTTTTCTGCTCTTTAACATTTCTTTAATGAAAATTCTATCAATTTTAAGAATATCAAAAGGAATCTCCTTTAGATAATTCAAGGAAGAATATCCTATTCCAAAGTCATCAAGAGCAACTTTTATTCCTTGACTTTTGAAAAATTTTACCAGTTCTTTTATTTCCTCTACATTTTGAACAATAACTCTTTCAGTAATTTCTATTATCAGGTTTGAAAAAAACTTCTTAGACCTAAACCTCTTTATTAGTCTTTTAACGGAATCTAAACCAACAGAAGATTTACCAGAAATATTAAAAGAAATAGGAATTTTCCATTTTAAAATTTTTTCTTCAAGAGTTTTTATTCCCCATTCTTCAAAATCTCTCAAATAGGAACTATTTTCCAAATATTCTAAAAATTCTGAGGGCAAATGAAGTGTTCCGTCCTTCTCTTTTATTCTCACTAAAGCCTCAAGCCCCGCTATTTTTAGTGTATTTACATCAAAGTAGGGTTGATAATAAAAAACAAAAAGCTCTTCTTCAAAGGCTCTTTTTACAAGGGACTCACTTTTGAAATAAATATTTATCTTTTCACTTATTAAAGATGAATAAAACTCCACAATCCCTTTTCCTTTTCTTTTTGCTTCGTTAAGAGCTAAATTGGCATTTTTCCAGAGCTCTTCAAAACTCTTTCCGTCTTGTGGAAAAATGGCAACTCCTGCATTAAAATCAATTTTTACAGTTTTGTTTTTCAGTTTCATAGGTTCTGAAATCAAATCTTTTAAAATTTTTAAAATCTCAAAAATTTGCATTTTATCTTTCAAATGGTAAAAGAAAACAACAAAAGTATCAGAAAAGACTCTGCTAACTAAGCCTTTCTTTTTAAGAGGCTCAAGTCTTCTTGCTATTTCTTCTAAACAAAAATTCCCTCCCTCGTGTCCAAACATGGTATTTATGTAAGTAAAATCGCAAAGATCAACTATAATCAAAGCTCCTTCTTCAGAAATAAAGGGAAAAATATTTTCTACCTTTTTACGAAATCCTTCGTAGTTTAAAAGTTTTGTTAAAGGATCTATAAATCTTGCTTTATCAAGCATATCTTCAAACTCTAAAATCTTTGATACATCTTCAGCTATCAAAATATATCTGAAAATTTCTTCACCCAGTCTAATGATGTGAATCTTCATATCAAACCACAGAGTTCCCTTAGAGGTTTCAATACTTACTGGAATTCTTAAAGGTTTATCTAATCCTGCTTTAAAGAGATTTGCAAGATTTTCTCCTTTAAATTTAAATCCTAAAATTTCAATAGGCTTTCCTATAAGTTTATCTTGAGAAAAACCTAAGACCCTACCTCCTTTTTCATTTACAAACATAATAATTCCTTCCCGATTTAAGCTAATTACCACTTCTTCAAGATTTCTTAAGGTTTCTGCAAATATCTTCTCTCTTCTAAAAAGTTCCAATTTCTTAATTCCAAATTCCAAATCTCTTTTTAATTCCTCTAAAATTTCTCTGTTTTCTTCCTCAAAAAAGAAAGGCTCATCGGCATAAAGGGCTAAAACATACTCTATCTCGTCTTCTATTTTTATAGGTATTGCAGCTACTGATCTCAAACCCAATTTTAAAGCTGACTTTCTCCAAGGAAAAAATCTTGGGTCTGTTTCAGTATCAGCAATAATTTGTATTTTATTTTCTCTAAATGCTTTTCCTACAGGTCCTTTTCCTTCAGGAACACTTTCTTCCATAGAAACTTTTATTTCTTTTAAAGAATCTATTGCAACTCCAAATGAATAAACAGGTTTTATAAATCTTGTCTCGTAGTCAGGAACTCCAATCCAAACAAGTTTCATTCCATAAATATCTGTTAAAATTTTACCTATTTTATTAAAAAATTCTTTTTCTGATTCGGCTTCAACTAATTTCTGATTAATCTCTCTCAACATCTTAAAAAGTTTTTCTATTCTTACTCTCTTAGTAATATCAATTCCCATCAGCAAACCACACGGCTTTCCTTTATAGAAAATTGTGCTCGAAGAAACAAGCGCATAAACCTTTTTACCTCTTTTAGTCCTTAAAACCATATCCTCCCATGTCATTAAAAATTGTTCTCCCTTAAGTCTTCTTTTTGCAATCTCTCTCACTCTCTTTTTGTCCTCTTCAAAATAAACAATATCCTCTGGCTTTAACTGAGAAAGTTCTTCTTGAGTATATTCAAGAAGTTTACATATAAAAGGATTGGCATAAATGTATTTTTCCCTATAAATAAGAATTCCTACAAAAGGATTTTTAAGTAATATTTCCTGTAACCCCATTGTCTTAAGGATTTCAAAGTTAAATTCACTCATGAAAAAATGTTTTTAAGTTTTTCTATAGTTTCTCTTTCAAAAACTTCTATTCCTTCATATCCAAGAGCTTTTATAATCTCAGGATCCACCTTCTTTAAAGCCTCTAAAACTTTTTCCTGAGAAAGAGCTTCGGGATGAAGCACAAAATAATGACTTGTTTCTAAGGTAAATTCTTCAAATATCTTTACTTTTTTCTTAAGTTCTGGATAGAAATCTAAATACTCTTGGTCAACTATACCAAGATCGCACTCTTTCTTAATTATCTTACCAAAGATTTCTTCATGAGTTTCTGTTAATATCATCTGAATTCTGAAAAAATCAAGATTCAGTTTATAATAAACCTGAGACAGAGGTAATACATAAAAGCTCTCATTTATAGTAACAACTCTTATAAAATCTTTTTTTAAAATATCCTCCACATTATCTCTTCCTATTATCAAAAACTTATCAATTTGATTGCTAAATCTTGCTATAGGATGATAACCTTCTTTATAAAATAAATAAGTTGCAGAAGGAGAAGCGTAATAAAGGACAATTTCTTTTTTTTCTATCTCTTCAAGCTCTTTTTGAAAGTCTGGGACTTCTTCAAAAAAAAGCTCAGTTCCTAAAACCTTACTTAAATTTTTGAAAAATTTTTCCCAGAGAGCTTTTTTGGGAAGTTCATGAGGGCAAATAGAGACTTTAAAAATCATTTTTTGCCTAATGTCTTATTTTTACATAAATTTCTCTATTTCTTAACACGTTAACTTAAAAAAGCAAAGTCTGATATCTTTTAAAAGGTGTTTTCTTTTCTATAAAAATTTTTCTAAAACCCTTAAATAAAGTTTTCCCCCTAATGGTTATAAAGGGAGTCACCTTTTTCAAGGAAATTCTTAGTCTCTTAAGTGCTTCTTCTCCTATAACCTCTTTTTTCCTTATTTCTATAAGCCTTTTAGCTGAAGTAGGGCCTATTCCAGGAACTCTTATCAGTTCCCAGTAATCTGCTTTAGTAATTTCTACAGGGAAAAACTCTGGATGAGAAAGGGCCCATCTTAGCTTAGGATCAATCTTGATATCAAGGTTTTCTTCCTTATCAAAAAGTTCCTCCAAGCTAAATCCATAAAATCTTAAAAGCCAGTCTGCCTGATAAAGCCTGTATTCTCTTAAATAAGGAGGTTTTTCTGAAGGTAAATCTTTATCTCTGTTTACAGGAATATAAGCGGAATAATAAACCCTCTTTACCAAGTCCTTTTTATATAAATTTTGAGAAAGCTTTAGGATTGTTTTATCTGTATCAGGAGTTGCCCCTATAATAAGCTGTGTGGAAGTTGAACTTTCTTTTTCAAGTTCCTCTTTCAAAGATTTTATTTTAGCTAAAGTTACAACAAGACTTTTTTGTTCTTTATCTGGAGCCAACCTTTTCAAACTCTCTTGAGTAGGCAACTCAATATTACAACTAACTCTGTTTGCAAGTAAAATAGCTTTTTTTATAAGCTCTTCTGATGTTCCAGGAAGTATCTTTAAATGTATGTAAGCCTTAAATCCGTATTCTCTTCTTAAAATTTCAACAGTTTTTATCATTTGCTCCATTGTATCATCAGAAGAAGGATAAATACCAGAGCTTAAGAACAGCCCCTTTATATAGCCTTTTCTATACAAATCTGTGGTAAGTTCAGCTAATTCTTTCGGAGTAAAGGATGTTCTTCTTATGTCATTTTTCCTTCTATGGTAACAATACTTACAATTATTAATACAAAAATTAGTATAAAGAACTTTTAAGAGAGGAAGACATTTACCATTAGAGAGCCAAACATAATGGATGCCACCCAATCCTCTGGTAAAATTATAAGTATTTATTTTTATTCTTTTCCCACTTCCGGTGCAGACATTATCAAATTCTGCAGCCTGAGAAAGGATTTTAAGTTTGGTATAAATGTCTTTTTTAATCATCTCCAAATTTTAATTTAAAAAGATAGCTCTCTTTGTCAAGAAAAATTTTTAAAAACAGGGCTTGCTTTTTTTATTTTTCTTTTTATGGTTTATTTTTTAATTTAAAAATTAGTATCAAAGGAGTTTTTAGAAATATATGCTATTTTATGTAGCTAAAGGCTGTCCTAATTGTCACGGTAAGATATCTGATGAAAGATTAGCTAAAGGCTTACCATGTGAAAATTGTTTACCAGAAAAAAATACATTTTCCCTTTCTGGAATTTCAGATATTTGTGAAATTCTATCTTCAAAAAATTCCTTAAAGGATTTGAAAACCTTTTGTGAGGTAGAAAAAAAGGTTGAAATTTTTAATAAAGTTTTCAAGAATATTTTAAATATACATCCTTCATCTTTGCAAATAAGCTGGGCAAAAAGATTTTTTTTAGGTGAGTCTTTTGCCATTGTCGCTCCCACTGGAACAGGAAAAACAACTTTTGGTTTAATAAGTTGTCTTCTTACTTCTAAAAAAGCTTTAATTATTGTTCCAACTAAAGTTTTGGTAAAGCAGGTAGAAGAAAAACTTAATAATTATTTAGCAAAGGGTAAAAAAGCTTCTTTTAAAAATAAATTGATTTTAGCTTACAAGGGTTCTAATAAAGAAAAAGAATTGTTAGAAAAGGGTAAATTTGATATCTTTATCTGCACATCTGCTTTTCTGCACAGAAATTTTGAATTGCTAAAAAATATTGATTTTTCTCTTATATTTGTTGACGATGTTGATTCCTTTTTGAAAAACAGCAAAAATGTAGATAACTTATTTTTACTTCTCGGTTTCTCAAAAAAAGAAATAGAGCTTGCTTTAAAAAGAAACAAAGAAGAAAAAGATTATGAAAATCTTCTGCGAATAAAAGAGAAACACAAAAAAAGAATAAAACAACTTATTATTTCCTCAGCAACCTTAAAACCAAAAACAAACAGGGTGCTTTTATTCCAAAATTTACTTGGTTTTGAAATAACGCGTTTTGTTTCAACTCTTAGAAAGGTTATAGATACTTATATTCCTATTAATCTAAACGATAAAAAAACTAAAAAAGAAGTATTTTACAAACTTCTTGAGGTAACAGAAATACTTATAGGAAATTTAAAAGAAGGGGGACTTCTCTTTATTGAAGAGGCTTTTGGAAAATCTTATGTAGAAATTGCTACGGATTACTTGAGAGATAAAGGTTTTAAAGTTATTTCCTATTTAGAGGCAAATGAAGAAAAGCTTCTTTATGCTTTAAAAAATAAGGAAGTAGATGTAGCTATAGGACTTTGTCACATTGGGAATCCCTTAGTAAGAGGAATAGATATTCCTGAGGTTCTGAGATATGCCATATTTTTGGGTGTTCCAAAACACATTTTTCCACTTTCAAAAGGTAAAGAGGGATTTTCGCTTTCCCTTTCCCCTCAATTTTTATATAGTATCCTTATTTCTCTTATACCTCTTTTGGAAGAGGAAGAAAGAATAACTGCAATTTCTCATCTTAATTATCTTCGCAAGTATTTAACATTAAAAGAAGAAAAAATTGTGCAATATGAAGGTCTCTATAAAAAAATTCTTTCTATAAAAGAATTTTTGGAATCTAAGCTTAATGACCCAGATTTTTTGGAAAAGCTTAAAAAAAGTGAAGAGGTTTTTTTAGAAGTTGATGAAGCGGGTAATTATTATGTTATAGTGGGAAATGCTTCTTCTTATCTGCAAGCCTCTGGAAGAGTTTCAAGACTAACAACTCGTGGACTCCTTCCCGGGCTTTCTATCATTCTGGTTGACAATTTTAAAGCTCTAAACAGCCTAAAAAAGAGATTGCGCTTTTATTTAGGAGATGAAGCTGAATTTAAAGAAATAGACTTAAAAGATGCTTTAAATCTGAATAGAGAAGTAAAAAATGAACGTCAAAAATTAAGTAAAGAAAAAATAGATTTTAAAAATTACCTTTTAATTGTTGAATCTCCTCACAAAGCCAAAACAATTGCCAACTTTTTTGGTAAACCTTCTGTTAGAAGGATTAAAAATGTTTGGGTTTATGAAATACCTATGGAAAATACTCTTTTATCTGTATGCGCTTCCTTGGGACATGTATTTGATCTTTCAAGAAAAAAAGGAATCTTTGGAGTTCTTCAAGAAAACAGCCATTTTTATCCAGTTTTTAATACTATCAAAATTGACAAAAAAAACAAAGAGCAATTTGTAGATGATGAAGAAATAAAAAATAGGAACGAAATTTTTGACAAAGGAGAAATTATAGAAGTTTTAAGAACTCTTTCTTTTTGCGCAGATCAGACTTTTATAGCTTCTGATCCTGATGCAGAGGGAGAAAAAATTGCTTATGATCTTTATTCCAGTTTAAAACCCTTTCAAACTAACATAAAAAGGCTTGAATTTCACGAAGTTACAGAAAGAGCCTTAAGAAAAGCTTTAGAAAATCCTCAGGAAATAAACATAACAAGAGTAAAAGCTCAGCTGGCACGAAGAGTTGCAGATAGATGGGTAGGTTTTTCTCTATCTCAACAGCTGTGGAAAATTTTCAAAAAATCCCGTTTATCTGCCGGTAGAGTTCAAACCCCTGTTTTAGGTTGGATTATAGAAAGGGCAGAACTTGCTAAACAATATAAGTATAAGATTTCGTTTAGTTTGAATGGACATAAATTTAGTATTGAAATTAACGAAGAAAGTCTTGCTAAAAAAATACTTGAAGAACTTCCAAAAAAATTAAAAATAACAGAAAAAGAAAGATTTGAAGATGAACTTTCTCCTCCACCTCCTTATACTACAGATACTATTTTAGAGGATGCTTTTCATTTTTTTAGATTTTCCTCTTCTTACACAATGCAACTCCTACAGGAGCTTTTTGAACTCGGACTTATTACTTATCACAGAACAGACTCCACTAGAATTTCAGAAGTTGGACGTTATCAAGTAGCTAAGCCTTATATCACTCAAGTTTTAGGAGAAGATTTCTTTAACCCCAGGGAATGGAAAAGTCCAGGTGCCCATGAGGGTATAAGACCAACAAAACCTTGGGATCTTGCAGAAATCAAGTTAAGGATTGCCCATGGTCTTTTAACTTTTAAAAATCCAAAAGATAGTTTTAAACTATATGATATTATCTTTAGAAGATTTATGGCAAGTCAAACAAGAAAAACCAAAGTATTAAAAGGTCTTTTTGAGTTTAGACTCCCTTCCTATTCCTGGGAAGAATCCTTAATTTTAGATATAATTCAGTCTGGATATGAATTTTTCTGGACAAAGCCTCAAATTTTTAAAATGAACGACTCCATCTATCCAGAAAATATTCAATACAACAAAGTTCCGAAAGTCTTTCTTTACAATCAGGGAACTCTTATTCAGGAAATGAAAAAAAGAGGGCTTGGACGACCCTCAACTTATGCAGAAATAGTATCAACTTTACTACAAAGATACTATGTTTATGAACTTAAAAACGGAAGTCTGGTCCCTACATCTTTGGGAAAGGAAGTCTATACATATTTAAAAAACAATTATGGCGAATATGTTTCTGAAGATTTCACAAGGGAGTTAGAAAAATTTATGGATGAAGTAGAGGAAGGTAAAAAGGAATGGGAAGAAATTTGCTTTAAACTTCTTCCTCTCTTAAACCTTTCAAACACTGTAACCTCAAATTAAGCAAGTTGCTTTTTATCCTTTTTATATTATATTCTTCTTGTTAAATCTCTACTAATGTAGGAGGAAAGAATGAAATTTAAAAATGTTATATTGGGTTTATTTCTAACTATCCTTATTTATCTTTTACTTTCTTTAAGTAAGAAAACTTTTCTTCCAGAAAATAGTCTTCTTTTTGGTATAACAACTTTTATTTATTTAGGTGCAGGGTTAATATACTTAGTTTATTGGATATTTAAGTGGGAAAAAGCACCTTTTTTTGGATCAACCATTGGTTGGGCAGGATTTTTTTTAAATATTTTAGCCTTTTTGGTAAGATGGATACAAACTCACCAAGCTGGTTTTGGATATATTCCTCTTTCCAATTTATATGAATCCTTGGTTTTTTTTGGATTGTGTATCTCTGGAGTTTATTTGTTTTTGGAGTTTAAACTCCCTACTAAGTTTTTTGGAAGTCTTGTTTTTTTAATAGCAGGTTTTGTTCTTGCTTATGCTTCATTAAAAGCAAGTTCAGAAATAAGACCTTTGATTCCTGCTTTAAAAAGCAACTGGCTTGTTGCCCATGTAATAACCTGTTTTTTAGGCTATGGTGCTTTTGCTGTGGCTTTTGCTTTGGGAATCTTTTACTTAATAAGTGATAAAGGAAATTTGAAAAATTATCTTCCCTCTAAAACAACCTTAGATAATCTCATTTATAAACTTATCCTTTTTGGTTTCTTCTGGCTCACCTTAGGAATTATTACTGGTGCTGTGTGGGCAGATCAAGCTTGGGGAAGCTACTGGAGCTGGGACCCCAAAGAAACATGGTCTTTAATTACTTGGTTAATATATGGAGGAACTATTCATGCCCGTTTAACCCGAGGATGGAGCGGTAAAAAACTTGCATGGCTCAGTATTATCGGCTTTGCCTCTGTTATGTTTACCTATTTTGGGGTAAACTTCTTTTTATCAGGATTACACAGTTATGCTACTTCTTAATTTGATAGAGTGAAATTTGAAAAACTCTTTGACAACTCTTCAAAGGGAATGTAAATAGGAAATTCTTGATATTCATGAGCTGTTCCCTGCATTACACTTAACCATAAAGGACAAGCAACTCTTCCTCCTGTTTCTCCTCTTCTTAAGGTTTTATCTTTATCATATCCTACCCAAACTCCACAGGTATAACGAGGTGTATAACCAACAAACCAGGCATCTTTATATTCTTGAGTAGTTCCAGTTTTCCCTGCCACAGGAACCCCTAAAGCCTTTGCACATTTCCCTGTTCCATACTGCACTACTGCCTGCATAAATCCATTCATCACATAAGCAGTATGGGCTGAAATTACAGGTTTATTCTCTGAGGAGTATTGGTATAAAATTTTAGATGAATTGTAAATTTTGTCATATATCTTTTCAATAAAATGTGGCTTTATAAGAACTCCCATATTGGGAAAAATAGTATATGCTCTTGTTAGTTCTAATAAAGTAACTTCATAGGTTCCCAGGGCTATACTGTAATTAATAGGCTGATTGAATTGGAACTCCAATTTTTTTACCATTTCTTCAATTTTTTTAAGACCAGTTAAAAGTGCAATTCTTACAGATACAGTATTTCTTGAATAAGCTAAAGCATCTTTTAGATTTATTGGTCCCATATATTTATTATCATAATTTCTTGGGCTCCAATCTTTACCATTATCAGCTCCAGGTATAGTTATAGGCTCATCTGGAATTATAGAATCTGGGAGAAGAATTCCACCATCTATAGCAGTAGCCCATATAAATGGTTTAAAAGCTGATCCTGGTTGCCTTTTAGCAAAAATAGCTCTATTATATGATGATTCTCTATAATCTTTCCCTCCGATTAAAATCCTTACTCCTCCATCTTCATTATTCAAACACACTACAGCAAATTCAGGAACCTCTTTATGGGAGGAAAATAGTTTGTTTAAAGTTCTAATAGAGTTTTCATAAGCTCTTTTTATCCATTCCAAATCTAAGGTGGTTTGAATTTTCAGTCCACCCTGTTCAACTACCTTAGGAGGGAGTATTTGAGATAATTCTTCTTTAACAGCATCTATAAAATAAGCTGCATAAAGAGGAATATTTACATTTTTAGGATTTAATACAAGAGGTTGAGTGGAAACATACTTAGCAGTGTCCCAGGAAATATATCCAACCTCAGCCATTCTTCTTAACACATAATTTCTGCGAGCTATAGCAAGTTTGGGGTTTCTTAAAGGACTGTATCTTGATGGTGCAGGAGGGAGACCAGCAATAGTTGCAGCCTCATTTAAATCAAGTTCCCAAACATGCTTGTTAAAATAGGTTAAAGCTGCTGCCTCTACTCCATACGCTCCTTCTCCTAAATAGATATGATTTAAATAAATAGTCAGTATTTCATTTTTAGTAAGATGCTTTTCTATTTGCCAAGCAAGAATGATTTCTTTTATTTTTCTTTGAATAGTTCTTTCTGGAGTAAGTAAAAGCGCTCTTACTACCTGTTGAGTGATAGTGCTTCCACCCTGAACAATCTTTCCGTGAATAATGTTTTTATAAAGGGCTCTCAATACACTTAGAAAGTCTATACCTTTATGTTTATAAAAATTGGCATCTTCAGCCGCAATAAATGCTTTTACCACATGAGGAGGAATTTTCTCTAAAGGAACAAAGATTCTTCTTTTTTTGCCAATATACCCTATAACCTCTCCATTGACATCTAATACAATATTAGTCTGTTGTGGTCTATAGTTTTTCAGTTGAGATATACTTGGAAGAGTAATTTTAAGATAAAAGAAAAAAACCAAAAATAGAATTCCCAAAAATAGGGTAAAAACTAAAAAGAGGGTTGCTATTAGCTTTAAAAGGGATTTCATGATCGATGGTTAATGATAATCAATTTTGTGAAAATTACAAGAAGCCTGAAAAAATAAAAAAATCCCGGGCACCGACCTACTCTCCCAGGGCGGTAACGCCCCAGTACCAT
>JACDNX010000009.1 GCA_017656385.1 Thermodesulfobacterium sp. | reverse complement strand
CTATATTTATTAAGGTTTCAATTCTTTCCTGTTGAGGCACAAAGTCTCCTCTTAAGTAATCTGTAACTTCTCTTAAATGTTTTACTCCTAAAACTTTAAAATTTTTTACCAAGGAAGCTTCTCTGAGATTTTCATAGGGTATGATCACTTCTTCCAATTTTAATTCTTTAGCTTTAATTACTGCTGGTAGGATACCTTTAGTGCTTTTTATTCTTCCATCTAAGGCAAGTTCTCCTAAGAACGCCCTTTTAGTTAGGTTTTCTCTGGGGACTATTTCCATTCCTGCTAAAAGAGCAACTGCTATGGCAAGATCAAAACCGCTTCCTTCTTTTTTTAAATCTGCTGGAGCAAGATTTACAGTAATTTTTTTGTTAGGGAAATGAAACCCTGAATTTTTTAAAGCTGATCTTATACGTTCTCTACTTTCTTTAATAGAGCTATCTGGTAATCCTACAATGATAATTCCTGGAAGACCTAAGCTGAAATCAGCTTCCACTTCTACTGGAAAAGCTTCTATGCCCAAGATTGAAAAACTCAAAGTTTTGGAAAGCATCTTCGGTTAAGATTTAAAAATCGTATTAAAATAAAAAAGGCCATAAGGTTTAGCACCCTATGGCCTTTTTATTTTAAATAATTTTAAATTTCTATCAATTAACCACTTAATCCAAGTAAGGTGATAACTTTTGGTAAAATAGGATTGGCATAAAGTAATATTAATGCAACAACCAGAGCATAAATAGTAAGAGATTCTATAAGAGCAATACCAAGAATCATGGTAACTGTAAGTCTTCCAGCTAATTCAGGATTTCTGGCAATACCTTCACAGGCACCACGGGTTGCATGTCCCATTCCAACTCCACAACCACATGCAGCTACACCTACACCTAAACCTGCTGCAAGAACTATAGCACCAAAGAATCCAAATCCAGTAACCATTTTAGCAGATCCAGGTTCAGCAGCTAAAACAGGGCTTACTAAAAGCAGGCTAAACAAAACTAAAAGTCCTAAAACAACCTCTCTTTTCATAAAACACCTCCCCTTTTAAAATTTTAATTTTAAAAACTTTTACCAGGAAGGAATCTCCCCCCTGGTAAAAACCTTATTATTTAATGATGTTCTTCTACTGCTCCTGCAAAATAAGCTAAACTTAAAAGTACAAAAATAAGTGTTTGGATAAAGCTTACTAATACTCCGAGAAGCATAATTGGTAAGGGTGCGAAAAACTTTCCAGCAAGCATAGTTAACAATCCAAGAAGCAACTCTTTAGAAATAAGGTTTCCAAAAAGTCGTACAGAAAGAGAAATAATTCTTCCTATATGGCTGAAAATTTCAGCAGGCAACATTAAAGGTGCAAGCCAAGGAATTGGACCTAAAAAATCTTTAAAATATCTGATTCCCTTATATCTTAATCCAAGAAGATGATAATATACAATAGTTATTAAAGTTAAACCTAAAGTTACATTTATATTTGCAGTAGGGGACATAAAACCGGGAATTAATCCTAAAAGATTACAAAATAAAATATAAAGGGCAAAAAATACAATTAAAGGATATACTAAGGGAACAATATTGGGCCCATGATCTTCTCCATGAGGTACGTTCTCTTTAGTAAAATCATATAATGTTTCCAATGTAAATTCCCAGAAATTTTGTATTCCACGAGGTATAAATTCTTTTTTTCTTGTTCCAATAAAAGCTAATACAATTAAAAGTAAACAAACAAAATAACTATGAACCATATGAGGAGCAAAAACTTTAGATAAGACTCCATATTTATCTGCATGTTCATAATAGACCCATCCTGAAGGAATTCCAAGTTTTTCTAAAATTAAACACAAAAATAATATAGGATGTTCCATGTCTTACCTCCTCCATACTAAAATTCTATTAAATATAAAATATTTCAAACTTGCTAAAATTAAGTAAGTATATATTAAAAAAAATGCTGCTAAAATAAAAACAGGATGCAGTTTAAATATACTAATTAACACAAAAAGTACAATTCCAGTAGCAAAAAGTTTTAAATAAATTTTGAAAATAAAAATATTCTTTTCCTTTTCAATGGAAAAATTCCCTTTAACTTTTAAATTTTCTTTAACACGTTTTATAAAAGTAATCCCTTCTTTTTTGGTACTTCTAAAATTTAAGTAACCTAATAAGCCCCCAGATAAAAAAGAAATACTCCATATTAAATTTTTACTAAAAAATAAACATAATAGAAAACCTAAAAACACTAATATTAACATAAAAATTTCTATTCTTTTAAAGAAAAGTTCAGGATTATCAAGATTTACCATTTTTCCCTACATCCTTCATTCTTTTTCTACTATACCAAATAAGATTTCTTATTCCTCCTATAGCACCAAAAACAATAAATACAGTAGTTATCCAAGGGAAGTATTTTCCTTTAAATACTTTGTCATCTATCAGCCAACCAACTATAGCACCAGCTATTATAGATGCAATAACTGCAATGCCAATACTAAAACTTTCAACTAAAACACTAAATAAAAACTTAAAAGTGTTAACTTTCTTTTCTTTCAACTTACAAGTATTTAAATAGTTTTTTTTAAAAAATCAACTATCAAAAATTAACGAAATTACCTATAATACATAATATACTTGGAAAATTGTCTTTTAATTTTATTTTTTTTAAAATTTTGTTTTCTTATTATAAAAAAATTCCTTAACTTGTTCTACAAAGGCTTCAATTCTCATTTTTGTTCCTAAGGACTTTTGTCCGTCACAAGGAACAGTTAAAGTGGGGAGTTTTATCTCTTCTGTTTCCTTTATTTTCTTTAAAATAGCAGCTACAACATTTCCTGGCATACAGGCAAAAGGTATTACATTTATTATACCTGATGCACCATGATGTAAATATTCAACTGCTTTTCCTACTGAAAGAAGAACTTCTCCCCCCTCAAATTCAGGATGAACATATTTTTTAGTAAAGTTCATCAACTCCTCTACATCCATATCATTTGCCATATTAAGAGCATCTTTCACGAGGTTTATGAATTTCTTTTCTTCCCATTTTAAATACTGACTCTCTATTATATATCTTAAAACAGTTTTAAACCATCCCAATTTTTTAGCCCATCTTTTGGAGGTATAGTTTATAAAATAAATCCACTCGGTAACAGGTGGGAGCCACACCTCAAGGCCCAGATCTTCCAGAAATCTATACAAATTTTCATTAGCAAATCTGTTGTTTCTAACATAGATTTCTCCCACAACTCCTACTTTTGGTTTTTCCTCATCTTTCACGGCAATACTTTTGAAAGTCTCTTTTATTTCTAAAAGTGTTTCTAACATATTTCCTTTTTCTTCTACTGTTTTTTCTATTTTTTGCAGTGATTTCCAATAGACTTCTTCCACTTCCTTTTTATTAATAGCATAGGGCCTGGTCTCTCTAAAAAGCTTGTCCAGAATATCTACTGCTACAATACCTCTCCAGGCAATTTTCATAAAAGATCTTCCTAAGATATCTAAGTCTTCATAAAATTTCATATCTTGCTGTAAAGAATAAACTGGCATATTTATGCCAAGATCTTTTAGAAGCTTTTTATGAAATCTATTATACTGACCAAATCTGCAAGGTCCTCCGCTATCAGGCATGAAGAAAATACTTTTTTCAGGATTAAAATCTGGAGAATTGACAAGTTTTAGTAAATCTCCAGTAGTTAGTATGGTAGGATAACATTCTTTTCCAGAAGTAAATTTTCTTCCCAGCTCTAAGCTTTCTTCGTCAGGTTCAGGTAAAACTTGAGCATTTACTCCACAAGCTCTAAAAGCTGCAGCAAGGGCTTTAGCATGATCACACATGTAAGGAATGTATATAGTTTTATTGTTTGATGGAGCAATCTTAATAGTCTCATAAATTTTTGGTATTTCATAATATTTTACTTTATCTTTTAAACTATCTACAAAAGCCTCAAGTCTTGTTACTACTCCTGCTTCAGCACTGTGTTCGTCAACTTCAATTTCAAGAAAAGGCTTTTCCCCCAGCAAGTCTTCAAAGAAATGTTCAATAAAAGAATCCGGTCCACAGGAAAAATTGGTGAAATATATGGGGAATAGATTTGGTGTTTCCCTGATTATATGAGCTGCAAGCAAGAACCTCTGTCCATACTCCCAATACATTCCCTCAAGAAAAGAAACATCTTTTACTTCTTCCAAAGGAAGCATGTCTACAGGGAGACCCACCAATCCTAATTTTCTTATTTTGTAGTGTATTCCAAGATTTGCTCCTGGATCAAAAGCATTATACGGTCTTCCAACTATCACCAGAATTATTTCATCTTTAAAGTTTTCAAGAATCTCTTTACCTTTTTGTTTAAGCCAGTGATGAAAATCCTTTTGGGCTTCTTCTCCTATCTTCCAAGCTTTTTTAACCTTTTCTAAAGGTTCTCCCAAGAGATTAGCCAGATTTTTAATTTCTTCATTTAAAATTACTCCTTTTCTTCCAAGGTGTAAAACAGGGGTTAAAAGATTTACATTTAGCTCAGAGAATTTAATAGAGGCAGGACTTATCCATGGAACACTCTGGACATAGGGACAAACCTTACCTACTTCAAGTGCTGGATGTTCAGAAGGAAGGTCTGTAATCTGGGGTAAAAAGATGTTTTTTACTCCTAATTCCAGAAGGGCATTTATATGTCCTATGGCAATTTTAATAGGAAAACATGGTTCAGCAGGTGTTATTTCGCATCCCTTTTTAATGATCTGTTTAGATGTAGGAGGAGATAAAACTACTTTGTATCCCAGCTCCTGGAAAAAAGTAGCAAAAAGGGGTAACCATTCAAAAAATTGCAAAATTCTTGGTATCCCTATAACTTTACTCTCGGAAAAATCACCTTCTGTAGGCCTAACATATGAAAGAAGTTTTTCCTCTCGTTCTAAGGTAAGGTTAGGTATGTAAGAAGGTGCCTTTCTGTGATCAAGCTCGTATTTCTCGCATCTTCCACCATAATAATAAGGTTTTCCATTTTCTATACTTACCTGATGAATTTCGCACTGATTAGGACAACCTTTACATTCAAAAGTTCTGATGCTGTATTTAACCTTGGCAAGATCAAATCCTTTAAACCTTGTTTCTCCTTTTACTTCCTCTTTTGCTAAAAGAGCAACTCCAATGGCACCTGTAACTTCATGATGAGGCGGAACTATTACTGGTTTGCCAAGAACTTTTTCAAAAGCAGCAACAACCCCCTTGTTAAAAGCAACAGCTCCCTGAAAGAAAATTTTATTTCCTATTTTACGATCTTCTACAACTTTGTTTAAATAATTATAAACAATGGCATAACAGAGACCTGCGATTAAGTCTTCCTTGGGTAATCCCTGTTGTTGATAATGAAGAAGATCAGACTGCATAAAAACAGTGCATCTTTCTCCAAGTTTAAGAGGTGCATCACTTTTAAGTGCTATATCTCCAAACTTTTCAATTGGTATTCCTAATTTAGCTGCCTGTTCTTGTAGAAAAGAACCTGTTCCAGCAGCACAGGCTTTATTCATAGCAAAATTGGAAATAGTACCTTTATCCAAATAAATATATTTAGAATCTTGTCCACCTATTTCAAAAATGGTGTCAACCTCTGAGTCAATAAAAAGAGCACCGTAAGCCTGAGCTGTAATTTCATTTCTTATTATATCTGCTCCTACAAAATCACCTATTAGGTATCTTCCTGAACCAGTAGTTCCAACACCTTTAACTTTTACCTTGGACGGAAGCTTGTCTTTCAACTCAAGAAGTCCTTTTTTAATACTTTCCAGTGGTTTTCCATGATGAAGCATATATACTTTTGCAAGAAGATTGCCTTTCTCATCTATAGCAACAAGTTTTGTACTAACAGAACCTACATCTATTCCGATATAAACTTCAGCTTCTGAGGGCAGTTTTAAATGGACTCTTTTTTGATAACTTCTGACGACCTTTTCAGATATTTCAAGAGATTTAAAGGGAATTAAAACAGGGTGCCTTGGTGGATTAAAGTTTCTTTCTTTTAAATAGACTCTTAAAATTTCAGAACTTTTGTATTCCGAGAAGGCCTTTCCTTCTAATCCATAAAGTGCAGCTCCTATAGCTCCCATTATTCTGAAATGTTCGGGAATGATTAATTCCTCATCTTTTAGCTTAAAAACATCTTTGACAGCCTTTCTTACTCCTAAATTTGCAGCAACTCCTCCTTGAAATATAAGAGGGGGTAAGACTTCTTTACCTTTGGCAAGATTGCTTTTAAGGTTTCTTATAATGGCATAGCATAGTCCTGCAATAATTTCTTCATCAGGAACAGCTGCTTGCTGGAGATGAATCATATCAGATTTAGCAAAAACTGTGCATCTTCCAGCTATTCTTGGAATAGTTTTTGCTTTTAAAGCAAGTTTGGAAAATTCCTCAATAGTGTATCCAAGTCTTGCTGCTTGCTGTTCAAGAAATGAGCCTGTTCCTGCAGCACAGAGGGTGTTTAAGGCAAAGTCTTCAATTTCTGGAGTTCCTCTTTCATGGGTAATAAAGATTAATTTAGAATCTTCTCCACCTATATCTATAATAGTTTTAACCTGGGGATAAAAATAAGTTGCAGCTTTAGCATGAGCCATTACTTCATTAATAAAGGCACATTCAAGTATTTGAGAAATAGTTTTCCCTGCAGTTCCTGTACAGGTTATACCAGAAAGATCGTGATTGAATTCTTTCTCTGCTAAAGATAAAAGCTTTTCAGCAGTTTCTATAGGTAGTCCGTGAGTTTTTTCATATCTCCAGAATAAAATATTTTTATTTTCATCAAGAATAGCGATTTTTGCTGTTCCTGACCCTACATCAAGCCCTACATACTTCATTGCTTGACCTCTTTAAGAGAATATATGAAAAATTACTGTTTATAGTAAATATTAATTAAGATAAAAAGAAAATTCAAGATATAAAAAACTATTCCTTGGCAAAAGGATATTTAAAATTATATTTTAGAAACTATGCAATCGGTTTTAAAAGTTGAAAAAATTATTTTTGGTGGAAATGGACTTGCACACCTTCCAGATGGGAAAGTGGTTTTTATTCCCTATGTGATTCCTGAAGAAGTTTTACAGGTAAGAATAATCAAAGACTATGGAGATTATGCAGAGGCAGAGGTAGAAAAAATTCTGGAAGCCTCACCTTATAGAAGAAAAGCACCTTGTTCTTATTACGGTATCTGTGGAGGATGTCAGCTTCAGCATATTCTTTATTCCTATCAGATTAAAATTAAGGAAGAGATACTTTTTGATACTTTTAGAAGACTTGGTTGGAAAGAAGAAATTCCTCTGGAAAAGGTGGTATCCTCTTCTAAAGAGTTTAATTACAGAAACCGTTTAAGGTTTCATGTAGAAAATGATAAATTTAAAATGGGATTTGTAAAAAGAAAAACTCACGAAGTTTTAAAAATTGAGAAGTGTTTATTAGGAGAAGATATTCTTAATAGAGTTATTGCTCAACTTTATAAAAATCCGTCCTGGATAAAACTTTCTTATTACAGCAAAAGAATAAAAATTGAGACCTCACCAGAGGAAGATAAGGTTACTTTAATATTTTGGACAGCAGTTGAACCTTTTAAAGAAGATATAAAAGAATTGCTCAGTATTGAAGAACTAAAGGCAGTTTTTTACTGGATGAAAGGAAGACGACCTGAGGGTCCCTTTCCTGAGAAAAGTTCCTATGGAGGAAGAAGAATTTTTAAAAATATAGACAATCTTTTTTATTATGTTCAACCCGGAGTTTTTGTTCAGGCAAACTGGGAGATAAACTGTGCTATTATGGAAACAATAAGGTCTTGGGATCTTTCTTTTGAGAGAGTTCTTGATCTTCATGCAGGAATGGGGAATTTTTTATTTCCTCTTTTACATGAAAAAGAGGTTAAGAAATTTTTAGGTGTTGATACAGATTTAAGGGCTATTGAAGATGGGCTTTATACCGCAGAAAAAGCTGGTATTAATGGAAGGTTCGATTTGAGAAACATAAGTGCCATGGAAGCTCTTTATGAAGCTGTAAAGGAGGGAGAAGAGTTTGATTTAGTCCTTCTTGATCCACCAAGAGGAGGATGTAAAGAATTAATGAGGTTGCTTCCTGAAGTTGCAAAAAAATACATTATATACATTTCCTGTGATATTCCTACTTTAGTAAGAGACTTATTGATTTTAAGAAAACTTAATTATGAATTGATTAAGCTTTCTCTTTTTGATATGTTTCCTCAGACGTATCATTTTGAGACAGTTGCTCTTTTGGAGAGGAAAGGGTAAGTTTTTTCCCAAGTGCCCAGAGAAGCTGTCTGCAAAATCCTTGAATTATTTTTACTTCTCTTGAAGTAAGTTCAAGTCTTGATAGAAGTCTTTTTATATTAGTAAACCACAAAATTTTATTATCATGGGGAATATAATCTATGGATTGTAAAGTTTTTTCAATTATAGCATACATAATATCAAGCTCTTTACGAGTTGCGAATTGAGGCTTAGGGATTTTGGGAATACTTGCTGATTGAAAGATTTCATAAAGAGTGATTATTACCGCCTGAGAAACATTTAAGGAAGCATTTTCTGTAGTAGGGATAGTAATAACACTATCGCAATAAGAAAGTTCTTTATTTGAAAGACCAAACCTTTCGTTCCCAAAAAGAATAGCAATTTTATTATTTATAGAGAGCTCACATATATAGGGAACTAACTCTTTTGGAGTATGATATACCAGCCTGTGTTTTCCAAGCCTTGCAGTAGTCCCAACTACATAGTTAAAAGGTTTTAAAGCTGTAGAGAGATCATTAAAGATTTTCATTTTTTCTAACACAGGGATACCAGATTTAGTTGCCATAGCTTTCATTTTTTCTTCTTCTAAAGGTTCAGGATTAACAAGGATTAGATTGGGAACTCCAAAATTGGCACAGGCTCTTGCAGTAGCACCGATATTTTCACTATACATGGGATTTACAAGTATTACAGCTATATTTTCTAATTTTGCTTTTACAGGTTCAGAAATAGGTCTAACTTGCATAGCTTAATTTTATTCTTGTATAAATGCCTTGTCAATAACAGATAATAGGCATGATCGCTATTACAGTTTTTATAATTAAAAAATTTTGAAAAATTTTTTTCAAAGAGGTTGCTTAAAGAATTAGTGTTGGTATAATTTATCGCTGCCTAAAATTGCCTAAAAATATACGGAACATAATATTTATCTTTTTAAAAATTTTATAAAATAAATACAATTTATTAAAAATAATAGAGAAAAATAATATTTTATAAAAATTTATAAAACTTTTTTTGTTAAAAATCAAAAAAATTTTTTCGAAAAGGTTGCTTAAAAAATTAATATTGGTATAATTTATCGCTATATAAATACATCAAAAATGTACAAAAAATAAAATTTATTTTTTAAAAATTTTATAAAATAAGTAAAAATTTATTAAAAATAACAGAAAAAATATAAAAGGAGGGGCAAGATGCCAAATATAGGGGTGTATGTATGTCATTGTGGTGAGAATATTAAAGGTGCGGTGAATATTCAAGAGGTGGTTGAATATGCTAAAACTTTACCAGACGTAGTTGTAGTTAGAGATTACGAATTTATGTGTTCTGATCCTGGTCAAGATTTAATAAAAGAAGATATTAAAGAGGGCTTAGTTGATAAAGTTGTAGTAGCATCTTGTACTCCCAGAACACATGAGCCAATTTTTAGATCAGCGGTAGAATCAGCAGGATTAAACAAATATTTTTGTGAAATAGCTAATATTAGAGAACAATGTAGCTGGGCTCACTGGCATGATAAAAAAAGAGCTACAGAAAAAGCCAAAAAATTAATAGCCAGTGCTGTAGCAAAAGTTAAATTAGCAAGACCCTTAGCAGATCGTTTTGAATCTGTAGAAAAGTCTGTTTTGGTAGTAGGTGGTGGTATTACAGGAATGTTTGCTGCTCTTGATCTGGCTGAAATGGGTTTAAATGTATATTTAGTAGAGAAAAATCCTTCTATTGGCGGGAATATGGCAATGCTTGATAAAACCTTTCCTACTATGGATTGCTCGGCATGAATTATCACTCCTAAAATGGGCGAGGTCGCCCGTCATTCTAATATCAAATTAATTACTTATGCAGAGGTAGAAGATGTAAAAGGATATGTAGGAAATTTTGAGGTAACTATAAGAAAAAAGGCTAAATATGTAGATTGGGAGAGATGTACCGGATGTGGCCATTGTATAGAAATTTGTCCTACCAAAGTTCCTGATGAATTCAATTGTGGTTTAAGTCAAAGAAAAGCAATTTATATTCAATTTCCACAAGCAGTTCCTAAAAAAGCAATTATAGACGCAGAAAAATGTCTTTATTTCAAGACTAAAAGAAAAACTGGAAAAACAGTATGTCAAATTTGTTATAAAGGAATACCTTCTAAAGGAATAGAGGGATGTCCTGCGAAAGCTATTAAATACGATGATAAAGACGAATATATGACTATCAAAGTAGGATCTATAATTTTAGCAACAGGTTTTAAGGTAATGGATAAACATCATTTTAAAGAATATTCTCCAGATTGCCCGGATGTTCTTACTTCTATGGAATTTGAAAGACTCTTATCTGCTACAGGACCAACAGAAGGAAAACTACAGAGGTTATCTGATGGAAAGAAGCCCAAGAGTATAGCTTTTATTTCTTGTGTAGGAAGTAGAAGTAAAAAGTATCATACTTATTGTTCTAAGATATGTTGTATGTATATGCTTAAACATGCCAGAATATTAAAAGAAAAATATCCAGATATAGATGTTTACTTATTTTTTATTGATGTAAGAACAGCAGGAAAAGATTTTGAAGAATTTTATGTGTTTACTAAACAACTTGGAGTAAAAGTTATCAGAGGAGGACGTGTATCAGGAGTAGATGTAAAGCCTGATGGTAAGTTAAGAGTAAAGGCTTATGATGTTGATTTGTGTAGTCCTGTAGAGGTAGATGTAGATATGGTAGTATTAGCTACAGCTGTTGAACCAGCTCTTGATACAGAAAAATTAAGTAAGATATTTAATGTTTCTCGTGGAAGAGAGGGATTTTTTAAAGAAGTACATACCAAATTGTATCCTGTGGAAACTTCTGCTAAAGGTATATTCATAGCAGGGTGTGCTCAAGGACCTAAGGACATTCCAGAATCTGTAATTCAAGCAAGAGCTGCTTCTTCTGCAGCCGCAGCTTTAGTAATACCTGGTAAGATCAGATTTGAGGCTATTTTAGCACAAGTGAATAAGGATAAATGTAGTGGATGTGGAGTATGTGGTCAGTTATGTCCCTATAGTGCTATTAGACTTGAGAGTTATGATGGAGTATATAAAGCTAAAGTAGAAGCTGCTCTTTGTTCTGGATGCGGAACTTGTGCAGCAGCATGTCCGTCTAGAGCTATAACTTTCCATGGATTTACTACCGAACAAATTGAAGCACAAATTGATGCTTTATTGATAGCATAAAAAAGGAGGGAAAACAATGGAAACAGGAAGAGAAACCAATGTAATAAAACTTGACGAAGAATTCTTTAAAGAATTTGAAAAGGAATTACAAGAAGCAGGAATGTCTATTAAAGATTTAAGATCATGCATTCAATGTGGAAAATGTGCAGGTACATGTCCAATGGCTTTGGCAGGTTTAGAATTTTTTATAAAAAAAATAGTTCATGCAGCAACTTTAGGATTAAGAGAAATTTTCTTGGATGATTCCTCAGTATGGGGGTGTCAGAGTTGTAATAGATGTGTAGAGATATGTCCTATGGAAATTAAGCCCTATGAATTAATTCAAGCTATAAGAAGGGTTAGTTTTAGAGAATATGCCATGCCATCTAATACTATAGATGGTTTACAAAATTATTACAAATTAGGACATGCAGTAGTGGTGAAAGGCTATGAAAATAGAAGAAAAAAAGTAGGATTACCAGAGCTTCCTCCAACAGCTTTAGGAAATGAAGAAATGAGAAAAAAATTTCAGGAGATGTTAAAGAATACAGTTTTAGCAGAGGTAGCACCATTTCCTCTTGATTAAAAGAAAAGGAGGGATTGAGATGAGGAAGATAGGTTTATTTTTGGGATGTAATATTCCCTTACGGAGACCGGATATAGAATATTCAATGAGATATGTATTAAATAAATTAGGAGTAGAGATAGTGGAATTAGATGGAGCAACTTGTTGTCCGGCTTTTGGTATAATGCCATCCATAGATTTAGTAGGTTGGTGTGCAGGTTCGGCATGGAACATGGCAATAGCAGAGGAAAAAGAGGTTGATATAATCACAGGATGTGGGAGTTGTTATGGATCTCTAAATGAAGCTAGATATCATATGGAGAAACATCCTGAAATTAAAGAAGAAGTAAATAAGATATTAGGTAAAGTAGGTAAAAAGTATGAAGGAGTAGTAAAAGTATGGAATTTTTACAATTATATCTATGAAGAAATAGGAATAGAAGAGTTAAAGAAAAAAATAAAGTATTCGTTGAATGATATAGTATGTGGAACCCAAGTGGGGTGCCATAATTTATGGCCAAGCAAGGCGTATACTAGCAATGATGATAATGTTTTTAAGCCTACAAGAATGAGAGAAATATGTGAAGCCGTAGGAGGTAAGGCTCCTTGGTATAGCACAATATTGGATTGTTGTGGAATGGGAGCTTTGGGATCATTGGCTAAAGAAAAATCATGGGCTTTATGGAGAAGAAAGGTGAGTAAGATGATTGAGGAAATAAATCCTGAATTGTTTGTAACAGGATGTAGCTCATGTTTATTGCGATATGACAATGATCAGGCTCAGATGAAAAAAGGAGGATTGATTGATTTTGAAATACCAGCAGTACATATAGCGCAGTTATTGGCTTTGGTAATGGGAGCAGAACCAGAAAAAGCAGTAGGTTTGGCTGAAGTACCAATAGATGGAATAATAACAAAAATAAAAGGAGGTAAATAAGATGAGCTGGGAGCCCAAAATAATAGTAATTGCCTGTAATTGGTGTACTTATGCAGCAGCAGATCTTGCAGGTAGTTTAAAATACAATTATCCTCCTACAGCCTATATAGTAAGAGTACCATGTAGTGGTAGAGTAGAGCCAGAATTCATTGTAAAGGCTTTAACTAACGGAGCTGATGGAGTTTTAATTGGTGGTTGACCTCCAGGAGATTGTCATTACCGGTCCGGTAATTATAAAGCTTTAAGAAGATTTAAATTATTAAAAAGGGTCTTAAAAGAATTGGGAATAGAAGAAGAAAGAGTAAGATTAGAATGGATTTCAGGAAGTGAAGGGAAGAAGTTTGCAGATGTAATAACAGAAATGGATGCGAAAATTAGACAGATTGGTCCAAACCCTTTAAAGGAGGTAAGAAATGTCTAAGCCCAAAATAGCATATTATCTGGCTGGAGGATGTGCGGGCTGTGATATAGCATTGGTAGATTTAGCAGATTATCTTGTAGATGTATTAAATGCGGTAGAAGTAGTATTTTTTGCTCCGACTTTAGTAGATGTTAAATATAAAGATTTTGAAACATTACCAGATGGTTCAGTGGATGTGGGTTTTTTTTCGGGAAATATAAGAAATAAAGAACATGAACATATGGCAAAATTAATGAGACAAAAATGTAAAATATTGATAGCATTCGGAATATGTGCTTGTTTAGGAGGAATAAAAGGTTTAGTAAATTTATACGATAATCAAGAATTATTAGAAAAGGCATATAAAGATACATTTAGCACAGATAATCCAGATGGAATATTACCAAGTCCAAAATTTGTAATAGATGGAAAATATGAATTAGAATTACCAGAATTGACCGAAGTCAAAACATTAGATCAGGTAGTAGAAGTTGATTATTATATAGGAGGATGCCCGCCTCATTATAATCACGTAAAAAAAGCATTGACAGCTTTATTAAAAGGAGAATTGCCACCAAAAGGTAGCTGGATAACCATGGGGCATGCTGTATGTGAAGTATGTGTAAGAAATCCAGTAGGAAGAGGAGAGCTAAAAAATCCTGTAGGAGAAGTGAAAAGAGTAATAGAAGGGCAATTACCAGAAGATAAGTGTTTACTTGAAGCAGGATATTTATGTTTGGGTCCGATAACACAAGGAGACTGTGGAGCAAGTTGTATAAAAAACAATATGCCTTGTAGAGGATGTGGAGGCCCTATACCAGGGGTAAAAGATTTTGGATTAAGAGCAATAAGTGCAATAGCCAGCATATTGGAAAAAGAGGAATTAATAGATAAAATAGCAGCTCCTATTTATTTATTTTATAGATACAGCTTAGCAGGCTCTATGTTGAGAAAAAGAATAAAAAAAGAAACAAAAAAGAAGGAGGTTTAAGTATGCAAAAGATAGAATTAAATCCTATGACCAGATTGGAAGGTCATGGGAAGATAAGTATATTCTTAGATGATAAAGGAGATGTAGATAATGTTTTTTTTCAGGCAGTAGAGTTTATGGGATATGAAAAATTTTTAATAGGAATGCCTATAGAAGAAGTTCCAAGAACAGTAAGTACTATATGTGGAGTATGTAGAGGTGTACACTTTATGGCAGCTTTAAAAGCAGCGGATGAAATTTATGGAACAAAGCCAACTCCTACTGCTCAAAAATTAAGAGAATTATTATTTTTAGCTCATTATATAGAAGATCATACTGAAATATTATATGCATTGGGATTACCAGATTTTGTATGTGGATTAACAGCTTCACCAGAAGAAAGAAATCTGATAGGATTAATAAGGAAAGTAGGAGTAGATATAGGAAAAGATGTTTTAAAGAAAAGATTTGCAGCAGTAAGAATATTTGAGATGCTTGGAGGTAAACCCAGCCATCCAGTAGCAGGATTACCAGGAGGATGGAGCAAGAGATTAACAGAAGAAGAAAGAAAAGAAATATTAAAATTAGCAGATGAATGTATAGAGTTAGGAAAATTTACTTTAAAAATATTTAAAGAAGTAATATTAAATAATCCTCAATATGTAGAATTAATGAAAGGAGAGGTGTATAAAGTAATAACTAATTATTTAGGCACAGTGGATGAAGAAGGGAAAATAGTATATTATGACGGTGTTCAGGTATTTATAGATACAGAAGGTAATGAGATAGGAAGATTTCGTGGCAAGGAATATTTGGATTGGATTTCAGAGAGAACCTTAGAATGGAGTTATATTAAAGCACCCTATATAAAGAAATTCGGATGGAAAGGATTTGTAGATGGGAAAGAAACAAGTTTATATAGTGTAGGTCCACTTGCAAGATTAAATATAGGAAATGGCTATGATACACCTCTTGCTCAGGAAGCCTATGAAGAGGTAGTAGAATTTTTTGGAGGAAAGCCGATTCATAATACCTTAGCATATCATTGGGTAAGAGCCATAGAATTATTACACGCAGCAGAAAGAATAAAAAAGATAGCTTCTGATGAAAGTATAACAGATGGAAATGTAAGACAGGAATTAGGTAAAGTATCAGGAGAAGGAGTAGGTATAGTAGAGGCACCAAGAGGGACTTTAATTCATCATTATAAAACAGATGAGAATGGAATAGTAACGGATGCTAATCTTATTGTAGCAACAACGCATAATAAAGGGGCTATTAATATAGCTATAAAAAAAGCAGCAGAAAATTTCATTAAAAAAGGAAAAATAAATGAAGAGATACTTAATTTAGTAGAAATAGCTTATAGACCTTATGACCTTTGTTTAGCCTGTGCTACTCATACTTTGCCTGGAAGATTACCCATTCAAATTGATATTTATAACAAAGATAAAGAATTAATAAAAAGCTTAAGAAATTTTGAAAATTGAAAATGAAAGGGGCCTCAATGCCCCTTTCATTTTTTAAAAAGTTATGAAAAGAGCTATAGTAGTTGGAATAGGTAATCCAAATTTTAGAGACGATGGTGTGGGATTTAAAGTTATAGAGAATTTAAAAGGACTGGTAGATACTGTTTGTTTTCTAAATACAGATCTTAAAGTAATAGATGCTATATTAAATTATGATATAGCTATAATAGTAGATGGAATAAAAATAGGAACTGAACCTGGCACTATTATAGAAATTGATCCTGCGGAAAGCTGGAAAAATGTTTATGCAAGTGGAACTCATAGTATAAATATTTTTGAAGTAATTAGAGTAGGATATAAGGTTTTCCCAGAAGAAATGCCTAAGAAAATTAAAATTATAGGTGTAGAAGTAGAAGATGTGGACACCCTTGATAAAGAATGCAGTCCTAAAGTGAAAGAAGCAATCCCAAAGGTTGTTTCAAAAATTAAAGAAATTTTAAAATTATCTTAATAAAATTAATATCTCATATGTAACATCTCAAAATAGTAATTAAGTGTGACATTTTAAATTTGAAACCACACATCTTAATAATTTTCTTGACTTTATATCAACTGCAAAATATAATAAGTATAAATAAATAAAAAATTTATAGAAGGAAGAGGTTTAATTATGAAAGTAGAACTTCCTGAAATTCCTGTAAATTACAAAGAAGACTTACATAACTTAGAATATCTTAATGAAGCAGATTTGATTTTATTTATGGCTGGAAATCAATTTATGGTAATGGAAGAATTACTTGAGGCTTTTCAAAAAGCCTATCCTGAAGTAAAAAAGATTTTTTATGAAACTTTACCTCCGGGACTTGAATTAAAACAAATTCTTGCTGGTGGTGCTCGTTTTGGGGATATGGAAATTAGAGTGATGCCAGATATTTATACAGCAGTTAGTGAAGAGGCAATGCAGGAATTGATGAAAAGAGGTCTTATAGAAAACTATTTTATTTATCTTCATAACCGTCTTGTATTAATGGTTCCTAAAGGTAATCCAGCAAGAATAAAAAATTTAAAAGATCTTACAAGGGATGATGTTAGAATTTCTCAACCGGGCCCCCTTGAAGATATAACTCGTTATATTGTGGAGATGTACAGAAAGGCAGGTAGAGAAGAACTTGTTCACCGAATTATGGAGGAAAAAAGAGCAGAAGGTACAACCATTTTTACTCTTGTTCATCATAGAGAAACACCTTTAAGAATTGTTAAAGGCACAGTTGATGTAGGACCTGTATGGGCAACAGAGGTAATACATGCCCAAACTCAAGGATTACCTGTAGAGATGGTAGAAGTAGGAGAAGAACTTGATCAAAGGGATAAAGTAAATTACTACATTACAGCCCTTACTAATGCACTCCATCCAGAAAACGCCAGAAAGTTTCTGGATTTTATAAAATCCTCGGAAGCTCAAAAGATTTATGCTAAGTATGGTTTTGTGCCTCATTTTCCTATCTCATAGCTGCTAAGCTATGAGAAAAAGAAATTACAAAATAAAAATAATTAGTCTTCTTTTAATTTCTTTATCGATTTTAATTTCCGGTTGTGCTCCAACTTTAAAAGAAATTCCAGAGGTTCCCAAGGAAGCTATAGAAGCAGAAAGACAGAAGCAAAGAAAATTAGCGCTTTTTACCTATTTTGAAAGAAAAGAAAAATTGAACAATGTTTGGTATAATCTCATTACTGGTGCAAGACCTTTTTGTAAAGAAAATGTCAGACCTATTTACGGCTTTGAAGTTCATGATAAGACAATGTATAAAGAAGAAGATGTGAAATTGTTAAGTGAAAGATTTGTTCTTAATCATAAACCAACTGTATGGTATGTTAAACAAGATTTTCCTGCTTATAAATCTGGTTTAAGAGTAAATGACAAAATCTTAAAAATAAACGATAAAGAGGTAAAAAATAGTCGTGAAGTTCTTGAAATTGTAAGAAAGTCAAAAAGTTTGAAACTTTTAATAGAAAGAAATGGAAAGTTGCTCAACATAGAGATGCAGCCGATAGAGGGCTGTGATTATGAAGTATATCTTATTTTTCACGAATCTGTAAATGCTTGGGCATCCCCTCCAAACAGAGTTTTTGTGACAACAGGGTTGATGAGATTTATCCAAAATGAAAAAGAGCTTGCACTTGTTTTAGGACACGAGCTTTCTCATCATGTTCTTGAACACATTTCAAAAAAAATGGGGAATATGATTATAGGTTCAGTTATTGATATTTTAATTGCAGTTACCACAGGAGTAAATACACAGGGAACATTTCAGCAACTGGGAGGTGTAGTTTATTCTAAGCAATTTGAAAGAGAAGCAGATTATTTAGGAACTTATATTGCTGCAAGAGGTGGATACGATGTTAGCGATGCAGCGGAGATGTGGAGACGCATGGCAGTTGAATTTCCTAATGCAATAAGTAAAACCTTTCTTGCTACTCATCCAAGCTCTCCAGAAAGGTTTCTTCTCATTGAAAAAACCGTTAAAGAAATAGAAGAAAAAAAGCTAAAAGGAGAACCTATTTTGCCTTCAGATGAGTTTTTTAAAAAATAAAAAGAAAAAGTTCTTAATTTCTTAAGTTTTTAAGGTCTTTTATCAAATTTTTAAGTTTTTTAATTTCTGATTTAGATAAAGATAAATCTTTGTAAAAGAAGGTTTCAAAAATTTTTACAAACTCCAAAGCCTTTTCTCTTAATTGAGGCTCTTTTATTTTTGATACAAATTCTTCTAAACCTTCTTCCTTTCTTTTTGAATACCCCTTGGTTTTTAAAATTTTTAAAAACTCATTAATTAATTTTATTTCTGGACTTAAGGGTTTCCTTTTTGGCAAACGAGAAGTTAAATACACACTTAAGATAATAAAAGATAAAAGCAAAAGAAAATAGGAAATATTTTTAAATGTTGTCCAATTTAATTGTTTTAGTTTTACTAAAGAAGAAATCTTTTGAGCAAGGATTAATTGTTTTCTTATGTCATAATTTAATATAAAGTTTATGTAGTAATAATTTATAGTTTCCCAGAAAAGTGCAATTTTAGAAAGTTTGTGATTAAAACTTGATTTTGTTAGATAAGGTGTGGGGTCATATCTTACCCACCCTTTACCATCTATAAATGCTTCTACCCACATATGGGCATCTTTCTGTCTTACTAAATAATAACCTCCTATTTCATTGTAAATACCTCCTTTATAGCCTCCAACCACTCTTGCAGGAATACCATTTATTCTTAATAAAATCGCCATGGAAGAAGCGAAGTATTCGCAGTTTCCCCTTTTATATTTAAAGAGAAAATCACTTATAGGGTCTGAAGAAAGAGGTAAGTTAGTTAAGGAATATTTGTAATCTCCATATTTTAAAAAGTTTAAAATATTTTCGATGGTTTCTTCTGGAGTTGAGCCTTTTAGTGATTTTGCTAAGTTCTTTACATTTCTGGATATGTTTGATGGAAGTTGCAGATACAAAGATTTTTTAATACTTTCTGGAATGTAAGGCGAGGGGCAGGAATAGACTTTATATTTTATGCGAGAAAGAATTGGTGTTTTAAGAGAATAGGTGAAATCTTTTTCTATAAGATTTTGAGAAAAACCAGGGCTTGTAACAATTTTGTAAGGCACATCTAATCCAAATAAATAGCGATCTCCATAAGGCTCAAGATATATAATTTGATAAATGGTTTTTTTATTTTTAAAATTAGTTTTACCCTTAAAAGTTGATTGGGATTTTAAAGATATCCAGGTTTTTCCGTTAAAGACTTCAAAAACAATTCCCCGCCAGTATAAAGAAGATTCATCTATTTTTTTCATTTTTGCTCTGAAAACTACCACATCTTCTTCTTGAATACTTGAAACTGCTCCCAAATTTACGGTGTCTGAAAAACCGGTTTTAGCTTTAAAGCCTTTGTTAATAAAACCAAAAATGGGAAAATCTGTTCTTGGAAGGATAATAAAGAAAAAAGCTGTAAAAGGAATGGCTAATAATGGAATAAGCCCGGTTTTAAGGAAAATTTTTGTTAAAGTTTCTTTAGAAAAAGATAGATTTTTTTCTTGCGAATGATAAGTCAAAAATATTATAGAAAAATTTAAAAGAATTATATATAAGAAAAGATAGAGTAAAAAGATTATTTCTAAAGAAATGAGTGTAGTTCCTGCAAAAATAATTATAGATAAAAGATAAATTTGCATATAGTCTCTGAATTTTTTTTCTTCTAAGAATTTTAAAGAGAGCAAAAATAAGAGAATTTCTATAAGGGTTTCAATTAGAGTTTCAAATGTGATGAAAAGTGATCTGAAGATTGTAAAGGTGAGAGCTAAGATGTTGATTAAAGTTCTATTTACAAAAGTATTTTTATATTCCAAAAAAAGAGAAAAGGAAAAGATAGAAAAAGAGAAAGTATAATAAAAGAAAGAAACTTTCTGAAATGATACTGCAAAAGTAAGAAAAGCAGTTAAATAAGTGAGAGCTTTAACTATGCTTTCAACTTTATAAGTTTTTATTTTATTCATAAAGAGCAAGTTTTTTAAGTAAATTTATTTTGTGTTTATACAAAAGAGAAGGTTTAAAAAATTCTTTTCCAATTTTCATTCCAACAGGGATTCCTTTTTTAAAAGATTCAACAATTAAATAAGTGGCACAGCTTATTTTTTCTTCTCTATCAGGGATAGGAATTTGTTCTAAATGTATAATAAGAGGAGGAGAAGTGAGATCAGAAAATTGTTTTACTTTAAGTTTTTCGGTTTTGGCAGAGGCTTTCCAGTGAATATATTTTACAGGCATGCCCTCTTCGTAATCTTTTATAGAAATCAGGTCTCCTTCAAACCCAAAGGTTTCTGAATATTTATCGCCTTTGATTTTATTTGAGGTAATAGAAACGATTTTACACCTTTTTGGTTCAGGAAAAACAAGAAAAGAAAAGGTGTTAGAAATTTTTCTCCACCTAACAAAAAAGTTGAAAGGAAAAACCGAGGATATATAAATTTCTTTTAAAGAGAAGTTTCCTCTTCGGGTTGGTTTTATAGACACAACAGCTTCCTTCTCCTTTTCAAAATAGGGGAAAAGATAGGAAAGATTGAGCTCTTTTATACTTACTTTTATCAAAAAACCTGGGAGAAATTTTTTATGATTTACTATTTTTAATTTTATGAAATTTTCTCTATTAGCATAGATTTCTTCTGGAAAAGTTATTTTAATATCTATAGCTTTCAAATTTCTTTTTCCAAAAACACCTGCAAGAAGCATGAAACTCAGGAAAGTAGCGGTTATGAGGTAAAGAAGATTATTTCCTGTATTTACAGAGGCAACTCCCAGAGCAATAGTGACAGCAATGTATAACCAACCAGCTTTTGTTAATTTTATATCGGAGTGTCTATATTTTCTAATAAGGATTTTATAACTACCTCCTTATTAGCTTCGTATTCTTCTTTAAAAATTACTCTGTGAGTTACTACATAGGGTATTAGTTCTTTTATATCTTCTGGAATTACATAATCTCTTTTATTAAGATAAGCATTAGCTTTAGCTGTAGAGACTATAGCAAGTGCTCCCCTTGTTGAAAGCCCTGCATAAAAATATTTACTTTTTCTGGTTGCTTCTACTATGTTAAGAATGTAGTCTGTAATTTTATCTGATACATATATATTTTTCACCTGATTTTGGATTTCAATCAGTTCATTTTTTGAAAAAAGAGGAGTTATATTATGAAGTTCTTCTCTTTTACTTCCACCCTTTAAAATTTCTTTTTCTGCTTCTCTTGGAGGATAACCTATAGATATTTTCATAATAAACCTATCAAGTTGAGCCTCAGGAAGGGGGAAGGTGCCATAAAGTTCTATAGGATTTTGGGTTGCTATTACAAAGAAAGGTTGAGGAAGCTTATAAGTTTTTCCTTCAATAGTAACCTGTCTTTCTCCCATAGCTTCAAGTAGAGCACTTTGGGTTTTTGGAGTTGCTCTATTTATTTCATCAACAAGAACTATGTTATTAAAAATAGGACCGGGACGAAACTCAAACTCGCCTGTTTTTTTGTTATAAATAGAAACACCTGTGATATCAGAAGGAAGAAGGTCAGAGGTTGCCTGAATTCTTGCAAAATTAAGTCCAAAACATCTTGCGAGTGCAATGGCAAGGGTTGTTTTTCCTATCCCAGGGAGATCTTCTATGAGAAGATGACCATCAGCTAAAAGAGCAATTATGGAAAGTTTTAAAGCCCTTACTTTTCCATGAAGATAAGAAGAAAGTGTATTTATTATTTTATCTATACTTAATTTAAATTCCATAATTTTATTATAATTTCATATTTTATTTAATCCAATTTAGAGTTTAGATATATTTAAAACGAGTTTGTTAGGTTTGAAGCAAGGAACAACCTAAATTTTAAATTATGCAGCATCAATGAACTCAGCGAGGATAAGAGCTTCATTTACATAAATTTTTAACCCCTTGACTTTTTTAATCAATGAGTTAAATAATTTTTAGAGTTTACTCCAGTTTTAAGGCTAATTTTTATGGACTATCTTCCAAGAAAAATAGAAGAAAAATTGGAAAAATGGATTAGTAGAGAGGAGATAATCCTTATTAAAGGACCGAGACAAAGTGGTAAGACTACTTTTTTAAAACATCTGGAAGAAAAGTATGGCGGAGAGTATATAAGTTTAGAAATTGAAGAATATGCAGAAGCAATAAAAAAAGATCCTATTTCTTTTGCTAAAAGATTTCTTGGTAAAAAATTTCTTTATGTAGATGAAGCCCAATATGTAAAGGAGATAGGTAAATATTTAAAAATCATTCAAGATAATTTTAAAGGAAAATTGAAATTAGTGGTTACGGGTTCAGGTTCTTTCGAAGTAAAAGAAAATCTTGGAAAATATCTTGTTGGACGAGCTGTTTATTTTGAACTTTTACCTCTTACTTTTGAGGAATTTCTTCTTTGGAAAAGAGAAGATTTGCATTCTCTTTATAAAGAATACAATTCTCTTTTTTGGAAATTTTTAAAGGGTGAAGAAGTTTCTTTAAAATCTCCTATTTTTGAAAAAGAATTTACAGAATTTTTAGAAGAATTTATTATTTTTGGTGGTTTCCCGGCTATAGTAAAAGAAAATGATGTTCAAATAAAAATAGAACTTCTTAAAAATCTTATCCAAACTTATTTAGAAAAAGATATATTTTTCTTTTTAAATGTAAGACAGTTGAATAAATTCAAAAATTTTTTAAAAAGTCTTGCTTTAAATATAGGAAACATTATTGAAATCTCTTCTTTTTCAAGAGAATTTAAGATGGATTTCAAAACTGTAGAGGAATATTTAAACATACTTATTTATACTTATATTATTGAGCCTCTTTTACCATTTCATAAAAGTCTTATAACAGAATTAAAAAAAAGCAAAAAGCTTTATTTTATAGATACAGGATTAAGAAATGCACTTATAAATAATTTCCTTCCATTTTCAGAAAGACCTGATAGAGGTTTTTTGCTTGAAAATTTTGTATTAAGTGAACTCAGGAAAAACGGGCTTGAAACAAAATACTGGAGAACAGCCGGAAAAGCGGAGATAGATTTTATTATATTTATAAAAAATAAGATTATACCTTTAGAGGTAAAGATTACTCCCAAAATAGAAAAAAGTTTATATAGTTTTATAAGGACTTATAAGCCTGAAAGAGCAGTGATTATGAATTTAAATTTTTCAGAAGTTTCTGTTAAAAAAATTAATTCTACAAAATTAGCCTTCATTCCTTGTTTTTATTTATAAAATTGCTTTTTGTCACATTAGCTTGAGATTTCAAGCAAGCTTTTATAAAAACATTTTCTCAAATTTATTTTATCTTATATACAAAAATTAAACATGTTATCAATTTGATAAAAAGGAGGATTAAAAAAGTAGGGGAGAAAGTTTAAGGTGATAGGGGCTTTATCTTCAGTTTAATGCTGTTGAAAATTTGTTTATCTCAGAATAGCAATGTTTAATAATAGATAGTCTAAAAGGATAGTAAATGATTTTTTGATTTAAGGAAGAAATTTAGGAAATGTTTTTCAAAGGTATATCTTAAGTGGCTTGCAAAATTTTAAAAAATTACATCTTTTCTTTCATTATAATTACATTTTCTTTCGTTTTTGAATATTTTATTATAGTGATTCTTGATAGAAAGCTTATTGATAGTTTAAGAGATGAATATGTGATATTTGGTGAGGGGACTGAGAAGTTATAGTTATTTTTTAAATTTAATATAAGAATAAGATTTATTTAACTCTTCTAAAATTGTAAGAGATGTAATACTTTAGTATAACAGTTTTTATCAGTTGCCTAATTTGAGGCTTTTTTTTAGTTTTTTGCTCTTTTTGATATTTTTGGCTTTAATAAATAATTATAACTTAAGCTATATTGTTAGATTTAACACAGATATCTATTAAATCTACGAATTTTTTTAACTTTTCTGAGTCGAAATATCCAACATCCTGAGAATAAAGAAATCTTTGACTTGACAAAAACAACAAATTCTTTTCCTTGTAAATGTACCCTGATTTTTCAAAAAGCCACCAAATAGGCACAGGAACAAAATATTCCTTAACTAATTGTGATTTATATCTTCTATCGCTCAAAAGAATTTCTAAAACGTCACTCGTAAAGCAACCAGGAATGATCAATGCTGTGTTCGTGTCTCTAAACTTCAAAAGTCTATTTAGTTCTTCATCTTTCAAATCGATTGAGAAAAAGAATCTGGTGTCATCTTCCCATTTTCTCAAGTATTTTTCTATTTCATTTAATTCAGCATTATCTACTAACATCGGAGCATCTTTTAATCGTTCAATTAGCTCAAATTCATTTTTAATTTTGTACTCCAGTTCAGATAGAGTACTGGTGGCAAATTTTATTTCCTTTTCATCATAAGGGTAAAACCGCGTTTTGTTAATTTCTTCTGGATATGTTATATTTACATTAATGTTATCAATGAAATCCGAATATCTGTTAACTCTGCCAAATCGCTGAATCAGAGATGGTATCGGTGCAAGTTCTGTGAATAAATAGTCAAAAGAGATGTCAAGACTGACTTCAGATACTTGTGTTGATATAAATATAAACTCTCTGGATTTAGTAGATAACTTCTCTAATTGTTCTTCTTTCTTTCGTCTATCATGGTATGTGTAGCGGGAGTGAAGTAGGAGCATATTATTCTTCATTTTGTAGTTGTGTTTTAGGAGTAAATAGACTCTGATTGCTTTTTCAACAGTGTTACATATAACTAAAACATTTCCAAGTTTGGACTTTTCTATAATTTGTTTGAGCACCTCATCACTTGTTATGTCGTTCTCTTCAAGAGAATATAGGTATCTCCTCTTTTTCTTGTACTCTTGAAGAAATTCGAATTCTCTGGGAGCAATAAATTGGTTTATCAGTGATCTAAACACTGGATGTATAGTGGCGGACATAAAAACTGATCTCATATTATATTTGAATTTTTCATTAAACTTTTTAAAGAAATAAAGAAGAAGGTAAAGTCCATTAATGGGGTAAAGGTGGAACTCATCAAAAATAAAAACTGAATTCCTAAAGTGGTACCTTTTCAAGAAGTACTTTCCGACATGCAAAAAACTTAGAAGTAATTGGTCCAAGGTTGTAATAGTCACAGGACTTATGAAAGATCTAGAAATAAACAAATCCAAATCTATATCAGTCTCTTCGGGTATCCCGAGCCTCTTTAATTTTTTTGTATCAGCGAAATAGTAATTTTCCTCGACTCCGACACCACTAAGTAATTTCTGGAGTGATTGTCTCATTTTTCTAATAGATGTTATGGTCGGTAACACATAGATTATGTGACTCGGTTTTTTGCTTACTGCAACAGTCAATGCCGCAAATGTCTTTCCCCAGCCAGTAGGGGCTAAAAAGAGAATGTCTCTGTCTGTCCTTGCCATCTCTGTGAAAATTTTCCACTTATTTTCGTCGAACTTTAAATTCTTACTTCTAACGTAATCTCGAAGACGCTCTTTGAGTAATTCAACCTTAAGATCAATATTTTGCTTAGAAATTCTGCTCTCTTCTTCAAACATGGCTGACAGTATGTCTGCAGTCTTAAAAGTTCCAAATAAGTCAACAAGATCGACGTTGCTTTTTATATCCTCTACTGATAGCTTAAATTTTCTGAGTTCCTTGAAAATAAGATTCAAAGCTTCTTTCTGGTCGATTTTGTACTTTATTTTTCCCACCACATTTTTGCAAATAGAGGGAATATTAAGGGGAACCTGCACCAAACTTGAGTGATGCTTAAGAATAAAATAAAATAACCTTGGATCTTCCTTCTCTGAGTATTTTAGAAAAAGATAAGCAGAAAGAGCTGAGTGTGGCGGTTTTTGGTCTTCGTCAATACACCATGCAGGATTTAGTTTTCCAATATCATGCCACTCAGCAAGCACATCAAGAATGTCTAAAGATTCAGTTAATCCATGTTTTCTTGCTAATACTTTTGAAATACTTCTTACTTCTTCAATATGTTTGTTTAAGGGCTTCTCTAAACTACCATTCTTGTGAGATGTTTTAGATAGTGATTCCAATCCAAGTTCCTCAATAATTAACTCCAATTTCATCTTGTCACCAGAAAACAGTCATAGAGTGGAACACCATCAATCGATATAATCTTATTTTTTAATTTAAAACCAACATTGATCCCCATTACAACAAATTCTGGCTTACCCGAGTATGTGTAGGGAAGATTATAGACTATACTCTTTTCCGATAGCTCTACTGAATCTACAATATTTCTTGGAGCATATGAGTCTTTTACGGTGTACGTCTCTTCAAAATGTTCATGAATTCTTGGATTTTCTATATCAAAGAATATAAAATCGCTTATTCCAGCATAGGGTACGAAATCGAACTCAAAATTGTTGAGCTTTTTATGTAGCAAGTAAATTGTCTCTTGCTTGCCCCAGATTGCAAATTTATATTTGGGTCTAAGAAGTAACATTAGCTCCTCCGTTGTTCTATCTTCCCTCCCAGTTTTGAGTTTTAATAACTGTGCGTTCTCACGGCAAACACCGCCAATATCAATAATTTGGGCACCAGCTTTAAAATTCTTTCTTTCTTCAATATAATATTCCCGACTTTTTCCAAGAATTGAGAAAAAGAAACCAATTATCGTTGTAGGCAGTGGAAGTAGATAAGACGACCTACCCTTCATTGTTGTATGAACCCTAAAGTGGGCCAAATCGAATAAAACGTCTACAGTTAATCCTATTTTTTCCATTGTCCAGTCACCAGCCAAGTTGCCATTTTCTCGATATCTTCTTTCAAGACAGAGGCGATCTTTAGATTATACGGTCCAAACAGCTTCTCACGGTCTTCAATTAAAATATTTGGTTGAGTAAACTGGTAGTTCTCGTCAAAGTTCTTCCAAACAGGATACAGCTTTTCTCCACAGTATACTATTGCCGAAAAATGCTCTGCCATTGCAAAGTAATTTGCTCTCCTTGGATAGGCCCAACCCTCGTTAAAAAGAATTTCTAAGAAAGCTGTAACTCTTTTAATCCGTTCTTCGTCTTCAAGCACATATAATGCCTTGTTTCTCGTTTCCTTCTGCACTTTGTTTTCCTTGACATATTCATCCCACTTCTTGATTTGATCAGTTTTTTCACTTTCGGTGAATATCCCGCACCTTTCTGTAATTACAACTTTCATTAGACCAATGAAATCAGCAACCTCAATTTCAAATGGTGTTGGGTTTGTTTCGCCGATCTCTTTTGGAAATCTGCCCCCAAAGTCAATTTCTATCGGCGTATGCTTAACAGCAATTATAGGTGACATTGAAATAGGAGACACTCTTGGTCTTTGTCTGTTGCCTTTTATGTACAAATAACCAAACAAATCATTGTCAACGTATTTTATAGGGTCTCCACTATCTGCCAATTTTTCACCTTCACCAATCCTAAATTGATCTACTTCAAAGCCCCACTCTACAAATTTCTCTCTAATTCCTCTTTTAACAGCTCTTGCAGAAACAAAAGGATAAGTCTCTCCATCTATTGAAACAAGCTTTTTTATTCTGATTCTATCTCCTTCTATCTCATTTGCATTTACATTTCCTGAGACCCTCGTTAGGAGACCAATTACTATTTTTCTCATGTAATATCACCTCCTCCCATGTATTTATTCCATAAAATTACAATAAATTCATTTTTAGTTATAAAAAATTCTCTAACTGGTAATAAAATCAATTCCTGTGGTAATGTTATCTTAATTCCTTCTCTTTCAAGCCTTGGTAAGTACGAAACAAGTTTTTCTACAAATGTCACAGGTGTTTCTTCATTTTTTAAGTCAAGTATTATTCTTTTTAATAAACTACGTTGTGTATCTCCTTTTTTAGCAAGCTCGCTTATATTGAATGCAATGGCTATCATCTGTTTTCTTAACTTCCCAAAATCTTCGCTCATACTATCACCTCCAAAAAATTTTGTATGAACGTGCTCCAAGTAGTAGATATTTCCTAATTTATAATTTTGATTTTCTCTTTTTGATCTTAATTCAAGTGAGATTTTCTCGCTTATAACCTGAGAAAGTTTATGAACGTTCAAATAACCTTCCAAGAGGATAGAAAAGGCCAGAGAAGATAGTTGTGTATAATATGAGTCAATAATATTTTGATTTGTAAGCCTTGGTGGTAATAAAGACTCCAAAAACACAATAAACTTTGACTTTCCATTTTCGGTTAGTTCTTCTGGTCTAAAGAATATATTGTAAATTCTCGTGAGGTTTATAATTGGATGGTATACTGTGGACCACTTCTTTCCTCCTGTATTACTCAAAACCAGCGCCTCAAAATCTAAATTTAAAGAAATTCTACTATCTGCGTGAATGTACTCAAAGGTCTGTAGTATAGCACAAAGAAGTGAAAGTAGAGTGAAGTATGTGGATGAGGGGCTAGGAGGTATATAAAATGTAATTTCCTTGTCTAAAATCGTCTTATCGACCCTCCCCCGATTTAACTCAAAATCAAATCGACTTCCAACTCTCCTAAAATCACGAATAATATTTTCAACGATTTCATCTTTGGTTCTAACACCTACAACTACTTTTCGTCTTTCACGGGATAGTTCAACATAATAAAACTTCAAAAGCCAATAAAGCATGTTCACTTTTGATGAATCATCTATGGTAAGCCTATAGTCAGAAAAATGGTAATTTGGAGCTTCACTTTTTTGTAAAATAGTCGGAAAATGGGATGAGCTTACATCCTTTGTTTGCATTAGGTATTCTAATATGATATTTATCCAATCATCTACGGTTTTTACTTGATTACATTTTTGCTTCAATTTTTTAGGTAAGTTTATTTTATTAGGTGGATCTATTATACCCTGTAGTACAGCACCCAATAAACCATCAAAATCTATCGGGATTTTCCTCGCTTTTCCTCTTTGAGAGACGTTCCCGACCCAACATATTCTTTTTTCTAATAAACTTCTAATTGTGCTTATTTCTGCCATTCCGCGACCCTTCAACACCCTTCAGCATCTAAAATACTCATTGAATTTTTTTCATCAAACCTGCCTTGTATCTTATTCAAAGCTCCCTACTTCCCTCTGCAACGAAAGTCAACCCAGTTTAAAAATTTTTATCTTCTTCAATACATCCTTAACCAGCCTTAGTCTTTTTTTAACTTTTTCAAACTCTTTTTGTGGTATAGGAAATAAAATTTACTAGATAATCGATATTCAATCCTTTTTATCCATTTTTTTAACTTTTCTACATACTTAATTAACCTTTTTTCTTTTTATCAAAATTTTCAGCAATATCATAAGATTAGATTCCGTGTCTATTAATTTTGATTTTTTCTTCTTTTTAAAAAATATACCATTTTTGCAATTTTTAGTAAAGTTTAAATAAATTTAATTTAATCCGAAAAAAATTAATAAACAATTTTTTGATTTAAATTTAATAAAAATTTTAATTTTTTATTAAATTTTTAATGCTTAAAGAAAGTTTTACGGGGACGCAGATAGCTTATTATGTAGTGTGTAAAAGGAAACTATGGCTTTTTTCTCATCAAATAAGTTTTGAAAAATATTCTGATTATGTTGAACTTGGTAAATTGATAAACGAAGAAACCTTTAAGAAAGAAAAACATAAAGAATTAGAACTTGGAGATGTAAAAATAGATTTTATAAAAACAAAAAATGGCATAGTGGTTCATGAAGTAAAGAAGTCAAGAAAATTAGAACCAGCTCATATATGGCAAGTCAAATTTTATATATATAAATTAAAAGAATTGGGAATAAATTGCTCTTCAGGAATTATCCATTATCCCAAACTTTTAAAAAAAATTGAAGTTAAATTTACTGAAAAAGATAAAGAAATAATTGAAGGTTTTAAAAGAAATGTAGGTATAATTTTAGAATCTTCTTTACCCCCTCCAATAAAAGTAAAATACTGCAAAAAATGTAGTTATTACGAATTTTGCTATAGCTAAATTTTTACAGGAGATTTAAGATGAGAACTTTTTACATCTTTTCTTCGGGAAAACTTGAAAGAAAAGAAAATACCCTGTGTTTTTCTACCCCAGAAGGGAAAAGATTTATTCCTGTTACACAAGTAGAACAGATTTATCTTTTTGGAGAAACCACTCTTAATACAAAGCTTATAAATTTTCTATCTCAGAATAGTATTTTACTTCATTTTTTCAATTATTATGGATATTACACTGGTAGTTTTTATCCACGAGAGATCAATATTTCGGGCACAGTAATAGTAAAACAAGTTGAACATTATTTAAATCATTCTCAAAGACTTTATTTAGCTAAAGAAATTATTGCTTCTGCAATTCATAATATTCACAGAATTCTTGAGAAAAGAGAGTATGAAAAAGAAATTTTAGCATTAAGAGAATGCGAAGAAGAAGTAATGAAAGCTAAATCTATAAATGAGATAATGCTTATAGAAGCAAAGGCCCGGAGAATTTATTATTCTACTTTTGAAAGTATCACAAATTGGGAGTTTGGTGAAAGAACTTTTAGACCTCCGGAAAATCCTTTAAATGCATTGATTTCTTTTGGTAATTCTATGCTTTATACAACAATTTTAAAAGAAATTTATCATACTCAACTTAATCCAGCAATAAGTTTTTTACATGAACCATTTGAAAGAAGGTTTTCTTTAGCTCTTGATATTTCAGAAATTTTTAAACCTTTGCTGGTAGATAAATTGATTTTTAGATTAATAAACGAAAATATATTGAAGCTTTCTGATTTTTTAAAAGAAGTAAATTTTGCTTATCTTACTGAAAAAGGAAGAAAAACATTTATTTATCATTTCGATAAATTGTTAGAATCTACAATTTATCATAGAAAATTAAAAAGAAAGGTAAGATATAAAACATTAATTAGGCTTGAGCTTTATAAATTAATAAAACATCTTTTAGGAGAAAAAAGATATAAAGGATTAAGAATTTGGTGGTAAAGGATGAAAGTAATTTTAATTTATGATATTGAAACAATTGAACCAAGAGATCAAAAAAGGTTGAATAAGGTTCGTAAGATAGCAAGAAGATATTTGTATCATGTGCAAAAATCAGTATTTGAAGGGGATTTGACAGAAGGTCAGCTTTATAAACTTGAAAGAGCAATTTTAGAAATAGTAGATAAAGACAGAGATAGTGTAATAATTTATAAATTACCAGATACTATAAAATGGGAAAGAATAATTTTAGCAAGAAAGAGTTTTGACTTTGATAGCAATGTATTATAAAATATTTAGTAAAATGGGAGCGAAATTAAGATAAAAAGTCATCGTTCTTTGACAATTGAATAAAAATCTGAGCGGTTTGGTAAATTTTTATTCCATGCTTATAATTTGACGCAAAATTAATGTTTAAAATTTTTTGAAATTAAGGTATATTCTATATTTTGATTACGGTCTAAGCCTACCTATGAGGAATTGAAAGACTTTTGGTTAAACACGAAAAATTTTAAAAGTTACTGTCTAAGCCTACCTATGAGGAATTGAAAGTTCCTTGAGAGGCAACGCATGAATAGTTAATACATTGTCTAAGCCTACCTATGAGGAATTGAAAGTTTCTTGAAAGTATAAATTAAATCATTAGGATTAGGGTCTAAGCCTACCTATGAGGAATTGAAAGTAAACCTCTTATTGAAGAAAGTTTCTCTGAATAATGTCTAAGCCTACCTATGAGGAATTGAAAGTTTAAGTGTTCCAAGCCTGAGTTTTCTAAAAATGTAGTCTAAGCCTACCTATGAGGAATTGAAAGTATGAAATTATGATCATAATCAAAACCTACAACGCGTCTAAGCCTACCTATGAGGAATTGAAAGGCAAAATGCAGTCAATTTGGTAATGAAATTCCACGAGTCTAAGCCTACCTATGAGGAATTGAAAGTTATGTTTACCACAGGCAACCTGACAAGGAAAAAGCGTCTAAGCCTACCTATGAGGAATTGAAAGGCAAAATGCAGTCAATTTGGTAATGAAATTCCACGAGTCTAAGCCTACCTATGAGGAATTGAAAGCCTTATACATTATCTGATTTTGATTTAAGACCACTGTCTAAGCCTACCTATGAGGAATTGAAAGGTTGTTATTTCATTTGATAAAGCTGAAGTTGCAATTGTCTAAGCCTACCTATGAGGAATTGAAAGTTGAGAGGGAGATTGTAATATGGCTGAAAACAAAAATGGTCTAAGCCTACCTATGAGGAATTGAAAGCCTATTAGAGTAATTTTGAGAGATAAAGAAACAAAAGTCTAAGCCTACCTATGAGGAATTGAAAGATCCAGTAATGACAAAAGTTGTGAAGGGGATTTCTTGTCTAAGCCTACCTATGAGGAATTGAAAGAAGATACAACTTCAATTTTATTTCCTGAAGTTTATAAGTCTAAGCCTACCTATGAGGAATTGAAAGTTTTTTGTAAGCCACTTAAAACACCTCAATAAACCGTCTAAGCCTACCTATGAGGAATTGAAAGTTAAGAAGCAAGCTTGAAAGCCCTCTTGTTATGGTGTCTAAGCCTACCTATGAGGAATTGAAATGGGTTTTAATTTCTACAATCTGAATAAAGAGCATCTTTAACCGGTCGTTCTAATTCTGAATCTTCAAAAGCAACTCTAAATTTACCTTTTTCAGAAGGAACAATAATCCAGCCTTCTCCTTTAAACTTGACAGAAGGAGTTTCTTGTATTAATTTATTATTTGTGCTGACGGAGGAGGTCTCCTGGGGACCGCTTGACTCCGCAGCAACTTCGTGGAGCCCAGGCTCTCCACGAGACGGGATGGGCGCCTCTTCGGAGGTGCCCATTTTATCATTTATTTTAGGCTTTTTAATAACTTTAATAGAAGTATACATGAAATTATTTGAACAAGAAAGGGTTATGGGAGGGTCTCCGGTCCTACCCATGCTGGTGATACAGGGTTAAACGGTGCCGGGACACCATCCCCTGCCACCAGTAGTTGAAATTTTAAAATAAAATATAATACAAAATTCATAAGTTTAAAACCTATTTATAAGAAATTTACAATTTAGTCAAAGCTTTAAAATTTATTTATATATGATCTCAAACATTCCAAAACCTTGGGAATTTTTAGCACCAAGTCCTGCATCATAAGCAAGTTTTAAAAGTTCTGGCTCTCCTTTCAACTTAAATTTTCCCATCCACCCTTTTATCACAAAATCCTTGTAAATAACTATTTTCTCATTTTTGTTCTCTAACTTAATAGGTTTTATAAAAAATTCCTCTGAAGGAGGAATTTTTTCGTAGAAAGCTTTATACTTTTTGACAATATTTTCTTTGATAAGCATTGAAAATTCTTTTTCACCTGGGTTGTAATAATAGGTTTTCTTTTTACCATCAGGGCTATAAAGAGTGCTATAAATTGTCAGAGGAGAAAGCATCCGTATAAAAATTTCTTTTTTTATCTCCGGAGTTGCAAGAACTTCTATGGATTCAATCCAGACTTTATTTAGATCAAGCCTTATTTCTGGTTTTTTCAAAAGATTAGAGGTAAAACTCTGAAGCATTTCAGTATAAGGAGAAGAAATAAACAACTTAAAAGGTGAAGAAATTTTAAACTTATTTCCTTCTTTCTTAAACTTTCCAAAAATTCGAGAAAAGGTAAAAAGTTTAAATTTTCTCTTTCTGTAAACAAAACCTTCATTGTGAAGTTTTTCAGCAAGGGCTTTATCTAAAAGATGATAAATTAATCCTTGCAAAAGTTCATTATAATGGATAGGTAAAATAACTTCATTTTTAGAAGCAAAAGTAATTGCTAATCTCATAAAATTTTATTCTATGAGTGGGAGAAAAAGTGTCAAGTTTTAAGGACAAAAGCTTAAAAATTTAGCAGATCTAAAATTTCTTTTAGATTTTTAAGTGAGTTTACCTTTAATCCAATTTTATGTTGATTTCTGTTTAGTAAAAATGCATTTATACCGATTTTACGGGGATTTAAGTAGTCAAACACAAGATGATCTCCTATATGAACAGTTTCTTCTGGCTCCACTTTAAGTAATTCGCAAACCTTTCCATAGAATTCTTGAGATTTTTTAACTTCTTTTAAATCTGAGGTTGCAGAAAATACATGGTGAAAATAGGGTAAAAGAGGTTTTAATTGAAACCAGATAAAATCTTTTTCTGCATTGGAGGAAACTATTAATGTATAACGATTACTTAAGAATTTTATTACATGTTCGGCATCCTTATAAATTTTTACTTTATCCTTATACATATTAAATAGTTCTTTTTTTGTTATTTTAAGATCAAACTTTTTTAGCCAGTAATCAAGATAATACCATTCTATTCTGTGTTCTCCTACTTCATTATAAGCTTTGGTTACTATTTCATAAGCTTTTTCAAAGCTAATTTTGTGTTTTTTAGCGTATAAAGAAGGTATACCTTCAAGCCATACAGCATTTACGAAATCGGTGGGCACAAGAGTTCCATCCATATCAAAAGAAATTACTTTTATTCTTGTTTTGCTTAACATAAGAATAAAATTTAACTACTTATTTTTAAATTTAAAGTTTTAAATCTAAAATTAGCAATGGAAAAAATGGATTTATCATGTTAAGCTTTTGAGTTAATAAAATAAATAATTGGGGGTTATAAATGTTAAAAGACAGAGAAAAAGGCGTAGTTTTGCAGAGAGATAAGAAAACCTATGCCATTGTCCCTCATGTGCCTCTTGGATTATTAACGGTTGATTTTTTGCAAAAACTTTTGGAAGTAGCTAAAAAATACGAAGTTAAAGCTATAAAAATTACCAGTGCTAATAGAATTGCTTTAATAGGTTTTAAAGAAGAAGAGCTTGATGAAGTTTGGGAAGATTTGGGAGTAGTTCCAGGAGCTGCTAAAGGATTATGTGTTCGTAGTGTTAAAGTATGTCCTGGTATCACCTTTTGCCGTTTAGGACAGCAAGATTCATTAAACTTAGGAGCCGAGCTTGATAAACGATATCACGGAAAAGATTTACCCACCAAATTTAAAATAGGGGTTTCCGGATGTGTAAATGATTGTGCAGAAACCTGTATAAAAGATTTGGGATTTATTGGTAAACCTAAGGGATGGACAGTAACTGTAGGTGGTTGCGGCGGTGCGCGTCCATTACTTGCACGCGTGCTTGCAAGAAATCTTTCTACAGAAGAAGCCTTAAAAATTGCTGAGAAAGTTATCAATTTTTACGAAGAAAACGGCAAAAAAGGGCTGCGTTTAGGACGCTTTATTGAAAAATTCGGCTGGGAAGAATTTTGTAAGAAAATTCTTGAATAGCAATTTTCAACACTTAAAAATTCTCCTCATAATTTAAAAGATTATTCTTATATCCTTATTTTTAATATTTTTAAGATAAATTTTTTGGCTTCGGTTTAAAGTTTATAAAAATTTTTAATTATTTTGATTGGGAAAAATCCTGTTTTATAAAACTGAATTTTTAAATTGACAGAATTTAATTTTAGTACTATGGTATTATTGATGCTGACTGGAGATGGTGTCCCGGCACCGTTTGATCCAGCAGCAGCACGAGGGGAGCCGGAGACTCCCCCGTGAGCTTTTCATAATAATTTATACTTTCTATTAGATGCTCTATTTTTAATGTTTGATAGTTCTTTAGTCAAAAAGAAGTAAAATTTAAACCGGTTTTTCCTTAAATTAAAAAAGCTCATTTACATTATCATACAAAACAGAATAAACGATTTTTTACTTCTTTTAACTTTTTAGAAAATTCATATAATTATTATAAAGAAAATGAATAAGGAGGTTAAAACTATGAGAGGCGGATATTGTGGAAAAATTTTAAGAGTTAATTTAACTACAGGAGAAATAAAAAAAGAAGAGCTTGATTTAGGCATAGCAAAAAAGTTTATAGGAGGCAGAGGTTTAGGAAGTTATATTTTATTTAAAGAAATTGACCCTGCTGTAGATCCCTTATCTCCTGAAAACAAAATTATTTTTGCAACTGGGCCTTTAACAGGATCATCTGCTCCTACATCTCGCTACATGGTGATAACAAAATCTCCTCTTACAGGAGCAATTGCGTGTTCCAATTCAGGAGGTTTCTGGGGAGCTGAGTTAAAATTTGCTGGTTACGATTTAATTATAGTTGAGGGAAAAGCACAAAATCCAAGTTACATATACATCAAAGATGACACAGTTGAAATAAAAGATGCAAAAGCCTGCTGGGGGAAATTGGTTTCGGAAACAACTGAACTTTTACAAAATGAAGTAGGTGATCCCAAAGCTCGTGTTCTCACTATTGGTCCTGCTGGAGAAAAACTTTCTCCAATTGCTGCAATAATGAATGAAAAATACAGAGCTGCTGGTCGTTCTGGCGTAGGAGCAGTAATGGGTAGTAAAAATTTAAAGGCAATTGTAGTTAGAGGTTCGGGTAAAGTTAAATCTGCGGATCAGGAAAAAACCAAGAAACTTTTATCAAATTTAATTAAAAAGATCAAAGAGAATGGAGTTACAGGACAAGGACTTCCAAAGTATGGAACAGCGGTTTTGGTAAATATTATAAATGAGCACGGCATTTTCCCTACTAATAACTTTCAGAAAGCCTACTTTCCTCTGGCTGATGCTATTTCAGGAGAAACATTGGCTGAAAAGTATCTCGTGAAAAAAGATCCCTGTTATCACTGTCCGATCGCCTGTGGGCGTTATTGCAAAGTTGATGATGAAGAGGGTGGTGGACCAGAATACGAAACTGTGTGGGCTTTTGGTGCTGATTGTGGTGTAAGTGATTTATCTGCAATTATAAAGGCAAATAACCTTTGTAATGAATATGGGCTTGATACTATTTCTGCTGGGGCAACAATTGCCTGTGCAATGGAGCTTTATGAAAAAGGGTATATTAAAAAAGAAGAACTTGATGGTCCTGAATTAAAGTTTGGTTCTGCTGAAGCTATAATTGAATGGACGAGAAAAATGGGAGCTGGTGAGGGCTTTGGTGCTAAATTAGCTCTTGGTTCCTATAGATTAGCAGAATCTTACGGTGTGTCGGAACTTTCCATGTCTGTAAAAAAACAGGAACTTCCTGCTTACGACCCGAGGGGAGTTCAGGGGCACGGCCTTCAGTATGCCACTTCTAATAGAGGTGGATGCCATGTAAGAGGTTATTTGATTTCACCAGAAGTTTTAGGCGTTCCAGAAAAACTTGATCGTTTCTCTTTAGAAGGAAAAGCTAAATGGGCAAAACTTTTTCAGGATTTGACAGCAGTCATAGATTCTCTTGGTCTTTGTTTGTTCACCTCATTTGCTTTTGATCTTAACGATTATTGTGAACTTTATAATTGTATAGTTGGTGAAACTTTTACTCCTGAAGATATGCTGATTGCTGGAGAAAGAATATGGAATTTAGAAAGGCTTTTCAATTTACAAGCAGGAATTTCACCAGAAGAAGATACACTACCTAAAAGACTTTTAGAAGAACCTATTCCTGAAGGACCCTCAAAGGGACATGTCCATCGCTTAAAAGAGCTTCTGCCTGAGTATTACCGGGTAAGAGGATGGGACGAGAAAGGCATTCCGACTCCTGAAAAGCTTAAAGCTTTGGGTTTATAATAACTTGTATAAGTAATCAATTCTTCTACGCTGAAAGTTTCCAAACAGAGAGATTAATTTTTTGTGCGTAAAGGAGAAAAGGATGAAAGTTGAGATTCGTCTTTTTGCGACTTTCAGAGAAGGACGTTTTAAAAAAGAGGTGTGGGAACTTCCTGAAGGAACTAAAGTGATTGATGTTTTAAATCTTTTGGGAATTAAGCCAGAAGAAGTGGCTATACTTTTGGTAAATGGTATGAATGCTGAACCGGAGTATGTATTGAAAGACGGAGACTACATTTCTCTTTTTCCTCCAGTTGGAGGAGGATAAATGCTGGGTGAAAGGGAGAAAGATATTTTAAAAAGAATTTTTTCTAAAAAAGATATTGAAGAATTGCCATTTGAGATGAGCAAAGAAATTTCAGAAGAAACAAATATTGAGCTACGTGCTATTGAATATTTTGCTTTGGAAAATGAAATTGTTCCTTTAAGGTATGTGAGAAACATCGGGAGTTTTACTATAGAAGGGCAGAAAAAGCTTTTAGCTTCAAAAGTTATGATTGTTGGATTAGGAGGATTAGGTGGATATGTATTAGAGGAATTATGTAGGGCAGGGGTAGGGGAGATAGTTGTTGTTGACTACGATACATTTGAGGAAACCAATTTAAATCGGCAACTCCTTGCTACAGAAAATACTCTCGGACAGGAGAAAGCTGATGTGGCTAAGAAGAGGGCTTCAGAGATAAATAAAACGGTGGTTATAAAGAGCTTTAGAGACAAAATAGAAAATATTTCAGAAATTCATTGGGAGGGGGTGGAACTTGTTTTTGATTGTTTAGATCGGATAGATTCCCGGCTTTATCTTGAGAAAAAGGCAGAAAAATTAAAAATTCCTTTAGTTCACGGAGCAGTAGCTGGTTGGTATGGTCAGGTAGGATTTTTTTTCCCAGGAAGTAATTGGTTGAGCAAAATTTATAGGAAACACAAAACAGGTATTGAGCAAATTTTGGGAAATCCACCCTTTACTCCATCATTAGTAGCAAGTTTAATGACAGCATTAGGAATTAGCTATCTTTTAGGGGAGTTAAAGGAAAGCACATTTTTCTTTTTTGATTTAAAAGCTATGGAATTTGAAAAAGTTAATTTGTAGTTAAACTACAACTATTAAATTAAACAATAGAAACTTGACAAACTAATTTATAAACTTTAGAATTATATTTTGTAAAAAACATAATTAGATATTTAAGGTGGTTATGGCTGATTTAAAGCTTCTTATACATGTTCCAGATTCTAAGAGGTTTGAGCCTGCTTTAAAGGTTGCTAAAAATTTTGTTATGGCTGTAAAAGATAAAAAGTCTTTTTCAGCAAGAATTCTTGTAAATTTTGAAGGAATAACGGTTTTGAACAATTTTAGAATTTTTGAAAATCTTTTTAGAGAGGTTTTAGATCTCGGTGTTGAGGTTTATTTTTGCGAGAATGCATTAAAAGGATTCAACATTCCCTTTGATAAAGTTCCAGAGGGTGGTAAAACCGTCCCTGCGGGAATTGTAGCCCTTGTTGAGTGGCAGAACGAGGGCTACAAATATGTAAGGGCTTAAAGGAATTACTTTTCTATTTTAATTGAGATTCATTGAAAAAATTAAGTATAATTTTGACAATATAAAAATAAGGATTTAAAATTAAAAGGCAAGTATCAGAAAAACTAAAGTTGGAAGCTCTTTTTTAGTTTTTCTATAAAAGCTTCAGCCCTTTCAAGTTCGTCAAATTCAAAGATAAAATAGGTTTTTTTCTTTTTAGTCTTTACCTGAACTTGAGTGCCTATTAATTTACTTAACTCTTCAGAAAGATAAACAAGATCTGGATCGGGTTCTTTTTTCTTTTTAGAAATTTCTCCCTTTTGTAGCTTGGAGACCAGCTTTTCTGTCTCCCTTACAGAAAGACCTCTTTCCAATATGAGATTTCTTGCATATATCTGCTTTTTTTCTGAATCAAGGGAAAGAAGTGCTTTAGCATGACCAACTGTAAGTCTTTCTTCTAAAAGATCTTCTTGAATAACAGAAGGTAGTTTTAAAAGTCTTAAAAGATTAGCAACTGTTGCTCTATCTTTACCTACTTTTTCTGCTATTTCTTCCTGAGTATATCCAAATTTTTCAATAAGATTTTTGTATCCCAGTGCTTCTTCTAAGGGATTTAAATTTTTTCTCTGCAAATTTTCTATAAGTGCGATAACAAGGGCTTCTTCATCAGAAAAATTTTTTACAATAGCAGGAACTTCTTTCAGTCCTGCCTTTTTGGCAGCCCTCAGTCTCCTTTCCCCAGCTATACACTCATAAAAGCCTCCACCTTTTTCTCTTACCAGAATAGGCTGTAAAATCCCTTTTTCTTTAATTGATTTTACCAGTTCTTTGAAATGATCATCTTCTTCAAATTTTATTCTGGGCTGAAAGGGTGAATAAAGAATTTTTTCTGCGACAATATATTTTATACTTTCCTCTTCAACTTCTGGAATAAGGTCAGAAAGTCCTCTACCTAAGGCTTTCTTTTTCATTTTTTACTCGCTCAGAATAGATGGGACAAATTTTTTATTTACTTCTTTTTCTATTTGGTAGGCAAGACTCAACACCAGTTCATCTCTAAAATGAGGACCTATTGCCTGCACAGCAACAGGAAGATTGTCAGAAGTCAATCCTACAGGAACACTTATTCCCGGAAGGCCTGCTAAATTGACAGGAATAGTAAATATATCAGAAAGATACATCTGTAAAGGATCAGAAATTTTTTCTCCGATTTTAAAAGGAGGGGTAGGGGTGACAGGAGTTAAAATCAAATCAACCTCCTTAAAAGCTTCTAAAAAGTCATGTAAAATTAAAGTTCTTACCTTTGAAGCTTTTAAGTAAAAGGCATCGTAATATCCAGCAGACAGAGCATAAGCTCCGAGCATTATTCTTCTTTTCACCTCTTTTCCAAAGCCAAGAGCTCTGCTTTTTTTATACATCTCAATCAGATTCTTAGATTCTGCTCTAAATCCATATTTTACTCCATCATAACGGGCAAGGTTTGAAAAGGCTTCAGCAGGTGCAATTATATAGTAAGTTGCCACTGCATATTCAGTATGAGGAAGACTTATCTCTTTTATTTTGTGCCTTTTTTTGAGCTTTTCTATAATTTCCAGAATTATCTTAGCCATCTCTGAATCTATCTCGCTTTCAAAATACTCCTTAGGAAGGCCTATTTTGAAAGAGGTTTTCTCATGTTCTTTAATAGATTTTAAAAAATCAGGAACTTCAACAGATGCAGAGGTTGAATCTTTGGGGTCATGTCCTGCTATAACTTGGAGTAGAAGAGCTGTATCTTCTACAGTTGTTGCAAAAGGACCAATTTGGTCAAGTGAGGAGGCAAAGGCTACCAGACCAAAACGGGAGACAAGTCCATAAGTGGGTTTCATTCCCACAACACCGCAGAAAGCAGCTGGCTGTCTTATAGAACCACCTGTATCTGATCCAAGAGAACCAAGTCCCATTCTGCTTGCCACAGCTGCTGCAGAACCACCAGAAGATCCACCAGGAACCCTCTCTAAATCCCAAGGATTACGCGTTGGGAAAAAGGCAGAATTTTCAGTTGAAGAACCCATAGCAAATTCATCTAAATTGGTTTTTCCTATAAAAATTGCTCCCTCAGCCTTGAGTCTCTCTATAACCGTAGCATTGTAAGGAGCAACGAAGTTCTGCAAAATCTTGGACGCACAAGTTGTAGGAAGACCTTTAATACATATATTGTCCTTTATAGAAATAGGAATTCCTAAAAGCTTCTTTTTCTCTCCCTTTTGAATAAGCCTGTCTGCTTCCTCAGCGGATTTAATAGCTCCTTCTTCATCTACATAAATATAAGCCTTTATCTGAGGATCTACCTTTTTAATCTGTTTTAAAGTCTCCTCTACAAGCTCTTTACTGCTTATTTTTCCTTTTTCCAGAAGTTTTAAAGCTTCAAGGATGGTTAATTCTTTAAAATCAGTCACCGCTTTTCCCCCTCCAAAAATTTTTAAGGTGTTTTAACTACCTTGGGAACAATTATCATTCTTTCATAAAGTTGAGGTGCATTTTTTAAAATATCTTCTATATATGGAAATTCCTTAACCTCATCTTCTCTGAAAGGAGTTTTGACTTTTAAGGTATGAAAAGTAGGGGCTACATTTTCTGTATTGACAGTTTGAAGTTTTTTAAAATAATCTAAAATTTTTGAAAGCTCTTCAGTCAAAACTTTTGCCTCCTCTTCATTAAACTCAAGTCTGCAGAGATGAGCAATTTTATAAACTTCTTCTAAAGAAATAGCCATAACCTGCCTCCCAATTTTTCCTTTTCAGCTTTTTTAAGCTTTAAGTATAACCAATTTTTAGCTTTTTTAAAAGCATTTTCTGGATTTCTTTCTTTTATTAAATAAGAAAGCAGTGCAGAAGAAAAAGCACAGCCTGTTCCATGAAAACTTCCGCTTAACTTTTTCTTTTTTAAAAAAAATTGTTTCTCTTTGGTATAAAAAAGATCCCACACAAATTGAGAACTTTTCCATCCTGTAACAATTACAACATTGGGTCCCAGATCAAGAATTTTTTGGACTGCTTTGAAAAGATCCTCTCTTTTTCTAACTGTTTTTTCTACCAAAGTTTCTACTTCTGATACATTGGGAGTAATTACATCAACAAAAGGTAAAACCTTCTTTTTTAAAACCTCTAAGAATTCAGAAGAAGAAAAGAGATTATAGTTCAAGCTTGCTTTTAACACGGGATCCAGAACAATCCAAGATATCTTTTTTCTATGCTCTTTTAAAAAATCTCCTATAATTTCTGCATTTTCAGAAGTTCCTATCATTCCTATTTTAACACCCTTTACAGGCAAATCCGAAAAAACAAGCTCTAAAGCATTTTTTAAGTATTCTGAACCAACACTTTCCCATCCCTGAAATACCGAGGTATTCTGCAAAGTAAGGGTTGTAGGGATTCCTGCTCCTTTAAAACCAAAAAAGCTGAAAACTTTTACATCAAGAAGAACACCTGCTCCTCCTGTAGGGTCTAAACCAGCTATGCTCAAAACTATTCCTCTTTTCCCCAACCCCCTCCTCCTGGGGTTTTTATAATTATTTTATCTCCTTCTCTTACCTGAAGATTTACTTTTCCTGGAAGATAAATTTTTTCTTTTCCTCTTATAAGTATGTTCTCTCCTTTTTTACCGGGTTCTCCTCCAAAAAGACCATAAGGACTGTGAATTCTTCTTTCTGAAAGAATAGTTACACTACAGGAGTTAAGAAAAAGATATTCCCTTACAAGCCCGTCTCCTCCTCTGTATTTACCCTTACCTCCAGAGTTTTTTCTTAAAGCATAACGCTCAATTCTTAAGGGATATTCATGTTCCAGAGCCTCAACAGGTGTATTAAGAGTGTTAGTCATGTGGGTGTGAACCCCATTTAATCCATCTTTTCCTGGTCTTGCTCCCATTCCACCACCAATAGTTTCATAATAGGCAAAGTTTTCATTTCCTATAGCAATATTATTCATTGTTCCACAGGAAGCAGATGGAATTAAATCTGGGAATGCACCTGAAAGAGCCCCTAAAAGCACATCAACTATTCTTTGTGATGTTTCTACATTTCCTGCTGCAACAGCAGAAGGATAGGTTGCAGAGACAACTGTTCCCGATTTGGTAATAATTTTTATAGGTCTAAAACACCCCTCATTTACAGGATACGCTCCTATGGTATTTAAAAGTGAAAGAAATACATAATAAACCGCTGAATGAGTTACTGCTTTTGTAGCATTAATACAACCTTTTACCTGAGGTGCACTTTCACTAAAATCTACAGTTACTTTGTTTTTTTCAAAGACTATTTTAACTTTTATAGGAATATCTTTTTCTCTAAAACCATCGTCATCAAGATAATCCACAAACGAAAACTCTCCAGAAGGGGCTTTTTCAAGAAGTTTTTCCATAGCTTTTTGTGAATAATCTTTGAGTTCTTCGCTAATCTCTTTTAACTTAGAAACTCCGTATTTTTCGCACATCTCAATAAGACGCTTTTCCCCTCTTAAAAGAGAAGCATTTTGAGCTTTTAAATCTCCTTCTCTTTCATAAGGATTTCGTAATTTATTTATAAAATCTTTTAAAAAGCTTTCCTGAATTTTTCCTTTCTTAACAAGATAGGTGGGTCTTATAAGGATTCCTTCTTCCTCAATATGAGTTGTAACAGCCATAGAACCTGCATATTTACCTCCCACATCAGCATGGTGAGCTCTTACAATAAGAAAAAAGATTAATTCGTTTTGATAAAAAACAGGTTTTATAAGAGTAATATCTGGAAGATGAGTTCCTCCGCAGAAGGGATCATTTGTAATTATTACATCACCTTTATCCCACTTAAAAAGAGGCAAAATGTTTTTCATTGTTTCTGGCATAGCACCAAGGTGAACAGGAATGTGTGATGCCTGAGCAACAAGCTCACCCTTCTCATCAAAAATGGCACAGGAAAAATCACACCTTTCTCTTATATTAGGAGAAAAAGAAGAACGCCTAAGCACAATCCCCATTTCATCAGCAATTGCTGAAAAAAGATTGTTAAAAATCTCTAATTCAACAGCCCTCATAACTTAAACAACCTTAAAGTGTAGTTTTCATCAACTTTTACCTGAAAATTCTCTTCAACCCACACAGTGGTAAATTCTTCCACAATGAGTGCAGGACCTTTTAAGGTCTCCCCTATATTGAGAGAATTCCAGTCTATTACAGGAACTTCTATCCACCCCTTTTCAGTAAAAACTCTGGTCTGAAAAAGAGGACAAAAATTTTTACTCTTCTCTATTTTCCAGTTGTTTTCAACTGGACTACCCTTCAATCTTACTCTTAAAGTAACAATTTCAACAGGGAACTGATGTGCTATATAACCAAACTGTTTTTCATGTTCTTTTTCAAAGACATCAATGTAGTCTTCTGAATAGGGTATAGTCAACTCAAACCCCTGTCCTTTATATCTCATATCAAGAAAAATCTCACAGGTAAAATTATCTGGTTCAAGACCCAATTTTTTTACATAAGAAAGTGCAGACCTTTTAAAATTTTCTATATGTTCTGTAAGTTTTTTCTTTTCTTTAGATTCTATCCATACTGTTTGAGAAAAATCTTTTAAAGGCGGAGAAAAAAGAAGACCAAAGGCAGAAAAACTACCGGCAAGTTTTGGTATTATAATTTCCTTGATTTCAAGTTCTCTGGAAAGGGAGCAAACATGAAGCCCCCCTGCACCTCCAAAGCAAATTAGTGTAAAGTCCTGAGGATCATACCCTCTTTCTAAGGAAACCCTTCTAAAAGCTCTACTCATAACTATATTGGCAACTCTAACTATACCAAGTGCTGTTTCTTCTAAAGAAAGGTTCAATTTTTTAGCAATAGAAGACAATGCTTTTAAAGACCTTTCTTTCTGGAGTTTAAATTTTCCTCCTAAGAAAACATCTGGCAAAAGTCTTCCCAGGACAAGATTGGCATCTGTCACTGTAGGAAAAAGACTTTTTCCGTAGCAGGCAGGTCCTGGATCTGCCCCTGCACTTTCTGGACCTACCTTTAGAGCTCCTCCTTCGTCTACATAAGCAATGGATCCTCCTCCTGCCCCGACAGTGTGAATATCTATCACAGGAATGCTTAAAGGAAAACCATCTAAGTTATATTCTTTGGTAAAAGGAATTCTTTCGTCAATAAGGCACACATCAGTGGAAGTTCCTCCCATATCAAAGGTGATAATTTTTGACTTGCCAAAGTATTTTGCCAGAATATAGGCTCCGTTTACTCCTCCTGCAGGACCTGAAAGGATAGTGTGAGAAGCAAATCTACCTGCCTCTTCAACTGTCATCCACCCACCGTTTGATTGCTGAATGTAAAGATTAACCTCAGAAAGTTTATCTCTAAGTTTTCCCAGATACTTTGACATAACAGGAGAAAGGTAGGCATTTATAGCGGTGGTTGATGCTCTTTCAAACTCTCTAAACTCAGGAAGAATCTCCGAAGATAAACTCACAGGAATCTCAAGAAAGGATAGCTCTTTTTTTAACTTCTTTTCATGAGAAGGATTTAAATAACTGTTGATAAAACAAACTGCAATAGATTCTACAGGATTTTTTCTGAGTTTCTTTAAAACTTTTTCTATTTCATGAGGTTCAAGAGGTTTTATTACTTTTCCTCTGGCATCAATTCTTTCATTCAAACCAAAACAGTTTTTTTCTAAGACAAAAGGACGGGGCTTTTCTACGAAAAAATCATAAAGCTTTGGTCTTGCTTGACGACCAATGAAAAGAATATCTTCAAACCCAGAAGTTGTAATAAAAGCAATTTTTGCTCCTTTCCTTTCTAAAAAAGCATTTGTTCCTACCGTGCTTCCATGAATAAGAATTTTGGCTTTGTCAGAAAGCTGGGAAAAAGCCTTTAGCACTGCTTCAGAAGGATCCTTAGGAGTTGAAAAAACTTTTTTAGACTTTAAAAAACCACTTTCTAAATAAACGAGATCTGTAAATGTTCCCCCTGTATCAATAGCAACCTGCATTTTTACTTTCCTATACAGAAAGTTGAAAAAATTTGAGTTAAAAGATCCTCTGTAGTTACTTCTCCTATTATCTCAGAAAGATTTGAAATAGCAGATCTTACTTCTATAGCTACAAGCTCTGGTAAAGGATTGGGCTTTTCAAGCTCTTTCAATGCGTTTAAAAGGTATTCCCTTGCATTCTCAAGAGCAATTTTTTGTCTAAGATTAGGAACAATCTCTGGAACCTCTGCTCCCTTCTCAGAGGTTATCTTTTCAAAAATTTTCTTACAAAGAATATCTAAGTTAGTGTTTTCCTTAACCGAAATTTCCAGAAATTCCTCAACTTTCCATTTTGAAAGTTCTCTTTTCCACTCTTCTAAATAGTTGGGATGAATATCTATTTTATTTAAAACTACCAGATGTGGAAAACTTTTTACTTCCTGATAAATTCTAAAATCTTCTTCAGAGGGATGTGCACTCACATCAACTAAAAACAGTATGAGATCAGCTTCTTTAAATTTCTTTTTTGCTCTTTCAACTCCTATTTTTTCAACTATGTCTTCGGTTTCTCTGAGACCTGCTGTATCTATGAGTTTTACAGGAAGCCCTTCAATGGTTGCTTCTTCTTCCAGAAAATCTCTTGTTGTGCCTGGCACAGGAGTTACAATGGCTCTTTCTTCTTTTAAAAGAGCATTCATCAGGGACGACTTCCCCACATTAGGTTTCCCTGCTATTACTAATCTTATTCCTTCTTTGTAAATTCTTCCCTCTTCGTAGTTTTTAATAAGATCATCTATTACAGGAAGAATTTTTTTCTTTATTTTCTGGAAAAGTTTTTCTGGTTCCATTATTTCAATATCTTCTTCTGGAAAATCTATGGCACTTTCAACCAGCACAAGGATATCCATAAGTTCATTTTTTAAAAAAGTTACCTTTTCTGAGAGTTTTCCTAAAAGGGTGTTGAGCGCAAGATTTAAAGCTGTTTCAGTTTTAGCTGAGACAAGTTCTTGTATAGCCTCTGCCTGAGAAAGATCTATCCGTCCATTAAGATAAGCTCTTAATGTAAATTCTCCTGGTTCAGCAGGTCTTGCTCCTGCAATCAGAACAAGTTCTAAAATTTTTTTTAATATGTAGTAACCACTGTGAGCGTATATCTCCACCACATCTTCACGGGTGTAAGTTTTTGGCTTTTTCATGTAGCAAACAAGCACTTCATCTATAACCTTATCATCTCTTGGATCAACAATAAAACCATAATAAAGCCTGTGTGATTCAAATTTGTTTCTTGGTTTAAAAGGACGAAAAATTTTTTTGAGGATAGAAAGTGCTAAATCTCCACTTATTTTAATTACACCAATAGCTCCTCTACCAGGAGGAGTAGCAATAGCAGCTATGGTGTCTTCTGTATAAAGTTTTGGTTTCAACTACTCTTTCCAGTGTAGTATAACTTTTTTTTGTTTGCCCTCTCCCTCTATTTTGTAATCTATATTTTCTTCCTGTTTTACAAAGTTGATAACAATTTTCTGTTCCCTTTGTGAACCAACTTTTATCACTTGGGGTTCTTTACTGTTTTTGATTTTTTCTATTGCTCTTTTTACTGCGTTTACAAGTTTCTTTTCTTTCTCAATATCAATACCCTCTGGTTTAAGAACAATTTTAGGACCCAATCCCAAAGCTCTGGCTACCACTTTGTTGGTTAAAAATTCAAATGCTACCAAAGGTTCAGCTGTATTCTGAATCAAATACTTCACATCCTCTCCAGATAAAATAATCTCTACCTGCATTTTATCTTTAAGAAGATTGGTTTTGATATCTATTTTAAAATCTGCACAATTAAACACTTCTTTAAGAAACATAACTGCACGGTTGGCTCTTTCAGAAAGCACTTTGTCTGGCTTTATTCTGGCTTTGATTCTTATTTTTTTACCTGGAATTCCTAAAAGACTTGAAGATGAAAATTCCAGAATTTCCAATTCAAGATCCTCAGGGATACAACCTAACTCCTGACAGGCAATTTCAACTAATTGATCCAAACTCTTTCCTACCAGTTCTTTCTCCATCATAGTCCCCCCGCTTTAAGATTATTTTTTAAGAAGTTTAAGGGTAAAAATTTGCTGAATAATAGATAAAACATTATTTACAAACCAGTATAAAACCAGTCCAGAGGGAAAGTTTATAAAAAGAACTACAAAAAATAGGGGCATGAGAAGCATTATTTTATTTTGCAGAGGATCTGTGCTTGCAGGTGTAAGCTTTTGCTGAACATACATGGAAGCCCCCATTAAAATGGAAAGAAGTGGTATTCCCCCAAGATAGGGTATGTAAAAATTTCCCAGATAAAGCCTCTCAGGAGAAGAAAGATCATCAATCCATAACATAAAGGGTGCATGCCTTAACTCAATTGCCATAAGCAATACTTTATAGAAAGCTATAAATATAGGTATCTGAATAAGGATAGGTAGACACCCTGAAAAAGGATTTATCTTATATGCTTTATAAACCTTCATGAGTTCTTTGTTTAAAGTTTGAGGGTCTTTTTTATACTTCTCTCTCAGTTTCTGAATAATAGGCTGAATTTCCTGCATCCTTTTCATGCTTTTATAACTGATGTGATTAAGAGGAAAGAAGATAATTCTTAGTAAAATAGTTACAAAGATGATATCCCAGCCAAAATTACCGGTAAACTGATGACTGAATTTTAAAATATGAAGGAGTGGTTTGGCTATAAAATCAAAAATTCCAAAATAAAGGGCTTTCCCCAAAAGTGGATATTCTTTTTCCATTTCCTCTATTTTCTTTGGTCCTATATAAAGCTTAAATTTATAGCTTATCTCTTCCCCAGGCTTTAGCTCAAAAGGAGAAAACCAAAGAATAAATTCCTGAGTATCTTTTTTTATATTTCTAAAAGTAGCCTTATAAGTTTGGTTACTTTTATTTTGAGGAATAACTGCAACCATAAAATAGTTATCTTCATATCCAATATACTTAAGAGCACCTGAGTATTCTTCAATATCGTCCTTTACTTTTACTTCGTTCAAATGATCCGTGTAATAAAAAGGACCTTTAAACACATATTTTGTTCCGTCTGCAAAGGGAGAAAAAACTCCTCTTAAAAGAACTCTGTCCTTTATAACCTCATTCCCTTTATTTAAAACTTTGAAAGAAACATCAATAAAGTAGGAGTCTTTTTTAAAAGTAAAAGTTTTTTTAAGAACAATATCTTTAAAGGAGCTCACAAAGTTTAAGGTTTGAGAAGTTGAATTTTCCAGAGAGAAGTTTTTTTCCTCTGGACCTTTATAGTTTATTATAGCTAATTCAGGTAATCCTGCAAAATAGATTTCCAAAGGAAGTGATTCGGAAGGAGAAGATACAAGGTCAATTGGTTCTTTTTTGTTTTTTTCCCTAAAAAAATTCTTTAATTGAAATTTGGTAAATCTTGCTCCTGCAGATGTAACTGAAACTTCATATTTGGGAGAATCTATTACATAAATTTTGTAATTATTAAAAAGACTTTTAGGAATTTCTATTTTTTCAGATTTTACTTCCTTTTTTGAAACATTTTTTGAGACAGAAGTTATATCTTTTTTGGATTGAGTATTATTAGCAATTTGAGTTTGAGAAGGTTGGGGAACAGGCATAAACTTCATGTAAAGATAGTTAAAAATAAAAATTATAGCAAAAGAAATAACTATAGCTAAAAGAGCTCTTTTCTCCATTAACTTTTTTCCTCCTTTTTTGAAGAATTCGGACAAACAGGGTCATAACCCCCTGAAGAGAAGGGATGACACCTTAAAATTCTTTTAAAACCAGCAAAAATTCCTCTTAAAAGACCATATCTTTCTATAGCTTCTTTAGTATATTCACTACAAGAAGGATAAAACCTACAATTGATACCTAAGTAAGTAGAAAAGACAGGAGAAGCAAATCTCTGATAAAAATAAATAAACTTAATTATTAGCTTTCTTATCATGGAAAGAAATCTCAATCCCTTTCAAGGAAAGAAGTTTTTCTTTTGCAACTTCCACAAAATCTTTATAACTTAAGTTTAACAAATTAGGATGTGGAATTATTATTATATCACAACTTTCAGGAAACAAATCTTTATTTCTTCTAAACAACTCTCTTATCCATCTTTTTACTTTATTTCTCTGGGTAGCCTTTCTAATTTTTTTAGAAACTACTATTCCCAATCTTCTATAATTCAAACTATTAGGTCTATATATAATTAACAAAATTGAATTTACCCAAAGTTTTTTACCTTCCTTAAAAACAGCCTGAAATTCTTTATTTTTTCTTAGTTTTTCTTTTTTAGATAAGCCTTCTTTTTTCACAAAAACAAAAATAATCCCTAAACAGTTAAACGCCAGCGTCCTTTTCTTCTTCTATTTTTAAGTATTCTTCTTCCTGAGCGTGTTCTCATTCTGGCTCTAAAACCGTGTCTTCTTTTCATTTTAATTCTGCTTGGCTGATAAGTTCTTTTCATAAAACTTCCTCCATGCTGAAAAAATTCTTTAATAAATTTTAAAAGATATTAACATCTTTTAAAAAATTTTCTACAGTTTAAAATAAAAGAAAAACTTTTTAAAAGTTACTATGAAAAATTGTAAAATCAATCAAGTTTTGAATAAAATTTTGCTTGAAAAATATTATGATGTTCTGAAAAGAAAGCAAAGAGGTCTTTATTTTAGACCTTTTTGGGATAGACACCCCGTTAATTTTAAGGAATATCTTTTAAAAGAAGGTTTTGTTATTATAGCTGAGATAAAAAAGGCAAGTCCTTTAAGTGACGAGTTTAGAAAAGACTTCAATCCTTTAAAACTGGCATCTGCTTATGAAAAAGGAGGAGCAAAGGCTATTTCGGTAATCACTGAAGAAATATACTTTAAAGGTTCCTTAGAGTATTTAGCAAGTGTAAGAAGTAAAACCAATTTGCCTCTTTTAAGAAAGGACTTCATTCTTGATCCAGTTCAAATTGAAGAAGCTAAAGCTTTTGGAGCTGACATTGTTTTATTAATAAGCTCGATCCTTAAAGAAAAAGAGCTTTCAGAGCTTATCAAATATGCAAAAAAACTAAATCTTTCAAGTCTTGTAGAAGTTCACGATGAAGAAGATTTAGAGAAGGCTCTTAAAGCAGGTGCTGAAATCATAGGGATAAACAACAGAAACCTTTCAACTCTTAAAGTAGATATTAATCAGAGTATCAAACTTTTTTCTTTTATCCCAAAAAGTATTCCTGTAATTGCAGAAAGCGGTTATAATAATTCTAAGGAGTTAAAAAGAATTAAAAAGATAGGATTTAAAGGGGTGCTAATAGGAACTTCCTTGGTAAAAAGCACAGATCCGGAGAAAAAACTGAAAAAATTTTTGGAGGATTTAAATGCAGTATAATCCTAACTTTGAAAAAGGTAATGGATTAGTTCCTGCTATTGTTCAGGATTACAATACAGGTAAAGTTTTAATGCTTGGTTTTCTTAATAAAACAGCGTGGGAAAAAACTCTTGAAACAGGACTTGTGCATTTTTACAGTAGGACCAGAGGCAAACTATGGCTTAAAGGAGAAACTTCAGGACACTATCTGGTTGTAAAAGAAATTTATGTCGATTGTGATGAAGATACTATACTTTTTAAAGTGGAACCCAAGGGGCCTGTTTGTCATAAAGGTTACATGAGTTGCTTCTACAGAAAACTTGAAAATAATGAACTTAAGTGCATTGAGGAAAAATCATACAATCCGGAGGAGGTTTATGGAAAAGCTTAAATTTGGCATTCCTAAGGGTAGTCTTGAAAAAGCAACTATTGAGCTTTTTGAAAAGGCTGGATGGACAATTAATGTTCATCGCAGAAATTACTTCCCAGATGTTGATGATCCAGAATTAGAAATGGTTATTTGCAGACCACAGGAAATGAGCAAATATGTAGAAGCTGGTATTCTCGATGCAGGAATTACAGGAAAAGACTGGATTTTAGAAAACGAATCAAAAGTAGTGGTTGTTGAAGATCTTATCTATTCAAAAGTGAGTAAAAAACCTGCAAGATGGGTTCTTGCAGTAAAAGAAGGTTCAGGAATTGAAAAACTTGAGGACCTTAAAAACAAAAAAATAAGCACTGAGCTTGTTAATTTCACTAAAAAATTTTTTACAGAAAGAGGAATTCCTGTAGAAGTAAGTTATTCCTGGGGTGCAACAGAAGCCAAAGTGGTTCAAGGTTTGGCAGATGCAATTGTTGAAGTAACTGAAACAGGAACCACTATAAGAGCTCATGGGTTAAAAATAATTTATGAACTTCTAATCACCTATCCTCAACTTATAGCTAATGAAAAAGCATGGGAAAACGAATGGAAAAAAAAGAAAATACAGCAAATTTCAACTCTTTTAAAAGGTGCACTAAATGCACATAAAAAAGTAGGATTAAAAATGAATGTTCCTGAGGAGAGTTTAGAAAAGGTAATTCAGATTTTACCAAGTATAACTTCTCCCACAATATCTTCTCTTTATAATAAAAAATGGTATGCTTTAGAGATAGTGGTTTCTGAAAAGGAGGTAAGAGAACTTATTCCAAAACTTTTAGAACTCGGAGCTGAGGGAATTATAGAATACAGCTTAAATAAAGTTATTTAAAAGGAAAAGAGAATTATGCAAAGATTGCCGTTATCCTATATAAAGCCAGGAATGAAAACTTATGAGGAAGTAGTTGATGCAAACGGGAGAGTTCTTTGCGGAAAAGGAGTAGAATTAACAGCAGATCATATCAAACGTTTTGAAGAATTCGGAGTGACTTTTGTTACTGTAGAAGGTAATCCTGTAAAACTTCCTTGGGAAAAAGAGTTGGAAGAAGAACTGAAAGAACTGGAAAAAAGATTTGAGGGAATAACAGATGAGAATCTTCTCGAGATAAAAAGACTGTTTAAAGAATTTTTAATTGAAAAATATCAGGAATCACAGAGTTCTGAAAAACAATCCAAATGAGAGTAAAAAATGAAATTAGACCTAATGAAATTAGATTTTTCAGAAAAAAGAAAATTAGTAAAAAAGAAGTTGAGAAAACTTGAGGGATTGCCTACACTTCCTCCTATTGTTCAAAAACTTAACCTGATGATAGAAGATGAAAGCTCTTCTATTCATCAGATTGCAGCTCTTATTGAAAAAGATCAAGTTATAACTACCAAAATTTTGAGATTGGCCAATTCAGCTTTTTACGGATTTCCAAAGAAGGTAAGCACGGTTCAGAATGCTCTTATGCTTCTTGGAATTAATGTAGTTAAAGTCCTAATAATTACTTCATCCATTTTTGACATTATTTATAAAGAAGATGTAGGACTTTGGGAACATTCTATTGGGGTTGCAGCTTGTGCAAAAATTTTAGCTGAAAAAGTAGAATTAAAAGATTCTCAAGAAGTTGCAACTGCAGGTCTTCTTCATGATCTTGGAAGGATAATTGAAAGAGTAACCTTTAAAGAGGATTATAAGAAAATTTCAGAACTGGTTGAAAATGGTAAAGATGCTCTTCAGGCTGAAAAAGAAGTTCTTGGTATAGATCACGCAGAAATAGGAAGCTTTCTTATGAGGACTTGGAATCTGCCTGATAAACTGGTTGAAGCAGTGGATGCTCACCACGATCTTAAAAAAACAAAAAAATTTAAAAAAGAGGCAGCTGTAATCCATCTCTCAGATATTCTTATCCATGTAAGAGGTTATGGCACATCCCTCTATCAAAAAATCCCTCCTCTCCAAGAAAAGGCTCTAAAAGTTTTAAAATTGAACCTTTTGGAAATAAAAGATATCTTTTTTAAATTAGAACCAAAACTTTATGAATTAAAATTTTTTACCGAGGAGCTTAGAAGAGAAATGGAAGTAAGTAGTTAACTTTAAAAGATGCGTTCTTCCCAAAAAAAACTTGTTTATGTTTATCTCAAAAAAAATAAGACACTAAAAGAGTGGAAAAATTCGCTTAAATCTTACTTAGAAAAGAAATACTCCTTAAAGACCTTCTACGACTTAAAAAGATTTTTTAATGCCCTTTTTTTTAAACCTCCCTCTATAACTCTATACTACTATCACAAAAATGAAGAAGGATTGGAAAAACTTTTAGAAATAAGAAAAAGTTTTAATCTAACTCATATTCCTTTAATCATTCTTCTTGATGAGTTAAATTTTAATCTTTTAATATCTATTGCAGACTGGACCGATGACTTTCTCACTTTAAATGACAAGATTGAAGAAGCTTATCTCAGAATTGAATATGCACTAAAAAAGATTGACAAAATTTCTGATAATAATCCTTTAACTGGACTTCCTGGGAATACATCTATTTCCAAAGAAATAGAAAAGGTGATGTCAAGCTCCAAAAAATACGCCGTAGCATATGTAGATCTGGATAATTTTAAAACATACAACGACACCTATGGATTTACCAGAGGAGACGAGCTTATTAAAAGTTTAGCAAGAATTCTCATCAACACTGTTTCTGAATTTTCCAAAGATGACTATTTTGTAGGCCATATAGGAGGTGATGATTTCGTATTTATTGTGCCTTTAGAAAAGGTTGAACAAATTGCTAAAGAGATTATCAAAAGGTTTGATACCCTTGTGCCTTATTTTATTGATAAAAAGGATCTGGAGAGAGGATATTTTGTTTCTGTAAACAGATTGGGACAATCTTCCAAAATTCCGCTCCCCTCGGTTTCTATAGCGATAGTGCCTGTTTATAAAAGCAAATTCAAGCATATAGGAGAAATATCAGCAAGAGCAGCAGAAATAAAAAATGTCACAAAAACATTAGAGGGTAGTAGCTATTTCATAGACAGAAGAAAGTAAAAATTGAAATTATGAAACTCTTTTTAGTTCTTTTTTCGCTTTTTCTCCTTATTGGATGTTCATCTGAAGATAAAAGCAAACTCACTTTTATGGTTGGTGGAGCACCAAATGAACTTATTTTTTGGAGTGAAGTTGTTAAAAATTTTGAGAAAAAAACAGGTATTAAGGTTGAAATCCTCAGACAACCTGCTGACACCGAACAAAGAAGACAGAGCTTAGTTATAGCTCTTTCATCTCATAGCAAGGATCCGGATGTCTTTTTAATGGATGTTATATGGATCCCTCAGTTTTCAGCATCAGAATGGCTTGAACCCTTAGATAGATATCTCAAAAATAGCCCACTCGCTCTAAAGCTGTTTTTTGAAAAGGTGGTTAAAAATATTGATACCTACAAAGGTAAAATAGTTGCTCTTCCTGTATATATAGATGGCGGAATTCTTTATTACAGAAAAGACTTGCTGGAGAAAATAGGAGTTAAAGAACCTCCCAGAACTTGGAATGAACTGATTGAATATTCTTTAAAAGCACAAAACTTAATGAGAAGAAATTCCCCCGGATTTTATGGATTTATATGGCAGGGAGCTCAGTATGAAGGATTGATATGTAATTTTTTAGAAATTGCCTCCTCTAATAATGGAGGAATCTTTTTTGAGAATCATAAAGTAATTCTTAACACTCCTGAAAATATAAAAGCTTTAAACCTTTTAAAATCTTTTATCCATGATTATAAAATCTCTCCTCCCAATACCTTTACTGAAATGAAAGAAGAAGAGGTAAGGATATACTTCCAAAAAGGCCTTGCTTTATTTGAAAGAAACTGGCCCTATGCCTGGATGTTACATCAGAGCAACAATTCTCCAGTTAAAAATAAAGTAGAAATTGCTCCTTTACCTCACTTTAAAAATGGAAAACCTGCTTCAACTCTTGGAGGATGGCACATAGGAATATCAAAATATTCGGATCAGAAAGAGAAAAGCTGGAAATTTATTGAATTCGTTCTTTCCTATGAAACCCAAAAAGAACTTGCTTTAAATTTAGGATGGAATCCTGGGAGAAAAGATGTATACGAAGATAAAGATGTCCTTAAGAAATTGCCCCATTTTGAAAAACTGAAAAATATTTTTGACAACTTTATCGTTTCCAGACCTTCACTGCCTTACTATCCTTTGGTTTCAAAAATTATTCAAAAATATATAAATGCTTCCTTAGCCAATAAGCTAACACCCCAAGAGGCTTTAAGTCTTGCAGAAGAGGAAATAAATTCTATGATAAAAAGATATAGAAATGATAAGACTTTATAAGAATGAAATCAAAGCTCTATCTATTTTTTTGTTACCCCTATTTATTTTCGTAATTCTTTTCATCTTTATTCCCGTTATATTCGTGTTTATAAACAGTCTTTTTAGAGATGTTACTTTTCTTGGTAAAAAATTTGTTTTTCTGGAAAATTATATTTTCTTAGCGAAAGATTATGCATTCTGGGAATCTTTAAAATTTACTCTTCTCTTTATTACGATTTCTGTTCCTCTTGAAATAATTCTGGGGCTTTTATTTGCTGTGATTTTAAATGAAAAAATTCCTTATAGAGGTTTTATAAGGGTGTGCATTCTTCTTCCCTGGGCAATCCCTGCTGTGGTTTCTGCAAGATTATGGGAACTTATATATAGCTACAACTATGGCCTGGCGAATTTTATTTTATTAAAATTAGGATTAATTGAAAAACCTGTTAACTGGCTTGAAACAGGAGTCTCTGCTTTCATATCTCTTGTGATTGCAGATATATGGAAAACTACACCTTTTGTAGCCATTATCTTGCTTGCAGGACTCCAAACAATTCCTAAGGAGATTTACCACCAAGCTCTTGTTGATAGAGCAAATTTTTTGCAAAGGTTTTTTAAAGTCACCCTTCCTCTTTTAAAACCTGTAATTATTGTTGCATTTCTTTTCAGAACTATAGATGCTATAAGAATTTTTGATCTCATTTATGTTCTCACGAAAGGTGGCCCAGGTGGTGCTACCACTTCACTTTCTATTTATGCTTATGAATATTATCTTTCAGGAGATTTTGGATATGCTTCAGCCATTTCTGTTTTTCTCTTCTTGGTTTCTCTTGCCATTTCAATTTTATATCTTAAGCTGAGCAGATTTAAAGAAGAAACATTATGAGAGAAGAAAAACTTACGAAGGTTTTACTTATTATAGCTACTTTACTGGCTATTTTTTTCTGTTTATTTCCTTTCTTGTATATGTTGGTTATAAGCTTTTCCAAAAGCTGGGATATATTTTCCCTGGTAAAACTTGAGTTTACCTTTAAAAACTATACCGAAATTTTAAAAGATCCAGGTTTTCACTGTATGGATTATATTAAAAATAGCTTAATAATTTCTGGAATAAGTGCCTTTATTTCTGTATTTGTGGCTACTATGGGTGCTTATGCTATTTCAAGGTTTCAATTTCCTTTCAGATTTTCTATTTTACTATTTATTCTTGCCTCCTCTATGTTTCCACAAATAAGTATAGTTGGATTTCTTTTTAAAGTAATGGTAAAATTAAATTTGATAAATACCTATCCAGCTCTTATACTTCCTTATATTTCTTGGAACATACCCATTTCCTTGTGGATTATGACAAGCTACCTTTCGAGTATACCTAAGGATTTAGATAAATCTGCACTTTTAGATGGATGTAGCTGGTTTCAAATTTTTATAAAAATTATATTACCTGTGGCAAAGCCCGGTATTATTTCTGCTGGTCTGCTTTCTTTTTTATTTTCTTTTAATGAATTTCTTTTTGCTTTGCTTTTAACCGTTGATTATCGTGCCAGAACTGTTCCAGTGGGAATTGTGATGTTCCAAGGGCTTCACGGAGAACTTCCGTGGGGAAGTATAATGGCTTTTACCACTCTTTCTCTAATTCCCGTATTTTTAATTGTTATTTTCTTTCAAAAATACATTATCCATGGAGTTATAAGAAGTGGGTTAAAAGGATGAAAGTAAAGCTGGAAAACATTTCTAAAACATATTTTTCCCTCAGGGGCAAAGTAAAAGCTCTTTCCGAAATAAATTTGGAAATAAGAGATAGAGAATTTTTAGTTATTCTTGGTCCGAGTGGATGTGGAAAGACGACATTGTTAAATTTAATAGCAGGTATTGAGAAACCCTCTTCTGGAGAAATATATTTCGGAGAAAAATTGGTCTTTTCTGATAAAAAAAATGTCTTTGTCTCCCCAAAAGAAAGAAATATTGCTATGGTCTTTCAAAACTATGCCCTCTATCCACACATGAGTGTATTTGAAAATATTGCATTTCCTCTAAGAATTCAAAAGATGGATAAAAATATTATAAAAAAAGAAGTAGAGAAAGTGGCAGAAATGCTTAATATAAAAGGTTTGTTACAGGCAAGACCCTATGAACTTTCTGGAGGTGAAAAACAAAGAGTAGCCATTGCAAGAGCTTTAGTAAGAAAACCAAATCTTTTCTTACTTGACGAACCTCTTTCCAATTTAGATGCTCAGTTAAGACTTACAGCACGAACAGAATTAAAAACACTTCAAAAAAATTTAAAAATCACGACTATCTATGTAACCCATGACCAAATAGAAGCTATGAGCTTAGGAGAAAGGATTGTGGTAATGAATAAAGGAAAGATAGAACAAATAGGAACACCAGAAGAAGTATATCATAAGCCTGAAAATCTCTTTGTAGCTAAGTTTATAGGCACTACCCCTATAAACTTTTTCGTGGTCGAGGTTAAAAGCGAACAATCAAATATTTATGGTTACTTAGGTGAGTTAAAAATAGAAGTTCCTGAAGAAAAACTTCATCTTGTAAAAGACCAAAAAATAGGAATAGGGATAAGACCTGAAGATATCAAAACCGAAGTAGAAAAAGAAGATTTTATTCTTACAGTTAAAGTAAATATTATTGAAAGCTTGGGTAAAGAGTATCTACTTCATACAACATACAAAAACTATGATATTAAAATCTTAACAAAAAATAAGTTCCCTGAGAAAAGTTTGATAAAAGCAGGATTTAGTAAAAAAAATCTATATTTTTTCTCTCCCGAGTAATATTAGCTTGTAAAAATGTTATTTTTATTTAAATTTATTCAGACTACTTTTCTGAGATATAGGAAAGGAGGTGTTTAATGTCTGTATTTAAGACTTTCAGCAATCCTTTAGTAGGAGGAATTTTTTTGGGATTGTTTGCTATTCTTTTAGAATTTCATGACATTCCCTTAGAAATTGCAGGAGGATTGGATTTATATTCTTCTTCAGGAAATCCTTTATTTTTTATTATTCTTGGTATTATAGGAGGATCTTTTATCTCTTCCACTTTTGCACAGGAATTTGGAATAAAAATACCCACAAAAATTGAAATTTTCAAAGCTGTTGTAGCTGGAATTTTAATGGGAATTGGTTCTACTCTTGCTCTTGGAGGAAATATAGGAGGATTTTATACCGCTACTGCCAATTTTTCAGCAAGTGGACTCACAATGTTTTTAGGATTGATTATAGGGGTATTAATGGGGTTAAAGTATTTAATCTGGGAAGCAGAAAAATTTCCTTCTAAGGGTGGAATTAATATTTATCTCAAAAAATTCGGAACTGTTATCGGAATAATTGTCCTTATCATAATTCTATGGAAGGCATTAGGTTATTTGAAAAGTAATAAAGAAAAAGAAATCTTGGGAAAGTTATTATTATTTTCCGCGATAGCAGGATTTATTATTCAGAGAAGCAAATTATGTATGGCAAAAGCCTTTCGTGAGCCTTTTATTTCTGGAGATTCATTAATGACAAGAAGTTTTGTTTTAAGTTTATTCATAGCTACTACTGGAATTTTTTTCTTGAAATTTTCAAAGATCCAGGATTCTTATTTTTATGTTATTCCTACATTTGTATTGGGCTCTTTCGTAGGGGGTATCCTATTTGGTCTGGGGATGGTGTTAGCTGATAGTTGTGCTTTAAGTATGTTATGGAAACTGGGAGAAGGACAGCTTAAACTTCTTATTGTGACTGTGTTTTTTGGTTTAAGCACATCTATTTTTAGATATTACTTAGAGCATGTATGGAATATTTGGGAAAAGGGATTTTTAGGAAAGAAAGTATATTTACCTGATTATTTAACCTATCCTGGAGCTTTTTTTCTTGTTTTAGTAGTTTTATTTTTATGGATTTTCTTTGTGGAATGGAACAGAAGAACCAGAAGGTTTATTATAAAAATTTAAAAAATGCCGAGGGCGGGAGTCGAACCCGCACGGGGTTAACCCCCAGCGGATTTTGAGTCCGCCGCGTCTTCCAATTCCGCCACCTCGGCTATTTTCAAAATATATTCTAATAAAGTTTGAATTTTTTACAAGACTTATTATACTTAATTTTAAAGCTGATTAAAACATTTTTGAGAGGGGTAAGGGTATGGCAGGACATTCCCACTGGGCGCAAATTAAAAGAAAAAAAGCAGTTCAGGATGCTAAAAGAGGCCAGCTTTTTACCAAGCTTATAAGAGAAATTATTATAGCAGTTAGAGCTGGAGGGAGTGGAGATCCTGAGCTTAATCCCCGTTTGAGAGCAGCCATTCAGGCAGCAAGAGCTGCCAATATGCCCAAAGAAAACATAGAAAGGGCTATCAAAAAAGCCCTTGGCCTGGAAGAAGGAACAAATTACGAAGAAGCAGTTTTTGAAGGATATGGTCCAGGAGGAGTTGCAATACTTATTAATACCATAACTGATAACAGAAGGAGAACTGTTTCAGAGTTGAGGCATCTTTTTAGTAAACACGGAGGTAATCTTGCTGAACCAGGAGCAGTAGCCTGGATATTTGAACAGAAAGGCCTTATAGTTGTGCCCAAAAAAGATGAGGAAAAAATCTTAGAAATTGCAATAGAAAAAGGAGCAGAAGATACTAAAGAATATGAAAGTGAAATAGAAATCGTTACAGATCCTTCTCAGTTTGAAGATGTAAAAAAGGCTTTGGAAGAAGCAAAAATAGAAATAATTTCAGCTAAAATAACCATGGTCCCCAAAACAACAGTTCCTGTAGAAGATGAAGCAACTGCAAGTAGTCTTTTAAAACTTATAGAAGCCCTTGATGATCACGATGATGTGCAACAGGTTTATGCCAATTTTGATATACCCGAAAAGATTATGGAAGCTTTAAATAAATGAAAATCTTAGGAATAGATCCTGGTATCAATAACTTAGCCTTTGCTCTTCTTGAAATTAAAAATGGTTCTTATGAATTAAAGGATTGGGAAACTTTAAATACCAAAAAGTGTAAAAATCTTATAGAAAAACTAACCTATCTTTTTAACAGGCTAAAGGAGACAGTAACAAAATTTAAGCCTGATATAATAGGAATAGAAGATACATTTGCAAAAACTTACCCTCGGGCAGGGAGCACACTTGCTCAAGCTCAGGCAATTGCCTTACTTGTAGCAGGGCTTCATAATATCCCTGTAAAAACCTATCACCCCTCAGAGATTAAAAAATTTTTTACACAATACGGAAAAGCCGAAAAAGAAGATATTTATCATATTTTAAATCTATTTTTTAGAGAAAAAATCGTAAATTTTAAGTTTGAGCTGAATCCAGATTCTCATAAAATAGATGCTCTTGCAATAGCCTTAATTTTAGCCTTGGAATTGCAAACATAACCATGCTATACCAGCTTAAAGGATTTGTTAAAGAATTAATACTCCCCAATAGATTAATTTTGCAAACTAATGAATGTATCTTCTGGGAAATCCTAATTCCTTTTAATCTGATAGACCTTATAAAAGAAAAATTCTCAGAAAAAAAAATTCTTCTCTATGTAGTGCCTATTTTAAGAAAAAACGAATATATAGAAATTTACGGATTTCTTTCCAAAGAAGAAAGAGAATTCTTTATAAAACTAAATACTCTCTCAAGAATTGGACCTAAACTGGCTCTAAACCTTCTTTCTGTCTTTTCTCCAGAAAAATTGAGAGAAATAATTCTCCATAAAAAAATCAAAGAACTTTCAAAAGTGCCAGGCATAGGTCCTAAGAGAGCAGAAAAACTCTTTTTAGAATTAAAAGATATCTTTTCAAAACCTCGTGAAAAAGGGATAATAGTCCCTTCCGAAAAAGAAGCTCTTATTGAAGAAGCTAAAAGCTCTCTTATGAGCTTGGGCTTTAAAAGCAAGGAAGTAGAAAAAGTTCTATATAAGGTTTTTGAAGAAACAGATACGCTTGATACCTTAGTGAAAAAAGCCTTGAAAGAATTTTCTCCCACTCTGAAAGAAGTAACCTTTAAAGAAAATTAAAAAATGACCGAAAAATATTTTATTACTCCAGAAGAAACAATACTCATAATTACAGACATACAAGAGAAACTTGTTAAAGCAATGGATAAGGAAATAGCAAAAAGTGTGATTAAAAATAATTCAATTTTAATTGAGACCGCTAAACTTTTTAATATTCCTTTGATAATTACAGAGCAGTATCCCAAGGGGTTAGGAGAAACTGTGGCTGAAATTAAAGAAGTTCTTCCTTTTTATAATCCTATTGAAAAAATTACTTTTAGTTCCTTAGGAGAGACAAAGTTTGAAGAAGAGCTTTATAGATATAATCTCAGAAAAAAAGTATTTTTAACAGGTATGGAAACTCATGTATGTGTATGGCAAACTTCTATAGATTTACTAAAAAAAGGATATACAGTTTTTGTTCCTAAGGATGCAGTATGTAGTAGAAAAAAGATGGACTGGGAAACCGGACTTGATTTGATAAAATCAGCTGGTGGTATTGTAACAACCACAGAAACTTTGGTTTTTCAAATTTTAAAAAAAGCCGGAACAAATGAATTTAAAAAAGTTTTAGAACATATAAAATAAGTTATTATAATCTTTTTAAAATGTTTGAGAAGTTTAAAAATAAAATTTATCCGTTTGTAAACTGGTTTTTAAATCTTTCTCTATACTGGAAAGTAGGCTTTATTATTGGATCTTGCTTTTTTGTCAACCTTTTTCTTGCTTTTTATTTTTACTATCTTTTTAATCACACAGTAAAGTTATATAAAGAAATTCCTTATTATTACGAAATACTTACTGATAAAGCTTTGACTTATTCTCAAGAAAGAGAACTATTTTTAAAGTTTAAAAAAGAACTTGATACAATTATCAAAGAGCTTGAAAGTGCAAAAGAAAAATATTCACAAATTCAGCCTCAAATTGGAAAACTAAAAAAGTTAATTTCTGAAAGTTCTTCATCTCCTTCTAATTTAAAGATTAAGGATATAAATCAGCAATTTCTTATATTAAACAAATTTTTTGTCACTAAAAGATTTGATATAGAAAACAGATTGTTAAAGTATAAAAAACTTTCTAAATACTTTCAATTTATTTTACTTTTAACTATGTTAGTATTTCTGGCTTGGGGTACATGGGCATTTTATTATATGGTGAAAAAACCTCTTGATAAAATATTAGAAAGATTGGACTTTTTAGCAGAAGAGAAAGAACATAAAGAACTAAATTTTTCACAAGTTTGTCTTATGGAATATACTTCAAGAGATGAAATAGGGAAAATTACCACTAAACTTAATCAACTTTTAAATGAATACAACTCATTAAGGATATTTAAACACACCATAGAAAACGATGAAACTCCTGATTTAGTTTATGAAAGGTTGGGATACTACTTGAAAAATGCATTGAACATAAACTGTTTTATTATTTATCAGGTATCAAATTCTCAAAATACTATGACACCTGTATATATATCTGTTCCTAAACTTGAGCCTACATCCGAAATAATGTTTGATGCAGATAAATGTAGAGCTAAAAGAACAGGAGAAATTGTAAGCTCTGTGATATTTCCTAATATTTGTAAGATTTTTCCTTTAAAAGATGATTACGAATATTATTGCATTCCTATGAACTCTGGAGGAAAGTGCATAGGAGTTGTAGCTATTTATATACCTAAGGAAGATCTTATTAAGAATTCAGAAGGTATCAAAGAAAGTATAAAAAAAGCTAAACTTTTTATTAATGAAGCAACTCCGGTTATAGAAGCTAAAAGGTATGCTGAAGCTTTAAAAGAACAAACATTCAGAGATGCTCTTACAGGTCTATATAATAGACACTTTTTAGAAGCAACCTTAGAAAATCTGGTAGCTCAGATCCTGAGAAGAGAATCTGTTTTAGGAATTCTTATGTGTGATTTAGATTTCTTTAAATCAGTAAATGACAGATATGGACACGATGTAGGAGATTTGGTTTTAAAAGAAACAGCGAGAATTTTGTCATCCAATGTGAGGAAATCTGATATGGTTATAAGGTTTGGAGGAGAAGAATTTTTGGTGCTTTTAATTGATGTAAAAGAAGGAGAAAGTGTTAAGGTAGGAGAAAAATTAAGATTTCTTATTGAAAGTCATGAATTTAAAATACCACAGGGAAGTATAAGAAGAACAATATCTATTGGAGTATCTGAGTTCCCTATAGATACACAGGCTATTTGGGAGGCAATAAAGTTTGCTGATGTAGCCCTTTACAAAGCTAAAGAACTTGGAAGAAACAAAGTGGTAAGGTTTAAAAGGGAATTTTGGACAGAAGAGAATTACTAATCTTCTTTTTTTTCAACATCTTTTGTTATCCAGAATACAAGAAAAAGAGGCGGTAAAGAGATAAGAAAGCTTAGAAGAAAAAAATAGGTATATCCTAAATAACTTGCTCCGTATCCAGCCAAAGTTCTTGAAAAAGTAAGAGAAAGGCTAAATAAAGTTGAAAATACTGCATATTGAGTGGCAGAAAACTCTTTTTTACAAAGACTGGTAAGAAAAGTAAGGAAAGCTGCTGTTCCAAGCCCACCGCTAAAGCTTTCAAATATAGAGGCAAAATAAACTGTTTCCCTTGGTAGCTGAGGTAAAGAAGCAACGGTATATCCTATATTAGAAATAGATTGAAAAAATCCCAGAGCAAAAAGAGAAGTTTTTAAGCACCAGATACTTGCTAAGAAACCTCCCAAAAGAGAGCCAAGTATGGTAAAAATGCTTCCCAGAGTTCCAGAAATAAGCCCAATTTCAAGTCTACTAAATCCTCTATCTACCCAGAAGGGATAAACCATGGCTCCGAGTAAGGCATCTCCTATTTTATAAGTTAAGACAAAGAAAAGAAGCAAAAATGCTCTCTCTCTTTTAAGTATTTCCTTTAACGGCTTTATAAATTGGGAGCTTAAAGATATGTGAGATTTTTGAGGATTAATCTTCAAAACAGGATTTAAAATCAAAAAAATACCTGCCAAAAAGGTTATAATGCCTAAAAGATAAAATATGGGTTTAAATCCAAGGTAGTGGCTTATAGCAACAATTCCTCCTCCGAAAAGGATAAGAGATATTCTGTAAGCCGAAATGCGAATTCCATTGGCTTTACCGAGTTCCTTAGATGGTATCCATTCCACTACAAATCCATCAGAGGAGGTGTCAAAAAAAGTTGAGGAGAGAGTAAGAAGAAACAAGAAAATAAAAAAGGGCAGGGTAGCAGGAGTAAAAAAAGAAAGGGCAGTAATACTTATAGAAATACCAATAAGTGAAATCCCCATCCAAAAACTTTTATAAAAGTATCTATCTATGAAAGGTGCAAAAAGGAGTCTTAAACTCCAGGGCAATCCTGCTATGGAAAAAAGTCCTATAGTTTTTAGATCTATTCCTTGAGTTCTAAAAAATACAGGAATAAAGGTATAAAAGAAACCAAAAGGAAGTCCTGAGAAAAAATAAATAAAACCTATGTAAAAAAGTTTTCTGTTAAACATTTTAAAAATCAAATTATATTTTATGATTTTAAAAATAAAAGTTTTTCAAATAATATTCCCATGTATTACCAAGTTACTCTAAAAGTTCCTAAGGAAAAAGTTGAAATTGTTGAGGATTTTCTTTATTCTCACATTTCTCAGGGATGGGAAACTGTGGAAAAGGATTCAGGATATCTCTTTAACATATTCTTTAAAGAGAATACCTCTGAATTGATTCTTTTAGAAAAATTTTTAGCAAGACACTTGGATATAGAAGTAAGCTATAAAATTTTAGAAGAAAAAAACTGGGCAGAATTATGGAAAGCTAATTTTAAACCCTTAGAAGTAGGAAAAAAATTTATAATCATTCCCCCGTGGGAAAAATATAGAGTTGATAAAGAAAAAATTGTCATTTTAATTGAACCTGCACAAGCCTTTGGAACTGGACATCATCCAACAACTCAGATGATGCTTGAAAATATAGAAATATTTGTAGAAGAAATAATCCAGAAAAATTTCAAGAATTTAAAAATTCTTGATCTTGGATGTGGAACTGGTATTCTCGGAATTGCCTGTGTCAAACTTTTGAAAAATTGCAAGGTCTATGCAATAGATATAGATGAAGAAGCACTTAAGGCTTGCAAGTATAATGCTACCTTAAACAGAGTAAAATCCAAAATCCACATACAAAAAAATGTTCCCAAGAAAAAGTTTCATCTAATCCTTGCAAATATCGGATATAAAGAACTTAAAAGTCTTGCTGAAACTATAAAAACTCTTTCTCAAAAGGAAACACACCTTTTTCTGAGCGGAATATTAAATGAAGATGTAAAAAATATTATAAGAATTTATAAAAACAGGGGATTTAAGGTGATAAAAAAGCAGAGAGAAAAGGAGTGGAGTTTTTTGTGGATGGTGCTTTAAGGATTAAAAATCCTTCTGCGAATCTCTCTTGATAAGATTTTTATTCTTTTTATTTCTTCCCAATCAGGATTTTTTAGAGCAGGGAAAATCGTATTGTTATGAAAGATAGGATCTTCCTCAATAGGGTAGCGAGAGTATTTTTTTGTTAATTCAAAAAAAGGAGTTCCAGGAATAGGAGAAAACTCTGCTAAATAGGGAGCTACCCTGTGTTTTTCCAAAAAAATTAACCCTTTTTCTATTTCTTTAAAATCTTCTTCAGGAACCCCATAAAGTAGATAAGCTCCGAGTTCTCTTTCTTTAAAACCAGCAAATTTTAAGTAGGATACAGCCTGCAAAAACTCATCAATACTTACTTTATTGTCAAATCTATTTTCCACCCTTTCAAGCCCTATCCTTATAGTTTTAAATCCTGCCCTTTTTAAAAGTTGTGCCACATCTTTGGTAATAAATCTTGCATGGACAGCATTAGGAGTGTGAAAACGGAGGCCCAGATTATGAGAAAGAACTTTCTCAAGGATTATAGCCAAGTGAGACTCAAAATTAAATAAAAGCGCATCATCATAGAAGGCAAAATCAATAACTCCGTAATTTTTGTGCCAAAAAACTATTTCTTTAAAAACATTTTCAGGCTCTCTCGGTTTAAATTTAGGATAAAGTGTTTTGGAAGCACAGTATGGACAATTGAAAGGACACCCGTAGCTTGTCATAATTACCACATAAGGTATAAAACTCTGCATATCAAAAATAGGGTATTCGTTTATATAAGGCTTTATTGAAGGTTTATACTTTTTGATAATAAATTTCAAAAACTCATCTGCATTTTCTTTTACAATGTAAACTGGAAAGTCAGAATAATATTTTTCTATGTGAGATTTTAAATGCTCATAACAGAGCTTTACATAAATACCTCCTATATAAACAGGAATTTCAGGATATTTTGAGGTTAATATCTCCAACACACTTATAAGCCCTGGATACCAGTAAGTCATGGTACATGTTAAGAGAACAGCTTTAAATTTAAGAGTTGATAGAATTTTTTTGAAAATGCTTACAGGGATTCCATAACGAAAAAATCTTCTCGGAACATCTTTAAAATAGACAGGTTTGGGAATAGGTTCTTTGTAAAAGTGCCCTGTTCCGAATTCCTTTCTTCTGGGTTTTACGGGGAGCTTTGGATGAAGGGGATCTAAAAGGTCTATATAATAAATAGAATAGCCAAGTTTTCTTAGTTTGCCTCCAAGAAGAAGCAAACCGTATGGCTTTAGCCAGAAGTCATAAGCTGCAAAGTCATAAATCCAGGGATTAATGAGAAGAAAATCATAGACCATCTAAGCTCAATTTTGTTAATGTTTGCAGAATTTATCAAAAAGGGTTTTTACTAAATCTTCTGGAATAAAAAGAAAGGAAATACCTACATTCTTTCTTGTATAAACTGGGGTTCCTTTATTATTATACCACACAAAATCCATTTCTCTAAAATTTCTCTTTTTACAATCAATTTGCCATGTGTAAATGCCGTATTTCAGACTTTTGCATTTAGCTTTTTCCTCTTTTGGAATGCCGCTCCACATAACCTCTCTGTATTCATTCATCAAAAACCAATTCATCCAGTATTCTTCACATCTCTGTGCTATCTCATCTGAGGGAAGATAAAGCAAAGTAAGACTTAATTTTAACTCAGGATAGTTTTTCAAAGAATTTTTCTCATAAAAAAGCTTTTCACCCCTTTTGTTTTCACCGATTAGAACCCAATTTTTAATGTTTAATAAATCTAATTTTTTTGCATAAAGAGAAGCTGTAAAAAGAAAAAAGAGGGTCAGAAAGAAAAAAAAGATTTTGGAATTGAATTTATTTTTTAAAAAATTTTTAATCATGTTTTAAAGCGCCCCCAACGGGATTCGAACCCGTGTCTCTGGCGTGAGAGGCCAGTATCCTAGTCCACTAGACGATGGGGGCTTTTTGAAATATAAAATAAAGTTTATATCATTCTTAAAATTTTGTCAATCTCCTGTTTGCGTCTTGTGGTTTCAAATTTAAAATGTCACACTTAATTACTATTTTGAAATGTCACATATGGAATAAACTCCTTTCTAAGGAATTTAACTTAGAAAGGAGGAGAAATAGGGATGAAAGATTTCTTTTTTATGAGTAGCTTTTCTCACAAAAATCACCTCCTTTTACACAAAAATAACACATAAAAAAGAAAATCAACGGAAAGTAAAATTATACAAGTAGCTTTAGAAAAACAAACATTAAAACAAAAGTTTTCTATTGTAAATTTATAAAAATATTATTATTATAAAATCTGTTATGAATGAGCTTTACATAAAAAAGAAAATTTTAGTCATTTTTATTTTATTTCTGGGGGTTCTTTTTTTTGGAACAATTGGTTACATGACAATTGAAAACTTAGACTTTTTGAATGCTCTTTATATGACGGTGATTACTGTCGCAACTGTAGGTTTTAGAGAAGTGAAAGATTTAAGTGAGTCCGGGAAACTTTTTACTATAATACTTATTTTTAGTGGATTTGGTGTGTTTACCTATGCCATGACTACAGGAGCAAAAATTTTAATAGAAGGAGAAATAAAGGAGGTGTTTAAAAAAAAGAAAATGAAAAAAGAAATTTCAACTCTCAAAAATCATTACATTGTATGTGGTTATGGAAGAATGGGAAGTATCCTTTGTAAAGAATTCAAAGCAAATCAAGTGGATTTTGTAGTAATTGAAAAATTTGAGGAAAATGTAAAAGACAAAGAAAATCTTCTTTACATCGTAGGGGATGCCACCAAAGATGAAGTGCTAAAAGAAGCAGGAATTGAGAGGGCAAAGGGAATAATTTCTCTTTTGCCCTCTGATGCTGAAAATCTTTATGTAGTTATTAGTGCAAGATTTTTAAATCCAAATATCTTTATAGTTGCCCGTGCAACAGATGAAGAAGCAAGAATTAAACTGAAAATGGCTGGAGCAAATAAAGCTGTGTGCCCCTACCACATAGGTGGTTTAAGAATAGCACAAAGTGTTCTTAGACCTAATGTGATAGATTTTTTAGAATTTGCTACGGGATCAGAATTTAGAGACATTCAAATTGAGGAAATCTTAGTATCTGACAAATCAAGCCTCGTAGGGAAAACTTTAAAGGAAGCTAAAATTGGACAAGAACTGGGAGTAATGATAATAGGAATAAAACGAGCTGATGGAAAGATAGAATTTAATCCCTCAGCAAACACTATTATAAAGTCTGGAGATAACCTTATCGTAATAGGAAAATCAACAAATCTTTATACCCTTTCTCAAATCGCAAAGGGAGAAAGTGTGGTTTAATAGAGGGGGATTGTGAAAAAAGTTTTCATTATGGGTGGAACAGGTTTTATAGGAAGTTATATCTTACCTTTACTTCATAAAGAAAGCTATGAAATTTATGTTCTTGTAAGAAGTAAAGAAAAGGCAAAAAGACTGCCTTCTTTTTGCAAACCAGTTTTAGGAGATTCTACAAAAAAGGGAGAGTGGCAAACATATTTAAGTAAAGCTGATATAGTGATTAATCTGGCAGGACAAAATATATTTTCCAGATGGAACGAAAGCTACAAAAGACTTATTTTTGAAAGCAGAGTTAAATCAACAGAAAATGTAGTTTCTTTTTTAAAAGAAAATAGCATTCTTATTAATGCTTCAGCTATAGGATATTATGGAGACAAGGGAGACACTTTACTTACAGAGGATAGCCCTCCTGGAGATGATTTTTTAGCAAAAACCTGTATAGAATGGGAAAAAGAGGCTCAAAAAGCTAAAGAAAAAGGTGCAAAAGTAATTATTACAAGATTTGGTATTGTTCTTGGGAAAGGGGGAATGCTTTCAAAAATTTTACCAATTTTTAAGTTAGGACTTGGAGGCACTCTCGGAAAAGGTAATCAGTGGTTTTCGTGGATACATATAGAAGATCTTGCACAAGCCATAGGTTTTCTTATAAAAGCTCAAAAGGAAAGAATATACAATTTAGTTTCCCCAAATCCTGTAACTAATAAAGAGTTTGTCAAAACTTTGGGAAGTATATTAAAAAGACCTACTATTTTGCCTGCCCCTGTTTTTGCTATGAGACTTCTTTTTGGAGAGTTGGCAAATGTGATTACTTACAGCGTAAAGGCTTATCCTAAAAATTTATTAGAGCTGGGTTTTAAATTTAGATTTGAAAATATAAAAGATGCTTTAAAAAATCTAATTTTAAAAAAATGAGAAACAGCTGGTTTAAAAAAATTGTTATTCTTTTTATGGCTTTCTTTCTTCTGAGTTCTTGTAAAAATCTGGAAATTCTAAAATCTTCGTTCTATGAATTTAAAGAAAAGGCATCAGAAAGGATAAAAGTTTCTTTAAGTAGAATTCCTTTTATAAAAAAACATATTACTTTGCCCCCAGCTCCAGAAAAACTTTACACTGAAACGAAAAATTTAATTAACCAGTTAAAAGCATATAAGGCTGAAGATATATTCAAAGATGAATACGAAAGAGTTTTAAATGCCTGGGAAAAGGCTAAAGAACTTTATCAGAATAAATATTACAAATCAGCTGAAAAAGAGTTAAAAAAAGTGAATTCTATGGCAAAAAAGCTTCTTGAAAATATTAAAGCTTACCGAGAAACTTTAAAAACCTCAGCTTTAAAAAAATACAAAAAAATGGAAAAAATAGCCCAAAGAGTTCTCAAAAACGTTAAGTCCGAAAAAAAAAGACTTGAAATAAAGCTCTATTTATGGAAGTTGAAAAATCTGATAGAGATGGAAGAGTATGATGAGTTTGAAAGGGAATTCCAAAATCCTCCCTTTTAACCAGTTTTACAAAAATTTTCTCTGGGTTTTTATTTCTTCAGGAGCATTAATAGGATTTCTTCCTCTTTGCCCAGGAACTTTTGGATCCTTAGAAGGGTTAATTTTTTTCTGGTTTTTAAAAAATTTGTCTTTAAATTACCAGCTTCTATTAATCTTAGGGATAACGATTTTGGGAATAATAAGCTCTGATATCACTTCTAAACTTTTAAAAACAAAGGACCCTGATTTTGTAGTAATAGACGAAATTGCAGGGATGTGGATAAGTGTAGTAGGTAAACATACTTTGCTTGAATTTGTTCTTGCTTTTTTCCTTTTTAGACTTATAGACATCAAAAAACCCTATCCTCTTAAAAAAAGCGAAAAACTTCCTTACGGATGGGGAATTATGGCTGATGACATAATAGCAGGTATTTTAACCAATTTTTCTGTAACTTTTCTTCTATATATTGTTGACTATTTAGGTTTAAATATAATAATAAAATGACTGGTGCTCTTATTTTTATTGGTGATGAGCTTGTTTGTGGTGCTATTGAAAATACAAATAGTGTTGTTGCAGGAAAAATATTAACATCTTATGGATTTGAGATTGGTGAAATTGTTATTCTTCCTGATAATGTGGAATCTATTACTAAATGTTTAGAAAATCTTACAGATAAATACGATTTTTTAATAGTATCTGGGGGACTTGGTCCAACAGATGATGATCTAACTAACTTAGCTGTTGCAAAAGCTTTCAATTTAAGGTTAAAAGAAAACAAAAATTTCCTATCTGCTATTTTTTCTGCAAGAGAGTATAAGGATTCTCAGGACATAGCAAAAAAAATGGCTCTTTTGCCAGAAGGAGCTGTTCCTCTATCTAAGGATTTTTCCTCAGCAGGATATCTTTTAAATATAAAAAATAAACTTCTTTTTTTTCTTCCAGGAGTCCCTTTCCAGTTTGAATTTCTTTTGAAAAATGAAGTTGTTCCAAAGCTTCTGCAATTAAAATCAAAGGTAAAAAAGCAAGTTATTAAAACTTTGAGATTTTTTGATCTAAATGAAACAGATATTAATCAGGTTATAAATAATTTTCCAGAGGATCTTTTATCCTCTGTTAAAATAGGTTACTATCCGGTATTTCCAGAGTTAAAGCTCATTTTGCAGGGGGAGGAGGAAAAAAAAATAAGTATTTTTATAGAAAGGTTGAAAGAAGATTTTTCCTTGCACCTTGTTAGTGAAACCGACAAAGGATTGCCTGAAGTTATAGGAGAACTTCTTAAAAAGAGGAAAGAAAAGCTTGCTGTAGCTGAGTCCTGCACAGGTGGGCTTTTATCTTCTTTCATTACTTCTGTTTCTGGCAGTTCTATTTACTTTGATAGAGGTTTTATCACTTACAGTCCTGAAAGCAAAGTTGAACTTTTGGGAGTAAATCCAGAAACCATTAAAAAGTTTGATGTAGTAAGTTTTGAAGTAGCCATAGAGATGGCAGAGGGTGTAAGGAAAAAAACTGGTGTTGATTATGCTTTAAGTATAACTGGCTTTGCAGGCCCAACAGGTGGGACACCCGAAAATCCTGTAGGAACAGTTTATATAGGCTTTTCTTTCCAGAATAAAGTAAAAGCCTTTAGGTTTAACTTTTCAGGCAGTAGAAAACATATACAGGTCTTAGCAAGCTATACATCACTTGATATTTTGAGGAGGTATCTTCTTTATGGTGAGGGCTTTTTTAGCTATAGATTTGCCACAGGAATTAAAGAAAAAACTTTCTAACCTTGGCAAAATTGATATCCCAAAGGATATCAAAATAAAATGGGTTGAAGAAGAAAATTTTCATATTACTCTGAAATTTTTTGGAAACATTAAGGAAACACTTCTTGAAAAGCTGTTTAAAGAAACTCAAAAGTCAGCACAAGAACATAATTCTTTTCAGCTTTCACTAAATGAAGTAGGTTTTTTCCCTCAGAAGAAAACTCCACGTGTAGTTTGGATAGGAATAAATACACATGATAACACGCTCTTTGAACTTCACAGAGCACTTAAAAAGATTTTTAAAAAATTTAAGTTAGGTGAAGAAAAAGATTTTCATCCGCATATTACCCTCTTTAGAGTAAAAACAATAGGAGATTTAAAAAGTTTTAATTCTTATTTAGAGCAGATTTCAGAAAAGGCAAAAGCCATTAAAGGCTTTACTTTTAAGGTAAACGAACTTATCTTTTTTGAAAGCATTCTATCCTCGAAAGGGCCTGTTTATAGACCTCTTTATAAAGTAAAGTTAAAAAATGAGTGAGTTATCTAAAAAAAAATCGGTTAGAATTGTTGCAAATTCTTATTCTGAATTTTTACAAAGGAGTAATAAAAGTTTCTTTTAATATAGCAATTTGTATTTTAATCTTTAGTTTATTCATAGGAATATTAAAAACTGTAGAAAGTTTAAGCATGATTTTTACAGAAACTACAGTGAGGGCGAGTTTTAAGGATCTGGTCACCAATGTCTTAACACTTATAGTAGTTCTTGAGCTTATAAGAGCATTTGTAGATTATTTTGAGTATGAGAGGGTAAGGATTGAAATTGTCTTAGAGGTTCTTATAGCATTTATAATAAGAGAATTTATGATTCATTTGTTTGAGTCAACGCTTTCAGGTCTGGAAGTATTCTTGTGGTGTGCCGGAATAATAATTGTGGTGTTTGCAAGAACTTTGTCTATTATTTACAGACCTGATAAGGTTTTATCAAAAATAAACCAAAGTAGGTGAAAATGAGATTTAAATCAAAACCAATTATTTTAACATTAATTTTTTTATGTATTCTATGTATTATAAAAGTTGCTGTTTCTGAAGAAAGAAAAAAATTTCCCACCAAGCCCGATTATGGAGATGCTCTGGTAATAGGTTCTATAGCTGATGCAAGCATATTTATTCCTATGATAGCAACTGATGTAATGAGCCATGAAGTCGCAGGACATATCTTTTTGGGTGTAGTAAAGTATGCACCTGATCTTAAAATAGTTGGTGATTTAGCAGAAAGATTTGAAATATCTCCTGATCAAAAAACTATTATTTTTCATCTGAAGAAAGGGGTTAAGTGGGAAGATGGTGTAGAGGTTACAGCAGAGGATGTTTATTTTGGATTCAAGCTCATAACTTCTTCTGAGATTCCATCTCCTTATGCAAGTGAATTTTTAGAGGTTAAAGAATTTAAAATTATTGATTCCTACACCTTTAAAGTGACTTATAAAAGACCCTTTGCTCTTGCTCTTTCCTCATGGGGAAATTTGGTGGTATTACCAAAGCATATCCTTGAGGGAAAAAGCTTAGATTACTTGAGAAATGTTTTTGGAAGAAATCCGGTTGGAAACGGACCTTTTAAACTGCAGAGATGGAAAACTCAGCAGGAAATAATTTTAAGATACAATCCTCTTTATTATAAAGGGAGACCCTATTTGAACTATATAATTTACAGAATTATTCCTGACCCTTCCACTCTTTTTATGGAATTAAAATCAGGTGGTGTTGATTGGATATCTCTTACTCCCCTCCAGTATTTAAAACTTCAAAGAGAAGGCAGGTTAAAAAGTGAGTTTAATCTTTATAAATATTCATCTTTTTCTTTTTCTTACATTGGCTACAATCTGAAACATCCTTTCTTTAAAAGAAAAAAGGTAAGAAAGGCCTTGTGCTATGCGATAAATAAAGAAGAAATAATAAAAGGGGCGCTTTTAGGACAAGGAATCCCTGCCTACGGTCCTTATAAACCCGATACTTGGTTTTACAATAAAAGCATTGAAAAAACTTGTCCCTATAATCCCCAGAAAGCTCTTGAGCTTTTATACGAAGAAGGATTTAGAAAAGGTAAGGACGGTATTCTTGAAAAGGATGGAAGACCCTTTGAATTTACTTTACTTGTAAACCAGGGGAATCTCGCCAGACTTCTTGCAGCTCAGATTATCCAGAGACAGCTTTTAAAAATAGGGATTAAAGTTAATATAAGGGTTATGGAGTGGACTACTCTAATACATCAGTTTATTGACAAAAGAAGGTTTGAGGCTGTAATTCTTGGATGGGCAACAGGTCCTGATCCAGATTTGTATGATATATTTCATTCTTCCAGGATAAAACCTCCAGGACTTAATTTTGTAAGCTATTGTAATCCTGAACTTGATAGACTTTTAGAAGAAGGAAGATATACTTTGAACAAAGAAAAAAGAAAAAAAATTTATTATAAAGTTCAGGAGATTTTAGCAGAAGATCAGCCTTATACTTTTTTATATATTCCTATGAGTTTAGAGGCTATTCACAAGAGATTTAGAGGTATTAAACCGGCTCCTATAGGAATTGGATATAACATAGAAAAATGGTGGGTGCCAAAAAAGCTACAAAAATATTTAATTCCTTAAAACCATATACCACTTCCGAAGTGGTATAATTTAGAATTATTTTTAAAAAATAAGAGGTAAAGATGAAGGTTACGGTTGTAGGAGGAGGAAGCTGGGGAACAGCTCTTGCAAAAATTTTAGCTGAAAAAGGTTTAGATGTCTATCTTCTTGTGAGAAGAGAAGTAGTTTGTGAGGCTATAAACAGAGAAAAAGAAAATCCTTTTTATCTGCCAGGAATAAAACTTACCAAAAATCTTAAAGCAACCCTTGATCCAAAGATTGCTTTTAAAGATTCTAAAACTGTTTTATGGGTCATTCCTTCTTTTGCCTTAAAGGAAGTTGTTAAAAAATATAGAAAATTTGCAGAAAAAGTGCCTTACCATATTTCTGGTATAAAAGGTATAGACTTAAAAACAGAAAAGACCCCTTTTATCATTTTAAAAGAAGAGCTTTCTTGCGATTGTCAAATTTTTGTTTTAGGAGGTCCTTCTTTTGCTAAAGAGGTGGCAAAAGGTTTACCCACAGCAGTTGTGCTTGCAGGAGAAAAGGAAGAAGAGACAAAAAAGATGCAAGAACTTTTAGCTGTCCCTTATTTTAGAGTTTATAGAAGTGATGACCCCTTAGGGGTAGAAATAGCAGGTGCTTTAAAAAATGTAATTGCCATTGCTTCAGGAATTAGTGATGGTTTGGAGCTTGGACTCAATGCCAGAGCAAGCCTTATAACAAGAGGGCTTATAGAAATAATTCGTTTGGGAACAAAGCTCGGAGGAAGCCTTTATACATTTTATGGACTTGCAGGAATGGGAGATCTTGTTTTAACTTGCACAGGAGCTCTTTCAAGAAATTATCAGGTTGGCTTTAGAC
>JACDNX010000008.1 GCA_017656385.1 Thermodesulfobacterium sp. | reverse complement strand
TAGGTTGGAGGTTCGAGTCCTCCACGGCCCACCAGCTTTTCAAGAAATAATCAGGGTTTTCAAAAATTTATTCCAATCGATTTCAATCGATTTCAGAGGATTTTTGGGTGCATTTTGCACCCAGTTTGCACCCAGTTATAATAATTAAATAAAGAGGTTAACTATAAATCTGAGTGATAAAATTTTCCCCCATTTCTTTTCGGTCAAAAAAGAATGAAAAGTGGATTGAAAAATTTTTTAAAAAATTAGGATAACTTTATGAAGAACACTCCGTAAATACCAATTTTTAGAATCTAAAGAGAAGATTAAGAAAGATGTATTTTAAGAAGTATTCTTAAGTTTGGTTTACACAAAATTATTGATACAACCTTAAGTTGTTAATTGTTTACTTACAATTTATATTGAACACATTAAATATTTTTAAAAGGAATCCTGCTAATTTAAACATACACAAAAGAATAAAAATGGTTATTGCTATTGATATGATAAATAAAAAATTTTTAAATCTATTCTGTTCTTTTTGTATTAATTTAAATGAGAAATCTTGAGCTTTATCTATTATAGCTATCCCTGTAAAAATCCAGATAATAACAAGGAAAATAGAATACAATTTAAGTTCAAAATCTGCCTTGCTTCTTAAAAAAACTAAGTGAAATATTGAAACTATAACAATCCCCCAACCATGCCACGCAAGAAAGTCTTTTATCCAGCCATTTTCTATTGATTTTCTAAAAAAATTTACTATTTTGTTAAATATTTTATAATCCCAATTATCCATTTTTTATCGATTTTTTTAAAAAAATTATAGATACAATTTTTTGAATGTTTTAAATAATCATAAGGTAAAACTTTAATTTTATTCCGTCAAGAATGTAAGTAACAAAGATCATTGCCTACATCAAAAGTCTTCTACAAGCTGCACTATTTTTAAACTTCAGAAATATAAGTAATGCTATATATGTATCCTTTTTATTGAAAAAAATTATTGTGGTTATGTATCAATAACTGTGTCTGAAAAGATAGCATGAAAGTAACGGGTATTAAAAACATTTTGATGGATGGCTACTATATAGTAAGTTAAAATAACCTTATAAGTTTTTAGTTTCCCTTCTTACCTAAGAGGCTGTAGTATTTACTATATAGGAACTTTCCGCTAACAAACTCCCTTGACTCCAATTACTTTTTATGCTATATTTTAAATATAATTATTAAGACACAATCTATAAAAAATGAAAAAAGTTTTAATTTTTGTAATTTTATTGTTTAGTTTTCTCTTTGTTAATATTTCTTTTGCTTGGAAACAAGTAGATTATAAATGTTTTAATGATTGTTTTTATGAAGCTGGTTATTCATATGATTATTGCAAAGAAATATGTTCTTATTAAAGTTTATAACATGGTTTAAAAGCAAAATTTTTTCAAATTTTTAAAAACAAAAATCTCTTTTTTAAGTTCTTATTTACAATTTCTTTTTTCAATTATATATACGAGCGAAATAAAAGACATTCCTGACTTTAGTCAGGCTTTATAAAGAAAACCAGTTTATGAGGAAGTAGGAAGTGTGTTAGTCCTAATCTCAACTTATCTTATTTATTCCTTATTCCTTAACTTGGCATATTTTTTTAAATAAAGCTTCTATCATTGAATCTGGAGGAATTGGATTCCAATCAGCTAAAAATTCGGGGTAATCATAACTATCTATAACTGAACCATCTGAAGCATAATAAATAAAGCTTAATATTTGAAAAATTTTTTTAGTACAATCAATTTCAAGTAAATCCAAACTAAGGTCTAAATTTTCATATTTTCTTCCCTTTTCTTTTATATACTCTTGTTTTGCTCTTTCTGAATATATTATTTTCACCCATACTTTAACAATGTTATCAGAAGTAGATAAGCTTTTAGAATCATAAAAACGAGCTGATCCAGAGCTATCAAAACCCAAAAAAATCCATCTTGGATCAGAAATCTCAACTTCACAAATTCTTTTACAAAATTTTGGACTATTATAAATCCTACAATATTCTTTACAAACCTTTATAATTTTTTCCTTTATAGCTTCTTCAAAATCATTTTTTTGAGAATAACCATAATTAAACTCAAACAAAAACATAGTTAAAAGTAAAAATCCAGTAAAGAAGATTAATCTTTTCATTTTTATTCTCTTTTTATCAGTCCTTTTGATGCATCAATTTCATTATAAAAAGTATATTTTCCGACATGCTTTACTTTATAAAAAATTCCTTCTACTTTAACCACATCTCCGATATTAATTTCAGGGGTTCCAAAGGTAAATACTTTAATACTTGCCTTTCCATCTGATAAAACAAAAACTGTATATTCATTTCCTTTTTTAGAAACTTTATGTTTCACATCTAATACCTTACCTTTTACCTGAACAGTTTTTAAATGATATTTATCAGGATGATCTAAAATATCTGAAATTGTTAGAACTTGAGTATCCGCATAAACATAAAAAGTTAAAACTCCTGTAAGAAGTAAGATTAAAAAGCGGATCAAAGGTAAAAAGGTTAATCTTTTCATTTTCACCCCCTGCAATCTTCAGTATTTATATCTAAGAACACATCTTTGATAACATTCACTTCTGTCTTTCTCAGCCTCTTTAACACAATCACCTACACAAATAAGGTACGCGCCACTAACACTGCTAAATGTAGCAGGAAAACATCCTATATTACAAAAACTTCTTGTTCTTTTATAGGATTGATCACATCTATCTAAACATTTTTGGTATTCTACTTCTTTTATTTCTCGTTCTTTATAGAGAGAAAGACTGGAATGACGACATTTATCTATACAGATATCATATCCATGTTCACAACCATTGAAACATGTTGTTTCTTTACATAAATTTATACAATCTCTAAATATTTTACTACAACTTTCTAAACATTTCTCATGTTCATCTGCAAAAGCAAAACATACAAATACAAACATTAACAAAATATTCAAAAGAATTTCTTTTTTCATAGCAATTTTTTAGTAGCTACAAAGGTATTTGCAATAACTATATGAGTAACCATCATCTAAGCAATCATACAAACATTTGTAATCAGTTCTAAGACGCCAGTCATAAAGATTTTCAGTATCATAGCTACAAAGCTCTTTACAATATCCATATGAATAACCTTTACTCTAACAATCACTAAGACATTTATAATCTGTCCTCCTAAATGCTAATAACTTACAATTATCGGGATAAGCATAGTTAAATCCAGGTAAAAATACAGCTAAAAGTGAAAAGATTAATCTTTTCATTTTTTTACCTCTTCATAGTTAAAGTAAGGGATAATGAATATTTTGTCAAGAAAAAGATAGCTAATAGAGTGTTTTTAAAAATACTCGAATAAAACTACCCGAAAATAGCATTTTAGGGTAGTTATCTTACATACCTGAGCGAATTTATTGAGTTTGAAGACCGTTTTTGTAAAAATAAAAATTGACTTTTGCCCGTTTTTACATAAAAAATAAGGTAGGTATAAAATAGAATAACATAGTAAAGTAAAATTTTTGTTGAGAAAATTGAGATTGGAAAAACAACAGTATTATAATTCTCTATTTTTATAATTAGGAGTTAATAAAAGGATAAAGATGAAAGAAAAATCTTAAAAACTTCAAAAATGGTTATTTTAAGTTGGAACAAAGATAAGTATCTAATTGCAAGATTCTTTCAAAAAATTTTTCAGAATACCTGTAATAAAACCGGAATTAATAGAAATATTTTCGTGCAATCTTTAAAGCATAGTTTTGTTGCACAATTTTAAAAAATAGAATCGATCTAAGATATATTCAAGAGTTTTTAAGAAATAAAAGTTCAAAAAGACAAAAATTTATACTCATTACTGTTCAGATATGAATAAGTTAGGCAACATTGGTCGTTAAATAAAAAAAGAGGTGAAAATATGGCAACACAAAAGTTCTCCAAAAGTGAAGCAATAAGGTTTGGATGGAATACGATGAAAAATAATTTTGGCTTTTTCATTGGTCTTCTAATAGTGGTGGGAATTTTTTATTTTGTTTCAGATTTTATTATAGTATCAATAAAAGCTAAGGCTCCGATTCTGTCGAGTATTATGAGTATTGTCTTTGGGGTTTTATACATGGTAATCCAAATGGGGTTAATCAGAATTTCTCTAAGATTCTGTGACAATGAGAAGGGTAAATTTGCTGATCTTTTCTCTTGTTTTCCACTATTTTTCAAATATCTGTTCGGTTTAATTCTTTATGAACTGATTGTCCTTGGAGGAATAATATTATTGATTATTCCTGGTATTATCTGGGGAATCAAATTTCAGTTTTTTAGCTGCTTTATTGTGGACAAAGGGGTTGGTCCAATAGAAGCCTTGAAAAAAAGTTCAGCGATTACAGAGGGTGCTAAATGGGATTTGTTTCTTTTTAATTTGTTACTGGGTCTTATTAATTTACTTGGAGCCATCTGTCTATTGATCGGTTTATTTGCTACTATTCCCACAACAATGGTTGCTTGGATCTTTGTTTATCGCAAGCTACTGGTTCAAACAGAGATTATTTAAAGGAAATTAAATATATAATGACCAACGACCGCTTAATAATGGATAAAATACTTCGTTTTACTTTGCCTAAATTTTCTTTGGTAACTTATTTTTATCCCAAAAATATTAAGTGGAATGTTGGTGTGGAGGGGATAGTAATGCTTGAACATTTTTTATATCCGGTCATTGTTGGGGTTTTATCAAGTTTTATAGCTTCTTTTATATTTATTTCTTTTTTGACAAAAGTTAGACCAAAATTGGAAATATCCGACCAAATCGCAAAAGAAAAATCCTTCGAAGTGGATCTCCTTCATGAGCCCATGCATCAAATTGAATCAAAAGAATAGAAAGGGTAGTTTCTTTAAGTTTCCGTTTCAAAATTGAGATTATAGTCGATTTTCTAGAACCCCAAGGCCCTTCTAATCCAATTGAAATTCTTTTCTCTTCAGTTGTTATTAACCTTGAAATAGATTCCGCTATTTTTTCATGAGTATTGTCCTCAAACAAATTTTTGTCAACACTTTCTTCTCTGAGAAGTTTTAATACATATTGAGTCTTATTTGTCTGATTTTTACTCATAATTCTCTCCTATCATTGCAGGAGCAGGAAAAAAATTGTGTAAAGGGGAAAAGAGAGTAAATTGAATAGAAAAACTAAAGAATAGAGTTTTTAATAAAGGAGGTTAAAAATGCCTAAAAAATACTCCTATTCCTTCCCCGAAGACTGGTTAGAAGAAATTGTTAAATCTATCCAACAGCAAAAATCTCAAGGACTTAAGCCCATCCTCTCTCACCTTCTTCAGTCCCTTCTAAACTCCATCATGCTTAAAGAAAGAGAATTCTTCCTTAAATCCCACCCAGAAAACTCCTCAAATGGCTTCTACCACAGAAACCTTTACCTCTCCTTCGGCAACCTCAACCTTAAAATCCCTCGTGTCAGATTCGGAAACTCCTTCCGACCCTCCATCCTTCCCCCTCCCTGGAAACGAATAGATAAAGACTACGAAGAACTGCTTATCGCCATGCTCGCTAATGGCTACTCAAAAGCTCAAATATAACGCACCCTTAAAAAACTTGGACTCCCTTACTCCGATGACTCCCTCCAGGATGTCCTTGACTTCATCCAAGAAAAACTCCACTTCTACCGCTCTCAACCCCTTAAACCAGATTGGTTCGCTGTCTTCATTGATGCTTACTGGACTAAAATTAAAAAACCCCGAAACAAAAGCTCTGCACCAAATCTCCCTATTCATAGCTCTTGGTATTGACTTAACTGGCACTAAACACATCCTCGGCTTCTGGTACCTCAAAGGTAAAGAATCCAAAGCCTTCTGGTTAGAAATCCTCCAAGATCTTATAAATAGAGGACTCAAAAGACCTCTCCTATTTGTTACCGATGATTTTCCCGGACTTACTGAAGTCATTAAAAAACTTTTTCCCTATGCTAAACACAAACTCTGTCTTATACATCTCCAAAGAAATTTCAAAAGCAAATTGAACAAAAAACTTTATAGTCAAGCTAAAGCTATGTTTCTAAAGCTTAAAATTGCTATAGACAAACAAGAAGAAGAAAGTATTTTTGATAAACTTTGTGAAATAGCAAAAGAAAAGAATGAGGATTGGGGAAAACAGCTTTTTAAAAAAAGAGATAATTACTTAGCATTTCTTGAATATCCACAGGAAGTTAGGAAGCACATATATTCCACCAATGCTGTGGAAAGTATAAATTCTGGGCTTGAGGGAATGGTAACAGAACTCGGGGGATATTTCCCATCTCAAAGGTCTCTTGAGGTAAATGTTTTTATTCAGATTTCAAATCTTCAGGACAGATGGTGGAGAAAACCAATGCCTACTGTAAGAGCTGTTAGCTATGAACTTCAACAAATATTTACCTCGACTTACAAAATGGAGGCTGTATTATAATGAAAAATCTCTATAAATACTTACACAATTTTTACTATAGGCCTCCCTTATTTGATCAACAAGAAACCTCTTAAGTAATACTATATAATATAATAAAATATAATAAAATTTAAAATTATTAATAAAATTTTGAAAAGTTGCTTTATAATTCCTGTAAAAAGAGGGCGGCCTATGAAAAGGATAAAAGCCAAATCAAAGAATACGCAAGGAGTTAGAATAGTTGTTAATAAAGAACGGATTTGGTAGAAAGAAGGTTTGAAAAAGAGGTAGCAAGAATGAGGAGTGGTGGATATTTTCAGAGTGTGAAGACAGCAGAGGTGAGTATTTATGTGGTATATGAAAATATGAAGGATAGAAGGTGGAAAAAGCCTTTGCCTGGAATAAGAAGTTGTTTTTATGAATTAAAGCAAATGTTTCATTAAAACTCCAGACACAATTCTCTTGACAAGTACCCTGACTTACATAAGCCCCTTTTTATAAGGCATTACCAGAGAAATAGGATTATCCTTTGTGTAAGTAAATATATATTCTTTCCTTTCATCATTATAAAAATACCTTCCCTCTTCTTTAGCACCTGCAAAAACCTTAATATTTTCTACCACCTAAGGTCTCCCCTTTTTATTCTTAATGCTTCTTAATTTTTGTTGATCTTAAACTTTTATAAATAAGCACTTTTCTGACTGACTATTAAAAATCTTCTTCAAAGCCTCTTAATTTTTTCATTTAATTACATTACAATGTAATTAAATGTTGCATTTAATTACATTCAATCGCTGGTGGGATACAGGTAAAGTTCCAGAGATTTATCTCAAGCCTTTTAAGCGTAAACTTTTCAATAAAATCTTAAAATTTTTAGATACAAGACAGATAATCTTGATTTATGGTCTTAGACGAGTAGGAAAAACTATTTTAATATATCAACTGATTAATTATCTCTTAAAAAATGGAATAGATAAAAAGTATATTTTTTATTTCACTTTTGATGAAAAGGTCGCTTCCTTAAAAGAGCTTCTGGAAGAGTATGCCGGGCTGGTATTGGGAAAAGATATTTTAACCGCAGGGAAAATTTATGTATTTTTGGACGAAATTCAAAAATTAAAGGACTGGCAAGAGCAGTTAAAGCTCTTTTATGATCTTTATCCTAATATAAAGTTTATTGTGACCGGTTCTGCAAGTCTTGTAATTTCAAAAGGAGTTGAGGAAAGCTTAGCTGGAAGGGTTTACGAATTTGTTCTACCACTTCTAAGTTTCAGAGAGTATTTAAACTTTTTGGGAAAAAACATCCCCCGAATAAAAAATATCTATAATTTCTCAGAACTAAAAGAATTTTATTTAAAAAGAGAGAGTATTTTCCCTTTATTTTTTTCTTATTTAAAAACCGGTGGTTTTATTGAAATTGCGGGAGAAGAGGACGATTTTAAGATTAAAGAGTATTCAAAATCAATTTTAGAGCGGGTAATTCTGGGGGATATCCCTTTAAGTTTTAAGATAAAAGAGCCACTGATTTTAAAAGATATTATTGAACTGATAGCTTCTAATCCCGGATTTTTGCTCGATTATACCAAATTGGCAGAAGTTTTTAAAAAGGATAAAAGAGTAATTTCAAATTATGTCTTTTATCTTAATTATGCTTTATTAGTAAAAGTGCTATCCAATTTTTCAGGCTCAAAATTTTCTTCAGGGAGAAAGCTAAAAAAAGTCTATTTAGCTTCTACAAATTTTATTTTCCAGTTTTTTCAGGAAAAATTTTTTGATTCTGAGTTCATAGGAAAAATTATCGAAAATGTGGTGGCAAATTTTCTGAAAACGGATTTTTTTCTGGCGGGAGAGAAAAAACGAAGTGGACTTTGTTTTAGAAGACAAAATGGAAAAAATTCCTATAGAAGTAAAATGGAAAGAAAAAATCAAAACAAATGACTTAAAAGGAATTTTAAATTTTTGTAAAAAGTTTAATTCTAATAAAGGAATTATTTTGACAAAAGACGAATTAAAAACAGAAAAATTTGGTTCTACAGAGCTTTATTTTATTCCAATCTGGACTTATTTACTCCATATTTAAATCTCCATATTTTAAAATTAAAGACTATAATTAAAAATTTACAAATTTTGCCAGCCTTTCGGTATCCATACCACCATAGATACAAAGATTTTCTATTAAAATTGGCGAGTTTCTTCAAAAAGTTTCCTTTTTGTAATTTTCTCAGTTTATCCTTCATCAAGAAATTTTTTCCGACTTTGAGGTTTGTGCTATTGTATTTTTTTCTAAAATTTAAGTAAATTACCTAAGGTGGGAGATATGTTTGGATATATATTTAGAATTTTTTTTGTTGTTTTTTATTTAATACTATATCCTTTGTTGAGGATTCTATAAGTATAGAAACACAAGCTTGTCTTTCCTGTCATAGAATAGTAACTCCTGGTATTGTAAAAAAAACCTGGGAAAAAGGTGTTGCCGATCCTTCTAATCCTTTTGATGAAGCTATAGAGAAAATGTGGGTTGAGCAATGGTTATTCTATGCGAATTCTGTAAGATTTGCTTCAGCTATGGGAGGAGCAGATTACGGAGTATTTGAAAACGGCAGATGGTATCTAAATAAAAATATCCAAAACATGAAAGACTGGCTTATGTTCCTCTTAAAAACAAAAGAAGTTAAAAAATAATTTTTTGCCAAAACTTTACTTTCTAAGAAGGCCTTCTTCCCAATTTCTCAGGATTTCATCTTAGCTAATTTATATATAGATAGTAAAAAACTTTTATAAAGTTTTGGAGTAACATCAAGCGTAACTACATTTGCTTTACAGTCAAAAGCCTTAGGCCTTAAATTATTTAAAACAGTTCCTAATGCTGTTGTCGCAGGTATATTAGCCTTGGGAAGTAAAATTCTTGTAATAGCAAGAACTCTCAAAGCAAGCTCTGGCTCTCAGATAGAGTATTTACCTAAGGGTGTGTCTGGATGAGGTATCTTATCCGCTAAAGTCTTTTAGAAAGATCTGAATCGGGTTTTAATTTTCCTCGTAAACTTGATATAAAGCTTGACTTTTTTTGCTTTTTTTAAATAATTTTAATTAGGAAATCCTTGAATAAAGGAGGAGAATATGGGATTTTTTAGCGATTTAGATAAAAAAATAAAAATTCGTTGGAAACTCATTATACCTTTAACTTTAGTCACTGCTCTTGGTGTTATAGTGACAGTCCTTGTTTCAGGTTATGCTCTTCATTGGATTACCCTTTATCATGCCAAGACCGAAACTTTACCCAGCTATTATTCTGCTGTAAAAGCTTCTTTAATAAAAGATATGGGAAACCCTAATTATAGAGAACTCAGAAACTATTACTTGAATTCTTTAAAAAATGTAAAGATATTCAGAACAGAAAAAGTGGATACCCAGTTTGGTAGTGAAAAACCTGAATTTTATCCCTCTCCAGAAGAAAAAAAGCTTATTGAAAAAGCACTTTTAAACAAAAATGCAGAAAAAGTATATGAGATAAACGGTGTTTTCAAGGGTGTGTATATTTTAAAAGCAAAAAGAATGTGTCTTTCCTGTCATAAAGTAAAAACTGGTGATGTGTTGGGAGGAGTGGTTATAGAAATGCCTTTTAAAAAGGTTCTCTCTGTTGCAAGAAAAATACAGATATTGTTTGCAGTTTTGGGATTATTAGGAATACTGGCAACTCCTATAATACTTTACATAGCTTATATTGTAACTCATAAACCGCTTGAAAAACTTGGGAAACTTCTTGAGAAAATAGCAGAAGGAGATTTGACTGTAAAAATAGGATTTCAGGACCGGGTTGATATAGTTGGAAGGATTGCAAGAAGTATGGAAAAATTATTACAATATTTTATTTCTCTTAATGAAAAATCTCTTCTCTATTCACAAAAACTTTCCGATTCAACAGATGAAAGTTTTAAACTTATTGATAAAACTCTGGAGGATGCAAGACTGCAAAACACTCAGACATCTCAGGTTGCTACTGCGGTTGAAGAAATGAGTGCAACCATTGCTGATATTGCAAAAAATGCCTCTAATGTTTCGGAATTGGCGGTTCAAAACATAAATGCTGCAATGGAAGGAAAAAACATTTCTGAAGAAGCGGTGAACACCATAATTAAAACAAATAAAGACACAAAAACTTTAAAAACCGTAATTGAAACCCTTAATAAAAGTACAGAAGAAATTGGATATGTGGTTCAGCTTATTAAAGATATAGCTGATCAGACAAATCTTCTTGCTCTCAATGCTACCATTGAAGCAGCTCGTGCAGGAGAACACGGAAAAGGATTTGCGGTTGTTGCAGAGGAAATAAGAAAGCTTGCAGACAGAACTCTTAAAGCAACAGATGAAATCGCAGAAAAAATTCAATCTATACAAACTGAATCAGGGAAAGCATTTGAAAGTATGGAAGTTACTGCTAAAGAAGTTGAAAAAGCGGTAGAGTCCTTAAACAAAGTAAAAGAGGCTCTTAATAATATTGTAGAATCCTCTCAGAAAGTAAAAGACGCTATAGCCCAGGTTGCTGCAGCAACTGAAGAACAATCCACAGCAAGTGAAGAGATAACCAAAAATGTAGAAAAAACAGCCCAACTCACTAATGAAGTTGTCAGCTTAATTGAACATTTAGCTCAAAATATTTACAGCTTGGTATCTGTTTCTTCAGACCTCAGACACACTGCAACCTCAGTTAAAACAGAAAAATTAAAAGAACTTCTCTTTGATATCTTTAAATCTGACCATGAAAGACTAAATATAAGAGTTACTGGTCATCTTATGGGACTTGATACTCTTGACCCAGAACTTCTCGGGAATCACAAGGCCTGTGGAATAGGAAAATGGTATTATAGTGAAGAAGGACAAAGTTTTAAAGGAATACCCGTATTTTCTGAATTTGAAGAAATACACAAAAAATTTCACCTTATTTGTAAAGAGATAGTGATTGCTCACAACAGCGGAGATAAAGAAAAAATTGAAAATTTAATTGCTGAAAGAGAAAACCTTGCTTCAAGGCTGACGTCTTTATTTGAGAAGATGAAAGAAGTTTACTTAAAAGAGCTTAAAAAAGAGATGTAGCTTTCTTGTATATTTGTGAAGTTTTTATATAATAATTTTGATGATTTATTATCGTCCTCATGTTCTTGATGAATTTATAGGACAGGAAAGAATAAAGGATGAACTTTCTGTTTATATATCTTCGGTAAAAAAAAGAAATGACATCTTTCCTCATACATTTTTTATTGGTGCTCCAGGACTTGGGAAAACCACTCTTGCAAGAATTATAGCTTATGAACTAAAAAGAGATTTAAAAATCACTTCTGGTCCTGTTCTTGATAAAACAGGAACTCTTGCCGCAGTTCTTACCAATTTAAAAGAAGGAAACATTCTCTTTATTGACGAGATTCACAGAATGCCGAAACCATGTCAGGAAATTCTCTATACAGCTATGGAAGACTTTGCTCTGGATATTGTGATAGGGAAAGGCAACACCGGTAAGACCATAAGACTTACTCTTCCCAAATTCACCTTAATTGGTGCTACAAACAAACCCAATCTTTGTCTTGCTCCTCTTAGAGATAGATTTCAGCTAACTTTTAAGCTAAACTACTATAAAGATGAAGAGCTAAGGGACATTATTATAAAAGTGGGCAAAAACTGGGGACTTGAGATAGAAAAAGATTCAGCTCTTAAACTTGCCAGAGCCTCAAAAGGAATACCGAGACAGGCTTTAAACCTTGTAAGAAGACTGAGAGAATTTGTCCTTTTAAATTCAGGAGAACAGGATAAAAGCTTATTAAAGGTCTCTTTTCAGGAGTTTGAAAGGTTTTTAAAGCTTCTTGATATTGACGAATGGGGACTCACCCCTGAGGATAGAAGATGTCTTTTAACACTTTACAAAGATTTCAATGGTGGTCCTGTGGGAGTAACTTCTCTTGCCCTTTCTGCAGATATAACTCCAGAGGAATTTGAAACTATTTATGAGCCAGCTTTAATAAGATTGGGACTTATAGCACGAACAAAGAGAGGAAGAATTCTTACTCAAAAAGGTTATCTTTATCTGAAAGAAAAATTTAATATCCCCTATAAAGAGGGAACTCAGTGTCTCTTTTCAAGTTAAGTCCATACAGTTTAATAGAAAAAAAAGGCAAAGAGCCTATTGTTGCTATTACTGCATACGATTATGTATCTGCAAGGCTTGCAGAAGATGCTGGATTTGACTTTATTTTAATAGGGGATTCTGCGAATATGGTAATTTTGGGAGAACCAGATACTTATTCCATAGGAATGGAAGAGATGCTTCTTTTTTGCAAAGTTGTAAGTAGGGGAGCTACGAATACTCTTCGTATAGGAGACATGCCATTTTTATCTTATCAGGTATCTAAGGAGGAGGCCATTTTAAACGCAGGCAGATTCGTAAAAGAGGGTAGATGTCATGGAGTTAAAGTGGAAGGTGGAGAAGAAGTTGCTGAAACTGTTTCAGCCATCGTAAAAGCAGGTATTCCTGTTTTGGGACACATAGGTCTTACTCCCCAAAGAAGTATGGAACTTGGAGGATTAAAAGTTCAGGGTAAAACTATAGAAAGTGCCCAAAAGCTATTAAATGACGCTATGGTGCTTGAAGAAGCTGGAGTCTTCGGGCTTATCATTGAGTGTGTTCCTTCAGAACTTTCTAAAGTTATTACAGAAAAGATAAAGATTCCAACTATCGGAATTGGAGCAGGTCCTTATACCGATGGACAAATACTTGTTTTCCACGATGTAGTCGGGCTTTATCCTGAAATGCGTCCTAAATTTGTAAGAACTTATTTTAGAGGTTATGAAGCTTTCAAAAAGGCCTTAAAGGAATTTATAGAGGATTGCAAAAATAAAAATTTCCCATTAGAAAAAGAGAGTTTTAAAATTTCTGAAAAGGTGTTGAAACAAATAAAAAATAGTGTAAAGTGTTGAAATTATAAAAATTTTGGAAAAGAGGTGAAAAAAGTGGCAAAGCAAAAAATGAAAACAAACAGATCTGCAGCGAAAAGATTTAAAGTTACTGCTACAGGAAAAATCCTTCACAAAAAATCGGGAAAAAGCCATCTTTTAAGAAAAAAAAGCAGGAAAAGAAAAAGACATCTTAAGCAGGAAAAAGAGCTTTTTTCCGGCTACTATTCTCATATTAAAAAATGCATTCCCTACAAATTTTAAGCTCTAAAAAATACTTTTAAAAGGGAGGGGATTTTTTATGCCAAGAACAAAGGGAGGTTTTAAGACCAGAAGAAGACATAAAAAATTGATAAAACTTGCCAAGGGTTATTGGGGACAGAGAAAAAACGTTTTTAGAAGAGCCAAAGAAACTGTTGAAAGGGCTTTAGTTTATGCTTATAGAGATAGGAGACAGAAAAAAAGAGATTTTAGAAGGCTCTGGCAAATTAGAATTAATGCTGCAGCAAGGCTTAACGGGTTAAACTATAGCAAGTTTATGGGAGGCTTAAAAAAGGCTGGAATAGAGCTTGACAGAAAAGTTCTTGCAAATTTGGCTATTAATGAACCAGAAGTTTTTGCAAAACTTGTAGAAATAGCCAAAGCTCAATGGCAATAGTTAAAAAGTTCAAAAAATGATTTCAGAGGAGATAGAAAAACTAAAAAAAGAAGTTTGGGAAAATTTTGAAAAAATACAAGATCTTTCTCACTTAGAAAATTTTCGTGTTAAATATCTGGGAAAAAAAGGAAAAATTACTTTTTTACTTAAATCTCTTAAAGATCTTTCCTTAGAGGAAAAAAGACGCTTAGGGAAAGAGCTTAACGAGTTAAGGGATCAGCTGGAAAGAAAATTAAAAATAAAAGAAAGAGAAATTCTCTTTAAAGAAGAAGACAAAGATCTAGGATTGGATTTAACTTTACCAGGAAGATCCTTTTCAGTTGGAACACTTCATCCTCTTTCTCAGGTGATTGGTGAGCTTTGCGATATATTTTCAAGGCTTGGTTTTGAAATAGTTACAGGACCTGAAATAGAAACTGAATATTACAATTTTACTGCTTTAAACATTCCAGACTGGCATCCCGCAAGGGATATGCAGGCAACCTTTTATCTTAAAAACGGAGCTCTGTTGAGAACTCATACTTCTCCTATGCAGATTAGAACAATGCTTGAACGCAAACCACCTTTACGAATCATTGCTCCTGGTAAGGTTTATCGTTGTGATGCTGATGTCAGGCACTCTCCCATGTTTCATCAATTAGAAGGCTTGATGGTAGATAAAGATGTAAGCTTTGCTGATCTTAAAGGTGTTTTAACCTACTTTGCCAAGGAAACCTTTGGGAAAAAGACAAGAGTGAGATTTAGACCAAGCTATTTTCCTTTTACAGAACCAAGTTTAGAGATGGATATAGAATGTGTAATTTGTAAAGGCAAGGGATGCAGAGTGTGTGGAGAAGCTGGATGGCTGGAAATACTTGGAGCAGGAATGGTTCATCCTGAAGTTTTTAATGCTGTTAACTACGATACTGAAACATGGCAGGGATTTGCTTTTGGACTGGGTATAGAAAGAATAACTATGATAAAATACGGCATAGATGACATAAGAATGTTTTTTGAAAATCATTTGTCATTTTTACAGAGCTTTAAATAAACATAAAATCAGGAGTTTTCAATGAAGGTTCCTATAAGCTGGCTTTCTGAATTTATTGAATTAAAAGAAAGTCCTGAAAGAATTGCAGAAATCCTTACCATAGGAGGAGTTGAAGTAGAGGCTATAGAAAATCCCTACGAAAATCTCGGAGATTTAATAGCAGTAAAAATTTTAGAAGTTTACGAGCCAGAAGATCTTAAAGATCTGGTTCTTTGTAAAGTTACAGACGGAAAAGAAACCTATACAGTTCTCACTACTGCTAAGAAGCAGGTAAAACCAAATTTGATAGTGGGACTTGCCAAACCTGAAAGCTTTACTTTTAGCGGAGAAAAAGTAGAAGTAAAAGCTGTTAAAAAATTCAAATCTTACGGAATGTTTTTATCTCCTTATGAAGCTGGACTGGGTGAAGAAAAAGAAAAGCTTCTTGTTCTCCCTGAAAATGCTCCTCTTGGTGAGTCTATATATAAAATACTGGGAATTTCTGAAAAGGTGCTTGATCTTGCTATAACTCCTAACAGAGGAGATCTTCTTTCAATTTTGGGAGTTGCAAGAGAAATTCATACTTTAACTTCATGGGAATTCAATCCTCCAAATTTTGAAAATGCTATAAAAACCGGAGAAAAATTTCCTGGTAAGATAGAGATTCTTGATAAAGACGGCTGTTTTAGATATGCGGGAAGATTTTTTGGGAACATAAAAGTAAAAGAGAGTCCATTTTATATCCAGAAAAGATTGTGGCTCTGTGGCCTTAGACCCATTAACAACATTGTAGATATAACAAACTATGTGCTCTTAGAACTTGGACAGCCTCTACATGCCTTTGACTGGGAAAAAATAGAAGATAAAACTATTCTTATAAGAAAAGCCTATCCCGGAGAGAAACTTCTTATGTTAGACGGTGTAGAAAGAACCTTTACCGAGGAAGACCTTGTAATAGCAGATGCTAAAAAGCCAATGGTTCTTGCAGGTATTATGGGAGGTGAGGAGTCAGGAGTTTCTGAAAACACAAAAAATATATTTCTGGAGTCTGCTTGGTTTAACCAAAAAAGAATTAGAAAAAGTTCTCAGAGACACAGAATTACCACTGAAAGTTCTTACAGGTTTGAGAGAAATATAGATCCTGAAGGGGTTGTTCTGGGATTGCTTCGAGCAAGTGAACTCATTTCAAAAATTGCTGAACCTGAAATTCTTTCCGAAATAGTTGATGTATATCCAAAACATTTTATCCCCCCTCAGATCTCTCTTTTCAATCAAAAACTTACCAAGTATCTGGGATTTTCAATTCCTTCTGAGGAAGTAGAAAAAATTTTAAAAAAAATAGGACAGGTAAGAAGAAGTGGTTACGGTTTCCAGTTTATTCCGTTTTCCTATCGTCAGGATCTTAGAATACCAGAGGACCTTGTAGAAGAAGTTGCAAGGATTTATGGTTACGATAAAATACCTTCTTCTTTCCCCAGAAGCACTTTGCACTGTCAAAGTCCATCAAAAATTTTAATATTTGAAAAAAAACTTAAAGATATTTTAAAATCTCTTGGTTTTTCTGAAGTAATTACCTACAGTTTTATAGATCCTAAAACCCTGGAAAAGCTCAATTTGGAAAAAAATGACCCGAGATTAAACTTTATAGAACTTGCTAATCCTTTGTCTTCTAATCAATCTATCATGAGAACCACCTTAATTCCTGGTCTTATTGAAACTGCCTGTTTCAACTTTTTTAGAGAAGTAAATTCTCTCAAAATATTTGAAATCGGAAAAATTTTCTTGCCAACTGAAGACCTTTTGGCTAAAGAACCCTTATACTTAGGGATCTTACTTATGGGAAACACAAACAAAGAGACCTGGTATGAAAACCTGAGAAAATTTGATATATACGACTTAAAAGGCTATTTAGCTTCTCTTTTTGAGATTTTAAAAGTTAATGTAGATTTTAAACCCTATTCCTCAGAAACTTTCCTTAAAAGAGGAGTTTCCTTTGATCTCTACCTTGATGGAGAAAAAATAGGCTTTGCAGGAGAAATGAAAAATTTAGTTTTAAAAGAATTTGATTTAAAAACCTGTGTATTTATTGCAGAAATAAATCTTCAATCTCTGTTTGAAAAAATAGAAACCTTAGAAAAAGAATTTATTGTTAAAAAACCACCTAAGTATCCTTCTACTTTTAGAGATGTCACCTGTATCATCAAAAAGCAGATAAAAATCAAAGAAATTCTTGATTTTGTGAAAACTTTATCAATTCCTTACTTAGAAGCTGTTGATTGTATTAAAATTTATGAAGGTTCTCCTATTCCAGAAGGAGAAAAAAGTATAACCATAAGATTCTGGTATAGAGCTGAAGATAGAACTTTAAAAGATAAGGAAGTTAACGAAATACAAGACAGCGTAGCCAAAAAGATATTTGAAAGATTTTCTGCGAAACCAAGATAAAAATGGCAACCGTCAATAAAAAGTATATAGTAGAAGAGCTACACAAAAAGGTAGGGCTTTCAAAAAGGATTTTAAAAAACCTTGTTGATGAGCTTTTAGAAGAAATTAAAAAATCTCTGGAACTTGGTGAGGAAGTAAAAATTGTAAGATTTGGAAGCTTTATTCCTTATAAAACAAAAAAAAGAGTAGGAAGAAATTTTAAAACCAAAGAAGAATTAGAAATCAAGTCTTTTAAAAAGGTGGTGTTTCACACAGCTCCTCAGTTTAGAGCTGAACTACATAATGAAAAATAATAATAATAAAAATGAAGGTCTCTATATAAGTTTTAGTAAAGCCGTTAAAATTTTAAAAGTTAAGCCTCACATTCTTCTCTACTGGGAAAAAAAAATCCCTCAATTGAGAGCTTATCGCATTTCTAACAGAAAATTTTATAAAAAAGAACAGATCAGACTTCTTACCAGAGTGAAAGAATTACTTGAGGAAGGTTACTCTCTGGAAGGAATTAAAAAAATTATAAAAAAAGAACCCTCTTTCAAACCTTCTACTGAAAAGGATCCAAAAAAAATCATAGAGGAAGTCTTGAAAGAACTCAAAGAAATCTATAAAAATCTTTAAATATTCTATTGACAAATTTTAAATTTGTATTTAATTTTAATTTAAATAAATTTTAAATAAGGGGGGTTGAAAATGGCAAAAAAGTTAGGAGTTTACAAGTGTAATGTATGTGGAAATATTGTTCTGGTTATGCATAGTGGGAAAGGTGAGCTTGTATGTTGTGGAAAGCCTATGGAGCTTTTAGTTGCTGGCTCTGTTGATGCTGCAGTTGAAAAACATGTTCCTGTAATTGAAAAAAATGGAAATGAATGCAGGGTAAAAGTTGGAAGCACTTCTCATCCTATGACAGAAGAGCACTACATTGAGTGGATTGAGCTTCACACAGATGATGACAAAGTTTACATTAAATTTCTTAAACCAGGAGAAAATCCTGAAGCAAGTTTTCAGGTAGAAGCTCAAAAGATAGTAGCCAAAGAATATTGTAATTTACATGGACTTTGGGAATCTTCCAAAGTTTGCGAACCTTCTAAATAACCATAAATATTAGATAATGAGAAGGTGTTTAAAATGAAAAAATATAGATGTAGTGTATGTGAGAATGTTTACAGTCCTGATGAAGAAATTTTAAAGTTATGCAAAGAAATGGGAAAAATAGTTGCCCAAAAAGTTAAAATTTCTTCTTAAGGATAGAAATTGGCTGTTTATTTAAAAAAAGAAGTTTGGAATATTCTTGAAAAAGAAGATATTAATAGTGCTTTAAATTCTCTTAATAAATTCCCTCCTACTAAAGTTGTTAGCTTCCTTATCGGGGCTTTTTTGCATGTTAAGGAAGAAGTTCGCTGGAAGGCTGTGATAGCTTTTGGATATGTGGTATCCAGAATAGCTGAGATAGAACTAGAAAAAGCAAGAATAGTAATCAGGCGTCTAATCTGGATGCTCAACGAAGAATCAGGAGGCATGGGTTGGGGAGTGCCTGAAGGTTTTGCTGAAGCCTTATACAATCACGAAGTTTTAAAAAATGAGTATCTTTCCATTTTTGTGTCTTATATATGGAATACCGAAGATACTCAAAAATACAAAGCTGACAATTATTTAGAATTTCCCCCTGCTCAAAGAGGGGTTATATGGGGATTAGGAAGACTTGCCCAAAAATACAGAAATGAACTTCTGGAGAAAAAAACACATTTTCATTTATATCAGCATTTAATATCTTCTCCAGATTTAGCAGTAAAATTTCTCAGTCTCTGGAGTTTGAACAATCTCTTTCCTTTTCCAAAGGATTTTAAATTAAATCCTCAGAAAGTTCAAAAAACGATAGAGTTACTTGAAAAAGAAAACTTTAGCTATTTGATGTTTGACGGAAAAGAAATTGCCCGAAAACACATTTCCCATCTCAAAAAGCTTTTAAAAATTTTTTAAAACACTTTATTTTCTTAAAAATTGGATTATATTTTATCTGCTATGCAGGGAATTGCTCAAGCTTATAAAAATGTGGATCTGGAAAAAGTGATAAAAAGTTATGAGGAAAAATTGCAAGATTTAAGGGGGTGTCTTTGAACCCCAGGAATTGGAAAATCAGTTAAGCAAAATTGAAGAAAAACTTCAAAACAACATAAACTGGGATTCTCCTGAAATAAAAAATCTTCTCAAAAAAAGAGCTCAAATTTCTGAAAGATTATCTATTTTTGAAAATCTCAACCGGAAGTTCAAAGATATTTTAGAATGGTATTCCTTATATAAGGAAGAGAAAAGTCCTGAAATATTCAGTGCTCTTTTAGAAGAACTTTCTTATTTTGAAGAAATTTTTAAAGCTGAAGAGTCAAAACTTTTGCTTTCAGAAGAATATGACCAATCTTCTGCCATCCTTAGTATTCATGCTGGAACTGGTGGAACTGATGCTCAGGACTGGGCTTCTATCCTTCTCAGGATGTATGTAAAATGGGCTGAAAGAAAGGGCTATAAAGTAAAAATTGTTGACCTTCTGCCAGGTGAAGAAGCAGGAATAAAAAATGCGGTCCTACTTATTGAAGGGCAAAAAGCTTATGGATATTTAAAAGGAGAAAAGGGAGTTCACAGACTTATAAGAATTTCACCCTTTAACGCAAATTCCAAACGCCACACCTCTTTTGCCTCTGTTACTGTTATTCCTGAAATAGAAGAAGATATTGAGATAGAGATAAAGCCAGAAGATTTAAAAATTGAAACTATGAGAGCAAGTGGACACGGTGGACAACATGTAAATAAAACTGAAACCGCTGTAAGAATCACTCATCTCCCCACCGGAATAGTAGTAACCTGCCAGAATGAAAGAAGCCAGTACCTTAATAAAATGACTGCTCTAAAGATTTTAAAATCAAGGCTTTATCAATTAGAAAAACAAAAGCTTGAACAAAAAAAGGAAAACCTTATAGGAGAAAAAAAAGAAATAAGCTGGGGGAATCAAATCAGAACTTATACCCTGCATCCTTACAAGGTAGTAAAAGACCACAGAACTCATTATGAGTCTTACAGAGTTGATGAAGTCCTTGATGGAGAAATTGATGACTTCATAAGGGAATACCTTTTATGGGAATCCAGACAAAAATTAAAAAAACAACAAAGTGGAGAAAAAAATGAAAAAGCATAAAGCTCTTGTTATGTTAGAAGATGGAACTCATTTCTGGGGTTACTCTTTCACTGTAAGAGGGGAAACATTTGGAGAAATTGTTTTCAACACTGGAATGACGGGATATCAGGAAATCCTCACAGATCCCTCTTATTATGGGCAAATTGTTACCATGACCTATCCTCTTATTGGAAATTATGGAATAAACCGAGAAGATATGGAAAGTGAAAGAATACAGGTAGCAGGATTTATTGTAAGAGAGTATCAGAATTTTTACAGCAACTGGCGAGCTGAGAAATCTCTGGGAGAGTGGCTTTCTGAAAATAATGTTCTGGGAATAGAAGGAATAGACACCAGAGCCCTTACACGACATCTCAGACTTTACGGTGCTATGAAAGGTGGTATAACCACAGAGACCCTTGATCCAAAAAAGTTTCTGAAAAAAGTTAAAGAAAGTCCAGATTATGTAGGCAGAGATCTTGTTCAATATGTAACCTGTAAAGAACCTTATTACTTTGGAAAAGATGGCAAAGAAAACTATAAAGCATTTAAAGGTAATGCTAAATATAAAATAGCAGTTATTGATTGTGGTTTAAAGTTAAATCAACTCAGGCTTTTTACCGAAAGAAATTGCGAATGTTTGATTTTTCCTGCTTACACTGATCCATCTGAAATACTTTCTCACAATCCTGATGGAATTTTTGTCTCAAATGGACCAGGGGATCCAGCACCTTTAACCACCATAGTTAAAAATGTGAGAGAACTTCTCGGCAAAAAGCCCGTTTTTGGAATATGTTTAGGACATCAAATTTTGGGACAGGCCCTTGGTGCAACAACCTATAAACTTAAATTTGGACATCGGGGAATAAACCATCCTGTATTAAATCTTTTTAATAAAAAAGTAGAAATTACTTCTCAAAATCACGGATTTTGTGTCAAAAAAGAAGAACTTCCAGAATATGCTGTAGTAACTCATGTAAATTTAAATGATGAAACTCTTGAAGGCATTTTTGTGCCTGAGATGAAAGCTATGTCTGTGCAGTATCATCCAGAAAACGCTCCTGGACCCCATGATTCTGTCTATCTTTTTGACAGTTTTCTCAATCTTCTGGAGGGAAAGATTGAAAATTTATACCCCTAAGGACTTACCTCTCCCTTTTGAAACAGTAATTACTATAGGAAGCTTTGACGGAATTCACCTGGGGCACCAAACACTTTTTGAGGAGACCCTTAATCTATCAAGTGCTTTAAAATCTGAACCTGTGATAGTGTCCTTTGATCCGCATCCACGCATGGTTCTTTTCCCAGAATCCGAATTTAAACTTCTAACTACCCTGGAAGAAAAAATTCATCTGCTTTCTGCATCAAAAATAAAAAACCTCTTGTTGATTCCATTCACCAAAACACTCTCCGAACTTTCTCCGGACCTGTTCGTTCAGGAATATATAGTAGATAAACTCAGAGCAAAGGGAGTAATAGTAGGGTTCAATTTCCGATTTGGTAAGAAAAAAATGGGAAATGTAGACTATCTTGAGCAAATAGCACAAAAATACAACTTTATAGTAAAAGCTGTCCCTCCTGTAATTTTAAACGGTGTTACAATTTCAAGCTCTACAATAAGAAATCTTATAGCAAAAGCACAGATTGAAGAAGCAAACAAACTTCTTGGTAGACCTTATTTTATCTTGGGTAAAGTGATAAAGGGTAAAGGAAGAGGTAAAAATCTTGGATTTCCCACAGCCAATATAGAAGTTTCTCCTCTGAAAATGCTTCCTCCTGCAGGAGTTTATGCAGTTCTGGTCACTGTAAACGGAGAAAAATTTAAGGGTGCTTTAAACATAGGCAAAAGACCAACTTTTGAAGAAAAAGATTTCTCAGTAGAAGTGTATATTTTTAACTTTAACAAAGAAATTTATGGCAAAACATTAAAAGTTGAAATAATTAAACACATAAGAGAAGAGAAAAAATTTTCCTCTACAGAGGAACTTAAAACTCAAATAAAAAAAGATTGTGAACTAATAGACAAAATTTTATCTCAAAGTTTTCCTTTTTTCTTCAATTCTTCTACAAATCTATCATAAACATTAACTTTTTTCCCAATCTTTTTAGGAATGTTAACCCCTCTTTTTCTCAGTTCATTTACAATCTTGTTTACTTGAAATTTGCTTATCCCTAATTTCTCTGCTATCTCAGAAGCACTCATATTAGCATAATTTTCATATACAAACTTAACATCTTCAATTGTTATTGTTCTTCCTCTCTTTCTCATTTATTACCTCCGATATTATATTTTAATTTTCTTTTTTATATAAAATTAAATTAAATTTTACAAATATCAAGATAGATAAAAAACGAGTTTCAATAAAAAGTAAAAGTTTTTAAAATTCTATAACAAGTTTATTTTTGATCTGTTTAAGTTTATTTAAAGAAGAATAATTTGTTAAATCAAAATGAATGGGTGTGATAGTAATATATCCTTCTTTTAGAGCTATCACATCTGTATCAAGATCTTTTTCTGTATGTTCTTCTGCTCCCTGCCAGTAATATATTCTATCGTGAAGATCAATTCTTCTGTCAAAAATTTCTTTCAGCTTAGCTGTTGATTGCCTGACAAATTTAATTCCTTTAATCTTGTGTGGGTTTATGTGTGGTATGTTTATATTTAAACAGAAAGGTAAATCAAGGGGTAAACTAAAAATATATTTTACAAAAACACCTATAAAATTTGCTGCAAAGCAATAATCTATATCTTTATAAGCGTCTATAGAGACTGCAATAGAAGGATATCCAAGTATTTTTGCTTCAGTTGCTGCTGAAACTGTTCCAGAGTATAAAAGATTAATTCCTACATTTGCTCCTCTGTTAATACCAGAAATCACAAGATCTACAGATCCTACAAGTTCATAAATGGCAAGTTTTACACAATCAGCAGGTGTTCCATTTATAGCATAACCACAGAAATACTTTCCTCTTCTGACTTTTGTAACTCTTAAGGGTTGTTCTATGGTGATAGCATGTCCTACAGCACTTCTTTCAGATTCAGGAGCAACTATATAAACCTGATGTTCAAGACTTAAAACTTCGTATAAAGCACAGAGACCCTCTGCATAAATTCCGTCGTCATTTGTAAGTAATATTTTCATGTCCTGTAATGTGCATTTATTCGGATATACTCTTCAGTTAAATCAGTGGTTAAAACTTCACAGCTTAATTTCCCTTTTTTAAGTTTGATTAAGAGCTCTATCTCAGGTTTTCTCATTTCTTCTTTAATTTTCTCCTCATTTTTTAAAACTTTTAAATTGGCAATCCAAGGTACTCCGTTGAGATAAATTTCTATTTCTTCTGGAACAAATTTAATTCCTGTTTTTCCAAGTGCTGAAAGTATTCTTCCCCAGTTTGGGTCTTCACCGTAAAAAGCTGTTTTCACCAAAAGTGAATTAGCAACGGAGTTAGCAAGTAATTTTGCCTCTTTTTTGGTCTGAGCTCCTTTTATCACAATTTTTATAACTTTACTCGCCCCTTCTCCATCTTTAACTATAAGATATGCCAGTTCCTTAGCCACTTCTAAGCAGGTAGCTTCAAATTTTTCCCAGTTTCTAACTTCTTTAAGATTACTGCACAACATATATACTGTATCGTTTGTACTGGTATCTCCATCCACACTAATTCTGTTAAAACTATGGTCTACTATTTTAGGAAGAACTCTTTTTAAGTAATCCTTAGAAACTTGAGCATCAGTTAAAATAAAGGCAAGCATGGTAGCCATATTGGGGGCTATCATTCCAGCCCCTTTGGCTACCCCGAGTATCACTATATCTTCTTCTGTTTTTTTAAATACTACTTTGGGAAAGGTATCAGTAGTCATAATTGCCTTAGCAAAGTGGATATAATTTTGAGCTGAAAGACCAGAGATTAGATCATCAATTTTTGGTAAAATCTTTTCTAAGGGTAATTGTTCTCCTATCACTCCTGTTGAAGCTGGAAGTAAACTTTTATATGGGATACTTAATCTTTTTGAAACCTCTTTTATAAGAGTTAGAGCCTTTTTAACTCCCTCCTCTCCTGTGCAGGCATTAGCAACTCCGCTGTTAGCTATTACACCATAAATCTCCTTTTGCCTGATAAATTTTTTCCCAAGTAAAACAGAAGCAGCTTTTACTGTATTCGTAGTAAAAACTCCCCAGCAAGTAAGTTCTCTGGGAGAATAAATCAAACCAAGATCAGGTTTATTTTCCTTTATTCCACAACTAACTCCTGAAAAAAGAAAACCTTTTGGAATAAGCATAATCTCTCCTTTTTAACCAAATCTTCCTGTAATATAGTCTTCTGTTAGTTTCTTTTCTGGTGTAGTAAAAACTTTTTCTGTTGGACCAATCTCTATCAATTCTCCCAAATACATAAAAGCTGTATAATCAGATATTCTTGCTGCCTGTTGCATGTTATGAGTAACTATTACTATAGTTATTTTTGACTTCAACTTTACAATCAGTTCTTCTATTTTCGAAGTAGAAATGGGATCAAGAGCAGAGGTTGGTTCATCAAATAAAAGCACCTTGGGCTCTACTGCGATAGCCCTCGCTATACAGAGTCTTTGCTGTTGCCCTCCAGAAAGAGAAAAAGCACTTTCCCTCAGTTTATCCTTTACCTCATCCCAAAGAGCTGCATCTATAAGAGCTTTTTCAACCCTTTCCTTTAGTTCAGAACCCTTAATACCTTTCAATCTCAATCCATAGGCTACATTATCAAATATACTCATCGGAAAAGGGGTTGGCTTCTGAAAAACCATTCCTATTTTAGCTCTAAGACTTATCAGATCTACATTTTTGTCCAAAATGTTTTTCCCTTCAAAAATTATCTCCCCTTCATATCTGTTTCCCACATACAAATCATGCATTCTATTCAGACACCTTAAAAAGGTAGTTTTTCCACAACCAGATGGGCCTATTAAAGCAGTAATTTTATTTCTATAAATAGATAAATTGATATTTTTAAGAACAAGTTTCTCTCCGTAATAAAAATTTAGATTTTTTACCTCTATTTCTATGTTTTTTTTCATTTCGTCTCCTTGACTATCTTTTTTCTTTCCATTTAAAAGGATTGAGAGTTCCAAAATAAAGAAGGGCTTTTGCAAGTAGAGAGAGCACCAGCACCAAAAGTGTTAAAAACAAAGCAGCAGCCCAGGCTTGCTTATGCCAGTAATCATAAGGTCCCATTATGTAATTAAAAACGGTTACAGTAAGGGTAGCCATTGGTTTGAAAAGATCAAAAGAAAGATAAGCATTGTTAAAGGATGTAAAAAGAAGAGGAGCTGTTTCTCCAGAAATTCTTGCCACCCCCAGAAGAATACCAGTCAAGATTCCAAACTTAGCAGCTCTTAAGGTAACATCTTTTATAATCTGCCATTTATACGCTCCAAGTGCATAAGCTGCCTCTCTTAAGGTATGCGGCACCAGATCCAGCATTTCATATGTTGTAACACTTATAACAGGAACCATAAGAAGTGCTAAAGCCAAAATTCCAGAAAGGGCATTAAACTGCTTAAAAGGAACTACCATTAAAGCATACATCACTGCACCCATAATAATAGATGGTGTGCTCACCATTATATCAGTAATGTTTTTAAGTGCCATAAAAAATTTGGAATTTCTACCATACTCTGCATAATAAATTCCAGCACAAACCCCGATAGGAATACCTATTAGAGTAGCTAATGAAGTTATAATGATGTGTCCAACAAAAGCATGTCTCAGCCCACCACCTTCAATGCCAGGGGGTGTGGGATCTTGCAAAAAAAGGTCAAGAGTAAGATATCTGAAACCATTTACAAATAAAGTCCCCAAAATCCAAAAAAGCCAGAATAATCCATATAAAGCAGTCAAAAAAGAAATAAAAAGCATAACACCGTTAATCACTTTTCTTCTATATATTCTCATTTCCATCTCTTCTGCAAGCGTAATACCATAATTTTGGCAAAACTAAGTATTATAAACGAAAGAACAAAAAGAATAAGAGATAAATAAAAAAGAGAAGAAAGATAAAGAGGTGTATCTGCTTCAGTAAACTGATTTGCCAAAGCAACTGTTATAGTTGTAAAAGGATAAAACAGAGAGGATGGAATTTGAGCCACATTTCCTGCCAGAAAAGTTACTGCCATAGTTTCTCCCAAAGCTCTACCTGTTGAAAGAACAAGTCCTCCTGTAATACCTGAAATAGTATAAGGTATAACCACATCTTTAATAACTTCCCATTTGGTTGCCCCTAAGCTGTAAGCTGATTCCTTCATAACTGAGGGAACTAAATTGAAAGAATCTTTTACAACCGAAGCCATAAAAGGAATAATCATTATGGACAAAACTAAGGATGTGGTAAAAACATCTATTCCTGTGGGAGGACCAGAAAAAAGCTTTCCCAGTAAAGGGAAAGGAGAAAATATTTTTTGCAAAAAAGGTTCTACATAGGATCTCATAAAATTGGCTAATATTAAAAATCCCCACATTCCGTATATTATACTGGGTATAGCTGCCAGAAGTTCTATAGCACTTGTGATAACACCCTTTAACCATGAAGGAGCAAGTTCTGTAATAAAAATAGCTATTCCTATTGCTACAGGTGCTGCAATCAGTACCGCTATAAAGGTGCTTATTAATGTGCCAACAATCATGGGTAAACCACCAAAAGTTTGAGAAACAGGATCCCAGGTAGAAGTGGTTAAAAATTTAACTATACCAAAGTTTTTAATAGCTAAACGGGATTCATAAAATAGAATTAAAAATATGATAAAAGGAAAAAGAAATCCAGAAAAAAGAGCCCAGAAACCTAAAAAGTTTTTTATTATTATTTCTAAATAGTGACCTCTTTTTTCCACTTACAAACCTGAGAAGAAAAAAAGAGTAAGCTTACATTAAAAATCTGGTTTTATTCTAATAACTTATGATATTTTTTCAAGCCGAAATTTGTTTGAATTAGTTGAGTATTTTAATATATTTCGTATTTCTTCCAGTAAAATCTAATTTTTTCTTTTATCTCTTCAGGAAGAGGAACATAAGTCAAATTTTCGGCTACTTGGTCTCCATTTTTAAATGCCCAGTCAAAAAATTTAATCACCTCTTTGTTAGTATCTTTCTTTTCTCTGGAAAGAAGAATATAAGTTGCTCCCACAATAGGCCAAGCTTCTTTCCCCGGAGCATTGGTAAGCCAAGCATAAAAATGTTTGGAAGGATCAAGACTTGAATAAAGGGTTGCCTCTTTAATATTTTTTTCTTCTGGCTCAACTACATTACCTGCTGAGTTTTTAAGTCTTACATAAAAAAGTCTATTTTGAACAGCGTATGCTATTTCCACATATCCTATGGTATAAGGAGTTCTTTTAACATAATTAGCTACTCCTTCATTTCCTTTAGCACCTATACCAATAGGCCATTTTACAGCAGTTCCAAAACCCACCTCTTTTTTCCAGTCATTACACACCTGACTTAAATATTTGGTAAAAATTGCTGTAGTCCCAGATGCATCAGCTCTATATACAGGAGTTATGGAATTAGCTGGTAGCTCAAGCTCTGGATTTAAAGCCTTTATTCTGGGATCATTCCATTTGATAATTTCCCCCAAATAGATCCCACAAAGAGTTTTTCCATCAAGAATCAGGTGAGAATTCTTAACTTCAGGAAGGTTAACCACAGGAACAATAGCACCTATAACTGTGGGAAATTGCAAAAGTTTTTTACTTTCTACTTCCTCTGGAGGAAGAGGCATATCACTTGCTCCGAAATCAACCGTCTTTTCCGCAATCTGCCTGATACCTCCTCCAGAACCAATAGATTGATAGTTAATTTTAATCCCTGTGAGTTTATAGTATCCAGCCGCCCAGTTTGCATAAAGTGGATAAGGAAAACTTGCACCTGCTCCGTTAAGAAACTTTTTCACCTCTGTCCTTTCAGAAGCTTTTTTACAACCATAAATCGCAAAGATTATAAAAAAACTTAAAATCCATATTATTTTTCTCACACCGTTTCTCCTTTTTATATTTTACTTTCTGACACTACTCCCTGCTGATACTTTTTTATAATCTCGCTTAAAGTAAAAAGAGCCTCAAAATCGTATCCTTTAGTTTCTATATTTTCTCTTCCTCCCTCTTCTCTATCAATTAAAGCAAGTATCTTAATGATCTCAAAACCTTCTTTTTCAAGCACTTCAGCAGCTTTAAGAACCGAGCCACCTGTTGTCACCACATCTTCTACAACTACAATATCCATACCTTTTCTTACATTACCTTCTATCTGCCTCTGGGTTCCATACTTTTTAGGCTCTTTTCTTACCAAAAGCCCCTCTAAGGAAACTTTTTCTTCTGCTGATTTTGCAAGAATAGAACACACTATAGGATCTGCACCAATACTCATTCCTGCAACACCGTCTACCCTGAGATACTTAATTTTCTGCCAGAATAAAGCACCTATTAAATCAAAAGTTAAAGAGTAGAGAGTAATTCTTCTGCAATCTAAATAATAAGGACTTTCTTTACCACTTGAAAGAATAAAAGGCTTTTCAGGGCTATACAAAAAAGCTCTATCTAAAATATATTTCAAAAGCTCTTCTTTCAAAACCGAAATGTTTAAATTTATAAAGCTTCTAACCAGTGGATGAGCTTCTCCCAGAAATCTGTAAAGATCTTTTTCTGCCTTATCTGAAGAAGGATAATTATAAGCAATAAAATTTTTAAAATGCTCAAAACTTTCGGGAGAAATGTAAGTATATTTAACAGCAAAACCTTCTGGCTCAGTTCTTACTATTTTTCCCTTTAAAAATAATTTAAAAATAGCTCCTTTCTCCCCTAAAAAGAGAACAAGAGGAATTTCTTCGTTTAAGGTAGGAACAATTTTGCTTTTAACAAATAATCCACCATAGCTTACATTTTTCAAAACTCCTTGATAGCTTTTATTCTGCCAGAAAAACTCTACGGTGTTAGAAATAGGTATTCTGGTAAATTTGCGTTTCATTTTAACCAACCCCATCTCCATCTCTTTCTTTTACAGGGTTTAAACTCGCAAGGCTTGAATGTAGTGCCTACCAATTCCACTTCAATATTTTTAGCTATGTCTGAACTAATAATGAGTCTATTATTTCCATTTTTTAACAAAAGATTTCTTCCCCATCTCCGAATAACCTCAAAGGTATCCCCTTTTCTCAATCCCATAGCTTCAATTTTTTTAAGAATTGATCCTTTGTCAAGAAATTCTTTAATTTCTACTACATCTCCGCATCTTGCATCAATTAAAAACATACTATTATTAAACCCCCTTTTTACATTTATGGCATATTCCAAAAATTTCTAAATGGTATGTAAGTGGGGTATAATTTTTGTTTTTAGCTTCTTCTTGAATACGTTCTGCCAAATAATCATCTATTATTTCATCTACACTTTTACATTTAATACAGATAAAATGTATATGAGGAAGTTTGTCTAAGGTAACTTCGTAGTAAGATCTTGAATCCTGTTTATAAACTTCCTGTATATAACCTGCTTCTACAAGTAGAGGTATGGTTCTATAAACTGAGGCCTTGGAAACTTTGCTTCCTTTTTTTCTCAATTTCATATAAAGTTCATCTACATCAAAATGTTGTTTGGATTTCAAAATCTCTTTTAATATTTCTTCTCTTTCAGAGGTATATTTTAATCCCTTTTTCTTTATAAAATTTTTGAAATCTTTTACAATTTCAGATGTAACGCTCATTTTTTACTCCTTTTTTTAATTTGAAACTTATTCTCAAGATTAAAATTAAAAAGCATTTTGTCAAGAGGCAATTTTACTTTTGTGTTTTTAAATTTATTTTACATTATTATTAAAATTTTTGCTCTGAATTGAACAACCTTACTTATAATCTTTACAAAAAAGAAAGAGATGTTATATTTTTAAAATTAAGAGAAAAGAGTTCCGGGGTCGTCTAATTGGCAGGACATGGGACTTTGGCTCCCAGAATCGTGGTTCGAATCCACGCCCCGGAACCAGATTTTGGAGTGTTAATTTTTGGAGGAGTGGCCGAGTGGTCGAAGGCGCTCGCCTGCTAAGCGAGTGCACGGGCTAAAACCCGTGCCGCGGGTTCGAATCCCGCCTCCTCCGTTTTTGAATAATTCTTTGCCGGCGTAGCTCAATCGGCAGAGCGTGGGATTTGTAATCCCAAGGTTGAGGGTTCAAGTCCCTCCGCCGGCTCTTTAATTCATTAAAGTCAAATATCTCAAATTCTTAAATCTTACTTAGTAACCAATTTGGTAGCCTATAAAATAATAACAAGGCGAATTTCTCTTTATTAATTCATTCGTAAAGCTCTGAAACGTTTTCTAAATCCATTAGAAATCTGATATTATAAAAATTATAGATTAAGAATTAAAAAAAGAATTGAGAAAAATTATGCGGGAGCCATAAGATTTACAAAGTAAACTTAGAATATACCTTCTAAAAAATTCACAGCAGTCAGTCTATAAACAATAAAATGGTTGACAAATATTTCAAACCTCACTAAAATAAAACTTCGTTAAATTAATACTTATAGATTTTGGGGGAAATGAAAGAAAACAATATAGTTCGTTTCGACGGATATGTTAAAAGAGAAGACAGAAACAAAGCCTATAGGCACAAGAGTGGAGTTGTGTGGTTTACAGGGCTTTCTGCCTCAGGCAAATCCACAATTGCTCATACTCTTGAAAAAATTCTATTTGAAAAAGGAATAAAGGTATATGTTTTTGACGGAGACAATATCAGACACGGGCTTAATTCAGATCTTGGTTTTTCTCCAGAAGACAGAAGAGAAAACCTTAGAAGAATAGCAGAAGTATCCAAACTTTTTGTTGATGCAGGTTTAATTGTGCTTGCTTGTTTCATTTCTCCTTATAGAAAGGACTTGCTTGTTTCATTTCTCCTTATAGAAAGGATAGAGAATATATTAGACAAATAATAGGTAAGGAAGACTTTATAGAGATTTATGTAAAATGTCCTGTTGAGGTTTGTGAAAAAAGAGACCCTAAGGGATTTTATAAAAAAGCTAAAGCCGGAATAATAAAAGGTTACACTGGAGTTGATGCACCATACGAAGAACCAGAGAATCCTGATTTAATAATTGAATCTGACAAACTTTCTCCTGAAGAATCCGCCAAGAAAGTTTACGAATTTCTTGTTAAAAAAGGCTGGTTACAAACTCTTTAATAATTCAAATAAATCCTGTGGAAAACTGATTATAGCAGTATCTGCAGTAAGCTCTTTTTTCATCTGAATGTTTCTTGCTTTTTTACTTGAGTGGCTCAATTCAGCAAGAGAAATCAGGGTCTCTAAATACTCTTTTAAAACTTTTGAAAATTTTTCAATTTAGCACCAAAACCTCAGCAACGGTGTGTTACGCCATTCGTTTGTAAAAATAATTTTTTGTTTTTATAAAATTTTGTGATATTTTTATAACTATTAATACTACTTAGATTTGATATTTAGGAACTGGGTTAAATGTTAAAATATGCAAGTTTAGCCTTTTTTGTTTCTTTTTTTTTGTGTTTGCTTTTTATCGCAGGAAGTAAAAAAATTAGGCTTTTTCTAACTGACCATCTTCATCTTGGCCCTCAGACCTTTCATACCAGACCTACTCCAAGATTAGGAGGACTTGGTATTTTTGCAGGTACAAGTTTAGGTCTTTTGTTTGCTTATTTGGCCCAAAAAACTTTTTACTACAATTATTTACTTCTTATTTTATGCTCCTTTCCTGTTTTTCTTGCTGGTTTTTTTGAAGATATAACAGGAAAATTACACCCTAAAATTAGGTTGATTATACTTGCTTTTTCTTCTGTTTTAGCTTTTTTTTTCTTAAATGCTAAAATTACAAGGGTAGACCTTCCTTTAGCAGATACTCTTTTAAAATTTACTTTTGTTTCTCTTGCCTTCACAGTTTTTGCTCTTGTCGGAATATCTAATGCCATAAACATCATAGATGGGTTTAATGGTCTTGCAAGCATGGTTTCCATGATGATTTTTATGTCTATTTCTTATGTTGCCTATAAACTTGGGGACTACGAAATTGCTACCCTTTGCACGGTATCAACCTTTGCACTTCTTGGATTTTTTCTTTTAAACTATCCCTTTGGATTAATTTTTCTCGGCGATGGAGGAGCCTATTTTACAGGTTTTCTAATAGGTATTTCAGTTGTGCTTCTCGTTTACAAACATTCGGAAGTCTCTCCATGGTTTGCTTTAACAGTAAACATATATCCCGTATATGAGACCCTTTTTTCTATTTATAGAAGACACTTTTTAAGGAAAAAACCTGCTATGAGTCCCGATGGTCTTCATCTTCACACTTTGATCTATAAAATTCTAATTAAGCGTTTTTTTAATTTGTATGCACCTGAGGTCAGAAATCCTCTCACCTCTGTATTCTTATGGATAATAAATGCTTTAGCCATTGTCCCTGCTCTTCTTTTCTGGAATAACACCAAAATTCTTATCCTCTGTTGCATCTTTTTTTCTGTGTTTTATACTTATCTCTACTGGAAAATTATAAAAATAAGAAAAATTACCGGAAATTAATTTAAAGCTATGCCTACCTTAAACAAAAATCAGCAAAATTTAGAAGAGGAAATGAAAAAACACCCCGTATTAACATTTGCAGACATTATAAAAAGCCCTGAAAGAACATCCGGAATGGTTAGAAGAGTTGAGAAAAATTATTCTAACCACCGAGCTAATAGAACTGCCGAGAAAAATTGAAAAACTGTTTGAGAGTGTAAGGAAGTTGGAAAAGAGGGTCGGAAAAATTGAGGAGGATGTAGCCGTATTAAAGGAAGATGTAGCTGTATTAAAGCAGGATGTAGCCGTACTTAAACAGGATGTGGCTGTATTAAAAAAGGATGTGGCTTATTTAAAGGGAGAATTTGGTAGATTTAAAGGCAGGGAGTTTGAGAGAACGATAAGAGAAAAATACTACGCATACTTTGGCAGACTGCTTAGAAAAAGCAAACTCGTTAACTTTGAAGAAATTTTGCCACTTCTTGAATCCGCAGAGGACGAGGGTTTAATTACTGAGGAACAAAAATTATCTGTGTTTCAGCTTGACCTGTTAGTAAGCGGAATGTTAAAATCCACTAAGAAAGAGGTTCTTTTAGCGGTGGAGGTGTTCTACAGTTTGCACGAACAGGATGTTGAGCGTTCAGTGGAAAGAGCTGACATACTTGCTTATCTTCTTAAAAAAGAGGTAATTCCCGTACTCGTTGCAGTTGAGGTAAGAAAAGAAGTGGAGAAAAAGGTTGAAGATAAAGGAGCACTCCTTATAAAAACCGGATTTTAAATTTTGGCGGTTAAGAAAATGATTTTTAGAAACTATCAGGAATACCTTGATAAGAAAGAAACCTTAGCCCAGTCTCTTAAGGGAAGGTATGGATGTATAGTTGAATTTAACGGGTTCGTGAGGGAGTACGATATTAAAGGAGGGAAGAGGGTTCCCGCAAAGGGATTGAATGTGGAGGAGGTGGTTATAGAAAAATTAAAAGAGATAAGAGATGAAGCTATTAAAAAATACGATCTTTTAGAGGTGGTTATTTTTCACGAAACAGGTTTTCTTGAAGTTGGAGAAAGGGTTGCTTCAATCGCTGTTTTTGCAAGGCACAGGAAAGAAGCCTTTTTGGCTCTGGCTTTTATTATTGATGAAATGAAAAAATACCATTAGCTTTTAGAATTTTTAAGTTCTTTTAATAGTTCTTTTCTTCTTTTTTTATAATACCTTTCTTCTTCGCTAAATATACAACCACAATAACCCTGTCTGTAAATATTCAAACTCTTAGCAATCTCTTGTCCATATTTATATCCGGCTCTAAAATCCTCATAAAAAAACGGAACTTTGTAGCGATAACTTAGGTCTTCTGCAATAGCTTTAATAAGCTCGTGATTCTGATGGACGCTGTAAATCATGGTGGTGGTAAATGCATCAGCTTTTATTTCCAGAGCTTTTTTAACCGTGGCCTTAAGTCTCATAAAATAACACCTTTCACATCTCTTGCCTGGTTTATCCCAATACATAAAAGTTTCTCCGATAAATTTTCTAAGTCCGTATTCCTTATCCCAGATAATTTCAAAATCTTTTATTTTCTGAACCTCTTCCAAGGCTCTTATTCTCTGACGAAATTCTTTATAGGGGTGAATATTGGGATTATAAAAATAGCCTACAAAGGATAGTTGTTTTTCCCTAAAATAATCTATTATATAAAGGCTACAGGGTCCACAACATATATGAAGTAAAATCATAATCCACCATTTCTCTATTCTTTAACTTTTATTTCCCAATTTTACCCCTAAAACCAAAATCTACCACTTCGGAAGTGGTAGATGGTAGGAAGGTTTTTAAAATGGAATTTTTGGCTTATAATTAAGATTTATGCAGATTAGATGGAAGGACCTGGTCAAAATACCTAATCTTTTAAGTCTTTATAGACTCATACTGGGGCTGATTTTCCCTTTCCTTTGGAAATTAGAAATACAAGATAAAATTTTACTTATTCTAATTGGAACAGCTATCTTAAGCGACACCTTTGATGGAAACATAGCAAGAATTTTTCATCAAAAAACAGACCTTGGTAAAATCTTAGATCCGCTTGCAGATAAAGTTTTTATAAATATGCTTTTCGTTCTTCTTTATTTAAATAAAAACATTTCTTTATCTTTTTTATCCATCATTTTAGCAAGAGATATAGCTATACTCTCAGGAGCAACTCTCCTTTACTTCAAATATCCTGATCAGGTCAAATTCAGCCCAACTTACCTTGGAAAAACCTGCACAGTTTTCCAGCTAATATTTCTATTTCTGTATTTTGTCCATCTCTTTATAAACCCGCTAAATGATCTATTAATCTCAATTTTTTCTCAATTGGTGATATTTTTCACTCTGCTTTCTGGCTTTCATTACGCCTTTTTGTTCTGGAAATCTTTTACCAAATCCCCAATAAGATAATCTTTCTCAAGCTTTAAAAATTTTACCTTTACAATCTTTCCTTTCAGCTCTGTTTTTTTATCCCTTAGATTTACAAATGTAGAAATGTAATTTTCAGAAAGTCCTTTCCACATACCGCGGCTCTCATCAAAATTTTCCAAAACCACCTTTCTTGTTTTTCCGATTTCCTTTTCAAGAAAACATCTTCTTTTTTCCGAAAAAAGTCTTTTCAAAACCTCCGCCCTTTTTTTAATAACAGAAGGACTCACCCTTCCGGGAAGTTTCTCCGCCGCTGTTCCTGAGCGAGGAGAAAAGGGAAAAATATGAAGCCAGTTTAAAGGCGAATCTTTAATAACCTCATAAGTATCCTTGAAATCATCCTCACTTTCTCCAGGAAAACCAACAATTACATCAGCTCCAAAAGTAGCATAAGGATATATTTCATAAAGTTTTAAAAGTGTTTCCATATATTGTTCTCTGGTATAATTTCTATTCATTAGCTTTAAAATGCGGTTTGAACCACTCTGCAAAGGAATATGAAAATGGGGAACCAAAAATCGGCTTTTTTTAACAAATTCTAAAAAATCCTCATCCACCTCGTTTACTTCTAAGGAAGAAAGCCTGAGATTAAATTCCTTTTCTTGAAGTTCCAGATATTCCTCTATTTTCCACAGAAGATCTGTAAGTTTTTTTTTAGGTTTAAAATCCTGTCCCCACTTTCCAAGATGAATTCCTGTAAGAACAACTTCTTTATATCCCTTTTCTACAAAAATTTTAATCTGCTCTAAAACTTTTTCAGCAGGGACACTCCTTGGAGCTCCTCTAACATAGGGTACAATACAGTAACTGCAAAAACTGTCGCAACCGTCCTGAACCTTTACAAATGCTCTTGAGTGCCCAAAAAAGTTGTGTAAAATTACAGGAAGACAAACTTTTTCCTGAGAAACATCCTCAACCTGTATAAAAACCTTTGAAATTTCGCTAATTTGACCCTCCTGAGAAAGTTTCTTCAAAATTTCTGCAATTCTAAATTTTTCCTTTTGCCCCAAAATTAAAAATTTAACCTGATTATCTGGTAAATTTCTTGATACCTCTTTGTAAAACTTCTGAGAATAACATCCTGTAAGCACTATAATTTGGGGGGGTAGTTTTAACCACCTTTTTATAATTTTGCGAGTCTCAGTTTCTGCTTTAGCTGTAACAATGCAACTGTTTAAAATTAAAATCTCTGCCTCTTTTTCTGAAGAAAGAGAAAAACCTTCTCTCAGCAAACTTTCCACAATATAAGCACTTTCTACCTGATTTACTTTACAACCAAGTGTCTTTACGAAAAAATTTTTCCCTTTCATACTTTTTTCTCAAAAGCCTAAAATTTGCCCCTTAGCTATCTTATAAAATTTAATCACTCTTGTCAACAATTTCTAAATGCAATTTTAGTGATGGTTCACATAAAGTTATTATTGAAGAGTACAAAATGTTTAAAATGCAGGATTGATTTATAATTGAGTTTTTTATTAATTGCACTATACTAAAAGTGCAAAAAGAGGTGCAATATGAAAACAAGAGCTAAAATTACACAATTATCAGATCCGAAAGTTACACTTACCATAAGAATCCCCTTAAAAGAAAAAATTGCCTTAGTAGAAGAAGCCAAACGGAAAAAAATTACTGTGACGGAATTAATTAGAAAAGCTATACAAAATGAGCTCAAAATTCAAAAAAGACATTCTCATTGGCCTACACCAAGACCTTTGCACATAAAAGAATTTAAAAGAGAAAATCTTTATGAATAAAATCTTTTTAGATACCAACATCCTCGTATCTGCTATACGATACCACAAGAAAAAATCACAAGAAAGCCATTAAATTAATTGAAAGGATTAAAAATTCTGAGTATCAAGCTTTCATTTCAACTCAGATTATCGGAGAATTTTATGTAGTCCTTACCAGAAAATTAGGAGGTATTAAAGCACCTCTAACACCAAAGGAAGCAAAGAAAGAAATCAATGATTTGTTTTCTTCTGAAATATTGACTATTCTTCCTGTTACAGAAACTATTTTAAGAAAAAGCATCTCTCTTTCTGCCGAAAGAAATATAAAAGGAATAAAATTTTGGGATGTTGTAATTGTAGCCACCATGTTAGAGAATGATATTCTTACTATTTATACAGAAAACTCGGAAGATTTTAAAAAATTTAGTGATTTAATAACCGTAGAAGATCTAAATTAAAAATAAATACAGATTTAACCAAATTTTTCCAAAAAATCTTTTATGGCTTTTTTTAAAAGTGTTTCGTACCTTTTTTCTCCTATTGCCCGTCTTCCGAAAACAAAATTAAATTCACTAACTACGGGCTCTTTGTTTTTAAAAAGAAAGTCTATAGCAACAAGATTAAAATGAGTATTTCTTATAATCTTACTGGTAAGCTCAAGAACTTTCTTTTTTAAATTTTTTTCAGGACAGGGTATTATTCTGCCTTCTTGAGAAATGTTTTTTTTAAATCCTCCTTCTCTAAAGACGATCAAAATTTTCTCTCCGATAACATAGGCTCTTGCATCAAAATCACAGGGTATATATTCCTGTATAAGGAAACCAAATCTTCCCTCTCTTTCCCATTTTTTAATTTCCTTAAAAACTTCTTTCAGCTCTTCTTCATTTTTTACCAGAAAAATTTCTCTTCCTTCGTCTCCATAGTTCCCCTTAATTACACAGGGATATTTAATTTTGAAAGTTCTCTTATAAGGATTCTCTTCTATTCCGCAAAGCCTCGGAACAACGGTGGTTTCAGGATGAGGCAAATTTAAAAGTTTAAAAAGCATTATCTGCCCGATTTTACCAGGATACAAAAATCTAAATGTATATTCTGGAAAAACAGGTATGCCTGAATTCTTTACAAAAAAGTATAATTCAGGAGAAATAGTGGGAGGAAAAATAACTGCTTTTGCTCGCAAAAGTGTTTCAAAAAAACTTTTATCTAAAGGCTCAAATTGAAAAAAGTTAAAATCTCCTTTAAAACCTGGCAAAAAAGAAATAACCATTGAGACTTATTTCTCTTTCAGAGTTCAACCCCTTCTTTTAAAGCTATTTTTTCTATTTCTCTTTCAGGATCTTTCTCTAAGATAATATCTATTTTTTGTTCCCCAAGTTCTTCCCACAATTTAATTAAAAATTTAATTCTTTTTTCCAATAAATTATTTCTGAATTTGGGTCTTACGTAAAGATCAATATCTCCTCCTCTTTTTTTAAGGTCAACTCTGCTACCAAAAAGATAAACTTTAGTTCCTTTGCCAAATATTTCCTCAGCGCTTTTTTTAATAACTTCTATTTCTTTTTCAGAAAGTCTTATTTTTCTCTCCATTCTCTAAAAGATTTTAATACAGCTTTGAAGCATTGCAATTTTTACATTTCTCTTTAAATTTTATTAATATGAACGAACTTTCCGGATTGGGAAAATTTTTAATACTGTTGGGTGTTATAATAATCTGTCTGGGGATCTTCCTTACCTTTATTCCTAAAATTCCCTACTTAGGAAAACTTCCAGGAGATATTTACATCAAAAGGGGGAACTTCACTTTTTACTTTCCTCTGGCAACTTCTATATTACTCAGCATTATTTTAACTATTTTATTAAACCTGCTATTTAGAAAGTAGATTTTAAACAAAAATTTTTAGCTTTATTTAAACTTTTATAATTCCATTGGCACAAAAATAACTATCACTATTAAAAGCTTTTTCAACTAAAGCATCGTTTTTATTTAAATTTTCTCTTGGTTGAGGAGGATGCCATAAATGAAAACATATAGCCATAAATGGATGTTCTTTTCTTTTTAATCCATATTTATAAAGCCTTATAATCAATTCTGTATCTTCTCTTCCCCATCCTAAAAAATCCTCATTAAATCCATTTACAGCTAATAAATCCTCTTTAAACACTCCCATATTACAACCTTTGATTCCTTTAATTTTTTTATTTCTAAAAGCAGGGAAAAAAGGTATTCTTATTAAATGATGACGATTAGAAATTTTTGGAGAAAAAAAGAGTTTTAGTTTTTTAGAGAAAGATTCTATAGTATCAAAACTAAAATTTTGAGAAATTTTTTGATCTAAAAGAATTCTTTTGCCTTGAACAAAACATTTACTTTCTGCTAATTTAACATGATCAAAAATAAAATTTTTATCAGGTATACAATCTCCATCTAAAAAAACAATATAATTTCCTGAAGATACTTTAATTGCTTCATTTCTTATTTTTGCAGCTCTAAAGCCTAAATCTTCATGCCATACATGTAAAAGTGGTACAGGAAATATTTTCTGATATTTTTTTATTAATCTTGCAGTTTCTTCAGTCGAACCATCATCAGCAATGATTACTTCATAAGGTAATAAAGTTTGTTTAAGCACACTCTGCAAGACTTTTTCCAAAAAGTGCGGAGTATTATAGGTTGTTATAATTAAAGATATTTTTAAATCTTCTATTTTGTAGTTCTTATTCATAAATTTATTCATAAATTTTTAAATCTTTTAACAATCTATTAATACTCTTCGTTTTTTTCTTAAGATTATTAGTATAAACAATATCAAGTGAATCAATTAGCCATATATTATTTTTTGAATTAACCAATATATTTCTTAAATTAGCATCTTTACTTATAAAATTGTAATCTAAAATCTTTTTATACCATTTTAGAAGCTTATTTATATATGGAGCCTTCTCTTTATCCGGAAATTTTTCTATAAATTTTGAAAAAGTAATAGAATCCTCAATAAAAAGTGTAACAAATATTCCTTCTCCATTTTTATTTTCAAAAAAAGCTAATGGTGGAGGTGTATATCCACAAGTAAAATAAAACAAGTATGAGTTAAAAAATGATTTTCGGGCTCTTGTATATTTTATTCTATATAAAAGTAAGTCTTTTAAACCTTTCCATTTGTGCATCCTTTTTTTAAATAATTTAAGACAAATATTTTTATATTTTACTACTAAAGCTGACCTCCCCTCTTTTACAATTTTACCTAAAATTTTATTTTCTTTTTGGTAACCTTCTAACCAATCTAAAATTTCGTTTTCATAAAACAAACCATTTGTTCTTAAAGCAAGATATCCTTTCCAATCTCCTAACACGATTTTCTTAAATCTTCTTGGATTATCAAGATTAGAAATTTCTTTTTTTAAAATGTTTATCAAATTTTTTATTCCTTTTTCTTGAATCTGTTGTCCGTATTCTTTTATAAATTCTTTAGCGTTTTTATAATTACCTAAATATCCTTTTAAAAAAGATAAAATTATTTTTATGTCTAAATCTTTTATAAATGCTCCATAAAGAACCGCTAATTGTTTAATTTGAGAAATCTTAAAACTCAGGCTTTTTTGGAGTTTATATAAATCAAGTAAAAAAATTTCTCCTTCCGGAGTAACTATAATATTTCCTTTATGAATATCTTTATGCCACAGTCTATGTTTATTTAATTCTTTAAAAGTTTTTCCCAAGCTAAAGGCAAGTTTAATTTTATCTGAATAACTTAAATTGGGTAGCAAATTTTCCAAAGTATTTCCCTTAATAAAAGACATTACAATTTGGGCTTTAAACAAAGATTGTCTAATAAATTTAATAGGTTTGGGGACATTTAAATTCAGACTATAAGCTTTCTTTAATTTGTGCCATTCTTTTAATAATTTTAAAAAAGAGCCTGACTTATACACCAAGCCATCTTTATGGTTAAACTCAATCTTTCTTCCTTTCCCTTCTTGTAAGATTTCAATCATACTTAAATTAGGATTTTTTTATAATAAGTTATTACGCCTTCCCCACCTTTTTTTATTATTTTTTGAGTGTGTCTATCTATCAATTGAGCTTTTTTATTTATTAAAAATTTTATAAGTTTCCCAAGTTTTTCCTTTCTATGTTTATTATATTCTTTCCAAAAAAAATCCCACCAGTATAAATTTTGTTCTTTAAAGGTTTCCATAAAAGAATACTTCAATTGAGCAAGGTCTTTTATTAAATATCTCATTTTAAATTTAGGATTATACTTTACTCTGGCTACATCCATAATATAAAACATATCTTTTTTCGCATCGTAATGAAAATGTCCTATATAACAATCCTGATGAAAAAAATTATTTTCATGAAAAAGTGCCAAAAATTGAGAAAACTTTAAAAGTAAAATCTCCGGAGAAATTAATTTTTCACTAAGAAGTTTTAAAGAGGATGGAAATTTTAATTCTTCTGTTCCAATAAGAACTTTATCTTTTTTATTTCCAAAAACTACTGGTGTAAGAGTAGGGAATCCTTTTTCCCATAAAAGAGAAAAGTTTCGCCATTCATTCTCAGCTTCCTTTAGATTAAATTCATATTTTTTTAAATAAAGTTTAAAACCTCCCAAATCATAAGCCTCTATTGTGCGATATCTTTTTTTATAATAGAAATAGCTATCTTTTAAATTCCATAAACTTTCAAAACTTAAAAGACCTTTAGAATTAAGTAGGTCTAAATACTCTAAATTTATTTTCAGATTATTTTTCTCAATAAATTGATAGGACCTTTTTATCATAAATCTGCTGCTAAAACCTGGTAATATTTTTCAAAGCAATTCTCTGCAGAATAATTTAAGGCTTTTTGGTAAGCTTTAAATCCCATTTCTTCAGAGTTTTCAAGGGTTTTTACTATGTATTCTGCTAAGAGTCTATCATCATCCCATCTTTTTAAAATAAAACCTTCTTCTCCGTGGTTAATTACCATACTTGCTCCGTTTGTTTTGGTAGTAATCACAGAGAGTCCACATGCCATAGCTTCAAGAACTACACTTGCAAAAGAATCATATTGAGAAGGGAAAACAAATAAATCTGCCATACCATAAATCTTTTCTATTTCCTTCACATAACCAAGAAATTTAATTTTTTCACTCACTCCTAATCTTTGAGAAAGTTTAATAAAATAATCAGTTTTATCTTTACCTGCAACCAACAAATATAATTTTGATATATTTTTAAGCCTTGCCAGAGCTTTGATAACTGTCTCAAGTCCCTTTCTTTTAAAATTATTTCCTGCAAACATAATAATTTTGTCAGACTTATTAAAACCTAACTTTTTACGCATTATATCTCTATCTTTCTTAACCGATAAGTTAAAACAAGTTAGATTAACTCCGTTAGGTATAACTACAATTTTTTCAGGCGAAATATTAAATGTTTTAATTGCTATATTTTTTTCAAGATCAGAATTTGTAATCACCTTTTTTAAAGTTGATGAAGTAATACACCTTTTTTGAAAATAAAGATTCAATAAATTATGTGGTTTAAACAAGCAGGCTATGACTCTTTCCATAACATTAGGATATTTTATCTTTAACCAATTACTATAAACTCCTCCAGCAAGCCAATAAAAATCTCCCTCCGGAAGTGGCATCATTGCAAAAATTCTATCAGCTTTCCATTTTTTAGCTAAGTAAAGTCCTGTATAAGCTAAAATTAAGATCCGAAAGAAAGGAGGTTTTTTTGGGATTTTGATTTCTACACCGAAGGGTTTAAGATCTGAAACCTCAATTTTTCTTGCAAAAAGTTTAATATTCAAACCTTTTTTTATTAAATACTTTGCAAGTTCTGAAGAAAATTTTTCTGCTCCACCTTTGTTTTCTTCAAAACTTTGAGAAATCAAAGCTATTTTCATAAACTTCTTAAAATAAACTTTTTATTATACCTTTTAAATACTTTTTAAAATACGAAATTAAAAAAAGATTCTTAGAATAAACTCTTATTGCTTTATGGTAGTATTCAATAGCTTTTGAATATTCTCCTATTAAATAATAAGACCTAAAAATTGATAAATACTCTCGAGATAAAGCAAAAGAATAAAAATTTTGAAAATCTTGAGGTAATCTTTGAAAAAGGATTTCTAAAGGCTTTAAATTTCTTTGTTTTAATAAATTTTCATCTTTTCTTAACCTATCAGGATGGTCTTTTATAATTACAACAGGATCTTTTAACGCATAACATCTATACATAGCAATTAAATACCCATAGACAGGCAAATCTTCTCTCAATCTTATTTCTTCAGGGAAAAGATTCTGTTCAATAATACTTTTCTTAACTATAAAAGAACCTGCTACAAGTGGAATTTCTCTTTTTAAAAACTTTTGGAAATCTTTTTTATTATTTCCGGAAATTTTAGGAACTGGACCCAATTTTTTGCTTTTTAAATTTTCTCTTATAATCCTTCCTATAAACACATCACCATCTGAATAGGTTTCAACTGCCCTTGCGAATACATTTAAAGCATCAGGTAATAGTTTGTCATCCGAATCCAAAAATAATAAATATTCCCCTTGGGAGTTTAATATTCCCGTATTCCGTGCTGCTGCTAAACCTTTATTTCTTTCGTGTTTAATAAATTTCAACCTCGGCTCCCTTTTCATATATTCAAGTAAAATCTTTTCTGTGTCATCTATAGAACCATCATCCACCACTATAACTTCATAAGGTAGTTTATAAGTTTGATTTAAAGCTGAATTTATTGCTTCAACTACAAAGTTTGCTCTATTATAAGTAGGAACTATTATGGAAAAACCTATTTTTGACATTTAAATATTCCCCATCCATCAATTTCTGTTACTTTTTTAATTTTAGAAATGTTGAGTTTTTTTCGATATATTTTTTGTTCTTCTTTTGAAAGTATTAAATAATCGGCATTACATTTATTAAAAAACTTTTGAGGAGAAATTATGTTTAAAGCACATATTGCAGGTTTCCTTTCTAAGTTAACATAAAAATTTATTTTTTTATTATTCCCAGCAATTATAATAGGATTTCTATGTTGATTTTCCATCTTGTTTATTACAGAAGCGATTTTCTTATAAATAAGCTCATCTTCACGCCGAGTAGAAAAAATAGTAGATAAAATAGAAATTATCAATATAACTGTTATTAAAAAGAAAATAAGAAACTTTATGAAATAAAAAAATTGTCTTTCTATAAAATTTTTTATTCCTAATCCTACTAAAGGTAGCCCTATAAAAATTAGAGGTACAAAATATCTTTTAGACAAATAGGCATAAGAATAGGACCATAAAATCAATAACAAAAAATAGCCCCCAAAAAGGGCAAAAAAATATTTTGTGGATAAAAATTGAAAACTTCTTTTTGAATAAGTGTGAATCCCATAAATTAAGAAAGGGAATAGCAAATTATAAACTTTAACAATGAACAATAAGCTAATAAAAAAAGGAATATAGGGAAGTAACATGCGAAAATATATCCAAAAAAATCTATCAGTAGATAAATAAAGTTTAGTTAGTTCATTATAATAATATTCATAATTATTAAGATAAATATTAAAACTACTTTTATGCCGTAAATACTCATAAGTAGAAGGGAAAAATATGAAAATTATGGCAATACCTAAGAAAAGAATTAACAATCCTGCAAAAAAATACTGAAGATCTTTTTTCCAACCCCTTTGTTTATAAAGAAAAAGAACAAAAGAAAAAAAGCCTACAAAAAATCCTTCTACACGGTTTAAGCCAGCTAATAAAAAAGAAAAGACACTTGCTAAAAAATAAAATTTAGGATATTTGGTAGAGGTGCTAAACCAATTTAAAAAAAAATAAATACCTAAAAGTAAAAAAAACCAGTAAGCGGTATCTCTTATAATATCTACACTTTGTTTGATGATATAGGGTAAATTTAAAGCTATAAGAGAAAGAAGAAAAGCATAACTTTTAGAAAATATTTGGCGCAAAATTTTAAATAAAGGAAAAACTATAAGGGAAGAATAAAAAATAGAAGTTAGGTTCCCGCTGAGTTCCCAGTTTTTTAAAAAAAAGTAAAAAGCTGTAATGGTAGAAGAATAAATTACCCCTAAACAAAATCCTCCGCAAGAAAACATTTCTTTTAAATTTCCTTCCCATATTTTTTGAGCTATATAAATATAACCTATTCCGTCATTATTAATACCACAGGTATGTTTTAGCATAATAAATCGAAAAGTTACACATAAGAATAACAGTATAAAAATAAGTGATTTTTCGGAAAAATTTTCTAAAGAAGTTTTAGAAAAAGTTTCTTTAATTTTCATCTTTTTAAATCTCAGCTGGTTCTCCACCGATTTCGCGGATAAGACGTTGAATTTCAACTGGAGGAAGATGCATAACCTGTTGCCCTCGCATCAACTCGCTTATCTTTTCTTCTATCACTGTTCCGTGAAAATGGTCTGCTCCCCAAAGAAGAGCTATCTGAGCTAATTTTATTCCCAGAAAAACCCAGTAAGCCTTAATATGCGGAAAATTATTTAAAATTATACGAGAAATAGCTATTACCTTTAAAATCTTGTGAGCAGAAGGTCCTGGAAGATGAGATAATTCATTATTTTCAGGAATAAAAGCAAGAGGAATAAAACAATAAAATCCTTTTGTTTCCTCTTGAATTTTTCTTAAAATTAAAAGGTGTTTTATTATTTCTTCATCTGTTTCTATGTGTCCAAAAAGCAAAGTCGCATTTGTTGGAATACCAAGCTTGTGAGCGGTTTTTGCAATCTCAATCCATCTTTCAGAAGAAATCTTAGTTGGATAAAGCTCAGCTCTTATTCTCTCAGAAAAAACCTCTGCACCCCCTCCAGGAATAGAATTTAAACCTGCTTCTTTTAGTTCCTTCAAAACTTCTTCCACAGACTTCCCAGAAATTTTTGAGAGCCAGTCTATTTCAACACAAGTATAAGCCCTTATGTGAATTTCAGGAAAAGAGTCTCTTATTTTACGAACTAAATTTACATAATATTCATAAGGAAGTCTTGGATTTAACCCTCCTACAATATGAACCTCTTTTAACTGAGGAGTTTCTTTTAATTTTTCTAAAATTTCATCTATCTCTAAGGTATAACCTCCTTCTTCTCCGGGTCTTTTATGATAACCACAGAATTTACAATTAATAACGCAAACATTAGTATAATTAATGTGTCTGTTTATTGTATAATAATACTTTTTCCCATGTATTCTTTCTTTAACTTTTCTTGCAAGCTCCCCTAAAAAGAAAATATCTCCTTCTCTGTAAAGCTTCAAAGCTGATTCAAAATCAAGAGGCTCAAAATTTAGAACCTTTTCAGAAATATCCTTAAGTTCACAATTCTTTTTAAGAGTTTCCTCCAGAATAAAATTTCTCTCTTCTTCAGGTCTGGAAAAATCTTTAATCCACATAAATTTTATCCTAAAAGATATTTATAATTTTTACAGGGAGCTTTATACTCACAATATCTGCAAACTTTGTCATCTACAGGAAAATAAAATTTATTACTTATTATAATGTGATTTAAAATCCATTCAATCAATTCTTTAAAACTGTTTTCAAAATATTTATAAACTTTTGCCCATTCACCTCTTGAAGAAATGTTAAAAAGAAATTTTTCAGGTCTCTTAAAATCTGAAGGAGTGATAAACCCTGCATTTATAATCACAAATTCTCCTTTATCTTCAGTTATAAATTTTTCCTTGTGTTGATAGAAAAGATAGTAATAAAAGAGAAGCTGAAAACTGTAAAGGTTTGAGCCAAAAATATCCGCAACTTCATAAATGGAAGTTCTATCAAATTTTTCAGAAAGTGAAAAAGAATATATTTTACCAATCTTTCTGGGAGAGGGAGATGTATCAGGATTGCTTTTAAAATCAAATATAAGATATTTAATTATATTTTCTTTTCTTTTGATCAGAAAATCAGTTCTTCCGCTTAAACAAACTCTTAAAACTTTCTGTAAGTCAAAAGAAGAATCTAATAAAGAAATTTCAGTATGCAGTTTTAACTCCTTTTCAACTCCTAAAATTTTAGTCCTTTTAACCTTCCCGCTTTTTTCCATATCAATCAAATAATTGAAATATCTTCTGATGGTTTCTACTGCAATTTTTTTGGAAAAGAAGTGTGATAAAGCATCCATCTTTCTTTCAAATTTGTAAGTCAGCCAGAGGAAATCAAGCTTTTCTAAAATATCTTTTTCATTATAAACATTCTTTATTAGTATCTCTTTGCCCTCCAATTCCTTAAAAATTTTCTCAAAAAATTCATGAATAAAATTACCCACATCTACGGGCTTTAACCCTATTTTCTCCGTTTCTTTTAGCTTTAAAAGATACTTAAAATAAAATTTTACTCCGCATTTAAGATAGGTTTCCAGAAAATATCTGCTTATTTCTGAATTTTTGATAATCTCTAAAAGTAATTCTTTATCTTTTTTTGTTTTAGGAATGCCATCTTTTTCAGAAAGAATTTCAAAACTCAGCGGAATTAACTTCTCAACCGGCTTGACTTCTTTTTTTTCAAGTTCCCATTTGAGTTTTTGAATAAACCTTGAAGGCTCTCTGAATTCCTGAGTTTTCCCTTTTTCTACAAAAATATAAAATAGATGAACCTCCTCTGCACTTTTTATAAGCCTCTCAAAATAATAAACCCATAACTCATTCCTGAAAACAGGAATACCCAGATAACTTTTGATTTCTTCTGTGAGAAGAGGGTTAAAAGAAGGTGCTGGTGGTAAAATACCCTCATTCACATCAAGAATGATCAATTTTTTAAAAGAAAGAAGCCTTGTTTCCAAAAATCCCATAATCTGAAGACCTTTTAAAGGATCCCCGATAAAAGGAATTGTCTCTTCCTTGAGAAGATATTCCAGAATCTCCAGAAGAAACTGTCCTGAAAATTTTTTATCTTTAAAATAGGTTTCCTCTTCAAATATAGGTAAAATTTTTGTCTCAATAATGTAAATATAGTTTCTTAAAAGAACCGAGTGCCAATCTGCCTTTTCTTTCAGCCTTTCAAACAAAGGTGCAAAAATTTGTAAAATGCTTTTTAAATTCTCAGAAAGCTCAAAAGGGGTTTGTATTTCTTCCCAGTTTTTAAAAAATACCCTGTGGATTCTTTCTAAAAATTCTCTATATCCAGGAAATAACTCTTCAACCTCTTCCAGAGTTATTTTGAGATAGCCTTTTTTTCTTAAGGTAGTTTCTATTTCACTTACTATTTTCTGGCAGGAAACACCTTCTCCAAATTCAAGTGCTGAAAAGTAAGGATGTTTGAGAATTTTAAGATAAATCTTAGCTGGATAAAATTTACCCTCTTTTTCTTTTTGAGCTTTAATTAAGTTTCTCAAAAGCTGATTTAAGGGGATTTTAGTGATAGGATACTGAAGGGTAATGTTTACTTCTATCGGGTTTTCTTTGCCTTCCAAGGTATAAATAAGAGGTAACAAATTTAGAGAATTAGGAACAACCACTGCTATTTCATCAGGATTCTCAACCTTTTCTGGAATAAGACCTGAAGCCTCTTTAACCTCTAAATGTGGATCCGTAGTTTCATAAAAGTATATATGAGGGCTTTTAAAAGTCTTTCTTTCGTAATACTCAGAAGAGACCCATTCAAAATCTATCTCAAGAGCATTCAAAGTGTTTTTTATTACAGAAGGTAATGGTTCATAGGCTTCAAAAACAAAATAGCTCTTAAACTTTTCTTTAAAAAATTTGAAAATCTCTGTTTCTACCTTTCTTAAGGCTGCAAAGCCAATAAACCAGATCTCACTTATTTCCTTAGAAAGAGTATCTATATCTCTTTTTTCTTTCAAAATTTCTGATATTTTTTTCAGTCTGTAAGAGTAATAAGAAAAATTTCTCTTCTCAATAAGGAAAGTAAACTCAAGATAACTGATTCTCAATTCTTCAAAAATTTTTTGAGCTAATTCTGGAAGTCCTTCTGGAGGATAAATTAAGTTTTCAGGAATTCTTCCTTCTTTTTCGAATTCTTCAAAAACTTCCAAAAATTTTAATCCCCAGCTGAAGTATTTTCTTAGGTTTTCTTCCTTCTTTTCAAAAAAAAGATTCTTCTTTTTCTCCAAAACTTCCAGAAAAGCAAAAACCCTCAACACATCAGGAACTTGAGGAGAAGGGGAATCTGTTAAATCAGTATAAAGATTTTCTACAAACTCCTCTAAGGATTGAACCTTAGGGAAAAAACCTGCCCTAATTTTTTTTAACTCAGCTTTTTCTTTAAGATAATTCTTAAAATAAAGACCTGCCCTTTTGGTAGGGAAAATACACCATACTTTTAAGATATTTGGATTATTTAGAGAGTATTTATCTAAAAATAGATTAGTTAAAGTTTTTAAAAAGTGGGAGCTGGGTGGGATAAGAAGACATCTTTTCATCTACATTAGCTTTTTGATAGTATATTAATTCCACCTTAAAGGGTTCAAAAGAAATTAAATACACCTTTATATTATCATTGGGAAATATTTTTTTCAACAAAGTATAGTAGTTTTCCAATTGAGTTTTATCAAACTCTTTATGAAGTTTAAGTTCAAGAATAATCCACTCATCTTTTTTCTTTATTATTATATCCGGTCTTAAATCCAGAAAATCACTATCTTCTTTAAAAAACCCTTCGGGCTCCCTATATATAGCTACAATGTCTTCTTTTTTGATAAGCTCTTTAAATTTCCTAAATTCATTGCTCTTAAATATTTTCTCTATAATTTTTTTCACTTTTTCTGAAATATTTTTTCTTTGTGGAAGAGGCTCTTGATAAAAGGCTAAAGCTTTTTTTATGTAAATCTCTACTTTTTTCTTAAATTCCTCTGAATCTGGAGAAAGAGAAAAAAAATCTTTCCCTGCAATCAAAAAATTTTCCCAGATATAGTGTAAAATCTCTCCCAGAATAATATAATCGGTTTTTTCTTTTAAAACTCTTAAAGAAACCTTTCCCTGATTAAGTTTTACAGGCATAATAAACTTTTAAAATATTTTAAGATATTTATATTTTAACTCTTGTCAAACCTTTATAAAAGGTATATTTTTTCTTTTTTAAAGAGTAATTTTAAAACTTATGGAGGAGAAGAATGGAAATAGAAATTTTTTTAGCTGAAGAGGAAAAGAGAAAAGTTCCTAATTTTGAAGAACTTTCTTTTGGAAAAATCTTTACTCCTCACATGTTTATAATGAAATACGAAAGAAACAAAGGCTGGCATTCTCCGCAAATTAAGCCTCTTTCCAATATTGAGCTTCATCCTGCAGCTATAGTTTTACATTACTCTCAATCAGTTTTTGAGGGATTGAAAGCTTATTACGGAATTGATGGAAAGATAAGGTTTTTTCGCATATGGGATCACATTGCAAGGCTTAATCGCTCTGCTGAAAGATTGTGTATTCCCCAGATCGATCCTGATTTTGTTTTTAGAGCAATTAAAACTCTTGTCTCCATTGATAAAGAATGGATACCAAAGAAAAAAGGAGCGGCACTCTATATAAGACCACTTATTTTTGCTACCCAGCCCACTCTGGGGCTTAAAGTAAGCTGTGAGTATCTTTTTGTTATAATACTTTCTCCTGTGGGAGCTTATTATAAAGAGGGATTTAACCCTGTTAAAATTTATGTAACCACTGAATATATAAGAGCCTGTCCAGGAGGAACAGGAGAGGTAAAAACCGGTGGCAATTATGCTGCCAGTCTCAAAGCTCAGGAATTGGCACATAAAAAAGGATATACTCAGGTTCTTTGGCTTGATGCTAAAGAGAGAAAATATGTTGAAGAAGTAGGAAGCATGAATATCTTTTTCTATTTTGAAAATGAACTGATTACCCCTGCTCTTACAGGTTCAATTCTGCCAGGTGTTACAAGAGACTCAGTTTTAAAACTGGTTCCTAAACTTGGCATTCCAGCAAAAGAAAGAAAAATTTCCATAGACGAAGTAATAGAAGGTATAAAAAACAATACCTTAAAAGAATGTTTTGGCACAGGAACAGCTGCAGTTATAAGTCCTGTAGGAGAAATTTGTTATAAAGATAAATCATACATCATTAACAATGGGGATACAGGAGAACTTACCAGAATGCTTTTTGATTACATTACAGGGATTCAATATGGAGAAAAAGAAGATATCTTTAACTGGACGGTTACTTTAGAAGACTAAAAATCTACTACCTTTCTTGCTTTAGCAATTTCTCTCTGCACTGCAACTGCCTTATCTAATTCTAAGTCTGCTGCTTCTTCCATCCCCTTTTCTCTTAAAACCTGACTTCTTGCCATGTAAGCAGCTGGATAAACAGGCTCAAGATCAATAGCTTTGGTAAAAAGTTCCAATGCCTTGTCCAAATCCTTTTTACGATAATATACTTGTCCTAAACGGAAGTAAAGCCTTGCATTTTCTGGTTCTATACTTATAGCTTTTTCCAGATCAATTTGTGCAAGCTCTATTTCTCCTTTCTGCATGTATATAACAGCTCTTGCTTCCAACGCCTTAATGTGATTTGGATCCATTTCAAGAACTTTACTAAAAATCTCTAAAGCTCTATCAAATTGCTTTAAAGTAAGTATTTTTGCACCCTCTAAAAAAAGTTCTTCTATATCAACGCCCATAAAATTACCCTCCTTTTTAAAATTTTTCTAATTTTGAAATTTTATCTTCTATTTTCAATTTATGCAAGAGCTCACTTTGTAAGGGTTCAAAAAATTTCCTTTTACAGGTGCTTTTTACGAGACGAGAATTTTTGAAAACTTTCTGAATTTCTAAGGTTACGATAATGATAGCTTTGTGAACTTCTTCTGTAATATCTGGCTTATCTGAATCGTGAATGGCAATAATTATCTTTTTTCCCTGATAAAGTTTAATAGTGATAAAAAATCTTTGTTTTAAAAAACCTTTTACAACCAGTGTATCTATAAGAATTCCATCTTCCTTGTAATAAATATCCAATATTTTTATAACCTCTTCTTCCCTTTTCCAAACAATCCCTCTCGGTAATTTTTTAGCCAGTTCAAAAAAATCAACTTTTTCATTCACTTCTAATATGTTTTCAGGCAAAGTTTCCTCCTCTGAAAACTTTGCTAAAGGATAAAATTTATATACCCATTCAGGAATTTCAACTCTTTTATGTTTTTTAAACCCAATATAAAAAAGCGGTAAACCTTGGGAAAGCCATTTTCTTGCATATTTGGTTAAATAATAATCAATTAAGTTAATTTTTACAGGACTATCCCAGAGAGGTAAAAAGGCTGGACATTCAGAAAAAAGCTCTGCAACTTCCTTAGCATAATCTTCACAATCAGTAACCATAAGAAAAAAACCTTCTAAAGTTAGTCTATCAGCAACAAGCCAGATAAAAGGCTGAGAAATTAGTCTTCTTTTTTTATGCTTTTTCTTCAACCATGGATCAGGAAAATTTATATAAATTCCTGAAAGAGTTTCTCTTTCTAAAAATTTAGAAATAAACTTTGAACCTTCTATATACATAAGTCTTACATTTTTCAGCCCCTCATTTACCACTCTGTTTACTGCTTTCCTTAAATATTTCTTTGAAACCTCAACACCAATAAAATTTGATTCAGGATTTTTTTTAGCAATCCAAACAATAAATTCTCCATTTCCGATTCCTATTTCCAAAAAAAGCGGAGCCTTTCTTTTAAAAATTTTTCCCCAGTCTGGTTTAATCTCAAGTTCATTTTCTTTTAATACTATTTCCTTAAGTTCCATAATTATCCTTCTTGTCTAAAATTAAGATGTCCATTAAAATTATAAAATCTATGAGATTGCAAAACATCCTTTATTTTTTAAAAATTACAATTATAACCTTTTTTAAAAAACTTCAAAAGGACGATATTCTGCTTAGCGCTCAGGGATTAACTTTTAATACGCTTCTTACTTTAGTTCCCCTTTTAGGTTTAATTTTTTCTATAGGAAAAATCTTTATTCCTCAGCAAAAACTAACGGAACAAATATTTATAAACATTGCTCAGTATCTCACTCCTGAAGCTACCAAAAAAGTTATGGACACCATTTTAGAATTGGTTAAAAAACTTGAAACTTTTCCACTCGGCAAATTCAGCCTTATAGGTTATTTTGTTATGGGATTAGGACTTCTTTTCCAGATTGAAGGAATATTAAATAGAATTTTTGAAAGCTCAAAAAGAAGAAAATTTACACAACGAATAACCTTTTTCTGGGTATGTATGACTATAATTCCCTTTCTTTTTTTTATGCCTGTATCTTTTCATTCTTACCTCGGAAAGTTTTTTAATATTTTTATACTAATAATTATCACACTTTTTTTCTTCTTGATGTATATATATTTCCCTGCAAAAGATGTTCGCAAAAAAGAAGCTTTTATTGGTGCGTTTTTTTCAACTATTTTATGGACTCTATCTTCTTATTTTTATTCTTTTTATGTTAAATATGCAGTAGGATATTCCAAAGTTTACGGCTCGCTTTCAGCTATACCTCTGTTTTTAGTATGGTTATTTATAAACTGGTTGGTATTTCTTCTGGGAGCCGAGCTGGTAGTATTTTTAGAACAAAAATGCTGGAGAAGAATTCCTATAAATCTTCCTTACCCATATTTAAAACTTTACATACTTTATCTTTTAGGGAAACTTTTTACCGAAGGTAAAAATTGCAATATATTTAAAATTTCAGAATACTTAAATGTCTCTCCTATCTTTTTAGAGTCACTTCTACAGGAGCTGGAAAAAGAAGGTTTTATAGCTGTTAGGGACGAGGAAGTGTTTTTTGTTAAACCCTTACAAAAAATAAAAATTGCAAAAATAATAGGGCTTAACGATGTTAAAGACCTACCAAAACTTCCAGAAATTAATAATTTTATAAAAAAAATATCCGATTTAACACAAAACTTTTCTCAAGTTACTTTAAATGATTTATTAAAAACTTAACTTTCGTAAACTATTTTTCCCATATCTCTTATATCATATCCTCCTAAGGATAAAACTGCTTTTTTAAATTCTTCATCATTCTTTATTACATCAAGAAGTGCCTGGATAATTTCCAGCTCTAAAAATTCTTTTGCAATAAGGATATCGTATCTTTCTTCTGCTACCGGGATAAAATCAAGATCCAGCGCCTTTGCTGCTGCCAAAATGCCTAAACCTACATCTGCTCTACCACTTGCAACAGCCTGTGCAACTCCCATATGTGTATATTCTTCATTTTCGTATCCTCTAATTTGAGAAGGATTTATTCCTATTTCCCTTAAATGCTTATCCAGAAGAAGTCTTGTTCCAGAACCAGCCTGTCTATTGATAAAAACCACATCTTCTCTTTTCAAATCTTCAAAACCTTTTATATTCTTTGGATTTCCCTTTCTTACAATCAATCCCTGAGTCCTGTATACCAGATTTATTAACACTACCTTTTTTTCAAGCAAAAGTCTTTTGATAAAAGGTATATTATATTCTCCAGTTGTTTCATCCAGAAGATGAGTTCCTGCTATATGTGCCTCTCCTTTTTTTACAGCAATAAGTCCTCCCATAGAACCAACATGAGCAGAAGAAAGACTTATATGGGGATATTTTTTTCTCAAATAATTGTAAAGAATATCAAGGGTGTTATCATGACTTCCTATACAAACAATGGTATTGTCAATTTCTTCCTTTGACTTCCAGAGATAGACATCTACAGTCTGTTCCTGAGAATATCCTTCAGAGCCAGAAGGTATCACAATATAGCCATCTGCTCTTACAACCGACATAAGAAGACCTGCACCCCTTCCTACAGGAGAAACAATATACTTATCTCCAACCTTTCCCACCTTAACCCTTACAAATTCGTCCACCCCTATGCCGGAGGATATACCTCTTGAAAGTGTTGCCTGAATTTTTTCTTCTCTTCTCAGCTTTGCACCTAAATACATTTCTATAAGTGGTTTGACAAATAGATGATAGCAAAAAAAGGCTGAAACAGGATAACCAGGAATTCCCAGAACAGGTTTATTTTCAACAAATCCCGCTATAAAAGGTTTGCCAGGCTTTATAGCTACACCATTTATAATAATTTCCCCGAGTTTGCTCAATACTTTGTAAGTAAAATCCTCCTTACCATAACCAGAACCTGCATTTAGAAGAATAAGGTCACATTCCTCACAGGCTTTCAAAATACTTTCTTCTATATCTTTTTCTTCATCTTTAGCAATTGGATATACCTTAGCTTCTCCACCGTCTTCTTTTATAAGATTTGCCAGAACCGAGGAATTATATTCAATAAGAGCCGGAGGCTTTAAAGCTCCTTCTTCTATCCTTTCCGGCTCTATTAATTCTGAGCCTGTAGGAATTATTCCTGCTAAAGGCTTTTTCCTTACTTTAATCTTCAAAATTCCGCTTGCAAGCATAGCACCTATATCTACAGGTCTGACAAAGTGGTTCTCAGGTATTATAAGCTCTGTAGCAACTATGTCCTCACCAACAGGTCTTACATCGTGATAGGGTGGATAGGCTTTATAAATCTCAATGTAGTTTTCATAGACATTAACTTCCTCAACAGGAATAACTGCGTCAAAATCCTCTGGAAGCGGATCTCCTGTTTCAATCCAGATAGCTTCTTTTCCAATTTCTAACTTTACAGGATCTTTTTCTGTAGCAGAAAAAGTACTTTTTGCCCTGACTGCATAACCGTCCATAGCAGAAGAATGAAAATAAGGAGAAGAAATTCTGGCAAAAACAGGCTCTGCTGTCACTCTATTAAGCGCATCTTTAACTGAGATTGTTTCCGAAGATAAGGGATAGAAAACTTTTTCTTTAAAATTTTCTAAAAGAAGCTTAAGTGCAGAATCAAAAGGGAGAAGCTCGTGAAAAACTTTCTTCTCCACTTTTAGACTATTTCCTTTATCCCTATTATATTTGGAGACCTTCTTATATAACCTCTTTCCTGAGCAACAACATCAAGAGGCATACTAATTATATCTATCAAATAGGGATCTTTATATTTTTGATACACTTCATCTTTAAAACTTTTTATATAGGTCTTACAATCTTTACAGAGCTCAACTCTTATCTCATCCTCATCCACTAAAAGATCTATCTTTTCACATACCTTTTGCATACAGTAGCTACATCCTATTCTGAATATTTCTTCTTTATGACCACATACAGTGCAAACCATATGTCTTCTATTTTCTTCATCTATCATGGTTAAAGATACATGTGCTCCACAAACACCACACTTTCCAGTTTCTTCAAATTTTTTCTTTTCTTTTAAAGTTTCTCTATACCTTGCAAAAAAAGGTTTTGAAAGAATAAAGAGAGCTCTACTGATTTCCTCTCTGGAAACTTCTTCCTCACTTACAGGAAGCTCTAAAATACTTCTTGGTTCTTTAAAAGGATCTTTGCCACTATTAATAATTGAAGATTTTAAAAAAGAAGCAAATTCGTAAGGTATTTCAAAAAGACCTGAAAACTCATCAATGATCTTATTTAATAAACTATTTTGAGTTTCCTTCTCCAAAATTTTTTTACAATTTTTATTAAAAGTCAGCACTTTTTCATATAATTCTAAAGGACTTTTTAAATAGGGTTTTTCTTCTTTTAGTTTTTTAATTATAACTTCAACATCCATAAAACACCTCTAATATAATACTTTACAATTTGAAAAAAAGAAGGGGGGAGCCCCCTTCTATCTTGAAGAGGAAGGAAAATTTTTAGCTCAGAAACTCTTTAATTATAGAATTGTTAATAGGAATTCCCTTAGCAACAAGAATCTTAAGCATTTCTCCAAGAGCAACAACTTTCTCAGGTGCCTTCGGATTTTCTACAAGGTTGTAATAAGCTGGCTCTCTATTGAGTGCAAATATTACTCCCAATCCTCCAAGTTCCTTTTCTCCGTAAAGCACCTTGAATCCCTCAGCTTTAGCCTGTGCTATAAGCTCATCTCTTTCTCCAAATTTTATAGCTCCCGTAGGACAGGTTTTAGCACAAGCAGGTTCAAGTCCAGCTTTTACTCTATCTATACACATATAACACTTACTAATTTTACCTTCTTTATCATATCTTGGGACATCAAAAGGACAGGCTGATCTACATGCCTGACAACCTATACATATGCTTTTATCGTAAAAAACAATACCTGTTTCAGGATCCTTCTGCATAGCTCCTACTGGGCACACCTGCACACATGCAGGCTCACCACAATGCATACACGATTGACGAACAAAAAGCCATTTTACCTCACCTTTAACTTCTTTTTCTATAAACCTTATTTTCACATAAGTATACCCTGAAAGATCTGGTGGATTTTCATGAGTTCCATTATTTTTTGTTTTCTCTGCAGGTAAATTATTCCAGGATTTACATGCTACCTGACAAGCTCTACATCCTATACATAACTCTGGAGTTATAAGTAACGCTTTCCTTCCCATTTTTCCCCTCCTTTTTATCCTAAGTTACACAAGGGAGAGGGTAATTCCTCTCCCTTAAGTGGTTTTATGCCCTTTTTATATTTACTGCAAAGCATTTAGTTTCCTGAATAGAGGTATTCGGATCATGAGCAGGTGGAGTAAGAAGGTTGACACTATCTCCTCCACTTCCATCTTCAGGCCATCTCCATCCATAATGCCATGGTATTCCTACTATATGACAAGTATGTCCCTCAATTCTTAAAGGTTTAATTCTTTCAGTAACTACTGCTATCGCCCAAATTTTTCCTCTTGGAGAAGTAACAATCACTTTATCTCCGCTTTTTACTCCAATCTCCTTAGCAAGTTCTTTGCTCATCTCTACAAATACCTGAGGTTCAAGTTCAAGAAGCCAAGGCATATTCCTTGTCATAAGACCTGTCTGCCAATGTTCTGTAACTCTGTATGTAGTTGCAATATAAGGAAATCTTGGATCTCCACCTAATACCAATTTGTCAACAGGAGTATCCTTAAATATCCTTGCAACAGGGTTAATTCTAACTTTTGGATAAAGTATGTTCTTAAATGGAGACTCTGCAGGTTCATAATGTGTGGGGAATGGTCCATCTGCACGACCTTTTCCAAATATAGTTCCTACACCTGTTGGTTTCATAATAAATGGCAACACACCACCAAGAGCAAGAGGAGGCTGTGGTCCATCAGGCACATCTCCAACCCACTTCTTTGTGGAAGGATTCCATTTAATAACTGGTCTTTCAGGATCCCATGGATTACCCATCAGATCAACACTTGCACGGTTATAAAGAACTCTTCTATTAACAGGCCAGCACCATGCCCACTTCGGATACATTCCAAGTCCTGTAGGATCAATTTTCTCTCTCCTTGCCATCATATTTCCTTCTTCTGTATAACTTCCTGAATAAAGCCAGTTTCCACATGCAGTTGATCCATCATCCTTCAAGTAAACAAAATTGGGAACCTGTTGACCTTTTCTAAATCTTTTACCCTTAACTGTGGTATCCTTGGTAAAGTATCCATTTACTTCCTTAGCAATAAGTTTAGTATCTACCTCACCATCTCCATAATTCCAGTTAAGTTTAACTATAGGATCAGGAAAAGCTCCACCTTCTTTTTCATATAAAGCTTTTATTCTTTTATAAAGCTCATCTACAATCTCTGCATCGCGTCTTGCTTCCCCAGGTGGTTCAACTGCTTTGTATCTCCATTGCAACCATCTTCCAGAATTTGTAATACTTCCTTCTTTTTCAACTGAAGCTGCAGCCGGAAGTAAAAATACCTCTGTTTTTACTTTCTTTGGATCCATTCCAGGTCCTTTCCAGAAAGAAGCTGTTTCACTATCCCAAAGATTCACACATACTAACCAGTCAAGCTTTGAAAGAGCCTGTCTTGCTTTATTAGCATTAGCACTGGAACATGCAGGATTTTGTCCCCAGGCAAAAAATCCTTTGATTTTACCTTTATACATAGCATCAAAAAGGTCATACCAGCTATAAGCTTTGCCGTCGTCAAGTTTGGGTAGGTAGTTAAAACAAAAATCATTCTCAGGAGTTGCATAATCTCCCCAGAAAGCCTTAAGCAGACTAACAATATATTTGGATCTGTGCTTCCACCAGTTCAAACTCTTGGGATCATTACTCTTAGGGGTTGTTTTTTTAATATAAGTCTTCAAATCCACATGAGAAGCTCTGACCATAGGTAAATAACCAGGCAAAATGTGGAAAAGTAGACACATGTCTGTTGAACCCTGAACATTAGATTCTCCTCTTAATGCATTTACTCCACCACCAGCCATTCCAATATTTCCGAGAAGGAGCTGAATAATTGCCATACATCTAATATTCTGTGTTCCCACTGTATGCTGAGTCCATCCCATTGCATAACATTCAGTTGCAACTCTGTTCGGCTTTCCAGTTGAAGCATAAATCTTGTAAGCCTCTAAAATCTTTTCTTTTGGTGCACCAGTAATTTCAGAAACCACATCTATGGTGTATCTTGAAAAATGCTTTTTCAATAACTGAAATACACAGTTAGGATCCTTTAAAGTAGGATCCTTCTTGGGAATTCCATTCTCATCAAGTTGATACTTCCAAGTGGATTTATTATATTTTTTCTTTTTAGGATCGTATCCAGAAAATACACCACCCAAATCTTCGGTATCCTTAAAATTAGGATCTACTAAAAAGGCTGCATCTGTATAATTTACTATGTAGTCTTTAAAGTAAAGTTCATTATCAATAATATACTTAACCAACCCTCCAAGAAAAGCTATATCTGTTCCTGGACGAATCTGAATAAAAAGATCTGCCTGAGAGGCTGTTCTTGTATATTTAGGATCAACTACAATTAACTTTGCTCCTCTTTCTTTTTTAGCTTTGAGTATCCATTGCATGGATACTGGATGATTTTCAGCAGGATTTCCACCCATTACTAAAATTACATCAGAGTTTTTCATATCAACCCAATGATTTGTCATAGCTCCTCTTCCGAACGACTCTGCCAGAGCCGCCACTGTTGCACTATGTCATATACGCGCCTGATGCTCTATATATACAATTCCCAGCGCCCTCAAAAATTTTTGTAAAATGTAACACTCTTCGTTATCAAGAGCAGCAGAACCTACATGGGCAATTGCTTCCACTCTGTTTACCACCTGACCTTTTTCGTTTTTGTAAATAAAATATTTGTCTCTGGTTTTCTTTACCAGTTTAGCAATTCTATCAAGAGCCCAGTCCCAAGAAACCTCTTTCCATTTGTCAGAATAGGGTGCACGATAGAGTGGTTTCAAAAGTCTTGTGGGATTATTGGCAAGCTGATAAAGTGAAGCACCTTTTGGACAAAGCTTACCTCTACTAATAACATGATCAGGATCTCCCTCTGTATTTACTACCTTTCCTCCTTTAGAATAAACAATAATTCCACATCCCACAGAACAGTAAGGACAAATGGTTGTCGTTTCTTTAGCATTCTTAATTTTGAGCTCTTTCGCATATGCTTTAACAGGCTCTAAGTTTATTCCTAAGGAGCTTAAAACCAAAGAACCTATGGATAACTTTAAAAAATCCCTCCTTGTAAATTTAACATCCATAGTAACACCTCCCTTTTATTATCATACTTTATAAAATTTTTTTTATTTTTATAACTATTAAATTATTTTGAAAGTATTATTAAGTCAATTCCTATTTTAACTAATCCTCTTTGTTTTTTGTATAATTTTTATTTTTTTTGATTTATTTAAACTTAATTTCTTTCTTTTTTTCTTCTTTATTTAAAAATTTATGCATTTATTTTTTTAAATCCTTAAGTTATAATTAAGTGTTAACACAATGCTTGACAAAAAATATCTTACTTTAAAAAAGAGCATTGAACTTTTCTTAAAGCGTATAAACCCTAAGAATTTATCTTACGAGGTTATCCCTATAGAAAAAGCTTATCATAGAGTCACTTTTGAAGATATTTATGCCTCTGAAAATCTTCCTGGCTTTAGAAGGTCAACTGTTGATGGCTTTGCAGTAAGATCTCAGGACACTTTCGGAGCTAAAGAAACGATGCCTGCTTATTTAACTGTAAAAGCTCGTATCCAAATGGGATCAGCTCCTGATTTTTCTTTGGGACCTGGTGAATGTGCTGAAATTGGAACAGGAGGAATGCTTCCAGAGGGAGCAGATGCAGTGGTAATGGTTGAACATGTAAATGTTGTCTCTTCTGATTTGATAGAAGTTTTAAAACCTGTTGGTCCTGGTGAAAATGTAATTTTTGAAGATGAAGATATTAAAAAGGGAGAGATTGTAATACCGAAGGGACACAAATTAAAGCCTCAGGACATAGGTGCACTTGCAGGTTTGGGATTTTCTGAGATAAAGGTGGTTAAAAAACCTGTAGTTTCTATCATTCTTACAGGTGATGAAATCATACCTCATACCGAAAAATCAATGCCAGGAAAGGTAAGAGACATTAATTCTTTTGTCCTAGCAGGTTTAATTGAAGAAACAGGTGGAGTTTCTCTCAAAATGGGGATTGTTAAAGATGATTATAAAGAAATTAAAGATGTTGTTGATAAAGCTTTTGAATCCTCAGATATTGTTTTAATAACAGGAGGAACAAGTGCAGGAATAAAAGATATGACTGCTCAGATCATTAATGAGCTTGGTGAACCAGGAGTTATTTTTCACGGAGTTTCTATTAAACCAGGAAAACCAATTATAGCAGGTATATGTAATCAAAAACCGGTTTTTGGTCTTCCAGGTCATCCTGTAGCTGTTTATATATGCTTTGAATTATTTGTAAAACCAGTAATACATAGATTGCTTGGGTTAACAGACAAAATTTACAAACCTAAGGTTAAAGCTAAATTAACAAGAAGTATTTTTTCACAGGCAGGAAGGACAGATTTTATCAGAGTATACTTAGAAGAAAGAGATAATAATCTTTTTGCTACTCCACTTCTAAGTAAATCAGGGCTTATTATGACCTTAGTGAAGGCAAATGGAATACTTTGTATTCCTGAAGATCTTCTGGGATTTGAAAAAGATGAAGAGGTGGAGGTGGAAATTTTATGAAGGATAAGATCGTATTTCTTTATGTAACCTGTAGTTCTGAAGAGGAGGCTCAAAAAATAGGGGAAGCCCTTTTAAAAGAAAGGCTCTGTGCCTGTGTCAATATATATCCCCAAATAGCATCAATGTATTGGTGGGAAGGGAAAATAGAAAAGTCAAGAGAATCCATTATGATTGTAAAAACAAAAGAATCTCTTTCAGAATTAGCAGAGAAGAAAATTCTTGAACTTCACTCTTATACTTGTCCTTGTATAGCCAAAATTCAAATAAAAAAAACAAATGAGTGTTTCTTAAACTGGCTTCTTAAAGAAACAAAAGATATTTGATGGACCTATATAAAGAAGTTGCAGAGCTTATAAAAACTTCAAACTATACAATAGCTTTTACAGGTGCTGGTATATCTGTAGAAAGCGGTATTCCTCCTTTTAGAGGATCTCAGGGGTTTTGGTCTAAATACGATCCTGAAGAATTTGCTCATATTGAGTCTTTTTTAAAAAATCCTGCAAAAGTGTGGAAAATGTTAAGAGAGATGTTTGAAGTAGTTCTAAAAGCAAAACCTAATGTCTCTCACAAAGCTCTTGCTGAAATGGAAAAGTTAGGATATTTAAAAACGGTAATTACTCAAAACATAGATGGGCTACATCAATCAGCTGGAAATAAAAATGTTATAGAATTTCACGGAAACTGCAAATGGCTTTTATGTTTAGATTGTGGTAGAAAAGAAGCGGTAAAAAAAGAACTTATTGAAACTCTACCTTATCCTGTCTGTCCAAAGTGTAAAAGCCCTTTAAAGCCAGATGTAATCTTTTTTGGAGAACCTATACCTTTTGAAGTAAGGAAAAAAGCAAAGAACGAAGCAAAAAAGTGTGATGTTATGTTAGTTATAGGAACTTCGGGTGTTGTTTTTCCGGCTGCTGAAATTCCATATCTTGCAAAATTAAATAATGCCAAAATTGTAGAAATAAATTTTGAGGAAACTCCCTATACACATTCTATTACAGATTATTTTTTAAGAGGTAAAGCATCTGAAATTCTTTCTAAAATTATTTTTCAATTTGAATCTTGATTTTTTTTAGAATTTTATTATTTTATTTGTGGCTCTTTAATCCTTAAGGAGGTGATTTTTTATTATGCCTATTTATGAGTACAAATGTTTAAACTGTGGTAAACTTTTTGAAAGGTTCGTTCTTAAGGCAAGAGAGGAAAAGAAGGTAAAGTGTCCTCACTGCAGTTCTCAAAACATAAAAAAGGTGCTTTCCGGCTTTCATTCAGGTAAAAGCTCCTCTTTTAACGGGCCCTCCTGTGGAGGAAGAGGATTTGGTTTCACCTGAGCATAAATATTCTAAGAGAGGAGGTCTTCCTCGCCGGGACACCTTCCTTTTTAAAATTTCCATTGTAAACTAAAAGTCATGTTGAGCAAAAGAATCGTTGTCTGTCTTGATGTAAAGGACGGTAAGACCACAAAGGGCGTGAAGTTTAAAAATAATGTAGAAGTTGGTGATCCTGTGGAAATGGCTGAAAAGTATTATTTGGAAGGTGCTGATGAGATAGTATTTTATGATATTACAGCAAGTGCCGAGCACAGAAAAATAATGATTGATGTGGTTAGAAGAACTGCTGAACGTATTTTTATTCCTTTTTCTGTGGGAGGAGGCATTAAAAGTCTGGAAGATATGAGAGATGTTTTACTTGCAGGAGCAGAAAAAGTCTCAGTAAATACAGCTGCTGTTTTAAATCCGAAACTTATTTATGAAGGAGCTAAGGCTTTCGGTTCACAATGCATTGTTCTTGGAATGGATGTTAAAAAAGTGGAGCCTTCATCAAAAATTCCTTCTGGATATGAAGTGTGGATTAAAGGTGGGAGACAACCTATGGGGATTGATGCAGTGTGGTGGGCAAAAGAGGCTGAAAATCTCGGAGCAGGTGAAATATGTCTTAATTCCATAGATGCAGATGGAACTAAAGAAGGTTACGAGTTAACCGTTACCAGAATGATAGCAGAGGCTGTAAATATTCCTGTTATTGCCTCTGGAGGTGCAGGACATCCTCAACATCTTTATGAAGTATTAACCGAAGGCAAAGCCGATGCAGCTCTTATTGCCTCTATGGTTCACTATGGAATGTATAGTATAAAAGAAATAAAAAATTTTCTTGCAGAAAAAGGAGTTAAAGTTAGAATTAAGTGGTAATATTCTTAAGAATTAATCTCTAACCAGTTTTCAATTCTTCTTTTAAAAAGGAAAAATACTATGAAAGCAATTCCACATAGTCCAAATAATATAAAAATTTGATGGGGATAACCTCCATATACCACATCTCCTTGTAAAGATAGAGCAAAAGTTCCTGGTAATCTTCCGAGACTGCATATAAAAATAAAGGCTTTAAAAGATAGTGGCATAATACCTAAAAAATAGTTCAAAATGTCTTTGGGAAAACCAGGAAATAAATAAAGAAGAAAAGCTCCTGTAAGTCCGTACTTTTTAAAAATTTTTTTTACCTTCAAATACTGGGAGGACTTTTCATATTTGTTCAAAAATTTTTTTCTAAAAAATCGTCCTATGTAAAAAGCTACTGATGATCCAATTGTGATCCCGATGGTACTTATTAAAAAACCCTTGAAGGCACCAAAGAAAAACCCTGCTAAAAATCCTGTTGCCTCTCCAGGAACAGGTGCTATAACCACCTGCATAGCCTGAAAAACTATAAATAAAAAAGGACCTAAAATGGGATGCTTTTCTAAAAAAAGCCTAAGCTCCTCTCTGTTATTCCAAAGAGATATTATATTATCAAACATTTTTTCACTCAAAAATGTATCTGCAAACTTCTGAAACTTTTTTACAGGGCAAAATTTCTATTTTAAAACCTCTTTCCTTAACATTAGTCAATCTTGGAATAAAAGCCTTTTGAAAACCCTTTTTCTCAGCTTCTTTTAATCTGATAGGTATATCTCTTACGGGTCTTAGTTCTGAAGAAAGTCCGATTTCTCCTATAAAAATAGTCTTTTCTGGTAAAGGCTTTTCCAAAAGACTTGAAATTAATGTCATAGCAATAGCAAGATCTGCAGAAGGATCTTTTACTCTCAACCCTCCTGCTATTTTTACATAAATATCCTGATCTCTAAAATTAAAACCAAGTTTTTTTTCTAAGATGGCAACCAGAAGAGAAAGCCTGATTGGATCAAAACCTACTGCTGTTCTTTTGGGAACAGGGAAAAAACTTTTGGTTACCAGAGCCTGAGCCTCAACCAGAATTGGTCTCGTGCCTTCAATTATACAAAAAATAGCTCCCTCCTCCCCTGAAAGGAAAAAATCTTCATACTGTGAATGAGGAACAAGACCCTTTTCTGTCATCAAAAATACTCCTATCTCATTTACAGGACCAAAACGATTTTTAACAGCCCTGAGAATTCTAAATCCTGTTTCTTTCTCACCTTCTAAATAAAGAACCACATCCACTAAATGCTCTAAAATTTTTGGCCCTGCTATAATACCACCTTTGGTAATATGTCCAACCAAAATTACTGTAATTCCTTTTTCTTTGGCTAAACGCAAAAGAGTGTTAGCACATTCTCTAACCTGAGAAACTCCTCCAGGAGAACTTTCAAGTTCAGGAAGATAAACAGTTTGAATAGAATCAATAATCAAAAGATGGGGCTTTATGTCTTCAACTGTTTCCAAAATCTCTGTTAAATTGGTGTCAGAAATAAAATAAAAATCTCTGTTCACTTCTAATCTATCCACCCTTAATTTAACCTGCTCCACAGACTCTTCTGCAGAAACATAAACTACTTTTATATCCTTTTCTGAAAGAAATCCGGCTATTTGAGTAAGTAAAGTAGATTTTCCAATGCCTGGATCTCCTCCAATAAGAATAAGAGAAGAAGAGACTATTCCTCCTCCTAAAACTAAATCAAACTCTGTTAATCCTGTTTTTATTCTCTTCTGGGGTTTAGAAACGATTTCAGAAAGTTTTTGAACTTTTGCTTTTTCAAAAGAGGTCTTTCTGCCCTTTTTATCTTTTTTTTCTTTTTCCTCAACGAAGGAATTCCATGAACCACATTCTGGACACCTACCCAACCACTTTAAACTTCTGTATCCACATTCCTGACAATAATACGCCATAATTCTTGCCTTTCACAAATTTAAAGTGCCTTCCCAAATAGAAAAATATCTATGTCTTTTTGAAGTAACTTTTGCTTCAATTTCACCAATTTTTTCTGAATTTTCAAGATAATAAGGTTTTTTTAACCCTTTTTTCACTGCTAAGACTCTTTTCCCTGTTAAAGAATCTGCATTTCTCCATAGATGATACTGGTTTTCAGGGTATTTTTTAAACTGAATAACATAAACCTTAGGATGAGACTTCATATAAAAAGCAAGGGTTGCAGCAATAGCTCTATTTTCAGTAACTAAGGGTATGTTCTGATTGTAATATCTTTCAACCCTTTCTGCAAGAATTTTCCATCCCCTGAATTTCTCTAAAAGAACCTGTAAAGGTTCTGGAAATCTTTGTGGAAAGTAACCTAAAAGATATACCATAACGGATAAAATAATAGCTATAACTAAATTACCAAAAAGAAAAACTCTCCATCCTGAAGAAAGAGAAATATACCCAAAAAGAAAAAGAAAACCTGTTAAAACAAAAGGTAAAATCCAGTTTGCATTAAGTTCAATAAAAAAGGAAAGAAAAAGTAAACTCAGAATTGAAGGAAAAGAAAGAAAGTATAAAAACTTCAGAGCTTCTGAGTATTGATTTTTGAAAAATTTTCTGGTATAAGCTATTCCACTGTAGAGAAAAAATAAAAATAAAGGTGTATAAACACCTATTGAGTCTCCTAAAAATTTTAAAAAAGAATAAACTGAGAGTGTCTTTCTGGTAAAATGTTCCTCTGTGTGTTTCAATAAAACAAACTGATGATTATAATTCCAGTATAGATTGGGAAAATATATTAAAAATGCTGTTAAAAACAAAAAAAATGTCTCTTTTTTGAAAAGCAAATTCCTATTAAAAAGTAGCAAGTAAATTCCACTTAAAAATACAAAGGCAAACATAGTTTGTTTGGTTAAAAGACCCAAACCCACAAAAATTCCAGCAAAAATGGCATTTTTATAACAGGGTTTCTTTAAATAATTTAAAAAGAAAAGCAAGGATAAAATCCAGAAAAGTATCAAAGGTGGATCTATGGTCATTATAAAGCTATAGACTGTTAATGCAGGAATAAAGAAAAGATTTAGTAGAAGCCAAGTTGCATTTACTTCGCTGAAGTATTTCCAAACCAAAAAAAAGGAGAGAAAGATAGTTAAGGTCACACAAATTAAAGCTGGCAGTCTTACAGCAAATTCGGTATTTCCAAAAACTTCAGTAAAAGCTCTGATAATCCAGGCTACCATCGGGGGTTTGTTATAGTATCCAAAGTCTAAAAATCTTGACCAATCCCAATAATAGGCTTCATCATAGGAAAGAGGTAAAGGTAAAAAATAGAGATAGAGAAGTTTTGCTACAAAAGAGAAAAGTAAAAAAAGAATAACAATTATTACAAGTCTTTTTTTTGTATCATTATGCGTTTTTTTCATTTACTTTAAGAAGGATAAGACTGCAGAGCTTATAAAAGATATAAGCTGAAATAAAGCCTAAAATCCATCCTCCCAAAATATCAAGGGGAAAATGGACTCCCAAATAGATACGAGACCACCCAACAAAAATAAAAAAAAGATACAAAATAGGAGCTAGTTTTGGATAAAAAAAGGAAAGGAAAAAAGAAGCAAAAGAGGAATTGGAGGCATGACATGAAGGGAAGCTAAAGCTTGTTTCTCTCTTTTGTGGAAGCTCAAGATATCTAAACTTGTTATTTGAATAATGGTAAACTTTTGGGATATTAACAAAGGGTCTTTCTCTCCCAAAATAAGGTTTTAAAATTCTTGCACAACTTAAATCAACCAGTAAAAATCCAATAACCATAAAAAAAATAATAATCAAATATTCTCTTAAGGAGTATTTAATCCATAGTAAAAAACTCATTAATATATAAAATGCATCAATGAAAGCACAATTACTAAAAACAGGCAAAATATAATCTAAAATAGGATTTCTAAAGTGATTTATTAAATAAAATAAATTTATATCCAACTGAAGCATTAAAGTATGGTTATATTGGCTTTTTTTGCATCCTCTAAAAACTTTTTCAAACCAATATCTGTAAGAGGATGTTTGAACATTTGCTCTATTACTTTAAAAGGAATGGTTGCAATATCCACTCCTAAAAGTGCACATTGTTTTACATGATCCACATGACGGATACTTGCAGCGATAATTTCTGTTTCGATATCGTAAATTGTGTAAATTTGCACTATCTCCTCCAAAACCTCGATACCACCGTGGGCTATGTCGTCAACCCTTCCGATAAAGGGGGAAACATAGGTTGCACCTGCTTTTCCTGCTATTAAAGCCTGAAGTGGAGAAAAAACTAAAGTTACATTAGTTTTAATACCTTCTGCTTTTAAAGCTTGAACTGCTTTAACACCTTCGTTTGTAAATGGTATTTTAATCACTACATTGTCTCCCATTTTAGCAAGTTCTCTCGCCTCCTTTAACATCCCTTCAAAGTCAGTTGCTATAACTTCCAGAGAAACTGGTTTGTCTGGAATTTCTTTCAATATTTCTAAAGCTGCCTCTTTCCATGGTTTGCCTGTTTTTGAAAGAAGAGTGGGATTGGTGGTAACTCCATCAAGAATTCCCCATTCCTTTACCTTTCTTATTTCCTCAATTTGAGCCGTATCAACGAAGATTTTCATAAAACCCTCCTTTTTCATGATATATTATAAATTTTCAGTCTTAAACCTTGAAGCCTTATAAACCCCTCTGCATCTTTTGGATTATACCCCTCTTTTTCGTCAAAACTTGCAAGTTCTTTTTTATAAAGACTGTAAGGACTCTTTCTTCCAGCAACAAAAACATTACCTTTATAAAGCTTAAGTCTTATTATTCCTGATACCTTCTCCTGAGTTTTTTCTATAAAATTTTTTAAGCTCTGAAATTCAGGGCTATACCAGAAACCGTAGTAAATGAGTTCTGAAACCTTGGGCATAAGAGTATCTTTAATTCTCATAACTTCTCTATCAAGAGTAATTTGTTCAAGAGCTCTGTGAGCTATGTGAAGAATTGTTCCTCCTGGAGTTTCATAAATACCTCTGCTTTTGAGCCCCACAAATCTATTCTCTACCATATCAACTCTTCCTATTCCGTGTTTACCACCAATTTCATTGAGCTTAGAAAGTAGTTCCACAGGATTTAGCTTTTCTCCATTTATGGAAACAGGTTCTCCTTTTTCAAATTCAATCTCTATATATTCAGGCTTATCAGGGGCTTTCTCTGGAGAAACTGTCATTATGAACATATCCTCTGGAGGTTCCTGCCAGAGATCTTCCAAAATCCCACCTTCATAACTTATGTGAAAAAGATTTGCATCTATGCTGTAAGGCTTCTCAAGAGTTACTGGAACAGGTATTCCCTGTTTTTTTGCATATTCTATAAGATCAGTTCTTCCCTTAAATTCCCATTCCCTCCAAGGAGCAATAATTTTCAAATCTGGAGCAAGTGCGGTATAAGTTAGCTCAAATCTGACCTGATCATTTCCTTTTCCTGTTGCTCCGTGTGCTAAAGCATCTGCCTCTTCATCTCTTGCAATTTTAACCTGCTCTTTTGCAATAAGAGGTCTTGCAAGAGCAGTTCCAAGCATATACCAGTTTTCATAAATTGCTCCTGCTTTTATAGCAAAATATACATAATCTTTTACAAATTCTTCTCTTAAATCTCTGATAATTATTTTTTCAGCCCCGCATTTAATACCTTTTTCCTTAATTTCATCCCAATTTTCTTTCTGCCCAAGATCAGCACAAAAGGCAATAACAGGACACTGATATTTTTCTATAAGCCATTTTAAAATAACAGAAGTATCAAGTCCACCAGAATAAGCTAAAACTATCTTTTTCAACCTCAAAAACCCCCCCTTAAACTTTACTTAGAGATTTGTCAAGCTTTTCCTCAACTGATTTAATCTTACCTTTAATCCGTCCTGACTTCCCTTTTCTGTAATCTATTTTTATATTAACGATAATACGATTACAATCTCTCTTCAGAACCTTAAAACATTCCTCTACTAATTTTAATGCTTCCTCTACGGTTTCAGTCTCAACAATGGTTTCCATAGGAGTTAAAACATAAGGAAATCTTGACTTTTCTATTACTTCTACAGCTCTTGCAACATAACTACTTACACTTTCACCTTTATCCAAAGGAAAAATGCTTATTCCTATCAGTACACTCATAATGTTACAATTTTACAATAAGTTTTTTCAATATCAACTTAGTAAATAATTAAATATCTACCATAAGCTTGACGAATTTAGAATTTTGTTTTAGTTTAAGTATTAATAAATCAAAATACTATCAAAATTGATGAAACAGATTTCTCAAAAATTAATTATAGTAGCTAATCGTTTACCTTTTAGTGTCAAATCTGATCTGAGCCTTGTTAAAAGTCCAGGTGGACTGGTTTCAGGTCTTGAAACCTTTTTAAAACGATCTAATTTGAAAAAATACATATGGATAGGTTGGGCTGGCTCACATTTAAACAGAAAACAGTTTGAAATCGTAAAAGAAAAGGCAAAAAGGAAAAAATGCCATCCTATTTTTATACCTGTAAAACAGTTAGACAGATTTTACAATGGTTTTTGCAATAAAGTCCTCTGGCCCCTTTTTCACGGATTTTCAAGTTATGTAGTGTATGATGAAAGCTATTGGGAAGCCTATGCAGCAGTAAACAAACTCTTTTGTGATGAAGTAGCCCAATATATTACTAAGGATTCAGTAGTGTGGATTCATGATTACCATTTAATGCTTTTGCCTTCTATGTTAAGAAACCTTTTTTCTGAAATAATGATAGGCTTTTTTCTTCATATACCCTTTCCACCTCCAGAGCTTTTTATGCAACTTCCGTGGAAAAAAGAACTTCTTGAAGGTCTTCTGGGGTGTGATCTAATAGGGTTTCACATTTATGAGTATACCACTAACTTTTTAAGAACACTTTCTCGCACCTTAGGAATAGACCATAAAATGGGAGAAATTTTATATCAAGATAGATTTGTAAAGGTTGAAACCTTTCCCTTGGGAATTGATTTTGACCTATTCCATAATGCCTGCGAGAGAAAAAAAATAAAAAGTTTGGTAAAAGAGATTAAAGACCAACTAAAAAATAAAAAAGTTATTTTTTCTGTAGATAGACTGGACTATACTAAAGGAATTTATAACAGACTATTAGCGTTTGAAAAAGTTTTACTAAGAAGACCGGATCTTCACGAAAAGGTGGTTTTGATAATGGTAGTAGTTCCTTCAAGAGAAGGAGTAGAGCATTATCAGAGAATGAAAAAACAGTTAGAAGAAAAAATCAGCGAGATAAATGGAAAGTTTGGGAAAATTTACTGGACTCCAGTATTATACTATTATAGATCTCTCAATTTTGAAGAACTTGTGGCACACTATTTAGCTACAGATGTTATTTTGGTAACCCCTTTAAAGGATGGAATGAACCTTATTGCTAAAGAATTTGTTGCCTCAAGAAAAGATAAAAAAGGAGTTATTATACTTTCTGAGTTTGCAGGAAGTGCCAGAGAACTGGGAGAGGCAATTATTGTAAATCCTAATTCTGTAAATGATATGGCAGAAGCTTTAGAAAAAGCTCTTGAACTTCCAGAAGAAGAACAAAACGAAAGAATTTATCTCATGCAAGAAAGATTAAAAAGATACAATATAGTAAAATGGGGGAAGGATTTTTTTTCTGTTTTTAATTACCTTAAAAATAGAAAACTTAAACTTGGCACTAAATTGTTAAGCCAGTCACTTATTGATCAAATTAAAAGCTCTTTTCGCAAAGCTTCTCACAGGATCCTTTTTCTTGATTATGATGGCACTTTGGTGCCTATTGTTTCAAAACCACACTTGGCTGAACCAGACAAAGATCTTAAAGGTCTTTTAAAAAGTCTTTCTGAATTACCTAATACAGATGTGGTAATTATTTCAGGAAGAAAAAAAGAAGATTTGACAAGGTGGTTTGAGGGAATAAAAATTAATCTTATCTGCGAACATGGAATATTTATTAAAAAATATAATAAAAACTGGGAATCACTTGTAAATATAAGTCCGGATTTTAAAGAAAGCATTAGAAACATAATGGAACTTTATGTAGACCGTTTACCTCAGTCTTTTATCGAAGAAAAGGAATTCTCTATAGTTTTTCATTACAGAAATGCTGATCCTGAACTTGCAAGCTTAAGAGTAGCAGAACTGATTGATGAATTGTTGATATTAACCGGCAATTTGCAGGTCAATCTTATTTTAGGAAATAAAGTTGTAGAAATAAGACCTGCAGGTATTGACAAAGGTGTAGCAGCTAATATATTTCTTAAAGATAAACCTTATGATTTTATTTTTGCTGTAGGAGATGACACTACGGATGAAGATTTGTTTAAAAGCCTTCCTGAAACTGCAATAACTATTAAGGTAGGAATAAAGAAATCTTTTGCTAAATATAGTGCAAGATCTTATACAGAGGTAAGAAAATTATTGGAAAGTTTGGTAAAAAATGAGTAATCTTTTTATTTTTAAATCAGAATTGTGGGTACCCAGATATACAGGAATAAAAGTTTATTCTATAAAAGATTTTATAGAAAGTCTTAAAGTCATTGATAAATTTTCTATATTTTACCACATGTATATAAATATTTTTAATTATCATAATTTGCCTACTTTTTATGCTAACAGTATTTCCTACTGGTTTTACAAAAATGGTCGTATTTTGCTTGCAGAAAAACTTTCCATCATTGATCCTTTGGATTATTACGATCTGGAAGACCTGAGAAATGTTATTGTACAGACCCTTGAAGAAAACTACGATGAAACCTGGGATAGAAAAGAGGAAAATCCTTTTTATTTTATTGAAGCAGAAAGAGAAATCATTGAGTGTGGAGAAGTTGCTAATACCTTAGAAGAGTTTATAGAAGGAGTTAAAAAATCAAGTATAAACTCTCTCTTTTATCATCTCGTAACTTCAAGAATAGAGAACAAAACTTTGATAAATGATTATTCTGCCTGGTTATTTAATGTAGGAGAAGCTAAAAAAGCAGAAAAAATAAGTAAACTGGATCTCTACACTATGAATCTATACGAAATAAAAAAGAAGATAATAAATATTCTGGAAGGCGAATAATGTTAGAACAGTATATACCCTTTGTCGGTGAAGAAACTATTCATGAATTGTTCCTTATCAGTAAAAAACTAAAAGGTCTGCGAGTCCTTCATGTAAATTCAACTTACAAAGGTGGCGGTGTTGCAGAAATTTTACATAGGTTAGTTCCTCTTATGAATGAACTTGAAATAAAAACAGATTGGAAAGTCTTTAAAGGAGATGAAAAATTTTTTACTTTTACCAAAAAACTGCATAATTTACTTCATATTGCTTGTGGTCATTGTATTACCAGTGAAGAGATTGTTTACTACTTAAAAACTACTTATGAAAATCTCAAAGAAATAGACACAGAAAATTACGATATAGTGTTTATTCATGATCCTCAGCCCATGGGTCTTATTATAAAAAAACAGCCAGGACAAAAATGGATCTGGAGATGTCATGTGGACACCTCAACCCCTGATCCTCAAGCCTGGGATTTTCTTGAAAACTTTTTGAATGCCTATGATGCATGTATTTTTCATATGCCTGAATTTGTTTATGAAAAGATAGAAATTCCTGTTTATACCATTCGTCCATCTATTGACCCTTTACACCCTAAAAATATAGAATTACCTGAAGAAGAGATTCAAGCCACTCTAACAAAATTTGGATTAGATCCTGAAAAACCTCTTATTCTTCAGGTTTCCCGTTTTGATAGATTGAAAGATCCTTTTGGAGTATTAGAGGCTTTTAAGCTTGTAAAGAAAAAATACGATTGTCAGCTTGTTCTTGTGGGGTCTTTTGCCTCAGATGATCCAGAAGGAGAAAGTGTATATAAAGAGCTTATGAATCTCACCCCAGATGAAAAGGATGTATTTGTGTTAAACCTTCCTCCTGATAGCCATAGAGAAATTAATGCTTTTCAGAGGGGAGCAACTGTTGTTGTGCAGAAATCTTTAAAAGAGGGATTTGGACTTGTTGTCTCAGAAGCCATGTGGAAATCAAAACCTGTTGTAGGCTCAAATGTTGGAGGAATTAAAAGACAGATTGTTCACGGAGTTACAGGTTATTTAGTAAACAGCATAGAAGGAGCTGCAGTAAGAATAAAACAGCTTTTGGCTAATAAATATTTTAGAGAAGAAATGGGATTTCATGCAAAAGAAAGAGTGAAACATAGATTCCTAATTATTCGTCATCTGAGAGATTATCTCATTCTTATGTATAAAGTTTTAAATCAAAAAAATTTAGCCTGAAAGATCTGTTAAACAGGCTCCACAGAGTTTACATTTTTCTGTTTTGCAAAAAGGAGTTAGTTTTAACTTCAAAGCCCTCTGCCACTCTTTCCAGAGGAACTCTTTTTTAACTCCGGTATCGATTTTGTCCCAAGGAAACACAATATCAAGTGATTTCTCAGGTGCCAAAATTTCTGAAATACCGGAAATGGTTTTTAAAGCACTTTTAAACCCCTTTCTTCCTGCCATTAGAATGAGAAACTCCTTAATCCTTTGGTCTCCTCTTGCTATTAAAGCCTGAATAAAAGCTTCCTTAGGAGATTCCACTCTTAAATTTTTAACATATCCTAACCTCCTCTTTATAAAACTCTCTTTTTCTTTAAGTTTCTTTAAATCTAAAAAGCTTTGCCACTGAAAAGGTGTATGAGGTTTGGGAACAAAAAAAGAAAAGGTAAAAGAAAAAGTAAGTTTAAACTTCTTTTTTAAAAGTCTTTCCACAAATTTAACAGTTTCTTCTAAATCACTTAAGTCTTCCAGAGGCAACCCCATCATGAAATAAAATTTAACATTTTTCAGTTTCTTTTCCTGAAACTTGTTTAATGCCCAGAAAATTTCTTCCTCGGTCAAATTTTTGTTTATTACCTTTTTAAGCTTTAAAGATGCTGTTTCAGGAGCAATAGCAATACTCCTTGTCCCTTTCAAAAGTTCTAAAAACTCTTCATTGAGAGTATCTATTCTTAAAGAAGAAAAAGTAAGAATACAGTTTTTTTCTAAAAGTTTTCTACCCAGAGTAAAAACCTCATTTTTATTAGCAAATTCAAGACCTATAATTCCTACTTTGGAATTTTCAGGAACTTCTCTTATTACCTCACTTAAGAGCTCCTCTGAATAACTTCTTGGAGGTCTATAAATAAATCCAGCAGCACAAAATCTACAGGACCTTCCACAACCTTTAGAAATCTCTATTAGATAGGTATTTGAAAACTCTGCTTTTTCACTAATAAGCCTTGCATAAACGATCTTACTTAATTTCTTACTTTTGGCTACCTTTATAACAGCTTTTTTTTCAAGGTGTGGAATATAAGAGAATGAAAAAGTATTTAAAATCTCAAGTAGTTTTTCTTTATTATGGAAATACTCCATAAAAACAGGAACTATTTTTTCTTCCAGAGCTTCCCATTCCCCCATTAAAAATCCATCAACAAAAGAAGAAAGTGGTTCAGGATTTAACCAAATAGCCACCCCACCAGCTAAAACTACTTCTTTTCTGTGAGTAGGGTCTAAGTCTATTCCTCCTAACATTAAAATTTTTAACACATTTATGTAATCTACCTCAAAAGGAATGGAGAAAAGGATTATATCAAAGTCTTTAAGAGGTCTATTACTTTCTACTGACCTCAAGGATTCTTCTTTTTCAGGTAAAAATACCCTTTCACAGACAATTTCTTTGTATTGATTTAGAGTTTCATAAATATACAAAAAACCGAGATTTGACATTCCAATCCTATAATAATTAGGAAAGACAAGTGCAACAGAAACTTTATTTCTCCATCTTTTTTTTATGTAATTCTTTTCAAATTTTAAGTAATCCATAAGTTCAAAATCTACCTTGCAAGGTTGTCTTTTTGATTATAAAATAGTTTTTAAATTTTAACAAAACCAGTTCTTTTATGAATAAGAAGTTTTTAATAATCGCTGGTCCTTGTGTATTGGAAGACTTTGAAACTGCTTTTTACATTGCTAAGTTTTTAAAAGATTTGGTTTCTAAATTTGATTTTGATTATGTTTTCAAAGCTTCTTTTGATAAAGCAAATAGAACCTCTCTTTTTTCTTACAGAGGACCTGGACTTGAAAAGGGACTTTCCTGGTTAGACGAGATAAAAAGAAAAACAGGTGTTAAAATTACCACTGATGTTCACGAAACCTGGCAAATAAAACCTGTCTCTGAGGTGGTGGATATTATTCAGATTCCTGCTTTCCTTTGTAGGCAAACAGATCTCGTTGTCTCTGCATCTCAAACAGGAAAAATTGTTAACATTAAAAAAGGGCAATTCATGTCACCTTGGGATATGAAGTATGTATTAGAGAAAGCTCAAGCTTCAAATCCTCCAGAAGTAATGCTTACTGAAAGGGGATACTCTTTTGGATACAGAAACTTAGTGGTAGATTTCAGATCTATTCCTATTATGAAAAGTTTTGGAGTTAGAGTTGTTTTTGATGCAACTCACAGTGTTCAACTTCCAGGAGGAGGAGGAGAGGGAAAATCAGGGGGAGAAAGAGAATTTGTTCCCTATTTAATAAGAGCTGGAGTTGCAGTTGGTGCTGATGGTATCTTTATGGAAGTTCATCCAGATCCTGATAAAGCACTTTGTGATGGACCAAATTCTTTACCCCTCTCAGAGCTTGAAATGATTTTACAGCAAATAAAAGACCTGAGATGTGTGGTAGAAAAGCATGGAATATCCTGAAAGTGTGCTTAAAAAAGCAAGCAAAATAAAGTTTCTCCTACTTGATGTAGATGGAGTTCTTACAGATGGAAGAATTATCATAGATAGCCAGGGCAACGAAATTAAACACTTTAATGTGCTTGATGGAATGGGAATCAAACTTTTACAAAAAATAGGTGTTGAAGTGGGAATACTTTCAAGCAGATTTTCTTTGGTAGTAAAACACAGATCAAAAGAACTCGGTATAAATGTTTTAATTCAAGGAAAACTTGAAAAACTCAACTCCTATGAGAAACTTTTGAAAGAAAAAAATTTAAAAGATGAAGATGTAGCCTATATGGGAGATGATTGGGTAGACCTTCCCATTTTAAAAAGAGTGGGCCTTGCTATAGGAGTGCCCAATGCTTGGTATCCCATTAATAAATATGTAGATTATGTAACAAAGCATCCCGGAGGTTTAGGAGCAGTAAGAGAAGTCTGTGATCTTATTTTAAAGGCTAAAGGAAAATGGGAAAATTTATTAAAGTCTTATCTGGCATAATCCTCTTTTTTTTTATGTTAAGCTCTTATTCCTTTTCTTTTAAAGTGATCTCTCATAATCTGGAATATGCTTTTTATAAAAAAAACAAACTTATTTGGAGTTTTAAAATAAAGGACTTTATTCAAAAAGAAAATGGAGACTTTGAGGGTAAAGGAGTTTATATTACAAACAAAGAAAAAGGTCTCAAGATATGGGCAGACAGAGGTTTTTACAAAAAAAATGAAGACAAATTTCTTCTAAGAAAAAATGTTCATCTTATAACCTTTCAGTATGGAGAGGTTTACACCGAAGAGTTGCTATTCTTTCCCGAAAAAAATCTTATTCTAACAGATAAAGAAGTGCTGATAATAAAGGAAGGATTTAGGATAAAAGGTAAAGGGCTTATATATGAGGTTGATACTGGAAATTTTAGGGTGAAAGAAAAAGCAAAGGTCAAGCTAAAACTTTAAATAACATGGCTATAGATAAAAAAACACTTCTTCTTTCTGCTTATGAAAAGGCAAAAGGACACAGAAATAGAGTAAAAGAGAGGTTTTTAAAAGAAGGACCTGAAACTTTTACTGACGAAGATCTTCTTGAGCTTCTTCTTATTCTGAATATACCTTACAAAGACACCAGAAAACTGGCAAGAGAACTTTTAAATCATTATAAAACACTTGATAATGTTCTTGACGCTCCACTGGAAGAATTATCCAGATTTAAAGGACTCAAAGAAAGATCAGCTTTGCCTTTAAAGGTGGTAAAAGAAGTTGCAAGAAGGTATTTAAAGGCAAGGGCTTTGAAAACTGAATACCTCAGGTCACCTGAAGAGGTTTATAATTATCTCCGATATGAGATGCAAAATTTATCAAGAGAAATTCTAAAAGCGATTTATCTTGATGCCAAATCCAAAGTCCTTGCTATAGATACACTTTTTGAAGGAACTATTACTGAAAGCGCTGTATATCCAAGAGAAATTTTTGCCAAAGCCCTTGAAAAAAAGGCTGTTTTTTTAATACTTGTGCATAATCATCCTTCAGGAGATATAAATCCTTCCAAAGAAGATATTAATATAACTAAAAAATTGATGTTAGTAGGGTATTTCTTGCAATGTAAAGTTATTGACCATGTTATTATAGGTAAAAATGGTTATTTCAGCATGGCTGAAAAGGGAATTATAGAAAGTTTAGAAAAAGAATTAATAGGGGTCTTATGATGAAAGTTAAAATAGCTAAAAAAGCTGGATTTTGTATGGGAGTTAGAAGAGCTTTAAATCTGGTTTTAAAGGCTCTAAACGAAAAAAAACATCCTATCTACACTTACGGTCCACTTATTCACAATCCTCAAACTCTGGAACTTTTAAACAGGCTTGGGGTTAGGATAATAAAAAGTTTAGAAACTGGGTTTCCTTCTGGAGTATGTATTATAAGAGCCCATGGAATACCTCCACAGGAAAAAAAAATTCTTTCTAAAAAACATGAAATTCTTGATGGAACCTGTCCCAGAGTTTTAAAAGTTCAGGCACTTGCCAAAAAAGCTGTTTCAGAAGGAAAAAATGTAGTAATCATAGGAGACAAAAATCACGCCGAAATTAAAGGAATTCTCGGTTACTGTAAAGACAAAGGTTATGTGGTTAACTCCTTTGAAGATATAGAAAAATTGCCAGAGCTTAAAGACTATGTAATACTTTCTCAAACCACACAAGACAAAAGACTTTTTAAGGAACTCTCTAATGCCATTCTTTTAAAATTCCCAAATGGAGAAATTGTCAATACTATATGTAATGCAACAGAGGTGAGACAAAATGAAGTAAAAGAACTTAGCAAAACCTGTTCCTCAATTATTGTTATAGGTGGAAAATTTAGTGCCAATACAAATAGACTTGCTGAAATTGCTAAAAAAGAAGGAAAAAAAGTTTATTTAATAGAAAGAGCTGAAGAAATTCCCTTAGAAGAAATTAAAAAAGAAAAAACAATTGGTATAACAGCTGGCGCTTCCACTCCAAATTGGCTCATTAATGAAGTAGTAGATTTTTTGAAATCTCACACCTCTAAATTTTACAAATTTTTAAAATCTTTTTCTTTTCTTTCCTTCCTTCAATCTTTTAATTTTATCTTTTTGCTTTTGGGAATTTTAAACTTTATAAACCATCCTTTTAACTTAAGAACTTTATTTTTAACCTTGGCTACTTTCTCCTTTTTGATGCTCAAATATAATCTTGAAAACCTGCAAAATATAAAAGAACTTGAGTTTTTTTATTCTATAAAAGGAACCTTTCTTAAAAACCATAAGAGATTTGTAAAATTTATTTTAATACTTTTTGCAGCTCTCAGTGTAGTAAGTGGCTTTCTCTACCATCCCAGAATTTTGGCTCTTTTTGTAGTTATACTAATTTTAAATCAAGTCTTATTAAAGACAGTTTTTTATTTTTTAATAGAACCTCTTCTCCTTACTGGAATTTCTCTATTTTTGTATCCTTTCTGGAATTTTTCTTTCACCTTGATATTTTTGCAAGCTATTTTTATCCTTCTTTTCCTTCGTCTTTATTTTGAATCAGTTTATTTTCACACAGATGGATTTCTTCCTCCAAATTTCCTATGCTCTTACTTAGGCTATAAAGAAAACAGAATATATAGGCTTATGGTAATTCTCATTGTTCTGGGATTGCTTTTTTCCTTACCTCTGATTTATATAAATAAACTGTATGCTCTTTTTTTGATCCTATGGATATTGGCTTATAAACTTTTACTCATTATAAAAAAAAGACCACTCGGACAGATAGTATATTTAGAAACTCTTTCCTTAATTTTGCCCCTTTCTTTTATTTTATTAAATCTGCTTTAATTTTAGCCATGTTCGATAAAAAAGACTATTTTTACATGAAAGAAGCCTTAAAAGAGGCTGAGCTTGCTTTTAAGGAGGATGAGGTACCAGTTGGAGCAGTAGTGGTAAGCTCTTGTGGAAAAATAGTAGGAAGAGGAAGGAATCAAATTCTTAAATTTTGCGATCCCACAGCTCATGCTGAAATTTTAGCTATAAAGGAAGCTTGCAAAAATTTGGAAAATTATAGACTTATAGGGTGTAAAATGTATGTCACACTGGAGCCATGTCCGATGTGTGCTTATGCCTTGGTGCTTGCAAGAATTGAAGAAGTCATTTTTGCAACGAGAGATGAAAAAACAGGAGCTTGCGGAAGTATTTACAATATAGTAGAAGATAAAAAATTAAATCATCAAATAAAAATAAGAGAAGGGCTTTTAAAAGAAAAAGCTCAAAAGTTGTTAAAAGATTTTTTCAAATCTAAGAGATAGGTTTTTCTTCTGAATATATACAAACCCTATTTTTACCAAGTTTTTTAGCTTCATACATAGCCTTATCTGCTTGCTCAATAACCTCTAATACATTTTTATTTTTATCATACAAAGATATCCCAATGCTAACAGTAATTTTAACCCCAGGCAAATTTCTCACTTTTATCTTCTCTATTTTTTTTCTCAAGCGTTCTCCTAATTTTTTTGCACCCTCTAAATCGCATCTGTAAGCTATGAGAAGAAACTCTTCACCTCCATATCTTATAACTTCATCTGTAACCTTTACATTACTTCTCAATACTTTACCTAATTTTTGCAATACCTTATCTCCTACGACATGACTAAATTTATCATTTATTTCCTTAAAATTATCTATATCTATTATCAAAAAAACTACAGAACCATCAACTTTATTTAACCTATGTCTTAATAAATTTAAATAGGCTCTATTGTTTACCTTTGTAAGAGGATCTATGTAAAGTATGTCAGGGAATTTTTTGGCTATATCTCTTATACTTAATATCCCTACCAGCCTCTTTCTTTTATCAACAGCTGGTAAATGGCTTATTTTAAATTTATTCATCAAATTCAGAGCATCAAAAAAAGATTTATTATAATAAACAGTTAGTAAAGAATCTTTATTCTTATTAAGTGCTTTTAGTACATCCGCAATATAACTTCTGTATAAGTTTAAATAACATATTCTTGCCAAATCTCTTAAAGTTATTATCTGAAAAGGCTTTTTTTCTTCAACAATAATAACACTTCCTATGTCATATTTCTTAAATACTTCAAAGATATCTTCTACTTTATCATCCAGTCTAAGGATTACAGGATCAGTTTTCATAATGTCTTTTACTCTCATTGAACATTCCTAATTTTGTAATTTTTAAAATTGGAACATAATTTTAAAAACATAATGTAATTTTTGCAAGTGTTTTTTTTAATCTCTTGACAAAGAAAAGAAGGGTTTTAAGTTTAAGTCTAAGGAGGAGTGCCCGAGTGGACGAAGGGGGCCGACTCGAAATCGGCTAAGGGAGGTAATTCTCCCTTCGGGGGTTCGAATCCCCCCTCCTCCGTATTTTTTTATTATTTAATAATTATTTTAAATCATTACACTGCGAAGTGTAATATCAAAATAACACACTTGCGAAGTGTGACAAATGGTAAGCACAACTAAAATAAATATTCTTAAACTTTTAAAAGCAAAAGAAATAATTTCTGGAGAAGAAATTGCTAAATCTCTTGGTATATCAAGAACTGCTGTGTGGAAACACATTCAGGACTTAAAGAAAAAGGGTTATAAGATAGAAACTACACCTAAGGGTTATAGACTAATAAACAACCAAGATTTATTAAACGAAGAAGAATTAGCAAAACTTCCTTACAAAGTTTATTACTATAAAGAAGTTACATCCACAATGGATGTTGCAAAAAAATTTGCGGAAAGAGGAGAAGAAGCTCTTATAATTGCTGAAACTCAAACCCAAGGAAAAGGAAGACTTGATAGAAGCTGGCATTCCCCAAAAGGCGGAATCTGGATGAGCTTAATTGTAAGACCTTCTTTAACCTTAAAAGAAGCTTATCTTTTAACCTATATAGCCGCCTTAGCTACTGCTTTAGCTATTGAAAAAGTATCAAGAATAAAAGTTTATCTAAAATGGCCTAATGATGTGATTTACAAAAAAGATAAAGAAGAAAAAAAGCTTGCTGGAATTCTTCTTGAAATAAAAGCTGAAATTGATCAAATAAACTATGCCATTATAGGAATTGGAATAAATGTGAATAATGAGATAAGTATATTGGAATCTCAGGCTATCTCATTAAAGGAAATTCTTGGAAAAGAAATTAAAAGAAAAAATATAATTATAGAATTTATAAAAATTTTTAAAAATCTTCTCAGAAGTGAAACTAAGGAAGTTTTAAAATTATGGAAAAATAAAAGCCTCACCTTAGGAAGGAAAGTAAAAATCTTACATCCCGAAGGGAAAAAAATAGGATTAGCCTTAGATATTTCTGATGATGGAGCACTTATTTTAAAAACAGAGGCAGATGAAATTTTAAAAATTTACTCTGGAGATTGTACTCACTTAAGACCTGTTTTATAAAAATTTTATAAGTTTATAATTGCTATGGTTGGCTCTTTACAATTATAAATTACTGCTGAACTTACCCCTCCCATTATAAGGTCTTTTAGGGGTGATCTACCTCTTCTTCCTAAAATTACCAGATCATATGCGTTTTCTTTTATTTCTTTAATTATTTCCTCTGAAGGTATTCCTATCAAAATTTGTGTATGAACAAGCTTTTCTGAAATATACTCATCTAAAAATTTCTTTCTGGAAACTAAAAGAGTTTCCTCTGCCTCCTTTTCAGGATCAATCCCCTGTTCAAGCCTTTCATAGTATACATCAAGATTAATAACTCTTAACAACTTTACCTCTTTTATTTTTTTAGCTATTCTTTTTACTAAATAAACACCATGCTCTACAGCTTTTTTGGAATACTCCGATCCGTCAACAAGAATGAGAATTTTCAAGTCGGAAATTTCTTTCTCCTCAGAAAATTTTTCTCCTATTAAATAAATAATCTGTTTTCTGGTGTTATACACAACTTTTGTTGAAACACTACCCATAACCAAGCTCTCGGTAAGCCCTATTCCTCTACGGGAAAGAAACACTGTAGAATAATCTTCTTTGGAAAGTATTTCTATTATTTTGTTGCCTGGCTCTCCTTCCTCTACCCTTTTGTTTATTTTTGCTGTAAATCCTAAATCTTTTAAAATCTTCTCATATGTATCAAGAAAAGGCTTTATTTTCTCATTCAAAAACTCTTCTTTAAGTTTTTTAAAAAGCTCAGTTTTTTTCAAAAACTCAACCCTCAGGTCAACCCTTTTTTTGTGTGTGGTCAAATATCCAGGTCTTATAACATGAAGTATGGTAAGTTCAGAAAGTTCTTTAGTGAAATATCTTAGAAACTTACCAGCAAAAACTGCTGCTCTTTTAGAAAAAATACTCTCATCAATAGGAAGAAGAACTTTTTTAAAAGTACAAATATCTTTCACCCAAAAAGACCTCCTAATAAAAAATTAAAAGCCATATATTGGCGATAAGAACTGTTATAATCATTAAAACAAAAGCGTATTTCATAAACTCTAAAAATGTAATTCTATGTCCCAAACTTTCTGCAATTCCTACAGTTACAACATTTGCTGAAGCACCAATTATTGTGCCATTTCCTCCAAAACATGCTCCAAAAGCAAGCGCCCACCAGAGAACATTACTTTCAGCTCCAGGAATAACTTTGCTTAAGTATCCAACGATAGGAAGCATAGTAGCAGTAAAAGGGATATTATCAACAAATGCACTCATAATAGCTGAAACCCAAATAATAAGAGTTATAGCTACAAATAAATTTCCCTTAGAAACATGATAAACCCAATCAGCAATAATAGCAAGAAGCCCAACTTCTTCCACTGCACCAACGAGAATAAATAAAAATATAAAAAATAAAAGAGTAGTCCATTCTATATCCTTTTCTATAAGCTCAAACATGTTTACTTTTTTGGTTAAAACTCCGTAAACAAAAAGAAGGCTTGCCCCAAACAGTGCAGGAATACTGACCTCCATATGCCAATAGCCATGAGTTACAAAAAAAGTAATCACTATACCCATTACAAGCAGTCCATAAGTAAGAAGATTTTTGTCTGAGATCTTAAACTCTTCCTCTAATTGATTTATTAACCCGTCTACATCTTTCACTTTACCTTTTTTGTATTCTTTTTTATAAAAAATTTCGTTATATGCAATTAACGCGAGCATACATATCAAAACTACAGGAGATAAATTTTTAACAAAATCCATAAAAGTAAGCCCTGTATAAGAACCTATTATAATGTTAGGAGGATCACCGATAAGAGTTGCTGTTCCCCCTATGTTTGATGCCATAATACCCGGAAGCAACAAAGAAAAAGGAGAAATTTTAAGAACCGTTGCTATTTCAATTAAAACAGGAGTATAAAGAAGCATGGTAGTAACATTATCAAGAAAAGCAGAAGTTACTGCAATAAAAAAGCAAGAAATCGCATTAAGCCAGAATATATTTCCTCTTGCAATTTTATAAGACATATAAGCACACCATTGAAAAACTCCTGTATGCTTTAAAACTCCAACAATAATCATCATTCCCATAAGAAGAAAAATTACATTTAAATCTATGGAAGAAAGAGCCCTTTCAAAAGAAATTATGTGATAATCTGGATTTATAATTCCCAAAGTGTAGGTTATGATAAGCATTGAGCTTGCCCCTAAAATAGCTGCAAGGGTTCTGTGAAGCAGTTCAAAGGCTATTAAAAGATAAACAAAAATAAAAATTCCTGTTGCTATGTAAAAAGAAGGAGCTAAAGATCTTTCAAGAATTATATTTTTTACTGTGTAAAAATTTTTTCCTTTTTTAGCAAAATCTTCTTCAGCTAAGGTTACAATTTTTCTTTTAAAATTTGTCTTAAACACTTCCAGCTTTATTTTTCCTTTTTCAACATTTTTAAGATTAGCTTTTACTGAAATTTGATAAGTGCCATGAGAAGAAGTAAAAACAAAATCTTCTTTATGATCAGCTATTAATCTCTGAGGTTTTTCATTTATGAATAACCTTATCTGTGCTTCTCTTACTGGTTCTTTGTGAGGATCTAAAATTTTACCTGAAATAAATAAATTTATTTCTCTATTTGTTTCTGAAAAGCCCGAAGTAGAAAATAACAAAAAAAGAAAAATTAAAAAACCGATTTTTTTCATTTATTTAAGTTATAAAACTGATATAACCTTTATTTTTACTCTAAAGTCTTAAAAGGGCAACCTCTTTAACTGACCTTTTAAGACTCTAAAAGTTAAGCTGGGGGGATTCCCCAGCTCTTAAAAATTTTTAATGTCCTATCTTAAAAATACCTGCAGCTGCAAGAACTAATATTAAAATTTCTAATAAAGTAAGAATCGTATAAGCGGTATCCTTTTTCTTTATAAATATAGGTAAAACTCTAATATAACATAAAATGGTTAAGCCTCCTAAAAAGGCAATAGGAATATAATTAAGATAGTCACCTTTATTTATACTTTTAAACCATCCCCAACCAGTAGGAAATCCAGTTTTTTCTAAAAAATCATGCACATTTAACTTCCATAGATTAGGTAATTCATTTATAGGAATTTGATTAGGTAAAAGTCCTAAAAGGTAAATTACAAAAGTTATTATGAGAACTGCTAATCCAATTTTCATTCCTATATCAAGAAGATTAGCATAAACTATCTGTTCTTCTTTTACATATTTATTTTCGGTCATTTTTTCACCTCCTATTTAAGTTTTATGTCCAAATTCCTAAACCTTTAAGTAAAGCCCTCAGCCCTGCAAAACCAAGAACTATTATAACAATCCATCTTACAATTTTAGGCTTAGTAACAGCTAAGATTTTAACTCCTACTATAGAACCAAGCATTATTCCTATCACACTTGGAACAACCATCATAGGAATAACAGCTCCGCTATTTAAATATACCCATGCAGCAGATGTATCAGTAATAGAGAGCAAAAATTTACTTGTAGCAACAGCTACTTTAATTGGTGCACCAAGGATAAGATTCAACACAGGAACATTTGCCCATCCAGCGCCAAGTCCAAAAAGTCCTGCAATAAGCCCAATTAATATAAATAATCCAAGCCCTAAGGGTGTTCTATGAATTTTCCACTCAACTTCTTTGCCTATGGAGGGATCATAAAATATTCCACTAATATGTAAAGCCTGAGAAAGAGCATCAGGTTCTTTTACTTCTGGAAACTCAGATTTTTTAGCAGTAGCCATTATAATAACAATAAAAATAATTGTTATTCCTAAAAGGGTCTGAACTATATTGGAGGGAAGTTTTAATCCAACTAAAGCTCCTACTATAGCACAAGTTGAAGCAATAAGTGCCAGAGGAATAGTAAGTCTTAAATCTGCAAAACCCTGTCTTAAAAGTCCAGGTCCTGCTGCTAAAGCTCCAGTTAGAGCTACAAAAAGACCAGCTCCTCTTACAAAATCAATATGAAAAGGAAAAAAACTGCTTACTAAAGGAACATAGAGAACTCCCCCTCCAACACCAGCAAGCACAGCTAAAATACCAAGAATAAAAGTGAAAATAAATAAAGATAAAGGCCAAAACCACCACGGAAGAGAATTAGTACTTGAATTAACCTGTTGAGCGACTTCTGTTACTTCTGCAAAAGATAAAGAATAAAATAGTAAAAAAAACAAACTTAATACAAAAAAACACAAAATACTTTTTTTAAAATTTTGCATAACCCCTCCCCCCATTAAGAATTTAAAAACTAAAAATAAAAAAATTTCTCTAAAAAGTCAAAGTTAAATTTGAAGAAATTGTTTAAAATTTTAACAAATTTGTCTTTTATGAGAAAATTAAAAAATTTTTAAATGTTTTTTTGTTAATTTTTTTGATATTTTTTTATTTTTTGATTAAAAATCCCCCCGAAGGGGGAAGAATAAAAGAGGGGGAGGGGTAAAAAAATACCAATTTAAAGCTCTAAATCCTTAGAAATCAATACAGGAACAGAAGTAAAAGTTAAAACTTTTTCTGCAACACTTCCCATAAGTAATCTTTTAATTCCGGTTTTTCCATAAGAACCCATTACCACCGTTTCTATCTCTTTTTCTTCTATAAAAGCCAAAACTTTTTCTCCAGGATCTCCTTCTCTTATATAAATTTTTGTTCTTATTCCTAAACTCTCAGCAGTACTTTGTACCTTTCCCAAAATATTTTTGGCAGTATTATAAAGACCTTCAACCAGATCAGGATTTTGCACAGAAATCTCTACAGGGATATCAACTACTGAAAGGAGATGTAATTCTGAAGAAAATTTTTGTGCAATCTTGCAGGCTTTTTTGAAAGCAACTTCACTGTATATTGATCCATCCATAGGGACCAGTATCTTATTGAGAGATAATTTAGAATCCTCAGGTATTACAAGGACATCAACAGGAGAGTAACCTATAACCCTTGTAACATTAGCTCCTAAAAGTTTTCCCATCAAACCAAGGTTTTTCTTTCTGCCAAGCACTATTAAATCACAATTTTCACTTAAAGCTGTGTCTACAATTTTAGAAAAGGGTTCTCCTTCTTCCAAAATGGTTTTTACAATAACTTCTTCCTTATTTCCTATTTCTTTAATCTTTTCTAAAACCTTTTCAAAGGGTTTTTTAAATTCTTTTTCAAGGTCTTTAAAAACCCATAGATGTAGATCTCCCTCATGAAAAGGCACTACAGAGAGAGCAATAAGCCTTCTGCCATTATCTTTTATATATTTAATAATTTCTTTTAAAGCGTGAAGCCCTGGGGGCTCCACTCCACAGGCGACTAATATCCTTCTATAAAGTTGAAAAACTTTCATTTATTATTCCCCCCTACAGAATATCGCTAAAATTTTCTCTCCTCAGCCATATAAAAAGCTTCTTTTTTAAGATAGGCTCTTTCTTCTCTAATCCCTTTTATTAAAGCCCCCAATACAATGAAACATCCTGTTAAAAGAGCAGTAAAGTTTATTGCAAAACTTAAAATCTTTAACCATTTTATCACTTCAGGAGTTAAATGAAACCATACATTTAACTGATGTAAATATACAGGGATCATTAAACCGCGGCTTACTAATACTATAAGCATTATGGTTCCCATAACAATTTTTATCATATAGTCTTTTACATAGGTTGTTCCAATAGCACCTAACTGAACGCCAAAAAGGGATCCTAAAAGAATAAGCATAGATAGTCTTACATCTACAAAACCACTCCAGGCATATTTAAAAGAACCACCTGCACCCATAACAAAAGCTATTACCAGCTCTGTAGCAGAGGATTTAAGAGCAGGTACTCCCAAAACATAAATCATAGAAGGAACCCCTATAAATCCCCCAACGGCAATAGTTGCTGCAAGCATTCCAGTAGCAAATCCAAGAGGAATGGTTAGAAGTACAGAAATTTCTTTCCCTATACTTGAAAAGTATACCATAGTTCCAGGGATTCTAATAGAATGAATAAACCTAATAATCTTGTTATCAGGCTTTTCAAATTCTCCAGAAGGTACTCCTTGTTTTTTACTCTTAAGTGCGTCCCAAAGGACATAGGTTCCAACAATAGATAATATAACAACAAAAGCAAGACTCACATAAAGACTAGAACCAGCATTCCCCCAAGTCTTTTTAATATATTCCTGAATGTGAGCTCCAAACATAACACCTGCTTCTGCAGAGGCACCCATGATAAGACCTAATTTTAAATCAACCTGACCAAATTTCGCTCTTTTAATTGCTCCAACTAAAGCTTTAGGAAATTTATGACACATATTACTTGCAACAGCTACTAAGCCCGGAACTCCCAAGCTCATCATACTCGGAGTTAATATAAATGCCCCACCACTTCCTATAAAACCACTTACCAAACCACCAACAAATCCTACAAAAATTAAATAGAGTGCATTGAGTAAATTTATATCTATAAAACTACTATTTAATACTCCTTCTACCATTTTACTTCACCTCCTTTCTTTTTTTCTTAGGCTCAATCCCTAACACAGACCAGAAGGCATCAGTAAAATTTCCATGCACAAAAGAGAAAATAAAAGCAGTAATAATAGGAAAAAAAGCATACCATTTTCCTTTACTGCAAAATTCTTTTACTAATTCCTGATGAGTTATTAAAAGATAATAAAGAGTTACACTTAAAATACCAAATACTAAAAACTTTTTAAGCGGCCGTTTTTTTACCATAGCTTTTTCCATAGTCCACCCCCTATTATTTTTAAAATTGTCCCTGTTTTCTTCTTATCAATTAGAGACTATGTTTGTTCTAACAAAATTAGAGGACAGTGAACCTTTTCCAAAACTTCTTCTATAAAATGTATAGGCTCTTTTGTTCTTAAAGCTGCTATCTTTCCAAGAACTTCCAAAGATTCTACAAAAACAAGTTGAATATTGTATTCCTCTATTATCTTTAATAAATCCTTTTCAGAAAAATTAAATAAACTCAAATAATTAATAGGTATTGATTTATTTTGAAAAACTTCCTTAATCACTTCTACCTGAGATTCACATCTACCTACAAATAAAAGCCCTGCTTTAGTTCTTTCACAAAGACTCTCAAGATATTTAATGCTCTTTTCTGAAAGTCTCCTTCTTGGACAAATTACTAAAATGTTTTTAGGTGACTCTAAAGTTTTAAGAGCAAAATCCCATTCTCCTGCTTCTGCAAACGTTATTGCTGTAAAATAATTCTCTACTCTTTTCCAAAATCTTTTTTTGTTTTTACTACTCATCTTCCTCCTCCTTTCTCTTATTTTAAATTCTTACTTAATCCTGAATGAAAAATTAAACAAATTTTATGCCTGAGGTTTCCTTTTGTAAAATCCTTGAAAATTCTAATTTCTTGGTCTTGTATTTTTTTACAATTGTTGCAAAATACAACAAGCTTTAATGACATAGATATTAATAATGAAAAATCTTTAAAATAAAATGTTGCATTTTGCAAAAATTGAATTATTTTGAAACTATGAAGTCTAAAAAACTAAGTTTAAAATTTCAGTTATTTATTGCTTATCTAACTTTTGTAATTTTTATTCTTTTTATCTTTTTTTTATTTTGGCAATTTAGTGTCCAATTAGAAGAAAAAGTGGAGTATGGAGAGAAGGTTTCTGAATTATTAGAAAATATTTTGGAAATGCGAAGATATGAAAAAAACTATCTTCACTATCATAATCCAACTGATTTTGAAAATCTGAAAAAGTATTTTTCAAAATCTAAGAAACTCTTTATCCTGCTTAAACCTCAACTTATAAATTTTGACACCAAAGAAACAGTAGATAAAGTAGAAAAATATTTTATTTCTTATGAAAATATATTAAAAACTTTAAATCCTGTAAATCCTGTAAAAGAGAAAGAAATAAGATACTATGGAAGTAAAATTTTAAAATTTGCAGAATCTATAAAAAGAAAAGAAAAAACTATCTTAATAAACAAAATTAGATATGTTAAACATCTCTTTCTATTTTTTGGATTATTCTTAAGTTTATTTGCCTTAGCTGGTTTATTATTGTGGCATAGATTGTTGATCAAATCTTTAAATACTTTAGAGAATGAAATAAAAATTATCCTCTCTGGAAAACCCAGAAAAGCTCTTGTCCCTCCCGAGTTTCAGCACTTTGTAGATACCTTTAAAAAAACCTATTTTACCCTTTTAGAAACTGAAAAAATTTCTTCCTTAGGAAAACTTCTTTTTAGTATCGCCCATGAAATTAATAACCCTTTATCCAATATTTCCACAAGCATTGAGCTTCTCAAAAGTGAAGAACTTGATACAAATTTCAAGAAGGAACTTCTTAATGATATCGAAAAAGAAATAGAAAGAACAAAAAATATTGTTCACTCGGTATTAGATTTTTATAAGGTTAAAGATAAGTCTTTTGTAAATTTACATTCCTGCATAAGTAATTCCATTCATTTACTTAAGGGATATATTCCCAGTAAAATTTCTTTGAAATTAGATGTTCCGCAGAGTATAGAAATCTGGGGAAATAAATCTCAGATCCAGCAAATTTTTATAAATCTTATCAAAAATGCAGTGGAAGCTATAAAAGGTGAGGGAGAAATAGAAATAAAGGCTTTTCAGGAAAAAGATAAAATAAAAATTATAGTAAAAGATAATGGGGAAGGTATTCCTAAGGACTACCTTTCACGAATTTTTGAACCTTTTTTCTCTACTAAAAAAACCGGAGGGCATGGTATTGGACTTTTTGTTGTATATAATCTCATTAAAGAACACAAAGGAAATATCTGGGTGGAAAGCGAAGTAAATAAAGGAACCACTTTTTATATAGAATTTCCAGTAAATACCAAAGAAGAGATTAGGAAGGAGGAAGTTTATGGAACCTTATAAAATCTTGATAGTAGAAGACGAAAAAGTAACTTTAAGAAATCTTGAATATATTTTAAAAAAAGAAGGATATGAGGTTATTGCTACCACAAGTGGGACCAATGCTTTAAAACTCTTACAGGAGAATAATTTTGATTTGGTTCTTACAGATCTTAAACTTGAAAAGGTTGATGGTATTGAAATACTGGAAAAATGTAAAAAGGTTTCCCCAGATACAGAAGTAATAATTATTACTGCCTATGCCACCATTTCTTCTGCGATAGAATCCATGAAAAAAGGAGCATTTTATTATCTTCCCAAACCTTTTAAATTAGAAGATGTTAAAAAATTGGTAAAGGAAGCTCTTGAAAAGGTGAGACTTAAAAAAGAGATTCACAGGCTTAGACATCTAATGGAAACGGGAAGGAAACCAGTAATTATCATTACTCAAAATCCCAAAATGCAAAAAATTTTAGAAACTGCCAAACAAATTGCTCCTACAGATTGTAATGTAATCATTACAGGTGAATCTGGCACAGGAAAGGAGCTCCTTGCTCGTTATATTCATTATAACAGTCTTAGAAATAACGGTCCTTTTGTAGCTATAAATTGCGGGGTTTTTAACGAGGAATTGTTGGCTAACGAACTTTTTGGACATGAAAAAGGCGCTTTTACAGGAGCTGAGGCTACTAAAAAGGGACTTATTGAAGTAGCTAATAGGGGAACCCTATTTTTAGATGAAATCACCGAAATGAGCCCTTCTATGCAGGCAAAACTGCTTCGAGTTATACAAGAAAAAGAATTTCTAAGATTAGGAGGCACAACTCCAATAAAGGTTGATGTCCGCTTTATTGCAGCTACCAATAAAGATTTAAAAAGCCTTATTAAAGAAGGTAAATTTAGAGAAGATCTTTACTATAGGCTTTGTGTAGTTTCCTTTGAACTCCCTTCCCTTGCAGAAAGAAAAGAAGATATACCTCTTTTAGCTTATTATTTTTTAAAAAAATATTCCTCTTTAATGAAAAAAGAAGTAAAGGAAATATCCCCTCTGGCTTTAGAAATACTTATGAATTATGATTATCCCGGAAATATAAGAGAACTGGAAAATATTATAGAAAGGGGGGTAGCTTTAGCCACTGGCGATACTCTGGAACCTGGTCATCTCCCGGAAGATCTGCAATTTATTAAAATTAAAACTTTTAGAAAAAAAGAAGGTAGATATCCCACACTTGAAGAACAAGAAAAAGAATATATCTTATGGGTTTTAAAAGAGGTAGGAGGGAATAAAAGTTTGGCTGCAGAAATTCTTGGTATAGACAGAGTTTCTCTATGGAGAAAATTAAAAAAATACGGGATAGAGGGATAAAATGTCTGAAAACAAAATTATAATTTTAGGAATAGGAAATTTACTTCTTTCTGATGAAGGGGTAGGAGTTAAGATAATTCAAGATTTAGAAGCTCGATATAATTTTCCTGAAAATGTAGAATTAGTTGACGGTGGAGTAGGAAGTTTCTCCCTCTTACCCTATATTGAATCTGCTAAAAAGCTCCTCGTTATAGATGCTATTTCAGGAGGTAAACCTCCAGGAACAATTTATAAATTTAAAGGTGAAGAAATCCCTCCTCAGATAATAGAAAAACTTTCTATTCATGAGTTAAGTTTCTCTGATATTTTAAACCTTGCTAAACTAAGAGATAAGTATCCAGAAGAAATAGTTATCATTGGAATTGAGCCCCAATCCTTAGAATTCAAAATTGGACTTACAGAAATTGTAGAAAAAAATTATAATAAACTTTTAAATGAAGTTTTAGCTCAACTTAAAGAATGGGGAATTGAGCCTGAACTTAAAAACAGCACTTAAATTTTCACTTATTCTTCTTCTAACTCCAAGGTTTTAAGAAACATTTCTTCTCCTGATACTACCTTCGTGTTAAAAGATCCACAAAAAGGACAGGTTATATCCCATTTTTCTTTAGTAGCCTCTTTTCCACAATCAAGACACTTTATTTTCAAATCTTCCAGTTCCAAAACTATTTCTGCATCTTCAAGAGGACTTCCCTTTTTAAAAAATTCCAAAGCTGTTTTTAATAGTTCTGGTTCAACACCTGAAAATTTTCCTATAAGAAATACCGCTTTAGTGACCTTTTTACCAGGATAATCTTTAACTAAATCTTCTACTGTTCTGAGTATATTTTGGACAATAAAGTATTCGTGCATTTCAGCATATTCTTGGAAAAAGCTCACCTGAGGTATTTTCAAGAATACGCTCTGTGCCATAAAGGGTTTTTAAAGTAACCTGAGGAGAAGAATCTTTTTCTAAAACCCTTCCTATAATTTGAGCAGACTCCCCTGAAGGATGATTTCTCAAAATTTTTAAAGCTTTCTCTCCAAATTTCTCTGGAACTACAAGAACTAGTCTTCCTTCACAGGGAAGATGATAGGGTTCAAAACCAAGTGCTTCGCAAAAGGTCTTTACCTGAGGTTTTACAGGAATAAAGGCTTCTTCAACCATAATATTTACCTGAGAACTGTGAGCCCATTCGTAAAGAGTAGCTGCAAGCCCTCCTCTTGTTGGATCTCTCATAGCATGTATTTCTATATCTGCATTAAAAAGAGCCTCTGCCAAAGGTAAAAGACTTTCACAATCACTTTTCAATTCTATATCAAGCTTTATTCCCTCTCTTTCTGCCAAAATACATGCTCCATGGTCTCCAATTGAACCCGAAACAATTATTACATCTCCTGGTTTCAAATTCTGGCAAGAAAGACCATTATAAACAATTTTCCCTATTCCTGATGTAGTAATGAATATTCCATCAACTTCTCCCTTGGGAACTATTTTTGTATCCCCTGCTACTATAAAAATTTTATTCTTTTCAGCTTCTTCTTTCATGCTTTTAAGTATTTTCTCTAAATCTTCCATCAAAAATCCTTCCTCAATAATAAAACTAACTGTTAAGTAAAGAGGCTTTGCCCCTACCACAATAAGATCATTTACAGTGCCTGTCACAGCAAGTTTACCTATATTCCCACCTTTGAAAAAAATAGGTTTTACTGTAAAACCATCTATGGTAAAAGCTAATTCTGAAAAACCATCATTTAATATCGCAGAATCCTCAAGTTGATTGAGAATGGGATTAGAAAAATATTTTAAAATATAATCTTTAATAAGAAAAAAAGTTTCCTCTCCTCCACCACCGTGAGAAAGAAGAAGCTTATCAATTTTCATAAAATCTCCTTTTTAACTTAGTTTTTGACGGTATTCATTAAATTTATTTTCTATAAAGTTAAGCCAGTCCTCAAAACCTTCTCCTGTTTTTGCAGAAAGAGCTATTATATGAGACTTTGGATTTATCTTTTTTATATCCTCCTTTACCTTATCTAAATTGAAATCAAAGTAGGGAAGCAAATCAATTTTAGTAATTAATACTAAATCTGATACCTTAAAAATAAGCGGATACTTCTCCGGCTTATCTTCACCTTCAGGAACAGAAAGAAGGGTAACATTTAAATGTGTACCAAGCTCATAATTGCTTGGACAAACAAGATTGCCAATGTTTTCTACAAATAAAATTTCAATTTGATCTAAAGGAAGATGATGCATAGCTTTATGAACTAAAGCTGCATCTAAATGGCAGGCACTGCCTGTGGTAATCTGATATACAGGGATTCCTTTTTGTCTTATTCTTTCTGCATCTCTTTCGGTTTCCAGATCGCCCTCTATTACGCCTATACGATATTTATCTTTTAAACCATCCAAAGTTTTTTCTAAAAGTGTGGTTTTCCCTGAACCAGGAGCACTCATCAAATTTATGGCATAAATTTTGTGCTCCTCAAAATGTTCTTTATTATGTCTTGCCTGAAACTTATTATACTTTAAAATATCTTCAAAAACTTCTACAGCCTTTTTATCTGAATCATCCATAATTCCGCATCCACACTCTTTACACATTTTATCTACCCCTTTCAATCTATTTTGAAAAATTAATTATAATATAAAGCCTCAAAAAGTAAAATCTAATTTATAAAATTTCTATTTTTATCACAACTTTAGATATTAAGCTGATTTTAAAAATCAAAATTTAAAAATTAAAGAAAAAGTGCTCAAAAATTAAAAAAATTACATCTATTTCTTATTAATCAAAACTTTCCTCACAAAATTTATTTTTTTCCCTAAATATATTGTTTGACTAATTTGGATAATTTTTTAATTAATACTTTCTAAATTTTTAAAGAATTTTGCCCTGAATACCGGAGGTAAAAATGAATTTAAGGTTTTGGTTCGTTCTTGGATTAATAAGTTTTTTATTCTTTTCTTTTCCTCTCAATTCAAGAGCCTTTCAAGTCAAAATTGATGAAGATACCTTTGCAAATATACAAGCTCAAATAAGAGTATTTTATATAAATAAAGATGAGGATAACAGATGGAAACCTGCGGGATATCCAGCTCGTGCTAATTTTGATTACAGAACTAATTACTTTGAAATTTATAAATATAGATTTGGAATAAAGGGACAGCTAAACAATTTAATAAGTTTTTATACTTTTATTGATGCAAATGAAAACAATGACTATCAAGCTAAATTATGGGAAGGAGATGTTCAGTTTAATTTTCGTCCTGAATTTATAGTAAAAGTTGGGAAAATAAGGGTTCCTTTTAGCAGGCACAACTTTGTTGCTCGTCACAACAGTCCTGTTATGTCAAGTGATGGAAATTATTTTCTTCCTAATCAATTTAAAGAAGCTTTAAAAGCTGTAAATCCTTATGCAGGTGGAATGAAAAGTTCTCAACCTTTTAAAAGAACTGATGTTGGAATGGTTATAGCTGGTTCTTTTAAAGATGGTTTGTTTAAATATTATGTAGGAATATTTAATGAAGATAAATCTAATAGCACCAAGGTTTGGTCTCTTAATGGTGGATTTGGAGATGTAGCAACTGTTTCTCCACCCGAAGATAAAAAAAGTTTTGAATATGACATTAGACTTGAATTTACTCCTACCTTCTGGGGATTTAAATCTGAAAAAACGGTTTTTAATCCCTCTCAAAGAGTTAATCAAACCTATTTAGGAAAAATGGATACTATGACATTTGGAATAGGATACCATCGTGAAAAACACCTTGAGCATATTGATAAATCTACTTATGGAATATCTTCGCTTACAAGAGAAGCATATGCAGTTGATTTTTCCTTTGAAAAAACATTCAAGCAAAAATATATTATCGGTGCTGAAGCTGGGTACATGTATTTTGATGATACTCATCTTTATGAAACCGCTTCTGGAAAGTATAAGAAAGGTGATGCTTATACTTGGTATGGAGAAGCTCATATTATTTACAA
>JACDNX010000007.1 GCA_017656385.1 Thermodesulfobacterium sp. | reverse complement strand
CTATATTAGGATGAACTTCCATTTTTATCGAAATAGAAGCTGCTTCTTCTTTTGACCTAACATCCAATAGAAATCCGTTTTCAATTTTAAAAAATTCTTCAGGTGATACTTTATGTTTTCCTTGTCCAAAAAATCTAATGTTAAGTTTTTAAGTACTTGTTCCATTCCATTTTCTCCTTCTTTTTTAGGTATAATGCCCAAACTCATCGACCGGCAGTCTCGCCGATCCGCTGAAATGGGTTGTTAGGTAATAGTTTAATAAACTTCTTTTCTGTGTCCAACTTTTAAGATGTGTATCTCTTTCTTTTCCCAATTTACATTAAAAAGTTACTTATAATCTATAATCCGCTACAGGATAAGTTTTTAAATGTTTAATCTGTGAAATGTTCGGAAAATTTTTAAGCTCTTCAATTTCCTTCTTTTTTAATTTCTTTTTTAATTTTTGATACATTTTTGTTCTAAAAGGAGGTTAACAAAATACATAATTTTTTATATTTTCAGCATCAAGTTTGGTTAATATGTCTAAACTTTCTATCTTTTTCATCTCCTAAATTGGTTTTTTACTTCTTTTGAATTTTAAGACTTTTTATAAATTTTTCAATCTAACACCTAAGATTGGCGGCGGCCGGGAAGGTCGTCTGCTGAAAGGGGATGTTAGAAATTATTTATCTTTAAATAAACTCTTAAATTTTTTATAAAACTTCTCTTCAAAGGGGAGAAGTTAGGCCCGGGAGTCACATGTCCCTTCCGGTAGGACGCTGTCAACTGTCCCAATGTAGCGGTGCTACTTGTCAGCATCAACTACAAATTCCTTCCGTTAGGAAGTAGTAGTTGACAATGAATAGGATAAATCTTTCTCTATGTCTCTGGATTTATTTCATTTTCTGCCAGAGATACTGTCTTAAATTCTTTAGGTTCTTTTGGTTTACATTACCAAGAAAGTAAAATAGGTATTAACAAACTGATAATTAAAAATAACTTGTTTACACTGTTTACTATCATGTTAACCCTTCCCATTTACAGGGTTTCTATTAATCCTGCATACTGGTGTTTTATTTTTCTATGACAAGCCCAACAGTTCCTCTCTATTACTTTTATCTTGGAACCCATACGATAATGACATCTTATACAATTTTTTTGAATAGCTTCTTTAATTTTAGATGAAGCATGAATTCTTTCAGGAGTTAGTCCTGTATAAAAAACTATGGTATCTTTTGTGCCATCCATTATTTTTTTTGCATAAAAATGAATTTTACAGTCATATGGAAGATGACATTCCACACACTTTAAATTATTATGCAATCCCCCTTTTTATTTGGCTAAAATATTGAGATTTCATCATATGACACTTTATACAAAAAGTAGATTTGTTAGTTTGTTCAATTATATTGGGAAAAGCAAAAGAAATAAGAATTAGAAAAATACTCAAAGTTAAAATACCTAAAAAAGGATAAAAATTTTTAAATTTTGTCATATCTAATTTTTTAAATAATAAAAAATAGATACGAAGTCAAGAACAATTTTTTATGTGGTTACAATTTTTAGGTATTTTTAAAAATTAAAAAGATTTTTAAAAAACTTGATAAAGAGAAACTTTTTTGTTTTTTAGAATGTATATCTTATTTACAGTTTCTTTCAAAAATTTTCTATCGTGAGACACTATAAGACATGTTTTTACGTGATTTTTTAAAAATTTTATAAGTTTATTTCTTGTGTCTTCATCAAGACCGGAGGAAGGCTCATCTAAAAGGTAACAAACTGGGTTCATAGCAAAAACTGTTGCCAAAGCAACAATCTTTTTTTCTCCTCCTGAAAGTTTATATATCGGGCGATCAAGTAAATGTTCAATATTAAATACCTTTGCTATATTTTTAACAATTTCTTTTGCTTCGTTTCTGCTCTTCCCAAGATTTAAAGGACCAAATGCTATGTCTTCTTTGACAGTTGGACAAAAAAGTTGAGAATCTGAATCCTGAAATAAAAGTCCTAATTTTTGTCTAACTTCTAAAAAATCTTTGTCTTTTTTTCTTTCTCTTCCAAAAATAAAAACTTTTCCTGAAACAGGTTTTAAAAAACCCATTATAATGTAAAGAAAGGTTGTTTTCCCTGATCCATTAGGACCTATAAGTCCTACTTTTTCTCCAAATTTTAATTCAAAATTTATATTTTTCAGAACTGGAAAAGAATTGTATCCAAAGCTAATGTTTTCAAGTTTAATTAGAGTTTTTTCCATATTTTATTTATATATCCCTAAGAGATAAATAGATATTACAATAAAATTTGCAAAAATAGCAAAAGCTACATCTAATTTTTTTAGCTTAAAATGTTCAAATAAAGGAAAAAAACCTTTAAAACCTCTTGCAAGCATGGCTTTGTAAATTTCCTCTGACCTTTCAAAGCTTTTTATCAGTAAGGCACCCACGATATAGGCATAAGTCCTGTAAGTATGAAGGTTTGTCCCTGGTTTAAATCCTCGGGCAAGAACTGCTCTTTTTATTTTGATGTATTCTTCATGCATCACAGTTATGTATCTGTAAAAAAGAAAAAATATAGTTACAAGCTTAGAAGGAAATTTCAAATGTAGCATTGCGTGAGCAAGGGAAAAAATGGTGGAAGTGGAAAGAAGTGCAATTGTTGCAAAAATGATAGCATTACATTTTAAGGTAATAGATAAAGCATACTCCAACCCTTTATAACTTAATTTTAAAAATCCCAAACTAATATAGGGATTGCTTTTGTAACTTAGAGGAATAAATATCCATATAAAAAGAATAAAAAAATTTGCCCCTGCTAAACGGTTTAAAAAAACTTTTAAATTAGGTTTAGCTATTAAAATAAAAATAAGCGAAAGCATAAAATAAAGAAGAGGAATTATAATGCCTTTAGAAATAGCACAAAGTATAGCAAAGGGGATAAAAACTAATATTTTTACCCTTGGATCAAGAGAATGAAAAAAAGAATTTCCTTCTGCAAAAACTTCAAGATGCATTTAAGATGTTAATATCTCTTTTTATATTTCAAAAGTATAATAATACCCCAAATACCGAAAATATAACCTATTCCTCCTATAATATCATGTAATCTTACTTTATCCATGTCTTTTTTAATTTCTATCAACAAATTTTTTATCCCTTCTGTCTCTTCTTTCACAGCTTCTTTTACCAATTTTTTTATCTCTTTTTTATCTATGTTTGAAACCACCTCAAAACTTTGAGAGAGTTTATTAGTATAACTCTTTTTTGGTGCTTTAGAAACTTTCTTTTCTTTGGAGGTTTTAGACAATTTAGATTCACTTTCAGGTTCTTTTATCCCTTCTAACTCAAATTCAGCAAGATGCCCTTCTCCAGCAATTACTTTAATTTTAAGAGATCCTTTTTCTTTTAAAACAAAACTATACCTTCCTTTTTCATCTGTTATTGTCTGAAAAATCTTATTACCTTCTTTATTATAAAGCTCTACTCTACATTTTATACACGGAGAACCATCTGCAAAGTATGCCTCACCTATTATTCGGTTCCCTTCTCTATAGGCAAAAGTATTTATTTTATGAGAAAAACCTATGTCTGTAAAAAGAAACAAGAATAATATAAAAAAAATTATTAAAAACCTCATAATACTACCTCCGGTTTTACTTTTAGTAAATAGAGCATGATAAAACTTGTAATAAATCCCTCTACAATAGCAATAGGAAAATGAGCCCCTAACAAAGTTATGATAACAGGAGTAAAACTTTTTTCTGTAAAATAAAGAGCAATTCCTATTAAAATTGCTGAAAAAATTATAGATAAAAACCCTACCAAAAAACTTACTGTAAAAGTTAAAGAATATTTATCTTTTTTAAGAAATCTTCTAAGGATATAACTCAAAACTACAGGAGGAAAAGCCATGGCAAAGGTGTTTACTCCTAAGGTAGTAAGTCCTCCAAATTGAAATATCAGTGCCTGAAGCAAAAGTCCTAAAAATATTGCAGGAAAGGCTGACCATCCAAGAAGTAAGCCCACTAAACCATTTAAAACAAGATGAGCAGAACTTGGCCCTATTGGAATATGAATTAAAGATGCTACAAAAAAAGTGCTTGAAAGAACTGCTACTTCTGGGATTTTTTCAGCTTTTAAAGTTTTTAACCCCAAGACAAGCCCTACTCCTGTAAGAGCTGCTCCTGTTATTAAAACAGGAGGGGAAAGAACCCCCTCTGAAATATGCATTTTACTTTACCTCCTTTGGTTTAGGATAGGCTTTTACCCATATGACTGCATCAAGTTCTAAAGGATACTCTTTTCCATTTGGACCTTTAATAGCCCCTCCGTCTCCAAGAGCAGAAAATCCCCACCATCCAGCCCAAGGAATGGTATATTCAAAATAGCCATTTTCATCAGTTTTCACAACTTGAGTAATAAAAGATTCATAAGGAGCTTTTATATTTTTGGTATTTAGATACTCCACTTCTACTTCTATATTTCTTGCAGGTTTTTCATTAATTAAAACCTGCCCTTTAAAGGTATTTCCCTCCCATATAGCAAAAGGTTTAACTAAGGGAATGATTTCAGCTTTAAGTCCTATTGGGGTATCCCAACCCTCTTCCAGTCCAAATGCCTGAATCAAAACCTTGGTGATTTGTTTAATATACTTTTCTTCTGAAGGTTCAAAATAAGGTTCAGGATCTACATACACTTGATAAACCCCAGGTTTGGTAATTTTTAAAATGGTTAAATACATAGGAACCTTTTTAGAACTTCCCTTCATGGAAGGAATCAACCTCTTTTTCCATTCAAGCTCAATTTTTTTACCTCTTACTAAAGCACCACTGTCTAAAATTTTGAAGACCATATTTGGTCCACCTTCCATAGGATGGGTAAACCTTGTTTCTATTTTTACTTCTCTTTTACTGCTTTCTACATTATCTGAATCGGGTATAAGAACCAAAAAATGAGCCTTTGCTAAAGAAGTAGAAAATAATATTACTAAACACATTAAAATAATACTTTTTAAAATTTGTTTCATACTTCACCTCCCAATTTAAAATTTTTTATTTTTTAGTTTTATTAATTATCCATAATATTAAAATTTTGTCAATATATTGTTTATACTTTTTTAATGTGGTAAATTGAAATAATTCCAATCCTCAGAAGGAGGAAATAAAAATGTATATGTCTGATCAGGTGAAAATGTATATAGATAAAAGTTCCTGGATAAGAAGGATGTTTGAGGAAGGTTTGGAACTTAAAAAGAAATTTGGACAGGACAAAGTTTTTGATTTAAGTTTGGGAAATCCCGATTTACCACCGCCTAAGGAAGTTAAAGAAACTCTTGAGAATATTGTTAAAAATTATGATCCTTCCTATCACCGTTACATGCCAAATACAGGTTTTCCACTTGTCAGAGAAGTAATGGCAAAAAAAATAACACAAGAACAAGGAGTTAAAGTAAATTTTGAAGAAATTATAATGACCTGTGGAGCAGCTGGTGCTTTAAATGTAATTTTCAAAACCCTTTTAAATCCTGGAGAAGAAGTTCTTTTTCCATCTCCTTATTTTGTAGAATACTTCTTTTATGCAGAAAATCACCAGGGTATCCCTAAACCAGTGCCTACAAAGGAAGATTTTAGCTTGGATATGGATAAAATAGAAAATGCAATTACTTCAAAAACCAAAATTTTTTTAATAAATTCTCCAAACAATCCTACAGGGCAAATATATTCAGAAGAAGAAATAAAGGAACTTTGTGATCTTCTTATAAAGAAGAGTCAAAAATTGGGAAGGCCAATTTATCTTGTTTCTGATGAGCCATATCGAAATCTTGCCTTTGATAATGAAAAAGTTCCTTCTATTTTTCAATTCTATAATAACAGTATTATTGCGTACAGTTTCTCTAAGGAACTTTCCTTAGCAGGAGAAAGAATAGGATTTATTGCAGTTCATCCAGAAATTGAAAATAAAAATTTTATTCTTGAAGGGTTAACTATATGTAATCGTATTCTCGGTTTTGTTAATGCTCCAGCTTTAGCTCAAAGGGTTGTTGCAAATTGTGCATTTTCCAAAGTTAATGTAGATGTTTACCAAAAAAGAAGAGATATAATTTGTAATATTCTAAATGAAGCAGGAATTTCTTTTATCAAACCAAAAGGTGGTTTTTTTATTTTCCCAAGAATACCTATAGAAGACCTTAAGTTCTGCGAAATTCTTAAAGAAAAACTTATTCTTGCGGTTCCAGGAAGAACTTTTGGAAGCTCAAATCACATAAGATTGTCTTTTTGTGTTTCTGAGGAAATTTTAGAAAAAATGAGACCTAACTTTCTTGAAGCATGTGAAAAAATTCAAAATTATGTTTAAGTTTCAAATTTTTTATCAGAGCAAGAAAAATTCAGCCCGAATAGGAAAAATTATCACTCATAGAGGTGTTATTGAAACTCCTGTTTTTATGCCTGTTGGAACTCAGGGAACAATCAAAACTATGCCACCTGAGATTGTGTCTTCCTTAGGTTACAGCATAATTCTTTCCAATACCTATCACCTTTATTTAAGACCGGGAGTAGATGTGGTTTATACACTTGGAGGAATTCATAAATTTATGAACTGGAAAAACCTCATACTTACAGATAGCGGAGGTTTTCAAGTTTATAGTCTTTCTCAATTTAGAAAAATTACTGAAGAAGGAATATTATTTAAATCTCATATAGATGGGTCTGAACATTTTTTTACTCCTGTAACTACTATGGAGGTGCAGAAAAAGCTTGGTTCAGATATTATGATGGTTCTTGATACATGCATTCCCTACCCTTCCTCTTATGAAGAAACTGAAACACTAACAAATCTTACCCACAGATGGGCTGTTGAATCCTTAGAATACTGGCAGAGGCACAAAAATGATAAACAGGCAGTTTTTGGAATAATTCAGGGCGGAATGTATAAAGATTTGAGAAAAAGCAGTGCTAAATTTATTACCTCTTTAGAATTTGAAGGATATGCTATAGGTGGTCTTTCAGTAGGAGAACCTTTAGAAATAAGGAATCAAATGATAGAAATAAGTGTAGAATATATGCCTTATGATAAACCAAGGTATGTGATGGGAATAGGAACTCCTTTAGATATAATAGATGCAGTTATGAGGGGAGTGGACATGTTTGACTGTGTTTTACCTACAAGAAATGCAAGAAGAGGAACTGTTTTTACTTCAATGGGCCCTCTTTCTATCAAAAATTCTTCTTTTAAATATGATACTTTACCGCTTGATCCGGAATGTGACTGTTATACCTGTAGAAACTATTCTCGTGGTTATTTGAGACATCTTTTTCATGCTAAAGAACTTTTGGTTTATTTTCTTCTAACTCTTCACAATTTGTTTTATTATGCTAAACTAATGAAACATATTAAAAATGCTATTAAAAATGAGACTTTGGAAGACTTGAGAGAAAAGATAGCTCAAATTTACTTAAACTCAAATTAGGAGGGCTTTATGGATTGGTTTAATTTCTTAGTAACCTCTGCTTTTGCTATGGGAACACCTCCTCAACAAGGACAAGCTTCTCAAGGAGGAGGACTTATTGGTTTTCTTTTTACTTTATTACCTTTGATATTAATTTTTGTCATTTTTTACCTTCTTTTAATTAGACCTCAACAGAAAAAAATGAAAGAACATCAAAAATTTCTTTCTGAATTGAGAATTGGACAGAAAGTTTTTACTGCAGGTGGAGTGGTAGGAAAAGTTGTTAAAATTGAGGATAATGTAGTATGGTTAGAAGTTGATAAAAATTTGAATATACCTGTGATTAAAGGTTATATAAGTGGACCTTTTACTCAATAATTGAATTTTCTTTAATCCAGCTTTCTAAAACCTTTAAAGCTCTTTCTGCTAATTTGATGTATTTTATTTTTTTTGAAACTTTTTTTTCAAGTTGTGGGAATAGTCCCCAGTTTATATTCATAGGCTGAAAGTGTTTAGGGTCTGCAGTTTGAAGATAATTGATCAAAGCACCAATAGCAGTTTCCTTAGGAGGAATAGCAAAAGGTTTCCCTTTTATCAGTCTTTCTACATTAATACCTGCGATAAGTCCCATAGCTGTGGATTCCACATATCCTTCAACTCCTGTAATTTGTCCTGCAAGAAAAATATTAGGAAAATTTTTAAGTTGGAGAGTAGGTTTTAAAACCAGAGGAGCATTAACAAAGGTGTTTCTATGAATTGACCCTAAGCGTGCAAATTCTGCTTTTTCTAATCCTGGGATCATTCTAAAAATTCTTATTTGTTCGTTATATTTTAGCTTGGTTTGAAATCCAACCATGTTATAAAGTGTTTTTTCCTTGTTTTCTGGACGGAGCTGAACAACTGCATAAGGTTCTTTGCCTGTTCTTGGATCTATAAGTCCTGTTGATTTCATGGGACCATAACGCAAAGTTTCTTTACCCCTTTCTGCCATAACCTCAATAGGTAAACATCCCTCAAAATACTTCGGATCTTCAAAAGGGTGTAGAGGAACTTTTTCAGCTTTGAGTATTTCTTCTACGAATTTTTCGTATTCCTCTTTTGTTAAAGGGCAATTTATATAACTTCCCTCCCCTTTTTTATATCTATCTGCAATAAAAACCTTTTCCCAATTTATAGAATCAGCATAAACAATGGGAGAAATAGCATCGTAAAAGTGTAAATAGGGGACCTCTATAAGCTTTGCAAGAGTTTTTGACAAGTTTTCTGAAGTAAGAGGACCAGTTGCTACGATTACAATTTTATTTTCAGGAATTTCGGTAATTTCTTCTCTTTTGAGTTCAATTAAAGGATGTTGTAAAATTTTTTGAGTAATGTAATTAGCAAAACACTCTCTGTCAACTACAAGGGCTTTCCCTCCTTCTATTTCGCAGTTTATAGCTGCTTCCATTATTAAAGACCTAAGCATTTTCAACTCTTCTTTTAGTAACCCCACTGCTTTAGAAAGCTCTTTTGACCGAAGAGAATTAGAACAAACCAGTTCTGCTAATTTATCTGTTTTATGAGCAGGGGTCATTTTAGAGGGACGCATTTCATAAAGTTTCACCTTTATCCCTCTTTGAGCAATCTGCCAGGAAGCTTCGGAGCCTGCAAGCCCACCACCAATAACAATAACTTCTGAAATTTTCATTGAAAAACTCTAAAAAGATATATAAGCTTGAAATTAGTAATCAAGTCCGGCAATAGGAATATATGCTATTTTAGGAGTGATAAAAATCATAAGTTCTGAATTTGTAAGATTTTTGCCTTTTCTTTTGAAAGCTTCTCCAATCCCTGGAATATTTCCCAAGCCTGGGACCTTGCCCAAGCTTTCTGTAATATCGGTAATTTTGATTCCTCCTATAACAAGAGTTTCTCCGTTTTCAACAAGGGCTGAAGTTTGTATATTATTAGTTATTATAGTTGGTTGTCCTGCTACAGTATGAGACCAATCTGGATAAGATCTTTCTATCATTATATCTAAAAGAATTTTTCCCTCAGGAGTTAAAGAAGGTGTAACTTCAAATTTTAATCCTGCGTCTACAAAATTTACTGTTGCTTGAGTAATCTCAGCAGCATAACTTAAGTAAGGAATTCTATAACCCTGTTGAATAGTAGCTGTTTCTCTATCTAAGGTAAGTATTTTTGGTCTAGATAGAATTCTCCCAACTCCTTTTTCTTCAAGGGCAGAAAGTTGAAAATCTAATAAAGCAGCATTTTTACCAAAATAACCCAAAACTATTCCTAAAGCACTTGGATTGGTGTTCTGGGTAGCGGTAGCACCTAAATCAACAATAGTAGGTGTTGGGAGTGAAATAGTCGTCGCATTGGAGGAAGTAAATCCCCCTCCTGGATAGGTAAAACCAATATCACCTGTAGTAGAAGAGGGATTAGGAGATATTCCCCATATACTGTGCTCAGTTGCTCTCCAGGTGGCTCCTCCCCATTTTACTCCAAGTTTATGGACATAAGTGTCACTTATTTCTACAATTCTTGCCTCTATTAAAAACTGAGGTCTTGGTTTATCTATCTTTTTTATAATCCTTTCTATCTCTTCAAGCACTTTGGGTGTAGCTTTTACAATAAGTATATTTGTCAAAGGATCAAAAGTAATTTTATTAGGATCTTTTAAAATCTCTGCAAGCTTTTCCGAAATCCTCTGATTTTTCATTAAGTCTACCACTTTGCTTGCTCTAATGTATTTAAGTTCAAAGGTTTTAGTTATAAGCCGATTGGTCATCTCTTCAGTTTCTTGTATAGCCCTTAATATATCCCTTTGATTTTCTATTTCTCTTCTTATTCCTTCTGTGCTTTCACCAAGAGCTCTCATATAATCTCTATAAAGCTCTGCTTCTTTTTTAATCTCTTCTAAAGTTCCAATTCTTATTACATTGCCTATGGTAATTTTAGCAAGACCTTTATTTGCAAGAACAACATCCAACAATAAATCCCAAGGGACTTGATTTGCTTTTAATGTAATAAGGCCTTTTACCTGTTCACTTGCAATTATATTAATTCCACCTACCTCTGCTAAGAATCTCAAAACTGCATGAATATCTGCTTCCTGAAAATCTACAGTAACAGGTATACCTTTATACTTTTTGGAAATTAAAGGCATTTTCATTCGGTAAGCTCCCAGATATACTTCATATTCAGGAAATTTTGCCCCTTCAGGCAATGAAGATTGTATATCGGATAAAGGCTTTTTCTCTAAGTAGTCAATTTTGTCTTTTTTTATAACTACTTTTACTGGCTTTTCAGGCTTTTCCCAAAGGAGATTTACTATTATCTTGTTAGCAAAAGGGGATAACTGAAAATAAAAAGGTTTAGTTAAACTAAATTCTAAGCATAGCTTATCTTTTTCATAAGAAGCATCAATTTCTCTAAATATCTCCTTAGGTAAGTTCCTCATCCAGATAGAACTTTTAGGAACTACATTATAGAAAATTAATTTTAGTTTGTTTTCTTTTTTAGATATTTCATATTTTGGTTTGTTACTAAACTCAAAAATTAATCTATTTCCAGGATCTTGTAAGAATATCACATCTTCTAAATAAATTTTTTCTGCAGCAAAACAATTAAATTTGAATAGAGATAAGAAAAATAACAACCCAACAATCATGATTAACCTTATTTTTATTTTCATCTTGGTTTACTCCTTTTTAAGGTATAAAATTCTTTTATTCTTTTCTTTTTCTCCATAAATATTTATTTCTTCTTCCTCAATTAATACATAGTCTAAACCTATTTCCAATATCGCAATATTACCTATCCTATTACCAGTTTTAACTATATAACCTTTTTTGGTATTATCTTGGAGTAAGGCAATTCTTTCACCGTTTTTTTCTAAAATACCTACTAATTCTAAAGGTATTTTTTCTTTTCTTGCTGTTACTAATTTTAAAATTTCGGGAGATACAAATGGATTTTTAAGCTTTTGTATGTTAATTTTATAAGGTTTTTCTTCTAATGCCTTTATCCATTTTTTTAGCTCTATATCTTCTTTTTCGGCTTTTTTAGTAAAACCTTTAGTTGTTATCTTATTTTCTTCTTTATGTGAACAACCAATAACTCCCAACAATACAAATAATAAAACTATTGTAATACGCTTCATTTATCTTTTTTTTCCTTTTTTAGTTTCTTTCTTTTTTAAAGGAACTCCCGTATATTTAAAGGTATGAAAGGTAGCCATAGCATTTAGCTGATTATTTTTAATCTGAAATTTGATATCATTTAATACCACCAATCTTTGAAGACTTTCTATAGAATTTAAAAAATTAACAATATTGCTAAATCTACCTTCAATCTCCATTTTAAGAGGAATTATATTATAGTAATCTTGAGGTTTTTCCTTACCTGGTTCAAAAGTGATTATCTCCAAATTGTTCTCCTTAGCAAGGTCAGAAATTTGTCTCAGAATATCAGGAATTTCTTTTTCAGAGGGAAGAATTTTTTTTATTCTGTTTAAAAATTCTCGTCTCTGTTTCATCTGAACTTCTAAAACTTTTATTTTCTTTACTGAGTTTTCATATTTTTTAATTTCTAAGTCCAATTTTTTGACATCTTCTCTTAAAATGTTTATTTTTTCTTTAGCCTGAACATAGTAAAATTGATAAAATAAAAAAAGAGGTACTAACACAGAAACAAAAACGATTAAAAACTTTTCTCTTTTAGTAGCAGTTTCTTCCCAAGTTTGAAGTTTTTCTAGCAGAGCTTTCATATTTTAAAACAATACTCCTGCTTTAAATTCTATATATACCTCTTTTTTTTCTGTTTTTCTTAACGACACCTCTTTTATTATATCTCTCCGATTTTCCAGATTTTTTAAATAATTAGCTATATTTTTTAAATCAGAACTTACACCATTCATCTCTGCTTTAGAGGGCTCTATTGAAAGTTCAGTTAAAACAATTTTATTTCTGCCTATATTTTCTAATAAAACTTCTAATTTCTGAAGCCCCCTTCCTTGACTTTTTTTGAGATTAATAATAGTTGAAATGCGCTTTTTTATTTCTTCTGTTTCTTTTTCTAAAAATTTTACTTTTTGAGCAATTTTTTTGTATTCAGCAAGTTTTTTTTCTTTTTTTATCTTTTCCTCTTTTAAACTTTTTAAAGTATATCCTAAACGAAATCCTTCTACCACAATGGTAGTAATAACAACTATAAAAACAATCAAGAAAGTTCTTAAGAAGACATATTTTTTCTTTACTTCTTCAAGTTTTACTGGCTCTTTTTTAGGCAGTAAATTAAACTTTATTATCATGTTTTATTTCTTCAAAAATTTTTAAAATTTTATTATATGAATCAAATTAAAATAAGTCAAGAATTTTAAACCTTTTGTGTGTTTTCAAATTTAAACCTTTTTAAACTTAGAATTTGAAACCACAGATTTAAAATAGTATATTGACTTTAATTCTACTATAAAATATAATATAATTTTTGATGCACAAATTTACTAATCTAATACTTTTTTTCATTTGTAGCTTGGTATTTCTGTTATTTTCTGTGTCTTGCCTATTTTCTTATGAAGATAGTTTTGAAAAACGTATTAACCTTTGGCCTTTTGTAGTTTATAGTAAGAATAAAGTTAATAAAATTAAAAGATTAGAAATTGCTGGACCATTTTTTTATAAATATTCATATCCTGAAGAAAATGGCACATCTTTCAGACCATTTTATTCTTCTGTAAAAAATCATAAAGAGAAAAGAAGTTATTTTCTTTCACCCTTAGGAGTTTACAGATCAGACAATGAAACTACATCTTTAAAAATCATTCCTTTAATCAATAAAACTTGGGTTAAAACTCCAGAAGAAAGAAAAGAAAATAAACACTTTGATTTTTTCCCTATTTTCTGGGGAGAAACGGCTCAAAATGAAACCTACGGAGGTCTTTTTCCTATCTATGGAAAATTTAAAAATAGATTTGGTAAAAAGGAGATAACTTTTGTTCTCTGGCCTATTTATAGCAAGATTGAATATAAAGACCATATAGCTTCTAACTATCTCTGGCCCTTTATAAGAACTGTTAAAGATAAAAAAAAGTCCGATTCTTCTGAGTATAGTGGGTTTAAAATATGGCCCTTTTTTGGCCATTTTAAGGAAGGTGATACAGAAAGAGAATTTTTTCTTTGGCCTTTTTATATCAGAAATCGCTTTAAAGATTTTGAGGGTGATTATTCGGATAAATTAATAGTGTTCCCCTTTTACATTAAAGAGGATACAGACAGTTATAACAAAAAAATTATTCTCTGGCCCTTTTTTCAAAAAGTTTATGCAAAAACCTATAATTACCACCAGCTGGATGCACCCTGGCCCTTTTATAGAAAAATAGAAGGAGAAGGAATTGAAGGAAGAAGATACTGGCCCTTTTATGGGTATGTGAAAAAAAATGGAAGTTTTGATTATTTCTTCATCTGGCCTTTGTATTTTTATAAAGAAGATCATCTAACTCAAAAAAAATTGAGATTTGATGAAAGAGAACATAGATTTATGATTTTCTCAAAATATAGATATACTGAACAAACTAATAAGCTTTTACAAAAAGAATATCGTATTTGGCCTTTAGTATATGGGTACGAGAACAACCATAGTACTCAATTTTACTATTTTCCAGCAATTTTACCTTTTTATGATGAAGGATTGGAAAGAAATTATAGTGCCTTTTTGAAGTTATGGGAATACTATCAAAAAAATGATTATATCTTTTTCAAACTATTATGGGGGCTTTATAGATATGAGAAGTTTAAGCAAAGAAGTGTGCAAGAATTAGCTTTTATTTTTAGAACAGTTAGTGGTCCCGATACAAACTATATAGAAATTTTAGAAGGGCTACTGGGATTGGGTAAAATAGAAGGGAAATCCAGAATTAAACTATTTTTTATTAATCTTGTTAAAGGTAAGAATAGTGGGGAAGAATAAAAAAATAGGTATTTATCCCGGAACTTTTGATCCTATTACCAACGGACATTTAGATATAATAAAAAGAGCTCTGAAATTGTTTGATTTAGTAATAGTTGCTGTAGGAGAAAATCCACAGAAAACACCTCTTTTTTCTGTTGAAGAAAGAATTTTTTTAGTAAAAGAAGCAGTAAAAGAACTTTCAGAGAGTGATAGGGTTAAAGTCGAAGCTTTTTCTGGATTATTAATAGATTTTGCTCAAAAAAAATCAGCCTCTGCAATAATAAGAGGATTAAGGGCTGTTTCTGATTTTGAATACGAAATGCAATTAGCTTTGATGAATAGAAAACTCTCAAACAGCATTGATACGATTTTCCTTTTAACCAGTCTCAAATGGATATTTTTAAGTTCTTCTATTGTAAAAGAAGTAGCTAAATTTGGTGGAAATATTGACGATTTAGTTCCAAGGGTTGTAGCTGAAAAATTAAGAGAGAAGTTTAAATAAAAAGGGGGAATATCCCCCCTTAAAATTTTTTTAATTTAAAGTTCCTGAACTGTAATAGATCCCGTTGGACAGACTTCTACACAGGTCATGCAAACCATGCACTCATCAGGCCTTGCTACAATAGGCTTATCATCATCTCCTTTGTCATACACCTGAGCGGGACAAGAGTCTATACAGGAACCACAAGCTTCACAGGTGTCATAATTAATAGTAATTTCAACCATATCACACCTCCCTTTTTAATTATTTTTATTTTGCTCTTTAAACTCCTGTGCTTTTTTTAAAAAATTTACTGCCCAACATTTTACACTAAAAATATGAATATGGGTATAGGTTGCAAATAAATTTTTATATAAAATTCCATCTCTTTTTCCATCAAATCCATTACCCTTCTCTAACTCAAACACAAACTTAAACTTTTTATCAATTTTTGTTTCAACAGGTTTAGAATAGTGAAATTCGTGTCCCTTTATTGAAGTACCTACATCAAAATAAGGATTTTTTTCTTTTACTTTGGCTATTATATATCCATGTCCCTGTGGAAACCTTTCTACAATAAATGTTATCGGCAAAACTTTGCTCATGGGATATTCTTTTTCATTCCATATAATTTTTTCTCCTAAATACATTAAACCTCCACATTCCGCATAAACTGGCATTCCTTCAAGTATAGCATCGTTTACTTCCTTTAAAAGTTCTTTATTTTCAGACAATTCTTCAGCCTTTATTTCAGGAAACCCACCTCCTAAATATAAAGCTGAAACATTAGGTAATTTTTTATCTTTAAGTGCATTAATAAAAATTAATTCTGCTCCCAATTTAGCTAAAAATTCCAGATTTTCAGGATAATAAAATTGAAAGGCTTCGTCTTTAAATACACCAATTTTAATACCTCTGTAATTTATATTATCCTCAATTTGAGGTATTTCTATTTCTAAGGTGGACACATTTTTACTGATTTTTAATATTTCTTCTATATCCACATTTTCTTTTATTATTTTTTGCAGTTGTTCTAAAAAAGTTTTATCATTATATTCATAAGAGGTAATCAATCCCAAATGTCTTTCTGTGGGTAAATTTTTAATTTTTGGAATAGCACCTAATACTTTAATGTTTGTATAATATTCTACAGAATTTCTAATTATATTTTCGTGTCTTGGTCTTGCTATTTTATTGAGTATCACACCTTTTATTTCTATTCCTTTTTCAAATTCCAGAAATCCTTTTACCAACGCTGCAAGACTTCTAGTGGTTTTGGTACAGTCCAAAACTAAAATTATGGGAGCTTTTAAGATTTGAGCAAGTTTTGCAGTACTACAACTTCCAAATATATCAAGTCCGTCAAAAAGTCCCCTATTTCCTTCAATAACGGCAAGTTCACAATTTTTTGAGCCTGCATAAAAAGAATATAGATTGTCTTTCTCGTCAAATAGAAACAAATCTAAGTTTCTACAAGAAGTTTTTGAAATTTTGCTCAACCAACCTGCATCTATGTAATCAGGTCCCTTTTTAAAAGCAGCTAAATTAAGTCCTAAGGATTTAAGGGCAGAAATTAAACCGATAGTAAAGACAGTTTTACCTGCTCCACCCTTATGAGATGAAATAAGCACACGAGGAATGTTATAAAAGACTTTCATAGAGAAGAAAAAGAGGGGAGGAAGACTCCCCTAATAGGTTAATCTAAATTACTTTTTATACAAAACCCCTTCGTATTTTACTACTAATTCTTTAGAAGATTTAACTTCTAAAACAATTTTATAAAGAATGGTCATAATCAGAAATCCAATAGCCCAAACACCTAAAGTAATTCCAATTTCAGGCAAAGTAGGTTTATAGGGTGTTATTGTTTCAAACGGTGTAGGAGTATATCCTCCGGTAATTAAACCTATTCCTTTATCAATCCAGCATGAAATAAAAACAGCAATACACGCCAGAACTAAAGTAGTCTCATTTTTTCTGGTATAAGGAATTACAAGAAGAAGGATTCCAATAATTGCCAAAATGGTAGCAACCCACATAAAAGGAACCCATTCAGCATGTCCTTCTAAACCTACAAATAAATATTTAATAGGTGCTTGGTGACTATGAATACCACTATAAAATGCTGTAAATAATTCAAAAATAAACAAAAGAACATTTATAATAAAAGCATAAGCAACAGTTTTTGCTAAAGAATCAATAGCTTTTTTGCCAGGGTCAAAATTTGCTACTTTTTTTAATAATAAAGCTGCTACTAAAACTAAAGCTGGACCTGCTGAAAAAGCAGAAGCTAAAAATCTTGGAGCCATAACCGCAGTTAACCAAAAGTGACGCCCAGGTAAGCCCTGATAGAGGAAAGCAGTAACAATGTGAATACTTGGTGCCCAGACAATAGCTAAGTAAATAATTGGTTTTAACCAAGAGGGATATTTGGTTCCTTTGTATTCTGAATGTAAAACTGTCCACCCACAAATTAAATTTAATAAAAGATATCCACTAAGAACAATTACATCGTAAAACATTATAGAATTAGGAGTGGGGAATCTAACAACATTAAATACTCTCATAGGTTGACCAAGGTCTACAAATACAAAAAGAATACACATAGTAACTGCTGCAACAGCAAGAAATTCTCCTAATACTGTAATTTTTCCATACTCTTTATAGTTATGCCAATAATAAGGAAGAACTATCATAACAGCTCCTGCAGCTACTCCAACTAAAAAGGTAAAATTAGCAATATAAAATCCCCAAGAAACATCTCTACTCATTCCTGTAATTCCTAATCCTACTTTAAATTGATAGAGGTAACAAAGAAATCCTATAAAAATAATAGAAAGTAAAAATAAGACCCATAGCCAATATTTTTTACTTCCTTTCAGTGCCTTTTCTAACATATTTACACCTCTCCTTTAAGAGTTTTAATCTATTAAATAGAATACAGATGGGTGAGTTCCTAATTCTGCTTTTCTTCTAATAGCAATCCTTTCTTTAAGAATCTTACTAACTTCAGAATTTTCATCAGCTAAATCTCCAAAAATTAGGGCATTAGCTGGACAAGCTTCAACACAAGCAGGAATTTTACCTTGAGCCAATCTTTCATAACAGAACATACATTTTTCAACAACACCCTTCATACGAGTGGGGTATTCAGGATTAACTTTTTTAACATAAGGACGAGGATCAAACCAGTTAAAAGATCTTGCTCCAAAGGGACAAGCAGCCATACAGAAACGGCATCCTATACATCTATGAAAGTCCATCATTACAATTCCATCTTCTCTCTTAAAAGTGGCTTGTGTAGGGCAGACCCTTACACAAGGTGGATCATCACACTGATTACATAAAAGTAAGAAAGGCACATCTTTAAAAACTTCTTTTAGATATTCATCTGCTTGTTCCGGAAAAGCATGTTCAAACTTATCTTCCCAAATCCATTTTATTTCTTTCTTTTTATCAGGAATTGATGGAACATTGTGTAAATAATGACAAACTTCAATACATTTCTTTCCACATCCCTTTTTTTGACCTTCTTTACATTTCTTTACATCAATTACCATTGCCCATCTTTTACCTTTTAAAGCTTCCGGGGGAGATGTATATTCCTGTGCCTTAACTTCTCCCCTTGTTAATAAGTCTCCAACTGCAGCAGAAGCTGCAGTTCCTAATAAAGTTAAACCTGTTAATTTTAGAAAATCTCTTCTTTTTATTGCCATTTTTTCGCCACCTCCGGTGCAATATGGCAATCCCAGCAATCTGGGTGTGTTATCACAAAATCATGACATTTATCACAAAATTTTTCTTTATTGGTGTGACATTTCATACAGGTTCTCTGCAGGCTTATAGTATGTGTCTTTCCATCACTTGCTACATATACATGCTGATTTTCACGAATAGCTTTTTTTCTCCAATTATCCAATAATTTCATATGATAGGCTCTCATGTATTCTTTTGACTCTATACACTTTTTCTCTTTCTTAGGAAGTTCTGGTTGTGGAATGGCTTCTAATCTTCCAAAATTTAACCACATAGGTATAGTAAAAAATACAATTAGAACAATTATAAAAGGTATCACTTTTTCCGCATTATACATGGTTTATCCCTCCTCCCCTTCTGTAGGTTGATCTACACCTTTAACAGGATGTTTTAAAGGTCTTCTTCTTAAATCCACATCTCTCGATTTTTCTCCTTCAAAAACTAGGGCATTAGCAACAAGTTCATGTACACCACTTACATCAACTCCAGGGACCCAATACTCTAAAAGTGTTGGAAATACAGCTCTGTCAATAGCACAAATACAAACTAATTGATTAACTCCATATTTTTTATGAACATATTCCACTGTATTTGCTCTTGGGAAACCACCTCTTTGTCTTAATTCCATGTTTTCACCTGCATTAAGCCCTGAACCACTTCCACAACAGAAAGTCTTTTCTCTTATTGTATTTTCTGGCATTTCTACAAAATTATTACATACATGCTTTATAATAAACCTTGGTTCTTCAAAAATTCCCAGGGCTCTTGCAGGGTTGCAAGAATCATGGAAAGTAACTACCAAATGGTCATTTCTTGAAGGGTCTAATTTTAACTTGTTGTGAGCGATTAAATCTGCTGTAAACTCGATTATATGTACAATTTTATTAGATTTAGCATGTTCAAAAACCGTCCCCGTAATAGGAGATTTGGGAACTTCTAAGAAATCAATAGGACCAAACCAAGTATTATGATATTGATGCCATACTCTCCACATATGACCGCACTCGCCACCAAGAATCCACTTTACTTTAAGTCTTTTGGCTTCTTCATATATTTTAGCATGAAGTCTTTTGGCCACTTCTAAAGAGTTAAAAAATCCGAAATTTCCACCTTCAGAAGCAAAAGGACTCATAGTTACATCTAAGTCAAGATAATGGAATAAAACAAGATAACCCAACATTGTATAAATACCTGGATCTGCAAAATAGTCCCCTGAAAGAGGAACAAATAAAATCTCTGCTCCTTTTCTATTAATGTATTTGTCAAGATCTATATGAATACCTGTAATTTCTTCAAATTCCCATGTAAGAAATTCCAAATTTTCTTTAAATGACTGAGGAGGAACTCCAACGTGGTTACCTATGAAGTAACTGTTATGAACAGGTTTCATTGCCCAATCGATAGCAATGCCAAGTTCATGCAAAATTTCTCTCATCATAATAGTTATTTCTGCAGTATCTATGCCATAAGGACAAAATACTGAACATCTTCTACATTCAGTGCACTGATAAAAGTAATAAAACCATTCCTTAATTACATCTTCAGTAAGTTTTCTTGCACCTGCAAACTTTCCTAAAAGTTTCCCAAAAGTAGAAAACTCACCCTTTATTATAGACCTTATAAGTTCTGCTCTTAAAACCGGCATATTTTTGGGATCACCTGTTGATAAGAAAAAGTGGCATTTATCTGCACAGGCTCCACATCTTACACATATATCCATAAAAAGTTTGAAAGATCTGTGCATTTCCATCCTTCTTAAAATAGCTCTTCTTACAATCTCTTTCCAATTCTCAGGTAAAGGCCACTTTTCCTCATAAGCTTGCCATTTACCAAGATTTGGCAATCCCAAGTCTTCCATTACATGCGGTTCAACAATACCACAATACATTCCCCTTCTTAATTCAGGTTTTATATCCATCCAATCTTTTTCTGGAGTTTTATGTAAATTTACTCCAGTTAACAATTCATCAGGTTTAGGAAGACTCATACTTTTTACCTCCCTTTGTTAACTTTTAATTTTAGGCGGAAGTTTACTTTCTATTATATATAAACTATACCACTCATGTTCTTCTTCAGGTTGTACTTCTTCATCTATAGGTATTCCTGCTTCTATCATTTTATCCTTAAACTTTTCTTGATATTCATAATATGTATAATGCTTTACTGGATATTCCCAAGGATTGACATGCCTTACTGCACGGTTATTGTTAGCCATGTTACGGGTTGGGCTGAAAAATACCCCTACCATGTGAACAAGTTTGCTAAAAGGAAAATAAGCAGCTAATGTTGAAACTAAAAACAGATGAATATAAAAAATTGTTCCTATTTTTGCACCTTCAGGAATAACAGGATTAAATGTAGCAAGTCCAAGAGTTAATTGTTTAACTGCATATAAATCAACTTTTAAAGAGTATCTCATTAAAACTCCTGTAATTACAATGGCAAGAATTAAAAACAGCGGAAAGAAGTCAGAACCGTAAGATAAATACGATACTTTTGAATCTATAAATCTTCTCAATAAAAGGAAAGTTAAACCAGCTAAAATTAGTATATCTGTAATGTATACAGGGGGCACTCCAAAAGATTGGATAAAACTATCTAAATAGTCCAGCCCCTGAATAATCTCTGGGACAGGATTAGTAAAAAGCCTTATATGTCTTAAAAGAATTATAAAAAAAGACCAGTGAAATAAAATTGCCCCAAGCCACAGCCATTTGGCAGAACCATAAATTAGCCTTTTACCTTGCAAATCAGCCCTTAAATTTCTAAACAGGCTTCTAAAAAACACAATCTCTAAAAACATTCTCAAAACCACTTCCCAGGTAGTAAAAGGTGATTCCAGTCTGTCCCTTAGACTTCTTCTTATCCAGGGAAGACTTTTTTGCTGTCCACAAGTTGTAGGAATTTTGTAAGATACAGGAGATTTAGCCCAGCATACAATCCGATAAATTAAACCTATTACAAAAACAAGAAAGCAAACATAAGGAATCACAATTCCGAATAAACTTTCCCAACCTAATACCCCTACCCCTAACCAAGGTATAAAGAGTAAAATACCTAAAATTATAAAACTTACTAATGCATTCATAACCCACTCCCTCTCCTTTTATTAGTTAATTTCTTTAGGATCACTTTTAGGCATACCCTCCATAGGGTCATAAACCAAACCTGCTCTTTTTAAAAGTAAAAAGTGGGCTCTTTTCCATTCATCATATCTAAGTTGATTTAATCTTTCTCTATAGTCCATAAAAAAGTCAAAACCTCTAATTATAAAAGCATTAATCCTGTCTTCCAATTTAAGAAATTCTTCTATTCCGAATTTTTTCAATATTTCTTCTCCTAAATCTTTTCTTATTATACCTTTCAATTGAATAAACATATTTAAAGCCTTTGAAGGAGTTGTCTCCTGAACAGCTCTCAATTGAACAAGCCTCCTTAAATAGTAATTTGCTTCATCCCAATTAAAATTTCCAAATAAAACTTTTATTAAACCTTCAAAAGTTTCATCTATTCTATATCCAAAGGGGTTTTGAAACCTATCTACTTCTTTAGTAAAAAATCTTTTAGACTCCTCACCAAAAGAATCCCAAAAAATAGATTTCCACTTCTTTAAAATAGCTTCCCTTTTATTTTCTAAATAATTTATAAACTCCTTCGACAAAACTACAGAACTTTTTCGCATTTTTTTCCCTTTTTATATAGCCCAATTTATATAACCCAATTTGTAAAAGTCAACCTTAATTTTAAAAAATTTTAATATTTTTTGCATTGACTTTTTAAAGTTTAAAAAAATTTTGTTGGAATTTTTTAATTTTTTTTAAATTTTTCAACATTTTTTAAACTTTGAATAGTTTAGGCAACTTTCTTAGAAGTTCTAGTTTTTCATATTCTCTCAATTTTACTCTATTTAAAATCTCTTCTAATTCCTGAATAGTGGAGTCATAGAGCTTCTTGTTCAATTTGTAAGGATAACCATCTTTTCCTCCATGAGCATAACTATATATTACAGGATCTTCTCTTGAAGCTTCCACATTATAAATTAACTCAGACGCCAAAGTAAGAGCTCTCAAAGCTTTTGCACCTATACCAGGAGTTAGAATAAGTTCCTTAAACTCTGAAGGTGGATTTTCGTATATTTTATCCCAAATTTTTTTAAGCGATTTAAAGGAAAAATCTTGAGGAGTTAAAGTGTGATTTTTTTTAAAAATTAGGTGAACTTTTGGAGAAAGTTCTTTAAATACTGTGTTAAAATTTTCTTTTACCAAGCTTACTAAAACATTTTGGACATTTTTACTTTTTTTATCTACTAAATTTAGAACCTGTTCTTTTTTAATTAAGGAGACTATTCCTGCATGAGGTTCTTCGCAAAGATTCTGAATTTTTTCACTATACCAGTGATATCTTCTTGCATAAAGAGTTTTTTCATCCAATCCTTGCTGAATAACTCCCCAACCTCCATTTTTTGAGAAAATAAAAAGGTGAAAATAAAGTTGGAAACCATCTTGAATAGCGTTGTTGTCAATTCTTGCAGTAAGTCTGCTTAGAGTTACAAATTTTAAAGCACCCTGAGAAAGACCTTCTTTTTCTCCCCAAAAGATTATTTCTTGAGGTGTATTCAAGGCTTTTTTACCTTTACCTCCACAGATATAAATCCCTAAATCCTTAAAATAAGGTTTAAGTGCTTCTTTAACTGCACCACCTACAGTAGTGGTTAAACCAGAGGAGTGCCAATCAAATCCAAGCAGGCAGCCAAAAGCTTGAAACCAGAAAGGATCAGTTAATCTTCTTATTAATTCTTTTTCTCCAAACTCTTCATAAATTAAAAGCAAAATGGCCCTGCTCAACCTTACCATCCTCTCAAAAAGCCAAGGAGGGCATTTACCACCATGAAGAGGAAGATCAACTATGCTACGCGTTAACATTTTTTTCTATCCAAGCTTTTTCTATTTCTTCAGCAATTTTTTTACAAACTTCCTCTGGAGATGAAGATTCTCTTATGGGTCTTCCTATTACTAAATAATCTGCACCTGCCAAAACTGCCTCATAAGGTGTTGCAACCCTTAGTTGATCATCCTCGTTTTCTTTCCATCTTATACCAGGAACAATAGTTAATAGTTCAGGGAAAAATTCCTTTATTTTACTGACTTCTTTAGCTGAACAAACAATTCCATCACATCCAGTTTTGTAAGCTATTTGAGTTAACTTAAAAACCAGCTCCTTTGTATCTCTTGCTAACTCAGAATTAAAGCCCAGTTCCATAAGGTCTGCTCTGTCAAGAGAGGTAAGAACAGTGACTCCAATAATTTTTAGGTTGTTAAATGAAGACTTAACAGCATTTTTGAGTGCTGTTCTTCCTGATAAAGTATGAACAGTAACCCAATCAACTCCCAATTCAGATATAACTTTAACTGTTCTTGTTAAAGTGTTAGGAATATCATAAAGTTTTAGGTCAAGAAAAATTTTTTTATCACTTATTTTTCTAACTTCTTCTATAATTTTTGGACCACAAGCTGTGAAAAGTTCCAGACCAATTTTATAAACTCCTACTAATCCATTAAGTCTTTCAACCCATGACAAAGCTTCTTTCAAATTAGGAACATCTAATGGAAAAACTATAACGTCTTCAGGTTTCTGGTTGTTCTTCATTTCCCAGCTCTTTTATCTGTGTAATAAATTCTTCTACATCTTTAAATTCTTTATAAACAGAGGCAAACCTTATATAAGCTACTTTGTCCCATTCTTTTAATGTGGAAATTACTTTTTCTCCTATATACCGAGATGGGACTTCTTTTTCTCCCTTTTGAATTAGGTCAAGCTCAAGTTCATTTATAAATTTTTTAATAGTATTTTCACTTATAGGTCTTTTATGACAGGCTTTTCTTATTCCTGAGATTAATTTTTCCCGATTATAAGGTTCTCTCCTGCCATCCTTTTTAATAATCATTATGTCCAGTTCTAACTTTTCATAAGTGGTAAACCTATACCCACATTTATTACACTCTCTTCTTCTCCTTATAGAAAATCCATCTTCTATAACTCTTGAATCTATAACCTTGGTGTCATATTCTTTACATCTGGGACACTTCATAGGTATTAATTATAAAAGTTGTTTTAAATAAATCAAATTTTAAGAGCCTTTAAATATTATTTGCTATTATCAAAGGCAAAGGCTTTTGAAATAGTTATGACTTACGAGTCTCTGCATAAGTTCTTAAGCTTTTGAAAAAATAAAAGAGAGGCAAAGTTAAGAATAAAATCTAAAAAGAGGGATGGGGATGAGTAAGAAGAGGAAGGACAAGTATGGTATTTCAAGAGCAACTATTTATCGTTGGAAGAAGCAATTTAGAGAAAGTAGATAAAACTTAAAAGTTTTATAGCATAATTCCCTTTATAAATGGGATAATAAAAATAATACCCAGTCTCAAACCACAAGATGCAAACACGGTCTTGACATCTTTAGAAATTTAGTTATATTTAAATTTGACTTAAGATCGCGGGGTAGAGCAGCCAGGTAGCTCGTCGGGCTCATAACCCGGAGGTCGTGGGTTCAAATCCCACCCCCGCAACCAATTTTTCTTCAAGTGCCAAATAATCTTTTAAAATAGAGCTCTTTTTTAAAATCTTTAATAAATTACAAATTAAGGGGTTTTTTGTGAAAGAATTAGAAAGAATTAAAAAACAAATTTTGAGACAACTTATTAAAAAGCCATCTACTTTTTGGGAGTTGATAAACTATCAGGATTCTCATATAACCGCGTTTCTCCAAGCTATTAGAGAGTTAATAGATGAAAACCTTGTAGAATATAAAAAACCTTTTTTTCGTATAACTGATAATGTAAATGCTTTTCCTTATAAAGATTCAGGATGTCTTTTATGTTCTCCATTTTCAAAAGATTCTTATTGGAAAGAAATTCTGGATAAATTTTTAGAAATTGTTAAAGATAGACCTCTTCCAACCAGTGATTTTGATCAAGGATTTATAAGACCTGAAGACACCTTAAAAAGAACTGCATTTATTTATGAAAGGGGAGATCTGGAAGATACAGAAATTTTTATTCTTGGAGATGATGACCTTATCTCTTTGAGCATGGCTCTTACTGGTCTTCCTAAGAGGATTGTAGTGGTAGAAATTGATAAAAGAATTAATAAATTTATTAAAGAAAAAACTCAGGAAATAGGATATACAAACTTGGAAATATATAATTACAATGTAATCAATGACCTTCCTGAAGAATTAAAGAAAAAATTTGATGTGTTTGTTACTGATCCTGTAGAAACACAAAAGGGCTTGAAGCTCTTTATCAACAGGTGTATTAGTGCTTTAAAAGGTGAGGGTTCGGTGGGATATATGGGTTTTACCCACAGAGAGGCTTCTTTGGAAAAGTGGTATAATTTTGAAAAATTTCTTATTGAGTCTGGTTTTGTTATTACTGATATTTTAAGAGATTTCACTACTTATCCAGAAGAGGAAAATCAGTGGGAAGATTTTTATCGCACCTATCGTATAATGAAAGAGTTTGATTTAGAATTGCCAAATGTAGACTGGTATAAGTCTTGTTTTATAAGATTTGAAGTTGTTGAAGGTCCTAAGATACTTAATATACCTCTTCCTAAAAACATAGAAGAATTATATTTTGATGATGAAGCTTGGGCTACTCCTCTTCCTTCATTTTTAGAAAAAAACAAGGAGTAAATGGTATGGCTTATACAACTTCAGATTTCAAAAGAGGGTTAAAGATTGAGTGGGAAGGTAAGCTTTATGAGATAGTAGAATTTCAGCATGTAAAAGTTTCTAAAAATCAGCCTACTGTAAGAACAAAACTTAAAGATCTTGCTACAGGTAGGGTTTTAGAAGTAAACTTCAGAGCAGGAGAACGTTTTGAAAAACCAGATTTTCAAGAAAAAGAAGTGCAATACTTATATAAAGATGGCGATCAGTATGTTTTTATGGATATGGAAGATTATGATCAGATATATGTTAATGAAGAAGAACTTGGAGAGGCTTCTAAATATTTAAAGGAAAATTTAAATGTATATGTGCTTTATTACAAAGGCAAAATAGTGAGTGTTGAACTCCCCAATACAGTAGAACTCAAAGTCGTGGAAACTGAACCAGGGATAAGAGGTGATACAGTTGGTTCTGCTACCAAACCTGCTAAACTGGAAACAGGTCTTGTAATTCAGGTTCCTCTTTTTATAAACGAAGGTGATATAATAAAAGTTGATACCAGAACAGGGAAATATTTGGAAAGAGTTGGTTAATCAACTATTTTAATGGCTTACTATATAAGAGCGAAAAGCTATTACAGATACGCTTTAGATCTATTTAAAGATTTACCTAAATTTAAAGATAATCCTGCAGAGTTTCAAAAAAGAGCTCAGGAAATTTTTAAACTGGGAATGAAAGCTGTATGGTCTCTTTCCTATATAACTCCTCCTGAAAAATCCCCAGAATTTAAGGAACTTTGGGAAAAAACTGTAGAATCCTTAGATCCTGAAGATATACCCGAAATAGAAAAAATAAAAGACATTCTCTTTTCTGATAGGTCTGACAAAGAAAAAATCTTAGAAGGTACCAAGACATTCTTAGAGATTATTAAAAAGATACTTCAACCAATTCTTTAAATAATTTCTTATCCCTAAAACCTTTCATGTTTGCACAAAGTTTAAAAAGTGATATTATTAAAAAATCCCTATGGAAAAAGCAAAGATTCAGGAATATCTAAAGGTTTTAGCTTGTCCCAAGTGTAAAGGAGAATTGATATATAAAATATATAGTAAGAAAGAAGGATTTTACTGCGAAAAATGTAAACTCTTCTATCCCATAGTAGAAGACATCCCTGTAATGTTGATAGAGGAAGCTATAAACCTTCCTGCTTCAGAAAAAAATGAGTCACCCTAAAACCCCTACTTCTCAACTTTACTTTATTGCTATAACAGGTAAAAATTTAGATTTATGGAATAAAGTATTGGGCACTTTAGAAAATGAGCTTGGAAAATCAATTTTTCAGTCTGAAATTTATAATTTTTCATCTTTTACTTCATACTACTCCAAAGAAATGGGAGAAGAACTAAAAAAAAGCTTTTATTTCTTTGAAAAATTAAAATCACCTGAGTATTTAATTGAGCTGAAACACAAATGTTACGAAATTGAAAGAAAACTGGCTGAACCTTCAGGTAACAGAACTGTGAATATAGATCCGGGATACTTAGGTCTTTCTAAGGTAGTTCTTTCAACCTTTAAAGACTATGCTCATAGAGTATACTTAGGTAAAGGAGTTTATGCTGAGGTTACTTTGATATTTAAGAATAAAACTTTTACAGAACTCCCCTGGACTTATCCCGATTATAGGCAACCTCAAATTATTGAAATTTTCAATAAAGCAAGAACTTGGTATAAGGAGCATCTACATGTTAGTTGATCATTTGGGAAGAAAAATAGAATACTTAAGAATATCTGTCACAGATAGATGTAATTTTAAATGTATATACTGTTTTACTCATCAGAATTGGAAATGGCTTCCACACAAAGAAATTTTAAGATTTGAAGAAATAGAAAAAATAGCTACAGTATTTGCTAAATTAGGTGGAAAAAGGATAAGATTAACCGGTGGGGAGCCACTTTTAAGAAGAAATATAGAATTTCTTGTCCAAAAACTTAGTCAGATAGCTGGGATCACAGATTTGAGTCTTACTACAAACGGATTTTTTCTGGAAAATTTAGGAGAAAGTTTAAAAAAGGCAGGTTTAAAAAGAATCAACATAAGTTTAGATACACTTAATAAAGAGAAATTTGAAAAATTGACAGGGGTTTCAGCTTTTGAAAAGGTTTTAAAAGGCATTGATATAGCCTTAGAGTTAGGATTTAATCCTGTTAAAATAAACACAGTGGTAATAAGAGGTTTTAACGATGATGAAATTTTAGAGATTGCAAAGCTTACCTTAGAAAAACCTGTAGAGGTCAGATTTATAGAATTTATGCCTATAGGAAAAAATAACTTATGGGATGAAAAACATGTGGTTACAGTAAAAGAGATAAAAAAAATTTTAGAAAACTTTTCTAAATTAATTCCTGAATCTTCTTTTGGTGGAGGACCAGCAAAGGTATTTAAATGGAAAGACGCTAAAGGTAAAATCGGTTTGATTTCTCCTGTATCTGAGCACTTTTGTCATAAATGTAATAGATTAAGAATTACAGCTGATGGAAGATTAAGGCCTTGTCTTTTTTCTGATAATGAAATAAATTTAAAACCCATTTTAAGAGAAAATAGAGGAACTTTGGAAGAAGCTTTCTTTTTAGCTTTAAAGATTAAACCTGTTAAACATAATTTAAATTTTACTTTGAAACCTATGAGAGCTATCGGAGGATAAATGCCTAAAAAAAGAAAAAAAGAAAAAAATGAAAAAATAAAAGGATTTTGGTTAAGTGCAGGAACTCTTAAAAAAGGCTTCCCTGATCGTGCACTAAAACTGACTAAACCTTTATCAAGAGGAAATTATGTTTTAGCAAAACTACCTGATGGTAGAAAAGAAGTGTTTATACTTACCGAGATTTCTTACAAAATACCTTTTGATATAGAGGGAATTCCTATTGTGTTAAGAAAAGCAACTTTTAAAGAAATCAGAGACTATGAAAAAAAGTTGGAGATAGAAAAAAAAGGAAAGGAGTTTTGTTTGCAATTTGCCAAGGATCTTGGAATAGAAATGAATCTGGTAAGGGTAGATTGTTTCTTTGATAGAAGTAAAATTATCTTTTATTATACTGCAGAAGGAAGGATAGACTTCAGACAACTTGTAAAAGAGCTTGCAAGGGCTTTAAGGATGAGAATTGAGATGAGACAGATTGGAGTGAGAAATGAAACTGCACTTATAGGGGGCATTGGATACTGTGGAAAAGAATTTTGCTGTACCAAATTTTTAAAACAATTTACCCCACTTTCTATAAAAATGGCAAAAGAGCAGGGACTTATTTTAGATCCTAATAAAATCTCTGGTCCATGCGGAAGACTTCTCTGCTGTTTAGCTTATGAAGAAAACATTTATAAAGAATTTTTGCAGGAGCTTCCTAAATTAGGAAACAAAATAAAAATTAATGGCGAATCTTATAAAATTTTAAAGTATAATATCTTTCAAAAAATAGCCTATTTAGAAAATAAAGAAGGAGAAATTATTCAAATTCCAGTAACAGATATAAAGACTTTCGTTGAAGAAACTATAGAAGAACTACCAGTAGATGAAAATCTTAAAAACCTTGACGAGGGATAGAGCTATGAAAATATATCTAACTACTCCTATTTACTATGTAAATGCCTATCCTCACTTAGGACATGCCTACACCACAATAATAGTAGATACTCTGGCACGATTTTACAATCTTAAAAACTGGCAGGTCTTTTTCTTAACAGGAACTGATGAACATGGAGATAAAATTCAAAAATCTGCAAAAGATAAAGGAAAAAATCCTCAAGATTTTGTAGATGAGATAAGCTCAATTTTTAAAAAAACTTGGGATTATTTTGGTATAACATATAACAGATTTATTCGCACAACTTTTAAAGAGCATAAAAAAATAGTTCAGCATATTTTACAACGATTGTATGAAAAAGGAGAGATATATCTTGACGAATATGAAGGGTATTACTGTTTTGGTTGCGAAAGATTTTTGACTTCCAAGGAACTTGATGAAGAAGGAAAATGTAAAGACCATAAGGTTTATCCTGAACTTATAAAAGAAAAAAATTACTTTTTTAATCTGGAAAAATACAGGATCTGGTTAAAAGATTATCTCTATAAAAATGATTTGATCTATCCAAAATTTTATAAAGAAGAAGTTCTAAATATGCTTGAAGAGGAACTTCCCCCTCTTTGTATTTCACGTCCTAAAACAAGACTTTCTTGGGGCATAGAACTTCCTTTTGATAGCAACTATGTAACATATGTGTGGTTTGATGCCCTAATTAATTATCTTTCAGGGATTGGATATCCAGAAAATCCAGAGTGGAAAGAATGGTGGTCAAATGCACATCATTTCATTGCTAAGGACATTCTCAAGCCTCATGCTATTTACTGGCCTATTATGCTAAAAGCAATGGATCTTCCTGTTTACAAAAAACTTTTTGTTCATGGATACTGGTTGGTTGATAAACTAAAAATGTCCAAATCCTTAGGTAATATTGTGGATCCTATAGAACTTACTAAAAAGTTTGGAAAAGACCAATTAAGATATTTCCTTTTAAGAGAAATGGCTTTTGGATATGATGCAGAATTTAGCATCTCCTCTTTCATAAATAGAATAAATGCTGATTTGGCTAATGATTACGGAAATCTAATCTACAGAACTCTCAATCTTGTTGAAAAATATTTTGAAAGCAAAGTTCCTCCTTTAGAAAATCTTGAAGACATAGATAAAAAGTTTTTAGATGAGGTGAAATTAGCATTAAAAGAATACGAGAATTACTTTTCAGCCCTGCTTTTCTATAAAGCCCTGGAAAAACTCTGGGAAGCAATAAGAAAGGGAAATACTTATATTGATAGAGTATCTCCTTGGAACGAAGCAAAAAAAGGAAATAAAAAAAGGGCTGGCACAATCTTAAGGGTTCTTCTTGAAGCTATTAAAAGTTTTGCAATTGCCCTTTATCCAGTTATGCCAGAAACCTCTGAAACTTTACTAAAAAATCTCTCTTATAATAGAAAAAAGATGGCTTGGGAAAATGTGTTTAATTTTAACTTGCTGGAAACAGGAGCTCCTATAAACAAAGGAAAACCTCTTTATCCAAGAGTTGAAGAAAAGTTTGAAGAAAAAAAAGAAGAAGAAAAGAAAAAAGATGAGAAAAAAGAGGGGCTAATTTCCATAGAGGAATTTAGAAAGCTGGACTTGCGGATAGGTAAAATAATCTCAGCTGAAAAAATAGCAGGGGCAGATAAACTTTTAAAATTGGAAGTTTTATGCCCAGAAAAGAGGCAAGTTGTTGCTGGTATTGCAGAGTATTATAACCCTGAGGTTTTAATAGGAAAAGAAGTGATAATGGTAGCAAATTTAAAACCAGCTAAAATAAAGGGAGTCTTATCAGAAGGTATGATCCTTGCAGCTAAGGATAAAAATGGACTTTGTTTAATTGTTCCTGAAAAGGAAATAGAACCTGGAGCAAAAGTTTCTTAGCCTGGAGGCCAGCCCATAGATCTTCCTGCTAAAACATGAAAATGAATATGAAATACTGTTTGACCTGCTTCTTCTTTACAATTAGCAACTACTCTATATCCTCTTCCATCAAATCCTAAATCTTTTGCAATTTTATTAATCACTAAATAAATGTGCCCTATAAGGTCTTTATCTTCTTCTGTTAGTTCTAAAAGTGTGGCAATATGTCTTTTGGGAACTACTAAAATATGATAAGGTGCCTGAGGATTGATATCATGAAAAGCAATTACTTTATCGTCTTCATAAACAATATTAGAAGCTATTTCTTTATTAACAATTTTGCAAAATATACAACTCATAGCAATTCTCCTGTATTTTTTAATTTAATTTAATTTAAAAATTTTAAAGATAAAAAATTTAAAGTCAAGCCAACCCGAATTTAAAATCCGGGTTGGCTGTATGGTTTTTAAAGAGGTGCAGTATGAAGGTAAGCTTTAAAATGCAAGGTTCCATCTTAATCCTAAAATATAACCTTCTTTATCATTATTATCATCAGCATAATTATCAGTTAAATACTGGAAATCTACCGTTAAATCTGAACTTAATACTTCATAAGAGAAGAGTTCAAATTTAGCATAAGCCTCTACAGCATGAGTATTGGAAATATCCGCATCATCAGGACTATCTAAATAAGCATAGCCTATACCAAATTCGTTTCCTTCTTTACCAAGGAAACAGAAAGGCACATTAAACCCAAAAGAAATCAAATTATTATAATCAATCTTAGCATCATCATCCTGCCATCCTGCTCTTAAGAAAAAACCTATAGGATTTTTACTAAAAGGATTTCTAATAAATCCTAAATCCTGATCTATTGATACACCTATTCCCTGTAAATTTTCTTTATCATTTCCGCTCCGGTCATCAAAATCTTCACTTGTTATAAATCCAAAAATCCTATAGTTCCCTTCTCCCCATTTAGAGTTTAAAGTATAACCAAGCTGAAGTGCGTAATACTGATAGAATCCCTCTTCGTCTTCTCCCACATCTCCCTTGGTGGTTATTCCGATAAGTTTAGCAGTAAAAGGACCTTTTTCAAACTCAAGCACAGCCCCAAGATCATAACTTGGAGGAGTGGTTAAAGGAGTGTTCACAAAAACATCATTCATAAACTGAGTTATTTCATCATTTGCAAAACGATTGTCATCAATATAAACAGTTGCATCTATAATTCCTGCTGTAATCTTTAAAGATGTATCTTTATTAAAATTAAAAGTATGGGCATACCAGGCTTCTAAAATATTATCCTGTTGCTCATGCCCATTTATATTCTTTACATCATCTTCTAAGTCATCTGCATTAGGAGCTAAAATAAAAGGAGAAATATCTTTTAAGCCGTTTCCACTTGCAAAACTTCCTAAAATATAAAACTCGTCATTTTCAGTGGGTGTAAAAGATAAACCAAGATCAACTGCTCCTGAGCCTCTGTTTTTACTATCAATATCTGGCCCATCTAACCATTGGTAAACTCCAGTAAAAGTCCCTTCAAAAGTTATTTTTTCATTTACATCTAAACTCCACCCTGGAGTTACCTGAGAAGCTATTATCATTAAACCACTCATCATCATTGCTAAATTTGCCTTCTTCATATCACACCCCCCTTTTCTTTAAATTTTTTTAGCAATTTTAACATAAAATTGTTATTTTGTTTCAAAAAATAAAAAAAATTATTTCATAAGTTTAATCTTATTTAAAAATTTTGCAATATTTTGAAAAAATTTTTATCCTAATCCCAATAATCTACCTCCTTGATACACAATAAAAGTTGTTAACCATGGCATAATTGTATAGATTAAAAGGGCTTGGCCAAGAATTTTCCAGCTACCAAATTCAGCTCTTAAAGTAAAAGCAAATACCATACAAGGCCAATAAAGTAAAACAAATACCATAAAAGCGTAAGCACTTAAAGGAGTAAAGGCATTTTGTAATCTGTTTTTTAATCCATTTTCTTCTTCTGCCTCAAATACCCCGCTTTTTAAAGTAAATAAATTACGAAAGCCATTTTTTACTGCTTCTCCAAAAGATACTAAAATATTTTTAATATCATTTCTAAAGGTTGTTCTTTCTTGAGCTTCTTCTTCCTCTTGTATTCCATATATTTGAGCCATAGTGCTTATTACTATTTCCTTGGCCACTATCCCTGTAAGTAAGGCTGAACTTGCCTCCCAACTATCAAAACCGAGAGGAGCAAATACAGGGCTGATAACTTTCCCAATCCTTGCTAAAGCAGTTTGATCCTTTGGTACTCCATAAGGAATATTTAATAAAACCCATATCAAAATTGAAAATGCAAGAATAAAAGTTCCAGCTTTTATAAGAAAATGTTTTAATTTTTCCCAAGTATAAATCATTAAATACTTAAAAGTGGGCATTCTATAAGGAGGTAATTCCATAATAAAAACAGGTTTCATACCTTTATAAAATGTCTTATTTAGTATTGTTCCTAAAATAACAGCAATTATTATCCCTAAAATATATAAAGACCAAATTACTGTAGCACCATATTTAGCAAAAAATGCTCCAGCAAATAAAACATATACCGGGAGCCTTGCGCTACAAGAGATGCAAGGACAAAGTAAAGCAGTTAATTTTCTATCTCTTTCTGTTTCAAGAACTCGTGTAGCATATATAGATGGCACATTGCAACCAAATCCTATAACTAAAGGAATAAAAGATCTTCCATGAAGTCCAAATGAGTGCATAATTCTATCCATTACAAATGCAGCTCTTGCTAAATATCCACTACCTTCAAGAAGAGTAATTATAAACATAAAAATTCCTATTAGTGGAACAAACACCAATACTGCTCCTACTCCACCAATTATTCCATCTATTATGAGAGATTTAAGCCATTCAGGAGAATGCAGAGCATCAAGAGAAATAGAAGTCCATTTGGCAATTGCTCCACTTATTACCCCATCTACCCAATCACAAAAAGGGCCTGAAAAATCAAAAGCAATTTTAAACACTATCCACATAATTGTTAAAAATATGGGAATACCAAGAAATCTATTTAATACGATTTTGTCAAGCCTTTCAGTAAAATCAGGCTCTAATTTTTCTTTTTTTCTTACTACTTCTTTATTAATCCCGCGAGCAATCCCATATCGAGCATCAGCTAAAATAGTATCAATATCATCATTAAAAGTATTTATTAAAGGTCTTCTTATTTCTTCAAGCAGACTTTTTATATAAGTTAATCCAGTCTCTTTTAAAACTGCTTCATCTCCTTCAAGAAGACTTAAACACAACCATCTGGAGGGATATCTTTGTAATACTTGAGGATAATCCTTTTCAAGTCTTTTCTTTAAATTTTTAAGTGCTTCTTCTATTTCTTTTCCATAATTTAAGGTCTGAGGTATGTAAGCATTTTTATTTTCTGCAACTTCTTTTACTGCAAAAAGAAGTTCTTTTACTCCTTTTCCTCTGGTAGCTACGGTAGGAATAACCTTAATTCCAAGAGCATTTTCTAATGCATTTACATCTATCTCGTATCCTTTTCTCTTTGCCTCATCAAACATATTTAATGCCATTACCACAGGGATGCCTAATTCTAAAATCTGGAGAAGTAAATAAAGGTTTCTTTCAAGGTTGGTTGCATCAACCACATCTATTATCAAATCAGGTTTTTCTTTAATAAGAAAATCTCTTGCTATAATTTCTTCCTGAGTATAGGGATTTAAACTATATACTCCAGGGAGGTCTACTAGATTAATAGTTAAATCTTCGACTTGAAGAAAAGCTGTTTTCTTTTCCACAGTAACTCCTGGCCAGTTTCCTACTTGAAGTCTTGTTCCTGCAATAGCATTTATAAGTGTAGATTTACCTGTATTAGGATTTCCTATAACTGCAACTGTTATCCTTTTCATCATTTCACCTCCTCAATTTCTATAATTTCTGCTTCATTCTTTCTCAAGGAGAGGTGATAATTTTTGACAACTATCTCTATAGGATCACCAAGAGGAGCTACTTTTTCTACATAAACAACTTCTCCTGGAACAAGCCCCATATCCATTAATCTTCTTTTTAAAAAGTCACTACTTTTAAGTCTTACAATTTTTGCTCTGTTTCCTGGTTTAAGTTCACTTAATTTCATAAGCACCTCCTTCGAAAAATTTGTAAAATTTTTCTCTTTTCTCTATTCTGCGAAAGCTCTAATGGTAATAAGTCTATTTATTTTTTCTCTAAGAAATTTAAATTGCATTTCAATTTCAATTTCAATTTCAATAAATACTAAAAAAATTTTTTGTCAAGGGAGTTTTTTAATTAAACAATTAAAAGTAATAACTTTTTAATAAAGTTGACTTTTTTGAAGAAGGTTTTAACATATTTAATATAAGTGGTTTCTAACTAAAAAGAGGGGGAATATAAGTTATGAAAATAAAAATGGTTATACATGGAATAGCAATGGACCCAATGTCAAATAGCCCTGTTATGCTTTTAAAGGAAGTTGAAGGTGATAGAATTCTTCCCATCTGGATAGGTGTTCTAGAAGCTACTTCAATTGCTGCTAAACTTGAAAACATACAATTTCCAAGACCTTTGACCCATGACTTAATGAAAAATATTTTTGATTTTGTAGGTGTAAAGATTCCTAAAATAGAAATTGTGGATCTTAAAGAAAATACATATTATGCTATTATCACTCTTGAAGTTAAAGGAAAAACAATTGATATTGACGCAAGACCAAGTGATGCAGTTGCTCTTGCATTAAGGACCGGTGCCGAAATTTTTGTAAAAGAAGATGTCCTTAAAAAAAGTCAGCTTTATACTGAAACTCCTTCAGCTGAAAAAGAAGAAATGGTTGTTACCACCGAAGAGGAAAAAGAAAAACTTAAAGAAATACTGGAAACCCTTGATCCCAAGCACTTTAAATATAAAATGTAATTGCAATTTCTGATGATAGATTTTCATTGCCATTCAGTTTTTAGTGATGGAGAGCTTATTCCTGCTGAAATATGGAGAAGAGTTAAAATTTTGGGCTATTCTGCTATAGCCATTACTGACCATGCAGACCACTCAAATTTTGAATTTATCATAAAAAACTTATTAAAAATTAAAAAATCTTTTCAAAATCTTACTCCTCGTCTTATTGCAGGTATAGAGCTCACTCATGTCCCTCCAGATCTTATTCCTGAACTTATAAAGGAAGCCAGAAAGTGTGGAGCAGAAATTGTTGTAGTTCATGGAGAAACCATTGTTGAGCCAGTTGCTGAGGGGACTAATCTTTCTGCCATACTTGGGGGAGCAGATATATTGGCTCATCCAGGACTTATTAAAGAGGAAGAGGTAAAATTAGCTGTTGAAAAAGGTGTATTTTTAGAAATTTCTGGAAGAAGAGGTCATTGCCTTGCTAATGGACATGTGGCTTTTCTTGCAAAAAAGTATGGAGCCAATTTAGTAATTAATTCCGATGCACATAGCCCCTCAGATTTATTAACAAGGGAGCTTGCCTTTAAAATTGGATTGGGTGCAGGACTTAAATCAGAGGAAGTAGAAAAAATATGGGAAATAGCAAAGAAGAGATTTCTTTAAAATCAGAACTTTCCATTCTTAAAAATATTTTAAAAGAAAAAGGATATCCTGAAAAATGCTTCTTAGAAGAAAAAAAAATAAAGTTTTCTTATAAAAAACTGGACTTTGAAATTTCTATTCCTTTAATAATTAGAAATAATTCCAATACCCTACTTATAGTGGACTATAAGCCTCAAGAAAATTTGAGCATTTCAGAAAGAGGAATAATTGCTCTGGCAAGAGTTCTTTTTAGTCCCCCACCCTATTTTGCCTTAATAACTAATTTTAGAGATTTTGTTCTGATAAATGTATATACACAGGAAAAAGAAAGAGGAGGAAAAGACATAATCCCTGAATTCATAAAACTTAAAAATTATAAGACAGAAATAACAAAAAGTTTTAATCCAGAAATAGAAAAGAAAATTCTTGCTATTTATCTGAGTGGAGGATGAAAAGGAGGAACTTGCAGATTGTAAGTCTGCAAGAAATTAGATGTAAAATCTCTGTCTTAAAGTTTCAAAAATTGTAACAGCTGTAGCTATAGAAACATTTAAACTTTCTATTTTCCCTTTCATTGGAATTTTTACCAAAAAATCACATTTTTCTAATATTGTTTGCCGTATACCTCTACCTTCGTTCCCCACTATTATAGCTACAGGTTGTTTTAAATCCAAACTATATATAGAAGTATCAGCTTTATGAGTAAGTCCTATTATCCAGAGCCCCATTTCTTTAAAAAAAGAAATGGCATGTTTGATATTATTAATCTTTACTATAGGAAGATTAAATGCAGAGCCTGAAGACACTTTAATTACTGTTTCATTAATGTCACATCCCCTTAATTTAGGTATAACTATACCGTGAACACCTCCTGCATCTGCACTTCTTATAATAGACCCCACATTTTGGGGATCTTCTACTTCATCAAGTATAAGCACAAGAGGTATTTCTTTTTTATTTTCCCAGTTTTTTACAATATCTTCCAGATTTGCGTATAGAAATTCACTTAAATATGCTACCACACCCTGAGTATTTGCCTGTGGAGAGATCTTAGGAGGATTAAATCTATGCTTAGAAACCAGTTTTAAGGGGATTCCCAATTTTTTAGCTTTTTCTACTATTTGATATTTTCTTCCTGAGAGAGTGTTTTTATTGAGCCATATTTCTTCCACAAGTTCTGGATGTGATTTCAAAGCCTCTAATACTGAATTAATTCCATAAATGATTTTACTCATGAATTATAGAATTTAGAATATCATGCCAATAAGTATTTCTGAAAGGTCTGCACATTTCAGCTTTAATTATAGAAAAAAGTTCATTTTTAGCTTTTTCAAGGTCGTCATTTATTATGATATAATCAAACCAGCTTGCAAACTTAATCTCTTCTTTTGATCTTTGAATACGTTCTCTAATTTTATTTGCATCTTCTGTTCCTCTTTTTTCAAGCCTTTTTTTAAGTTCTTCTATACTTGGAGGAAGAACAAATATAAATACTGCAGAATTACCAAAATAAGATCTCATACGAGTTGCACCAATTACTTCTATATCCAAAATTAAGTGTTTATTTTGAGAAAAAGCCTTTTCTATTTCGCTTTTAGCTGTTCCATAAAAAGTTCCAAAAACCTCTACCCATTCTAAAAATTCATCATTTTTAACCATTTCCAGAAACTTTTCTTTGCTTACAAAATAGTAATCTTTTCCATTTATTTCCCCTTTCCGTGGAGAACGCGTGGTATGGGAAATGGAAAAATAAAATTTTTCAGAAGGTAAATATTTAAGAAGTGTAGTTTTACCAGCTCCTGAAGGACCTGTAATGATAATTATTAAGGGTTTATTCTTCAACATCCTTTCCAAATCTTTCTAAATTATCGCTCACAAGCCTTTGAGCCACTGTTTCAGCCTGTATAGCAGAAAGAATAACATGATTGCTATCAGTAATTATAATAGATCTTGTTTTACGCCCTTGAGTGGCATCAATAAGGTGCTTAGCTTCTTTTGCCTCTTCTTTAAGTCTTTTCATAGGTGCTGAATTAGGATTAACTATAGCTATAATTCTGTTAGCTACTACAAAATTCCCAAAACCGATATTTAACAGCTTACATCCACTCCCCATATTTTCCCTCCTTCTAATATATTTAATCTTAAAAGATTTTTACAAGTTTTGAACAAAAATTTTAAATCAATTTTTTATTTTGTCAATTTTTCTTTTGATTTCTTATTTTTTTTATAAATGATTTTTTCAAAAATTTACCATTTTTCTTAAAAAACAGAAGAGGCCCCAGAAATACATAAAAACTAAATATAATAACTAAATAAAAAGAAGGATTTGAGGCAATTACTGTCAGCCCAAGAACAAAAAATATTAGAAGATAAAAAGCTTGTGTTTTTTTAATTTTAATTTCTTTAAAACTAGGGTATTGGATGGGAGAAATCAATAAATAAGCAATAAGATATGTTAAACCAAGCAATACCCAATTTTTGTAAACACTGCTGACATCTGTTTTTAAAAAAAAGAGAACAAAAGAAGCTAAGATAGCTGCTCCTGCAGGTGAGGGCAATCCTTCAAAATAATTATTTTTCAGAGAAGCTTTTACATTAAACCTTGCAAGTCTCAAGGCTACACAAGTAGTATATAAAAAACTTGCTACCCATCCAATTTTACTAAAATCTTTAAGAGAAAATTGATAAATAAGAAGAGACGGAGCTACTCCAAAAGATACAAGATCACATAAGGAGTCGTATTCCAATCCAAAATTGCTTGAAGTTGTAAATAATCTTGCTATTCTTCCATCAAAGATATCAAAAACTATAGCAAACAATATACTCCAGCTTGCTTTCCAAAAATCACCATTTATAACGCTAATAATAGCATAAAATCCACAAAAAATATTCAGAGTAGTAAATATGTGAGGTAAGAGATAAACCATAAAAAATCAAGTTTTTAAAGGAATTCTTCCGAGAATAGTTTCACCAGCAAAAACCCTATGCCCTTCTTTTACATAAATTTCTGCTCCCTCTAAAGGGAAAAACAGTTCCACTCTGGAACCAAATTTAATTATTCCTATAGGATCTCCAGCAACCACATCATCACCAGGAAGAACAAAACTTTTTATTCTTCTTGCTACAACTCCTGCTATTTGAATCATCCAGAAAGGATATCCGTCTTCCCTTTCAATAAGATAAACCTGTTTCTCATTTTGAGCAAAAGAAGGTTCTTGAAAAACAGGTTTTTTTTCACCTTTAAAATAACTTATCTTCAAAATTTTTCCTGTAACAGGACTTCTATTAATATGAACATCCCAGAGTCTCATGAAAATTCCTATTCTCCAGAGTGCTTCTGGATACCAGTCTTTTCTCCTTTCTATTCTACAGAGAACTACTTTACCATCAGCTGGAGAAACAATCAGTTCTGGGTTCAATGCAGGTTCTCTCTTTGGATTTCTGAAAAAAAAGGCATTTAACGAAGATAGCATTAATCCTGCTATCGCCATTTTCTTCTTTTTAAAAACCAAAGCTGTGGTGGAGAAAAGAAACGGGTAAAATATCCAGGGAAATCCCTCTTTGTGAATCATTTTCTCTCCTCGCTTAAATTTTTAACTGTGGGGAAAAGGTTTTCATTGGTATGAGGCAAAAACAAAGCAGCCATATAGTATTCCATATAATTTGGGTAAACAGATAACTCTATATTCATCATCATATTAGCTACTTTTTCCATTTTTAAAAGAGTATTTTTGTATAATAAAGCAAGTTTGGCTCCTTCAAGACTTGTGTTACCTAAGAAGAAAAACTTTTTTCGAGGAATATCAGGTAAAAGTCCTATAGTAATTGCTTCATCCAAATCTATATAATTTCCAAAGGTTCCTGCTAAATAAACCCTTTCAATGTCCTCAAAAGAAAGACCTACAGATTCAAGCAGTATTTGATATCCAGCAAACATAGCAGCCTTTGCTCTCATTACATTTTCTATGTCATTTTCAGTAAAAACTATATCTTCACCTGTAGCAGAATCTTCTTTCCATACCACTACATATTCCCATCCGTCCTCCCCTTCCCTTACTCTGGGATGTTTTATATTCTTCACAAACCTTCCTGCTTTATCTATAAGACCTATTTTGAATAAGTTTGCCAAAAGGGAAATTATTCCAGAACCGCATATTCCTTTAGGTGGTTTTTTATTTACAGTTAAAATCATAGGTTCAAGTGTAAACGGATCAATATTCACAACTTCTATAGCTCCAGAGGTTGCTCTTATTCCGTTTTTTATTCCTCCTCCTTCAAAAGCAGGTCCTGCAGAACAGGATGCACACATTAAAAAATCTTTATTTCCTAATACAATTTCTCCATTGGTTCCAAGATCTATAAATAATGTTAGAGGATCTTCATCCACTATACCAGAGGCTACAATTCCTGCAATTATGTCTCCTCCCACATAACTTGCTTTACAGGGTGCTACTTGAACCACAGTCCCATCTCCAAAAGGTAGATTTAAATCTGCAGCAAAAGTTAAAGGAAATTCTGTAGCTACAGGAGTATAGGGGTATTCTCTCAAATATTTGGGCTCAAACTCTAAAAATAAGTGGCTCATAACTGTATTTCCTGCAATGGAAATTAAGTTTACACTATTAAAATCTTTTTGCACAGCCTTAAGTAATTCTTCAATCAAAATAGTTATTTTTTCTCTCACTTTTTGGCTTAAAATTTTTAGTCCATCTCTTTTTTTGGCAAATTCAATTCTGCTTATAACATCCTCTCCGTAACTTATTTGAGGATTGTAATCAGAGGTTAAGGAGAGCGTTTTTCCACTATTTAAATCAACAAGTTCAATCTGCAAAGTGGTTGTTCCAAGATCTATCGCAACTCCTAAATTGGAAGAAGTAGTGTCTCCACTTTCTATATTCACCAAGTAGTATCTATCTTTTCTGGGATCATGATATAAACTGAGAGTTACTTCAAAGTCCTTTTCTCTTAGAATATAAGGTAACTTCTTTAAGAGACCTATATTTATCTCGGGATTAAAAATCCCTTCTTTTTCAAGAGCAATTTTTATTCTTGTCCAGTCTGAGAAGTTCTCCTCAATAGTTGGAGAAGATAACTTGAGATAAAGTTTCTCATAAGGAGATTCTGGTAGCTCTTCTATTTTTTTTGATATAAAAGTAGCTTTTTTTTTGGTGGTCTTTTTAAAAAGAGCTTTCCTGTCTATATCACTTTCTACTGGTATTCTCACTATTAAATCTGAAAGAGGAAAAGTTGCACAAGCTTTGTAGAATTTTTCCTCTATAAGCTCTCCTTTTACTTTCCCTTCTTCAATAAAAACTTTACACTTATTACAAACTCCTGCTCCTCCACAGGAGGCATTTATATGAATTCCGTATTTCATTGCAATATCTATAATGGTTTCCTCTGAAGATCCTTTGACTTCTATATTGTGTGGAAGAAATTTAATTTTAAACATGCTTTTCTACACAACTAAAAGTTAATGCTTAATTAAATTTTTAAAAGCAAAAATTGTCAATATCTTGTTAAATTTTATTTTAGCTTTTAAAATTAAAAATTTCAAAAATTACAAAGAGCTAAAAATGAAGTTACAGCTTGATTGTTTGCTCTGCTTTTAAGATAAGCACTAAAAGCCTCACGATTAGTAACAAACGATCTCCAAACTCAAGAAAAAATTATAAACATTCTACTGAACTTGCCAGAAGGATACACAAATTAGAAAAATCCACACGAACAATAATGATCCTTATAAAGAGTTTTAAAAAAGTATAGAAATTGCTGAGAAATATCATCCTTCTTTAAAAGTTTTTTGAATAAACAGGAAGACAAACTTTATTGGGCTTTGAAAATATCAACCATAGGAAAATATGAGGCTAATTTTAAATTATTTTATCTCGTAGACCATCTATCTTGACATGCTTTTATTTATTTTTATATTTTATTTTTAAAAATTTTGATATGAGTTTAGCATAATAAAGGGGGGAGGGGGAAGAAGTATGTGGAATATGTTTAAAACTTTTTTCTTTTTAGCTGTATTAAGCATTCTTTTTATTGTGGTAGGTAATTTAATTGGAGGAAAGACAGGAGCAACCATTGCTCTTTTTATGGCTTTAGTAATGAATTTTATAGCTTACTTCTTTTCGGATAAAATTGTCTTAGCAACAAGTGGTGCTATACCAGTTGACCGTAGTCAGGACCCTGAACTTCATGCTATAGTAGAAGATGTTGCAAGAAGAGCTGGTATTCCTAAACCTAAGGTTTATATTATACCTGTTGAAACCCCCAATGCATTTGCCACTGGAAGAAATCCTAAAAATGGAGTAGTAGCTGTAACTGCAGGTATAAGAAAACTTTTAACTCCTGAAGAACTGAAAGGAGTAATAGCTCATGAAATTGCCCATATTAAAAACAGAGACATTTTAATCTCTACTATTGCTGCTGTATTGGTAGGAGCTATCACCTATCTGGCACACATGGCTCAATGGGCTCTTATTTTTGGAGGATTTCATAGGGATGAGGAGGATAGTGGGAATCCTTTAAGCATTATAGCAACTCTTGTTGCTATTATTATAGTTCCTATAGCTGCAACTCTTATTCAGCTTGCTATAAGTAGAAGCAGAGAATTTTTAGCAGATGAAACAGGTGCTAAGACTATTAAAAATCCTGTTGCCTTAGCTAAAGCTCTTGAAAAACTGGAAAACTGGAATAGAGCTTATCCAATGGATGTAAACCCAGCTCATGCCCAAATGTATATTGTAAATCCTCTTTCAAGTAAAACTCTTTTTAAGTTGTTATCTACCCATCCTCCTATTGAAGAAAGAATTGCCAGACTTATAAAAATGGCTAAAGAAGGAGTATAAGGAGTTTAATTGTCCTCAGAATTCATTTCTTTTTTAAAAGATCTTCTTTCTTACATAAAACCTTTCTGGAAAAAATTTTTTTTGGGTATTATATTTGCTGTCCTGGTTTCAGGAATAACTGGATTTAGCACCTGGGCAATAAAACCTATATTCAATTTTGTATTTGTGGAAAAGCACTATGAATACTTCAATTTTGTACCTCTATTTTTGATTCTTGTTTTTAGTTTAACAGGAATTTTCTCTCTTCTTCAAGCTTATTTTATGAAAGCAGTTTCTACAGGTGTAGTAAATCTTATTAGATTCCATCTCTTTAAAAAATGCCTTCATATTCCTCTTCAAAAATTAAGTAAACATGGAACAGGACAGACTATTTCCAGAGTTATAAATGATACTGCTCAAATAGAACCTATTCTGGGTAATAGTTTTCAAAATATAGTAAAGGAGCTTCTTACTGTTTTGGTTTTGTTAGGAGTTGCTTTTTATCAGAAATGGGATCTCACCTTAGTTGCCCTTTCCACGGTTCCTGTAGTTATTATAGGTGCTAAAATCTTAGGAAGAAAAACAAGAGAGGCAAGAAGGTTAGCTCAATCTGCTACAGGAGAATTAACTCAAAAAATGAATGAAATTATAAATGGGATTAGAGAAATAAAAATAGCTGGTTCTTATGAAAAGGTAATAGAACTTTTTCATAAAGAATTAAACAGGTTTTACAGGTGGAGCCTTAAAATTACTAAATACAGAGAAGGATCAAAAAGTTTAGTTGATGTTGTAACAGGATTTGGAGGGGCTTTGGTAATAGGTTATGGAGGATATCTTGTAATAAATAATGTTATGAGCCCTGGAGCTTTTTTATCGGTTCTTACTGCAATCCTTCTTATTTTTAATCCTGTCAGAAAACTTGCAAGAGCTTATACAGGATTAAAAGAAGCTCAGGGAGCTTGGATAAGAATTCAAGAGGTTATGAATTTGGAAGAAGAAAAAGGAGGTATAATTAAAGCTTCTCCCCCACAAAAAGGATTTTATTTTGAAAAAGTATTTTTTAAATACGCACCCCACCTTCCCTTTGTTCTTAAAGATGTTAAGCTTTTTATACCTGCTAACCAAGTGATAGCTTTAGTAGGACCGAGTGGATCTGGAAAAACAACCTTAGTTTCTTTACTACCAAGATTTTACGATCCACAAAAAGGAACTGTCTATTTAGATGAAATACCTTTAAAAGATTTTGATATTTTAAGTCTTAGAGAACTTTTTGGAATTGTTATGCAAGAACCTTTTCTTTTTAATCTCTCTATATGGGACAATTTAACGATGGCAAAACCGGATGCTACCAAGGAAGAAATAATAGAAGCTTGTCAATTAGCCATGGCTCATGAATTTATTGAAAAATTACCAAAAGGATATGATACAGTAATTGGAGAAGAAGGTTTTTCTTTATCTGGAGGACAAAAACAACGTCTGGCTTTAGCAAGAGTATTTCTCAAAAAGCCACCAATTATTATTCTTGATGAAGCTACCAGTCAGCTTGATAGCATTACAGAAACAGCTATACAATCAGCTTTAGATAGATTTAAAGGGCATCACACTATTATCATAATAGCTCACAGATTGTCTACCGTTAAAAAAGCTGATAAAATTATTCTGCTTGAAAAAGGCAAAATTATTAATGAAGGAACCCATGAGGAACTGCTTATAAAATCACCTCTTTATAAAAATCTTTACAAAACCTTCCACAAAGAGTAATTTTAGTAATTAGTTAATTCAATATAGCACTTCATTTAAGGCTTTCTTTACTTCTTCTGGAAGAATTTTGCTCATACATATTTGGTTTTCACATTTTTTCTTAAAACAGGGGCTGCAGGATAAAGAACTTTTTAAAACTTTAAATTTACCAGCCCAAGGACCTGTTCTTTCAGGAGAAGTAGGTCCAAAAAGAGCAACGGTAGGTCTTTCAAAGGCTGAAGCTATATGCATAGGACCTGTATCTACAGTTACTACAGCTGAAGAATTTTTTACTAAAGTAACAAGTTCTTTCAAGGAGAGCTTGCCAACAAGTGAATAAACATAGGGATATTTCTTTTCCTGTTCCTTTGCCCAGGATTTAAGCTCTATCTCAAAAGGTCCTCCTGTTATAAAGATATCAAATTTTTGAGCTATATCTTTGCAAAGTTCAATAAGTTTTTCCCAGCAAAAATAAGGCCACCACTTAGTTTTCCAACGGGCAGAGGGAACAAAAACTATATAGGGTCTTTCTATAAAGTGAAGGTCTTTTTTAAGTATTTCAGGAGAGAAAATAGGCTCTGTTTTTTCTTCAAAAACTTCCAAGCCTCCTACTTTTCCTAAAATTTCAATTGCTTTTTTAGTAAGAATAAGATATCTTTTTACTGCATGTAAGTTTTTGTCATAGGGAGGAAGTTTTACATTGTAAAATAAAGGACTCCCTTCTCTATGATTTGAAAATCCTATTTTATATTTAGCTTTTGTAAGTCCTGTAATAATTCCACTTTTAAAAAGGCCCTGATAATCAATCACTGCATCATATCTTTCTGTTCTTAAATTTTTCAAGAAATTTTTAAATTTTTTAAAAGAGTAGAAATTGTTGTTAGAAAAAATAAGAAGTTTGTTAATATAAGGATGTTTATCCAGGATTTCGGCATTTCTTTCATCTACAACCCAATTAATCTCAGAGTTAGGAAAAACCCTTCTTAGTAAAGTCAAAGATGGTAGAGTTTGAACAACATCTCCCAGAGCTGACAGCTTTACTATTAAGATTTTCACTTCTCTTGAAAACAATCCTTTATAATGAATTCAGCTGCTTCTTTTAAGTCTTTTGCCACGAAATAAGGCTTGACCTTCTTTTTAGGAGCTACATATTTAAGCTCTCCTTTGCCATAGCCGGTAAGCACAAGAATTCCTTTAATACCTATATTTTGTGCTGTTTCTATATCAATGATTTTATCACCTATTAGATAAGATTTTTTAAGTTCAATAGGGTATTTTTCAAGGGCTTGTTTTATAAGACCAGGTTTTGGTTTTCTGCAGGAGCAATTTTCATCTGGATGATGAAAACAAATAAAAAAATCGTCTATAGAAATTCCTCTTTTTTTTAATCTTTTTTGTAAAAGTTCATTTGTTTTAAAAACGAGTTCCTTTGGAAAATAGCCTCTTGCAGGACCACTCTGATTTGTAACTACGATAAGCTTAAATCCGTGATTTTTGAGAAGTTTTAAAGCTTCTGCTACATTTGGCAAAAGTTTCAGGCGAGAAAGGTCATTAATATAACCCATTTCTTCATTTAAAGTTCCATCTCTATCCAGAAATACTGCCGGAATTTTCATACTTTTTAAATTATATGAAATTTGTATTCATAAATATGAAATTCTTTGTTGGGTTTAAGAATTGCTGTAAAATTATATCTCTTTTCAAGATCCTCTAAATAATGAATCTCTTCACCTATTATTTCAGAAAGTTCAGGATTTATCTCTATTTCTACTTTTTTATTTTTTACATGGGGGCCCATTTTTATAAGTCTTCTTAATATTTCATAATAGATAGTTCTTTTACTTTTTATTTTTCCTTCTCCCTGACAATAGGGACAGGTTTCGTAAAATATTTGATAAAGAGACTCTCTTTTTCTTTCTCTTGTCATCTGAAGCACTCCAAAAGGCGAAATAGGAAGAAAACTGTGCTTAGCTTTGTCCTTTTTCAATGCCTCTTTCAAAGTTTGAAGAACAAGCTCCTGATGTTCAGAATCTTCCATATCTATAAAATCAATAATAATAAGCCCTCCTATATTTCTTAATCTTAATTGATATGCAATTTCTTCTGCAGCTTCTAAATTTATCTTAAAAACTGTTTCTTCAAGTTCCTTTGCTCCAGTATATCTTCCTGTATTTACATCAATAGCAGTAAAAGCTTCACACGGCTCAATTACAATAAACCCGCCTGACTTTAACCACACTTTACGAGAAAGTATTTTTTTTATATCTATTTGGATCCCGTGAGCTGTAAAAATATCCTCATATCCTTCATAAAGTTCCACATAGGGAACCAGATGAGGGAAAAATTTTTCCAAAAAATCTTTAATGCTTTCATAAAATTCTCTGTTATCTACTACTATTGCTGAAATTTGTTTGTTAAAAAGATCTCTTATTGCTCTCAGCGCTATATTCAATTCTTCATAAATAAGAGCCGGAGCTTTTAATTTTTCTGATCTTTCTTTTATCTCTTGCCAGAGACACAAAAGAAATTCAGTCTCTGTTTTTAAATCTTCCTGAGAAGCCTCCACCGCTGCTGTTCTAATAATCCATCCTGTATTAGGTGGCCTTATTTCTTCAAATGTTTCTTTTAGTCTTTTACGCTCTTTTTCATTTTTAATTTTTCTTGAAATCCCTACATGGTTCATGTAAGGAAGATAGACTAAATAATGTCCTGGTAAGGTAAGGTTTGTTGAAACCCTTGCACCTTTGTTTCCTATAGGTTCTTTAGTAACCTGAACCAGAATTTCTTGTCCTTCTTTCAAGACTTCGTGTAAATTAGTAACCACTATATTCTCTTTATCCCAGTCTATTTCTCCCGAAGTCATAATATCGTTACCAAAAAGAAAAGCTGTTCTTGTTAAACCAAGATCAAGAAAAGCCGAATTAATCCCAGGAACCACTCTTACAACTTTAGCTTTATATATATTACCCACAAGACCTTTTTCAGAAGGTCTTTCCACATAAAATTCTACCAACTGATTTCCTTCTATAAGCCCCACCCTTATTTCAAAAGGAGTATAACTAATAAGTAGCTTTTCCATTTCTAAAACTCTAATTCTTTAATAAAAGCTTTCACCAATTTTCCCAATTTTTTTTCAGTTTTTTTAGAGATTTCTACTACTTCAGAAAAAAGTATAGGCTTAAAATTATCGGGATCATTAACATTAGAAATAATAGAAATTCCCAGAACTTTTACTCCAGCATGGACAGCTACAATAACCTCTGGAACTGTAGACATACCAACTGCATCTGCTCCTATAATTTTCAAAAATCGTGTTTCTGCAGGTGTTTCCAAACTTGGACCAGGAACTGCCACATAAACTCCTTCTCTTACCTTTTCATTAAGCTTTTGAGAAACTTTCTTGAACAATTCTCTTAGCTCAGGAGCATAAGCACATGACATATCTGGAAATCTTGGTCCCCACTTTTCGTTATTTATTCCTCTTAAAGGGTTGTCTGTAATTAAATTTATATGATCCTTTATAAGCATTATATCTCCGGATTTAAAGGACAAATTTAACCCCCCTGCAGCATTAGAAACAATATAGATTTTAGGTTTAAAAAGAGTGAGAACCCTTAACGGAAAGGTTAACTCTTTAGCAGAATAACCTTCATAATAATGAAATCTTCCCTGCAAAACAGCTACTTTTTTTCCTTCTAAAAGTCCAAAAATAAGTTCACCTTTATGGGTTTCTACTGTAGAAACAGGAAAATTAGGAATTTCCTTGTATGGAAAGGCAGCTACCTTTTCTATTTTTTCTCCCAGAGATGAAAGCCCTGTTCCTAAGGTGATAATTATATCTGGAGAAAAAGAAATTTTCTCTTTTAAAAAAAGATATGTATCTTCAACCTTTTTAAAGTATTGATCCTCCTCTCTCATCGGTTAGTTTTTCTCCATTATCAAATTTGGTAGTAAATTTTGGTCTTCCAAGCTCATCAATTTCTAAAACTTTTACTTTTATTTTTTCACCTATCTTATAAGCTGACCTTAACTCCTTAGGTGGATTTTGCATTTTCGAAATATGTAGAAGTCCTATTTTACCAGGAAGAACCTCAACAAAGAGTCCATAGGGCTCTATCCTTGTAATTTTTCCTTCATAAGTTTTTCCAACTTCTACTTCAGAAACTATGGCTTCTATTTCTTTTTTTGCTGCTTCTATATCTTCTCTTCTCTGACCTGTAATAGAAACTTTTCCTCCCTCAAGAACCCATATCACAGTATTGGTTTTTTCTCTTATTTCTTTTACTGTTTTACCTCCGGGACCTATGATAAGAAAGGCTTTATCCTCTGGAACAGAGATAATTTCAATTTTTGGTGCAAAAGGTGAAAGTTCTTTTCGAGGCTCAGAAATAGCTGAATACATTTTATCAAGAATAAACAAACGAGCTTCTTTAGCCTTTAGCAGTGCTTCTTCCATAATTTCTTTTTTCAAGCCTTTTATTTTTATATCCATTTGAATACTTGTAATTCCCTCTTTTGTTCCTGCAACTTTAAAGTCCATATCTCCCAGCTGATCCTCTTCTCCCAGAATATCTGTTAAGATTATATACTTATCTCCTTCTACAACAAGTCCCATTGCAATTCCTGCTATATGTTTTTTAACTGGAACTCCTGCATCAAAAAGAGCAAGAGAACCTGCACATACAGTTGCCATAGAAGAGGACCCATTGGATTCAAGCACATTAGCAACAACTCTAATAATATAAGGAAATTCTTCTTCAGGAGGTATAAAGGGTTCTAAAGCCCTTTCAGCTAAAGCTCCATGTCCTATTTCTCTTCTCCTTGGGGGTCCCCAGGGTCTTGCATCTCCTGTGCAGAAAGGTGGAAAATTGTAATGAAGCATAAACCTTTTAAAAGTTTCCCCTTCGTAAATGCTTTCAACAAGCTGTGCTTCCTCAGGAGAGCCTAAGGTCACAGTAGCAAACACCTGTGTCTGTCCACGAGCAAAAATAGCACTTCCATGAGGTCTTTCAAAAGGATGAATTTTTATATCTATAGGTCTTATTTCATCTGGTGTTCTTCTATCTAATCTTTTACCTTCTTCAAAAAGTTTTTTTCTTAAAATTTGACTTACTAATTTTTTGTAAAAATAACCCAAAGCTACTTTATTAATATCTTTATTCTCTAAACTAGCTATAAACTCTTCTAAAATTTTATTCAACCTCTCTTTTCTTAATCTCTTATCTGAAATTTCAAAAGCTTTTAATATTTTTTCATAACAAAAATCCTCTAAAGCGACTTTTAACTCCTCCGGAAGATTAAGTGGTTCTATTTCTTTTTTGGAAATTCCTATCTTATCTCTAAGTTTTTCCTGAACTTCTATCAGGGGTTGACACTTCTCCAGTGCTAAATAAATAGCTTCAGCAACTACTTTTTCTTCAACTTCCTTTCCTCCTCCTTCAACCATGACCACTGCATCCTTGGAACATACTACTACCAGATCTAAATCTGCCTTCTGTCTTTCTTCATAAGTTGGATTAATCAAAAATTTACCTTCTACCCTTGCAATCCTTAAACCTGCTAAGGGTCCTTCAAAAGGAATTTTTGAGATATGTAAAGCTGTTGAAGCTCCAATAATAGAAAGAACATCTGGATCATACTGTTCATCAGCTGAAAGAGTCAAAGCTGTTACAACAACATCATAAAAAAAGCCTTCAGGAAAAAGAGGTCTTATAGAGCGATCTATTAAACGAGAGACCAAAACCTCTCTATCTGTAGGTTTACCTTCTCTTTTTATAAATCCACCAGGAATTTTCCCCCAGGCAGAAGCTTGTTCTCTGTAATCAACTGAAAGCGGGACAAAGTCAATTCCTTCTACCAAAGTATCTCCCATTACAGCAGTAACCAAAACTGATGTATCTCCCTGCTTTACAACTACTGCTCCATCAGAAAGTTTTGCATAATCTCCAGTTTCAATAATGATCGGAGCTGATGAACCAATTTCTACCTCAACTTTTTCCATATATACACTTACCCTCCCTCAAAATTTAAATTTTGGTTTTACAGTTTAGAATATAACTTAAATTTTTCAAGATAAAACTAATTTTAAACAATTAATTTCTAAAATTCAGATTTTTCTTGTATACTTAATTTTCCACTTGTCAAGTTTTTAAAGTTTTATTAAAATCTCAAAAGATTTTAGAAAAATTGTTTAGCATTATACTATAGTTTTTTAAGAGAGAGTTTATAATTTTTTAAAAAATAAAATTTTGAAAAAGAAGGAGTTTTAAAATGAAGATACTTTTAGAAATCAAAGATCTCTGGGTAGAAGTAGAAGGTAAAGAAGTATTAAAGGGCATTAATTTAACACTTCCTGTAGGACAAACCCATATAATTTTTGGAAGAAATGGATCGGGGAAAACTACGCTTCTTATGACTATTATGGGATTCCCTTCTTACAGGATAAAACATGGAAAAATTTACTTTAAAGGTGAAGATATAACTAATCTTCCACCTTATGAAAGAGCAAAAAAAGGAATTGGTATAATGTTTCAAAGACCACCTACTATAAAAGGGGTTAAACTAAGAGATATTTTAAAGCTTTGTGCTAAAGAAAATAATATAAAAATTGAAGAGTTGGCACAAACTTTTCAGTTTGAAAAATTTCTTGATAGAGAACTTAATAAAGGATTTTCTGGTGGAGAGCTTAAAAAGAGCGAACTTCTTCAACTTTTAGTCCAAAATCCTGATTTGGTCTTACTTGATGAACCTGAATCTGGAGTTGATGTGGAAAATATCCAGTTAATTGGAAAAATGATAAAAAAGCTTCTACAAAAAGATACACCTCATAAACCGAGAAATAAAAGTGGATTAATAATAACACATACTGGGTTCATTCTTCAATATGTGGCTGCTGATCTCGGATATGTAATTATGGATGGAGAAATTTACTGCAAAGGAAATCCTGTAGAAATATTTGAAGGTATTCAAAAGTATGGATATGAAGGTTGTAAAAAGTGTTTAAAAAGATTTAGTTGGTAAAATTTTGCTTTCCAGGAGGAAATTATGAAAAAAGAAACGATAAATCTTAAAAAGTTTAAATCTGCAAAAGAAACTTCTAAACCTAAGGATTTATCAGAACTTACTGAAGAAGAAAAGGAGCGTCTTAAACTTTTGGGATTAGATGAAAAATTAAAAAGAGAAGGAGAATATGTTCAGATAGATGCTACTCCCTTACTTTGCAGAAAGAAAATCGAAGGACTTGAAATTTTTCCTATTACTGAAGTTTTCAAAAAATATGATTTTATTAGTGATTACTACTGGAAAGCTGTATCTTCTGAAAAAGATGAGTTCACAAAAGCTGTTGCTGAAGATCTGGACAATGGTTATTTTATAAGAGTTTTGCCTGGTTATAAATTGGTCTATCCTGTGCAGACCTGTCTTTATATAAGAACTGAAAATATAGCTCAAAAGGTTCATAATATTGTAATTGTAGAAGAAGGAGCTGAGCTTAATCTAATTACCTCTTGTTCGGTTCACCCTCATATTGGCTCGGCTCTTCATATAGGGGTATCTGAATTTTATGTGAAAAAAGGAGGAAAGCTAACTTTCAGCATGATACATGTATGGGGAGAAAAAACAGATGTGAGACCCAGAACAGGAATTATAGTAGAAGAGGGAGGAACTTACATCTCAACTTATGTTAGTCTTTTTCCAGTGAGAAATATTCAAACAGCTCCTGTATGCCGTTTGCTGGGTAAAGATGCTAAAGCCTCTTTCATTTCAATAATTGCCAATTATCCAGGTTCTTATGTAAATATAGGAGGAGAGGTTCACTTAGAAGCAGAGGAAACGAAAACAGAGATAATCTCTCGTAATGTGGTATATGGAGGAGAAAATATTGCCCGAGGTAAAATAATAGCCAAAGCGCCTAAAGTAAAAGGACATCTTGAATGTCAGGGGCTTATGCTCTCAGATGAGGGAATTATGAGGGCTATACCGGAGTTAGATAGTCATTTCTATGATGTAGAATTAACTCACGAAGCTGCGGTGGGTAAAATTGCTCAAGAGGAAGTAGAATACCTTATGGCAAGAGGACTCAGTGAAGATGAAGCAACTTCCCTTATTGTAAAAGGATTTTTAACTGTTAAAATAGAAGGAATTCCACCTGCTTTGCAGGCTCAAATTGATAAAACTTTGGAACTTGCAAAATTAGGATTTTAAAAATCTTAAAATGAAGATTAAATCTCATTTAAAAAACTTATCTCCCTATCCTCCAGGAAAAACTGTTAATGAAATTAGAAAAGAATTAAATCTTTCAGGTAAAATATACAAAATGAACTCAAATGAAAATCCTTTGGGTCCTTCACCCAAAGTAATAGAGGCTATTAAAGATTGCCTTTCTCAAGTTCATCACTATCCTGAAGCAAGTTACAGAGAATTAAAAAAAGCTCTCGCAGAAAAATGGAATGTTCTGCCAGAACAAATTATACTGGGAAATGGCTCAAATGAGATAATAGAATTTATCTTTAAAGCTCTTGTAAACCCTGGTGAAGAAATTATCGTTAGCAATCCGAGTTTTCTGATGTATGAAAAGTTTGCACAGATATACGGAGTAAATATAAAGTCTATCCCGCTAACTGAAAATCTGACTCACAATTTTGACGAAATTTTAAAAAATATTTCAGAAAAAACCAAAGTCATATTTTTGGATCACCCTCAAAATCCATCAGGAAGTGTTTTAAATAGAGAAGCCTGGAAAACCTTTTTAAAAAAAGTCCCACCTTTTACTCTGGTAGTAGTAGATGAAGCTTACGGAGAGTTTATAAATGACCCCTCCATTCCTCTGGGAATAGAATTTTTAAAAGATAGTTATAAAGTGCTAATACTCAGAACTTTTTCTAAAGCTTATGGCCTTGCTGGACTAAGACTCGGGTATGGAATTACTTTTTTAGAGCTTTCTAAAATCCTTGATTTGGTAAGACAACCTTTCAATATAAATCTGTTGGCTTACAAAGCAGGATTGGCTGTGCTTCAAGATAAAGAATATATAGAAAAAAGTATAAAACTTGTGATAGAAGGAAGAAAATATTTAACTGAGAGTTTAACAGACCTTGGATTTAGAGTTTATCCTTCTCAAGCTAACTTTATTATGGTTGACTTTGGAGAAAAGGCAGAAAAAATCTATCAGGAACTTTTAAAAAGAGGTATTTTGATCCGTTCTTTAAAAGCTTATGGATATCCAAATGCACTTAGAATTTCCATAGGTCTCCCTGAAGAAAATAGAATCTTAGTTGAAAATATAAAAAAACTGATTTAAAAACTAACTTGACAAAAAATCCTAAAGTGATTAAGCTAAGAATAAAATGGAAAACAAAATGAAACTTCTGAGTGTAGTTGTATTTTCTCTATTTTTTCTTGTAGGTAGTTTGGTAATCCTAAACGGGTACAGTAAAAATTATATTGTAATAGCTCAGAGTGAAGAGGAAAACACGGGGAACGCTATAAATGCTGCAGAGGAAAAACCAAAAGATTTCAAATGTTTGAAATGTCATAAAGGTTCTAAAAGTCTTGAAAATTTGGCAAAAGAAAAAGAGATTACTTCTGCAGAAAAGCTTAGATTTTTAATAAGAAAAGGGCCTAAATCTGGTCTCCATGTAACTGTTCCAGATGAAGACTTAGAAAAAGCTATTCAATACTTAGATCTGGAATAAGTTTAATCCATTTATATTTTTTCATGTCTCCAAGAAAGAAAAAAAAATTCTCTGATAATTTAGAAAAGAAAATTCTTTCTTTGCTTAAAAAATATCAGAAACCCCTTCTCCTGAGAGAAATCTATCATTTACTTCACATTCCCTCTGAAAAAAGAAAATTAGTTAGATCGGCTATCAAAAATCTTCTTGAAGAAGGAAAAGTTATTCAGATAAAAAGAAGAAAATATGGTCTTCCAGAAAATTATCCTGTGTATAAAGGAAAGTTAAGAGTTCATCCCGATGGATTTGGATTTGTTGAAACCGAAGAAGGTCAAACTGTCTTTATTCCTCCAAGAAAAATTAAAAATGCCCTTAATGGAGATATTGTTTTTGTAAGAATTGAGAAAATAACACCTAAGGGGCCTGAAGGAAGCATTATTAAAGTTTTAGAAAGAAAGCAAAAGAATATTATTGGTTATTTACTAAAGAGAAAAAGGTTCTTTTTTGTTGAACCAGAAGACCCAAGGTTTCCATTTGAAATTTATATTCCTAAAAAAAGACTTCACGGAGCAAAAAGGGAACATCTGGTAGTTACAAAAATTATTCAAAATACTTCAGAATTTGGCTTACCTATAGGAGAAATTGTAAAAGATTTAGGAGATCCACAAAATCTGGAAACTCATACATGGGCTGTAATTTATAGTTATGAACTTCCTCATCTTTGGCCTCATAAAGTTAAAAAAGAACTTGCAAGGATACCTTCAGAGGTGACCCCAGAAGATAAAGAAAAGAGAAAGAACCTTACCAAAATTCCATTAGTCACCATAGACGGAGAAAATGCTAGAGACTTTGATGATGCAATTTGTGTAAAAAGAACTAAAAGAGGTTATAAGCTCTGGGTAGCTATAGCAGATGTTTCTCATTATGTTCTCAAAAATACCTTTTTGGACAAAGAAGCTTATTTAAGAGGCACGAGCGTTTATTTTCCCAACATGGTTGTTCCTATGTTTCCTGAAAAACTTTCCAATCATCTTTGTAGCCTTAATCCAAATGTGGAACGACTTGCTATGGTAGTAGAAATAGATTTTAGCAAAGATGGAGAAATTATAAAAAAAGATTTTTATGAAGCTGCTATAAAATCTCATGCTCGTTTAACCTATACAGAAGTAAAAAAAATGATAGTTGATAGGGATAAAAATACTATCCAAAAATATAGAGACCTATATCCCATGTTAGACATAGCGGCGGAACTTGCTTTGATTTTAAGAGAAAAAAGACTAAAAAGAGGAAGTCTTGATTTTGACCTTCCAGAACCAGAAGTAATTATAAATATGAAAGGAGAAGTAGAAAATATTATAAAAAGAGAGAGAAACCTAGCTCACATGCTTATAGAAGATTTCATGATTGTAGCCAATGAAGCAGTAGCAGAATATCTTACTAAAAGAGAATACCCCTTTCTTTATAGAATTCATGAAAAACCCGATTTAAATAGATTTAAACAACTGGCAGAGATATTTTTAGCTTACGGGATAGATATTGATTACCCAGAAGAGATAACCCCTTATTTTTTTCAGGACCTCATCGCAAAGTTTAGCAATAAACCTTATGCTTACTTATTTAATTCTCTACTTTTAAGATCTCTCAAACAAGCAAAATATTCTCCAGAAAATGCAGGTCACTTTGGACTTGCTTCTAATTGTTACTGCCATTTTACTTCTCCTATACGAAGATATCCTGATCTTGTAGTTCACAGAACACTCAAAAGAGCTCTGAGAAATAAAAAACCACCCTATAAAGATGAAGAACTTGAAGTTATGGGAAAATTTCTTTCTGAAAGAGAAAGAATAGCAGAAGAAGCTGAAAGAGATGTATTAAAAAGATTTCAAGCATTCTTTATGAAGGACAAGATTGGAGAGGTCTTTCACGGAATTATTACAGGAGTTACTGCCTTCGGATTTTTTGTAGATCTGGAAGAATATTTGGTGAGTGGAGTGGTAAGGGTAATTGATATTAAAAACGATTATTACAACCTTGATGAAAAAGGAATAGCACTTATAGGGGAAAGAACAGGGAAAGTCTTTCAGTTGGGACAAAAAGTTAAAGTAAGATTAAAAGATGTAGATCTAAAAAGATTCTACATTAATTTTGAACCATTAGAATGATTTAAGAAGGCAAACTCTTTCCAAGAGTAGTTAAAGCTACATTGAGGTGAAGAACTCCCTTTTGTGCTTGGATTTTATCTGCAAGTTCTTTTATCTCATTTGCCTTTCCTTTAACCAAAACTGCTTCCAGACATCTATCATGATCCACATGAATATGCTGGGTGGTAATAATTTTGTCATAGTGATCATGCTGAATTTCAATCAATTTATCCGTAAGTTCTCTTTTATGATGATCATATAAATAAGTTATTACTCCAACAACTTCTTCCCTTGACTCCTTCCACTCCTCTTCTACCAGTTTCTGTCTTATCAAATCTCTTATTGCTTCTGAACGGTTAGCATAGTGTTTTTTTTCTATATATCTATCAAAAGTTTTTAAAAGCTCTTCTGGAATAGAAATTCCAAAGCGTGCTAACTTTTCCATTTCATTCCTCCTTCTTAGTATTTTTGATATTACTTTTTAATTTTTTGTTTTCAAAATTTAGGTTATAAAATTAACATGAATATTAATTTTGTAAAGTTTTCTGAGAAAAAATGTAAAATTTTGTGCAAACATATGAATAAATTTTTGTTACTAAAACTATAATATTTGAACCTATTGAAATCTTTTTGTTATATGATAGTTTTTAAACTTAACCTTAAAACTTTGGTTTAAGGAGGGCCAAAAGTGGGAGAATATAATGTAGCTGTAGTTGGAGCAACAGGAGCAGTAGGCAGAATGATGCTTACTGTATTAGAAGAAAGAAACTTTCCTATTAAAAATCTAAGACTTTTTGCCTCACCCAAATCAAAGGGTTTAAAACTGTCTTTTAAAGGCGAAGAAATTGAAGTAGAGGTATTGGAGGAGACCAAAAGTTTTAAAGGAATAGATATTGCCTTATTTTCTGCTGGAGCTCAAAGAAGTTTAGATTACGCTCCTCTTTTTGCAAGAGATGGAGCTGTAGTTATTGATAATTCAAGTGCCTGGAGAATGGATCCAGAAATACCTTTAGTAGTTCCTGAGGTTAATCCTCATGCAGTTGCAGGATATAAAAATAAAGGCATCATTGCTAATCCTAATTGTTCTACTATTCAAATGGTAGTAGCATTAAAGCCTTTACATGATTATGGAAAAATCAAAAGAGTAGTAGTTAGCACCTATCAGGCAGTTTCAGGAGCAGGGCAAAAGGCTATAAATGAACTGGAAAATCAGATAAAGGCTTGGTGTGAAGGATCTCCTATGCCTTCGGCTAAGTATATCCCTCAAACAATAGCTTTTAACTGTGTCCCTCATATAGATGTATTTTTACCCAATGGATATACCAAAGAAGAGATGAAAATGGTAAACGAAACAAAAAAAATTATGGAAGATCCTGATATACAAGTAACAGCTACAACTGTAAGAGTGCCTGTTTTTTACGGGCATGCAGAAGCAATAAATGTTGAAACAGAAAAGAAAATCACAGTAGAAAAAGCTAAGGAACTTTTAGAAAATGCTCCAGGAATAATAGTGATTGATAATCCCGAAGAAAAACTTTATCCTCTTCAGATTGATGTTGCAGGAAGGGATGAGGTTTTTGTGGGAAGAATAAGAGAAGATTTTTCTATAGAAAATGGACTTAATCTATGGGTAGTTGCTGACAATTTAAGAAAAGGTGCTGCAACCAATGCAGTTCAAATTGCAGAAGTTTTAATTAAAAACTATCTATAGAAAAATTTGTTAAATGGAAATTTTTATTGAGGAGTCTGCCCTTTCCTTCAAGTTAGCACAAAATATTATTAAAAGTTATCCAGCTAAGATAATATCCTCTTATGAAAATTTCAAATGGGAAAAAAAGCCGTTTCCAGAACTTATCTCCATAGGAAAAAAAAGACTATTTCTAATTCACTATAAGGGTAATTTCTTCAGAAATTGCCCTGGAACCAAAGCTTACTTTTGCTGTAGATATAAGATATTTCACTTTGGAGAAGGATGTCCCTTAGATTGTAGTTATTGTATATTACAACTTTATCTAAATAGACCAGGACTAAAAATTTGGGCAAATTTAATAGAAGATGGACTGCCAGAATTGAAAAGGGTTTTAAAAGAACATAAAGAGAAAAAACAGGTTTTAAGAATAGGAACAGGAGAATTTGCTGACAGCTTAGCTTTAGAATCAATCTGTAATGTATCTGAAATCTTGATAAATTTTTGGCAAGAAGTAAATCCTTTAGCTGTTCTTGAACTAAAAACAAAGGTAGCTCTTTCTGAAAACTATTTTTCCAAATTTTACCCTGATCCGAGAATTATCTTTGCTTGGTCTGTGAACCCAGAAAAAATTATAAAATATGAAGAAAAGGGAACTGCCCCTTTAGAAAAAAGATTAGAAAGTGCAAAAAAAGCTGTAAAACACGGATTTACAGTAGCTTTTCACTTTGATCCCATAATATTTTACGAAGATGCAGAAAAAGAATATCCTTTGGTTTTAGAAAAAATTTTAAATTCTGTCCCTCTTAATAAAATAGCCTGGATCAGTCTTGGGACCCTGAGATATCCCAAGGATTTAAAAGCTATAGCAGAAAACAGATTTCCGAAAACCAAAATTTACTCTCAAGAATTTATAGAAGGTTTAGATGGAAAAAAGCGTTATTTTATAGACTTAAGAAGAAAACTTTATAATTCTTTAAAAAAAATAATTGATGAGACAAAAGGTTTAGTTACTTTTTATTTTTGCATGGAAGGAGAAAGAATGTGGGAAGAGGTATTGGGAAAAAAGATAACCTCTTCTTTCCAAGTTAAAACTCTTCTTGATGAGGTTGCTTTAAATCTCTGTTATGATAAAACTAAAAAAGGAGGAAATTAAATGAGAAGTGATGGAAGATCTTCTGATGAGTTAAGACCTGTAAAATTTACTCCTGATTTTCTAAAAAATCCTTTAAGTTCGGTTCTTGTAGAATTTGGAAATACTAAGGTTTTATGCACAGTATCCTTGGATGAAAAAGTTCCACCTTTTTTAAAAGGAACAGCCACAGGGTGGATTACTGCAGAATACGCCTTTATTCCCGGTGCAACAGCAGAAAGAACACCTCGCGAAATTATGGGTAGAAAGGGAAGATCTATGGAAATTCAGAGACTTATAGGTAGGGTCTTAAGAGGAGTTGTAGATTTAACAAAACTTGGGGAAAGAACTTTATGGGTAGATTGTGAAGTTCTTAATGCTGATGGAGGAACAAGAAGCGCCTCTGTAACAGGAGGATTTGTTGCATTAAAGCTCGCAATAAAAAAACTTCTGGAAAAAGGTATTATTGCCGAAGATCCAGTTTTAGATTATCTGGCGGGTATAAGTGTAGGGAAAATAGGTGGAGAATATTATCTGGATCTTAACTTTGAAGAAGATATTATTGCAGAAGTTGATGCCAACTTTTTCATGACCGAATCAGGAAAAATTATTGAAATACAGGCTGCAGCAGAAAAGGCACCCTTTTCATGGGAAGAAATTACTATTATGAAAGATATTGCTTACAAGGGAATTTCTGAACTTATAAAAAAACAAAAAGAGGTGTTAGAAGATGGATAATAAAATACTGTTAATAGCAACTTCCAATATGGGTAAGGTAAGAGAAATAAGTGAGGCTTTAAGAGATTTTGATCTTGAAATAAAAACCCTTAAAGACTATTGTGAAATAAATCCTCCTGAAGAAACTGGTAAAACTTTTTTTGAAAATGCCTATCTTAAGGCTAAATATTATACAGAAAAAACCGGACTTATGTGTTTAGCAGATGATTCTGGTTTAGAAGTGGATATTTTAAACGGAGCACCAGGAATTTATTCTTCCCGTTTTGCAGGAGAAAATGCTACTGATGAGGAAAACAATAAAAAACTTCTGGCACTGCTTCAAGGAATACCTTTTGAAAAAAGAAAAGCCCGTTTTGTGTGCGTTATAGTGGTTTATCATCCAAGTGGAAAATACATAAAAACTGAGGGAACTTGGGAGGGTTTAATTGGATTTGAGCCAAAAGGTTCTCATGGATTTGGATATGATCCCATTTTTTTAGTACCTGAGTATAATTACGAAAAAACCGCAGCTGAGCTCCCGATTGAGAAAAAAAATAGATTAAGTCATAGAGGAAAAGCTTTAGAAGCACTTAAAAAAACTTTCTCGGACTTTTTAAAATCTCTCAAGCAATAAATGTCTATGAAAGGTTTATTACCAACTCTTCAGACTTTACTCAATACCGAATTGATACTTCCGCCTGTTTTTGAAAATCTTCCCTTAATAGGTGCCTTTTCCAAAAAATTACCCTACTCTTTTAATTTTGAATTACTAAACTCTTTAAACTCTTTTAGATTTTTTTTTCCAAAACAGCTTCACAGCACAAAAATAATAGAACTTAAAGAAACTGTCTCTTACGATTTATTTTTATGTTTTTTTAAAATTGAAGGAGATGCAGTATTTACAACTCAAAAACATATCTTTATAGGCGTTAGGACCGCAGATTGCGTGCCTGTTTTAGTTACTAATAAAAGTGCTGATTTTGTAGGAGTTGTTCATGGAGGATGGAGAGGATCAGTTAATAAACTTTTATTTAAATTTCTACAAAAAATTATAGGTTTTGGTTACAAACCAGAGGACATATTAATTGCTATAGGACCTCATGTAAAGGTCTGCTGTTATGAAGTGGGAGAAGATGTAATTGAGGTGTTAAGAAAAAACTTTAAAAAAGCGGAAAACTTTTTAATTTTTAAAAATAAGAAGATTTTCCTTGACCTGGAAAAATTAAACTACTATCAGGCTTTAAAATGCTCAATCCCTCCAGATAATATCTGGGTTTCAAAAGATTGTACCTGTTGTTTAAACAATTATTATTGGTCACACAGATTTCATAAAGAGAAAAGAGGATTTCAAATTTCATTTATAGGGAAACTGAGATGATGTTCTGGTTGTATACCTTTTTATACTATTTAGCTGCCGGAGTATTACTGCCCAAAGAATATTTTAAAAGACCTCGGGATGTTAGAAAAAGGTGGCTTAAAGAAAAATTTGCTTTTTTTAAGAAAAGAGAGCATATTTCTCAAAGAAAGGTTATTTGGATACATGCTGTTTCTGTAGGAGAAGTGAGTGCAATTTCAAATCTCCTGAAAAACTTAGCTTCAAAATATGATATTTTATTGAGCACTATCACTGACACCGGAAACCAAGTGGCTTTTCAAAAATTTAAAAATCTTCCGGTCAAAATTATTTATCTTCCTTTTGATTGCCCCTTTGCTATAAAAAGAACATTAAATGCTTTTAATCCTTCAGCTCTGGTAATTGCTGAAACTGAAATCTGGCCAAATTTAATTTTAACAGCTTCCAAAAATATTCCTGTCTTTCTAATAAATGCAAGGCTCAGTGACAAATCCTTTGAAAGATATAAAAAAATTAAGTTTTTTCTAAAACCTATTTTAAACTCCATATCTTTAATCGCTGTCCAAGATGAAAAGTATAAAGAGAGATTTAAGACCTTAGGAGTTTCTGAAGAGAAAATTATAGTTACGGGTAATACCAAATTTGATATAGAAATATCTCCTATCTGTTTTCTGTGGGAAAATTTAATTCCCAGACCTGTTGTTGTAGCTGGAAGCACCCATTTTCCCGAAGAAAAGTTAATTACTGAAGTTTTTATTAAAACTTCTTCTGGATCACTTTTTCTTGCTCCAAGACATCCAGGAAGATTTAAAGAGGTTGAAGAAATTGTAAAGTCACTAATTAAAGGAAAAAAAGAAATAGGTTTTTACAAATTAAGCACTTTATCTGAAAACATAAAAAGAGATACCTTTTCCAAACTCATTGTGTTGGTAGATAAAATAGGAGTTCTTGCTCCTCTTTATAGAATTTGTGATATTGCTATAATTGGAGGAAGTTTTATTCCTCATGGAGGACAAAATCCTTTAGAAGCTATTTACTGGGAAAAACCTGTAATTTTTGGACCTTCTATGGAAAATTTTCCTTTTATCAATGAATTCTTAATGGAAAAAGCCTGTTTACAGGTAACAGAAACATACTTAAAGGATGTTTTGGAAGATCTAATTCAGAATGTAGATAAAAGAGTTGAGCTGGGTAAAAAAGCTTATCAGATTTTTAAACAAAAAACCGGTGCTACCGAGAAAATATTGAAAGTGCTTAAATCATTTCTGGAATACAAAGCTTTCTAAAAACTCTTGATGGTATTGCAAAATTAAAATCAGGTCTTAAAATTTAATAAAAAATTGGAGGAGTGCCCGAGTGGACGAAGGGGTGCGACTGGAAATCGCATGTACGGGTTAAAACCCGTACCGCGGGTTCGAATCCCGCCTCCTCCGCCATTATTACTCAATTTCCTTAATGTCTAAAATCGCTTTAAAGGTTGAAAATCTTGTCAAAAAATATTCCTCAGTTGTTGCTTTAAAAGGAATTTCTTTTGAAATAAAGAAAAAAGAACTCTTCGCTCTCTTAGGACCCAATGGTGCTGGAAAAACAACCACTATTAGAATAATCGCTGGTCTTACCAATCCTACTTCGGGAAAAATTTATTTATTTGGAAAAAGTCTTTACGATAATCCTATCTGGTCTAAATCTCAAATAGGAATTGTTCCGCAGCACATAAATCTGGATATGGAACTAACTGTAGAAGAAAATCTTTTAATACATGGATTACTTTACAAATTGTCTCTATCTCTTATAAAAAAAAGAATATCTGAGCTTTTAGAACTTGCAGACTTAAAAGAAAGAAAAAATTCTAAAATTAAAGAACTTTCAGGAGGACTAAAAAGAAGAGTACTAATTATAAGGGCACTTATGCATAAGCCTAAGTTGTTACTTCTTGATGAACCTACAGTTGGTCTTGATCCTCATATAAGAAGAAAAATATGGAGTTTTATAAAAAATATACAAGCAAATGGAACCACTATACTCCTTACAACTCATTATATGGAAGAAGCTGAGTATCTGGCAGACAGAGTAGCTTTTATTTTTTCAGGAGAAATAAAAGCTATAAATACTCCTAAGGACTTTATAAAACAGTTGGGAAATTATGCAGTTGATGTGTATCTCTCAGATAAGTTAAAAACCTTTTACTTTAAAGAAAAAAAAGAGGCTGAAAAAGAATTACTAAAGTATAGTAAAAATCATTTTGTAAGTTTGAGAAGAGTAACCTTGGAAGATGCGTTTTTAAAATATGTAGAAAAAAACTTATGAAGGGCTTTTTTGCTACTTATTTAAGAGAATTTTTACTTTTAAAAAAAAGATTTATAAGGGTACTTATTTCTTTTTCCATAAATCCTCTTCTTTACATTTTTGCCTTTGGGATAGGCTTAGGGAAAAACATAACCATTGGTGGAAAAAGTTATTTGGAGTTTCTTATCCCTGGTTTAATATCTGCCACAAGCATGATGCAAGCTTTTGCTATAAATGTAGAAATTAACATAGCTCGTTTTTATTTAAAAATTTTTGAAGAATTTCAATCTTCTCCTATTTCCCACTTCAGTTATGCTCTTGGTGAAGTTTTAAGTGGTGTTACCAGAGCTTTTCTGGCTACTTTTATCATTCTTGTAATTTCTTTTTTAGCAGGAGTTAAATTTTATCTAAATTTCTATTTTTTTCTTACGGTCTTTCTAAATGCCTTTGTTTTTGCAAGTCTTGGACTTGCATCAGCAATGCTTATCAAATCTCATGCTGATCAGGCTTTGGTAACCAATTTTATTATCACTCCTATGATGTTCCTTGGAGGAACTTTCTTTCCTACAGAAAATCTACCTTTCTTCATAAAACCCGTTATTGAAGCTTTGCCTCTTACCATAACATCTCATACTTTAAGAAGTATTGCTTTATACAACTCTTTTAAGTATTCTTCTTTATTTATTTTATTGGTAATAGCTATAATTTCTTTTATGATTGCTCTTTACTCTATAAAAGGAGCTAAGAATTGACACATAACCATTACTTTTTTCAGGATTCCAAAGCAGTAAAACTTACTTTCTTAAGTTTATTTATAAGTATCCTAATCTTCTTAGCTAAATTATTTGCTTTCTTTGTCACTAAATCTGTAGCTATATATTCTGATGCTATGGAATCGGTAATTAATATTGCATCTGCTACTATAGCATTTTGGGGAAGCAAAATAGCTTTAAAACCTCCTGATAAAGAACATCCTTATGGTTATTATAAATTTGAGTATCTCATATCTATATGTGAGGCTCTTTTTATTATTGGAGCTTCAATTTCCATAATATGGAAAGTCTATCGAAGTTTTTTAAATCCTGGTCCTCTTAAAAATCTGGATACAGGTATTTTAATAATTTTTACTACCATAGTTCTAAATTCCTCTCTTTCTTACTATCTTTACCGACAAGGAAAAAAGGAAAATTCTCCTATACTTATTTCTCATGCTTCTCATCTTTTTACCGATGTAATAACTACAGCTGGAGTAATAGCTGGAGTTTATTTGACAAACTTATTAAAAACATGGATTATAGACCCTTTAATTGCACTATTAATAAGCATAAACATACTGTATTTAGGATATAAAATAATCAAAAATTCAATAAGTTATTTACTTGACGCAAGTTTGCCTCAAGAAAAAATAACCTCTATTCAAAACATTATAGACAACACTATCAAAACCTATTCTCACAAAGATTACAAAATACATGATGTCCATGATTTGAAAACAAGAAGGGCTGGAAGAAAAGGATTTGTGGAATTTCACCTCACAGTTTCGGATAATATGCCTGTAAAGGAAGCCCATAATTTATGCAATGACCTTGAAAGGAAAATTATGGACAAATTCCCCGAACTTTCTGTAACTATTCACATAGAACCAGAAGAAGAAAAAAAGAAAAAGTGATTTTATGAGATTAAATAAATTTTTATCCTTTTGTGGAATTGCCTCTCGTAGAAAAGCTGATAATTTAATTTTATCAGGTAAAGTTTCTATAAACGGTAAAATAGTAAAAGATCTAAACTACAGAGTTAATCTTGAAAAAGACAAAGTATATGTAGAAGGGAAACTTATTAAACTACCTCCTAAAGTTTACTACCTTTTTTATAAACCAAAGGGGGTTCTTACTTCTCTGTATGATCCTCATCATAGAGAAACTATCAAGCCTTTTTTAGAAAAATTGCCCTATAAGGTATTCCCTGTGGGAAGACTTGATAAGCACAGCGAAGGTTTAATTTTGCTTACCAATGATGGTGATCTTGCCAATTTATTGTTACATCCGAGATACGAAGTAAAAAGGGTTTATAGAGTTTGGGTAACCCCAAAAATTGAGAATAAAAAAATTGAAAAATTACTTAAATCTGGAATTAAAATAGAAAATAAGCTTGTTAAGCCTTTAAGTTTTAAACTCTTAAGAAAAGATAAAACTAAATGGATTTATGAAGTGGCTGTTAAGGAGGGAATAAAAAGAGAAGTGAGAAAAATGATAGCCTATCTTGGAGGAAAAGTTTACAGATTAGTTAGAATAAAGTTTGGACCTCTTTCTTTGAAAAATTTAAAGCCTGGAGAAATAAGACCCCTTTCTGAAAAGGAAGTTAAAGATTTGTTTTCTTTTGTGTCTCAGCTTAAAAATTCCAAAATTTTAGATAAGACTTCATCGGCAGAATTTACATAGTGAACACCTGGTATGTTTTCCCAGGTCTTAAGTCCTATAACAGGCTTCCACATTTTTAAGGAAAGAGCAATTTCTGATAAAGTTCCGTATCCCCCAGCAATTGCAACTACTATATCTACTGATCTTACAAGTATTACATTTCTTGCATGTCCCATATCAGTTAAAATAACAATTTTCACATAAGGATTCGCATCCTCAGCTTTATTACCAGGTAAAATTCCAACTGTAATACCTCCTGCATCAAAAGCCCCTTTTGAGGCAGCTTCCATAACTCCTCCAAGTCCTCCAGTATATATAATGGCTCCCCTTTCTGCAAGCAGTTTTCCTACTTTATAAGCTAACTCATAAGTCTCCTTATCTGCTATTCCTGCCCCTATTATTCCTATTCTTTTATTCTTTAAATCCATAAGCACCCACCAATTTTACAAATCTAACAGGTTCTAAAGTTTGAGTATATAATTTTCCTCCCCTCTTCACACCTTTTACTAATACCTGAGAATATTCATCTCCTACAGGAATTACTATCCTTCCACCCTCTAAAAGTTGATCTATAAAAAGTTGTGGAATTTTGGGAGCAGCAGCAGTAACAATAATTGCATCAAAAGGAGAAACTTCCTTCCATCCCAAACTGCCATCCCCCGATTTAAAAGAGATATTTTTATAACCAAGACCAAAGAGAATTTTTTTTGCTCTTTCAAGTAAAGAAGGATACTTTTCTATAGTATACACCCAGAGGGATAGTTCTGCTAAAATTGCAGTTTGATATCCTGAACCTGTGCCAACCTCTAAAACTCTTTCATTTCCCTTTAATTCAAGAGCCTCGGTCATAACAGCTACTATATAGGGTTGTGAAATGGTTTGTCCTTCTCCTATAGGAAGAGGAAAATCACCATAAGCTTGATCTCTTAATGCTTCATCTACAAACAAATGACGAGGAACTTTAAGCATTGCCTGTAAAACCCTTGAATCCTTTATACCACGAGCTTTGATCTGGGTTTCTACCATCTTTTCTCTTGCAACTCTATATAAATCTTTTTCAGCTTCTGAAAAGTGTTGCATAATTACTCCTTCTTAGGAGAAGAAACAGTATAGTATATACAATCTATTACTTTTTTACCTTTTATAACTATTTTTAAAACTTCTGTATAATCTTCTCCTTTGTAATTTCTAACAACAGGTACTTTTTCCCAGAAGTTTCTAACTCTATAATAATAGTACCATTCTTCTTTACCATCGGGGAAGGTAAATATCTGCACAGGTGGACCCAAAAATTGCAAAATCTCTGCTTTTGTAGTCTGCTGAGGATGAATTAAAGAAGCTTTAGAAGCCAGATTGGGTCCTGGTTTTACTGCACATCCATAAATAAAAACAATAACTCCTATTAAAAAAAATAACTTTTTCAAAAAACTAACATTTGTGTTCTTATCCATTATAACAATGGTTTATATTTTAATCTTAAAACACAAGAAATACAAGTGAAATAAAATAGATTCTTCTTTTCACAATAAAATATTTAGGTTAAAATAAAGAGCTATGAGGTATTACAAGTACGGCGAATTTTTTGAATTTGAGTTTAAAGAATATCCATTTCTTTGTAAATTATGCAAAAAAGAAAAAGCTCTAATAGATATTCCCTCTCAGGGAATAAAAGTTTGCAAGAACTGTTACAACACCTTTTTTGAGAACAGAGTAAGAAAAACCATAGAAAAGTATAAAATGATTAAATCCCAGGATAAGGTGGGGGTGTTTCTCTCTGGTGGTAAAGATAGTTCTGCTTTGCTTACTGTTCTAAAAAAACTTTATCCTGAGATAAACCTACAGGCTATTTTTATAAATTTGGGAATTAAATATCATTCAGAAAAAATAGAAAATCTGGTTAGAACCTTATGTAACAATTTGGATGTTCCTCTTTATGTATATAATTTACCAGAAAAAGAGGGTTACAGAATTGACGATTTTGTTTTCACTTATTTCAAAAATAAAATTTGTTCAGCTTGTGGAGCAATAAAAAGGTATCTTTTTTCAAAAATTGCAAAAGAATTAAAACTGACGGTTGTTGCAACTGGACACCACTTAGATGATGTTGTTTCTACAATGTTAACACTCTTTTTCCATGGAGATTTTTCAGGAATAGCAAAACTCCAACCTGTGCTACCTCCTCTTTCTCCAAATCAGATTAAAAAAGTTAAACCTTTCTATACCACTCCTGAAAAAGAAATATTTTATTATGTTGCTCTAAACGAAATACCTATAGCAAACTTTCTCTGTCCCCACGCAGACAACAATCCACCCAAAAAAACAAAAAAAATTCTGATAGAATTAGAAAAAGAGAATAGACAGATTAAGTATCAATTACTTTCGGTCTTTACCAAAAAACTTATTCCTCTTATAAAATCTTATCACCAGAATGAACCTTTAAGCACATGTAGTAAATGTGGAGAAATTACCAGTGCTACTGATAAAATCTGTAGCAGGTGTAAAAGAGTGGAACTTTTAAATAGAGTAGAAGATAAAAACATAGAGCTAACTCAGGAAATGTTTGAAAACTATGTAAAAAACTTGGATTCTAACTGGATCCTTATAGATTTGAAAGAAAAAGAAAATCTGCTAAAAGATTCAGTTAGAAAATTGAGAAAATTTTTTAAGCCTTACAGAGACAAATACATATTTCTAAATGCTACTGATCCTGAAATTGCTTATTCTCTTGCTTTAAAGCTTAGGAAAATGGGATTTAAAGCTTATAGTGTTAAAAATTCAGAGAATTAGGAGGTTTTGATGACAAGAGTAACCTTAGAGAAAGAATTGCAAATACTAAAAAATCTTTTATTGGATATGGCAAAAATAGTAAATGACATGGTCAATGGTGCCATTTTAGCTATTGATAAATTAAATCCAGAGTTAGCTAAAAAGGTTATAGAATTTGATGAGCAAGTAGATTACTATGAAAACATGGTATCTCAAACAGCTCTTGAAATTATTGCTTTACAACAACCAGTAGCAAAAGATTTGAGATTTATAATTACTGCCATAGATATAGCAAGAAATTTAGAAAGAGTAGCTGATCAGTCTGTAAATATTGCTTTTAGAGTAATTGATATATACAAAACCAGAGAAAAAAATATTCCTCAATGCAAAGTAACTATTATCGAAATGGCAAATGAAGCTCTTTACATGTTACAATCTGCTATAAATGCTTTCGTTACAGAAAATACTAAAAAAGCTTATTCTGTAATTGAGTATGACGACATAGTTGATAGATTTCAAAAAGATAATATTGAGCAAATCAAAGATTGTATGAAAGGTAATCCTGAACTATTAGAAATTGGTATAGATTACATTATAGTGGTTCAAAATCTGGAAAGAGTTGGAGATTTAGCTACCAATATTGCTGAAGGAGTTATTTTTACTATAGAAGGTAAAATTCCTAAAATAGAAAGCGAAAAAGTAGAAAAAATAAAAGAAACAGTTTTAAAGGAACTGCCAGTATTTGATCTACTGAAAAAACACGCTCATTTGGTTCTTGAATGTGTAGAAAGACTCTCTCTTGCTTTTGAAGCTTATAATAAAAAAAATAGCAAAAGGCTTGAAGAAATTGCAAAACACATCTTTGAAATAGAAAAAGAAGCAGATCAATTAAAAAGAAATATAAGAGGGCATCTTCCCAAAGGTATTATCCTTCCAGTAGAAAGATTTGAACTTTTTATGTATCTCAAAGAACAGGATGCTATAGCTGATGTAGCTGAGGAAATTATTAACTGGTTGTCTTTTAAGCACTTAGAAATACCTGAAATGCTTTTTAAAGATATAGAAGCACTTTTAACCAAAAGCACTGAATCTTTAAAGTTTTTGAAAAATCTAATTCTCTATTCTGCAGATTTTCTTCTTAATAGAACAGAAGAGAGCAGAAATCAAGCAAAAGAAATTGTAAGAAATATCAGATATTCACAATATTTAGCAGAGGAGTTTGGAAACAAAATTAAAAAAGACATTTTTACCCATTTAGATAATTCTTTAATTCTTTTTTATACACTAAAACTTGTTGATTTAATCTTAGGTATTCCTCACCATGCAGAAAATACAGCGGATCTAATGAGGGCTATGATAGCAAAATAAGCTAAAAATTAGCCTTTTAAAGTTTTACATATATCCACAACTAAAATATTTGCAGCTATAGCTCCTAAAATTGCAGGAATAATATATATGTTTTGATAAGCCAAACCCTTAAACCAATACCCAAATACAGGGCTCCCAAGCCATGCTCCTATCCATCCAACAATTACCTTTGATAAAAAAGAACCCCAACCAGGAATTATATAATACTTTAATCCAAAATGAATAATTGCTGTAATAATTACAGAAATAATTAAAAGAATTAAGAAACTAGCAAAATCCATTCCTATCATTTTATACCTCCTTTTATAAAAATTTATTTTTAAAATTTTATTTGTGATAAAAAATAAGTCAATAAAATAATTACTAAAAAATTAAATTAATACAAAATTATAGTTATTATGATTCAGCAATGCATCTTAAGATAGAGTATAAGAAACTTAATGATTTTTATTGAATTAATTTTCCTATTCTATTAAATCTTATTCTGAAATTTTTTGAATCCCAGGAAAAATAAATTATTAAAGCTTTACCTTTAAGATAGTTAATAGGAACAAATCCCCAAAATCTACTATCATAACTTTGGTCTCTGTTATCTCCTAATACAAAAATATAACCAGGCGGAACTTTTACAGGTCCATAGTTATCTCTGGGACTTACCTCCTTAGGATAAATTTCTGGATCATTAAATTGAATATATGGTTCTTTTAATAATTTACCATTTACATAAACCTTTTTGTTAACAATTTCCACAGTATCTCCAGGAAGCCCAATAACTCTTTTAATGAAATCCAGTTTTTTATTAAGTGGATAAGTAAAAACTACAATTTCCTGTCTTTCTGGGAGTTTCCTAAAATAAATAAAATCATTCTTAATTGGATTTCTTATACCGTAAGCAAGTTTATTAACCAGTAAATAATCTCCTATAAGAAGTGTAGGTATCATAGAACCAGAAGGTATTTTATAAGCCTGCACTATAAAAGCTCTGATAAAAAGAGCAAGAACCAAGGCAATTAATATACTTTTAGTCCAATCCCAGATTTTACTCTGAAAATTTTTCATCTGAATTTAACCTCCTTGAGATTAAATTTTCAGAACCGCTAAAAATGCCTCCTGAGGGATTTCTATATGACCTATAGCTTTCAATCTTTTCTTACCTTCCTTTTGTTTTTCCAGAAGTTTCTTTTTTCTTGTCACATCTCCTCCATAACATTTTGCCAGAACATCTTTTCTTAATGGCGGTATTCTTTCACGAGCTATTACTTTGCTTCCTATGGCTGCCTGAATAACCACTTCAAAAAGCTGTCTTGGAATAACTTCTTTTAACTTGGAGGTAAGTTCTCTTCCTCTGTAATAGGCCTTATCTCTATGAACAATCAAGGATAAAGTATCCACAGGTTGTTTGTTTATTAATATATCCATTTTTACAAGATCTCCTGGTTTATATCCAATAAACTGATAATCTAAGGAGGCATAACCTCTTGAATAGCTTTTTAGCTTATCATAAAAATCAAGCACAACCTCACTGAAAGGAAGTTCATATATAAGAATACATCTCTCAGGGGTTAAAAATTTAATCTCCTTCTGTATTCCCCTTTTTTCTTCACAAAGTTTAATAAGAGAACCTATATATTCCTTAGGAGTATAAATTTCAGCTCTTATATAAGGTTCCAAAACCTCTTCAATTAATCCCGGATCAGGCCAATTTGCAGGGTTTTCTATTTCAATTTCCTTTTTATTTTTAAGCTTTATTCTATATTTTACTGTAGGAGCTGTAGTAATGAGATTTAATTTAAATTCTCTTTCTAATCTTTCCTGAACAATTTCCATATGAAGAAGTCCTTGAAAACCGCATCTAAAACCAAATCCTAAAGCTGCCGAGGTTTCTGCTTCATAAGAAAAAGCAGGATCATTAAGCCATAATCTCTCTACAGCTTCTCTGAGATCTTCAAAATCATCATTATCAACAGGGAAGATACCTGCAAAAACCACAGGTTTTACTTCTTTAAATCCCGGGAGTGGTTCTACCTGAGCATTAGCTTCTGTTATGGTATCTCCTATTTTAGCCTCTCTGACCTCTTTTATTCCCGCAGCAATAAATCCCACTTCTCCTGCAAATAAACAGTCTAAGGTTGCTGCTTCTGGAGCAAATACTCCTACCTTGGTAATTTCATATGTCTTTCCTGTTGAAAGAAATTTTATCTTCTGCCCAGGATAGAGTTTCCCATCTACCACTCTTACCAAAACCACTACTCCCAGATATGGATCATACCAAGAATCAAAAACCAGTGCTCTTAAGGATGATTCTCTTTTACCTCTTGGCGGAGGAATTTTATTAACAATTGCCTCTAAAACCTCTCTTATACCTCTTCCCAATTTAGCACTAACCAATAATGCATCCTGAGAATCAAGTCCTATAATTTCTTCAATTTCCTTTTTAGTTTTTTCTATGTCAGCCTGAGGCAAATCTATTTTATTTATGATTGGTATTATTTCTAAATTGTTTTCTAATGCTAAATATACATTAGCAAGAGTTTGAGCCTCTACTCCTTGAGATGCATCTACCACAAGCAATGCTCCTTCGCAAGCTGAAAGTGCTCGTGAAACTTCATAAGTAAAATCAACATGTCCAGGAGTATCTATTAGATTCAACTGATAAATCTCTCCATTTTCTCTTTGATAATAAAGCCTTACTGCCTGAGATTTTATAGTAATGCCCCTTTCTCTTTCAAGCTCCAAACGATCTAAGTATTGTTCTCTCATTTCTCTTGCAGAAACAGCTCCTGTAAATTCAAGAACACGGTCTGCAAGCGTAGATTTACCGTGATCAATATGTGCAATTATACTAAAATTTCTAATCCTTTCTATGGGTATGGGTTTCATAGCAATTTTAAAAATAACAAATCTATTTTAAAAAACAAGGCGTTACTCTCCTATTTTAGTAATCTTTCCTGTTTTTTTAGCAAAATTAAAAGCTAATATAAATATCCCTACACTTAAAAAGAAATATACAAAAACCAGAACATAAGCCTTTAAGATAAAAACATAGGGGGTATAACCTTTTAAAAGAATTTGTCTAAAGGTTTCAAATATATAAGATGTAGGAACAAGCTTAGCTACAGCTTGAAAGCTTTCTGGTAATACTTCTACTGGATAAAATACTGCTGAAAAAGGCAAAAATAGAAGTGCTAAAGCCCAAGCTAAAATTTCTGCCTCCTGTCCAAAAAATAAAATAAAAGCCATCGTCAAAAGTCCAATACTCCAAGCAAAAATTATCAAACAGGCAGTTAAAAGAAAAACATCTACTCCCTGAATCCAGATTTTGAAATTAAATGCAAAAAAAGCAAGAACTGCCATTAACAAGGAAGCGATAAAAGCTTTAAACAAACTATATATAAAGAGCCCCAAAAGGTACTCAAAAATTGTTAAAGGTGAAACGAATATATGAAGGAGATTCCTTGCCCATACATCTTCTAAAAAACCTACTGCCAGCCCTTGTTGAGCACGAATAAGAATATTCCAAAAAATAAGAGCTCCCAAAAATTGAAATACCCAATAGCCTTCTTGGTAACCCCCTTTTTGTAAATAAAGAGTTATAAATCCCCATAAAAGTAAATCAACCGTAGGCCAATATAAAAGATCAATCCACCTACTGAGACTGTGTTTCAATAAATATAGATGCCTTAAAACTACACTCCATACTCTTTTCGGTCTAAAAATCATTTTTTATAAATTTAAACAAAAATTTTGAAATAGAGTTCCTCAAGTGAAGAGACTCCAAATTTTTGAAAAAGCTCTGTAAGATTTCCATAAGCGATGGGGTTGCCATTTTTTATGAGAAGAGCTTTATTAATTATCTTTTCAAGTTCTCCTAATTGATGAGAGGTAAGAATTATAGAAAGACCTTTTTTTTGAGAAAACTTTTTAAACAAATCTCCTATATATTTCACATACTCAGGATCCAATCCTGCTGTTGGTTCATCTAAAAGTAAAATATCTGGATTATTTAAAAAGGCTCTAACTAAATTAAGTCTCATCATCTCCCCTGAAGAAAGTGCTCTTGTAAGAGTCTTCTTTTTGTCAATAAGCTTAAAAAGTTCAAGGAGTTCATCTATTGTTTTATTTATATTTGGAATTTCATACAAGTAGGCAAAAACTTTTAAGTTTTCCTCTACAGTAAGCGAATAAGGTAGGCTTATATATTGAGATGCAAAGCTTACTTTATAAAGAATTTTACTTCTATTTTTAAAAAAATTTTCTCCAAAATAATATATTTTTCCTGTGGTAGGAGAGACTATACCCAAAAGAATATAAAGTAAAGTGCTCTTTCCTGCTCCATTGGGACCTATTATACCAAGAATATCTGATGGATACAATTCAAAGGAAATTTTATCCAATACTAACTTCTTACCATATTTTTTGCTTAAATCTTCTACTGTAAGAACAGGAAACATTAAAAAATAGACTTATAATTAAACTGAATTTTCAAAATGAAGAAACTTAAAAAGATTGGTTCAAGAAATTTTTGCTTTTTCTAATTTTGCCAAAGCTTCTTCTAAACTCATAATACCTTTTGCTACAGCATAAGCGACATAGGAATACACTCTTGGATCATAACCTTCTGGTCTTGGGAAAAGACCTTTAGCACGAAGTTTAGCAAGTTTTGCTCTCCTCCTTCTTCTTCTCTCTATTTCTCTTTCCCTTTCTCTTTTCTTATGCCTTGCCATTTAAACCTCCATTCTTTAGTAAAAAAAATCACTCCAAATATACTTTTTTTTTAGAGTTTGTCAAGACTTTTAAGACTTTGCTAAACTTTTAATTTTGTTTGCTATTTTTTCAAGTTTAAGTTTTAAAGTTTCTCTTTCTCTCTTAGCATAAGCTCCCATTTTAAGCACTACTTTATCCTTTTCAGAAGAGCTTACAAATATCCAAAATGTTTTAGGCTCAAAGAAATAAACCCCTAAAAGTCCTAATATTATTAAAACAAAACCTGCATAAACTATCCCAGCTCCTGGATCTTTTTTTACCTGAAGACCAGAAACATAAATAACTTTTTGTACATCTTCTAATAAGATTTGTAACATGCCTTTATCTAAAAAAACACGAAAATGGGGAATCCCTTTTATTATAATACCAGGAATTTGTTGATTGGTTTTTGAATCAAAAAGCACAACTCTGGCATAGATAAGTCCATGAGCTTCACCAAAATCACTTAAAGCTATTGTATATCTCTTATCAATAGCAATAGGGGAAAAAGGATCCAGAGTATAAGTTTTTTCACTTCCTTTGTATTTTACCTTTATTTTGAATACGGGAATGGTGTCATAACTTGCCTGATAAAAAGACAATCCCTTATATCTAAAGGGCGAATTCACTTTTATAAGTGTATTAAATGTCTTATTTCCATCTATTATTGTAACATTTGAAACATATTCTTTTGGAGTTCCCTCAGGATAAAATTCTATATTAAATTTATTAAGTTTTACAAAAAAATCTAAAAATATAGGATTTTTGTCTCTAAAAGGAAGCACGGTATTAGAACTTTGCCCTTCCACTATTGACATAGTGCCTCTATACCCCCAAATAGCTCCTATTAAAGCACCTATAATTACTACTACTATAGAAAAATGAACCACATACACAGAAAGATGCGCCCATCTATTAAGGTCTTTATAGAAAAGTATCCCTCCTTTAGTTTCTCCTTCCGCTTTTTTAAATTTTAATTTATTAGAAAGAATTTCTGCAACTTGAGAAAGACTTCTTTTTAAGGTAATTTCATATTTATACGGCAATTTTTCTGGATTAATTTCAGCAGGATCTTTTTTATACAATTTCCAGCTTACAGGAAATCTCTTTATAGAACAGGCAATTAAATTAAACAGAAATAAAATTAAAGTTCCTACATACCACCAGGAATGATAAGCATCGTAAAGTTTTAAAAAATTGATTACTTTTCCTAAGAAAGAGCCATATTTCATAATATAAAACTCATGAGGTTGACCCTGTGGAATAATAGTCCCAAAGATAGAAATAAAAGCCAAAATTAGAAATAAAACTATTGCAACTCTTGCTGAACTAAGAAAATTCCAAATTTTATTCATAACCTGATTTCCTTTTAGAAAATTTTAGATATTATAGACATTTTATCAAAAATAGCAAGATATATCCTTATTAAATTTAGGAATCTATTTTGAAGTTTTTATTTTTTAAAGTAAAATTTTTAAAAGTTCTCCTACCTTTTAGCCCAAAAGGAGGAAACAGGAATGACCAAAGAAGCAAAAGAAAAAAGAGAGATTCCAAAGGAAGTAATAGAGCGAGTAGAGAAGCTGAGAAAAGAAATAGAATATCACAATTATAGGTACTATGTACTTGATTCTCCAGTTATTTCTGATGCTGAATATGATGCTCTAATGCGGGAACTAAAAAAACTGGAAGAAATGTATCCTGAATTAATCACTCCTGACTCTCCAACTCAAAGAGTTGGTTTTAAGCCTGCAGAAGGATTTAAAGAAGTGGCTCATGCTGAACCTATGCTTTCCTTAGATGATGCTATGAATGAAGAAGAAGTTATAGAGTTTGATAAGAGAATAAAAAGATTTTTAGGATTGTCTGAAGAAGAAAATATAGAATATACAGTTGAACCAAAAATAGATGGATTAGCTGTAGAATTGGTATATGAAAATGGAAGTTTAGTAGTTGGAGCAACTCGTGGAGATGGGTATGTAGGAGAAGATATAACTAATAATCTTAAAACTATTCATACTATTCCTTTAAGACTCAGAAAATTTGCAGAAGACGCTCCAAATGTTCCTTTAAGAATTGATGTAAGAGGAGAAGTATATATGACAAAAGATGAATTTAAAAGATTAAATGAAGAAAGGATTCATAAAGGAGAACTTCCTTTTGCTAATCCTCGGAATGCTGCAGCAGGTTCCTTAAGACAACTTGATCCAGCTATTACTGCTAAAAGAAAACTTGATATATTTTGTTATGGAATAGGAAGAGTTGAAGGACACAATTTTAAAACTCAGTGGGAAATATTACAAACTTTTCCTAAATGGGGATTAAAAGTAAATCCTTATGTAAAACTAGTAAAAAATATAAAAGAAGCTATTAGTTATCATCATTACATAGAGAGAATAAGAGAAACTTTACCTTATGAAATAGATGGAATTGTTATAAAGGTTAATGATCTTTCTCTTTGGGAAAAACTGGGAACAAAAGCTCGGTCTCCAAGGTATGCTCTTGCTTATAAATTTCAACCCACTCAAGTCACTACCCAGCTTCTGGATGTAGTTTTTCAAGTAGGAAGAACAGGTGCAGTAACTCCTGTTGCAGTATTAAAACCTGTTCACATAGGTGGTGTAGTAGTTGAAAGAGCAACTCTTCATAATGAGGATTTTATCAAAAATTTAGATATAAAAATTGGTGATTGGGTACTTGTGCAAAGAGCTGGAGAGGTAATACCTGAAATAGTTATGCCAATAAAAGAACGTAGAACTGGACAGGAAAAAGAAATAATATTCCCTACTCAGTGCCCTATTTGTGGCACAAAACTTGTTAAAAAACCAGGAGAAGCTATCTGGAGATGTCCTAATAAAGCTTGCTATGCTCAAGCAGTAAGAAAACTTCTCCATTTTGCAAGCAGAAATGCCATGAACATAGATGGTCTCGGAGAAAAGGTAGCAAGAGACCTTGTAGATAAAGGACTTGTGCAAAATGTAGCAGACCTTTATTACTTAAAATGGGAAGACTTTATGAAGCTTCCAGGATTTGCTTATAAAAAAGCAAAAAATCTTCATGAAGCTATTCAAAAAAGCAAAAAAACAACCCTTGCAAGGTTTATTTATGCACTCGGCATAAGACATGTAGGAGAAGCTATGGCACAAATGCTTGCTGAAAAATTTAAAAGCCTTGAAAAACTTATGAATGCATCTTTAACAGACTTGTTAAGCATTCCTGGTATTGGTTATGAGGTTGCTAAATCTATTGTGGAGTTCTTTAAAAACGAAGAAAATCGTAAGATGATCCAAAGAATGCTTTCTGCAGGAATTACTTTTGTTGAAGAAGAAAAGAAGGAAGAAAAACCAAAAATTCTTGAAGGGCTTACTTTTGTATTCACCGGGGCTCTAAAATCCATGACAAGAGATGAAGCTAAAAGAAAAGTAATAGAACTTGGAGGAAAAGTCACAGATTCAGTCTCTAAAAATGTCAAATATGTAGTGGTTGGTGAAAATCCAGGATCAAAATATCAAAAAGCTTTACAATTAGGTATAAAAATAATTAATGAGGACGAATTTTTAAAATTAATTGGTGAGGGTTAATATCCTTAAAACATTTTTTTCCTAAACACAATAATGTTTACTTCTTCCATTGTTTGACGAGCTATATCCCGAGCAGTCTCTATTCCCTTATAAAGCATCCCTCTCCAGTCTTCCCTTTCTATCTCTTTTCTTTTATCCCAAATTTTTTCAAGTTCAAATATTACTTTATCTGCTAACCTTTTTTTACATTCTACACATCCTAACACTGCCTTCTTACAATCTTTTACAATCTCTTCTCTTTCTCCAGCTTCAAAATAAAGTTTTATTAAGTTAAAAGCGATACAGCGATTTTCAGGATCTCCTGGATCGCTCTTTTTCGGTCTCTGTGTATCTGTGACATAGCTCATTATCTTTTTTCTCACCACTTCCGGTGGGTCATTTAAAAATATAGCATTCCCATAACTTTTGCTCATTTTTCTTCCGTCAATTCCTGGAATCTTTGGGACCTCAGAAAGTATGGGCTCGGGCTCAGGAAAGTAATCCACTTTATAAAGATAGTTAAATCTTCTTGCAATCTCTCTCGTTAGTTCCAAATGAGGCACTTGATCAAGTCCTACAGGAACTTTTTGAGCTTTATAAATAAGAATGTCTGCAGCTTGAAGAACCGGATAACCTAAAAATCCATATGTATTCAATTCTTTGTTTTGAATATTCTGGAGCATCTCTTTATAAGAAGGGTTCCTCTCAAGCCATGATACAGGAACAAACATGCTAAAAATTAAATGAAGCTCTGCATGTTCCTTTATAGCAGATTGAATAAAAAGAGTGCTCTTTTCAGGAGAAAGTCCCACAGACAACCATTCTAAAAATAATTCTTCAGAAAATTCAAATATCTTTTCAGGACTCTCATATTCGGTGGTTAAAGCATGCCAGTCTGCAATAAAATAAAAACATTCATATTTTTCCTGCAATTCTAACCAATTTTTTAGAACGCCGTGAAGGTGTCCGAGATGCAAAGGACCTGTAGGTCTCATTCCACTTAAAATCCTTGTTCTTGACACATTCAGACTCCTTTTTAGTTTTTGATTATTGCATTTTTTATGAAATTTTATAAAATATCACAAATTTGAAAATTTTAAACTTTTATTTTATATTTTAATGCATTATTAAAAACAATTATATTAAGGGTTTATAAAATGCAGTGTCAGAGATTAAAAAATTTAATTAGAGATTGGTATCAGGAAGTAAGAAATTTTACTCTTTCTCCTATTAAGATGATGGAATTGATAAATAAACATATAAAAATATGTGAAATCTGCCAAAAAGACGAAGACCTACCCTTAGAGCTTGATCAGCTAAGAGAAATCATAAGAGTGCCTCATACCTTTCCTTCTTCTGAAGAATTAAGGTCAAATATACAAGAAGAATATCTATATGAAGAAGAAACAGAAGAAATAGAAGAAGAATATTAAAATAAAAGAGGGGAATACCCCCCTCTTTTATTCAAAATTGGTTAAATCTCAGATAATTTCTAATTAAGATCCTTTTTTATGACACTCGTTACATTTGGTTGGAGCTTTTTTCTGCTGTTCAGCATTGACTTTTTTGTGGCAATTAACACAATTTTTATGATAAGCAAGCATTGCCTTTGGTGCTCCTTCTTTTCCTCCTTTTAATCCATGACATTCAACACACTTTTGAACTCCTTTAGTAGGATCTTGTGCTTTATGATGGCATGTTTTACAATCTATCTTATATTCTGTTGCATGTTTAGCATGGGAAAATTTAACAGGTGCCATTCTTCCACCTACATCTACAACGCATTCTTCAGGAATTTGCTGTGCCAAAAGATATGTTCCTCCAAGTAAAAAAGCTCCACTAAAAAATCCTATCAAAAATTTTTTTAATTTCATACAATCACCTCCCTTTTAGAATTAATGTTCTTCGTGTTCTTCTTCATATCCAGTAAACATAGCAATAATATGTGCTAAGACTGTATGTCCCAAGGTTGCTAAATAGAAATGAACTATTATAAAAGCGGCAAAAAATATCCATAACCCTACATGAATTAAAGAGACAATCTGAATTCCCCCTAAAAGATTACCTAAAAATTGAAATTTCACAGGATCCCATAAAATAAGCCCTGTAATAAGCTGAAGAGGGATACAAACTATCATAATCAAAAAATAGGCAACCTGTTGTAAAGGATTGAATTTATTATCAGGGGTTGGGTGATGAGGATTCTTATCTCCTACCATTATTCCATATCCATAATACTTAGCTTGACGCAAAGCCTTTTTGGTAAATTCAATGGGTCTCCAGAAAGGAGGTAAATAAATCTTGAAAAACTTCAAAGTGGCAAAGTAATAAATGAACCATATAAAGTAATTAGCAATTAAAACAAACCCCAGCCAGCTATGTATTTTAACCGCAGTTTGAAAAGACATCAAACCCAATTTATCTCCCAATCTTATTTGTAAACCTGTAATAATTAGTATGATAAAACAAATGGCATTTATCCAATGCCAAATTCTAACAGGTATAGGGTGTAAATAAACTCTCTTCATTATTGTCCCTCCTTTTTCTTTCTCCTAACAGGAATGGTAACGATTCTTAAAAAGATATGTCCTGCCACCACCCCAATACCAGCAATTAAAGCAATTACAAATAGAGTATCCAGAACATCTATTTTGGTCAATCCCAATACATAGAAATCTTTAATGTTAGGTATAGCATAGGCTGAATTAACAGCACTTCTTTCTACGCTTATTCTTTCTGCCTTTCCTTCTTCTTTATTAATTTCAAGTCTTCCTACAAACTGAGCTTTTGGATCATGACAGAAGGCACAATCTTTTATAGCCTTCTTTTTAGAAATTATCTTGTGAGCATCATTTTTATTAACCATATCTAATCTACCTTTTAGCTCAACTTTTACCAATCCTTTGAGATCACCTAAAAATTCCCAAAGTTCTTCTTTCTGAACTAAATTATCACCATTTACATCAAGTTTTGCTCTTATTTCTTCTATATCCCAATTTGTAAGTTTAGACAGTTCTTCAAGAGTTAAGACTTTGCTTTCTGAGGTAGCTAAAGTTAAAATAACAGCTTTTTCACCAGATGCATGACATGCAGAACAGGAGCTTCCATTAAAATGGACATCAACAAAACTTTCTAACTTAAATGGTGGATTATATAGCCATTTATTGTGATAACTCTTTGCTTCACTATGACAACTTATACAGGAATCTTTTAAATTGGCTACACTGGTAGGTAATACCTTATGAGCTCCGTGACAACTTGAACATACAGGTGCCCCTTCCTTACCTTCTTCAAAGGCTTTATAATGAATACTTTCCTTAAAACTATCACTCTCTTTACTATGACAGCTTGAGCAGAGATTATATCTTGCAATATCATCAGTAGAAATTCTACTTACTCCGTGATAACCATGACAACTCAGACAATCAGGGGCCTCTGGATATCCTTTTGAAACCAAAGCTTTATGAATACTGCTATTGTATTCACTTACTTCTTTAGCGTGACAATTTCTACACACTTCTTGGGCTTTGCTTCTATATTCTGAAATAGATTTAAAACTTCTTATAGGGTGTGATTTAGTAGAATATCCTTTATGACAGTCAGAACATTTTAATTTACCATGAACTGAATGCAGAATTTGACTTTCGTCTACTTTAAGAGAGAGTTTTTCTCCATTTTCCATCTTTTTGGTCAAAGCTCCAGAATGACAAGACATACAATATTCTTTTTCTGATACCCCTGCAGGGAGCTTTGCAGGTTTTACATTATGAGCTCCATGGCATTCCACACAGGAAGCAGTCTTTGATATAGAGTAATGCACAGGATTTTCCTTTAATTCTTCATCAGTATGACAAGTTTGACAAATATTACGAGAAAAATTTACGGTATATTCTTTTCTATTTTTAAATTTATAAACAGGATGTTCATCTTTTGAAAAATCCATATGACAGTCGGTACAGCTAAATCCTGCATGAACAGAATGTTCAATCTGGGAAAGATCAACTTTCATACTCAGTTTTTCTTTACTTGGTAGTTTTTTTACTATATTAAATTTGTGACAACTCATACAGTATTCATTAGTACTAACTTTCTTTTTCCATGCTTTAACTGATTGATTTTTGTGATATCCATGGCAATCAACACACACAAATGTTGAAATATTTATTATCTTCGCGTGTCCAGGATGTACTGAAAGAACATTCTTCGGATGACATCTGAAACACCCAGAAGTAACCTTTTCAGTAAATTTTCTTTTACTTTCTATAAACAACGGACGAGGATGATTGGAAAAGTTAATTCCCTGATGGCATGCCCAACAGCCTACATCTGTATGAACTGTCTTTTTAAATTTTTCTTTATCCACATAAAGATCCATCTTTTCACCATTGGAAAGAACCTTCGGAAGCCTCTTCACTGAATGACATCTTAAACACTTATTAGTTTCCTTACTCCACTGAGCTTTTGATTTTATATAGTGATTACCATGACATCCTAAACAAACCATTCTATCTTCTTTAAGAAAATCTTTATGGATAGGGGATATTGAATTTAAAGGATGACAGTTCAGACAATTTTTGAAGATTTTGTTACCATATGCTCTCTTGCTCTCTATTATAACAGGTTTAGGATGAGCTAAAGGATCTATATCCTTATGGCAAAAGAGACACCCCAATTTACCATGAACGGAATTTGAAAATTTTTCTCTATCTACATAAAGATCCATCTTCTCACCATTGGAAAGAACCTTGGGAAGCCTCTTCACTGAATGACATCTTAAACACTTTTCAGATTTTTCTTTTAACTGAGAAACTGGTGTTATATAGTGAGAACCGTGGCACTCTGCACAAGATAATTTCCCCTCTTTTAGTATTCCCTGATGAATGGGAGACAAACTATCTTCCATGTGACAGTTTACACAGTTTTGAGAAACTTCCTTAGCGTATGCTAATTTACTCTCTATTTTAATAGGTCTTGGATGAGTGGAAGTGTCAATATCTATATGACAATCTGTGCAACTAAAATCTCCATGAACGGAATTTGAAAATTTTTCTCTATCTACATAAAGATCCATCTTCTCACCATTGGAAAGAACCTTGGGAAGCCTCTTCACTGAATGACATCTTAAACAGCTGTTTTCACTTTTTGCAAAAGTAATATTATCAGAAAATAAATAAAAACTTACAAAAATCAGCAAGAATAAACATCCTGCAAAGATATAAAAAAGTTTATTATTTAATTTCATCCTCTCCTCCTTCCTGAAGTAGTAAAAAATACACCACTATCATTTTAACAGAATCTGATAAATAAAATCTTTATAAAAACTTAAATTTTTGTCAAGAAAAATAAATTTAAGATTTCGCTTTTTTTTATAAATAAATTTTAGTTTTTAGCAATTTTATTTTGATTTTTTCTAATTTATATAAATTTTTAAGTTTTTATCCCTCTATAGACTCTTAAAATATGTTTGCAAGTTAAACATAAGTAACTATCTTTTTTATCTGTATCTAAAATAGAATTAGAAAAACTCATTACACATTCAGGATTTTCACAATGAGGCAGATAAAAAAGATGACCTAATTCATGGGTAGCCTCTTTTAAAATCCTTTCTAAAAAAAGTTTTTCATCTGGTTTTTGTTTGTAAAATTCAGGTTTTAACCTTGTTAAAGAAATTATTCCTATTCCTGATCTTGGATCTGCCTGACCAAAAATGAAATTTAAACCAGAAGCATAAAGATCTACATCTACCACAAGAAGCCACTTTTCTTGAGGATTTTTCTTAAATCTTTCCGCCTCTCTGAGTATAATATCTGCCAAATACTGATTTCTCTTGAAATTATAAGCTCTGGCTATGTCAAAGAAAAAATAGGATACATCCAGCTCTGAAAAATAAACATCTGCAAGATGCTCCCTCAATTTTTTTAGTTGTTCTTCTTTTAAATTGCAAAAAACAAATTTAATAAAAATTTTGTCCATTTTTTGAACCAAAATTGAAATTTTATTAAATAAAATTTTATTAAATAAAATATTTTTAATAAAACAAATTTGTTGTCAAGACAAATTTATTTTACTTTTCAAAACCAAATTTTTTGGTAATCTACTATCAAAAATTTTAAATTTTTAGCTATGACTTTGAAGAAATTTTACACTTTAGTCTTAATTATAGCTGCTTTTTTTCTAACAATTGGTAACTTTATATTTTACCACTCTTTAAAGGAAGCCTTTTTATCCTTAGAAAAAGAAGCAGCGAAAAATGTTGTAAAAAATGTTGAAATTTATTTTACAAAAGAATTGAACAATCTCTATGGTCTTGCAAAAGATTGGGGAGCCTGGGATGATGCTTACCTTTTTATGCAGGACAAAAATCCAGATTTTGTAAGTTCTAATCTTACTCCCGATATTTTCCCCAATCTTAAAATAGATTTTCTTATTTACACCTATTTAGACGGAAAGATTAAAGCTGGAGGGCTTTTTGATAAAGATACTGAAAAAATTTATGTTAATAAAGAGCTTTTAACTTTTGTTAATTTTTTAGTTAAAGAACTTTCAAATAAAAATCTGTCCAGTATTAAAAAATTAACATTCTTTATGGACAAACCTCTTATGGTAGCAGTTTATCCTATTTTAAAGTCAGATTATACAGGTCCAAAAAAAGGTTATATTTTTATGGGTAAGTTTTTAACATCAGAAGAGAAGAAATATTTATCAAATCTACTTGAAATAAAAAATTTTCAAATCCTTAGGTCTTCCGGCTCCTCCGAAGATCTTGTATTTTTAAAAGTAGGGTTTGATGAAATAGTATTAGAAAAACCACAATTTTTAAACAATAAAACTCTAAAAATTAAAGTATTCTATCCTGTAGAAAAATTTTTAATTAAATCTATTATTTCTATTTTAATTATTACTCACCTAAGTATATTTCTAATATTTAGTTTAGTTATAATTTTCTTATTTGAAAAATACTTTTTCAATCCTTTGCAGAATTTACTAAAGGAGATTGACCAAGTAAAAAAGAGAAGAAAATCAAAGCTTTCCTCTCAATATCCTACCAAGGAATATAAAAATTTAGCTGTGACTATAAATAAAGCTCTGGAAGAGCTCTCTATAAGAGAAAAAATCTATACAGCTATTGCTGAGAAAACCGAAAACTTAATTTTACTTTTTGACAGAAATGAAAATATTCTTTTCAAAAATGTGCTTGCAACAAGATATTTCAATTCTGAAGAACTTAAATTTCTAATTAAAAACTTCTTGAAAAAAATTAAAAAGTTAAAATCACCAGTGAATATAACTAATGAAATCCAGATTAAAGATACTTGGTTTTCCTTTCGGACAATCCAAGTTCATGAAAATTTATACCTTTTAATTGGTCAGAACATAACTAAAATTAAAGTAAAGGAAGAGGAACTTTTTAACTTGGCTACTCATGATTTTCTAACCAATCTTTACAATCGCAGATATTTTGAGGATGTCTTAGAAAGAACTGTAGCAGCTTCAAAAAGGGGCGAAATTTTTTCTCTGCTTTTTATAGATTGTGACAATTTAAAAATTGTAAATGATACTTATGGTCATTTAGCAGGAGACGAAGTTTTAAAAACAGTTGCCAGAATTATAGAAGAAAATCTCAGAAAAGAAGATATAGCAGCTCGTTGGGGAGGAGATGAATTTGTAGTAATTTTAAATCATTGTAATAAAGACTGCGGAATAAAAATAGCACAACGAATTCTTGAAAATTTAGAAAAATCTGAGATTAATATCAATTCTAATAAAATCAAAGCAAGTGTAAGTATAGGTCTTGTTGAAATTGATGGAACAAAAGAAATAAATGAAATATTAGATTTAGCAGATAAACTTGCCTATGAAGCTAAAAGGGATGGTAAAAACAAGATAAAAACACATTTATAATTAAAATCTTTCATAACTTTTTTCTTTTTATTTTCTTTGCTTCGGCTTCTTTGTATTCTCCCATATTATAAACTCTGATTTTATGACTACGGGGAAACTCTGTTTTTAAGAGTTTTTTAAAAACCTTTTTCAATTCTTTAAAAGAACTTTTAAATTCATTCTGATAAAACCCATTTTCAATTATCCTGAAAAAATCTTCACCTTCTTTTATTAAAAGCACACTTCTATTCCTTTTATAAGTTCTTATATCTAAATAATGTCCCACAGGAAGCTTTTCTACTTTTTTAAGTATAAATTTCAAAAATACTTCCTTATCAATCATATCATAAAAATTTGATCTTTAAGCTCTTTTAAAACTTTGTCAGAAATTTCTATCATTTTTTTCATATTTTGATAAACATGTTCATCGTTTAATTCTAAATATTCATGAGCTAAAATATTTCTAAAACTTCCGAGTCCTTTTAAGTCTTTGTAGAGATTCTCGGTTATAATTTCACATTTCATAGCATTTTTAATGATATCTTCATAACTTTCACTTACCACAGCAAATTTAGAAGCCAAAATATGTTCTAAAAAATCTAAAATAGTTTCAGCAATTAAAAATAATAATCGCTCTACCACATATTTAGTATTTTTTTGTTTTAAATATTCAGATAAAGATAGATCTTTAAAAGTATAAAGATCATTAAAATATTCATTAAGTTTTTCCCATTTTCTAAGAAGTGTGCTTTCTTTGAACACCATTTTTTCTCAATTTCAGCCTCTTTTTCTGTCTTATACAATAATCATAAAACTCCTTTCTAATTTTCATTTCAAACATATTAAGAATTTCATCATCTCTATAAAAAATACATTTTCCTTCTTTTATTATAGCAAATTTAATTATAGGGTCAGCAACATTCATCCAGAGAAGATTGAATCTATCTGTTTTTAAAATTAAACTTAAATCACTCCTCAAAAGCAGACAATCTTCAAAGGAAAAATCCATAGAGGTATAAATGGCAAAATCTATATCAGAGTCTAAATTTTCGGTTTCTTTTGCGCGGGAACCGAAAAGATATGCTACTAAAATCCTTCTGTCCTTACTAACGATCTCTAAAAACTTATTTACGGCTTCTTTAGTAGAAAATTTTAAAGGTTTTGTTTTTTTCCATTTTTCTTTAACCATCATAATTTTTAATTATAAGATATCTAATTTTATAAAACAAGCAGAAAATTTGATATAAATTTTTAAAAGAAGTTTTTTAGAGCTTCCTCTTTTGAAAAGATTAGAATTTTTTAGAAATCCTTTGAAAATCGGGGCGAGAGGATTTGAACCTCCGACCCCCTGCTCCCAAGGCAGGTGCGCTTCCAGGCTGCGCTACGCCCCGTTTAAATCTAAAAATAATTATAAAAAGTTTTTTGTAAATTACAAGCTTTTTAAGAGTAAGTTTTGTATATTGTTAAGTTCTTATAAACTCTATAGCTTTTTTAAGTCTTTTTTCAACTTTTTCTTTTCCTAAAACTTTTATAATCTCAAAAAGTCCAGGACTTACAGTTCTGCCAGTTAAAGCAACTCTTACAGCTTGAGCAATATTTTTGAGTTTTACACCAGACTCCTCAGCAAGATTTCTAAAGTATTCTTCCAATCTTTTCTCATCCAGAGGTAAATTTTTTAAATCCTCTCCAATTTTTTGAAGTAAAGGTTTTATTTCTGGAACCAAAAACTTTTTAGCTCCATCTAAATCGTAGCTAACCTCTTCTACCAAGTAAAACTCTATCATTTCAGCCATTTCAACCAAGGTTTTACTCCTTGTTTTTACAGTTTCTATAGCAGAAAGGAGATATTCTTCTGAAAATTTACCTAAATCGTAGCCTCTAAGAAAATATTTAAGGTGCTCCAATAAATACTTATTATCACTATTTTTAATCCAGTAAGCATTTATGGCTAAGAGTTTATCCTGATCAAATCGTGCTGGAGAAAGGTTAATGCTTTTTAAATCAAATTTTTCTATAAGTTCTTCAACTGTAAAATATTCTTGATCTCCATATCCCCAGCCAAGACGGGCAAGATAGTTAAGGAGAGCTTTTGGTAAAAAGCCTACGTCTCTGTATTCAAGTATAGATTTAGCACCGTGTCTTTTAGAAAGTCTTGCTCCGTCAGATCCAAGAACCATAGGAATGTGAGCAAACTCTGGTGGATCAACCTCAAGGGCTTTATAAATGAGAAGTTGCTTTGGAGTATTAGAAATGTGATCATCTCCTCTTATAACATGAGTGATTCCCATTGTTATATCATCTATCACTACTGCAAAGTGGTAGGTGGGTGTTCCGTCTGAACGAAGAATAATAAAATCATCTATCTCTTCTGCTGGAAAAACAATTTTTCCTCTTAGTAAATCTTCAAAAACTATTTCTCCTATTTCAGGTGCTTTAATTCTTAAAACTCTGCCCTCACCTGGTCCCAATTTTTTATCTCTGCAAGTGCCGTCATATCTTGGTTTAAGACCTTTTTCTAACCTTTCTTTTCTTTTCTTTTCCAAAATTTCTTTCGGGCATTCACAATAATATGCCTTACCTTCTTCAAAAAGTTTCTGAGCATAACTTTGATAAATCTCTAATCTTTTACTCTGAAAATAGGGACCTTCATCCCAGTCAAGTCCAAGCCACTTTAAAGCTTCTATAATAGAATCCACATATTCCTGTTTAGATCTTTCTCTATCTGTGTCTTCAAACCGAAGTATAAATTTACCTCTATTATGCCTTGTAAATAACCAGTTAAATAAAGCTGTTCTTGCTCCACCCAGATGTAAATGTCCTGTAGGACTGGGAGGAAACCTGGTTACAACCATTGCAGATCCACCTCCATTCTTTAATAAATTATTATACCTGCATAACCAACCACAGAAGAATAATCCTTTATCACATCTCCTGAGGTCATATATTCTATCAGTTCTGCTTTTTCTGCTCCCAAATTTTTACAGGCACTAATAGTAACTGCTATAGGATTATACCCACAGATACTAAGTCTTTCCTCTAAAACCAGTTTAAAAAAGTCCTCTTCTGAAAGCTCAAGTATTTTTTTTATAGCCATCATATCTTTTTCCTTGGCAGTTTCATGAGGCACATAATGACTAAAATCACTGCTTCCAACTATTAAAATATCCTTATCAGGATGTTTTTTTACTACTTCTGCTATCCCTTTTCCCAGACTCATATTTTCTTCTAAGTTCATTTCACTCAAACATATAGGAATTATTTTTATTTGTGGGTTTATATATTGAAGGAAGGGAACTTGAACTTCTATGGAATGCTCGTGAAGATGTGCCATCACATCCTTAGAAAGAAAAGGCACTTCTTTTACCAGGGCCTCTACCAATTCTTTTTCAACCAGCACTTCACCAAGAGGGGTAATGAAGGAGTCTCCATTAAATACAGATGCCCTTTCTCCTAATCCTGTATGATTTGGACCTATTATTATAGCTATTTCAGGAGGAACTATGCTTCCATAAACTTTTCCTGCCACCCATCCAGAATACATATAACCTGCATGAGGAACAATCACACCTTTAGCTTTTATCCTATTTTCTCTAAAAACAACAAGAGTTGATAGGTGAAATTTAAGTTCCTGTGGATTATTACTATAAAAATATCCTGCTACAGCTGGTTCTCTTTTCATCTTTTACCCCTATTTTAAAGTTTTTATGTATTCCAAATCTTCTGGGGTATCAACCTCTGGAACATCCTTAGGAACCACCGTTACAGCTATTTTATAACCGTGCTCCAATGCTCTCAACTGTTCAAGCCTTTCAGATTTCTCCAGCTCTCCTTGAGGAAGATTAATAAATTTATCTAAAAATCCTTTAGTGTATGCATAAACTCCTATATGTTTTAAATAAAAAGGTTCTTTACCAGGTGGCATAAAGTAAGGAATTGGGGACCTTGAAAAATAAAGTGCCCTACCCTCTTTATCAAGCACTACTTTTACCTTATTTGGATTTTCAAGGTCTTTTAAACTCTTTATAGGAGTTGCAAGGGTGCTTATGTGAATATCAGAAGAAAAAAGCAAAGGTTTTACGAGTAAAGAAAAATACTCAGATGGAAAAAGAGGCTGATCACCCTGCAAATTAATTATCAAATCTTCATCATCAAGCCCTAAAATATTAGAAGCTTCAGCAACTCTTTCTGTGCCACAGGTGTGTTCTTTACCAGTTAAAATTGCTTTACCTCCAAAGCTCGTTACTTCATCAAAAATTCTTTTGTCATCTGTAGCTACATATATTTCTGAAATTTCTGAAGCTAAAGCCCTTTCATATACATGTTGAATTATTGTTTTACCCCAAAGCAATGCTAAAGGTTTACCAGGAAATCTTGTAGAACCATACCTTGCGGGAATAATAATTACTTTTCTCATTAAGTTAAATTTAATCTAATTTTTTTAAAATAAAAGGAGCTCTTGAATTTTCCGACTTTACTATTAAACTTATTTAAACTTTTTTAAAACTTAAAAAATTCTTTAAATCGAAGGTGTCTAATGGCAAAGATAAAAGTTGGAGAACTGGCTAAGGAATTAAATTTAGATCCAAAAGAGCTTCTTAAGGAGCTTCAAGAAAAGGGTTTTAGTGTAAAAACAATAGCCTCTTCTGTAAATGAGGAAGAAGCTCAAAAGATAAAAGCTCTTTTTAACAAAAGAGCAGACTTTATTGTCATAAAAAGGGAAGAAATTGAAAAACATCAAACTGATCTTTCAGAAAGCACCATTTCAGAAATTTTAGAGCCTGAAGAATTAGAAAAACCTAAGAAGAAAAAATTAATCATAAGAAAAAAGAAGAAAGAGAAAGTTCCTAAAGAAGTTCCTTCTGAACCTTCTGAAGTAAAGGTTGCTGTTAAAGAGAAAACCCCTGAAAAAGAAAGTATCAAACTTGAAGAAAAAGAAGAGAAAAAAGAGGCCTTAGAAGTAGCTCAAAAAGAGGAAAAACCCTCTCGTGAAAAAAGAGTAGTTACTGATTTCAGAACAAGAAGGGAAAAACCTTTTAAACCAAAAAAAGAGGAGCCTCCTGTAGCTGTTACTGAAGAAAAACCTGAAAAACCTCCTAAACCAGAGGAAGAAATAAAAAAGAAAAAGAAAGAAAAAGAGCTTGAGCGAAAAGAAAAAAGAAAAGGTAAAAAGAGACCAAGTAAAAAACCTAAAAAGGAACTTGAAAAAGAAATAGAAGATTTCTTATTTGAAGAAGAGCCAGAGGTTCTTTTTGAGAAAGAAGAAGAAATTGAAGAAGAAAAGCACAAAAGGACAAAAGAAAAGGCAGAGAAAAAATCAGAAAGACCTCCTACACTTCCTCCTAAAGAAAGAAAAATCAAAATCTATGAAACCATTCAGGTTAGCGAATTAGCTAAGTTAATGGGAGTAAAAATAAGTGAACTTATAAAGAAATCCTTGCAAATGGGCATGCCTTTAACTGCTAATCAATCAATAGATGCTGATACTGCAGCTATTTTAGCTGATGAATTTGGATACCAAGTAGAAAAAGCTCCAATTGAAGAAGAAATTCTTCTTCAATATATTCCTCCATCTCCAGAGGAATTAAAACCAAGACCTCCTGTAGTTACAGTAATGGGACATGTTGACCATGGAAAAACAACGCTTCTTGATGCTATAAGAAAAACTGATGTAGTAAGTAAAGAAGCTGGAGGGATCACACAGCATATAGGAGCATATACTGTAAAGCTGGAAGATGGAAAGGTTATAACTTTTATTGATACTCCAGGGCATGAAGCTTTTACTTCTATGAGAGCAAGAGGGGCTCAGGTTACAGATATAGTTATTCTTGTTGTTGCTGCTGACGATGGAGTTATGGAACAGACAAAAGAAGCCATTGAACACGCAAAAGCAGCAAAAGTTCCCATTGTAGTTGCCATAAACAAAATTGATAAACCAGAGGCTAACCCTGAAAAAGTTAAATCTCAGTTAGCAGAACTGGGACTTGTTCCTGAAGACTGGGGAGGAGATACTCTTGTAGCTAATATTTCTGCCAAAAAAAGAGTAGGAATAGAAGAGCTTTTGGAGCTTGTGCTCTTACAAGCAGAAATGCTTGAATTAAAAGCAGCTTACGATAGACCAGCCAGAGGAAGAATTATTGAAAGTAAGCTTGACAAAGGAAGAGGACCTGTTGCTACAGTTATTGTTCAGGAAGGAACTCTAAAGGAAGGAAATGTTTTTGTAGCTGGCCTTACTTATGGAAGAGTAAGAGCTATGTTTGATAGTTATGGAAATAGAATAAAAGTTGCTACACCCTCTATCCCTGTTGAAATACTTGGATTTGAAGAAGTCCCTCAGGCAGGAGATGACTTTATTGTGCTTGATGAAGAAGAAAAGGCAAGAAAAATCGCAGAGTATCGTCAGAGAAAAGCCCGTGAAGCAGAAGCTGCAAAAGAAGCTAAACTCTCCTTGGAAAAACTTTTTGAAAAACTTAAAGAGGGAGAAATAAAAGAACTAAATATCGTATTAAAAGCAGATACTCAAGGCACATTAGAAGCATTAAAAACTTCTTTAGCAAAACTCTCTACTGAAAAAGTAAAGGTTAATGTTATTCGTGCAGGAATTGGAGCAATTTCAGAAAGTGATGTTATGCTTGCTTCGGCTTCTAATGCCATAGTAGTAGGATTCAATGTAAGACCTACTCCTAATGCTAAAAATGTTGCTAAAAATGAAAAAGTAGAGATCAAGTTCTATGATGTAATTTATCAGCTTCTTGATGATATCAAAAAAGCTATGGCAGGACTTCTTGAACCTAAGCTTGAAGAACATATTACAGGTATTGCCGAAGTAAGAGCAACCTTCAAAATACCCAAGATCGGGATTGTTGCTGGTTGCTATGTAAAAGAGGGAACAATTCATAGAAATAACAAAGTAAGAGTAATAAGAGATGGAGTTGTAATCTTTACAGGTAATATAGCCTCTCTAAAGCGTTTTAAAGAAGATGTAAGAGAGGTAGCAGCAGGATACGAGTGTGGACTCAGAATAGAAAATTTTCAAGATATAAAAGAAGGAGACATAATAGAGGCATTTGAAATAAGAGAAGTAGCACCGGAGCTATAAAATGGTGGTTGGTGTAGCTAAAATTGAGATTTTCTTTCCTGAGCCTAATTCTTTAAAATCAAAAAGACAGATACTAAAGGGACTTCTTCATAAAATTGAGTCTGAGTTTAAAAAAATATCTTTGGCTGAAGTAGATGGACATGATCTCTGGCAAAAAACAACTCTTGGTATAAGTATAGTAGGGAAAGACCAAAAATTCGTAGATAGGAAACTGACTTCTATTTTGAATTTCATTCAAAATGACGGAAGATTAGAAATTATTAAGGCAGAAATAGATTTCATATCCTATTAATAATTAAATGTCTCACAGATCAAAAAAAGTAGCCAGTTTATTGCAAGAAGTTATTTCAGAAATCATAATGTATGAGCTGAATAATCCTGTATTTAAACAATTGATAACTCTTACTGAAGTAAGGATCGGAGATGACTTAAAAAAAGCAATTGTTTACTTTACGGTATATAAAGGAGACACCGAAGAAGTAGAAAAAGCTTTAAATAAAGCCAAAGGATATATTAAAAAACTTCTGAGAGAAAAAATAACTCTCAAGTTTCTACCTGATATTGAGTTTCGCAAAGATGATAGATTGGAAAAAGAAAAAAAGTTAGACGAACTTTTTGCCAAAATTTCTCAAAAAGCTAAAATAAAAAATGAATGAAAAATCGGAAAAAGTTTTTCAAATCTTCAATTCTTTTGAAAACTTTGTGCTAATTACTCATATTAATCCAGATATAGATGGAATTTCTTCTATGCTTAGTTTGCACATTCTTTTCAAATCACTTAATAAAAAATCCTTTCCTCTTGTAGAGAATATTCCTGAAAATGCTGAATTTTTACTTTATTCAAAAGATCTTATTTTGGTAGATAACTTTAATTTAAAACTCCACAATCCTGTTACAATTGTCTTGGATGCACATACTCCAGAAAGAATTCCAGAAAAGGTGCTTGAAAAAGTATCTTTTTCTAAAGTTTTTATTATTATAGATCATCATCACCCTGACACAAATAAAAAAGCTTTTTCTGGAAAAGAAATAGCAATAATTGATCCTTCAGCACCTTCTACCACTGTTTTAATCTACAAACTTCTTAAAAGTGGAAACTTTCTCATCACACCAGAGATGGCACAAAATTTACTTGCAGGACTTTACTTTGACACTGGTTGTTTTAAATACGAAAATGTAAACAGTGAGACTTTTCTAATAGCAAGTGAGCTTTCTAATCTTGGTGCTAAACCCTATTTAGTGGCTACTTCCCTTTTTGAAAACATTTCCCTGAATGAGGTTGAAACTCTAAAGATAGTTTTAGCAAGACTTGAATTTTTAAAAAATGGAGTTATAGCAATCTCTTACTTAACTTATGAAGATATTCAAAAAATAGGTTCTAAAAACTTGAGTGATTTTGCCAATTTTTTAAGAAGTATAAAAGGAGTTAAAATCTCAGCTTTGGTAAAAGAAGTTGAAAAAAATATAGTAAGTGTAAGTCTTAGAAGTAGAGCTCCTATTGAAATTCTTGAATTGGCTAAAAATTTTGGAGGTGGCGGACATAAATATGCCTGTGGTTTTAAAACAAAAGTTAACAATTTTTATGAATTTTTAAAATCTTTTAAAGAGGAGTTAAAAAGTTTCCTATGAAGGTTAAATCTTCATTAAACGGTATTTTAGTAGTAGATAAACCAAAAGGTCTTACCTCTACTGAGACCTTAGAAAAGGTTAGAAAAATTTTAAGAGTAAAAAAAGCCGGGCATGGAGGAACACTTGATCCTATTGCTACAGGTGTTTTACCTATTTTTCTAAATAATGCCACGAAATTGGCAGAAATTTTTCTGGAAGGAGACAAGGTTTATGAAGGTGAATTTCAGCTTGGTATAACTACAGAAACTTATGACATAACCGGAGAGATTGTAGCTAAAAAAGATGTTCCAGAAATAGATATAAATAAAATACAGAAAGTAGCTAACTCTTTCTTAGGAGAGATTGAACAGGTTCCACCTCCTTTTTCTGCTACCAAGTATAAAGGAAGACCTCTTTATAAATATGCCAGAAACGGAATCTTTATTCCCAAAAAGCCCAGGAAAATAAAAATTACCGAATTTAAAATCCTTGCTAAGGAGAATTCAAAGGTTCGTTTTTACCTTCACTGCTCTAAAGGAACCTATGTAAGATCTTTAATTCATGAGCTTGGAGAAAAATTAGAATGTGGAGCAGTTCTTACAAGTTTGAGAAGATTGAAAAAAAGTGTTTTTACCTTAGATAAAGCTATATCTTTGGAAGAATTGAAAGAGCTTGTTTCTGAAGGGATAGACAAAATTATGCCCTTTATCATTCCTCCAGAAGAAGCTCTTGAATTCCTGCCTAAAATTATAGTAAGTGAAGACCTTTCACAAAAAATAAAAGATGGACGCCAAATTTACACTTCATCTTTTCTTTCTTTTATAAAATTTCAGAAACTCGTGGTTTCACCTACTGAAAAATGGATGAGAATTGTCAATACAAAAGGCAAACTGGTAGCTATTATAGAAAATCCGCTTCTTAATCCCTCTGCTACTTACATTAAATACTTCAGGGTATTTAAAGACTAAAAAATGAAAAAATTTAAATCTTATTTTTTTCTTTTCTTGAGAATTTCTATTACATTTTCCATTTTTTATATACTCTTTAAAAAAACCGACTTTGAAAAACTTAAAAACATATTCAAAAATATTTCTATTTTTTACTACTTTTTGGCTTTGCTGAGTTTTTACACTTTTCAGGCTTTAATAGCATTGCGCTGGAAAAGTATTTGTGAAAGCTGGAAATTCAAAACCAAGTATCTATTCTATTTAAAAACATACTTAATGGGTTTCTCTCTAAATACTGTTTTTCCAGGTATTATAGGAGGAGATGTATTAAGAACTTTTTTACTCACCAGAGCAGGATTAGACTGGAAAAAAGCAAGTTTAAGTGTTTTTTTTGACAGGATGTTTGGTCTTTCTGGAATTTTTTTAATTTTAGCTTGGTCTTTACCTGCTTTTGGAAAATTTCTACCACATAACTTCTATTATTTCTTAACATATTTAGTTTATGGAGTGATATTAGGAGGAATTCTAGGAAATATAATAATTTTAAAATACTATCCTCCAGAATATCTAAAGCCTGTCCTTTTCCCTCATAATATAAAACCTTTACTGCTGGGTTTTGTGATACAAACTCTTTTTGTCTTGCAGTTTGTATTTCTAAGTAAAGCTTTGCACCTTAATCTTAAGTTTTATTATCTTTTTGTAATTATTCCAGTAGTTAGTTTTCTTGCTGCCTTACCTTTGAGTATTTCGGGTTTGGGAGTAAGAGAAGGAACTTTGGGCTACTTTTTATCCTTTTTACATTACTCCTTAGAATATGGAATTTCCTTAGGACTTCTGGGATATTCCCTGATTTTAATTTCCGCATTGCCAGGAATTTATTTTTATCTTAAGGAAAAAAACTTATGGAAACAGGCTTCTTAATAAAAAGTTTTTTAACTCTTTTTACAATTATCGATCCTATAGGTGGTGTCCCTTTCTTTTTAAGTATCACAGAAGGTTATACCGAGTATGAGCGAAGAAAGATAGCTTTAAGAGCTTCCTTTACAGCTTTTATAACTCTTCTACTTTTTTTATGGATGGGGAACTATCTGCTTTCTTTCTTTCAAATTTCTATTTCTTCTTTTAAAATAGCTGGAGGGATACTTCTTTTTCTTATAGCAATAGAAATGCTTTTTGGAAAAACTACCCAGGTAAAAACTACCGAAAAAGAGACTGTTAAAATCAAAGAAAGAGAAGATGTCTCCATTGTTCCTCTTGGTATCCCTTATTTAGCTGGTCCTGGAGCTATAACAACTACTATTATTTTAAGCAATACCTCCGGGATTTATATAAAGTTGTGGCTATCTATAGTAATTTTTTTAGTTTTACTGATAACTTTTTTGATTTTTTCACAATCTTTTAGGATTTCAAAATTTCTGGGAGAGCTCGGAACCAAAGCTGTAGTAAGAATTCTTGGTTTAATTCTGGCAAGTATAGCTGTTGAGTATATTACTACTGGACTCAGAGAAATTTTTTAGTATAATTATGATTTCAATTATGGAAATATTTAGAAAAAAGCCCTTAAATCTTGCTGAAAAGACAGAATCTCAGTTAAAAAGAGCGCTTCGTTTATGGGATATAGTCTTTATAGGGATTGGGGCTGTTGTTGGTGCAGGTATTTTTGTTATCACAGGAGAGGCAGCAGCTTCTTACGCAGGACCTGCTATTATACTTTCTTTTACATTAGCTGGTATAGGAATTGGAATCACAGCTCTTGTGTATGCTGAACTTTGTTCTGCTTTTCCTCTTGCAGGTGGTGCTTACAACTACACTTACTTTGTTTTGGGAGAGTTTTTTGCTTGGTTAGTAGGCTGGAACATTCTACTTGAATACGGTGTTGCAACAGCTGCTGTTGCAACAGGATGGTCAGGCTATTTAAAAGCTTTTTTAAAAAATAACTTTAACTTTGTATTACCAAAAGCTTTATCAGGTCCTATAAATTTTCAGCAAGGCACTTTTATTGATCTTTTTGCCTTCCTTGCTGTTATTCTAATATTTTTTCTTGTAACCATAGGAATAAGAAAAAGTGCTTTAGTGAATAATCTCGTAGTTACTTTAAAATTGCTTATTTTGACAATTTTTGTGGTAGTGGGAGTAAAGTATATAAACTGGGAAAATTTAAAAAACTTTATGCCCTATGGATGGAAAGGGGTATGGAGTGGAGCCTCTCTTATAGTGTTTGCCTACCTTGGATTTGATGCACTTGCTACACTTGCTGAAGAAACTAAGGATGTTAAAAAAACCCTCCCCAGAGGTTTACTCTTATCTTTACTGATAATAACCTTTCTCTATATAATAGTCTCTTTTACCTTGGTAGGAATGCTTCCTTACTGGGAGTATGAAGGAAAACCTGATGCCCTTGCCTATGCCATGTATAAAGTTAACGAAAAATGGGTGGCTAACTTTATTTCCTTAGGAGCAGTAATAACAATAACCTCAGTGATGCTTGTTATGGCTATAGGATTTACAAGAGTTCTTTATGCTCTTGCAAGAGATGGATTAATATTTAAGTCTTTTTCTGAAGTTCATTATAAATACTTCACCCCTTATAAAGCTTCTCTTTTTGGTGCGATATTTTTGTCTCTTTTTGCAGGTTTTCTTCCTTTAAAAATCCTTGCAGAATTAATAAATATAGGAACTCTTTTTGCATACTTCATAATAGGAATAGCTGTAATCATGGTTAGAAGATACAAAGAATACAAACCTGCTTTTAGGGTTCCTTTTTCCAAGGTTGTTCTTCCCATAAATTTAGTTTTTCTACTATTTATAATGCTTGGACTTCCTTTTGATACTTGGATTAGATTTTTGGTATGGAGCTTTTTGGGAATTTTAATCTACCGCTTTTACGGATATAAACATAGCTTAATAAATCAAAAATCCCCCAGGTAAATCCATCTTGACAAATATTTAAAAAGATAATAAATTAAGTAAGCACTTACATAAAGGAAATTTTCTATGAGAAAGTTTTTATGGTTTATATTATTTATCTGGGTTTTCAGTTTTAGTTGGACTTCTAATCTTTGGGGAGTTCAAACCTTATCCTTAGAGGATGTCATCCTAATAGGAATTAAAAACAATCCTCAAATTAATATTGCATCAAAAGTAAAAGAGCAGTATTTCTACCAAAAAAATCTTGTTAAATCAGAGTTTTTCCCCTATTTATATTTAGAGTATAGTTTTCAGAGATGGGATCAAGGAAAAAATGCCCCCACTATTGATTATCAAAAATGGGGACCTTATTTAAACTGGAACATTTTTTCTGGTTTTTCAACCTGGCATAGCTATAAAGAGGCTCTTCTTTTAATTTCTTCTCAGGATGAAAATATCAGAAGTACTATCTTAAATATATCTCTTAATATAGTTCAAGCCTATTTAGAGTATTTTAAACAAAAAGCTCTTTACGAAGCAGCCTTAGCAGATTTAGAAGATGCAAAAACATTGCTCAAACTTGCTCAAAAAAGGTATGAAGTGGGACTTTCCCCTTATGCAGATGTTCTTGATGCACAGGCAAAAGTTAAAGAAGCTGAGTTTAATGTAACAAATCACAAATACACTGCTGAAATTGCCAAAGCTAATGTTTTTACTCTGATAAATTATGATATTGCCAAAATAGATAAATTTGAATTTTTACCAGTTGAAGAAGAAAAACTTAAAGTTAAAGAATTAGCAGATTGTATTAAGATAGGACTAACCAAAAGACCAGAATTAAAAGCTAAAGAAAAGGAGATACTTGCTCAGGAAGAAAAGATTAAAAGTGTAAAGGGTGAATTTTATCCATCTGTAGATATCTTTAGTAGTTACTATAAATATGAAAATTTACCCCAGCCAGATGAAGAATTTATAGCAGGAATAAGGATAACCTTTCCTATATTTTTAGGTTTTTCAAGGGTTGCAAAGCTTCAAAAAGAAAGAGCAGTTTTGGAGCAAAAGAACTTTGAAAAAATTTCCACAGAACTTAATATAAAACAGGAAATTTTTAGCAACTATAAAAACTGGCAAACCGCAAAGGAAAACTATGAAACTGCACTTGCCTGGTTAAAAAGTGTGGAAGAAGATTACAGGATAATTAAGAAAAAGTATGAAAATG
>JACDNX010000006.1 GCA_017656385.1 Thermodesulfobacterium sp. | reverse complement strand
AAATCTACATAAAAATTAATTTCTGCTATGGTGTGCTGAAGCCCTTTTTCTCTATTCAAAACTGTTATAGGATATTTAAATCCTTTAATTCCGACCTTATCTAAGAGTATTTTATTTTCCGGAGCCGAACTTTGGATATCTTTAAGTTTCATGTTTTTAATTCTTAATTTTGAATTTTTTTATAAATACTTTAAATATTATAAATTTTTCCATATTTTTCTATTTTTTTTTGACATCTTAAAAACTAAAAATATTATTACAATTTAAATGAATATTAAATTAAGAACCTGTAGTTGTCAAAGGAACAAACTAAGTCTTTGGAAAAAGTTTTCTGAAAATTTAAAAAATTTATTAAAAAGTAAAATAAAACCCGATGTTTTTGAAAAATTCTCTCAAGATTTTAAAAAAATAGATTTATTCTATACCTCACCTTCCCTTTCTTTCCACTTAATTGAAAAAAATTATAAACCTGTTGCCAAATTTAAAAATCAAATCGATTCTTATTTAGCTTTATCTCATAAACCATTTTCAGAACTTAAAAAAGAAAAAAAGATTAAAGTAATTATGGTTAATCGTGCTCTTTTTTATATTTTTTTATTCTATTTGGTTTTAGAGTTTAATATTGACTTTTCAAAAATTCAAACAATCTTAAAAAATTCCCTTGATGAAGTCGAAGCTGAAATCCTTAATAATAAAGGAGATCTTTATTTTCTTCCAGAAAAAAGAGCAAAACCTTATTTAGATAAATTTCCTTTTATAGAGAGATTTCCTTTTAATTTTTCCCATTATTTTATGCTTTCTTCTAAAAATCCTTTTTTTAATGAAATAAAAACCGCCTTATTCTCTATAGACAAAAATATTATAAGATCTTTGGGTTTTGAAGAAATAGAGGAAATAAATATATGGGAAAAAGAACTGATTAAATTTTCCTCTTTTATAATTAGAATTTTTCCTCAATTAATAGAAAAAAGCACCATTTTAGAAACTTTTTTAAATGTCCCCTTTTTTGGTATTGCTATATATCATAACACTTATCTTTATGCAAATCCTTATTTCTGTAAATTATTAGGATATACTCTTGAAGAATTAAAAAAATTAGCTATTTGGGAAATTTTCTATTATGAGGAAGATAAAGAAAAAATTAAAAAAACTGTAGAAAAAAGATTAAAAGGAGAATATTTCTTTAAATCTTACCTTCCAATAACACTAAAAACAAAAGAAGGAAAAAAAATAGATACTTTCATATTTACAGGAACTATTTTTTATCAAAATAAACATTGCGGATTTATTATAGGAATTGATATAACTGAACTAAAAAAACTACAAAAATTTTTAAATCTTTTAAGAGAAACCAACCAAATACTTATACACTGCAGTTTTGAAGAAGAAATTTATAAAAATATCTTACCTATTGTATGGGAAACTTTAGAATTAAAAGCTGCCTGGATAAATGATAAAAGAGGAAAAATTCTTTATTGTTATCCAAAAGATTTTAAGCCTTCTAAAAACTTAATATTTACTATAACCGGAAAAAAACCTTATTTTCAAAATATCAATTCTTACTCTCTTTGTGTTATCCCCCTTATAAAAAATGAAAATACTAAAGCTTTTTTGAATCTGCTTTCCTCTGAGAAAGATTATTTTTCTCAAGATATCTTATCTTTAACAATTGAGCTTCAAGAAAATTTAAATTTTGCCTTAAAAAAATTAAATTTAATTGAGAAAGATTTAACCTTAGGTAAGCTTGCAGAAAAAATGGAGGAATTGCTCATAATAGCTGATAAAAAAGGAAAAATTAAATACATTAATCCTGCTGGAGAAAAAATTCTTGGATTAAAAAAGGAAAAACTTCTAAAAAAGAATTGCTTTAAACTTCTTTTTATACCCGAAGAAATAATAAAGCTCGAAGAAAATACCATAAGGTTTGTCACCTATCATAAACCAGATAAAGTTAAAGTTATATTAGAATTAAAGATTTCTTTTATTAAGCTTCCTTCCAAAACAAAAGTAATAATTATAGGAACAGATTTAACTAAAAAATTAGAGTTTGAAAAAGAAAGAGAAACTCTTTTATATCAAGATCCTTTAACCGGTCTTCTAAATAGAAGTGGATTTATAAAAAGATGTTCAGATTTTTTAAATTTCTTTAAAAACCCTTTTATACTTATTTTAATAGATCTTTATAACTTTTCCTATATAAATCGCTTTTATGGATATAAAGTAGGAAATTTCTGCCTACAGGAATTAGCTAAAAAACTTCAAAGTGTTTTAAAAGATAAAGAATTCTTAGGGAGAACTGAGGGAGACGAATTTTGCCTTTTTATTACAGACATTACTAAAGAGGCAATATATGAATGGATAAAAGTATTAGAAAATATTTTAAATGAACCTATCTCTTATAAAGATAAAAAAATCTCCTTAGAGTGGAATATGGGAATTGTAGCATTTCCACAAGATGGAAATACAGTTGATGAACTTTGGGAAAAAGTCAATTTAGCTTTAAAAAGTGCAAAAAATGAAGGTCCTTTTACTATAGAGATTTATAATCCTGAAATAGAAGAAAAAATAAAAAAACCTCTTGAAACCGAGTTGCTTATCAAAAAAGCTTTAGAAGAAGATCTTTTTGTTTTTTATTATCAGCCTTATTTTGAAACAGAAACTTTAAAATTAGCTGGATTAGAAGCTCTGGTAAGAATAAAAAGAAATAACGAATTAATTTTACCTAATGAGTTTATAAAAATTCTTGAAAATAGCTCCTATTTATTAAAATTTAATTTTTTGTGCTTTGAAAGAAATATTGAGAAAATTAAAGAATGGAAAATACCTATTTCTATAAATATATCCTCTCAAAGCTTTAAATCCTTAGATTTCTTTGAACTTTTAAACCATTTTAAAGAAATTCTTTCTCAATATCCTTACTTTTTAGAATTAGAAATTACAGAACACACTTTAATAGAAAACATAGAAATAACTAAAGATATAATAAAAAATATTAAATCTTTTAAGGTTAAAATTTCCTTAGATGATTTTGGCACAGGATTTTCTTCTTTAAATTATCTAAAAGATTTTCCTATTGATACTATTAAAATTGATATTTCTTTTATAAAAGACTTAGTTAAAGACACTAAAACTTATTTCATTGTAGAAAATCTTATCAATCTTTGCCGATCTTTAAACATAAAAGTTATAGCAGAAGGTGTGGAAACTGAAGATCAATTTAAACTCCTTAAAAAGCTAAAATGTGATTATGTTCAGGGATATTTTTTATCTAAACCTTTATCAGAAGAAGAAGTAAAAACTCTACTTAAATTGTAAGGAATTTCTATCAAAACTTCTAAGCCCCCATGTGAGGGAAGATTAAACTTAAGTCTTCCACCATGGGCTTCTAATATTTTTTTGGTAAGAAAAAGCCCAAAACCAAGCCCTTTTTCAGCACTTGATTTAAAAAAAGGCATTCCTAAAAAGGGAAGATCTTCGGGAGATACTCCGGGACCTGTATCCCTTATCAAAATATTTATCCACTCGTTTTCCCTTCGATAAACTTTTAAAAATACCTTTCCTCCAAATGGAGAAAATTTAATAGCATTTTCTAAAGGATTTAAAAGGGCTTGCATTAACCACTCTTTATCCCCTTCTATTTCTATATCTTCTGATATATCTACTTCTAACTCTATATTTTTATCTTCACACAGAGGTTTCACCCAAAAAATCACCTCTTCTATTGCCTCTTTTAAAAAGAATTTTTCTTTTTTTATTTTTAAATCTTTAACTAAATATTCTAAGGATGAAAAAAGCTTATAAATTAATCTTTCAACCTTTTCTAAAGAATTTTTTAATTGTTCAAAATACTCTATATTTAAAGATCTATTCTTTTTTATTTCTTCTTCCAATTTTTCTGCATAATTTTTTACCATAGTAAAAGGGGTTTTCAATTCATGAGAAAGATATGCCAATGCTATCTCATAACTTCTTTTTAAAATTTTTTCTTCTCTCTTATCAAGCAAAAGATAAGCTATAAATCCAGAAGAAAGAAAAAATACTTGGGCATCCCAATAAGAATTTTTTAAAAATGACTCTATGTGATCTTTTTTCTTTCCTCTAAGATCCCCTAAAATTTCAAGGGCTTTTTTGTTTTGCCACTTTACTTCTTCTTTTTCAATTATGAAAAAAGGGAAAGGATAATTAGAAAAAAGCTCTGTCCAAAAATTAAGTTCTTTTTTTAAAGACCTATTTTCTCTCTGAATTTTTGAGATTTTTTTAAAAAATAAAAAAAGAATAATTAAAAGGAATATTATTAAAAGAACCAATAAGGAATTGAAACTTTCCATCTTATATCTGAACTAAACGATATCCAAAACCTCTAACAGTTTCTATAATTTTTCCATATTCACCTAATTTTGTTCTTAGCCTGCAAATGTAAGCATCTAAAACCCTTGAATAATACTCCTTTTCTACAGGCCAAATTATTCTAATAAGCTCTTCTCTGCTCACTACTCTTTCTGAATTTTCCAACAAAAATTCTAAAATTTTATATTCTGTAGGGGTTAAAGTTAAGGGTTTTTCTTTTAAAAATATAACCTTTTTCTTTTTATCAATCTTGAGAGGACCGTAGTTTAAAATCTTTTCCGGTTCTAAATCTCTTCTTAAAATTCTGTTAGCCCTTATTATAACTTCTCTTAAACTGAAAGGCTTAACAATATAATCATCTGCTCCTAATTCTAAACCTAAAACTCTGTCAAGCTCTCCACCTCTGGCTGAGATTATAATTACTGGTAAGTTTTTAAATTTAAGAGTTGAGCGGATATATTTTAAAAGTTCTAATCCGTCACCATCTGGAAGAATAAGATCAAGAATAATAAGTAATAAATCTGAAGAAGATAAAAGATAAGTGTAGGCTTCTGATAAAGAACCAACTATGTGACATATATAACCTTGAGAAGAAAAACTTTCTGAAAGAAGTTTCCCTATCTCTTTATCATCTTCTACTATTAAAACTTTTCCCATTTATATCAGATTTTTTAACCTATTTTTAACATTCTTTTAACGCTTTTTTAAAGTTACTTTTTTATATTCTCTCCAAAAAAATCTTAATTAAGGGGGTGAAAAGATGAAGTCCTTAATTTTAAAATTTTTATGCTTTTTAGTTATAATGTTTGGTATTCTGAACAATTCTCCTTCTCAAGCCACTGAGTTAACAGGAGCTGGAGCAACTTTCCCTCAACCTGTAATATTAGCTTGGGCTTATCAATATTATAAACAAACTAAAGTAAAAATCAATTATCAAGGTATAGGTTCTGGAGGAGGAATAAGACAGGCCCAAGAAAGAACTGTTGATTTTGGAACAAGTGATAAACCTTTAACTTCTGAAGAATTAAGAAAATATAGCTTAATTCAATTTCCTTTTATAATAGGAGCTGTTGTAATAACTTATAATCTGCCAGGATTAAAAAACATCTCTTTAAATTTTGATCACAAAGCAATATGTGAAATTTATCTCGGTAAAATAAACAATTGGAATGATCCTTATTTGAGAAAAATCAATTCAAATGTTAAGCTACCTGATCTCCCAATTACAGTAGTGAGAAGATCAGATGCTTCAGGAACAACATGGCTCTTTACCACTTATTTAAGTAAAGCCTGCAAGGCTTGGAAAGAAAAAGTTGGGGCTGGAACCTCTGTAAACTGGCCTGTAGGAATAGGAGCTAAAGGTAATCCTGGAGTAACAAACTATGTAAAAAGAACTCCCGGAGCTATTGGATATGTAGAATTTATTTATGCAAAACAAAACAATCTTCCTATGGCAAAACTTTTAAATGCTGATGGTACCGCCTTTGTTAAACCAACTATAAAATCAATGCAATCTGCAGCAGGTAATGTAAAATGGAAAATAGAAAAGGACTTTTTTGCAGATCTAACTTATCAACCAGGGAAAACTTCTTATCCTATTACAGGCGCTTCTTTTGTGCTCCTACCTGTTGACAAACCAAAAGCTAAAGAAGTAACCAAATTTTTTAAATGGGTTTTTGAAAAAGGAGACAACATAGCAAAAGGACTTTACTATATTCCTTTACCTGATAATCTGGTAAAACTAATTTACAGTTATTGGGAAATAAACAAAATAAAACCATAAAAAATTATAAAAGGAGGTGCTAAGCTATGAAAAAACTAAGAACCAAGTTTTTATCCTTAGGTCTTTCCTTAATCCTATTAGTTTTACCTCTATCTTATGCAAATGCAGAAAAAATAAACCCTACTGAACTTGATAAAAAAATAGCTGAACTAAAAACCCTACTTCAAAAATACGAAACAAAAAAACGGGAAATTCAAAAACTTCTTTCTGAACTGGAAAAAAGAGAAAATCAACTCAAAAGCAGAGAAGAAAATATTTCAACCATGGTTAAAAAGATAGAAGAAACAAAAGAGGAACTTGAAACAAAAAACAAGGATATGGGAAAAATAGTCAAATACTTAAAAGGACTTAAAGTAAACGGACTGTGGTATATCTCATATATGAACGGTAAAGGAAAAGGTGTGGGTGGTTCTGCTGGAGATGATGAACAGAGAAGTAAAACCGCTATAAAAAGAGGTTATGTAAGATTTACTAAAAGTATTACACCCTGGTTTGATGCTCATGTAACCTTTGATGTGACTCAGGTAAAAGAAGAACTGGTATCCCCCAATAAAAGTAATATAGAAGGTTCTGTAATGGTTAGAACAAAATACATTTTTGGAAAATTTAAATTTCCAGATATAGGATTTTTAACCAAGCCTACTTTGGAATTTGGACAAGTTCATTTTCCATGGCTTGATTTTGAAGAACATGTAAACTGGTATAGATGTCAGGATACAATGTTTACAGAAAGAAATGGTCTTTATAACTCTGCAGATTTTGGAATTACTTTTACAGCACTTCTCGGAGGAGAAATGCCTGAATGGTATAAAAAGCGTGTAAATTCCCATTATGCAGGAAGATATGGAAGTATATCTCTTGGTATTTACAATGGTGCAGGATACCATGGAAGCGAAAAAAATAATGATAAACCCATAGAGGGAAGAATAACTATAAGACCATTGCCTAATATTTTACCTGGTCTTCAGTTCTCATATTTTGGAATTCGTGGAAAAGCAAATAAAGAAGATAATCCACCAAACTGGCAGGTTAACCTTCTTTTTACAAGCTATGAACATGAATACTTTACCGCCACAGCTCAATATTACTGGGGAAAGAGCAATTATAAAGGAACTGATGACTATGATAAAGACGGTTACTCCTTTTTCTTAGAGCTTAAACCTTATGCCTTCTCAAGCCTTCCTATAAGCTTAATAGGAAGATACGATTATTTTGATCAAAACGATGAGCAAAACGATTTAGATGACGGAACTGTTGATGAAAGCAGAAGATACATTTTTGGAATTGCCTATCACTTGGATAAACCTCACAAAAACATGATTCTTCTTGATTATGACCATGTAGATTATGAAGATAAACTTTTAGCTGATGATAAAAGATTCCAGTTAACCCTTCAAGTTAAATTCTAACTGCTTACCTTCATACTACACCGTGCTTAAGGGGGATAATTCCCCCTTTTTATTTTAAAAAGTTCTTCAAAGACTTTTCTTAACTCAATAAATTTTTCGTGAGAACCTCCTTTATCTGGATGAAGCTCTTTAGCTTTTTTTCTAAAAATTTTTAACAACTCTTTTCTTGATGCTCTTTTTAAATCTTCTATAGGAATACCAAGTAATTGAAAAGCTTTTGAATAAACTTCTCTTTCTTTAATATAAACTTTACTTGGTTTAGGAAAGAAGGGAATCATATCAAAATACATCCACATATATCTACAAAAATAAGTCTTGTGAAGCTCCTCTGCACTTACACCCATTCTAAAATTTTCATCTTCTAAAATCTGACAAAAATTATTTATAAATAGTTTATCAATCTCTTCTTGGCTTGCCCGAGAAGATATGTAAGAAAGACCAAAAATTGCCATAAGATATTTTATCTTTTCTCTATATTTTAATCTGTCCTCTAAGTCCCAAAAGTAGTTTTCCAGTTCATCCCTTGATTTATCACAAAGCTCACTTAAGAAAGGATAAGGAATGTCCATATATCTTTCAGGATTAGATATTCCAAATTTTAAAACTATTCTTCTCTTTATATCAAAAGGGTGGATTTCATTTAAAGTAAATTTTTTACGAACTCTTTTTACACTTTTTGGACGAGTAAACTGAGTAATTATTCTCTGTGCCTCAGGATTCAAAAATCTAAAAAACAACTTTTCAAGTTCCCATTGATCCACTTTGTAACCAAGTTTCTCAAGCTTTTCCTCTAAATCAATGGAAAAAGCAACTTCACTGTAATAGGTAATATAGATTTCTGGAGAAGGCCCAAGATCTAAAATGGTTTTACTTTTCCAGTAAGGTGCTTCATAATAAGATTCCTTTAAAGAATACTCGTAATGTCCAGATACAGGCCTTCTTGCAATATACATAATTATTTTTATCTTAAGCCCTTTTTAATTAAATTAAAATCCCTTTTTAAAAATTTCTGAAATAAAGCTTTCAACTTAAAGAAAAAAGTTTTCCCTAAATTTAATTTAGAGTGCCTTTTTTAATATCTCCTCTATTACCTCCTTAGAGTAAATATTTTCTATACCCTGAACTTTAGCAATGTTATATCCATTTTCTGCTATATTTGGTATTTCATTTTCTGAAATATTTACCTCTTTTAAGCTAACAGGGGCACCTATCTTCTTAAACCAGTCTGTAAGTGCCTTTATTCCCTCTTCAGCAGAAGAAACACCAAAAATTTCTTTTGCAAACCTTTCAAATTGGGGTTTGTTTTCATCTTTATACCATTGCATCCAAGCTGGGATTACAATTGAGAGACAAGCTCCATGAGGAAGATCGTAAATACCTCCCAAAGCATGAGCTATCAGATGGTTGGGGAAAAGTCCTCCTCCAACTCCAGTTCTTGTTAAACCATTCAGAGCAAGGGTTGATGCCCACATAAACTCAGCACGGGCATTATAATTACGGGGATCTTTTAATATTGTTTCTGTAGTTTCCATAACAGTTTTTATAAGACTTTCTGAAATCCTGTTTGATAAGTTAGGACACACTTTACAGGTAAAATAATATTCAATTATGTGAGCTATAACATCTACTGAAGCATAAGCTTGATACTGAGAACTAACTGTATAAGTAAGCTCTGGATTTAAAATAGAAACTCTTGGGAAAATATATATTGAGCTAATATTTAGTTTTTCCTTGGTTTCTTCATTCGTAATTACAGCAAATCCATTCATCTCAGAACCAGTTGCTGCAAGTGTAAGAATAGTATAAATAGGAAGTGCATCTTCTATAACTTCTTCCCTTTTAAAAAATTTCCAGATATCTTTTTCTGTCTTTGCTCCCACTGCAATAGTTTTCCCTTCATCAATTGCCGAACCACCACCCACAGCCAAAATTGCAGAAACCTGATTTTCTTTAGCTTTTTTAATTCCTTCTTTTGTATGAGATAAAACTGGGTTTGACTTAACTCCTGAATGTTCCACAAATTCAATTCCTGCTTCTTTTAAAGAATTTACGACTCTATTATAAAGTCCAATCTTTTTAATTGATTCTCTTCCGTAAACAAATAAAACTTTCTTTATTCCATCCTTTTTAAGAATCTCTCCGATTTTTTCTTCTGTCTTTTTGCCAAAAACTATTCTTGTAGGTACATAAAATTCAAAATTTTCCATATTCCACCTCCAAATTTTTTTATTATCTTTTTATATTATCTCGGAACATAAAGCAAGCTACATTATCCCCTTTTAGACTTATTTTATCACACTTTTCTATCTATTAGATCTTGCTACTTCTATAGTTATTAATTTTTCTTCAAGTATCCTTTTAAAAATTTAAGCTCAACTTCAAGTTTGACTACTTCCTTATAAGCTTTTTCAAGTTTTTTCTTTAGTTGTTTTTTCTGTGAAGTTATAAATTTTCAAAAGCTTTATAGTCAAGGGCAAAAAAATTAATCAACCAATCTTCTGGCTTGTTGATGGATGAATCCCGCATTCAGAAACTATTTTAATTTTTCTCCTTTTTAATTTTTAAACAATCTTTTGTCAGAAAACTTTCTCATGTGGACTTAATTTTGAAAAAATCCTTAATAAGTCAAATTAAAAAAATGCTCCTTTACCAAAAATATTAAACATATACCTATGCAATTTATTATTCCTAATGCAAGTTTAACAACTACCTCTAAAAATCAATTGCAATTTTTGGTTTTTTAATTAGAATTAATTATCTATATTTGGTATACTATTTTATAATAGTTCCTACTGATTGATAAAATCGGAGGTAAAAGTGAAAGCATGGCGGTATTATGACCGTAGAAAACTGCATCTGGAAGAAGCACCAATTCCTGTACCAAAAGCAGGAGAGGTACTTATTAAGGTTACCTCTTGTGGTATTTGTCAGACAGATGTGGATGAATTTATGGGAGGGCCTAAGCTATTTAACAAACTACCTTTTATTCCTGGACATGAATTTGGAGGAATAATCGTAGATGTAGGCCCAGGGGTAACTAAAGAAAAAATAGGTAAAATAGTAACTGTAGCTCCACTTATTTCTTGTGGACAGTGCAAATTTTGTAAGGCTGAAAGACAAAGTTTATGTGATCAGCTCGGTTATTATGGCATGATTGGTTATGATGGAGGATTTGCTGAGTATGCAGTCGTAAAAGCAGAAAATGCAATTGAAGTAAATACACCAGAAATAGTTCACTTTGGTGAGATCTTACTTGTAGCCTTGCGTGTTCTTCACCTTATTGAAAGATATTCATATTGGGGAAAAAGAGCCCTAATAACTGGAGGAGGACCGGTAGGTTTAGTAATTGCCCTTCTTTTAAAACATCATGGTTGGGAAGTGGAGTTATGTGAAATAAGAAACAGACGCAGGCAATTTGCTAATTCGTTTGGTATTAAAACTTATTCCATCATCAATGAAGTTCCTGAACATAATTATACCGTTGTTATTGATTGCACTGGGGAAGATCCGGTTATACCTCATACTTTTGGCGAACAGGTAAATAAAGTAACAAAAGGAGGAGCAATTATATTGGTAGGGGTATATTTTTCTGAAATTTCTTTTACCCCTCTATCTCACCTTTCTGGTGAGATAGAAATTGTGCCTTCTTTTTTGTATACACTAAAAGAAATTCCTGCCTTGCGAGAAAGTATGCATGCATTAGCAGAACCTTTAAAAAAAATGACCCAAAGAATTCCTTTTGAAAATTTGGTTAACACCCTTTTAGAAATTGAGATGAATAAAGACAACTTTTTCAAAGTTGCTTTGTATAATGCAGATCACTAATTTTTCTTCTATAGATACCGAACTTCATAGCTTTTTGATAGATTTTGTGTTTTCAGTGCAAATGCTTACGCAGGCAGATACCTGCCGTCTTCATATTACAGATGGCATATTAAATATCGTTTACACCTATGGGAATTCACCTAAAATTACTCCTCAGCTAACTATTTCTACTAAACAAAACCCACATATAAATTGTCTCCTCTCCCTCTTCAACCCGCGTAAAACTGATATCTATTTACAGTTTCACTTAAGGACAGAACTTGAAATATTACGCCAACTTATTGAGGCTAAACTTCAGCTTTTTTTCAGAGAAAGGTGGCAGGAAAAAACATTTTTCTTTGAATATAAAATAAAGGAAAAAAAGTCATTAAGAGAAATATATAAGTTTTTAAGAAATTATATAAACCAATTTATTGGCATAGACCTCATTGGTATTTCTTATATTTATGCAGGAAAAGAAGAACATTACGCAGCCGAAAAAAAATATGAGGATGCTGTGCATTATTTTGCCCAAACGGCTTTTTTAACTTTAAAAGTACAAAAAAAAGGGTGGCTAAGGAAAAAATATTATGACTACTATCTGTTTGCTCGTAAAGTGCCTCAGCAATTTTTGTGTTTTTTGTTTAAAGGTGAACCTCATCCTGTTTATGTTACCGCTATTAGTTTTATGCTTAATGAGCTTCTCATGCTCTTTAGCAGTCTCAAATGGATGGAAGCTGAAACAAAAAAGAAAGTTTTTAACGATCTTATTAAAGCTTTTATTTCTTCTTTAGAAGCAAAAGATGTTTATACAAGAGGACATTCAGAGGCTGTGGCCTTTTATAGCCTTGAAATAGGCAAAACCCTTAAATTATCATCTACAGAGCTACAAAAATTACATATGGCTGCCTTATTACACGACATAGGTAAGGTAGGTATTCCTGATTATATTTTATTAAAACCGGGAAAACTTTCCCCAATGGAATTTAACATCCTTAAGTTACATACAATTATTGGGGCTGAAATTATTAGCAAAATACCAGATTTAAAAGAATTAGCTCCGATCATCCGATACCATCATGAAAGGTGGGATGGAACAGGTTATCCCGACGGTCTTAAAGGAGATAAGATTCCTTTTCTTTCTAGAATTATTACTATTGCTGACGCCTATGATGCTATGCTATCTAAAAGAGTATATAAAAAAGCAAAAACAAAGGAAGAAGCTCTCTTAGAATTGGAAAGATGTGCAGGAACACAATTTGATCCAGAAATAGTAAAAATATGTCTTCCTTCATTAAGAGATTGCCCTATTTACCAGCCAACAACTCCGTCTTTCATTCCCCAAACAATAGAAAAGGCCAGAAAAAGGTATTATTATCAAGATTTCCTTACCGGAGCTAAAAACATAAAAGCTCTTATCTACGAATTAAAAAAGGCTAAAGGAATATATCAATTCATATTCGTTAATATTAAAGATTTGAAATCTTTAAATATTAAAGATTTCAAAAAAAAGGAAAAAACCTTAAACCTTCTTTTTAAATTGTTATGTGAATCTTTTCCACCAAGCAGTATTTATAAAATAGGAGAGGATGAATTTATCATAGTACTTAAAAAATCATTGCCAGAAGAAAAAATAATTTATATTCTAAAAAAAGTAGAAACTAAATTGAAACTTAGCCTCAATTTTGACATAAGATTTAGTGATGTTGAAAAAAATCACATAGAAGAAATTATTAAAGACCTTAAGTTGTGCAAATATTATTATTCCATCCTTAACAACTATTTTGAACTGTTACAAAACTTCTATGATCAAGTGTGTGTTTTTGATACAGATTTAAAACCGATAAAAGTAAAAGGGCTGGCTAAAGAAAAAATAAAAGAACTTGCCTTAAAAAAAGAACAATTGAAGCCTTTGCGCTACAAGGAAGAAATAATAGGTTATGCTTATATAAGAGATCAAAAAGAAATCAAAAATTTATAAAAATCGAATTTAAGAAATAACTAATTTTTTCACTTTATCAAACCCTATTCTCTCAATAATTGCTCCTAATCGTTCTCCTTTTATATTGTATTCTTTGTATAAAGCTAAAACTTTTTTAAAAATTTTTTCAACTTCTTTTTCGTTTTCAGCATAAGTTAAAAAGGTTGCTAACCGAGGATGTCTTCCGAGTTTTCCTCCCAAATAAACTTTATAACCTTTAAATTTTTCAGTAATAGCTCCTTCAGGACATATCTTTAAACATTGACCACAACCCACGCACTTTTTTTCATCAATTACAACTCCACACTCAGTAAGCTTTATAGCCTCTTCTTCACACACTTCAACACAGGAACCACAAAAAGAGCATTTCTTAATATTCACCTCAGGCTTAACAAAACCGTGTAAAGCAAAATCACAAATATAAATTTGAGAACAAGCATTTGGACATTCAGAAAGTCCAATCTTGAACTTATGATGTGCTTTAAGTTGCCCTTTGACTTTTTTCTTTAAAAATTCTGTAATTTTTTCCTCTTCAAGGATTTTTTCTAAATTTTTTAAAAGTTTTTCAGAATTCGTCAAAGCATTAGAACAGGAATTTAAACCAAAGCATCCGCTAACTTCATAACCATTTTCTGCCTGAGACATTTTTTCAAGAAGTGCCTTTTTAGCATCAAGCAAAGCTTCAAGACTAACTTTTTTGTATCCCTTTTCTGAAAGATATTTTTCCACTTCCCTTTTTACTTTGCCTCTTATAAAAAATGGAATCTTTTTAAGATATTCTTCAGCTTCTCTTTCCCATTCCATAAACTTAAACCTCTTCCTCTTTAAGTATCTCTCCCTTTACTCCGAAGGTATAAATTTTAAAAGATATTTCCTTTTCAGCAATTTTTCTTGCTTCATTTAAGATATAAACAAATCCTCTACAACAGGGAACTTCCATAATAGCTATTTCTATACTTTTAAGAGGTACATCTTTAAAAATTTGAGAAAATTTTTCAATATAAAGGTCTGCTGGATCAAATTTAGGACATCCTATCATAATTTTTCTATCAGGCAAAAGCTCTGTGTGAAGACCAGGATAAGCTACAGGAACACAGTCTGCACAAATAAGAAGTTTTGCATTTTTTAAAAATGGTGCTGAAGCGGGAACCAGTCTTATTTGGACAGGCCAATGTGTAAGAGCTGAAGTGAGTTTTGCAGTGGATATGGATTTAGAGGTGCTTTTAAATTCTTCAGCCTCTCTTTCCACAATTTTCAAAGCCCCAGTAGGACATTCTCCAATGCAGGCTCCAAGTCCATCACAGTAGATTTCACCTACAAGCTTTGCCTTCCCGTCAATAATAGCAATAGCCCCCTCCTGACAGGCAAGAACACATTTTCCACATCCATTACAGAGCTCTTCATCAATCTCAACTATTTTTCTTAATACCTTTGCCATAACTTTTCCTCCCTATTTTTCTTCTTCAATTTTATTAATTCTTTCTTTTGCACATGTCTCTGCGTATTTACAGTGCTTAGCACATCCAAAATCTTAAGTCCTGGCAAGGATATCTCATAATTTCTGTCATTCTATACTTAACCAAGGATTGCTTTAATATCTTCTTCAGGTGTAGTTATGGGTTTCAAATTATAATTTTCCATAATGAAATTAGCTACATTTTTGCTTAAAAATGCAGGCATACTCGGACCAAGCCTTATGTTTTTAATTCCGAGATAAAGCAAAGTTAAAAGTATTGCTACAGCTTTTTGTTCATACCAAGATAATATCAAAGATAGAGGAAGCTCATTTACTTCTACATTAAACGCTTTGGAAAGTGCAATAGCAATTTGAATAGCTGAATAAGCATCATTGCACTGTCCCACATCAAGCAGTCTGGGAATACCCTCTATAGTTCCCAAATCTTTATCAAAGAATCTAAATTTTCCACAGCCAAGAGTTAAAACTATACAATCCTGGGGAACCTTCTCTACAAATTCTGTATAATAATTTCTGGCAGGCTTTGCACCGTCACATCCTCCAACAAGGAAAAAATGTTTTATTTTGCCTGATTTAACCAGTTCAATTATTTTTTCTGCTACAGAAAAAACAGCATTTCTGGCAAAACCTGCCATAATCTCTTTACCTGGTATATCCTCTTTAAATCCTTCCATCTGCAAGGCCATTTCAATAACCGGAGTAAAATCTTCATCTTTTAAATGTTTTACTCCTGGATATCCAACAGGCCCAAGAGTAAAAACTCTATTTTTATATGAGTCCCTTGGAGGCATAAGACAGTTGGTAGTCATAACAATTGGACCAGGGAAAACATCAAATTCTTTTTGTTGATTCTGCCAAGCTGTGCCGTAATGCCCGTAAAGATGAGAAAATTTTTTAAGCTCTGGATAACCATGAGCTGGAAGCATCTCTCCATGTGTGTAAACATATATATCTTTCCCTTCAGTTTGTTTAAGAAGTTCATAAAGATCCTTAAGGTCGTGCCCTGAAACTAAAATAGCTTTACCAGCTTTAGCACCAAGAGGTACTTTTGTAGGGACAGGATTGCCATAGGCAGAAGTATTTGCTTTATCAAGAGCTTCCATGGTAAGAAAGTTAAGCCTTCCTGTTTCAAGGGCTTTTTCAACCCATGTTTTTAAATCTGAAGCCTTATCTTTAAAAATATTTACGAGTAATTTCTTAAATCCTCTGTAAACCTCTTCATTTCTTACTCCAAGTTTTTCTGCGTGATAGGCATAAGCAGCAATTCCTTTTAAGGCATAAAGTATGGTAAGTTTAAGACTTGCTATGTCTTCCCCCTCTTCTTTTAAAATTTCAGGTTCTATTTCTCTTTCTTCAGCCTGTTTGATTAATTCATCCATAGAGCTCGCAGGTTCAAATTCAGCCCACGGAGTGGTTATATCAACTTTGGATTCTTTCTTCAAGATTTCTCTTAATTCTACAGCTTTCTCAATATAAGCTTTAATTCTTTCAGGATCAAAATCTACATTGGTAAGGGTTGAAAACAGAGCTTCCATAAGAAAGAAATCTATTTCGGGTTTTTTAATTCCTTTCCTTTCCGCCTCTAAGGCTACTTCTGCAAGCCCAGCACAGGTATAGATTAAAAGATCCTGCAAAACATCTGTTTCAGGACTCTTTCCACAAACTCCTTTTACTGTGCAGGCAACTCCTTTAGCAGTTTGTTCACACTGATTACAAAACATAACTTACACCTCCTTGTTAGTCTGTTTTTTGTATCTAAATTAAACCCTTCTAAATATTTTTCCTTGATTTAAATCAAATTTTTAAAAATTTTTTAACTTTGTTGACATTCCTTTAAATTAACTTTAAATTGGGACGTTATAAAAAATTTTAATGTTCCACGTGGAACATTATGAATAAAAGTTTTGATGTTCTTTCAACTTTGAAAAAAAGTTCCCTTTTTCAAAATGCTCCACAAAACATTCTTACTGAGTTGGCTGAGCTCGCAACTGTGCTCAAATTTGATAAAAATCAGGAAATTTTTGGAGAAGGTGAAAAAGCTTTGGGTTTTTTTCTTGTGTTAGATGGAATGGTTAAAATTTATAAACTTTCTCCTAAGGGGAAGGAACAAATAATTCATATTTTGGGACCAGGAGATGTGTTTGCTGAGATTGTTCTTGGGGGAGCTGAGACCTATCCAGTCTACGCTCAAACCTTATCAAAGGTAAAGCTTGCCTTTTTTGAAAAACAAAAATTTTTAAATCTGGTTCAAAGAAAACCCGAAATAGCTCTAAATCTTTTGGCCTTGTTTGCTGGCAAGCTTAAAACACTCGTAAAGCAAATAGAAAATCTTACACTAAAAGGTGCTGGAGAAAGACTTTTAAGCTATTTATGGGACTTATCAAAGGAGGGCAAACAATCTATTTTTACCTTAAACATCAGTAAATCCCAGATAGCTCTTCTTCTTGGTATCACCCCTGAGACACTTTCAAGGCTTATCCAAAAGTTTAAAGACGAAGAAATTCTTGAAATTAAAGGTAAAAAAGTTAAATTAATCAATCCAGAAAAAATAAAAAATTTTATCAGTTCTTAAAATTTAGTGTTCCACGTGGAACACTAAATAAGATTATAAGTTTCTTTTAAAATGATTTTTAAAGTTTCCAGAGACTTTTCTGTAAGCTGTGCTAAGGGTAATCTTACCTCTGGAGTTTCAATTTTCCCCATAAGCCAGAGCGCTGTCTTTGCTGGAACAGGATTTGTCTCTACAAACATTGCTTTATAGAGGGGATAAAGTCTAAGATTTAATTCTTGGGCCTTTGTAACATCTCCGTTTAAAGCTGATTCCATAAGCTGTGCCATCTCCTTTGGCATAACATTTGCTGCAACTGAAATCACTCCTTTTCCTCCGAGCATAACCGTTGCATAAGCTGTAAAATCATCACCCGAAAGAATAGTAAAATCCTTAGAACATTTAAGAACAAGTTCTGTAACTTGTTTAATATCTCCACAGGCTTCCTTTATAGCTACTATATTTTCAATCTGGGAAAGTCTGGCAGTAGTATCAGGTAAAAGGTTTACTCCTGTTCTACCAGGAACATTGTAAAGAATAATAGGAATTTGGGTGTTTTTGGCAATATAGCTATAATGTTCATAAAGACCATTTTGAGAGGGCTTATTATAATAGGGAGTTACTATAAGGGCAGCATCAAAGCCCATTTCTTCTGCAAGTTTGGTGTATTTAAAAACTTTTTTGGTATTGTTTGTTCCTGTCCCCACTATTAAAGGAACTTTTCCTTTTGCTTCCTCAAGTGTTATTTCCATTATCCTTTTTCTTTCTTCCATATCAATTGCTGGAGCTTCACCTGTTGTCCCAAGCACAAGTATTCCGTGTGTTCCAGCTTCCAAATGCCATTTTATAAGATTTCTCAAAGAATTTTCGTCAACTTTTCCATCTTTAAAAGGTGTAATCAGTGCTACAATAGATCCTTGTAATTTCATGTTTCCTACCTCCTTGTTATAATATTGCGTCTTTTTTTATCTTTCCTTCACATATAAATTTGGTATCACCTTCTAAATATATTTTATTGGTTTTATCCTCAATGTAAATAGTTAAAATTTCTCCTCCCTTTGTCAAAACATCAACTTTTTCTCCAACCAATCCAAGTTTATACGCAATATATGCTCCTGCACTTGCTCCTGTTCCACAGGCAAAAGTCTCAGCTTCAACCCCCCTTTCATAAGTTCTTATTTTTAAGTATTTTTTGTCTTTTTCTTCCACCACCTCCACAAAATTTACATTTGTTCCAGCTGGTTTAAACATTTCGTGATACCTTATTTTGGGACCAACTTTTTCTACTGGTGCTGAATCTATGTTTCCCCAGAAAATAACCACATGAGGAACCCCTGTATTTACAAAGTGTGAAGAAAACCAATCATAATCAGTTCTTATCACAAAATTTAACTTAAGGTCTTTGGGGGAAGTAAGTGCTACTTTTACTCTCTTTCCTTTAACCTCAGCATAAATAAGCCCTGCTTTTGTTTCAAAATAAAAGGGACTCTTAAAAAGATTAAGTTCTTCTACCAGCCTCGCCACACACCTTGCACCGTTTCCGCACATCTCAGCCTCACTACCATCGGAATTAAAAAAATTCCAAGAAAAAGAAGCTTCTGAACTTTTTGGCTTTTCAAGGAAAATAAGGCCATCTGCTGAGATTGAAAATTTGGATCTACAGAGCTTCTTGGCTAAAAGGGGTTTTTCTTCAAAAGTAAATTTATCCTCAAAATTTAAAATTACGATAAAATCATTTCCTGATGCTGAAAGTTTGTAAAAATTATGGTCATTAAGTTTTTTAAAAAGGTTATCTGAGCTTTCTTTCATCAGTTTTGATTTTAGCAAAGCTTTAATTTTTTTCAAATATTTGATAAAATAAGTTTTCAGAATGCGAAGAATATTAAGACTGCTTTATCTGAACAAAATCAGGTATCTTTTATGTGGTGGAGTTGCAGTAAATTTATATGGAGTCCCAAGAACTACTGTTGATCTTGATTTAATCCTTGACCTTTCTCACGAAAATTTAAAAAATTTTATTCTTACTATAAAAAATGTAGGATTAACTTTAAAACAACCTGTAGAAGAAAAGAAACTTCTTGATTTATCTTTTAGAGAGTCTCTTATAAAAGAAAAGGGGGTAAAAGTTTTAACTTATATAAATTTAAAAAATCCACTTGAAGTTATAGATTTTTTTATAGATCCACCTGTAGATTTTGAAGAAGCTTTCAAAAAGAAAAACACTTTAAAGGTTGAAGATTATGAGGTGTATCTTGTAGATATTGAAACTTTAATTAAATTGAAAGAAAAGAGTAAACGGGAGATTGATCTAAGTGATGCTGAAAACCTCAGAAAAATACAAAAAATTAAAAGCAAAAATGAAAATTGACTTTCCCTTAGAAAAAATTAAAGAATACATGAAGCTTCCCCCTGAAAAGAAGCTTGAATTTCTTGAAGAAATAAACTTACTGAATTATTTAGCCTACTCAGAAAAGCGAGATAATGCTTCTCTGAGCTTTTCAAAAGAAGAAACTTCATAAAATCTGGCTTTCCCTATCTTTTGAAGAAGAACAATTATAAGTTTACCTTTCCATACCTTTTTATCTTTTTTCATATGAGAAATCAATCTTTCTAAAGTTAAATTTTTTGAAAGGTGAGAAATTTTATAGGGCATTCCCAGTGTTTGTAAAAGTTTTTCTAAGGGTGCTGAAACTCTTTTTTCTGCCACTCCAAAAACTTCTGAAAGTTTTGCCTCAACAACCATTCCCACAGAAACTGCAAGTCCATGAGGGACGGTATAATTAAGTTCAGTCTCTATAGCATGTCCAATGGTGTGTCCAAAGTTTAAAATCCTTCTTAAATTACTCTCTTTTTCATCCCTTGAAACTACATAAGCTTTGGCTGAGCAACTTTCATAAATTATATATTCAAGGTCTTGTGGATCAAGCTTATAAATTTCTTTTCCTCTTTTTTTAAGAAAATTAAAAAGTTTTCTTTTTAAAATACACCCATATTTTACAACCTCTGCAAGTCCATTTTTTATTTCTTCTTTTGGAAGAGTTTTTAAAACTATAGGATCAATGTAAACCTTGGCAGGTTGATAGAAAGTTCCTATTAAATTTTTCCCTTCAGGAAGATCAACTCCTGTTTTTCCCCCTATTGAAGAATCAACCTGAGCAAGAAGTGTGGTGGGAATCTGAATGTAGGGAATACCTCTTAGATAAATACTTGCAAGAAAACCTGCTATATCTCCTACTACCCCTCCTCCAAGTGCTATAATTATATCTTTTCTATCAAAACCTTTTTTAATAAATTTTCTTGCAAGAAAAATAACTGTATCTATGTTTTTTGAAGCTTCTCCTGCAGGAAAAGAAAAAATTTCTGCTTTTATATTCTTTTTTTGAAGCTTTTCAAAAAGCTTTTTGGCATAAAGTTTTTCTACATTACTGTCTGTAATAATTGCTATCTTCCCAAAATCAAAATTGTTTTTTAAATCTTGAGGAATTTCTTCAAAAAGATTTTCTTTTATTAAAATTTCATAACTTGGTTTTGTTTTGACCTTAAGAAGTTTCATTTTATTAAAGACTGAAGAAACTTTTTGATTTCTTTGGGAGCTTTCTTTCCTTTCTTTTCAACAATTTTTACAATAGCACTCCCAATAATAATAGCATCTGCATAAGGAGCTAACATTTTTACATGCTCTTTTTTAGAAACTCCAAATCCTACACCAACTGGAACAGAAGATAATTTTTTAACCAATTCAAGACGATTTATAACATCTTCTGGCAGTTTATCTCTTGCTCCAGTAACTCCAGTTAAAGATACATAATAAATAAATCCTGAGCATACTTTAGCAATCTTTTTAATTCTTTCCTCTGAAGAGGTAGGAGTAGCTAAAAAAATAGTAGCAAGTCCTTTTCCTTTATTAACTTCAAGCCAGGGGCCTGCTTCATCTATAGGAAGGTCAGCAATAATAAAACCTGAAAGGCCTGTTTTTAAAGCTTCTTCAACTGTGTTTTCTAAACCAAAACGGTAAATGATGTTATAATAGGTCATACAAACAAGAGGAATAGGATATCCTTTATGATTGAGTTTCCCTACAAACTCAAAAAATTCTTCAAAAGAGGGTCTGTGTTTTAATGCTCTCACTACAGCTTTTTGAATGGTTGGACCATCTGCAACAGGGTCTGAAAAAGGAAAACCAAGCTCTATACAAGCAGGCTCTATTTCTGCAAGTTCCCAGAGTATAGCCTCAGTTGTTTCTAAATCTGGGTCCCAGCAGGTAAGGTATGGGATTAAAGGAATTTCTCCTTTCCTTTTTAGCCCTTTTATAAGTTTTTGAATATGTTTTGCTCCTTTCATTTTGAATTTCGCTTTGTAAGAAGTTTTTACTTATTTTTTTCTAAATATTCTTTTACAGCCATTACATCTTTATCTCCTCTACCTGAAAGATTAACAACTATTATACTTCCCTTGGGTAAATTTTTAGAAATCTTTATTAAGTAAGCTATAGCATGAGATGGTTCAAGGGCTGGAATAATTCCTTCTGTTTCAGAAAGTATTTGAAAAGCTTCTAAGGCTTCTTCATCTGTAACAGCTACATATTCTGCTCTTTTTGTTTCCTTAAAATAAGAATGTTCAGGTCCTACTCCAGGATAATCAAGCCCCGGAGCAACTGAATGAGCTCCTTTTATCTGTCCCACTTTATCTTGTAAGAGATAGCTCAGCATTCCATGAAGAATTCCTGGCTCTCCAACAGAAAGTGTTGCAGAGTGATAATCTGAGGTTAATCCATGACCTGCAGCTTCAACACCTATGAGTTTAACTTCTTTGTTTTGAGAAAAGGGATAAAAAATTCCCATAGCGTTTGAGCCACCACCAACACAGGCAATAACTATATCAGGAAGCCTTCCCTCTTTTTTCATTATCTGTTTTTTTGTTTCCATACCTATTACGCTTTGAAAATCTCTAACCATCATGGGATAGGGATGAGGTCCTACTACTGAACCTATTACATATAAAGTATTTTTAACATTTGTAACCCAATCTCTCAAAGCTTCATTTATAGCATCCTTTAAAGTTTGAGTTCCAGAGTAGACTGGAACAACTTCTGCCCCGAGAAGTTTCATACGAAAAACATTTAAAGCCTGCCTTTCTGTGTCTTTTGCTCCCATATAAACCACACACTGCATATTAAGAAGTGCACAGGCTGTGGCAGTGGCAACTCCATGCTGCCCTGCTCCTGTTTCTGCAATAATGCGTTCTTTCCCAATTTTCTTTGCAAGAAGAACCTGGCCAATTGTATTGTTAAGTTTATGAGCTCCTGTATGTAAAAGATCTTCTCTTTTAAAATAAACCTTAATATGACCACCCAAGTGTCTGGAAAAATTTTCTGCATAGTAAAGAGGTGTTGGTCTTCCAGCATATTCTTGAAGTAAAGTCTTCCATTCTTTCCAAAATGATTTGTCTTTTCTTATTTGAAAATAAGCCTTTTCTAACTCATACAAAGCTGGAATTAGTGTTTCTGGAACAAAACGACCTCCATATCTTCCAAAATAACCTTTTTTATTTGGAAGTCTCATATTGTTTCCAATATAAAACTACTTTTTAAATTAAGCAAGCTTTTTTTATAAACTTTAGTTAAATTGTTAATTTGGTCTCTTTCAAATTTTGTGCATTTAAATTAAACTTTAACAAATGCCTCTACTAATACCCCAAGTTTTTGATAAAAAGACTCTTAAAAAAACTCTTAAAAGTCTTGGAATTAAATTAAATGAAATAGAAAAAGTCTTTTCAGCAAATCGCTCAACTTTAATTTATCTAAAAAATGAAGAACTTTGCAAGTTTTATCCTTATCTTTTTCCGAAAAAAACGACTGTAGAGGAAATTAAAAGTGTTCATACCTATGTAGAAAAGTTCAAAACTCTTATTGATTTAGAAAGATTAGCAGAAATAAAAACTCAGGAAGAAGAAATAAGAAAGCTTTCCGGAAAAGAAAGAGAACTTTTTGGAAGAGCTATTCTTAATTTAAAAGGCTTTAAAGCTGGCACAAAGTTTCATCTTTACTTGGTAAGGTTCTCAAGAGAAAAGTCTATTGAAACAGAAATAAGAGCTGGTGATGTGGTATTAATAAGTCAGGGGAATCCTTTAAAAAGTAATCTCTTGGGAACTGTTTTTAAACTTACAGAAAAAACTATTACTGTAGCTTTTGAACAAAAACCTCCTAAATGGGTCTATAAAAGAGGAGTAAGAATAGATCTGTATGTAAATGATGTGACTTTTAGAAGAATGAGTGAAAATCTGGAAATTTTAAGACATGCTACAGGAAGGCAAAGAGAATTGAGAAATATTATTATAGGTTTAAAAGAGCCTTGTTCTGCTAAAAAAATTGATTTTACTCCTGTAGATTCAGATCTGAATGAAACTCAATTAAAGGCTGTTAAACTGGCATTGGGAGCTAAAGATTTTTTCTTAATTCACGGTCCTCCTGGCACAGGTAAAACGCGCACTCTAACAGAATTAATTATTCAACTGATAAAACAAGGCAAAAAAGTTCTTGCCACAGCTGATTCAAATATAGCTGTAGATAATTTAATTTTAAATCTTTCAAAATATCCCAATCTTAAAATTGTAAGAATTGGGCATCCTGCAAGAGTAATGGAAGAATTGGAAAGTTTTTCAATCTTTGCCCTTTCTGAAAAACATCCTAAAGCTGAAAATGTAAAAATAGGATGGAACAGGGTGAGATCTTTGATTGAAAAAAGAGATAAATTTATTAAACCTATTCCCAGCCTCAGGCGTGGTTTAAGTGACGAAGAAATTATTTATTTTGGCAAAAGAAAACAAAGTATAAGAGGAATCTCAAAAAGTATTATACACTCTATGGCTAAATGGCTAAGTTTAAATTACGAAATAGATAAAAATATCAAGGTATTAAAGGAAAAAGAAAAAGAAATTTTTAAAGATATAATTTTAGAAGCTGATATAGTAGTTTCTACTAATTCAATGGTATTTTCTGAATTTCTGCAAGATTTTCATTTTGATGTGGCTGTAATTGATGAAGGAAGTCAGCAAATAGAACCATCTACCCTTATTCCTATTATGAAAGCGGACAAATTCTACATTGCAGGAGATCACAGACAGCTTCCTCCTACAATTTTAAGTGAAGAAGCTAAAGAGCTGGAAAATACTCTTTTTGAAAAACTCATAAAAAATTATCCAGATTTGTCTGTCATGCTTAAAATTCAATACAGAATGAATGAAAAAATCATGGAATTTCCAAATCAGGAATTTTATAATGGACTTTTAAAACCTGCAGCTTCAGTCAAAAATCACACTCTATCAGATTTAAAGGTAAAAAAACCCGAAAAATTTAAAGAAATTCTGGCTCCAGAGGAAGCCCTTTCGTTTCTTGACACCTCTGGAAGCAATGCCTTTGAATTTCAACCGGAGGGTTCTACCTCTTATGAAAATTATGTTGAAGCCCATTTGGTTTTAAAGCTTGTGGAAGAACTCTTAAAAATGGGAATTAATAAGAAAGATATAGGAATTATTACACCTTATGCAGCTCAGGTTAAACTACTCAAACAGTTGCTTTTAGAAAAAAATCTAAAAATAGAGGTAAATTCTGTAGATGGATTTCAGGGAAGAGAAAAAGAGGTTATTTTAATATCGTTTGTTCGTTCTAATAATGTAGGTGAGATAGGATTTTTAAACGATTTGAGAAGGCTTAATGTTGCCATTACCAGAGCAAGAAGAAAGCTTATATGCATTGGCAATGCAGAAACTCTTTCGCATCATCCAACTTACCAAAGATTTATAGAATACATAAAAACTGTAGGAACTTATAAAAACTTAAAGGACTTGGGTGAGATATAAGCCTTTAATTTTGTTATTAATTTCAAGGAGTAAGATACTCTACAGGGCTATACTTTTCTTCCCATTTTTTATAAAATTTTTGATGTATCTTTTTTATTGTTTCCTCATAAGCCTGATGAGTTATTTTGGCTCCCTTTATTCCGCCTTTAAGACTTATTTCTGAAAGATAGGGACCTTTATCTCCAATGTAAATAAGATCTAAATGAGCATAAGGAAATTCACCTCTTTTCATTACTTTCCTGCAAAATTCTATCTCTTTTTCATTTAAATTATAAACGCTCGCCTTTCCTCCCAAAAATAAATTTTTTCTGAAATTATAGGGATTAGTTCTTTCATAGGCTTCTATGTGACATTCTTCAAGAATAATAACTCTTATATCTCTTATATTTTCAAAAAAAGGCTGTAAAACAAAAGGATAGGGTAAAATTGGGGTTCCAGCCACATTAAAAATTTCTTCTAAGGAATTCCAGAGTCTTACACCCAATCCACAGTTAGCCCTGTCATCTTTAGTAACAAATTTCTGAAATTCCGTTTTAGATAATTCCGAAATAGCAGAAAGCAAGGCAGTTTTATCGCGAATTGAAAAGGTGTAAGGCAGCATGAATTTTTTTAAAATCTCTGCCTGCAAAGCTTTGGAAGTGCTAAGTATCTGAGACAAAAAAGACGGAAATGCTTCTACTTTTCTATTTATAAGATCTATTATCAATCCAACCTCTTCTTTTTTTAAAGGTAGTCTTATTCCTATAAGATCTCCCTCTTTAAAATCTTGAAAATGTCTTTTAAATGCCTTATAGCTAAGAACTATATAATAGGGACGCAAATTTTTTCCTATTTTTTATATTTCTTTTTAATTTGTGTTAAATCTGCATTACAAATTCCACAAAAAAACTTTACAGGGCCTAAAACTTCTATCTCTTCTTCTATGGGTTCTAAGGTACCATCTGCATTTTGAATATAGGAAATTAAAAAAGTCGCATTTTCTATTACTTCGTAAAAATCTTCACTGTTGTTACAATAAGGGCACACTATTTTCTGTTTATATTCTATGCTAAAAGGCTTTTTTATCTTTATCTTATGAGTTCTTACTGAAGGAACATTTTTTTCTGCCATTTACTATCTGCCTCCTGACCCCTTATTTATCTTTCTTCAGATATTTTATGCTTTTTTCTACCTCATTATACATTTTATCTTCTTTAGATAAAAAAGAAAGGGCCTTTTTATAATGAAAGTAAGCTGTTTTATAATCTCCTTTTAATTCATAATATTTGCCAAAGTAAAAATGTGCTTCGCCGTCTTTATTTATTCTGGAGCAAATTCTCCCAAAATAAAAATAAAAATAGGGATCATTTTCAAGTATGTTATTTCCTTTCAAGCTATTAAAAATTTCATAAGCCTGAAAAAGCCGAGAAGTTTCTGCTAATGCTTTTGCTTTTAAATATTGAATCTTAAGATACACAATTTTTTCAAATAGTTTTTTAGAGCCTTCAGAAAATTTAATACCTTCAATAACAGTTAAAGCTCTTTGATAATCTCCAGAATTTAAATATATTTCAGCAAGATCTAACAGAAAGTAAGGCTTAGGAGGAAGCTCTTTTAAAGCTTTTTTCATTTCAGAAATTGCTTCTTTAAAAAATCTTTGCTGAGAAAGGGCAAGAGCTAAGGAATATTTAGTCCAGGAATCATCTTTAATCTTCAATTCCTCTTTATATTTCAATACCAAGTCTGCAGGATCCTTAGAAATTACCGTTGCCTTAATGGTTAGTCTCTTAAAGTAATAGGGATCTGAACTTATAATTGAAGATGAACCTTTGTTAGAACCGTATTTTCTTGCTAAGCTGATTAAGTAGGTAAGTCTTTCTTGGGGTAAAGGATGAGTAAGCAAGTATTTGTAATTGAGTTCTACAGCAAATTTACTTTTTTTAGAAAGTTTTTCCATTATCCTAACCATTCCCCAAGGGCTATAACCTGCTTTTGTGAGAATTTGAAAACCTGTTCTGTCTGCCTCTTCTTCATCAGCTCTGCTGTAAGCTAAAAGTTTTGTTTCTGCGAAAGCTGAAGAAGTAATACCCACAGCTTCTGCTGCTTTACCTCCACCTAAAAGAATTGCTGCTAAGGTTGCAGCAGTAATTGCTACCTGCATCCTTTTTATACTTTCCAGTCTCTTTGCCACATGTCTGCACAGATTATGTGCAATTTCGTGAGCCATTATCCCAGCAAGTTCTTCTTCTGATTCAATACTTTCAAAAATACCAGAATTGAGAAATATGTATCCTCCTGGAACAGAAAAGGCATTAAAGGTATCATCTTTTATAAGATAAAACCTGAATTTAAAAGGTGAAAAATCCACTCCTTTTTCTGTAAGTAATTTTCCTATGCTATTTATGTAAGCCACCAATTCTACATCCTGAATAAATTCAACCTTTGAAGATAATTCCTGAAGAACCTGTTTTCCTATTTTTTCTTCTTCAGGAAGTGTTAAAAGGGCATAGCTTAGTTGATGAAAAGAGAAGAGAACAACAAGAAGATAAGAAAAGATTTTAAAATATAGTTTTCTCAACTTTTAAAGTTTGTTAAAAATTTTAATGTAATTAAAATCTCTGGCGGAAGCGTGTGGGAATTGAACCCACCCACCCCTTTAATTTGGGGTGCACCGGGTTTGAAGCCCGGGAGGGGCACCAGCCCCCTAACGCTTCCTGCTTATATACAAAAGGGGCTATTGGGATACCTGTGGCACCCGGAGAGCCTGGCTACCGTTGCTCCCTTTCGGGCCTGGCGGGGTTCACCAGGATCCGTCGCACAGGTCCCAATAGCCTTAAATCTAAATATAATACCTTTTTAACATTTTTCAAAAAGATCCCTACCAGTAAGAACTCTTAACCTACCAGTAAGAACTCTTAATAAGTTCTTCAATCTGATCTGGGTTTAAATTAATCCCGCGAATAAAATACTCTCCTTTCTCAGAAAGACTAACGAGAACCCCTTTTAAATGGTAAACTTCAAATGTAAGAAAAAAACGAGTTTCAACAGCTAAAAGTTCACAAAGAAGTGCCCTTATAAATCCTCCATGAGTAAAAATAACATATAATCCTTCTTCTAAATTTGTTAAGTTTTTCCAAAATTTTTTAGCCCTTGCTCTTAACTCTTTTATAGACTCTCCTTTATGTGGAGAAAGGTTATCAATTCTTAATCTTTTCCAGAAAAGAGGCTCTCTATAAACCTCCTCTCTCAAACGTCCAGTCCAAACCCCATAATTTATTTCTTTTAGCTCTTCTTTTACAATTAGAGGTATTCTCTTTTTCTCTGCCAATATTTTTGCAGGAAAAAGCGCCCTTTGAAGAGGACTTGAAAAAACCGCTTTTATAGAATAATTTGCAAGTTCATTTACCACCTGCAAAGACTTGCGCTTGCCTTCCTCAGAAAGTGGGATATCGAGCTGTCCGTAAAATATTTTCCGATACTCTTCTGCAACAGGACCATGTCTTAAAAATAGAAAGTGTCTCATAACAGAATTTATAATAATAACTTCTTTTATTTATAAAACAAGAGAATTTAGCTCCCAAGAAAGAGAGCTCAGAAGAGTTGCAATCTTATCATGAATTTTTGACAAATAAAGATCCATTCCAATTGCATAATTATGAATTATAAAAAACTTCATGCCCTTTTAAATGGTATTCATTCTTATTTTTGTAGAATTTTTCAGTTTTTTTAATTTGGATGGATCTTCCAGTAATCTACCCACTATATTTACTTCACTTGCAGGAACTGGGTTTTCATCAATTGATGCTGGAGTGGGACCAAAGAAGATTGCAAGTGCCTTACCAGGAGGCCAGTAACCTATGTCTCCGGCTTTAACCTTTAAGGTCGCGGTTTCATCCAATGAATAATCTAAAGGAATAGAAAAATAAAATTCATCACCCCAAGTATTTAAATTAGCTTCAATAGGCAAAATATCATATATAGCTTTAGCACAGACTGTATCAAAAAACTCTGCTAAAATTTCTTCTTTTTCATCAAAAATTAACTTTATCTTCATAATTATTTAACAAATTAACAAATCTTCAGTAAATTCACTCTTTAAGTATTTTCATCAAATTTATCTCACTTTCAATATAACTCCTCTCTTTCATTTTCAAAAAAATAACATAAAAAGCAAGCAAACAAAGCAATTTCTAAAGATTTATTTTTTTCTTTTTAACCATGGTTTCCAATTTTTCTACTTCTTGCAAAAATTCCTTTTTAATTTGTTTACCTTTTAACCTTTCTAAAACTGCTTTTTTACTTTTTCTTTTAAAAGTTCGGTGTTTTTAAAGATCTATTCAGGAAAAAGTTCTCCTAAGCTAATTTCAGCGTATTTACAATATGTTGCACAGCTAAAATCTATACGTGGATTTATCTAGTATCTTGTCCTGGACATTTCATAATTTATCTTAAAATTTATTTAGCAAAACTCTGTCTAAATCTTAAAGCAGAAAAAAATAAAAGTAGACCCCCTATAAGAATAATTCCTAATATATCTTGCCAAACATATTTTAAACCATTTCCTTTTAATATAACTCCATAGCCAAAATCTAAATAATATCTCATTGGAGATAATAAACTTGCATATCTTGCAAATAAACGCATAGCTTCTGGAGGGGTCCAGACTCCTGAAATCATAAGCATAGGCACTAAGATAATCATAATAACCATCATAGCCTGAGAAAGGTTTCTAACCATAGTTGCAATAGCAATACCTATAGAAGATAAGGTAAAAATATAAAGACAGGTTACTATATAAAATAAAAATAAATTTCCTCTTATAGGAACTTTAAAAACGCCTTTAATCATAATAAAAATACTTAACATAGTAAGTAAACTCACTATTATAACTGTAGGTAATATTTTTGCTAAAAAAATTTCCCAACTTCTAACAGGAGTAACAAGAAGTTGTTCTATGGTTCCATATTCTTTTTCTTTTATAAGAACTGCTGCTGTAATTAAAAGTGGTACCATAGTGATTACATTAAATAATTCAGCAAGCCCCATAAACCAATGACTAAGACAATTTGGATTAAATAAAACTCTGGTTCTTTCGTCAATTTGTGGAAAGTTTTCAAAAAAATGTTTAGTTACCCCTCCCTTTCTTTCAAGCAGTTCTATAGCATAATCATTAGTGATCTCTGCTACATAAGAAACAGCCATAGTTGCAGTTATGGACATGGTTCCATCAATAATCACTTGAATTTTGCCCTGCCCTTTATCTACTTTTCTTTCAAAATCAGGAGGTATAATAATAGCCATAGAAGCTTTACCTTTGTCAAGCCAATTCACTACTTCTTTATCAGATTCTACAAAGGCAAGAATTTTAAAATAGGGTTCCCTAAATCTACTTATAAGCTCTCTACTTTTGAAAGATTTGCTTTGATCCTGAATAATAGTAGGAAAATTATTTACCTCTAACTTTACCCCCTTACCACCTACATAAACATCTATAGTAAAGGCATAGATTAAAATAATTATTAAAATTTTATCCCGTAAAAGCTGTAAAAATTCTTTTTTTAATAAAACTACTAAACGCCTCAACCTATCCTCTTTTTAAACCTCAAAATAGTTAAAGTGTAAACAATAAAAGCATAAAGACAAAGATAGAAAAGATTGTTTATATAAAAACCCAAGCCCAATCCTTTTAAATAGATACCTCTTACAATTTTTAAAAAATAAGTTGCAGGAATAAATTTACTCATAATTTGCCCACTAAGGTCCATACTGCTTATTGGACAGAGATAGCCAGAATATAAATAAGAAGGTAGCACTGCTAAAACAAAAGCTAAAAGCATAGCTGTAATTTGGGTTTTTGTAAAAGAAGAAATTAAAAATCCGAGTCCCACTGTACAGGAAATGTAAAGAAAACTCCCTATAGAAAGAGCTATAAAATTTCCGATAAATTTAGCTTTAAAAACAAACACAGTAATAAAAAATAAGGCTAAATAAGTTAAAAAACTAACTATAATATATGGTATTGCTTTACCAAGAACTATTTCCCAAGATTTAGCAGGAGAACAATAAAAATTAAAAATACTACCCAGTTCTTTTTCTCTTACTATTGCTAAACAACTTATTAAAATAGGATAGAAACATAAAATTGTAACTAATTCTCCTGGCATAATAAAATTTTTACTTTCAAGAGCAGGATTATACCAGGCTCGCATCTCAACTTCTATCGGAAATTTTTCTTTTTCCTCTAAGGTTTTAGCATAACTTTGGAGTAATTTCATATTAAATTTAAAATTTATAGATGAAACATAACCTTTTACAATCTGTGCACGATTGGGATAAGTTCCATCTACTAAAATTTGCACCTGAACATTTTGCCATTTATAGAGTTTTCTTGAAAAATCTGGAGGTATAACTATTAAAGCTCTTATTTCTCCTTTCTTAATAAGCTCTTCTGCCTCTTTATAATTACTGACTAATCTATAAAATTTAAAGTATTCAGAATTAACAAAGGAATTGATATATTCTCTACTAAGCTTACTTCTATCATAATCTAAAAAGGCTAAGGGTATTTTTTTTACATCAAGAACAAGTCCGTAACCCTCAAGAAATATCACTAAAACAGGAGCTATAAAAATAAGTAAGAGAGCTAATTTATCTCTTAACAATTCAATAAATTCTTTTTTTACAATTCCTGAAAATCTTTTAAACATTTAAGCCTTCTGCTCTTTTTATAAAATCTACAAAAGCCTCCTGTAAAGGAATTGAAATTTGTTGTATTTCAAAAGGCAGTAATTTTTGGCTCTCAAAAAAATTTTTAATCTTTTCTTTAACGTTTTCTATTTCAAAAGTTCTAATAAAGATCTTGTTTCCATAAATAGAAATTTCAGGAAATTCTTGGGAAATCAACTCAAAAGCTTTATAAAAATGAGGAGTTTTAATTTGTAAAAGTGAGCCTGAAAACTTTTCTGATTCTTTTTTTATCTCTTCAGGAGTTCCAAGAGCAATTAGTCTTCCTCTATTCATAAGCCCTAACCTATCACAGTTTTCTGCTTCATCCATATAATGGGTGGAAACTATAACTGTGGTTCCTTCTTGACGAGAAACTTGATAAATAATTTCCCAAAAATTTCTTCTTGCAACAGGATCAACCCCAGAAGTTGGTTCATCCAAAAATAAAATAGGTGGTTTATGTAAAAGCGCACATGCTAAAGCTAATCTTTGTCTTATACCAAATGGTAAATCTTTTACTAAACGATCCCCCATTTCGAGAAGCTCAAGTCTTTCTAAAATTTCTTTAAAGTTATAACTTCTAACCCCATAAATCCCTGCATAGAATTTCATATTTTCTAAAACAGTTAAATCTTTATATAAAGAAAATTTTTGAGACATATATCCTATTATATTCCAAATTTTAGCTCTTTCTTTTTGAACATCGTATCCCAAAATAGATATCTTTCCTTCAGATGGTTCAAGAAGTCCGCACATCATTTTTATAAGCGTAGTTTTCCCTGCTCCATTAGGGCCAAGAAGTCCTAAAATCTCTCCTTTCTCAACCTCTAAATCCACTTTATCTACTGCTTTAAAACTTCCAAAAAGCTTGCTAACACCTTTGCAAACTATCATCAAAGATTTATCTTCATCTCTTTTTTTGACAACATCTATTATCTTTGGTTTTTCTCCTGTTATTTTCTCTATAAATATTTCCTCTAAATTGCTAATATTTTCAGGTTTTTCTTCTAATAAAATTTTCCCTTCATGTATAAGAGCTATCCTATGGCATCTTTCTGCTTCATCCATATAAGAAGTAGTCAGAAGAACTGTTATTTTTCTTTCTCTAACAAGGTTATGTATTATTTTCCAAAAATCCTGTCTTGAAAGAGGGTCAACTCCTGTAGTTGGTTCATCAAGAAAAATAATATCTGGAAGATGAAGAAGGGTGCAGATAAGTGCAAGTTTCTGCCTCATACCACCAGATAAAGCTCTTGCCTGTCTATTAAGAAAAGGTTTTAGGTTGGTAATCTCTAAAAGGATTTCTTTATTTTTTTGAAAAATCTTTTCTGGAATTTGTCTTAGGTCTCGAAAAAAATTTATATTTTCTTCTACAGTAAGATTATCATAAAGATTAAGACCTAAACCTTGTGGCATATAACCAATAATACTTTTTATTCTCTCAGGTTCTTTTGTTACATCTATACCATTTATAAATGCCTTTCCAGAAGTAGGAGTTAATACTCCTGTTAGAATTTGAATAATGGAGGTTTTCCCTGCACCATCAGGACCTATGAGTCCAAAAACTTCTCCTTTTTTCACTTTGAAGGAAACTTCTTTTACAGCCTGAATTTTACCATAAGACTTAGAGAGATTCTCAACTTCAATAACTGGAATATCTAAGGCTTCACCCATTCTGCTTTAGGATTAAGCTTTATTACCACATCAGCAGGCATACCTGGTTTAAGAAGTTCTTCTTTATTATCTACAGAGACCTCAGCACCAAAAACAAGTTTTACTCTTTCCTCTTTTGTCTCCACATCCTTAGGAGTAAATTCAGCCTCTTCATAAATCCTGGTTAAAGTTCCATTAAAATAACGATTTTTATAAGCATCTACATATATCCTTGCAGGCTGACCAAGTTTCACTTTACCAAGATCTGGCTCAGGTATGTAAACCTTCACATAAAGTTTTTGAAGATCAATCATAGTATAAATTGTCTGTCCTGGATTTACCACCTCTCCTTCCTCTGCTGGTCTTGAAAGAATAACCCCATCTGAAGGAGCATAAATCTTTGTTTCTTTATAAATTACCTCTATTTCCTTTAATTTTTGTAAGGCTGACTTATACTTTGCCTCAGTCTGAGAAATGAACCTTTTATTAACTCTAAATTCAGCAAGAGCTGATTTGTAATTAAGTTCTGCCAGCTCAAGCTCCCTTTTTGAAATCACCCCTTCTTTATAAAGTTTTTTATATCTTGCCAAATCCCTTTTAGCCTGCTCCAAATTAACTTTTGATTTTAGAAGATAGCTTTCAGCGAGAAGTTTATTTTGATAAGCTGCCTCCACCTCTTCTTTAGCACTTTTAAGCTGGGCTAAAAATTCATCTGGACGAAGTTCAGCAAGAATTTCTCCTTTTTTAACTTTGTCGCTCTCTCTTTTGTAAAGCTTTATAATCCTTCCCTGAATTTTAGAAGATACATTAATTTCTCTCCCTTCAATCCTTCCATGTAAAATTAGTATTCCTTCTGGAGTTCGTCTATATTTCAGAAAATAAAAATATCCAGCTACTAACAAAATTAACAAAAAAGTTATAATAAAAATTCTTTTCATATTAAGTTTAATCATTTTTAAATAAGCCAGCTGGTCTTATATCTTAAAAGTTCTTTTAATGGATTGAGAATTTTTTTCTCAATTCTTTCAGCTCTTTCTGAGAAGTTTATTTTTTCTGAAATTTCTTTTAAGTCAAAAAAAATTAAAATTAAATTAGCAACACTCTCTTGAAGATTAACCATATTGTATCCACCTTCTAAGGTAAAAAGTATTTTTCCTTCACAGGCTTTTTCTGCAATATTTTTTAAAATTTTAGTTAAAACTGGTATTCCGAATTGTGGAGTAACCTCCATACTACCCAAAGGGTCTCCTTTACAAAGATCAAATCCTGCAGAAACCATTATAATTTGAGGTTTATATTGCAAAGCTATCGGTTCCAAAAAATATTTAAAAACATAAACATATTCCTCATCTCCGCAATAAGCTGATAACGGAATATTTATGGTAAATCCAGTTCCTTCTCTTTCACCTATTTCAGAATAATGCCCTGTTCCAGGATAATAGGGATACTGGTGTGTAGAAAAATACAAAACTTCTGGATCAGAATAAAAGCTTTTTTGAGTTCCATTTCCGTGATGCAGATCCCAGTCCACAATTAAAATTCTGTTAAGCCCATAATAATGTTTGGCGTAATAAGCTCCTATAGCAATATTATTAAAAAGACAGAATCCCATGGCTCTATCTCTTTCAGCATGATGTCCTGGTGGTCTCACAAGTGCAAAAGCACCATCATAATCTTTTTCTAAAAGGAGTTTTAAAGCAGTTTTTTGAGCTCCAACTGCTTTGACAGCGGCTTCAAATGAATATTCATTGGTTGCAGTATCTGGATCAAGCTGAATACATGTTTTTTCTTTTGTTTGCTCAATAAGATTATACAACTGTTCACTATGGTTCCACAAAATTTCTTCCTTAGTAGCAGTATCTGGTGAGAAAAATTCCACATAGGGTTTTATATCTTCTTTTTGTAATCTTTCCCAAATAGCTTGAATCCTCTGAGGTGCTTCAGGGTGGAAACTCCCTGGATTATGCTTTAAAAATATTTCATCATAAATAATTGCAAATTTTTTCATACCTTTACTCCCTGTGATAGGGAATTCCTTTTATAACAGTAAAGCTTCTGTAAAGTGCTTCAACAAACACAAGAAGTGCAATTTCATGATTCAAAGTAAGAGTGGATAAACTCCAGACTTCTCTTGCAGTTTTTTTTAAATTTTCAGAGATTCCCTCAGGGCCACCTATAACAAAAGTAATATAAGATTGGTTTTGCATTAAAATTTTTAATTTCTCAGCAAGCTCAAGGCTTTTAAAAGTTCTTCCTCTTTCATCAAGAACTACCAAATAATCCTTATCTATGATATATTTTTTTATTGCCTCTTCCTCTTTTTTTACTTTTATGCTCGCATCAGATACCTTAGCTTTTATTTTCGGAAATATGGTATCAACTGAAACAAAAGGTTCGATTTTCTCTAAATAATACTCTAAACCCTCTTTAACAAATTTAAATTTCACAGGACCAGGCATTAAAATTTTAATCTTTTTAAGCATTTTTCAATTTATCTTTCTATCCCATAACCTCCCAAGCCTTTAAGTTCAAAAAGAAAGTAAAATTTCGTATCTTCTGGAGTAAGAGAGAATCCCAAGCTTAGGGTATAACAATGATGCAAATAAGTCCCTATAAGTCTCATTTCTGTAGTTTCATCTCTTATAAGATTTCTACTTATATAAAACTCCCCCAAAATTTTATTCAAAATCGTAGACTTTAGATCCATGGTTAATTGTTTTGTATTCCATGCGGAATCTTCTTGATAAATCAAACTTATGTAATCAAGAAAGAGTTCTCTTAGACTTAAATTCAAAGAATGTTTTTTAAATCCAAGGCCATAAAAGTTATAGGTTGTATCATATCTGGCAGAAACATAAGGGCTGTAATTAAGTATAATTTGCAAATACAAATCAGAAAAGGGTTTTTCTTCAGGCTTTGTAGCCACTGCTGAACGCTGAGCCTTGGTAAAATCATATTGCTGATACGCTCTGATAATTAAAAAATTTCTATGGTAAGGTAAACTAAAGTACTGCCACAATCCGTACTCCAGAGTATGAAATTTATCACTTATTAGATCTTCATAATCAAATTGAGGAGCATCTGTTTCGCTGGGTTTAGAGCGGTAAAAATAGGTAATGTAAGGCTTTAAGGTGTGAAGAAATTTAAGATTCTTATTAAATATTGTTAAAATCCCGTAGTATTTAGAAAGGATTGTATAAGAATTCAGTAAAAATTCAAAATAGTTGCGGTCTATACTGCTATCTTTAAAATTATCTTTTTCTCTTAAGTTATAGAAACTAAAATTATAACGCGCTGTTGCAGAGTTAAAAAACATACCAATTTTAAAGGGATAGGTTATTCCTATGTTTGTATCAATTTTTTCTCCGTAATATCCTTTTTTTCTATAGCTGTAAAGATATTTAAGTGTTGCTTCGGATAAAACCGTATTAAAAAGGTTGACAGGTAAAAAGTTAAATTTTAATTTTAAATACGGCTGTAAAATTGTATCACTATCTAAATCCCCGTGATAATCTAAATAGGTATTTTCTAACCTTCCGTATAAACTTCCTGTATAATACTGAATCCAGAATTTTGAGGTTCTATATTCCTGTGCCTTACCTTCTATATCTCTATCAAACCTTCTCAAAATCTGTGCCTTTGTAGTTGTATACCCTCCCTCTCCTACATCAAATTCTTCTAAGAACCCCCTTTCTGATACCACATCAAGATCAAGGTGCATATCCAGATTTGGTTTTACTGCATAGTCTATTTTGCCAACCACCCACCACTTGTTTTTTTCCGGCTCCTCTGTGACCTCATAACCTGTTTTTTCCTCATCCTTAATATATCTAAATTTTATTAATCCTTGAAAATCTTCTCTAAACTTGAACTGATTTTCTATATCTATCAGCAATCCTCTCTTGGTAAAGTAAAATGGAGAGATAGTAAAATCTATCTGATCTGTAATTGCCCAGAAGAAGGGTATTTGTAATCCAAATCCCAATCTGCTTCCCTGAGAAAATTTAGGAGTTAACAATCCTGTTTTTCTCGGAACCCCTATAGGTAAACTGGCTTTGGGAAGATAAGCTGCTTTGGGAACATATCCCACAGGAACTTTTTTTATTCTAAATTTAGTGGCATCACCACTACTAAGACCTTCTGGTGTTAATATAAAATTGTCAATTTCTAAACTCCAGGGAGGGAAATCTCTTTCACTTTCACAATCAATCTCGCAAGTAGTAATAAGTGCCTTTTTAGCAAAATATTCGTTTAAAGCATTTTTACGAAAATCTTTGGCTTTTATTCTTATCTGTTCTTTTTTTAAAAAGATGAAAACTCTGTCTGCCCAAACTTCTCCATTTCTTAAATCTAAAAATCCTTCATTTCCTTCTGTAATAATATTTTCCTTAAGATCAAATATTTTGAATTTTTCTAAAATAAAATATTCGGTTTCAATTTCGTATTTAACTTCCTGAGCCCAGATAAAAAAATCTTTACCACTGATGACCACATCACCTTTAGCAATAACAACTTCAGGCTTGTGAAAAACCTCTATTTTACGAGCTGTAATCTCAAAATGTTTTTTATAGGCAGAATATACAGGAGATACATTCAAAGAAAAAAGAAATACAACAATAATTATAATAAACTGCCATGTACAAAGCATTTAATTTATCTGACTTTCTATTCTTCCTCTTCTTCACCTTCTAAAAGTTCTTCTATTTCTTCTTCTCCAGCCTCTAATTCTTCTTCTTGCTCCTCATCCTTCATAAGAAGCATGGTTAAAAATTCTCCTACATGGGTCTTTTCTTCTCTTGCAATATCAAGAAAAATAGCTTTTAAATTCTCATCTTCAGTAAGTGTTGCCAATTGTTCATACAGATTAATAGCATCAAGTTCTGCAATAATAGCTATTCTAAGAAGCTGTTTATCAAGATCTTCTTCTTCAATTTTTGTAAAATCAAAGGGAATTTTAGATAACATATTTTCCTCCTTCTTATTTTTATTATAAAAAGTATTTTACTGGAGTAAAATTTTATTTTCAAGCTGTAATATTAAAATTTATAAAAATTACAATTTTATTCATAGTTCCAATTTTTAAAGTTTTTTTAAAAAAATTTGTTCAAAAATTTTATTGACTTAATACTTTAAAAGTTTATAATTTAAAATTAAGAATATTTTACAATAAAAAAGGTTAAAATTTTGTTAAAAGAACTTTTTAATCTATTTACTCCTTATGAATGGATTATCACCAATAAACTTGGTGGTTATGCTTCAGGGAATGCCTTCTTGGCTAACTCAAGAAAATATCATGGATTACTTATTGCCGGAAAAGAAAATGGGAAAAGAACTCATCTGGTAAGCTCTACAGAAGAAAAAGTAACTTTCCTTTCAGGTTTAAACTACTTTCTTGATACAAATTTTTATAAAGATGTCACTTATCCAGAAGGATATAAACTAATAAGGGACTTTTTCTATCTTCCCTATCCTTCTTTTTATTTTGCCTGTCCCCAGAGTAAAGACTTTTTCCTAAAAAAATCTATAAAAATGCACAAAGAGAAAAACTTAGTCTTAATCATTTATGAAAACATAAGCACCTATCCTTTTAAACTTGAAATAAGACCAAAACTTTCTTTCAGAAATCATCATTTCGTTCAATTTGAAAAAGATTGGAGAGAAGACTCTCCAGAAATAGATATTTTTGATAATGGTGCTTTTGTTTCAAAAAAAGAGACAATTCTTTTTTCTTATATTTCCAAAGGAACAATAGTGAAAGACCCAATTTTTTATTATCAAGTATATTATCCTATAGAAGAAATAAGAGGTTATGAAGCTTTAGAAGACCTTTTTTCTCCCTTTAAAATTGAAGTTGAACTTTATCCAAAAGAAAAATTCTACTTAATCTTTAGCGAAGTGCCTATAAAGGATATAGAAAAAGAGGTTGAGGCAATAGAAAGTTATTACAGAAATTATCCTGAACTTAACTTACAGAAAAAGTCTTTTTCCTATGAAGAATATTTAAAAATTTTAGAACTTATGATTGAGCCCTTTTTATTAAAGGACGATATTATTGCAGGATTCCCCTGGTTTTATTGTTGGGGAAGAGATACCTTTATAGGTCTTCCTGCAGTCTTCTATTTAGAAAACGGATTTGAAAGAGCCTACAATATATTTCTCAAATACAAAAATCAGATAAAAAACGGACTCATTCCCAATGTAGTAGGCACCTCTTCAGAAACAAATTACCATTCTATTGATGGAACTTTATGGTTTGCCCTAAAAATTTTTCAATTCATGGAAATATTTAAAGATAAACTTTCTGAAAAACAAAAAGAAGAATTATTGGAAGCTATCAAAGAAATAATAACTCAGTTCTTAACCAATTTATCTTTGCCTTTCAGGATTGATCCTGAAGATGGGTTCATTGAAATACCAGAAAATATTAATTTAGCTCTAACATGGATGGATATTATTATTGATGGAATTCCTGTTACTCCAAGATATGGTAAACCCATTGAGATTTCTGCTTTATGGTATAATTTGCTTAAATTTGCTTCCAAGTATCTTGAAAATTCTTTTATTAAAGAATTTAAAATACCATCTTTACTAAAAAAGCAAAAGAAAAGTTTTGTCAGATATTTTAATGGAAAACTCTGGGCTGATAGAATTTACAAAAATGAGCCTGTTTTTGAGATTCGTCCTAATTACATTATAGCTCTAAGTCTTCCCTTTGATATTGGGGATAAAGAATCTATAATAAAGGGAATAGAACTTGCCAAAAAAGAACTTCTTACTTCTTATGGATTAAGAAGTCTTTCTCCGAGGCATCCCGATTTCAGAAAAAAATATTTTGGGAGCCAGTATTTAAGAGATCTTGCTTATCATAATGGAACAGTCTGGGTGTGGCTTCTTTATCCCTATGCTGAGGTCTTAAAAAAGATTTATAAAAGGAAAAAAAAACTTAAAGATGAACTTAATAGTTTAGTTAAACCCTTTAGAGAAAAAATCTTAACAGGTAAAATTGTAAGTATTTCTGAGGTCTATGATGGAGAGAATCCCTACTACCCCAAGGGTGCTTATGCTCAATTCTGGTCTGTTGCTGCGATTTTTCTTATAGAAAGAGAATTAAAAAACCTTAGGAGGAATATAAAAGTATGAGAGTGTTAATGCTTACTTGGGAATATCCTCCCTTTATAACAGGTGGACTCGGGGTAGCCTGTTATGGACTGTTTAAGGCTCTTGCTGAAAAGGGAATAAAAATTTATATGATTTTGCCAACAAGAGAAAAGGGTTTCTTTCAAATTTTTTCTCCTTTAGAAGCTGATTATCCAACTGCAAAAAAATTGAATAAAAAACAAATTGAGTCTATTCCTTTAAGTTTTTATGAATTTCATTATTTAGAACCCAAGGGAGCCTATTCCCCTGCTTTTTTAACCTCTATCACTAAAAAATGGGAACTCCCTAAATTAAAAACTAAAATACTTTATAGAGTTCCAAACGAAGTTTTAAAAAGAATATCTCATCTTTTATCTCAAAACAATTCTCTTATTTCAAAAGTAAGCACCTATACAGAAAATGTAATAGAACTCAGTAAATATCTTAAATTTGATTTGATACATGCCCATGACTGGCTCACTTATCCTGCTGGATTATTTTTAAAAAAATTATATAAAGCTCCTTTGGTAACTCATATTCATGCTACTGAATTTGATAGAGCTTTAAGTTTTGGACATCCTGTAATTCATGAAATAGAATATTTGGGATTAAATTTTTCAGATAGAGTAATAGCTGTATCAAGGTATACTTCAAATCTTATAAAAGAACATTATAAGGTAGCTGAAGAAAAAATAAGAGTTGTTTATAATGCCTTTTTACCTCCTTTAAAACCACCTCAAAAATTAAAGAAATTTAAGGAACCCGTTATTTTATTCTTAGGAAGACTCACTATTCAAAAAGGGCCAGAAATTTTTCTTGAGTTTGCTAAAAAGTTAATAAGAGGTTATGGTAAAAAGGTGAGGTTTTTGATTGCTGGAGCAGGGGAAATGGAGAGATATTTAATGTTAGAGGCTGCCAGTCTTGGTATAGGAACTAAAATTATGTTTACTGGATTTTTAACAAGGGCTGAAGTTGAAACTGCCTTAAGCATGAGTGATATAGTTGTTATGCCCTCTGTATCTGAACCTTTTGGAATTGTAGCACTTGAGGCTATGTCTTATGGATGTGCTTTAATTGTTTCCAAACAATCGGGAGTTTCAGAAGTAATAAAATTTGCCTATAAAGTTGATTTCTGGGATATAAATAAAATGGTTAATATAGTGATAAATTTACTAAATAATCCTCAGAAATTAGAAGAAATTCAAGAAAAAGCTAAAGCTGAGGTTCAAAAATTCAGATGGTCACAAAAATCTGAAGAAATAATAAATGTCTATAAAGAACTTATTTCTCACTAAAATATGCTTTACATAATTTTTTATTTTCAAGTTCATCAACCTTTTAGAATAAATAAATATAAAGTTTTTGATATCAAAAATTCAGTTGCTTATTTTGATGAAGATTTAAACAGACATATATTCAATAAGGTTTCTGAAAGGTGTTATCTTCTGACTAATAAACTTTTTAAAGAATTAATTGAAATATCAGATGGTCGTTTTAAAATTTCTTTCAGTATTACTGGAACCTTCATAGAACAGGCTAAAAAATATCGTCCAGATATTTATAAATCTTTTTTAGACCTTGTTCAAACCGGAGGAGTAGAGTTATTAAATGAAACCTATTATCATTCCCTTTCTTCTATTTTTGATCTGGATGAATTTTTGGAGCAGGTAGCTAAACATGCAGAAATCATAAAAAAAGAATTTGGCTTTACTCCCCATGTATTTAGAAATACTGAATTAATTTATTTTGATAAACTTTCTGATGTTCTTTTAAATCTTCCCCACATTAAAACTATCTTAATTGAAGGGGCAGATAAAATATTAAAGGGTGAGTCTCCTTTGTATCCAAGGATTTCTTATAATCATGTCCATCTTCTTCTTTTAAAACATTACAAACTTTCAGATGACATTGCCTTTAGATTTAGTGATAGGTCCTGGGAAAAATACCCTTTAACAGCTGAAAAGTATGTTTCCTGGATAAAAAATTTAACTTTAACAGAAAAAGAAGGAAAAAATCTTTATTTGAATTTATTTGTAGATTATGAAACCTTTGGAGAACACCAGTGGAAGGAAAGCGGAATTTTTGAATTTATTAAAAAGGTAATAGAATTGCTCTTAAATGAAAAAAACATCTCTTTTCTTTTGCCTTCAGAAGTAATTTCTACTTTAAATTACAAGCCCAAAACCGTATCTGTTCCTGAACCAACCTCTTGGGCTGACACAGAAAGAGACTTATCTGCATGGCTATCAAATTCTTTACAATGGAATGCTATGAAAACCTGTTATGAATTGTTAAAATTAGCTAAAGAGAAAGAAAAAAAAGATCTAATACCAATTCTTAAAACCCTTACCACCTCTGATCTCTTTTATTATATGTGCATTAAGTATTTTCAGGATGGTGATGTGCACAAGTATTTTTCTCCCTACTCTTCCCCTGAAGAAATTTATAGATACTATATGAATATATTAAGCGATATAGAAGAAAATCTGGAGGAATAATTATGGAATTTAAAAAATTTTTTGTTTATCCAAAAATTCCTGAAAGGCTACAAAAACTCTTGGCTCTTTCTAACAATCTGTGGTTTACCTGGAATTATGATGCTCTTTCTCTCTTTTATAAAATTGACGCAGAAACTTTTAGAAGATTCAAATATAATGCTAAAAAACTTCTCTATCATTTACCTAAACCTAAATTAAAAAAACTTGCCGAAGATGAAAGGTTTTTAATGGATCTGGAAGATATTTGGGAAGCCTTTGAAGAATATAAGGAATATAAGTATCCTTTAATAGAAAATATAGGTATTACCAAAGAAGATACTATAGCTTATTTTAGCACCGAGTTTGGTTTTCATCCTGTCCTCCCTATTTATGCTGGTGGATTGGGTGTATTAGCAGGTGATATGATAATAGGAGCTTCTGACCTTGGATTACCAATTATTGGAATAGGTCCACTTTATAAATATGGTTATTTTTTGCAAAAAATTGATCCTTCACATAAAACTCAGAGAGAAGAACCTGATGTGATGGATATATTCTTGAATTTTTTACAAGAAGTTAAAGATGAGAAAGGAAGACCTCTTATTATAAATTTAGAGATTCTTGATACTCCTATAAAAGTAAAAGTGTGGAAACTGGATGTAGGAAGAAATGTTTGCTATTTTTTAGATACAGACATTCTTGAAAATCTTCCTGAAACAAGAGACATTTTAAAATATCTTTATCCAGGAGAACCAGAAAAAAGAATTAAACAGGAGATCATATTGGGATTGGGAGGATATTATGCTCTTAAGGCTATGGGAATAAAACCTAAACTTTATCACCTCAATGAAGGACATTCTGCTTTTGTAATATTTGCAAGACTGAAAGACTTAATAAAAGAAGACGGTTTATCTTTTTCTGAAGCTAAAATGCTTATTAAAGAAACTACCATATTTACCACTCATACTCCTGTAATTTCTGGAAATGAACATTTTCCTGATGAACTTGTAAAAAAATATCTTTTTGATCTTCTTGAAGATGTGCTTGATTTAGAAATGAGGAAAAAACTTTTTGAAGAAGGTTTTATAGGAAAGGATAAAACCATCTTCTGGCTTCCTACTTTAGCTATCAGAAATTCAGCTTATGTAAATGCTGTCTCTAAGCTTCATCAAAATACCACTAAAAATATGTGGAATCCTATTTTTGAAAAACTTATCCCAGAAGAAGTTCCTATTTATTATGTTACCAATGGAGCACACTGGAGATGGCTTAGTGAACCCTTTTACAGTGTATTAAAAAAATACTTAGGACCTCATTTTATATATATGTCTCCAGAGGATATTGGATGGGAAGAAATTTTAAAAATACCAGATGAAGAAATCTGGGATGCTCACAAAAGAAATAAATATAGATTAATAGCTTATCTTAAAAAAATATTAGAAGAGGAATATTTAAAAATAAAACACCCTTTAAACGATTTAAAAATTTTTAAATTCCCAACAGCTCATCACCTGATTATAACCTGTGCAAGAAGAATTACAGGATATAAGAGAAATACTTTAATTTTATATAACAAAGAAAAGATAGCCGAAATTTTAAAAAATGCAGATACAATTTTACTTTTTGCTGGAAAGGCGCATCCCAAAGATGAGGAAGGAAAAAAATTGATAAAAGAGATTTTAGAATTTCGGGAACAATATAATCTCTATGATAGAGTTCTTTTTCTTGAAAACTATGATATCCATCTTGCAAGGTATTTAGTCTGGGGATCTGATGTTTGGTTAAATACTCCTTTTAAACCAATGGAAGCATCAGGAACTTCGGGAATAAAAGCTTCTATGAATGGAGTTTTACACTTAAGTGTGCTTGATGGGTGGTGGCCTGAAGGTTATACCGGAAATAATGGATGGGCTATTTATCCCAAAGAAGGACTTCCTCCATATAATTTTTTTGAAGCTAATCAGCTTTATAATCTTTTGGAAAATGAAATACAACCCCTATTTTATGATAGAGATGAAGAGGGAATTCCAAGAAACTGGATTAAAATGATGAAACAGGCAATTTTCACAGCCTGTAAAAACTTTTCCATAAACAGAGCACTTCTTGAATATACTACAAAATTTTATGTTCCCGCTTTAGAGAATTTTAAAATTCTTACAGAAAATAATTACGCTTTTTTGCGTGAGTTAATAAATGAAAAGAAAATCATTTTAGAAAAGTGGGATAAAATAAAAATTCTTGGTGTTTATGACAATCTTGCAGGAGGAGATCTTTTTGAAGAGGATAAACTTGAATTAACTGTAGAAGTTGAGCTTGCAGGTCTTCCCTCAGACTTAATAGAAGTTCAAGCAGTTTTTATAAGTGAAATCTATTGTGTCGTGGCTCCAGGAATTGAGGAAGAAATAAAAAGGCATCTCGAAATTGTTCCTATTCCCTTTAAAGTGTATAAAGATAATAGAGCCATATTTTATGGTATATATCCTTTGTATGGACATGGTTTAAAACAATACAGCGTTCGGGTGGTTCCTAAAAATTCTTTTATCAGAAGAAGTCATCCAGAACTAATAATTACATAAATAGAGATGTTATGCGTGTAGCTATTCATGTTACTCATGAAGCTTTATACAAAGTAGGAGGAATAGGAGAGGTAATTAATCAATTATGCACATCATCTCCTTATCTTTCTTTTTTTGACAAAACCCTTATTTATGGTCCCCTCTTTGAATATATAGGTTCTCCATCAACAAGACTTGGCAAAGATGGAGTGGTTTTTTATTCAAGTAAAGACAATTATGATACTAAAAATTTTTCCCAGATATTTAAACCTTTTCTTGAAAAGTATAACATTGATTTGGTTTACGGAGAAAGAAAAATCGTAAACGAATTTAATTCTCAGAAAATCTCTACTGTTGAGGTCTTATTAATTGATATTACTCGTATGAAAAAGGAAATAATAAATTATATAAAATTTTTATTTTGGGAAAAATTTAATCTTCCTTCAGATAAATATGAATATAATTGGGACTATGAGCAATATTTTAGAATTGGAATTCCCTATTTTGAATTGATCTCCGTACTTTATCCACAGGCAAAGGAATTCATACACTTTTCACATGAATACATGGGAATACCATCTTTATTAAATTTGGAGTTGCACCCGAAGTTTAACCCAGAAAAACATAAAAGATTTTTTTATGCTCATGAAGTTGCACCTGTAAGAAGAATTATTGAAAATCTTGGAGGAGCTGATATTTCTTTTTATAATATTTTAAAAAAATGTTCTCAAAAAAATCTTTCCTTGGAAGACTTTTTTGGTTCTCAAGAGGATTGGTATCGCACCCCTCTGGTAAAATTGGCTCAAAGATTTGATAAAATTTTTGCAGTAGGCGATTGGGTAATAGAAGAATACAAATTTTTATGCCCAGAGGTAAAAAAAGAGAAAATAGTTCCGGTATATAATGCCATTGCCTTAAATCATTACACTTTTGAAGACAAAATCAAATCCAAAGAAAAAATTGAAAAAAGTTTAAAGATTGGCTGGAGCATAAAAAAATTAGATGTGATATTTACTCATGTTTGCAGATTAGTTAAAAGTAAAGGTATCTGGCGTGATTTTATTCTTCTTTCTTATTTAGATAAATTTTTTCAAGAAAATGATATTTTTGGAATATATATTCTCCTTTCCTCATTAATTGTAACAGGGAGACCCTCTGACGAGGTAGAAAAAATGACTAAAGCATATAATTGGCCCTTTGAACACAAAAAAGGCTGGCCTGATTTGGTAGGAGATGAAATTGAAGTTTACAAACTTACTAAAAATTTTAATGAGAATTCCAGAAATATTAAAGCCCTTTTTGTAAATCAATTTGGTTTTTCTAAAAAGAAATGTCCAAAACTTATTGTTGAAGAAATAGATACTATAGATCTAAAAATAGCAAGTGATATAGAATTAGGTATATCTATATATGAGCCTTTTGGAATTTCTCATATAGAGGTTTTACCTTTTGGAGGAATTTCTGTGCATTCTACTTCCTGTGGAGTTTACTTCTTTTTAGAAAAAACTTTTAAAGACTCTTTTAAACCTTTTTATGCTTTAGATTTTATCTCCATAGGGTCTCCATTAACATTGGAGACGCTAAAAACAATAAATCCAAACCAAAGAAAAGCTCTTGAAGAATTATGTATAGCTAATAATGCACTAAAGATTTTTGAAAAAATACCCAAAACATTAAAAGAAAAAGAAATTGGCTTCAATCAAATAAGTGAATTTGTAGATAAATTAAGTTGGGACAATGTAATTAAAACTTGTTTTATTCCACAAATAAAATCCTTGTCTTCTGAGGTATAAATAAGATTATTCCTAAAAAATTTCTTATTTTGTAGAAATTTTTATATTAAGGTTATCAAAAGTATCCAGAAGTAATAAAAGTTGTTCATATGAAGGATTTATTTTATAACCGTTTATTTCAAAACATACCAAGAAGTCTGGATATTTTAAATAAAGTTGAACAGGTAATCCTTCTGAATTTGTCTCTTCTTTTATCAAGAAGTTTTTTAAATGTTCTAAAATTTCTTCGTTAATGTGCTCTGAAGAAAGGATTATATTCACCTTTCCATTTTTGAAAAATTTTAAGTTTTTTAACTCTGCTATATCTTCTATTAAAAAATTTACTTTTTCTTCTTCTTTATCCACCTCTCCTTTAAACCAGAACATAGTTCCTTCTGTTAGAATATGCATATATTGCTTGTATAAATCAGGAAAAACAAGAGCCCTTAACGAGGTTTTTTCATCTTCTATTTTTATTATAGCCATCTTCTCGCCATTTCTGGTACTTTTTATTTTTACTTCGGACACAATCCCAGCGATAACAGCTTTAGTTCCTTCTTCAACGGATTTAACATCTTCTAAGGTAAAGGGTGAAAAGATATTAATCCATCTTCTAAATCTTCTTACTGGATGATCAGAAAGATAAAACCCTAAAGCCTCTTTCTCAAACTTTAGTTTTTCAGGCAGGTCCCACTCAGGCACTTCTTCTAAATTAAAAGTCTTGTCCAAGCTCAAAAGGGCTGTTTGTTTAAAAAGGGTAGAAAATTTAGCCTGATTTGAGATGGAAAGAACTGAAGAGAGGTTATGTATAAGTTTAGCTCTGTTTGATTCCAGACTGTCAAAAGCTCCTGCCTTGATTAATGCCTCTATGGTTTTTTTATTTACCTTTTTAGTATCCACTTTGTTACAAAAATCTACAAAAGATTTATAGGGTCTTTTTCTCAAAATTTCATTAACTGCCTCTTCTCCCACATTTTTTATTGCATAAATTCCTATTCTAATGGCTTTTCCTTCTACTGTAAAACCCGCTTCACTTCTGTTTATATCTGGTGGCAGAATCTTTATTCCCATTTCATTAGCTACAGATAAATACTTACTTACCTCTTCGCTTTTATTAGCTTCATAAGTAAGAATTGAAGCCATAAAGTAAACAGGGTAATGCGCTTTCAAATATGCAGTTTGATAGGCAACAAGAGCATAAGCTGCTGAGTGACTTTTGTTAAATCCGTAGTTTGCAAATTTTTCAATTAAGTCAAAAACTTTTTCAGCAACTTCACGAGGTATATTTCTTTCAACTGAGCGTGAAACAAATTCCTCTCTTAAACTTTCCATCAGTTCTTTTTCTTTTTTACCTATAGCCCTTCTTAATAAATCTGCTTCTCCCAAGGTATAGCCTGCAAATGCTCTTGCAATCTCCATCACCTGTTCCTGGTAAACTATTACTCCGTAAGTCTCTTTTAAAATTGGTTCCAAAAGGGGATGCAAATATTCTGGCTTTTTTCTGCCATGCTTTGTTTCTATGTATTGATCTACAAGCCCTCCCTCCAAAGGACCTGGTCTATACAAAGCAAGAACTGCTATAAGATCATTAAAATCTGTTGGTTTTAATCTTCTTAATAATTCTTTCATTCCATCAGATTCCAGTTGAAACACCCCATCGGTTTCACCCTTTCTTAAAAGCTCAAAAGTTTTCTCATCATCTAAGGGTATGTCATCCAGATTTATTTCTATTCCTTCATACCGCTTTATCATTTTTAGAGTATGATCTATAATAGTGAGGGTTTTTAGTCCCAGAAAATCAAATTTAATCAACCCTACAGTTTCACAAGCCTTCATATCAAATTGAACCAAGACATCTCCTTCTTCTCCTTTCATAAGAGGAGCAACTTCTGTGATTGGTTTCCCTGCTATAATCACTCCTGCTGCATGCTGGCTCACATGTCTGGGTAGTCTCTCAAGCTTTTTTGCAAGCTCAAAAAGTTGCTTAAACTTTTCGTTTTTGCTTATTAACTTTTTAAATTCTTCTCTTTCGAGTTCTTCTTCAAGAGTTACATTTATCCCAGGACTTATCATTTTAGCTATGGGATCTATTTCCTTTGGTTTAAAACCAAGTACTCTTCCAACATCTCTTACCACCTGTCTTGCTTTAAGTTGTCCAAAAGTTGCAATTTTTGCTATGTATTCCTTTCCATAAGTTTTTACTACATATTCTATGACTTCATCCCTTCTTTCCATACAAAAGTCTACATCTATATCAGGTAAACTTGGTCTTTCTTTATTAAGAAATCTTTCAAATAAAAGTCCCCACCTCAAAGGATCCAAATTGGTAATTCTAAGAGCATAAGAGGTAAGTGCTCCTGCTGCAGAACCTCTACCTGGACCTATAGGAATATTTCGGGATCTTGCCCAGTTGATGAAATCCGCCACTATTAAAAAATAACTGGCATAACCTTTTTCAATAATAACCTCTAATTCATAATCCAATCTTTCCCAGTATTTTTTTTCTTCTACTGCAAGCTGTCCTTTAGCCTTAAGTTCTTGAAGCCTTCTTTCTAATCCCTCTCTTGTCTTTTTAATGAAATAACTTTTTACTGTTTCGCCCTCAGGAATTTTTGCTTTTGGAAACAAAACCTCTCCTGTCTTAATTTCCAAAGTTGCTTTTTCAAAAATTTCCATTGAATTAAAAATAACCTCTGAGGGTAAGTCCTGAAATCTTTCTTTCATTTCTTCAGCACTGGCTAAATAAAGCTTATTTGTATTAAATTTAAATCTATCTGGATCAGAAAGTTTATGCCCTGTTTGAATACATAAAAGAACCTCATGAGCAAGAGCATCCTCTTTATCCAAATAATGACAATCTGCGGTAGCAACACACTTAATGCATAACTTTTCAGCAATTTCTAAAAGTGTTACATTAACTTTGTCCTGCTCCGGTAAATCATTCTTTTGAAGTTCTAAATAAAAATCCTCTTTAAATAAATCCTTATACCATTTAGCTACCTCTAAAGCTTTATCAGGCTGACCATTCAAAATAAGCTTCGGTATTTCACCTTCCAAACAGGCACTCATAGCTATAAGTCCCTGATGATATTTGCTAAGAACTTCTTTATCTATACGAGGTCTATAGTAAAATCCTTCCAAATAAGCAATACTTGCCAATTTCAAAAGATTTTGATAACCTTCTTCATTTTTAGCAAGCAAGACAAGATGTGTTCCTGCTTCACCTCTTTTGCTTGCTTTTTTTTCAAAACGAGAACCCTCAGCTACATAAAACTCACATCCTATAATGGGTTTAAGCCCTGCTTCTTTTAACTTGGTATAAAAATGAATAATTCCATATAAAGTTCCGTGATCTGTAATAGCAGCTCCTGGCATTTTATATTCTATAAGTCTATTTATCAGATCATCTATCCTTATAGCACCGTCAAGAAGACTCCATTCTGTATGAAGGTGAAGATGAACAAAATCAGACATAAAAAACTACACCCCCTTCCGATATTAATCTAAGATTACCAGATTGTCTCTGTGAATGACTTCTCTATTTACTTTTTCATCAGAAACTTTTAATTTAAGAAGTTCTTGAGCTGAAAAATTTATTAAACCTTTAGCAAGAGATTTTCCTTTAAGATTAACACACTCCACACAGGCACCCTTAGAAAAATTTCCTTCTACCTTTACAATTCCTCCGATTAAGAGACTTTTCCCATTTTCTAAGATTGCCCTTTCTGCTCCCTGATCGATGAAAAGTTTCCCCTCAGGTTTTATATAGTATTTTATCCAGAGTTTTCTCATATTAAGTTTTCTTTCCTTAGCCAAAAAAATGGTTCCTATATCTTCTCCGCTCCAGAATTTTTCTATAACAAGAGGAATTCTTCCTGGAAGAATCACCATAGGTATCCCCATAGAGTTTGCCATCTGAGCAGAAAGAAGTTTAGAATACATACCTCCTCTTCCCAATCTTCCTGGTTTTGTCCCTGCCATACTCATTATCTCTGGAGTTATTTCCTCAACCTCTTTAATTCTTTCAGCCCGAGGATTTATTCTGGGATCTTCTGTGTAAAGGGAATCCACATCAGATAATACAATCAAAATATCTGCTTCTATTGTGCCTGCTACCAGTGCTGACAAAATGTCATTATCACTAAATCTTATTCCTTCTGTTGTTACAGTATCATTTTCATTTACAATGGGAACTATTTTCCATTTTAAAAGCGTATCTAAGGTCTTTTTTGCATTTAAATATCTTTCTCTTTGAGAAAGATCTTCATCTGTTAATAAAACTTGAGCTACCTGAATTCCATATTGCTGAAATATATCTTCATATGCCTGAATTAAAGCTGCCTGACCAACAGCAGCCAGTGCCTGTTTTTCTGTTAAAGATATTGGCTTTTTAAAGTATTTCAATTTAGCCCTTCCACAGGCAATAGCTCCTGATGAAACCAAAACTACTTTATAACCTGCCTTGTGAAGTCTATTGATTTCATAGGTTAAATTGTGAAGAACCTGATAATCCAAACCCTCATCTTCCTTCGTAATAACAGCACTCCCAACTTTTAAAACAATCTTTTTTACTTTGTTTAACAATTTTTGAATTTTTTCCTTTCTTTCCATAACTGTTTTTTATTATACTCCTATGTGGTATATTAAAAACTCGTTTAAACTGCTTGATACTTCTCTTCTTTCTTTATACTTACGAGTTTATTCCATAGTGCATAAATCAATTCAAGAACTCCTTGCCCAGTTACAGCTGAAATTGGATATATCTTGCCTTGGTCCTTTTCTTCAAAAAGTTCAATTATATTTCTGATTTTTTCAGGATCAGGCATGAGATCTATCTTGTTTAATGCAATGAGGTAATCTTTATCTAAGAGTTGAGGATTAAAAAGTTTTAATTCATTTTTTAGAATTTGGTAATCTTTTACTACCTCTTTTTCTTTAGAAATATCAAGCATGTATAAAAGTATTCGTGTTCTTTCTATATGTTTTAAAAATTCGTAACCCAAACCTATTCCTTTATGAGCTCCTTCTATCAATCCTGGTATATCTGCTACAACAAAGGTATTTCCATCAAAAAGCCTAACAACTCCCAGATTAGGCTCAAGAGTTGTAAAGGGATAATCAGCTATTTTAGGCTTAGCAGCTGACATTCTGCTAAGCAAGGTTGATTTTCCTGCATTAGGAAATCCAACCAATCCCACATCAGCGATAAGTTTCAGTTCTAAGACAAGCCATTTCTCTTCACCGGGTTTTCCGGGTTCTGCAATTCTTGGTGCCTGTCTTACTGGTGTAGCAAAATGTGCATTTCCTCTTCCTCCTTTACCTCCACGAGCAACTACCAAAGTCTGTCCAGGTTCTGTTAAATCCCCCAATATTCCCCCAGTTTCTGCATCTTTAACAACCGTTCCCACAGGAACTCTTAATATTAAATCTTGCCCATCCTTTCCTTTCATTTTTTTGCCCATTCCGGGTTTACCGTTTTCTGCACGAAAATGCACTTGATGGTGAAAATTGTAAAGAGTGTGAACCTGAGGATCTGCAATTAAAATTACATCTCCTCCGTCTCCTCCATCTCCTCCATCAGGTCCACCCTTAGGAATATACTTTTCTCTTCTAAAACTAATACAACCTGCTCCTCCATTTCCAGCTTTTACATAGATTTTTGCCTGATCTACAAATCTTGCCATAATTAACTTTTCTTTCTTCTATCCCTTGATTTAAAATATTTCTCAAAAAGTTTGATAAACTTTGGCGTATCAAACTTATTACTTTCTAAGTTTAGGTTAGAAAAAGGTATTTCTGCTCTTGCTTTCTCTTTATGCCCTCCAGCCAAACCTATATTCTTAAAAAGCCTTGTTGCTAATTTCCCTGCATCTTTTCTATATCCATCACATCTTATTATTATGACAAGCTTTTTCTTATATTCTCCTCCCACAAATACCCAAGAAGTGTCATAAATTTTGTTTAAAAAATCAGCTATAACCACAAGTATATCTGTATTTAAAACTTTACCTATATAGGAAAATATTCTGTTTTTCTGAAATTTAAGCTGATCTAACGCTATTTTAAAATATTTTAGTTCTGATCTTCTTATATGGTATCCTTCCATCTTGTTTAGCAAATACCTGTTCATGTGTTTGTAAAGTTTTTGAAAAGCAGTAACATCCTGTGGATTGGCACTGCTCCCAAAATTATCAGTATCTACTTTTATTCCGTAAATCAATGCTGTTGCCAGATAAACAGAGGGTTTTATTTTCAAAGTTTTTAAATATTCAAAAAGAATGGTTGAAGCTGCCCCGTAGTCTGGACGAATATCCACATAAGACGCTTCCCAATCATTTGTAGGTGGATGATGATCTATAACCGCAGTAAATTTTATATTTTTAAATTCCTCCCTATGAGAAGGCTGTGAATCTACCAGTATAAATTTATTATAGGATTTTAAAAGTTCTTCAGAAAATTTAATCAACGGAATTTTTAAAATGTTTACCATTACCTGATTGTTTAACCGGACAATCTCGTTTATATTTGAAATGTCAATTTTCTCTACCTTATTTTGTAAAATCCTTTTCAAAGCCAAAGCACATGCTAATGCATCTGGATCTGCCCAAATTAAAACTAAAACTTTATCTTCTTTGTTAAAAAGTTTTAAAAAATAACTAACCCTTTCTTTATTAGACCTAAACTTTAGTTTTTTGTGATTTGATTTATCCATTAGACTTATAAAGTTTACAGGATTCTATTTCTTCCAGGTAGTTTTTTAAATTATAATACAGGTAAAAATCAAGGTCAATTTCTTTATCTCCTTCCAACCATTTCAATATTTGTGAGTTTCCAATAAGAATCTCTATAGGTTTTTTTCTTACCTCAAACTCGTAAGGACCCTCTATAAATTCAAATTCTTCATAATTTTCCTTAATAACTTTAAGTATTAAAAGTGTTGTTTTTACTGGTTTGAATTTATGGTAATCAAAAACATGTATTTGAAATCCATAGCATCTCTTTTCTTTCCACTTATCAAAAACTGGCTCAAAAGCAACAGGTCTTAAAATAAATCCATCTCTTTCCAGTTTAAAAATATTTTGAAAGAGAGAAGTCAATCTTTCAAGTTTTAAGTAAGGAGCCCCGAAAATTAAAAAAGGGCTGATGGTACCTCTTCCCTCTGAGAGGTTTGTTCCTTCCAGCAAGACCTGACCCGGATAAACAAGCGCCGTATCCCAGGTAGGTATATTGGGAGATGGAAAAATCCAAGAGCGTCCAATTTCAGGGTATAAAAATCTTCTCTTATATCCTTTCATTTTTACAATTTCCAAATCAAGGTGTGGAAAGTTGCGATTTTTAAACAAAATTGCCAGCTCTCCTATGGTTAGACCATGCCTCATAGGCAATATGTCCATTCCCACAAAAGAACGATATGAAGGCTCTAAAAGTGGTCCTTCAATTTGAGAACCAATTGGATTTGGTCTGTCTAAAACTATCAGCTTTTTCCCTTTCTTCTGACAAGCCTCCATTAAAAGATATAAACTCCATATGTAAGTGTAAACCCTACACCCCACTTCCTGTAAATCAACAAAAACTACATCTATTTCGTCCAAATGCTCATCTTCTGGTTTAAGCCTTGGACCGTAAAGACTCACCACAGGAGTTTGAGTGAAAGGTTCTATCTCATCTTCTGAACCTATCATATTTGCCTGCTTTTCTGAAAAAAGACCATGCTGAGGAGAAAATATAAACTTAAAATATTTTTTAAAATATTCCTTAAAAAGAATAAAAACCGGGGTAAATTTGTAATCTACAGAAGCTTGGTTGCAAAGAAGTGCAGCTCTCTTTTTCTGATACCTTTTAAATATTTCTTCCTTAAAAAACCTCTCTACTCCATAAAGAACCTTAGGATTTTTTATCATGATAATAAGTTTGAGAAAATTTTAAACTCTGAAGGTAAATCTCTACCCCTTTAGCTATCCCTTCTGCAACCATTTCCAGATAATGAGAATCTCTTAATCTTCTTTCTTCTTTTGAATTAGTTATAAAACCTACCTCAACAAGAATTGCAGGCATTCTTGTGCCGACAAGAACAAGAAATGGAGCATACCTTACTCCTCTATTTACAGTATCAGGATAGTATCTACTTAAAGTTTTTACCAGCTGTTCTTGCACTTTCTCTGCAAGCAATCTTGATTCTGAGAGTTTTGTGTTTGCCAAAATTGCTTTTATCAAATCTTGCAAATCACTTAAAGATTTTTCAGTAGCCGCATTTTCTAAAGCTGCAACCCTCATTGCTTCCGGATCTGTAGTAAAATTGAGATAATAGGTTTCTACACCATGTGCCTTTGGATCTGGAGAAGCATTGGTATGAAGAGAAATAAATATATCCGCCTTCTTACTATTGGCTATAGCTGGCCTCTGAATTAAAGGAATGAATTTATCATAAGTTCTTGTTAAAAGCACTTCTAATTTTAGCCTTTCTTTTAATTTTTGAGCTAATATTTTTGCCAACCTCAAAGTTACATCCTTTTCCTCAAGTCCTCTTGGCCCTACAGCACCTGGATCTTTCCCCCCGTGTCCTGGATCTATAACTATTCTTTTTATGCCGAGCCCAAATTGACGAGCTAAATTTATATACTTTTCATCTTTTCCTTGTCTTGTTATAACTTTTTCTTTTCCTATAAGATCTAAAACTAATTGATACGGATCTCTTAACTTGAAGATTTTATAAGAAGTCAAGCTACTCAGATCCAAAACAACCCTTACTGTCTTTTCATCAAACTGAGCTACCCTAACTTTTGTTAATAACGCATCTTTTATCTTGATCTCCTTGGGAACTTTGCTATCAAGCACAGCAGGATAAATGTCTACATATATCCTTGGAGGTTTATCCTTAGTGCCCTTTAATATATTAGCCTGATATTCAAAGTTATCAGAAATATTAATAATTACTCTACTGTAATCTTCGCCAGTAACCGGATGAACCTCTAATACCTTTCTAAACTTAGACAAGCTGGTCTTCTCTTTGGTATCCCCTTTAGACTTTTCCTTTTTTTCTTTTTTTTCTTCAAGTTTAGCCAAGTATAAACTCTTAGGAAACTTTAACTTAAACTCTTTTTTTAGCTTTTCTGCATTTTCTTCACTTTTTAACTCTTCTTTATAAATTTGAATTAGCCTGTAATAAGATTCCTCTGCTTGAGGGGTCTCAACATAGTTATCTATCAAAAAGTAGTATCTTTCTATAGCTTCATTAAGATCCTCTTTGTTTGAAAAAGTCTTGTAAAGATGAAAATATATATTTGCTGTTTTTAATATTGCTTTAGGAGCTGTTTTACTCCCAGGATATAACAAGTAAAGCCTTCTGTATTTATTTATAAGTTCCAGCCATTTTGTTCTTGGTGTTTTAGAAGTAGAAAAAAGTTTTTCATATTCTTTTTCAAGCTCAGAAAAAATCTTTTCTGTATCTGAAACTTCTTTTATTGTTTCTTTCTTTATTATCTCCTCCCTTATCCCTACTATTAACCTCTGCCCCACATATATCCTGTCACCCCTTAATCCATTCCACCTCCTCAACTGACTAACTGTCGTACCATACCTTCTTGCTATCTCCCCTAAGGTGTCCCCTCTCCTAACTCGATAGTATATGTAACTTATCTTCCTTGTTATACCTGCTACCTTTTCAACCTTAGCCTCTTTTCTCTTAATACCTTTTGATACCCCCTTCTCCTCCCTTATCCCTACTATCAGCCTCTGCCCCACATATATCCTATCTCCCCTTATCCCATTCCACTTCCTCAACTGACTAACTGTCGTACCGTACCTTCTCGCTATCTCTCCTAACGTGTCCCCTCTCCTAACTCGATAGTATATGTATTTAACTCCTTTCGATACCCTCTTCTCCTCCTTTATCCCCACTATCAGCCTCTGCCCCACATATATCCTATCTCCCCTTATCCCATTCCACTTCCTCAACTGACTAACCGTCGTACCATACCTTCTTGCTATCTCTCCTAACGTGTCCCCCCTCCTAACCCGATAGTATATGTATTCCTTGGAACTGGCTTTTTTATTTGAGGAGACAGCTAAGAGTTCTAAAGGATTAAAAATAAAAAAATGAAAGCTCAATAATATCGCAATAAGAATATAGCTGACAAATTTTTTCATTTATTTTCCTTTTTTTCTTTTTCTACTAATTCTTTTTTTACCTCCCAAAGAAAATTCAGAGCTGAAATTGGGGTCATTTCTTCTATATTAAGACTTTTGATTTTTTCAATTATAGGATTTGTCATTTCAAATATAGATAATTGTAAAACCTTTTTAGGAAATACTGTTAATTCTTTATTTTCCTTTAAATTTTTGCTCTCTAATTTATAAAGTATTTCCCTTGCTCTGTCAACCACTTCTTGAGGAATTCCTGCTAATTTAGCAACTTCAATTCCATAAGACTGATTAGCAACCCCTGGTAAAACTTTGTATAAAAATATCACTTCTTCGTTCCACTCTTTAACAGTTACATGGTAATTTTTTATTCCTGAGTAAGTCTTTGCAAGTTCTGTAAGTTCAAAGTAGTGTGTTGCAAGTAGTGTAAAGGCTTTTTTTTGATATAAGTTTTCTGCTATAGCCCAGGCAAGTGCCATTCCATCAAAAGTACTTGTTCCTCTTCCTACTTCATCAAGGATAACCAAACTTTTAGAAGACACATTTTTCAAAATGTATGCACATTCACTCATTTCAACCATAAAAGTGCTTTTTCCTCTTATCAGTTCATCTCCTGCTCCCACACGAGTAAAAATTTTGTCAAAAACACCTATTTTGGCAAAACTTGCAGGGACAAAACTACCCATTTGAGCCATGATTACTATTAATGCATTTTGTCTTAAAAAAGTGGATTTTCCACCCATATTTGGTCCTGTAATAATCAAAAATTGAGCATCTTCCTTATCCATTTTTAAAGAATTGGGAACAAAATTTTCTTTGCCTTGAATCTTTTCTAAAACCGGATGTCTTCCTTCTTCTATATCAAGGATCTGTTCTTCAACTATTTCTGGTATTACATAATCGTTTTCCACAGCTACTTGAGATAAAGAGATAAAGACATCAAGCTCTGCTAAGGCCTTTGCAGTGTTTTGAAGCTTTTCTTTATATGAAGCAACCCTTTCCCTTAGTTTCAAAAATAGCTCATATTCCAAGTTTTTTATTTTCTCCTCAGCGGAAAGAATTTTGTTCTCAAGTTCTTTTAGTTGAGGAGTTATAAATCTTTCTACATTTGTTAAAGTTTGCTTTCTTTCAAAGTATGAAGGCACCTTTTTTAAATAGCTTTTAGATACTTCAAAATAATAACCAAAAACTTTGTTATACCCTATTCTTAAAGTTGGAATATCGTTTTTTTGTCTTTCATTTTTTTCCAGCTCAGAAAGATAATAAATAGCATTCTCTTTTAAATCAAAAAGTTCATCAAGTTCAGCACTAACTCCTCTTTTTATTATCCCTCCTTCTTTTAAGGTTGGAGGTGGATCATCAACAAGCCAGTCATTTAAGATTGTATAAAGCTCTGAAAATTCATCTATGTTATCTAAAATTTCTTTTAGTTTTTTAGGATATTTAAGAGGTTTTTCTTTTTCTAATATTTTTTTTATTTCTGGAAGGTGTTTTAAGCTTTCTCTTAATAATCTCAGTTCCTTAGGATTAACCAGTTTCAATGCACATCTTGTGCTTAACCTTTCAAGATCTGAAATTTTTTTTAAAATCTTCTTTAAATCTTCTCTTAAAGATTTATTCTCTACAAAAAACCTAACTATCTCCTGCCTTTGCTGAATTTTTTTAATGTCTTTTAATGGATAAAGTATCCATTCTTTTAATAACCTTGCTCCCATAGGAGTTTGAGTTCTATCAAGAACCCAGAATAAAGAAAACTTTTCACTCCCGTCCCAGAGATTTTTTATCAGCTCGAGATTTCTCTTTGTTGCTTCATCCAAAAATAAAAATTCTTCTGGATAATAAAACTGTGGATGTTCTATTTTATCTACCAGATGGGGCTGATAAATTTTTAGATATTCCAGAATTGCATTAGCTGCTTTAAGACCCTCTTCATACCTATGTCTCTCAAAATACTCTAAATAAAGCTCTTTTAAACTCTCTTTTTTAAAAAATCTTTCTTCTACAAAACTTAAATGCACCTTTGGAAGGTTCTGTTTTAGTAGCTTTACAATTTCTGAGTTTTCTAAATTTTTATTTAATATTATTTCCCTTGGTTCTCTTTTTAATATCTCAGAAAGTATTACATCCTTTTGAAGTTCTGTAAAAATAAATTCTCCACAGGAAAGCTCTAAAAAACTTAAGCCTGCTTTTTTTTCTATAAAAAGGCTTGCCAAGTAGTTTTTGTCTTTTTCTGAAAGTGAATCAAGATCTACAAGCAATCCGGGAGTGTATATTTTTACAACTTCTCTTCTTACCAGACCTTTTGCTTCTGCAGGGTCTTCCACCTGTTCGCAAATAGCAACTTTAAATCCCATATCAACAAGCTTCTGAATATAGAATGAACTTTTATCTGCTGGAATTCCACACATAGGAGCTGTTAAATTTTTGCCTGCTTCTCTTTTGGTAAGAACAAGACCCAAAAGTGGTGATACAGTTTCTGCGTCTTCAAAAAACATTTCATAAAAGTCTCCCAATCTAAAGAACAATATAGCATCAGGGTATTTACTTTTGATTTCAAAATATTGCTTAAACATGGGAGTAATTTCAGCTTTTATACTTCCTTTCATGATCTGTAAAAACCCCTTTCCTGAATATAAAAAAACACGCTATCTGGAACAAGGTATCTTATAGATTTTCCTTCTTTACACAAACTTCTTATAAGTGTGCTTGAAATATCAAAGGTTTTTGTTTTAAAAAGGGATACTCTGTTAAGGGCTCTTTTTTCTGTCCAAAGTTCTTTGACCTTTTTATGAAAATACTCTTCAATTTCTTCCCAAGAGCTTAATTTTCTCGGAATTACTACAATATTTGCAAGGTTTGGAATTTTTTCATAATTCCACCATGTTTCAAATTCACAAAAACTGTCCCAACCTATGATGAGAAATTTTTCTACTTCAGGATAAGTTTCTTTTAATTTCTGCAGAGTTTTCAAAGTATAAGAAGGTATTATATCCTTTTCTATATCTAAAACTTCAAAAAAAGTATTATCTTGAGTTGCAAGCTCTACCATTTTCAATCTTTCTTTAAAAGGAGTAAGAGTGTAATCCTTCTTATGAGGAGGAACACCTGCAGGGATAAAGAAAATCTTGTCTAAGAGGTAAGCTTCTCTTACTTCTTCTGCTATTCTTAAATGAGCAAGATGCGGGGGGTCAAAAGTCCCCCCCAGGATACCTATTTTTTTAAGTTCTGATTTGTCCATCTCCAAAAACAATAAACTTTGTTGTAGTCAACTCTTCAAGTCCCATAGGACCATAAGCATGCATTTTTGTTGTTGAAATACCAATCTCTGCTCCAAGACCAAGTTCTCCACCATCATTAAACCTTGTTGAAGCATTAACAAGCACTACACTTGCATCAACCTCTTTTAAAAATTTCATAGCCTTTGAATAATTTTCTGTTACTATAGCCTCTGTGTGGTTACTTCCATACTTAGAAATGTGTTCTATTGCTGAATCTATATCCTCTACCACTTTAATAGCTAAAATTAAATCCAGATATTCTGCATACCAGTCTTCTTCTGTTGCTGGCTTTGCCCAAGGTATATATTTTAAGGTCTCAGGACATCCTCTCAATTCTACTCCAAATTTTTTGTATTCTTCTCCTAAGCTTGGTAAGATTTTTTCTGCAATATTTTTGTGCACAAGAAGAGTCTCCATTGCATTGCAAACCCCTGGTCTTTGACATTTAGCATTAATTGCAATCTCTTTTGCCTTTTTAATATCTGCTTCTTCATCTATATATACATGACAAACTCCCTTGTAATGTTTTATAACTGGCATTCTTGCTTTTTCTGTAACAAATCTTATAAGTCCTTCTCCACCTCTTGGAATAACAAGATCTATATATTCTTCCAGTTCTAACATGTATTCCATGAGTTTTCTATCTGGAGTAGGAACTACCTGAACCACATCTTCTGAAATATTAAACTCTTTTAGAGTTTCTCTAAAAATTTCTCCTAAGGCTACATTTGAATTTAAAGCCTCCTTTCCTCCTCTTAAAATCACTGCATTTCCGCTTTTAAAACAAAGCCCAGCTGCATCTATGGTAACATTTGGTCTGCTTTCATAAATCATAGCTATTACTCCCAGTGGTATCCTCATTTTACCAACCCAGAGTCCATTAGGTCTTTTCCACATCTTCACTACCTCTCCAACTGGATCAGGAAGCATCGCAACTTCTTCCAATCCTTTAGCCATTCCTTCTATTATCTTGTCTGTAAGGGTTAATCTATCAATAAAAGCTTTGGTATGGCCCTGAATTATTGCTTGGTTTACATCTTTCTCATTAATCTTTTTAAGCTCTTCTTTTTTTTCTCTTAACTTTTGAGCCACTCTTTTTAATACTTCGTTTTTTGTATGAGAAGAAAGTATAATTAGATCTTTGGAAGCTATTTTAGCTCTTTTTGCCATATCAAAAACCATTTCTTTAAGCTGTTCTTCACCCATTTTTTTCCCTCCTTTATATCAATTTTGATACAAAATCTACCCAAACTTCTTCAAAAATAAAAAACATTTGCTATTATTAACTAAATTATTTTAACCTAAATAAGGAAAAATGGGAGAGATAGACAGACTGTTAAAACTTTCTCAAAGACCGTTAATCCCTCTCCCTAAAACAGTTAGAGAAATTTTAGAAACTCTTTTATTAAAATCAGAAAGAGAATTTCTGGAACTTATAAATCAAAATCAAGAGCTTTCTTCTCTTATTCTTTCAGTAGCTAATCAGCCAAAATATAGAAAAGACAACCCACCTGTTCAAAATGTAAGAATGGCTTTATTAATTCTTGGAGAGGATCTGGTAAAAATTCTGGTTCTGAGTTATGTTTCTACAAAATTAAGCAAAGTTACCTTTAATGAATTCAGCTTTTCTCTGTTTTGGGCAAGAGCTATTGCCAATCTCTGTTTTTCTTTTATATGTGCTTCTAAATTTGAAACTTATCCTTCTCATTTACACATTTCTTCATATCTTATGGATTTTGGCATAATTGTTCTATATTCTTTGTTTCCTGAAGGCTATTTAAAAGTCCTTAAACTTAAAAAACTGGGCAAAACTCTTTGCCAGGCAGAAAGAGAAGTTTTTGAAGTTGACCATGCTACTATAGGTAGCGAATATTTTGAATTCTACAATTTCCCTCGAAGATTTGTGCTTAACATCCACTATCATCATTGGTTTCCTGATTTACCTGAGGAAATTCCTCCTGAAATTTTTGAAGATGTAAAATTTTTAAATTTTATAGATCTCGGTGTAGGCTGTTACTTTAGTGTAAATAGAGAAAGAAAATTTAAAGATTTCAAAAACTTTGGCAAAACCCATTTTAACTTAAATGATTCTCAAATAGAAAATTTACTGGATTCTCTTCCTGAATGGACAAATATTTTTTATGAAACCTTTAACTATAAAGACCATCTTCTCACTCCCTATACTAAATGGATTAAATTACAAGAGGAAAAATTAAAAATACAAATTAAAAAACTTGAAGAGCAAAAGAAAAAAGAAGAAAATCTTATAGAATTGTATCAGGATGAACTGGCAAAAGTCACCAGAGAAAAGGAAATTCTTATTGAAGAAATAGAAACTTTAAAGAAAAAGCTTGAAGAGGGTTCTATTTTAGATCCTCTAACAGGGCTTTATAACGAGTCCTACTTTTTAAAGAGGTTAAAAGAGGAGCTTTTAAGGGCTAAAAGATATAGAAGAATTGTGAGCATTCTTTTGATAGAAATAGATAAATTTTCTCAAATAACAGAGCTTTATGGGGTGGAGGAGGAAGAAAACATTTTAAAACTTCTGGCACAAGAATTTTTTAAAAATCTGAGAAGAGTTGATATAGTGGCAAAACTTTCTAAACCTGAGCAGTTTGCTGTAATCTTGCCAGAAACTCCTTTATTTGGTGCTATGGTAGTTGCAAGAAAGCTTTTAAGAATTATAGAAAAAACCTTTTATCAAAAATATAACACTGTTTATTCTCCTTATATAGCTGTTATCTCTTATGATCCTTCACAACTTGATCCGAAAACTGAGCCTCAGTTAGAAAATATTTTAAATACATTAAAAAGCGGAATTGATATATTAAAACTAAGAGGTCAAAAGAGAATTTTGTCTCTGGTAATAGATAAAGAAATTAATAACATCCAAAGTTAAGCCAAGATTATACCGTACCACACCGGTTTTAAAAGTTTAATAAGGTTTTAAAGTTTTAAAAATTACATTTGCTGTTTAAGAAACAGTCCTCTTTGTTTTAGCATAAGCAGATTGAGAAGTTGTTCAGCGATAAAGGTTAATGTTTCATGGGAAGTAGAAGTTTGAGCTTCTTTAATAAGTCTTTCAAATTCAGCATTTAAATCAATCTCTTTTGCTTCCTTTTCCCTCACCTCCCAGTCCTCTTATTTTTAATAACATAGACACAATTTAAATAATACTTCCGTGGGAAAATTTGTGATTACGCTGGTGTTACTTAAAAAAAGCAATATATCAACAAGACTGGTATTGATATTGACGAAGAAACATGTGATCGAATATTGGGGAAGGTCTTATCTCTCATTGTAGGAAATATTTCTGAGGAAGAAGGTTTACAAGACAGTGGTGGACAAAAGAAACTATTTGAGATTAGATCTATGGTTTTTTCTAAAGTATGGATATATTAAAAACAAAAGTTTGAGAACTACACTTATTACAAATGAAAAAGGTAAGTGGACAGTAAAAAAGAGCCAGAATTTTTTTGACAAATAACTAAGGTGTATTATTTTATATAATTTCCTAATTTTTATTTAAATGATGTTGATAGAAAATTAATCTCAGTTTTAAAAGCCAAAAATTTTTAAATAATTTTATAAACCAAAGTGTTTTGAAGAATGGGTAAAAAGAAGGTGAGTAATGGAAATCTATAAAATAGGAGGTAAAAACAGTTATGAACGATTTAAAGAGATTACCTTATTCAGAAGATGAAAAGATGAATGATTTAAAAACGTTAACCCACTTAAGAGATGAAATTTTTGAAACTAATATCTCTTTAAATGTAAAAAATAATGAAGTTATTGTTTCTGGAGATGTAGTTAGTATAAGTGATTATTGGTTAATTAAAGAAAAGGTAATAAATTTAGTAGAAAAAGGAAATAAAGAAATAATTATAACTTTTAATGATGCTGAATTTCTTAGTTCTTCTATTATAGGATTTTTTCTAAAACTTGTTTTAAAAGACAGAATTAATTTAAAACTCAAAGCAAAAAATCCTCAATTCCGTTCTTTTATGGAAATTTTAGGACTTGTAAAAACATTTCAAATAGAAAATAATATAAACTATACTGCCTCCTAAGAAAAAAGTTTTAGAAATACTTAAAAATCTGAAGGTTTTTATTGCAGATAAAGATATTTCTTTTTTAAAAGACTTATTAATATCTCTTAAATTGCTCTTGTATTTGTTATTTGTATTCTCCTGTTCAAATTCTTCCACCTGATGATGCTTCTTCAAGGAAAAACCTTTTTGCATATCTCTCTTTCAACTCTTTTCCCAGGTCAATAAGTATAACTTCAGTCATTGATTCTCCTTTATCAGCATCTATCAGCATCGAGTTCTACATAATTTTTCAACTGCATGTAAAACTTGTGAGAAATGAGAAAGTTGAAACCGAATCTTGGTTCTCTTTTATGTTTTATTCTTTGTTTCTTTGTTTGTGTTGGTTGAGGTGAAGAGGACACTTGATTCTTAATCAACTGCAACAGCTCATTGAGCAATTTAAGGTTTGATAAATCAGTAAAATCACCAAGGTTACTGTTTACCTACTTTTTGTGCTTTTCTTCTGGACATAAGTTTTTTTCTTTTATATAATTTAAGGAAGAAAAGCCCAGAAAACACAAAAACCTTTCAAAATAGTAATTAAGTGTGACATTTTAGATTTGAAACCACACTTACATATAAAGACTTGACTTTTGTATATATATAGTATAATTATAAAAAGATTGGTGTGGTAAGTAGTATAGTGTATAAATGATTAGAAATTTTAATTTAAAGTGTGAAATAAAGAAATATCAAGGTAATTTTGGGGGATCGTCTAATCGGCAGGACGGTGGACTCTGGATCCACTAGTGGTGGTTCGAATCCACCTCCCCCAGCCAGTTTCTAAACTTAGAAATCCTTTTTCTACACCTTTAATAAACAATGCTTTAAACAGATTAAAAAGAAACAAAAGTCTAATATTTTTTATTAGAGCTACTTTTCAAAAGCTAAAAAGTTACTTCTTCCTCTTATCTATTACTCTTACTGCTTTGCCCGGAACTCGCTGGATTGTCCCTTCTGGAACAATCTGTATTTTGCAGTGAAAACCAAGAAAATCGTATAATTCCAGATCAAGCTGTGCCAGTTCTTTTCCAGAAAGACCACCCTGAACTTTTTCTGCTATTATAGTTATTTCATCTTTTCCTTTAACTGTTTCAAGCACAATTTGATAATAAGGAGAAAGTCCTTTATATCTCATTAAAATTGCCTCTATTTGAGAAGGATAAAAATTAACTCCTTTTACTTTTAACATATCATCACAGCGCCCTTTTATGCGATCTACTCTAAGATGGGTTCTTCCACAAGAACAAGGCTCTTTGCTAACAATTCTTGTTATATCCCTTGTGCGATACCTTATAAGAGGCAATCCCTCCCGGGTCAAAGTAGTAATTACCATCTCTCCTTCTTTTCCATCAGGAAGAACCTCTCCAGTTTCTGGATCTACTATTTCAACTATATAATGATCTTCCCAGACATGGATTCCTGCTCTTGCAGGGCAGTCTATTCCAAGCCCTACTCCACCTGTTTCGGTCATACCTATGATATCAAAGGTCTTAACACCCATTTCTTCTTCTATGCGTTTTCTATATTCATCAGACCAAGTTTCTGCTCCCAGAATTGCTACCCTGAGCTTGGTCTCTCTAAAATCAAATCCACTTTCCTTGGCAACCTCTATTAATCTTGCAGGATAACTTGCTATAGCTCCAAAAGCAGTAACTTCAAGATCTTTTATAAGTTTTAATTGCATAAGGGACCTTCCAGGACCTGCTGGCACAATAAAACAACCAAGAGTTTCAGCTCCATAATGGAACCCAAACCCTCCATTAAACAGTCCAAAAGAAGGCATTATCTGAAATTTGTCTTCTGGTGTTAAGGTTGCACAAGCAAGACATCTTGCCATAATCTCGCCCCACTGGGCAATGTCATTTCTGGTCATAATATTAATAACCGGTATCCCTGTAGTACCAGAACTCATATGCATTCTTGCACATTTAGAAATATCAACTGCTATGTGATCAAAAGGATAACTGTCTCTCAATTCGTCTTTAGTGGTAAAGGGTAGCTCTTTTAAATCCTCAAGACTTTTTATATCTTCAGGGTTTATGTCTTTATATTTCTCCTTAAGTTTTGAGCGAGAATTTTTAAGAAATTGTAAGGTCTTTCTCAACCTCTGAAGCTGAAGTTTTTCAATTTCTTCTCTTGGTAAGGTCTCTTTATCTGGATTGAACATCGTTATACCCCTTTAGCAATGCTTTTTTGTTTTCTTCATCCAGCACTTTTATAGCTTTATCTATATCAAAAATATGTGTTTTTGCAAGAAATATCCCAAGTAAATATATATTTACATATCTCAAAGGGACCTCTTTCAAAGCTTTTTCCATCTCTTTTTTACTAAAAAAGAAATGTTTTTCACCAAAGGTTTTTGCATAAGCCTTCAAATCAGGGCTTAACAAAATTACAAGATCTGCAGAACCTCTTTTAATTCGGGGAGAATATCCTTCTCCGATTTTCATTTGCACCTCAACCACACCACCTTTTTTTGCCATACCTTTTATTTCCGTTGTCTTAACAGATTTTCCTTCTTCAATTGCCGTTTGAGCTAAAACTTTTGAGAAAAAAAGAACTCCCTGCCCCCCTCTACCAAGAATTACAAGTTTCATACTCAAACCTCAGAAATGGCTTTCTTAGGACAAACAAAAATACAACATCCACAGTTTATACAAAGTGTTTTATCAATAAAGACTTTCTCCTTTTCTTCATCCCACTGCAAAGCCGGGCATTCAAATTCAGAAATACAGTATTTGCACCCTGTGCATTTTTCTTCAATAATAGAAACAGGTTTTTTGGGGTTCTTCTCAAGTCCCTCTTTAGTATAAACACAGGGATGTCTTAAAATAACTACAGCTGGTTTTGCACTTTCTGAAAGATATTTTTTTGCCTCTTTAAGTATTTTAACAGTTTTTCTGTAATCATAGGGATCAACCACTTTCACAAAGTCAATCCCTATTCCTTCTACAATAGTTTCTATTTTTACAGAATTAAGTGGCTCTCCTTCGTAAGACTTTGTATGAGCAGGGGTTTTTTGATTTCCTGTCATAGCAACTGTTTTGTTATCAAGAATAATAAGAAGAAAGGGAAACCTATAGTGATAGGCATCTACAAGAGGAGGTATACCAGAGTGTAAAAAGGTTGAATCTCCAACTATCCCCACTACAAATCTTTTTTTATCAGAAAGTCTAAAAATTTTGCTCATTGCTCCTGCAAAAGATACTCCTGCTCCCATGCAAAAAACAGTATCTGTTACTCCAAAATTAAGAGCAAGGGTGTAACAACCTATATCCCCTGTATATATAGTTTTTTTTCCAAAAACTTTTTTCACTGCAAAAAGCCCTATTCTGTGTCCACAACCAGGGCAAAGAGAAGGTCTTTTTAAAGGAGGAATAGAGATACTTTTTCTTTCAGGAATAAGACCAATTTTTGCCAGAATATGCTCGCAAACCTCTAGAGAAAGCTCTCCTTCAGAAGGAACAATTCCATTTCTTCTTCCCTCTGTATCTAAGAGTAGCTCTATAAATGGTGCTGTTTCTTCAATGGTAATTACTTTTTTAAATTTTGAAAAGTCTTCTTTTTTAAGTGGATAGGGCATATCAACTTTTCCAAGGGTTATCTTTTTTTGTAATTTGTGCTCTTCAACAATTTCCATAAGATAGGAAAAGACCATACCACTTGTCAAAATAAGAATATCTCCTTCATAAAAGTAACGTATTTTATTTTTCTCTGAAATAGTTTTGAGTTTCTCATTAAGTGCTTTATGAAGAAGAAATCTCTGCTTAGGTGTTGCTGCAAGTCTTAATACTTCTTTATCCCAATTTTTTAGATTTTCTTTAAATGCTGGTTGAAATTCGTCTTTTATTGTTATTTCTGGAATTACAAAATCTGATTTTCCGTGAGAAAGAGCTGTTGTTGTTCTTAGTAAGATAGGAATTTTAAATTCCTCACTTATTTCAAGTGCCTTTTTTGCAAATAGATAGGCTTCTTCTACACTTGATGGATCAAGGACAGGAACTTTGGCAAAATATGCTGCAACTCGGCTGTCCTGTTCAGTCTGAGAAGAATAAGGACCTGGATCATCTGCCACCACAATCACAAAACCTGCGGAAGGCCCTATATAGGCTGAATTAACAAAAGGATCCATAGCCACATTAAGTCCCACCTGTTTCATGGTAACAGCACTTTTTATACCACACAGAGAGGAAGAAAAAGCCATCTCCAAAGCCACTTTTTCATTAATAGCCCAATCTATAAAGCCTTTAAATCCATAGCGTAATTTCAGCTTCTGTGCTGTAGGTAAAATCTCACTTGAGGGAGTTCCAGGATAACCTGTTAAAAACCTGACTCCTCCTGTAATTAACCCATAAGCTATTGCTTCATTTCCTGATAAATACACTCTGTAAGACATAATTTGATAATTATAAAAACTAATAAAAAAATATAAACCCCTTCTTTTAGGCTTGTTAAAATTTGCTTGACTGTGTGTTTCCTTATTGAAAAAACATATATCTCAAATTAAAATTAATTTTTAACTTTTTAGGAGCTACACTATAATGTCAAAATTTTTTAACTCTTTCCTTTTTATTTTTATCATTATCTTTCTAACACTTTCAGGAGGTTTTTTTATGGAGGCAAGGGCACAAAGCCTAGAATCTTTAGTATCTAAGGTAAAAGAGAAAAAACTTTCAAATGGATTAACTGTGTTATTTTATCCTTATGGAAGAGAAGATGTTGCTACAATTAAGCTTTGCGTAAAAGTGGGGAGTTCCTATGAAGACGAAGAAAAAGCTGGTATAACTCATTTAATAGAACACATGATCTTTAAAGGAACAGAGACAAAAAAACCAGAAGATATAGCAGGAGCTATTGAGGCTCTTGGTGGCTATATGAATGCTTTTACTTCATACGATTATACCTGTTACTATGTAGCTGGTCCTTCTAAAATCACTGAAAAAGCCTTGGATATACTCTCTGATGCGGTTTTTCATCCTCTTTTTGATCCTGTAGAATTAGAAAGAGAAAAAGAAGTCGTTGTAGAAGAAATGAAAATGCGCTTAGATAACCCTTTTGTTGTTCTCTTTGAGAATGTAATGAGGGCTTCCTATCAAAAATATCCCTATAAAAGACCAATTATCGGTTACGAAAATACAGTTAAATCTTTTAAAAGAAATGATCTTTTAAAATTTGTTAAATCTTTTTATACACCAGAAAATATGGTTCTTATCGTAGTTGGAAATATAAGAGAAGAGGAACTCTTTTCTCTTACTAACAAGTATTTTTCTTCTTTACCAGAAAGAAAACCAAGAAAAATAGTCTTTCCAACTGAACCCTATACAAAAAAACCAGAGCTTGTCTGGGTGGAAAAACCTGTTAAAGAGGGGTATTTTGCTTTTACTTTACCTGGAGCATCTTTTAGAGAAGATGATGCTCCTTACTTAGATTTACTTGCAGAAATTCTGGGAGGAGGAGAATCTTCAAGACTATATCTAAAACTAAAAAGAGACCTCAATCTGGTAAAAACAATATCAGCTTCTTCTTTCACTCCTTACGGACCAGGACTTTTTGAAATATTTGGAACCGCTGACCCACAAAATTTTAAAAAGATTATCAAAGAAGTGGTTTCTGAACTTGAAAAAATAAAGATTTTTGGTGTAAGTGATGAAGAATTAAAAAAAGCAAAAACCCAGGTTCTTTCAAGTTTTATTTTTTCTTCAGAAACTTCGGAAGGTCTATCAAGCACCCTTGGAAGCTTCCAAGTTGTTCGTAGTTCCTATAAAGATATACTGTGGTATCAGAAAAAAATAGAAAGTGCTACTGTGGAAGACCTAATAAGGGTTTCTAAAAAATACTTTAATTTTCAAAAATTGGTAGCTGGTTTTCTTTCAGAAAAAAGACTTTTTACAGAAAAAGACCTTAGAGAAATGTTACAAAACATTAAAACTGTGTCTTCTCCAGAAATTTTTACCTTGGAGAATAATCTTAAGGTAATCTTATATCCTCAGAACGATATTCCCTCTGTAGGAATTACTCTTGCCTTTCCCGGTGGATTAAGATTTGAAACAAAAGAGACAAATGGGCTCTTTCAAGCTCTTGCCCTTTTATGGACAAGGGGAACAAAAAACTACACTGCAGAAGAACTTGCAGAAAAACTTGAATCTATTGGCACCACTATTAAAGGGTTTGCTGGAAGAAATTCCTTTGGTTTAAATATGCTCTCTTTATCCTCAAACTTAGAAAAATCCTTGGAATATTTTAAAGATATCTTGCTTAATCCCTCTTTTGAGGAAAAAGAATGTGAAAAAGCAAGACCTGAACTTATATCTTTAATATTAAAACAGCAAGATCAACCCCTTTCCTTAGCAGTAAACGAATTTTTAAAAATTTTATTTCCTGATCATCCCTACGGTCTTAATTCTGCAGGAAGTATGGAATTTTACCAGAGCTTTACCTGTAAGGATTTACAAAACGCTTATAAAAAGTTTGTAAGACCTGACAAGGGGGTATTAGTAATTACAGGAAATTTTGATCCTGAATTGGTAAAAGAAAAAATTAAAAATCTCTTAAAGGACTGGAGTGTCAAATCTAAAGAAACGATTTTTCAAGAGAAAGATCCTTCTTATCCTAAAAATCTTATAAATCGTGTAGAAAAAGATACCCATCAAACTCAAATCTTGCTTGGATTTCAAACACCGGGACTTAATAGCAAAGAAAAAGTAGTTTTAGAAGTTTTAAATGCAGCACTTTCCGGACAAAACGGAAGACTTTTTAGAATACTGAGAGATGAAAGATCCTTAGCTTATGTGGTAACCTCCTTTTTAATCTTTTATCCAAAAAAATCTGCCTTTGTCTTATATATGGGATGTTCTCCTGAAAAAGAAAATTCTGCAATTTCAGGATTCTGGGAAATCTTAGAAAAAATCAAAAAAGAAGGTCTTTCTCCTGAAGAAATAGAAAGAGCTAAAAACAGACTTATAGGTAGTCAAAAATTGAGCCTACAGAGTAATCTTTCTATATCTGAAGATATGGCAATAAATGAAGTATTGGGACTTGGGTGGAATTATAGCTCTTTTTATGAAAATCTGGTAAAATCTGTTACACAGGAAGATATAAAATCTATAATTGATACTTTTCTCAAAAAAGATAAGGCTGTATTATTTGTATTAGGAAAAAATTTAGAAAAAAATGAAAATAGAAAAAATAAGTAATTCAGAAGAAGATACCATTAACCTGGGTAAAAAATTAGGTAAACTTCTCAAACCAGGTGATTTAGTTCTTCTTTATGGGGAGCTTGGATGTGGTAAGACTACCTTTGTAAAAGGTCTGGCTGAAAGTTTAGAAGTTGATCCCGATTTATATATTACAAGCCCTTCCTTTTCCTTAATAAATATTTACGAAGGCAAATACACTATCTATCATGTAGATCTTTATAGATTAAATACTCCTGAGGTTGAAGATCTTGGTCTTTGGGAATACTTAAATGACGGTGTAGTTATTATTGAATGGGCTGATAGATTACAGGAAAATCTTAAAGAAGAATATATAGAGATTTTTTTTGAGTTTTTAGATTATACAAAAAGAAAAATCACTTTTGTTGGCTACGGAGAATGGCAAGAGCTCCTAAAAGCACTGGATTGGGATGAAGTATAATATTGATAGAAAATTTTTCCAGAAGAGTTTTTAATTTTTCGTTTTTAAAATAACCATTTAAAAAGGTTTCCCTAATTTCGGATCTTTTTAAAAAGTCCTTTAGTGCCTGTATTACACCACCTGCTATATAAATTCCACCCTCAGGCAGACTGTAAAAAGCCAGCTGTGAAACTTTTCTTCCCAAAAGTTCAAAAAATTTCTTTATTACTCTTAAGGCTTGTGGATTATTGGCTTTAGCAAGTTCGGTTATTTTTTCTGGAGAAACAACCTCATTAAAATAATATTCATACCAATAACTTAAGGCTTTGCCTGATAAAACCTTTTCCCAGCTCAGTTCTTCTTTCTTTTTTTTCAAAAACTTTAAATAGTTAAATTCTTCCTCATTTAAAGGTGAAAAAAATATATGTCCTCCTTCAGTGGGCAATATAGTTAATGGTTTTTCTTTAACCAATATTGCTTCTCCCAAACCTGTTCCAGGAGCAATAAAAGCCTTCGGCTCCCTTTTAAGCTTTTTACCATTTTTTATATTTAAAATCTCGCTTTTTTTTAAAAGTAATACACTTGCAGCTAATGAAACAAGATCATTTATAAGAAGTGATTTTTCAAATTTAAAAAGTTTTTTTAATTTCCTAACCGAAACCTTCCAATTTAGATTTGTCAAATGAGCACAATCTCTAACCACAGGACCAGCCACAGCAAATATTGCTGTAGCTGGCTTTTTTTTGACACCTATTTCTGAAAAATAATTTTCAACTAAGGTATAAATATCAGAAAAATCTTTGCTTTTATAAACCCTTAAGTTTAAGAAATTTTTTCTCTCTTTCTTAACCAAAGCCAACCTTGATTTTGTTCCCCCTATATCAGCAATTAATATCATTTTCCTTGTTTCTTCTTAAGTTTCTCATAATGTTTGTCAAATAAATTTATAATCTTTTGAGTGAGATCTAACTCTTCAGAAACATAATAAATCCCAGGTTGATTTTTTTCTAAAATAAGGTCATATTTTTCTACCTTGACAAATTCATCTATAACCTTTTCTAATTCTTTAAACACAGGATCTAACATCTTCTTCTCATATTCCTTCATTTCATACTGAGCATCTTCCTGCATAGTTTTCAGCTCTCTTAACATTTTTTGATATTCTGATTGCTTTTTTTCTTTAACCTCTTGTGACCAAAGAGAACTCTTTTTTTCTATTTCATCTTTTAAAGCCTGAATTTTTTTGGCTTTTTCCTGAATTTTTGCAGAAAGCTCATTATATTTTTGTTGAAGCTTGTTCATTACCTCCTGACCATATTTTGAATTTTTAATCACTTTCTTTACATCTATTACTCCAATTTTTAGGGTATTGGTATTTTGAGCATAAACACATTTTATTAACCCCAACAAAAACACAAGAATTAAAAAAATTTTTAAATAACTTCTATGCATTTTCTTAAACCTCCTCTTTAAAAAATTTATTTTATAATTACAAAATCAACTCTTCTATTAAGTGCCCAGCACTCTTCATTACTTTCATTACAGAGTGGTTTTTCCTCACCAAAACTTATAGTGTTAATTCTATTTTCATTTATTCCAAGTTTCACAAGAATTTTTTTTACTTCAAGAGCCCTTTTTGCTCCAAGTGCCATATTATACTCGTTTGTTCCTCTTTCATCACAATTACCCTGAAGTTCAACTTTTACATCCTGATGTTCCAGAAGATATTTTACATTTTGTTTAATTCTATCCCACATATCATCTCTTATGGTATATTCATCATAGTCGAAAAATATAGCTAAAAGTGGAGCAGATCCACGTCCATAAAGTTTCCAATATTCCTTATCCTTTTTTTGAGGAACAATTTCTTCAGGTTTAAAAACCTCTTCAGCAGTAGCATTAGCCTCTATTTTCTCTCCAATAGTTTCTTCCACCTGTTCAGGCTTTTTAACCTCTTCAGGTTTTTCTAAAACAGGCTGAGGAGTTTCTATAACTGGTGGTGGAACCTCTTTTTTTGCACAACTAAATAAAAAAAAACATATAAGAATTAAATATAAAGTTTTTTTCATTTAAACACCTCCTAACTGTAACCAGTTAGCTCTAATTCTAAAAGAAAATCTCCTAATAAAAACTCTAACTCATTTCTAATATATCTATTTATTAAATAAAGTAAAGTAAGTTCTTCACTTATCTTCTGGGTAACCAAAGCATATTCTTCAGGAGAAAAAAGTCTCATAAGTCTATTACAGAAGTATTCCCTACATAAATAAGGTCTTGCAAAAATTTTACAACCTGTGGGACCTACAAAAAAACATCTTCCTGGAACCTCTCTTTCCTTGGGAATTTTAACATTTAGGAACATGTTTATAAGTAAAATATTAATAGTAACCTCGTTTTCAAGCCCGATCTTGCAACACCCTGTATTATCTATTACTGAGCAGTTGTAACATTCTTCAAATGTTCCAAGTTCCTCCATAATTTTATTAGAAACTTTAATAGCCTTTTCATACTCTTTAAGTTTTTCTAAAAATTCTTTATCCTTATAAAAGTACTCTCCCCAATCTGTGAAAAGTTCTTCAGCAATTCTGATTTTTTCTAAAATAAGAGAAGTTGGATCCGGATCTATAACTTTCATATATTTCAAATTTTTCAACATATCTCCTACCCTTAATATTTTTACAAGTATTATATCCTAAAAATTAAAAAATATAAAAATTAAGTTAATTAAAAATTCTGGTTTAAATAAACACATGCTGTGAGACCCTTTAAATTTTCATGCTTTTTAAGGTTTAATTTTGTAGGTAAAATTTTTGTAAAAATATCTTAATTTTATGTAGAAGAGATTTAAAACTTTCTACATATTTTTGAACATATTTATAATTTAATTTTAGAAACACTTATTAACAAAGGAATAGAAAGAAATTGCAAAAGCATAGAGATTATAACTAATGCATAGATAGAAAATTCATATAGAGCCCCCAGTAGAGTGCTTCCTAAAAACCATAAAAATCCGTAAAGAGCATTAAAAATTCCATAACCAGTTGCTCTTTTATCCTTAGGTATAAAAAAAGATATGGCAGCTCTCATAATAGATTCTTGAGCTCCCATTCCTATTCCCCAGAGTATCATACCTAATAAAACTACATTAAAATCTCCTAAAAATACACAAGGTGCAAACAGAGAAGAAATAAGAACAGAAAAAATTAAAATTACAAAACCCTTTTTATCAAAAAGATATCCAAAAATAAGTGCAGAGATAGCATCTACTCCCATAGCTATAGCATAAAAAATAGGTATCCAAGAACCTGTTAATATTTCTGTTTTTTTTAAATGATATGCTATCAAAGCAAAATCTGCATAACCAGCTCCATAAATTCCTATAGCAAAAGCATAAAGCCAAAAACCTTTAGAAAAAACTTTTTGTTCTATAGAAGATTCTTCTTTTTCAAATTTTTGAGGATGAGGATATAGAAAAATAGAAACAAAAAGTATAAAAAGTGCTAAAAGAGCGGGTATTAATAAAATAGTAAAGGAAAGTTTATAACTTCCAGTATAAAATAAAATTGAAGCTATTATTATAGGTCCTGTTATAGCACCAATTTGATCCATAGCTTCGTGAAAACCAAAGCCTTTACCTCTTCCTATTTTAGAAGTAGTGTAAGATAAGATGGTATCTCTGGCAGGAGTTCTTATAGCTTTTCCTATTCTTTCAGTTAAAACAAGACAAACAGCCTGAAACCAGGTCTTTGTTAAAGCAAGAGCAGGCACAGAAATTAAATTTATGAAATAACCTGCAAAGGTAATAGTCCAGTATTTTTTAATCTTATCTGTAAAATAACCAGAAATTAAGCGCAAACCATAGCCTATAAACTCTCCTAAACCAGCTACAAATCCAACTACCGTTGCACTTGCTCCTAAGGTAGCAAGATAAGGCCCTATAATACTTCTTGCCCCTTCATAGGTTATATCTCCTAAAAGACTGACTAAACCAAGTAAAACTACTAATAAAAAGGGAGACCTTTGTATCATTTTAAAATCCATTTACCAAGTTAAAATTTTTCAGGATCCATAAAGCATAATATGTGCTTTCTAAAAAAGAAATTCCTTGAGAATTTCTTCCAAATCCTCCATCAACATTCCAGCAGGATAAAATAAACTCTTTTAGTTTTTTTAACATTTTAGGCTTTAAATTAAAATGATATAAAATATAACAAGCATAATAAGTATTTTCCATATAAGAGGTAGTTCCTTTAAAAAATCCAAAACCTCCATCAGGATTTTGAGCTTCTAAAATTTTATTTAAAAAATCTATGGGAAAATCCATTTTGAGAATTTTATAAAGATGGTAAAAGCTTTTAAGTGTGTTTAAATTAAACAAAGAAATATTATTTAAAACAGTTTTTTTAATTTCTAAAACTATATCTTTTTCTCCCAGTATTTCAAATATTTCCAAAATAAAACAAAGGGTTTCAAGATTTGTTAGATTTTTGTAAAAAGAAATTTTTAAATTATTTTTGCAGATATTTATAATAGGCTGAGGAAAAGTGTTAAGTAGATTTAAATAATTTAAAAGTTTAAAGTATTTAGCCAAGGGTTTTATATAAAGTTCTAAAATGTTTTGACGAAAAAGAAAATTTTTGAGCAAATTTTTATTTGGAGAATAATTGCATAGATAGAGAATTTTTACAGCATAATAGGTATCCTCTATAGTTGCAGGAAGGAAAGGGGTGGCTCCAAAACCTCCTTCGCTTTTTTCTCTTTTTAAAACAAAATCAATTAATTTATTTAAAGTTTTCATCTTTTATCTTTGATTCTTTATTTAAAAGGTTTGAGATATAATGTTTTAAAATTTTGTTGGTTGTAAAGTTAATAAATTTATGTAAACATTCTATAGATAAGCGTGTATTTATTTTAAAAAGAGCATTTGCTATTTCCATAAGTTCATAAAGGTCTCTTTTTTCAAATAGCATTTTGCAGAGAATGTTTACAGCTTTTTGACTTTTTAAGTTTCCCAAACACTCTATTACGAATCTTCTGTTTTGAGAAACAGGGTTTTTAAGAGATAAAAGTAATTTATCTTCAAAAGAAAGATTACTAAAGGAGGTTAAATCGTTTTTGCATTTTGGGCAAAATTTAGTAACATCATCTTTGAGTTCTGTCCAACAAAAGGGGCAAAACCAACGCATTATAAGAAGCTCCATCAGGGCATTTATTTAATAAACCTTCTACAGCCAATCTGTTAAAGCTGTAGGCGTCATCAGCCCTGATGGGCAGTTAAGGGAGGACGCCATCTCCCTGCAGTTAATCAGGCAATATAGCGGAAACAAAAGCCTCTTTATTAAAAGGAACTAAGTCTTCTGGTTTTTCCCCCAGACCTATAAATCTTATAGGCAAATTATATTTATGAGACACCGCTATAGCTATTCCCCCTTTTGCAGTTCCATCCATTTTAGTAATGATTACGCTGTGAATAGGTATAGCCGATGAAAAGTGCTGAGCCTGACTTATTGCATTCTGTCCAGTCGTTGCATCAAGAACAAGAATAATTTCCTGAGATTCAACAGAAACAAGTTTATTCATAACCCTTACCATCTTCTTAAGCTCTTCAATTAGATTATACTTAGTGTGAAGTCTTCCAGCTGTATCAATAAGAGCTACATCAATATTATTTTTTTGAGCATAAGTGATTCCCTGATAAATTACAGCTCCTGGGTCAGAGCCTTCTTGTAAAGTAATTACTGGAGAACCTATTCTTTCTCCCCAGGTTTTTAATTGATCTATAGCAGCAGCTCTAAAGGTGTCTGCAGCGACAAGAACTACTGAGTAACCCCTTTCTTTTAAATTTTTCCCCAATTTTGCAATAGTTGTGGTTTTTCCTACACCATTAACTCCTAAGAAAAAAAGAACAGCAGGATTCCCTTTAGGAGGAAAGGATTTGTCTGTATCCTTAAGAAAAGAAAGTAACTGATTTTTTAAAAAAGATTTTAACTCTCTGGTAGTAAGTGTTTCTCCTTGAAGAATTTTTGCTTTGAAGGGTTCAAGAAGAGCTAAGGTTGTTTCTACTCCTACATCTGCAAGGATAAAAGTTTCTTCAAGTTCTTCTATGGTTTGCAGATCAACAATTTTGTCAATTTCAAAGATTTCAGAAAATTTTTCAGATAGTAAATCCTTTGTTTTGGTAAGACCCTTTTTAAATTTTTCAAAGAGACCTTCTTTTTTAAAGAAATTGAACATTTTTAAATACCTTTTTGAACTCAGTAAATTATAAAGAAAAAAATTTTATTAAAAGGTAAAACACGGAGGAGGAGGGATTCGAACCCCCGGAGGGAGGCAAACTCCCTCAGCGGCTTTCAAGGCCGCCCCCTTCGTCCACTCGGGCACTCCTCCAAGCTAAAAATATACTACAAAATTAGTTAATGTAAAGATAATCAAGATTTAAAAAGAAAAAATAAAAAAACCTGAATAATTCAAAAGAAAAAAACATTTACTTATATAAATTGGTGAAAAAAGGAGTTTAAAAAATTTTGATAAAAATTACAAATTTTATAAAATTAATAAATATAATAAGCATTTAGGAGGTAAAAATGAAAAAGACAATTAGTATTATATTTTTGGTCATTTTATTTTTGGTAGGAAGCTTAAGCAAAGGATTTTCTCAAAAAAATAATGATGAGGAAACTTTTTATAAATCAAGTTTACACTTTTATGCTCGTGGTATGGCTCACTGGTATAGCAAGGAAAACGGTGGAATAGAAAAACTTACATGTATTCCTTACGATAAACTTGCCTGTAATCATTGTCATGCTAAAACCTGTGATAGATGTCACAAAGTTGAGGTAAATGGCAAATTTGCCTACTCGGTAAAAAAAGCTAAATCTATGAAGAATTGCCTTGGATGTCATGCAAGGGAGAAAATGTTATTGGGAGTTTTTAAGAAAAAAGGACTTCAGGATGTTCATTTTTCAAAGGGACTTGAGTGTATTAATTGTCATACTGCAAGAGAAATCCATGGAGACGGGGAAAAATATATTTCTATGAGAGAGCAAGGAGCTATGGATACAAAGTGTGAAAACTGCCATCAAGAAAGACCAGCAACAGTTTCTCACAGAATTCACAAAGATAAACTTGATTGCACAGCCTGCCATGTGCGTCAGGTTATAACCTGTGCAAACTGTCATATGGATACATTTTTAAAAACAGGTAAAAAAACTTTTATACCTCTCCGTAATTGGATTTTTCTTGTAAATTACAATGGAAAGGTAGTTTCTGGAAATATTCAGACATTTGTTGTTAATAAAAATCAAACTTTTATTATCTATGCGCCTTTCTTTTCTCATGATGTAGTAAAAACAGGAAGAAAGTGTGAAGAATGTCACGCAACAGATATAGTTAAACAAATTAGCAAAGGAAAAATAAAGATTACCTGGATAGAAAAGGGAACTTTAACCAATTTAAAAGGGGTTATTCCTATTGTTGAGGGAGTAAAATATAAAAATGCCTATATGGAATATGTGGATGGAAAGTGGATACCCCTTGAAAATCCAGAAGAGCCTATGCATCAGTTTGTAGCATTTGGAAAACCTTTAACGAAGTCTCAACTAAGAAAATTGATGATGCCATTTAAAAGCAAAAAATAAAAGAGATCAGATTAATTTCAAATAAGGGGGATTTTCTCCCCCTTTCAAATTTAAAGATAAATCTTAACCAAATCCAAACTTTATAAAAATAAAAATAGGTGTAAGCTAAAAATTGTATGTTAAAACACTTTCATATAAGGGTTAATGGAATTGTTCAGGGTGTTGGTTTTCGTCCTTTCATTTACCGTCTTGCACTTGAACATAATATAAAAGGCTATGTTTTAAACGATACAGAAGGGGTAACCATAGAGGCTGAGGGAGAAGAAAAGGCACTTAAAAGGTTTATAAAAGCAATTAAAGAAGATTTTCCTCCGCTTGCTATAGTTCAAGAAGTAAAGATAGAAGAAAAAGAGGTAAATCATTTTGAGAAATTTTGGATAGAGAAAAGCAGAACTACAGAAAAAAAAATAACCTTTATTCCTCCAGACACAAATATATGTAAGGACTGTTTAAAAGAATTTTTTGATCCAAAAGACAGACGGTATCACTATCCCTTTATAGTTTGCACTCATTGTGGGCCAAGATTTAGCATAGTAAAGGACATTCCCTATGACAGACACAACACCTCTATGGCTGAATTTCCAATGTGTCCTGAATGTAAAAAAGAATATGAAGATCCCCTTGATAGAAGATTTCATACACAACCCACAGCCTGCCCTGTATGCGGTCCGAAATTATTTTTATATAAAAACGACAAAACTTTGATTTCTGAAGATATAGATGAAATTGTTAAAAGAGTTTATCACTCCTTAAAATCTGGACACATTGTAGCTATAAAAGGAGTAGGAGGGTATCATCTGGCGTGTGATGCAACAAATAACAAAGCTGTTTTAAAACTAAGAGAAAGAAAAAGGAGACCTTTTAAACCATTTGCCTTGATGGCAGGATCCATAGAAAAAGTAGAAGAGTTTTTGTATGTGTCACCCAAAGAAAAAGAAGTTCTCCTTTCTAAGGAAAGGCCAATTCTGATTTTAAAAGAGAAAAAATCCTTAGTTAGCAAATATGTAGCTCCGGATCTTAGCTACATTGGTATTATGCTTCCTTATACCCCTTTTCAGTATCTTCTTTTTTCACTTGACAAAGACTTGATTCTTGTTATGACAAGCGGAAACCTTTCTGAAGAACCTATATGTTTTAGAGATGAAGAGGCTTTTGAACGCTTGAGCCATATTGCAGACTACTTTGTAACTTACAACCGCGAAATTGTAGCTCACAGCGATGATAGTGTAATGTTTGTTATAAACGAAACTCCCTTTTTCATAAGAAGGTCTAAAGGTTTTGTTCCTTCTCCAATTTTAATGAAAAAGTCCTTTCCAGTTCATCTTTTTGCTTCAGGAGGGGATCTAAAAAATTCCTTTGCCATAGCAAAAGACAAAGTGGTCATTTTAAGTCAGTATTTAGGAGATTTAGAATCACCTGTCACTCAAAGGGTTTATAAAGAAGCTGTAGAACATTTTCTAAAAGTTTTTGATGTTCATCCAGAGGTATTTATTTCAGATATGCACCCTAATTATTTTACCACAGCCCTCACAGATAAACTTGCAGGAGAAAAGCTAAGAATAAAAGTTCAGCATCATCATGCTCATATTGTAACTGTTATGGCTGAGCATGAAATAGAAGATACTGTTATTGGTCTTTCTTTTGATGGAACGGGTTTTGGGACAGATCGCAAAATCTGGGGAAGTGAGTTTTTAATAGCAGATAGAAAAGATTTTCAAAGAATTGCTCATTTTTCTTACTTTATGCTTCCCGGGGGGGAGAAGGCTATAAAAGAGGTATGGAGAATAGGTCTTTCCCTTCTTTATCATGCTGGTATCCCTATAGAGTATTTACCTTTCAGAGAAAATAAACCCTTAAGTATAATACTTCAGATGTTAGAAAAGAAACTTAATTCTCCTTTTGCCTGCAGTATCGGAAGAATTTTTGATGGTGTTTCAGCAATTCTTGGGATTTGTGAAACTATAAGCACAGAGGCAGAAGCAGCCCAAAAATTAGAAGAAACAGCACTTAAAGCAAAAAATTTTTATAAATTAAATATAGAGCCAGAGGAAAAGGGAAAAGAGATAGTTATTCCTACAGAAGAGCTTATAAGAAAAATTGTGGAATTAAAAGACAGAGGAATAGGCAATCCTGAGATAGCTCTTTCATTTCACTGGGCAATAATAGAGGTAAGTCTTAAGGTAGTTGAAAGAATAAGAGAATCGAGCGGGATAAAAAGGGTTGTTTTAAGTGGTGGAGCTTTTCAAAATAGAATTCTTTTAAAAGGACTGTGGGAAAAATTAAAAAAAGCAGGGTTTGAGGTATTTTTACCTCAAAAAACACCTCTAAATGATGGTGGAATAGCCTTGGGTCAGATAATTATAGGTAGAGAAAAACTGATATAAGATTTAAGCCTCTGGTGTATTTTCAATTTTTTTCAGTTTCTGTTTTTAAAAAAGTGGTAAAAGTATCATCCTTAATGAATTTTTACTTCTCCCTGATGCGAGGTGTTAATAAGGTTTTTAAATTGTAAAAATTACGAAAATGGTATAAAATAGGGGCTTATGAAAATCGGAAGATTTCGTTGCGATCATGAAACCTTTTTCGGAGTGGTTAAAGGGAATAAAGTTTTGGAAATAAAAAACCCCTTTTCCTTTTCGGAATATACAGGGAAAGAATATTTACTAAAAAAAGTAAAATTTCTTTCTCCTGTTATGCCCTCTAAGGTTATAGCTGTAGGTCTTAATTACAGGGATCATGCAAAGGAACTTAGAATGAAAATACCTGACGAACCCATTATATTTTTAAAACCACCAACAGCGGTGATTGGACCAGAAGAAGACATTCTTCTTCCTCCTGAGAGTAAAGAAGTGCATTACGAAGGGGAAATGGCAGTAGTAATAGGGAAAGCAATTTATCGTCCAAAAAATTTTAAGGAAGTTGAATCTGCAATTTTAGGTTACACGTGTTTTAATGATGTTACAGCAAGGGATTTGCAAAGAAAAGATGGACAATGGACCAGAAGTAAAAGTTTTAATACTTTTGCTCCCTTAGGACCAGTTATTGAAACAGAGCTTGATCCAACAAATTTAAGAATTGAGACTAAGGTAAATGGAGAAATAAAACAAAGTAGTTCAACAAAGGAACTGATTTTTAATGTGTTTGAGCTTGTAAAATTTATTTCAAATATAATGACCCTTCTTCCAGGAGACCTCATAGCAACAGGAACACCTCCTGGAGTGGGAGCTTTAAAAGAAGGAGATGTAGTTGAGATATTTATTGAGGGAATAGGAATTTTAAAAAATGGAGTAAGAAAAAATGAAACCTAAGGAAAAAGATTTTTTACCAAGGCTTATAGCTTTTGAGGTAACAAGGTCCTGTAATCTTGACTGTATTCACTGCAGAGCTGCTGCCTCAAAAGGTCCCTACGAGAGAGAGCTATCTACAGAGGAAGTTTTCAGAATTTTAGAAGAAATAAGGGAAGTTGCTCAGCCTATTATAATCTTAACAGGAGGAGAGCCACTTTTAAGGGAAGACATTTTTGATATAGCGAAAAAGTGCATAGAACTTGGTTTAAAGCCTGTTCTTGCAACAAACGGGACCCTTATAGATGAAAAGATAGCTGAAAGAATTAAAGAATCAGGCATTGCAAGAGTAAGCATAAGTCTTGATGGAGCAACAGCTGAAACTCACGATGATTTTAGAAAAATGCCAGGTGCATTTGAAGGTGCAATAAAGGGAATAAAAACCCTTAAAAAAGCAGAGATTCCTTTTCAGATCAACACGACTATTACAGGAATTAACGCAAAAGAATTGCCAGCCATACACAACTTTGCCATTAAATTAGGAGCTGTTGCTCACCATATTTTTGTTCTTGTCCCAGTTGGCAGAGGAAAAGAGATAAGCAAAGAAAGTCTAACTCCAGAGGAATACGAGAAGATTCTTAATTGGTTTTACGAACAGAGGGGAAAGTCAGAGCTTCAGCTTAAGGCAACTTGTGCTCCCACATATTATAGAATTTTAAGAGAAAGAGCAAAGGCAGAAGGAAAAAGAGTAACCTTTGAAACCTTTGGTCTTGATGCAGTTACCAGAGGGTGTCTTGCAGGAACAGGGTTTTGTTTTATCTCTCATAGAGGAGTGGTTCAAACCTGTGGATATTTAGAAATACCTTGTGGAGATTTAAGAAAACAGACTTTTAAAGAAGTTTGGGAAAATTCGGAGGTATTTAACAATTTAAGAGATTTTACAAAGTATAAAGGAAAGTGTGGAAAGTGTGAATATATAAGAGTTTGCGGTGGTTGCAGGGCAAGGGCTTATGAAGCAACCGGAGATTACTTAGAGGAAGAGCCACTCTGTCTTTATGAACCAAGAAGGTCAAAAAGAACCCTTGCAAGCTGAAATTTTGGAAGATTTTTAAATTCAAGTAAATCCTTAGGTGTAAAAATTACATAATCAGACTCAAACTTACCAGCAGCATCTAAAGGATTTGCCACAAGATAATCAAAATTCTTCTTTTTTTTCTTCTTTTTTGCATAATTTAAAAGCTTTTTTCTTTCTTCCAAGGCAAAACCAATGGTAATTTGCTTTTCTGTTTTTTCTGCACTTAGAATTTTTGCTATGTCTTCGGTTAACTCCAAATCTATAGCAAGTGTTTCTTTTTTCTTAAGTTTACCTTTAAAAGAACTTTTTGGTCTGAAATCACAGGGTGCACCTGCAAAAATGGAAATATTACATTGAGGAAAAAGACTTTTTGCAGTCTCAAACATCTCTTTTGTTGTTTTTACAAAATAGACCTTTGGAAAAGGGACTTTGGAAAAACAGTTCAGTTTGGGAAGCACATAGGGGAAAGTGTCTAAACCCCAGACCAGATGTACCTCAGCGCCTCTATAATAGGCTTCTTTAGCAAGGAAAAAGGCTGTTTTCCCAGATGAAGCATTGGTAATAAACCTTACCTCATCTATGTATTCTCTTGTTGGACCACCGGTTATCAAAACTTTTTTCCCCAGAAGATTTTTTTTAACAAAATGAGCTTTAACAACTTCTGAAATTTCTTCAATTTCTGGGAGCCTACCTTTACCAGTTTCTCCACAGGCAAGAGGTCCTTCAGATGGATCATACACAAAATAGTCATATCTTTTCAATCTTTCAATGTTTTCTTTTGTTGCAGGATGTTCCCACATAGATGTGTTCATAGAAGGAAAGATATAAACAGGAGCTTTGGTAGATAGCAGAGTTGCCAAAAGAAGTTCACTTGCAGAACCAGTTGCCAGTTTAGAAATAAAAGAAGCTGTTGCAGGAACAACTAAAATTACATCTGGGTATTTGCCAAGTTCAATGTGAAGAATACTTCCCTCAGGTTTAAAAAAATCTTCATTGGTATAGGCTTTATTTTCACTTAAAGAGGCAAAAAGAACAGGATTTATAAACTTTTCTGCTCCTGTGGTTAAGACAGTGGTTATTTGGGCGCCTTCGTTTTTTAATTTTCTTATTAACTCACATACCTTGTAAATTGCTATACCACCACATACTCCAATTAATATTTTTTTGTTTCTTAAAGGCTCTGAAAAAGACATAAAAGTTCTTACTTTTTTACTTGATTTAGCATTACCACTATTCTCAATTCTGTATAATACCAACCTTGAGAAATGCTTATAAATGCTGTTCCTTCAGGTCTCTTGTAAGCTATAAAAGTAACTTTTGAAGAAAAAGCACCAATTTCTTCCCATCCCTGATTTCTCATCTGCACCTTATAAAATTCTACAAGAGAATTGGGACTATAATTTCCTCTGAAGACAAGCATTCCTGTAAGTATTTTCCCAGTGCGTAACAGTGCACTTTTTTCTGCCTGATATTCTAAATCTTTTAACACAGGAATGAAAGGAACAGGAAAATAGACCAGCTCCTTTGTTTTTTGGGTTTTTACTTCTTCAGCCTTGGGAGTTACTACCTCTACACTCGGTTTTTCTTGAGCCAAAACAGCTGAAAGAATAAAAAGATTTATAAAAACAAATAGTAAAAATTTTTTCATAGAGACCTCCCTTAAACTTAAGATTTAAAGTGACACTATTCAATGTAAAAGAACTCTAAGAAAAGTCAAGAGAGGAGAAGTTTTGACTTAAAAAGATTAAGTAAAATTTTTCTTCAACTGTTTAAAAAGAGTTCTTATTTTCTGAGATATTTTTATACGTTTTTTGTAATTCCTTTCTACCTCTTTTTTAACTCTTGCTCTGATTACTTCTAAGGACTCATGATAAAGTATTTTGCCATCTTGGTATACGGGATTTAAAAGTTTTTGGCTTTTTGGATAGGAAGAAAGGTCAACAGGTTCACCCTTAAGAGTGATTAAGTCAAAAAGAAATTTGTCATTTTTATCCCATACTCTGTAAAAATCTTTTGCACCAGGGAGAATTTCTTTTTTGGGTGAAAGTTTAAAACAGGGTTTACCCTCATATTCTACCAGTTTATATCCCATTTCAAAATAAGGAGAATCCTCTGAAACCCCCATTTTTGTTCCCACTCCAAAACCAGATACAGGTGTTTTTTTCTTTAAAAGATTTTTGATTTCTTTTTCATCAAGACTACCACTTAAAAATATTTGAGTATCTTTAAAGCTACCGTTATTTAGAATTTTTCTTACCCTTTTAGAAAGCTCTGCAAGATCTCCGCTATCTATTCTAACACCTTTTATAGAAATTTTATTTTTCTTAAAAAAGTCTTTTAAAGCTACAATTTTTTGGGAAGCTTTAATGGTGTCATAGGTGTCAATAAGGAGTATGGCTCTGTCGGGATAAGTTTGAGAAAAAGCCTTAAAAGCTTTTTCTTCTGAAGGAAAAACCTCAACAAAGGAATGAGCCATAGTTCCGACAACAGGAATGTTCCACAATTTTCCAGCAAGGACATTACTTGTTCCTGAAAATCCGGCTACGTAGGAAGCCCTTGCTACATGAAGACTGCTGCTAATTCCGTGAGTTCTTCTTGCAGAAAAGTCAAAAAGAGGAATTCCTTTGGCAGCTATTACACAAAGTAATGCTTTTGTTGCAATAAGGGTTTCTATGTGTAAGGTATTGATTATTAAAGTTTCTATAATTTGAGCTGATATAAGATCACTTTCAACCTCACAAACAGGCTCTTTTTCAAAAAATATCGTTCCTTCAGGAATAGCTCTTATAGTTCCTTTAAAAGAAAAATTTTTTAAGTAATCAAGAAAAGGTTTTTTGAAAATTTTCAGACTTTCCAGAAAATCTAAATCTTCGTCTTCAAACTTAAAGTGTTTAAGAAGTTTTAAAAAGGATTCAAGCCCTGCAAAAAGAAAAAAAGGTCTGTTTTTTGGACGAGTTCTTATAGAAAGGGAAAAAGTTGCTTTTCCAAAAAGGTCTTTTTCAAAATAAACTTGAGCCATTGTTAATTCGTATAGATCTAAAAATAGTCCCAGAGAAGAAAGAGGAAACATATGACTAATAAATCAATTCAGCTTTATAAATTTTTTCCAAACGTTTTAGAGCAAAATTGTGAAACTCCTCATCAAAGTCTGCAACGGCTTTAACAGGTATTTTTACTTTGAAACCTCTGTAAAAAGCATCTGCAGCGGTATCCATTATGCAAATACTTGTGCAAACCCCAGTTAGATAAAGTTCTTTTACACCAAGGCTTCTCAAAATACTTTCCAAATTAGTTCTGTAAAAACCAGAAAAGCGGGTTTTATAAATTACAAGATCATCAGAAGCTGGTGTAAGCTCATCAATTACCTGTGCACCTTTGCTTCCTCTTATACAGTGTGGTGGGAAAGCAGAAAATTCCTCATCTTGAGACTCGTGTGCATCACATAAATAAATTACTGGGAAGCCCTTTTCTTTAAACTCTCTTTTTATCTTTTCTATTTCTGGAATGATTTCTTCTGCCTTTTTTCCACAATATAAAACTCCATCAGGTTTAACAAAATCATTTAACATGTCTATAATAAGTAAAGCCTTCATATGTCTAATTAAAAATAGACAAAAAATAAAAAAAATCAATATATACCTTGACCACAATACCGAAAATGTTTAAAAAATATATTGAGTAATAAAAGATATTTATAGACATGTAAAAGATGAGGAAGTATATTAAGAAGTATTGAAAATTGCAGGATAAAATATGTCAAATAAAAAGCTAAAATATTTACAGGAAGGAGAAAAGAAATGAAAAGAGTTTTGTTGTTAGTTCTGCTGTTAATTATATTACCACAAAAGTTAAATGCTCAATCCTGTGAAGAAAACGGAACAAGAGTTTCTATAATACTTGAGGAAGAAAAAGAGATTGTTCCAGACACACTATCTATAAATTTAAGAATAAGTGTGCTAACTCAAAAAGAAGTAGAAGCTATAAATATAATGGGAGAAATAGATAAAACTTTAAAAGGTCTTAATTTAGAATATAAAGGTGGTAGATATTCGGTTTATGAAAACTGTTGGTGGGAAAAGGGTGAAAGAAGGTGTTCAGGATATAAAGGAAGGGTAGAATATGTATTTTTGCTAAAAGAAGTTTCTCAGCAGAATAAAATTTTTGAAATACTTAATGGGTTTAAAGAAAAATACGGAGAAAAGCTTAAGTTTAGCATTTACAGAACAGACTGGATTGTTTCTGAAAAAGAGGCAAAAAAGGCAGAAGATAAACTCAGACTTTTAATTATTGAAAGAGCAAAGGAGTTTTCAGAAACTGTATCTAAGGCACTTGGTAAAAATTGTGATATAGAGCTTATAGATTATCAAGCACGGACACCACATCCTCTTTATATTTATCCACCAAGAGCTATGGAAAAGGCAACTGTAGAAGCTCCAGAACCGAAAAGAGAAGAAAAGACTATTACTGTAAGAGCTGAAGTAAAATTAAAATGTAAATAAGGAGGGAATAAAAATTGGTAGAGTTTAACATTATTGCAATTCCTGTGGATTTTTCTGAAATTTCCTCTGTAATTGCAGAGTGGGGTAAGGCACTGGCAAAAAAATTGGGTGCTAAGATAATACTGATTAATGTAGTGGAAGATATATCAGCTTTTGAAGATATCTCTGCAGATGCCAAAACTTTTCAGGAGCTTGAGAAAACCCTCTTTGAAGGGGCAAGGGAGTATATGCAGAGCTTTTTGAATAAACACTTCTCAGATTTTCCTGATGTAAAACCAGTTATTGTTAAAGGAAACGTGGTAGAAAAGATAATAGAGGTTGCTAAGGAAAATGGAGCAGATCTTATTGTAATGGGAACTCATGGAAAAAAAGGAATTGATAAAATTATTTTTGGAAGTGTAGCAGAAGGGGTGGTTAAATATTCCCCTATTCCAGTATTAACTGTAAATCCTTATAGAATTAAAGAAAAATAGCTTATTTTAACAAATTTTTGGCAATTTCAGCTTCTTTGCTATTTGGATAATTGTTGATAACCTTTTTAAGAAGAAGCTTATAAGCCTCTGTATCTCCGAGAGCTTTAAAAGCTTTAGCCTGATTGAACATAGCAGTTGGTTTTAAAGGATGCCAGCCTGGAAGTTCAATTAGTTTCTGATAACTTAAAATTGCTTCTTCATACTCTTTCTCTTTAAAATAGCTTTCTCCAATCCAAAAATAAGCCTGTCCTATCCATTTGCCTTTTGGGAATCTTTTAATATATTCTTCAAAAAGTTTTCTTGCATTTTTAAAATCACCTTTTTGATAACAGGAATAAGCCTTTTCATAAAGTTCAGCCTCATTCAAAGGCTTTTCTTCAGGTTTTTGTGGTTGTGGTGCAGTAGCATTTGTAGCATTGGTAGCATTAGTAGTCTTTTCAGGAGTAATTGATGTAGCATTAGAAAGAAGAGTTGCATTTGATGCAGGAAGGGTTTCATTGGAAACAGTTTCAGAGGTTATTGACAATTTTTTTTCAATCTCTTTCATCCTCAATTCTAATGCTTGGGTCCTGGTGGATAAATCTTCTAACTGATTAGTAAATTCTTTTTTCTCTGCTTCCTGTGAAAATCTAAGATCTTCCAGTTGAGAAGATAGCAGAGCCTGTTCATTTTTAATTTCTTCCAATTCAGAAAAAATTTGAGTTTTTATATCTACCAAAACATCTTTGGAAATTTTAGCTTCAAGGTTAGTTACTTTTTTGTTTAATTCATTCAATTTTTTTTCAATTTCCGCATACTTCTGGTTTTGCTTATTTAAAGTGGTTTCAAGATTGATAACCTTAATTTTAAGAGTTTGAATTTCATCCTGAGAGGCTACACAACCTGCCATTATCAGAGGTAAAAGTAAAAAAAGGATCAAAAAAACTTTTTTCATTTCAATCCCCCTTTTGTTTTTAAATAAACCTCTATCTCTTTTGTTAAATCTAAGGGTAAGTCTTCTGAATTAAAAATTATTTTATCTTCTCCTAAATATTTTAAAGTGTAAACTATCAAAGGCAACTCTCTTTTAACTTCTTCTTCTCTTATTTTTTTGAAAAGTCTATTTTTTTCCCCTTCAAATTTTTTAAGTCCAGTTAAATGATATTTTAAAAGTTTTTTTTCAGTATCTTCCCAGAGGGGCAAAAATTCCGGGGTTCTTATAGAAAATCTAAAAAAACTAATAGGAGGGCCTTCATCAAGTTCAGGGGTTACAAGGTGCATCATTGCTCCTGTTTCACAAGCTCTTGCACTTATAAGTTGCCAAATAACATCTTGCCAGGATCCCTTAGGTCCTCCAGGTAAAGCAGGGTGAAGATTAATGAGTTTTAAGGAATTACAAAATTCTGAAGAAGCAATCCACATGTATCCTGCAAAGACACCAAAATCTACCTTTTCATCAAGTCTTTTCAAAACCTCATCATGATAGAGTTTTCTCCAGAGCTCTTTATTCTTTTTTCTCAGGTCAGGCTTAAACTTTAGAGCAGAGAAGGAAATAACTTTTAATTTCATTTCGTTTCTGGCAATTTCTATCAATTTATCCGAAAAATAGCTTTCTCCAGGCTCTCTGCTTACAAATACATAAGATATTTTTAATGGTAAAAATCCTGATTTTATTTCTGAATAAACAACTTTTAAAAGGTCTATAGCTGCTTGATCCCTTCCTGTGGTAAACCAGCCTATTTTTTTAAATCTCATAAAAAAAACTCCTTGGTTCAAAATTAATTCCCAGAGGTTTGGGAATAAAAAGCTCAAAATACTGATAAAGAGCAAATCTATCCGTCATTCCAGAAATATAATCAGCGATAATTCGTTCCTTAGGAAAGTTAGCAAAAATCTGGCTTGCTTTTTGAAAATATTCTATCTTTTCAAAATTTTTGTAGTAGAACTCAAAAAGAGATGTTAAAATTTTTTTTGCCTTCTCAAACTCCCTTCTCACTATAGGAGAAAAATATATTTTCTCAAAAAGAAAATCTCTCAAAGCTATGAGGGCTTCTAAGCACTTCTCTTCTATTAAAATGGCTTTTTTATTTGCCTCCTTGGTGGTTAAAATTACACTTTTTACCAAGGTATTTATTCTTTCAGAATGGGAAAGTCCCAGTCTTTTTTTTACCATCTCAGGAAGATCTTTTATGGTAATCAAGCCAGCTCTTATGGCATCATCTGTATCATGGTTAACATAGGCGATTATATCTGAAATTCTTACCACTTCAGCTTCCAGAGTAAGAGGCTTTTCTTTTTCAGAAAAAACAGGCCCTTTCCCTTTGGAATGATTTAGTATTCCGTCTCTTACTTCTAAGGTTAAATTAAGCCCTTTTCCATTTTTTTCTAATATATCTACTACTCTTAAACTTTGCTCGTTATGTTTAAATCCTTCAGGTAAAAGCTCATTTAATACTTCCTCTCCTGCATGGCCAAAAGGGGTATGTCCAAGATCATGTCCAAGGGCTATAGCTTCTGTCAGGTCCTCATTAAGTTTTAGTGCCTTTGCTATAGTTCTTGCAATTTGAGCTACCTCCAAGGTATGAGTAAGCCTTGTTCTATAGTGATCTCCTTTTGGTGCAAGAAAGACCTGAGTTTTGTGTTTAAGCCTTCTAAAAGCCTTTGAATGGATAATTCTATCTCTATCTCTTTCAAAACAGGTCCTTATTTCGCATTCCTTTTCAGGATGGAGTCTTCCTTTAGAATATTTAGACTTTGCTGCAAAGGGAGAAAGAATTTTTTCCTCTAAGGCTTCCTTCTCTTTTCTTATAAAATCATTTAACATCCTCAACCTTTATCTCTAAATTCCCTGTAAAGCTATTAATAAAAGGAGTTCCTACAATTAATTTTATTTCATTATTTTCTAAGAGCTTGTTAAAAAAGATGGCAGAAAGTTCTTTATCTTCTTTTTGTAAAATAAGTTTTGAGTGTTTTTCTTTTAAAACTTTAATTTCTTTTATTTCAAAGTTTTTAAGAAGAAGAGCAGGCGGTAAATGTCCTTCTCCATAAGGATGAAATTGTTCAAAAGCAAAAACATTTTCTCTATAAAGAAGTTCAGATAAACTTGTTTCAGCATCAATATAAATCGGTTCTACAGAAGGGGTATCTGGTTTATAATTTTTCATAAGTTCTTCTAAGCGGGATTTTAGTTGGGGTATGAGCTCTTTATATATTTTAAAACCCAGAGCATACTTATGCCCTCCAAACTGTATTAAAAGGTCTTTGCACTGAGAAATAATGTTTAGAAAATTTATTCTGGAAGGAGATCTTACCGATCCATGTGCTACTTCATTTTCCTGAGAGATAACGATGGTTGGCAAATTGTATAAATTCTTGAATCGGTTAGCAATCAATCCCAGCAACCCTTTGGATATATTTTCAAAAACCAAAAATAAAAAGTTAGAATTTTTAAAGTTTTCATCAAATTGGGATATAGTTGAGTTTAAAATTTCTTCTTCAAGGGCTTGTCTTTCCTGATTTAAACTTTCTATTTTAGAAAATTCTTTTTCTGCATAGGTTTTATCAGAGGATGTGAGGAATTCAAAGGCAACTTCTGGTTTCCCCAATCTACCGGCTGAATTAATTTTGGGGATAATTTTAAAATTTATATCCTCTTCAGAAAGCCCAAATTTTAGATCAGCCTTTTCAAGTAGCACTTTTGTGCAGGGAAAGAAAGGATTTAAAAGATCTCTGAATCCGAAAAAAGTAATGAGGCGATTTTCTCCTTTTATGGGGACCATATCTGCAAGAGTTGCTAAGCAAACAAGTTCTAAATATTTTCGCAGGAAAGGAGGTTCTCTGTCTGCAAAAAATCCCTGAGAAAAAAGATAAGTTCTCAAAGCCCTTATTAAGGCAAAAGCCACTCCTGCTCCGCATAAATAATAGAAAGGAGAAGAGGGAGGTGTAAGTTTGCCTGTTACAGTAATAGTTTCTGGTTTGTTGATTATCTCGTGGTGATCAGTAATTATCACGTCTATACTTAGGGCCTTGGCAGAATTGACTGTGTGATAAGCTGATATCCCTACATCAACTGTAATTACTAAACTTATTCCCCTTTCTTTAAAATAGGGCAAAAATTTGGCATGAAAACCATACCCTTCTAACTCCTTGCTGGGTATTAACCACTCTACATAAGGAGTAAAAGATTTTAAAAAATCATAAAGCACAAAAGTTCCTATAATCCCGTCTGCATCTGAATCTCCATAAATACAGATTTTTTCTCCAAATTTTATAGCTTTGTAAATACGCTCAACTGCAAGTTTCATATCTGGAATAATAAAAGGGTCTGAGAAGTCAGAAAGTCTGGGATAAAGAAAAGAGTAAGCAGATTTTACATCTGAGAAGCCTTTGTTTATAAGAACTTTTGCTAATAGAGGAGTAAAAAAGCCTTGAGAAACAAACTCATAAACAAGTTCCTGGCTGGGAGCTTTGTTAATCCAAAGTTTGCTTGACATCATATAGGTTCTATTGTATCATATCAAGCCCAAAAGTAAAACAATAATTTACTTAAGTTTTAGCTAAAAGAGATGTCAAAAGCAAAAGTTTTGCTTACAGGAGGAGCAGGTTACATAGGATCACATGTGGCTAAACTTTTAACAAGAAATGGATACGAAGTAATCATTATAGATAACCTTTCCTCTTCAAACCCAAGAAAGATCTACGGCAAGCTTTATAAAGTAGATCTAAAAGAAGAAAAATCAGTTTTAGAAATCTTAAGAAAAGAAAGGCCTGATATAGTTTTGCACTTTGCAGCTTTTATAAGTGTTCCAGAAAGTTTAGAAAAACCCTTTTTATACTATGAAAACAATGTAGGAAATACAATAAAGCTCCTTTCTGCTCTGAGAAAAGCTGAAATCAATAACTTTCTTTTTTCCTCATCAGCAGCTGTTTATGGCATTCCTGATGTTGTTCCAGTTTCTGAGGCAGCTGAACTTAAACCGATAAATCCCTATGGTGAGACAAAGGTTATGGTAGAGAAGATTTTAAGAGATATGGCAAAAGCTCAGGAAATAAATTATATATCCTTGAGATATTTTAATGTGGCAGGGGCTGATCCAGAAGGAGAACTGGGCCCCACTTATAAACAGCCTACTCATCTGATAATAAGAGCATTAAAAACTGCAAAAGGAGAGTATCCCTATTTAGAAATTTTTGGAACTGACTATCCTACTCCTGATGGAACCTGTATAAGAGATTACATCCATGTTATGGATCTTGCAGAAGCACACATACTGGCTATGGAATATCTTTTATCTACCAGAGAAAGTTTGGTGCTTAATTGTGGCTATGGAAAAGGGTTTTCGGTGAGAGAAGTAGTCTCTACAGTAAAAAAGGTAACAGGGATCGATTTTAAAGTGGTGGAAACAAAAAGAAGAGCTGGAGATCCTCCTGTTCTTGTTGCTGATAATAGTAAAATTAAAAAGATATTAAAATGGGAACCCAAATATGACTCCTTAGAAACCATTATAAAAAACGCTTGGCATTGGGAATTAAAACAATAAACTTTTCAAACCGTTCAAATCAGTTTACAATAAAAAATTCTAAAGGAAACTTCCAAGCTAAAAAATCTTTGAGGTGAATTGGTGTTAAAGAATTTTTAAAGGTTGGAGGAAAAGAAATAATGAGATTCGATCCTTTAAAAATGAAAGATTGGGAAATAGCTTATGAAGCCGAGAAAAACATGAAGACTGTATATCAGTTAGGGGAAGAACTGGAGTTAACAGAAGAAGAACTCCTGCCCTATGGACATTATATAGCTAAAATTGATTACCAAAAAGTTTTTGAAAGATTAAAGAATAGACTTAATGGAAAATACATAGATATTACCGCCATTACTCCAACACCCTTAGGAGAGGGGAAGACCACAACCTTAATAGGTTTGGTTCAAGGGCTTGGGAAAAGAGGGAAAAAGGTAATAGGAACTATGAGACAGCCTTCAAGTGGACCAATTTTTAATATTAAAGGGGGGGCTGCTGGAGGAGGTCTTTCTCAAGTTATTCCGCTGGATAAATTTTCCTTAGGGCTCACAGGAGATATTAATGCAGTAATGAATGCCCACAATCTTGCTATGGTTGCCCTTACAGCAAGAATGCAACACGAAGCAAATTATAGTGATGAGATTTTGGCTAAAAAAGGCTTAAAAAGGTTGAACATAGATTCTAAAAGGGTTGAAATGGGATGGGTTATAGATTTTTGTGCCCAAGCATTGAGACACATTGTTATAGGGCTCGGTGGTAAAATGGATGGATATCCTATGGAAAGCAAATTTTATATTTCTGGTGCTTCTGAAGTAATGGCAATATTAGCAATTGCAAAAAACTTAAAAGATTTAAGAAAAAGAATTGGGAAAATAGTTGTTGCTCTTGACAGATACGGCAATCCTATAACTACAGAAGATTTAGAGGTAGCAGGAGCTATGACAGCTCTACTTGTTGATGCACTTAATCCCAATCTTGTGCAAACAATAGAGGGGCAACCTGTTCTGGTTCATACAGGTCCCTTTGGCAACATTGCTTTGGGCCAATCATCCGTTATTGCCGACTACATTGCTTTAAAACTTGGAGATTATGTAGTCACTGAATCCGGATTTGCTGCAGATATAGGTTTTGAAAAGTTCTGGAATGTAAAATGCAGAATTTCTGGTCTTGTTCCTGATGCAGTAGTAATAGTTGCTACTATAAGAGCGCTTAAATGCCATGGTGGAGCTCCTGTTCCCAAATCAGGAAGTTCTATACCAAAAGAATATTTTGAAGAAAATTTAAAATGGATTAAAAAAGGATGTGAAAATCTTCTTCACTGTATAAATATTGTTAGAAAAAGCGGAATAAATCCCGTGGTGTGCATTAACAAATTTTATACCGATACTAAAAAGGAACTTGATTTTGTAAAAAAATTTTGTGAAGATTTAGGGGTGAGGGTGGCTTTTTCTGAACACTGGTTAAAAGGAGGAGAAGGTGCTTTAGAGCTTGCAGATGCTGTTATAGATGCATCTAAAGAAATTTCTCAGTTTAAATTTCTCTATGAACTTGATGAGCCTGTAAAAAAAAGGATTGAAAAAATAGCAAAAGAGATCTATGGAGCAGAGGGAGTAATCTACAGCTCTGCAGCAGAAGAAAAAATCAAGTTGATTGAAAGGGATGAGGAATTAAAAAAGATGCCTATTTGTATGGCAAAAACTCATCTTTCTCTTTCCGATGACCCTGGGAAAAAAGGGGTTCCTAAGGAGTGGCAACTGAGAATAAGAGATGTTCTTATATACAGGGGATCGGGTTTTATAGTGCCTGTGGCTGGAGAAATAAAACTTATGCCTGGAACAGGTTCAGACCCAGCTTACAGGAGAATTGATGTGGATTTAGATACAGGAAAAGTAAAAGGTCTTTTCTAATAAGGAGGAAGTAAAATGGTAGCAAGAATTATAGATGGAAAATCCATAGCTCAGGAGATAAGAGAAAAGATTAAGAAAGAGGTTGAAGAATTGAGAGAAAAATATGATATTGTTCCTGGACTTGTTACTATTTTAGTAGGAGATGATCCAGCTTCAATTTCTTATGTTAAAGGGAAACAAAAGGTAGCTCAAGCACTCGGATTTTATTCTGTGGAAGAAAGACTTTCTGAAAGTGCTTCAGAAGATGAGTTGATAAAGCTTATTGATAAATACAATAAAGATTTGAGAATTCATGGGATACTGGTTCAGCTCCCTTTACCGAAATCCATAAATGAAAGAAGAGTAATAAGTGCCATAGATCCCAGAAAAGATGTAGATGGCTTTCATCCAGTTAATGTAGGAAAAATGGTTATAGGAGAACCCTGTTTTTTACCATGCACACCTTATGGTATCTTGGTAATCTTGGAAAAAATTGGATGCCAGGTTGAAGGAGCAGAGGTTGTTGTTGTGGGGAGAAGCAATATTGTGGGGAAACCCATAGCAAATCTTCTTATGCAGAAAAGAAAGACTGTGGGCAATGCAACTGTAACAGTTTGCCACACAAGAACAAAAGATTTAGCCTCTCATACAAAAAGAGCAGATATTTTAATTGTAGCTGTGGGGAAACCCAAATTTGTTACTGCTGATATGGTAAAGGATGGAGCAGTGGTAATTGATGTAGGTGTAAATAGGATTGGAACTACACCAGAAGGAAAAGCTATTCTTTGTGGAGATGTAGATTTTGAAAATGTTAAGGAAAAGGCAAAAGCTATTACTCCTGTCCCGGGTGGAGTTGGACCTATGACCATTACCATGCTTATGAAAAATACCCTTGAAGCAGCAAAAATGTGGAACGGTCTTCCAAATGAAGTAGAATAAAAGGTCTTATTTTTCAAAAAGAAGGAGGAAAAATGTCAAATAAAAATTCAACAAAAGAATTAAGAGAAATATTTTTAAGTTTAAAAACAGGTATAAAGGCTCTTAAATCAGGTATGGTAGTATTAGAAAAAGGGCTGAGCAAGTTAGAAAAAGATATTCTTAACATCAACAAAGAAGCACTTGAAAAACTTCATAAGATGATCTCTAAGGAATTTGAAGCTTTGAAATTTGTTGAGGAAAAAGAGGAAAGTGTGGAGATAAAGATAGAAAAGATAGAGATTGAACCGGAAATGGAAGAAAAATCAGAAGTTTCTAAACCAGCTGAGATAGAATCTGCAGAAGAGATAAAAATCGGTTTTTACAATAAAACTCTGGGAAAACTTTATGACAGATTACACAGAGAATTTTCCGATTTATATACAGTTTTAAAAAGAGCAGAAAAGACCAAAATTGGCGAGGTAGATAAAGGAGAAGTGATTTGCAGAGTTTGTAATATGGGCCCTTGCAAAGTTGTTGAGGGGGTAGAAGAATTAAAAGGGATTTGTGGAGCAGATGCAAGTTTAGTTTCTGCGAGAAATTTTGCAAGATTAGTTGCAGCAGGAGTTTCAGCACAAGCAGATTACGCAAAATCTATAGTAGAGACTTTAAACGATATCGTTAAAGGAGAAATTCCGTTTAAATTCAGAGACAAAAGAAAGCTAAAAATGTTTGCTTATGCGTTAGGAATTAATCTGGAAAAATCAGAAGAGGAGATATTAAATGAGGTTGTAGACAAAATTAGTAAAATCTTTTTTCAACAAAAAGGAGAGTTAATTTTGGCTCACAGAGCTCCTAAGACTTTAATTGAAAAGTGGAGAAAATATGAGGTTATGCCAAGAGGTATTGACAGAGAGATTGCAGAGCTTATTTACAGAACTTCCTTAGGGGTTGATCAATATTATAAAAATATTTTGTTTGCATCTCTAAGGTGTGCCCTTGCTGATGGTTGGGGTGCTTCAATGATAGCCACAGAATTGCAAGATATCCTTTTAGGTACTCCTCAACCAGTTAGAGCGCAGGTTAACATAGGTAAAGAGGTTATTCGTGAAGATATGGTAAATGTTGTAGTCTGTGAAGAGGATCCTTTGGTTGCTGAGGCTTTGATACAGGCTTCCAAGGATTTAGAAATTCTCAAACTGGCTAAAAAGGCAGGTGCAAAGGGTGTTAATCTCGTTGGATTGGGTTGTGCAGGAAATGAAATTTTAATGAGAAAGGGTTTCCCTGTTGCTGGTTCATTTGCTTATCAAGAAGCAGTTATTGCTACAGGAGCGGTGGAAGCAATAATAGGAAGACTTATACCAAATGTGGTGCAAGTAGCAAATAGGTTTCACACGGCAGTTATCACCACAAATCCGATATCCCTGATGGAGGGTGCTATTTGTGTTGAATTTAACAGAAAATATCCTTTAAAAAGTGCAAAGGAAATTTTAAAGATTGCTGTTTCAAGATATTCTAAAAGAGATTCAACAAGGATTTATATTCCTGATGAAGCAATTGAGGCAATTTCAGGATTTAGTGCAGAGGCTCTTATGTATGTTATGGGAGGAAGATTTAGGGCAGGATTAAGTATTTTAAATGAAAATATAATTAACGGAAAAATTTTGGGTATAGCACTAATTTCAGGTTGTGATCAATTTGGAGTGAATGAAAATGTTCAAGTAGAGCTGGCAAAGGAGCTAATAAGTAATAATGTGCTTGTTTTCTCTACAGGTTGTTCTGCGATTAAACTTGGTATGGCAGGACTCTTAGTTCCAGAGGCGTCTCAACTTGCTGGTGAAGGATTAAGAGAAGTCCTTGAAGCAATAGGATGTCCGCCTGTGTTGAATACGGGATCCTGTGTGTCTAACTCAAGAGTTCTTACAGTTTTAACAGAAATGGTTAATACTGGCGGGTTGGGTAAAGATATATGTGAGCTTCCTGTTATAATATGTTTGCCTCAGTGGGTGAATGAAAAAGCTTTATCTACGATAATGTGTTTTGTTTCAAGCGGATTACAGGTTGTTTTTGATCCTGGAAATTTAATCGTGGAAAACAAAAAAACAAACAAATTTCTTTTTGAAGAAGTAGAAAAGTATTTCGGAGGATCTATTAGATTTGCAAAAACAGCAAGTGAGTTTTCAGGGATTATAATAGATAGAATTAAGCAAAAAAGAAAAAAACTCGGCATTGATCAGTTAAGGCCAAGGATTTTTTATGATATGGCTATGAGAAGAACTCTTGATGAAAAAAGATATATTTCTTCTATTCATAAATCTGGATTTTTTGAAATTTTAGAAAATCGGTCAATTAATTAAGGAGAAAAGCCGGATGATAGTAATCAAAAGAAAGCCATTAGAAGAAATTTTGAGCTATATAGAGGAACATGATAAAATTCTTGTGCTGGGATGTCAGGAATGTCCTTATGGCTGTGCAACATCTGGTGGAGATGCAGTAAAAAGGCTTGCCGAAGAGATAAAAAACAAAATGAGAGACTTGGGGAAATCCATAGAAATTTTAGAAAAAACATTAATTAGACTGTGTGAACTTCGATATGTGAAAGGTATAAATGATTTAATAAAAGAGGTTAAGGCAGTAGTAACATTGAGTTGCGGAGTGGGGGTTAATTTAATAGCGGATATTTATTCTGAAATAGAAGTATATCCAGGAATGAATACTTTATTTTTGGGTGCAGAGTTAAGAGAAGGTATTTGTATTGAAAAATGTAGGGCTTGCGGAGATTGTATAGTAGGTTATACTGCTGGGCTTTGTCCAATAACAAGATGTCCTAAAAATATGCTTAATGGGCCATGTGGTGGATCTAAAAATGGAGTATGTGAAGTAAGAAAAGGGTTACCCTGTGTGTGGTATCAAATTATAAAAAGGCTTAAAAAAAGAGGAAAACTCGAAAAATTAATGGAAATATGGGAAGCAAAAGATTGGAGAAGTCTTTATGGTGAAGGAATAAGAGAATTGAGAGAGGGGTTGAGAGTTGGAAATAAAAACTAATCTTCAAAAAGTGTTGGAATCAGGTCAATTTGCAGTTACTGCAGAAATAGAGCCTCCTAAGAATGCAGATCCTAAGTTGATAAAAGAAAAGGCAAGGTGGTTAAAAGGCTATGTGGATGCAGTTAACATTACAGATTCACCAAGGGCTACGGTTAAAATGTCAAGCCTTGCAGGAGCAGTTATTTTACAAAAAGAAAATATTGAACCTGTAATGCATATTACCTGCAGAGACAGAAATAGAATAGCCATTCAATCTGATTTGCTGGGAGCTTCAGCTCTGGGAGTTAAAAATATTTTGTGCCTAACAGGAGATTATGTAAGCTTGGGAGATCATCCGCAAGCAAAGCCTGTTTTTGATTTAGATTCAATTCAGCTAATTAGCTTAGCAAAAAATCTTTCTGAAGGTAGATTTTTTAATAAAAAAGAAGTTAAAGGGAAACATCCTTATTTTTTTATAGGAGCAGTGGAAAACCCCTTTGCCGATCCATTAGAGTTTAGACCGATAAGATTGGCAAAAAAAATAAAGGCAGGAGCAAGATTTATTCAAACTCAGATAGTTTACAACTTAGAGAGATTTGAAAAGTTTATAAGATTGTGTGAAGATTTAGGTATATTAGAAAAAGTTTACATACTTGCTGGTATTGCTCCGCCCAAATCTTTAAAAATGCTTAAATATATGAAAGAGAACAAAGTTCCTGGAATAGAGGTTCCAGACGAGCTGATAAGGAGAATGGAATCTGCAAAAGATGAAAAAGAAGAAGGGATTAATATTGCGGTGGAAATTATAGAAAGAGTTAAAGAAAATCCTGGTGTTAGCGGGGTCCATATCATGGCAATTGGATGGGAATTTATTGTTCCTGAAATTGTAAAGAGGGCAAAGCTTTACCCTAGACCAAAAATTTGTTGAATAAGTTTTATAATTTCTGGAGGATAGAATGCAAAATGAAAAAGAGCTTTTAAAAAGCCTGATTGATATTTTATCAGACCTGAGACTGGGTTTAAAGAGTCTTCATGCAGGGATTGAACAGCTGGAAGAGGGAATAGAAAGGCTTGAAACAGAGTTGTTTAATAAAACAATTTTTGTGGAAGAAAAAGAATTGAAAGAAGAAAAAGAAGAATTAAAGGTTGAAGAGAAAGTTATATCAGTAAAAAAAGAAGAGAAAAAAACAAAAATAGAACAAATAGCAAAAGCTGAGCCTACCAATATTTACAGACCTTTATCAGAGAGAGCTAAAAATATTTCTGAAAGTCTTTATAAGGATGTTACCACTGAAAAGATAAGAGAGGTTGTAATAGGAGGGGGAGAAAGAAGTTTAAAAGTTGGAGGAGAGACCTGTTTACCTTTTTATCTTTTTGAAGGGCATATGGGGAACGGAGTAAAAATTGCTATGGAAATTTTGGATGTTAAACCAGAAGACTGGCCTGAAAGTTTGGCTAAATATTTTTCTGATGTTTTTCATGATCCAGCTCTTTGGGCAAAAAAGTGTGTTGAAGTTTATGGTGCAGAGGCTATATGTCTTTATTTACAAGGAACAGATCCCAATTACTTAAATCTTGATGCCGAGCATGCTAAACAAGTGGTAAAAAAAGTGACAGATTCAGTTGATGTGCCTATTATTATATGGGGCTCTGGCAATTCTGAAAAGGATGTAAAAATAATAAAAGAAGTTGCAGAGTTAATAGGAGGAAAAGGAATAGCAATAGGACCTCTCTTGGAGAGTAATTACAGAACTCTGGCAGCTGTTGCAATGGGATATAATTTACCTGTAATTGCATCAAGTCCTATAGATGTTAATTTGGCAAAACAGCTTAACATACTTCTTGAAAACATGGGATTACCCTTAGATAAGATAATAATGGATCCTTCTATAGGTGCATTGGGGTATGGAATTGAGTATGCCTATTCGGTGATGGAGAGAATAAGGATTGCAGCTTTGTATTACAATGATACGACTTTACAATCTCCTTTTGTATGTGCTGTTGGAAGAGAGGTCTGGGCAACCAAAGAGGCACAACTACCTACAGATGATATTTTTGGAGAGCAGGAAACAAGAGGTGTGCTGATGGAAGCAATTACAGCAATAGTGCTTTCTCTTGCTGGAGGAGATTTGTTGATAATGAGACACCCTAAAGCTATAGAACTTTGTCAATCGTTTTTTGATCTCTTGATGGCAAATTAAAGAAAGGAGTGATAAAGAAATGTCTAAGATAATTTTTAGTGTAGCTATAAAAGGTGCACATAAAATTATAGAAAGAGCATGGGAAAAATATGAATCCGCTGTAAAAAAATTTGGGAAATCTACTGAGATAGGATTTCCCAATACAGCTTATTATTTACCTGTTATTTATGCCATACTGGGTTATCCAGTAAAGAGGCTTGGTGATTGTGAAGAGATTTTACAGGAAGCTAAAAAGCTTTTACCTAAAGTTCCTTCTGAGAAGCATAGTCTTCCGTACTTAGGTCCAGCACTTGATGCAGGAATGGCCACTTTTTTTGCAGAAGAAATAATTGAGGCTATAAACTATTTGGAAAAACCTGATTTATATACAAAAACTGAAGAGCCTACAGAAGAAAACATTTGGCTTGGAGCAGCAGACGATGTTATCTTTAGAAAAAGAGGGGTTGAGTTTGTTGATGGGACAGCTCCTGGTTTTGCAGTTTTACTTGGCTCTCCTTCTGATAAAGAAACAGCAAAAAAGATAACTCAAGAACTCCTTGAAAGATCACTTTATGTTTTTATGCATGATCAAACAAATGGCATTTATATGCCCTACCTACTTAAAGAAGCAGGAATTCAACTCGGTTGGCCTGTAAGACTGATACCCTTTGGTCCAGATTACACAAGTGTAGTTTTTGCTATCGGTTTTGCTTGCAGAGTTGCCATGTCCTTTGGAGGGATAAAACCAGGAGATTATATAAATAATCTGCTTTTTAACAAAGATAGAACCTATGCTTTTGTAATTGCTTTTGGACCTCCTTCGGAAGAGTGGGCTGCAAATGCAGCTGGAGCAATGAATTGGGGATTTCCAACCATTTCTGACTGGGAATTGCCAGAAATTAAACCTTACGGAGTTTGCACTTATGAACATCTGGTATCAAAAGTGCCTCATGAGGAAATTGTTGAAAAAGCACTTTTTGTAAGAGGAGTTAAAGTTGCTACAACAAAAATAGATGTTCCTGTAGCTTATGCACCTGCTTTTGAAGGAGAAAGAGTTAGAAAAGAAGATCTGTTTTTAGAATGTGGTGGAGGGAAAAGCCCTGCAGTAGAACTTTTAATATCTACATCTTTTGAAGATATAAAAGATGGTGAAATAGAGGTTGTAGGCCCTGAAATTTCTGACCTTCCCAAAATTGATGAAAAGGGCCCACCTTATAGAGTGCCTCTTGCTATAGTGGTGAAAGTAGCTGGTGCAAATATGCAAGAAGATTTTGAACCCATTATTGAAAGACAGTTTCATTATTTCATCAACTATGCTCAAGGGATTATGCATATAGGGCAGAGGAACATAGTATGGATTAGAGTTAGCAAACAGGCTGTTGAAAAGGGTTTTCTTTTTAAACACATTGGGAAGATTTTGTATGCCAGAATTAAACAGGATTTTAGTGCAATAGTAGACAAGTGTCAGGTTACAATCTATACAGATGAGGAGAGGGTGAAAGAAATATTGGAAATGGCTAAAGGTGTATATGAAAAAAGAGATGCAAGGCTTGCAGATATGGTTGATGAGAATGTAGATGTATTTTATTCCTGCACTTTATGTCAGAGTTTTGCACCTACCCATGTTTGTGTAATTACTCCTGAAAGAGGAGGCCCTTGCGGAGCTTATAGCTGGCTTGATGGAAAGGCTTATTATCAGATCAATCCTGCTGGACCAAATCAGCCAATTTTAAAAGGAAAGCCTATTGATTTGAAATTGGGTCAATTTGAAGGGGTAAATGAGTTTATTAAAAAAGCTTCCAAAGGTACAGTAGATAGAGTTAGTTTGTATAGTATAGTCAATAATCCGATGACTGTATGTGGTTGTATGGAAGCCATTGCAGCTGTCTCTGCAAGATCTAATGGAATAATCATAGTAAATAGAGAGTTTACTAAAGAAACACCAATTGGATTTAAATTTTCTACTCTTGCAGGAATGATAGGTGGAGGAAATGTAACTCCGGGATTTTTAGGTATTTCCAAACAATACATTACTTCCAAAAAGTTTATTTCTGCAGAAGATGGATTTTTAAGAATTGTTTGGATGCCCAAGATGTTAAAAGAAGAGTTAAGAGAAAGACTCCAGAAAAGAGCAGAAGAATTGGGTGTTCCAGATTTTCTGGAAAAAATTGCAGATGAGACCACGGTTAATACAGAGGAAGAACTTATTAACTGGATAAAAAAAGTAAACCATCCAGTGCTTAAATTACCACCTATTATGTAAATTTTAAAAGGGGAAGTATAAATGGGTCTTACAGGGATTCAGATTTTAAAAAAATTACCTAAGACAAATTGCAAGGAATGTGGATTTTCTACCTGTATGGCATTTGCTATGAAGGTGGCTGCGGGTCAGGCAGATATAAATGCCTGTCCTTATGTTGACCCTGCAGTTAAAGAAGAAATTGCTGAAGCTTCAGCTCCACCTGTAAAAAAAGTAGAACTCGGCGGAGGTGAATATACCTATTTTCTGGGTGGAGAAAGTGTCCTTTTCAGACACGATAAACGCTTTGAAAATCCTCCACTTATAGGAACTTTTATCTCAACAAAAATGCAAGAAGAAGAAATTTTAAGGAGAATAGAGCTTTATAAAAAACTGAAATGGGAAAGGGTAGGAATTACCCTTAAACCTGAGATTTTATTTCTACAAGATGAAGAAAACGGGGGTAAACTGGTAGAAATTACCAGAAAAGTAAGAAGTGAACTCCCCTGGGTGGCTTTAGTTCTAGCATCTTCAGAGACTAAAATACTAAGAGAGGCTATAGAAGTATGCGGAGATTTTAAACCCTTGATCTACGGTGCCGGTTCTCAAAATTTTGAGGAACTTTCTAAGCTTTCTATTGAGACTCAAGCACCTCTTACCATAATAGGTGAGAGCTTAGATGAAATTTCTAAATTATCTGAAAAGGCTTTAAAAAAGGGTTTAAGAAAGCTTGTTCTTGATCCTGGTTCTCAAGGAGTAAGAGAGCTTTTTGAAGATTTGATAATTATAAGAAAAACAGCTGTTAAGAATAGATTTAAACCTTTTGGTTTTCCGGTTATAACTTTCCCATACCGCTATACAAGTTCTTATCTTTTTGAGGCACTCATTGCAAGTGCACTCATTTGTAAATACAGTAGCATCATTATTCTTTCGGATCTAAAGCCAGAAGCTTTGTTTAATCTCTTAGTAGAAAGAATGAATATCTATACAGATCCTCAAAAACCACTTGTTGTGGAAGAGGGTATTTATCCTATAAACGGTCCTGACGAGAACTCTTTAGTTGCTATAACTTGTAACTTTGCTCTTACTTATTTTATTGTAAATGGTGAAATTGAAGCAAGCAGGGTTCCAACCTGGCTTCTTATAAAAGATACAGATGGTTTATCAGTTCTTACAGCTTGGGCAGCTGGTAAGTTTGGAGCTGATACCATAGCTCCGTTTATTAAAAAATGTGGAATTGAAGAAAAAATTAAACACAGAAAGCTCATTATTCCCGGATACTTAGCTGGTATAAAAGGAGAACTTGAGGAGGAATTGCCTGGGTGGGAAATTATTGTAGGGCCAAGAGAAGCAAGTGGGATACCAGCTTTTTTTAAAAATTTTACTGAAGAATTAAAAAAAGAAAAAAAAACTGAAAGGATAGAAGTGGTAGAGGAGGAAAAACAAGCAGTTAAGAAAGAAAAAGAAAAAAAAGAAGAAGGCAACCACAAAGTGGTCTGTATAGCTGAAAATATCAATATAATGTCAAAAAGAATAGGGAAGGCCATAAAAGAACGCCAAGCACAGCCTATTCAAAAGATGGCTAAGGAAAGTGCTGAACTTGGAGCAGAGTATTTGGATTTAAATATAGGACCAGCAAAAAAGGATGCTCAAGAACTGGCACCTTGGATTGTAAGAATTGTTGAAGAGGTGGTAGATATTCCTATTTCACTTGATACTACAAATCCAGATGCAATGATAGCAGGGCTTAAGGTTTCAAAACAGCCCTCAAAAGCACTTATAAATTCCATTACTATTCATCCTGAAAGACTAAACAGACTTGCACCTTTTGCTGCTGAAACCGGTTGTGATGTGGTTGCACTTTTATGGGGAGAATCAGGGCTTCCAAGAGATGCCAATGAAAGAGCCTCCCTTGCAGTGGATCTGGTAGGAAAACTTAATGAATACGATATACCAAATGAAAAAATATGGGTTGATCCTGTTCTTACCCCTATAACTCTTGGAGCTCAACAGATTAGAGAGATTCTTAACTTTCTTTCCATGCTTCAAGAAGTTACACCAGGAGTTAAAACAATTGTTGGCCTTTCAAATGTTTCCAATGGAGTAGCTCCTCATTTAAGGCCTTATTTAAACAGAGTTATGCTTATGATGCTTATGAAATACAATCTTTATAGTGCAATACTTGACATATACGATAAAGAACTGATAGAAATTGCTAAGGGTAAACATCCTCAATGGGTTTCACTTGTGCATAGGATAATGGAAGGAGAAGAAATAGATACTCAAAAGCTTTCACCTAAGGAAACTGAAATATACAAGACCGTTAAGGTTTTAACAGGAGAAACTATATTTTCTGAATCATGGTTAGAAGTTTAAAGTAAGTAAAAAGATGGAATCGAGAGATAATAAAAATGAAGAAAAAAACAGAAATGAGAAAGTTTGGTGTGAGAAGTTTAAAGAATATATAGAACTAAAAAGAGGATGTAAAAATCCTCAGGGCTACTGTCCATATAGAGATAGATGTATGCTTTTTATTTCTTTAAAAATGAAAGAGGTTTAATTTCTCAGGTGGGATAGACTTGAATTAGCCGGAGGATTTTATGGAGAAGGTTAAGATTGCTGTTATCGGCGCAGGACCAGCAGGTATTGCAGTAGCTATAGAAGCAAAGGCTAATAATATAGAACCTGTAGTGGTTCTGGAAAGATCAGAATGTATTTGTAACACCATAGTAAAATTTTATAAACCAGGCAAAAGAGTGGACGCAAATTTTAGAAAAGAGGATATAAAACCATTAGGGATATGTTCCTTTGAAACAGAGACCAAAGAAGAATTTCTTCAGAGAATAGAAAATTGGGTAAAGAAATGGAAGCTGGATATCAGGTTAAAATCTGAAGTTACAGAAATTAAAAAAAGGAATGGAGAATATGAAATTTTTGTAAAAGATAAACCAGAGTTTTTATCAGAATATGTAGTTATAGCTATAGGTATTTTTGGGAAACCCAATAGACCATCCTATCCAATACCTAAGGAACTTGAAGATAAGGTGTTTTTAGAACCTCCTCTTGAGATACCCAAAAATAAGAAAGTTTTAGTAGTTGGAGGAGGGAATACAGCAGCAGAGGTTGCATGTGCTCTTTGTGAAGCAAATCAAGTTTTTCTTTCTTATAGAAGACCTCAGTTTTTTAGAATAAACGAAATTAATTTGAAAAACTTGGAAAAAAGAAAAAAGCAGGGGAGATTAACGCTCCTTATGGCAACAGATATAGAAAAGATAGAATCCTATAATGATAGAGTAAAAGTTTTTTTTAAAGATGGAAAAAAGGAAATATATGATCTCATTTATTATTGCTTAGGAGGAACTACTCCTAAAAATTTTTTGAGAAGGATAGGAATTGAATTTGATGGAAAAGGAGAGCCGTTAATGGATGAGTTTTTTGAGACCAATTTACCAAAGGTTTTCTTAGCTGGAGATATAGCTTTAAAGCAAGGAAGCATAATGAAAGCCTTTAATTCAGCTCACATCATTATAAAAAGAATAAAAGAGAAGTATCTTTCAGGCTAAAAATTTTGGTTTGCCATTTTTAAAATAAGAATTTATATTTATAAGTATAAGCCGGCGTAGCTCAGCGGTAGAGCAGCTGATTCGTAATCAGCAGGGCATGGGTTCGAATCCCATCGCCGGCTTTACCTATTCCAGTAAAAAGGAGGTGAAAATTGAATGAGACATAAATGGATAGAGCATTTGGCTCAAGCTTGGGATGCTTTTATTGAAGAAATGTTTTCTTTTGTTCCAGAAGAAAGTAAAAAACATATTAAAAATGCAAGAAAAGAAATACTGCTTGCCTTAAAAAGTGTGATAGAAAAGAGGATTGAAGAACTGGAAAAAGGCAAAAAAGAAATTAAAAAAGTAAAGGTTGAAAAGAGTTAAGGTTTAAATGCGAATAATTCTTTTTACAGGAAAGGGAGGAGTAGGGAAAACCACCCTTTCAGCAGCAACAGGTACTTATCTCTCAGAGCTTGGTAAAAAAGTCTTAGTGGTTTCTGTTGATCCTGCTCATTCACTTTCTGATGTATTAGAGGAAGATGTAGGGCCAGAGCCAAAAAAAATTTTTAGTAACTTTTATGCCCAAGAAATAGATGTTTATTACTCAATAGAAAAATTTTGGGGAATTTTAAAGGAATATTTAAAAAGTCTTCTTAAATGGCAAGGGATAGATGAGATTTTAGCTGAAGAGATGTCAGTTTTGCCTGGTATGGAAGAAGTTTCCTCGTTTTTGTGGATAAACAAACATGTAGAAGATAAAAAATTTGATGTTATTATTGTTGATTCTGCACCAACAGGAGAGACTTTAAGGTTTTTAAGCCTTCCAGATGCAGCAAGCTGGTGGATAACCAAAATACTTCCTTTACAGAGGAAACTTATGAAGTTTATAAGACCTGCAGCCAGAGTAGTTACTGATATACCCCTTCCAGAAGAGGAGACCTATGATGCATTAGAGGATCTTTTTAGACAGGTGTATAACCTTTATTATCTTTTGCAAAATAGTCAAGTTTCTTCAGTAAGGCTGGTTGTTAATCCTGAAAAAATGGTAATAAAGGAGACAGAAAAAGCCTTTACCTATCTTCATCTTTTTGGTTTCCCTGTTGATGGGGTTTTTATAAATCGGGTAGCTGAAAAGGGGAGTCCTTTTTACGAAATCCAAAGAAAATATGTAGAAAGAATTGCAAAAAGCTTTGAGCCAACCCCCATTTTTATGATTCCACAGCTTTACGAAGAAATCTTGGGTTATGAAAAACTAAAGAAATTTGGGAAAAGAATTTATCAGGACAAAAACCCTGCTGAGGTATTTTACAAGGATAAGCCTTTTGAAATTCTGGAAAAGAATGGAGAATACATCTTAAAGTTAGCTTTAAAAGAGGTTCCACAGGAAGAGCTTGAAGTTTATCAAAAGGATGAGGATTTAATTATTAAAATTGGAAATCACAAGAAGCACTTTTTCCTTCCGAGAGTATTGCTAAACAAAGAGATAAAGGGTGCAGTTATTAAAGAAAAATTTTTAGAAATAGGATTTAGCTAAGCCTCTTTTTTATTCCAGAAATTAGGCAGTTTTTCCACATATATTGATGTGCTTGGAAATGCAAAGGAAGCACCATTTCTTTCAATAATTTCCATAATCTTTAAATTTACATCCTCCCTTATAGCCAAATATTCTTCCCATTTAGCAGTATTTGTAAAGCAGTAAATAAAAATATTTAAAGAACTGTCCCCAAAGTCTGTAAAATAGACCATTAAAAGTTGATCTTTGGCAATTCTTGGGTGATTTTTTAACATATCTCTAATTTCATTAAGTATTTTAACCATTTGTTCTCTTGTTGTGTTGTAGGTTACTCCTATAACCATTTTTATTCTTCTAACATTTCTTCTGGAAAAATTTTCTAAGGATTGGTTGGCAAGTATTTGATTGGGGATAACAATTAAGCTTTTTTCAAAACTCCTTATTTTACTTGATCTTAATCCTATATCTTCTACAATTCCTTCTACATCACCTATTTTTATCCAATCTCCCACCTTCATGGTTTTATCTACAAGAACTGTTAATCCACCAAAGAGATTTGCTGCTGTATCTTTGGCAGCAAGGGCAAAAGCAAGACCACCAAGTCCCAAAGAAGCAATAACAGCACTTATGTTTATTCCCCATTCCTGAAGAATAGCAAGAACTCCAATTCCCACAGCGAAAATTTTAAAAAGCTTTATTAAAAAACTTCCGAGTTCTTTTGCTATTTCCTCTCCAAATTTTTCTGTAAATTTGTAGATATAATTGCTTAGCCCCACCACAAGATTATACAAAGTCCAAGAAATAACGATAATAATCAGACTTTTAATGAGTTTGGCAATTATGCTGTGTTCCATTCCAAGTATTAGAAAAGCTACAAATAAACCGACAATTATAATTAAAAAACTAAGAGGTTTGGAAGTAATACTTATAAGAAGGTCATCTAACTCAGTAGAACTCTTCTTTGCTAAGCGTTCTATAAATCTTACCACTACCAAAATAAAAAATTTTCTTAAAAAAAGAGAAAGAAGAAGAACTAATGATGCTAAAACTATTTTATAAAGAGGAATTCCGAATATTACATAGTTTAGGTATTCTGTTAAGTTTTTAACAGGTTCTAACAAAGATTCCATCGAAACCTCCTTAATTACTTTAATTTTCTTAGTCTTACAGCAAAAAAACCATCAAGATTGTGTTTATGAGGAAAGGTCTTGAGATAAAGGTTATTTTCAACAAGTTCTTTAATTTTCTTTTCACAAGTCTTTTCAAACACAATTAAAGGGTTTTCTAATTCAAATTCAGGATGATTACTTAAAAATTTTTCTATAACTTTTTCATTTTCCTCTGGTTCTAAACTGCAGGTTGCATAAACCATAATTCCTTTAGGTTTAAGAAAAGAAGAAAGCCCTTCAAGGAGTCTAAGCTGTTTTTCTGGAATTTTTACAAAGTCTTCTTCTTTTCTTGCCCATTTTATATCTGGATGTTTTCTTATTACACCTGTTCCTGTGCATGGAGCATCAATAAGAATTCTATCAAAAAGAGGAGCTTTTAGCTTGGGAAGTTCTTTTACCACATCTCCCTGAAAAACTTTTGGTTCTTTAAGACCAAGTCTTTGGAAGTTTTCCTTTAATTTTTCAAGTCTCCAGGGATAAAGATCAAAAGCCCATATAGTTCCTTTATTTTGCATAAGTTCAGCAATGTGTGTGGTTTTTCCTCCAACTCCTGCACAGGCATCAAGAATTTTTTCTCCTGGTTTTGGATTTAAAAGAAAAGTAACCAGCTGGCTTGCAGAATCCTGAACACTTATCCACCCAAAATGATAAGCTTTTAATTCTGTAACTTTACCTCTAAATCCATCCAAAATAATTCCTGCAGGGCTATAGGGACAGGCTTTAGCCTGTGGAACTTCTTCTTTTTGCAAAAAGGTTAAAAAGTTGTTTCTACTTACTTTTAAAATATTTACTCTTATTACTAAAGGAGGGCGGTCATTACTTGCTGAAAGAAGTTTTTCTGTTTCTTCAAAGCCAAATCTATCAAGCCATCTTTTTACAAGCCACTCAGGAAAAGAATACTTTATAGATAGATAAAATACTGGATTAAAATCTGGGGGTTCAGGAAGATTGTTTTTACTTTCTGCAACTTTGTGTAAAATTGCATTAACTAATCCTTTTATCCATTGTCCTCTTTTCCTATGTGAGAGAATTTTTAAACTTTCAGCAAGAGCAACCCTTTCTGGCATTCTGGTATAAATTATTTGATAAGTCCCGAGACGCAGAATATTTCTCACTTCTGCATCCATTTTTTCTAACGGATGTTCTGAAAAACGGGAAATAACAAAATCTATGTAATAGAGATACCTTACCACTCCATTTACAAGTTCTCCAACAAGAGCTCTGTCTCTTTCATCGGGAAGCACGCTCTTAGTTAAAACTTGGGAAAGGATTTCATCCAGAAGGGGTTTCCCTTTTTCCCAACGAATAAGGATTTTTAAAGCAACTGCTCTTGGGTTGGTTTTTGGAAGTCTTGGCATAAGTTAAAAGTTTAGCTCCATTGCATGGCAAGTTGTTTTAAAGAGAAGAGACGGTCTCTTAAGATGGCAGCTTTTTCAAACTCATAATTTTTTGCTGCTTTTTTCATTTCCTTTTCAACTTTTTCAATCTCAGCTCTCAAGGCTTCTAAGCTTTCAAAGGTTTCTGTAACTTCAACTATCTTTTCTAAATCCACAAAGTCAGCTTCAACCATTCTCATAAGTGGATCATCCAAAGATTTTACCACACTTTTCGGAGTAATACCATGTTTTTTATTGTATTCCTCTTGAATCTTTCTTCTCCTTTCAGTTTCTTCAATTGCCTTTTTCATAGCAGGAGTAACAGTTTGTGCATAAAGTATAGCTGTTCCATTAACATTTCTTGCAGCTCTTCCTATCATTTGGATAAGACTTCTTTCAGATCTTAAAAATCCTTCCTTATCAGCATCAAGTATGGCTATTAAAGAAACTTCAGGAAGATCAAGCCCCTCTCTTAAAAGATTTATTCCTATTAAAACATCATAAACTCCCTTTCTCAAATCTCTTATAATTCTTGCTCTTTCCAGGGTTTTTAAATCGGAATGCATGTAACATGCTTTTATACCAAGCTCTTTGTAATAATCTGTCAATTCTTCTGCAAGTCTTTTGGTAAGAGTGCACACTAAAACTCTTTCTTTGTCTTCTACTCTTTTTTTTATTTCAAAATAAAGATCTTCTACTTGATTTTCAGAGGGTCTTACTTCTACTTTTGGATCAAGAAGTCCTGTTGGGCGGATGATTTGTTCTATAATCCTTCCTTCTGCTTTTTCTATTTCGTAATCTCCTGGGGTTGCTGAAACATAGATAACCTGATTAACCCTCTCTTCAAATTCTTCAAAAGTAAGAGGACGGTTGTCAAGTGCAGAAGGAAGTCTGAACCCATATTCTACAAGTGTCTCTTTTCTGCTTCTATCACCTCTATACATTCCCCTTAACTGAGGAATGGTTATATGACTTTCATCTATAAAAATAAGAAAATCATCGGGAAAGTAATCTAAAAGGGTATAGGGAGGTTCACCAGGCTTCCTTCCATCTAAGTATCTGCTATAATTTTCAATACCTTTACAATAACCAACTTCTTCCAGAAGTTCTAAATCGTAAAGAGTTCTTTTTTCAAGTCTTTCTGCAAAAAGATAAAGCCCTTTACTTTTAAAGTATTCAACTCTTTCTTTAAGCTCTTTTTTAATTTCCTCTATTGCCCATTTAAGTTTATCCTCTGAAGTAACATAATGGCTTGCAGGGAAAATTACGATACTATTTACTTTTCCAAGGGTTTTACCTCTAAAGGGATCAATTATTTTTATTTCTTCTATTTCATTTCCCCAGAGACTTACTCTCACAGCCCTTTTTTCTTCATTGGAAGGAAAGATTTCAATTATATCACCTCTTACTCTAAAAGTAGTTCGTGTGAAATCCATCTCGGTTCTTTCATAATGCATGGTTACAAGTGCTCTTAAAAGAGCATCTCTTCTTATTTTATCTCCAACTCTTAAATAAAGATGTTTTTGAAAATACTCATTAGGAGAGCCCAAACCATAAATGCATGAAACACTTGCTACAACGATTACATCCCTTCTTGAAAGAACAGCAGCAGTTGCTGAATGTCTTAGTCTGTCTATGAAATCATTAATAGAGGCATCTTTTTCAATATAAGTGTCAGTTATGGGAACATAAGCCTCGGGCTGATAGTAGTCATAATAGGAAACAAAATATTCCACAGCATTTTCAGGAAAAAGTTTTTTAAATTCATTGTAAAGCTGAGCTGCAAGAGTTTTATTGGGAGCAACAATGAGGGTGGGTTTTCCTACTCTTACAATTACATTAGCCATGGTAAAAGTTTTCCCTGAGCCAGTAACACCAAGCAAAACCTGATGCTTTAACCCACTTTTAACACCTTTTACTAATTCTTCTATCGCTCTTGGTTGATCTCCTTTTGGCTCAATATCTGCTTTTAGTTTGAACTCAGCCTCTTTTCTTAAAAAATGCATGGTATAAAGAAATTAATTCCTGATCCTGAGAATTCAATAAATTAATATACTCCAAAATCTTTAAAAGTTAAAAAAATGGATTTTGTGAAAATTTTTATATGGGATTGGTCTTTTATTTTTAGGTTAAAAGCTTAAAAAGCATTAGAGTTGTAAGGAAAAAAGCACATTTAATTGTGAAAAATTTCTTTAAAAATTTTGAAAAACAAAAAATTATGTAACCTAAATCACATAAACCTTTAAAAGGGGGGTGGTGCTATGAAGCGGAAAAGCATTGCAAAGGTTTTATTACCAGCTTTAATGATTGGAAGTGTATTTGTTAAAACCTCTCTTGCTGAAGAGACACCAGAGGATCTCAAAGCTCAAATTGAGGCTTTAAAACAGCAAATGGCTGCTATGCAACAACAAATGGCTTCTATGCAGGCTTTAATTGAGACACTTCAGGGGAAACTTAAGCAGGTTGAGACAAAAACTGAAAAAATAACTCCTCAATTTGTAGCAAAAGAATCAAAACCAGTTTTTGGAAAGCCCGGTTTAGAATGGCAACTTTATGGTAGAGTAAAAATGGATTATCATTATGATACAGCACGCATTGAAAAATATAATGACTTTGTTGGAGCAGTTGCTAATAGGAAACAGCACTCAGATTATCGGAACGATTCAACGAACTTTAATCCAAGGGACACCAGGTTCGGGGCACTGGTGTTTCATAGAAGAGGAAACTGGGTAATTAAAGGACACACCGAAATAGATTTTTACGGAGACTATTCGGGAAACAACATCATTCCCAGACTGAGGCTTGCTTATCTCGACATTTATAACAAAAAAACCAGAACCAGCGTGAGATTCGGACAGGACTGGATTCCTGTAGCCCAACTAAATCCATCAACTATTGAATTCGGAATTTTAACAGCTGCAGGAAACCTCTGGTGGAGAGTGCCACAACTAACTGTAAGACAAAAAGTATTTGACAACTGGGAAATTCTCGGCTCACTCATGATGCACAGAAGAATTTCTACTGGTTCAGAGGAGCGCATGCCGTGGCTTCTTGTAAGGATTCAGTATAAAGACGGTATTTTAAACAGGATTTTCGGTAAGGGGAGCATGTTGGCCATAGGAGGTGGGTACAAGCACGAAGCTGTTGATGCTTCCAAGCCCTCGTCCCATGAAAGTGATGTCGATCGCTGGCTCATTGCAGGAGAGTGGAAGCTGAACTTTGAGCTTTTTGATCAGAAGTTTCAGTTTAAAGGAGAGGCGTGGACCGGTAGAGGTATTGATAAGGAATTTCTGAGGTACGATCTCGGAGTAAACGATTACGGTGAGGCCATTGAGGCTTACGGTTTGTGGGGAAATCTTGTGTGGAACATAAATCCTCGCTGGATTTTCTCCATAGGAG
>JACDNX010000005.1 GCA_017656385.1 Thermodesulfobacterium sp. | reverse complement strand
TAAGGGATCAGAGGGATAAACTTGTTGGGGAACTGTCTCAGCTTGCATCTATTCAATATTTTGAAACAAAAGAAGGAGCTTACAACATAGTGCTTGGCAAAGGATTTAATCTTGTTGAGCTTGGAAGAACATGGAATCTTGAAGTGTCAGGGACAGATGTTTACTGGGTAAGCAACCAAGGGGAGAGAATTCCTTTAACCAGTGAGAAGGTAAGCTCTGGAGAACTTGGGGGATGGTTAAGGCTTCTTGAACAGCTTTCAGATGAATTCAACTACGAATATGTTTCTGGAGATAAAATAGTTTTTAACAGCTCAGGAGAGTTGATAGGTGAAAGTGATAAATTCAGTGATTTCGGAGTTACATCAGGCACTTTTAATTTTCAGGGAACAGATCACTTTGGGAATACTATTTCAGGAAGTTTTACCATAAATACCGGGGATGAAACAATAAGGGATTTTCTGGATGAGATAGAAAAAACTTTTAATTATACGGTCAAAGCCTATATTAAAGATGGAAGGCTTTTTATAGAAGATCAATACAGAGGTTCAGGAGAACTGAGTTTTTCTATTAATTCAGGTCCTATAGATTTTGGATCTTTTGATAATCCAGATTATCAGCGAAGGGTAACCGAGCTTAATCTTGCAGGAAGACTTAAATTATTTGGAGAAGAATTAATAAAGGCTGTAAATGAGCTTCATACCCAAGGGGTTGGGCTTGAGTTTTATGAAAAAGAATTAGAGGGAGCTTACTGGGTAAATCAGTATATTAAAGAGTTGCCCTATTTTTTAGATCTTAATAAAACTTCAGATGGAAGTGAACTTACAGGTTTTTTTTACATCTGGGTTAAAGACCTTACGGGAAAAATAACACCCGTGAAGGTATCCCTGAAGGGATTGAGTGTTGATGCGACCCTAAGTGACCTTTCCGATCGTATAAATTCAGCCTTATCCGAGGCGGGCTTTTATATCAATTCCTCCAACTGGAATGTAATGACTTTAGTAAGAAACGGAAGGCTTGTTTTTCAGGCTAAAGATGGCTATTCTTTTGCTTTTTCCAATGATACCTCAGGCATACTTCTTTCAACAGGAATAAACATCTTTTTTGTGGGTTCAGATCCAGCTAATTTTCAGGTAAATGAACTGTTAGTTAACAAGCCAGAACTTATTGCCTCTGGAAAAATGGATGTCACAGCTTTTAGAAGTGAAGAACCTCTTTTTGGAATATTTAAAAGTTTTAATCCAGTTAATCCAGGTCAAACTTTTGATATAAGTAAGCTCTATATTAAGTTTTATAATGATAAAGGAGATAACATACCAATTTTTACAGACAATCCAGATAGCATAAAGTTTTTCCATGTTTTAAAAAGTGGAGTAAATGAAACCACGAAATTGGTAGATCTTGGATTTAACAGTGGAGATACTCTCACTTTTTCTGGCAATCTTGCTGACGGGACAAATGTATCTTCCTTTATAACGATAGATGAATTTACTACGTTAGAGGATGTTATAAATCAAATAAGATCAGCTTTTGATAACAAAATTAATATAAGCATTAGCAATGGATTGTTTGTAGTTGAAGATGGCACAGAAGGTAGCAACCCTTTTACTTTTAGTTTAACACCTTCCAATACTTCTACTTTTGATGATATTTTTGGTCCTTTATATAAATGGGCAAAAAATAGTAATGTCGGCTATTATATAGAAATTCCTGTTTTAGCTAATGTAGATTCTCTTTCCACAATAGTGAATAAACTTGATAGACTCCCTTATTTGAGAGCCTATTTAGATAGTAGTAATTATTTATATTTTCAACTTGAACCTGACCAGACAACGGTTTATGGATTTGAAATAGGAGAATACTTTACAGGAACAGATCCAAATGATCCCACTCAAAGTTTTTTAGCCTACCTTCAAAATCAAAAGATGTATATTCCTGCATTTAGATGGGATAGCGCTACCGAAACAAGAATAATAACAGGTTTTGAAAGATTTAATTTAGATTCCAATCAAAAAAATTATCTTTCTTTTTATTTATTTGATGAAAATGGTAATGCTATAGATGTTGATATTACTACTCCTCAAGTTGTTGATCCATTTAGAATAGATCTTGATCAGATAATATCTAATGATGGAACTATTTTTACCCTTTTACAGGAAATAAATTCTACAAAAAATGCGATATATGGACTTTCTGCAAGACTTGATAGAAGTGGAAAGTTGATAATTGAGACAACGGGTTTATATGATACCAAGACATTTATTATTCAAGATGAAACATATGACGGAACTGACTATACTCAAACAAACGGATTTATAAATACTCTTAAAGGATACGCACTTGAAAGAGGAGACAACAGGACTGCCCAGGCTATTGCAGATTCGGCAACTGTAACAAGAGAGGTTTTAAACAACTCTACATTACAGGATTATTATTCAAGTATTGTGGGAGAAGTAGGTTCTGCAACTAAATCTGTAAAGGATACCAAAAGTTTTTTAGAAACTCTTATTTCCCAGCTAAAAAATGTGAAAGAAAGTATATCAGGAGTATCCTTAGATGAGGAAATGGCAAATTTAATAAAATATCAGCAGGCTTTTGTTGCCTCTGCCAAGGTTTTAACTACTGTGGAGGACATGTTTGAAGCCCTTATTGCTGCAAAAAGGTAAATTTAAGGGGTAGATAAATGAGAATAGGATTTAATACAAAATTTAGAAGCATTTTAGCAGATTTAAATCGTCTCTCTTCTGAAGTAAATCTTACTCAACTTAAGATTGCTTCTGGAAAAAATTTTTTTCGTCCTTCAGACGATCCTTCTTCGGTTGTGGTAAGTCTTAATTACAAACAGGGAATTTTCAATATAGATAAATATCAAAGGGCTATAGAAGATGCTTTGGGAGTTTTAAGATCTCAAGAATCAACACTGGGTAATGTTCAGGATTTAATTGCAAGAGCAAAAGTGCTTGCTATTCAAGCGGCAAATGATATTCAGAATGCTCAATCAAGACAGGCTATTGCCAATGAAATAGATGGTATAATATCTGCTATTTTAGCCCTTGCTAATTCTCAACTGGGTGAAAAATATATTTTTGCAGGTAAAAAAACAAGTGGCTATAGTGCAGGAGAAAAACCTTTTGAACTGATAAAAGAAAGTTTGCCTGATGGACAGATTATAGAAAGAGTAATTTACAACGGATCTGTGGAAGATTTAGAAGTAGGTTATGATGAAGGATTATCCATAAAACTTGGAAGAAACGGACAGAAGATTTTTATGGATTCAGGACTTTTTGAGACTCTTCTTGCCTTAAAACGCACCCTGCAGGATAATAACAATGTAGATTACGAAAAAGAACAATATGAAATTCAGAATTTTATAGATAAGCTTGATAACATTTATAATTGTATTTCTGCTGAAAGAGGTAAAATAGGGTCTCAAATTTCACACTTAGAGACCAAAAAAAATCTCTATCAGGATTTTAAGCAAACCCTTGAAACCAACCTCGGAAATATTGAAAGTGCTGATCTTGCAGAACTTGCAACAAAGCTTCAGAGTCTTACCATAGCCTATGATGCAGCATTAAGAGCAACGGCTATGGTAAGTGATTTGAGTTTAGCAAAATATTTATAATTCAGCCCAGTCAACAGAGACAAAGTTTTTTCCTGGAAGGTAAAGATAAGTAAGAGAAGAGTCCAGATGAATAAGATAAACTCCTTTTCCTTTTCTTCCTTCTCCAAAGGCTAAAATGTAATCTCCTGTGGGAGAAAAGGCAGGGTCTTCAAGATTACCCAAGAATTTAATTTCTCTTTGTTCTTTTGTTCTTAAGTTATAAATAACAATGGAAGAAATACCACCACTTTTTGAAAGGAAAAGAAGTTCTTCTCCTTTTGGAGAAAATCTGGGAGAAGTGTTGTAAACTCTTTTTTGTGGGATTTTATAACTTTTTAGAGTTTCTAAGTCAAGGAGATAGATTTGGGGAGTTCCTGCTCTTTTCCCATATACATAAGTAAGGAAAATACCTCCTGGAGAAACACTTCCTGCTTGAAGAATCCCTTCTTCAGTTTTAATTAAGAGATCAAGTTTTTGAGTTTTTAAGTTAAAACGATAAAGAGCCATACTTTGTCCTTTCTCTGCAGTAATAATCAATTCTTCTCCATCGGGAAGCCATACAGGAGAAGAACAAATTCCTTCTATAAAAAATTTTCTCTTGGTGGAATTTCTAAAATCATAAATCTCCAAATAGTATTTATGATTTTCATAAACGAGATAGGCAATTTTATCTCCTTTTTTAGAAAATTTTGGAAACAATACAAGAGGTGCCTTTCTTAAAAGACGTGGATTTTCTTTGGAAAAGTCAGCTACATAAAGTTTATCTCCCTTAGAAGTTCTTTTTACAAAAACTATTTTTGTAAAGGCAATGCCTTTATAATGGGATATACTTTCTACTAATTTGTCACAGAGAGCATAAATCAAACTTTGAGGATAACTTGAACTCCCCGTTACCTTATAGATTTTCAAAACTTTGTTTTCCAGGGTGTCAATCAACTCAGCTTTAATAAAAATTTCATTTCTCCTTTTTTCTATTTGTCCTTTTAAATAGTATTCCTTTGAGGGGAAATTTGGTAGAGGAGGATTTTCCAAAGCTAAGATAAACAAATGATAATTTAAAAGCCTTCTTAAAAGAGAGGTTAGCTTGGTAGAAAGTTTTTTATCTCCTTCAAAGTCAGGAACTCTTATCAGGATTTTGCTGAAGGAGGTAGGTTGTACGGTAATAGTGGGAATTTCTTCACATAGGGGAATTTTGTAAAATACAAATAAAAAAAATAAACAAAATAAATAAAATTTATATTTCATAAGAATCGTTTTCCATTTTTACCACATCTTCAAATCTTATATCCATTCCAAGAATACCAATTATTTCTTCGTATCTATTTCTTATTGGGGTAGATATGGTAATACATAGGTTAGAAGTTACTCTGGAAGTATAGAATTTGGAAGTATAAATTCTTCCGTTTTTCATGGGTTTTATGAACCACTCTCTATTTTCAAAGGTTTCATTATTTAAAAGCTCAGCAAATTTTTTGGCATATTCAAAGTCATCAGTGAGTCCTATAATAGGTTTACCTTCAGTATCAATTACATAGATAAATTGCACATAGGGATGGTCTTCCAAAAATTTTTTCAGAACTTTTTTCAATTTTTGTGGATTTAAAGAAACTATGTCTGGATCCTGAGCTAAATCTTCTATATATTTTGTCATAAGATTTATCACATACTCTCTTAGGTGATCTAACTCTGATACAAACAATTCTGGAATGTATTTTTTAACATAGGTTAGCATTTCCTCATTGGAAATAGGAGTAATTCTTCCTGTTTCGTATTCTTCCAAAATTTTTTTGTAGATTTTTGCAACACCTGGATGTCTTTTATCAATTTTTTTATCTCCTTCAAGTCCAAAGTGAGTATTAATCCAGTAAGCAATTCCTGCAGTTCCGCTTTTGTCTGTAATGATAATTTGCACAGGCCTTTTAAGTAGTTTTTGTGTATCAAAAGGATTGTAGATTTCCTCATTTTTAATAATTCCGTCAATATGAATTCCCGCTTTAGTAGAGTTAAATTCTTCACCAACAAAAGGCTGTCTGATAGGTATTTTTTCGTGTAATCCATTTTTGTAATAATTTGCTATCTCTGTAATTACTGTAGTATCCATTCCCTCAGCTGTTCCTCTTAAACATATATATTCAAAAACCATGGCTTCTAAAGGAGTGTTTCCAGTTCTTTCTCCTATCCCAAGAAGGGAGGTATTTACATAAGTGCACCCATATAACCAGGCAGTAGTTGCATTTATTACTGCTCTATAAAAATCATTGTGTCCATGCCATTCCAAAAGTTCTTCTGGCACACCGGCATCTTCTATAAATGCCCTTATTAACTTGGGGACACTTATAGGGAGACAAGCTTCAGCAAAAGGAACAGCAACACCTAAAGTATCACAGAGCCTTATTTTTATATCTATACCGCTTTCTTCCCTTAGCTTCATAAGTTCTGTAGCAAAGGGAATAACAAATCCGTAAATATCTGCACGGGTTACATCTTCGAAATGACATCTTGGTCTTATCCCTAAGGAAAGAGCTTCTTTTACTATAGCCAAATAATCTTCTAAAGCCTCTTTTCTGGTTTTCTTTAATTTTAAAAAAATATGGTAATCAGAGCAGGAGGTTAAAATTCCTGTTTCTTTAAGTCCTGCTTCTTTAACAAGTTTGAGATCCTCTTTTTTTGCTCTAATCCAGCCTGTAATTTCTGGATATTTATAGCCTAAGGCAAGACATCTTTCCAGAGCTTCTCTATCTCTTTTAGTGTATAAAAAGAATTCTGTTTTTCTAATTATTCCGTTGGGTCCGCTTAATTTGTGCAAAAACTTGTAAAGGGTTTCTATCTGTTCAGGGGTATAGGGTACCCTTGCCTGTTGACCATCTCTAAAGGTGGTATCAGTTATATAGAAATCTTTTGCAGGTTGAGGAGGAATATACTTTCCATCAAAAAAGATTCTCGGAGGTTCAACATAGGGAAAGAAATCTTTTAATAAATTAGGCTCTTCTATGTCTTGCAAAATATACAATTTTCTTAAGGGTCTATATCTAAGCATTTTTTTTCCTCCTTCCAAAAAATTTATTTAAATACTCTAATAGATATTTAGGCAAAATCAAGGGATATAGAGTTTAAAAAATTTATCAATAACCTTTATATAATAGGGATTGACAAATAAATTTTTAGTAGAATTATAGAATTTTAATCAAAACTTAAATAGAGGCATTTATATTAAGATGGAACAAAATAAAATTAGACCAGCTTTTAGGACATTTCAAGTAGAGTATGCCATAAGAGATATAGTAGAGGCTTCTCAGGAGGCTAAAAAGCGAGGAAAAGATTTAATTTATTTAAACATAGGTGATCCAGTAAAATATGGATTTAAAACTCCAGAATCTATAATTGAGGCGGTTTGTCAGGCACTGAGAGAAAATTACAATTCCTATTCTGATTCTTCAGGAATACCAGAAGCCATAGAGGCTATAAAAAGCTATGCCCTAAAAAAAGGTATAAAACCTGTTGATATCTATATTACTCAGGGAGCTACTGAGGCTATAGAATTTGCTATATCAGCTTTAGTTAACTCTGAAGAAAATATTTTACTTCCATGTCCTTGTTATCCATTATATCAGGCTATTATTTCTAAGTTCAGGATAGAACCTAGGTATTATTTATTGGATGAGAATAAAAACTGGGAACCAGATATTGATAGTATAGAAGCTTTAATAAATAAGAAGACCAGAGCTATTGTAATTATAAATCCTAATAATCCTACAGGAACGGTCTATTTTAAGGAAGCTTTAGAAAAAATAGTAGATATAGCTAAAAAATATAATTTAGTAATTTTTTCAGACGAGATTTACGATCAGTATATATTAGAAGATAATTTAGAACATATTTCCATCGCATCTTTGAGTGAGGAAGTTCCTGTAATTACTTTTAATGGGCTTTCAAAAAACTATTTTGCTCCCGGATTTAGAATTGGTTGGGGTATTATTTCAGGGCCTGAAGAAGTTTTAAAGGATTATATAGAGGCTATTCATAAACTGGCAAGAACTCGTCTATGTGCTTCTCATCCTCTACAATTTGCAATTCCAGTAGCATTAAATAATGAAAATTATTATATTAAAGATGTGATTGCAAAATTAAAGAGAAGAAGGGATATTTTGGTGGAGGGATTAAATCAAGTCCCATTTATTACCTGTGTAAAACCTTTGGGAGCTTTTTATGCTTTTCCAAGTATAAATATTCCTGATATTGATGATCTTGAATTTACTAAAAAATTGATTTTAGAAGAAGGTGTTGTTGTTGTTCACGGAAGTGGTTTCGGACAAAAACCAGGGACAAAACATTTTCGCATAATATTTTTACCAGAAGAAGAAATTCTTGAGAAAGCTCTGGAAAGAATCGATAGATTTATAAGAAGAATTACTTCTTAACTAAATGAGAATTCCATCGGTAAACGAATTAAAAGAAAAGTTTTCAAAAATTTATCCTTCTTATCCTTTATCTTATTTCTTAGAGCCATCAAGAAGGGTAGCTCAAATTATAAGGGAAAAGTGGCAAAAGGGAGAACTTGAAAGGCTTGAAGAGCCTTATTTAAGGGATTTGATGGAAAAAGTTTTTAACGAATACGAAACACCATCTTTAAAAAGGGTCATAAATGCTACTGGAGTTGTTATTCATACCAATCTTGGAAGATCTCCACTTTCTGAAAAGGCTATAGAAGAAATAGTAAAAGTGGCGAAATACTATTCAAATTTAGAATTTGATTTAAAAGAAGGCAAAAGGGGAAGTAGATATGTTCATGTGGAAGAAATTTTAAAGGAAATTACTCAAGCTGAAGGTGCTTTGGTAGTTAATAATAACGCAGCAGCTGTGCTGATTTCATTGAATACCTTAGCTTATGGAAAAGAGGTTATAGTATCAAGGGGAGAACTTGTTGAAATTGGTGGCTCATTCAGAATTCCTGAAGTAATGAAATGGGCCGGTTGCATTTTAAAGGAAGTTGGAACAACTAATAAAACCCATTTGTTTGATTATGAAAATGCTATTACTGAAAATACTGCTATGCTTTTAAAAGTTCACAGAAGCAATTTTGAAATAGTTGGCTTTACCAAGGAGGTTTCTCTTGAAGAACTTGTAAATCTGGGTAAAAGATTTGGTATTCCTGTAATGAAAGACCTTGGAAGTGGTTGTTTTGTTGATTTTTCTGAATATGGAATGAAAAAAGAGCTTACTGTGCAAGAGGTTTTAAAAGCCGGTGTAGATATTGTTACTTTTTCAGGAGATAAGCTTTTAGGAGGTCCTCAGGCAGGAATTATTCTTGGAAAAAAAGAGCTTATAGAAAAAATAAAAAAGAACCCGTTAAATCGCGCCTTAAGAATTGATAAGCTTACTTTAGCAGGTTTAGAAGCTACTTTAAGACTATACAGAGATAAAGCCCTTGCCATAGAACATATTCCTGTGCTAAAAATGATCTTTACACCAAAGCAAAAGTTACACAAAAAGGCAAAATATCTTTTAAGAAAGCTTAAAGAACTCAAGCTAAAAAATTTTAACTTTAAAGTTGTTGAAACCATAAATAAAACTGGAGGAGGTGCTTTACCTACACTTGATTTAATTTCTTATGCAGTAGCTGTAGAGTCTAAATTTTCTCCTCAAGCTGTTCAAAAAACCTTGAGAGAAAATGATCCTCCTATTATAACGAGAATAGATGAAGACAAGCTTTTAATTGATGTAAGATGCCTTTTTGATAAAGATTATGAGGAAATAATAAAAGCTTTTAAGAAATTTAAAGATGAGGAAAGGTCTTCCTTCTAATATCGAATGGTTTTTCCCATACTTAAAGGATTTTGAATTTTTTAATAACAGTATTTTGCAAGAAATTTTTAAATATTCTACTGAGGAGCTATTAAAAAATTATAAGAAATCCAATGCCTTGATGCCGTTACTTTTGACTGAGAGATTTTTTTGGGAAAATATAGAAGATTGTTTTTTTTCTCAAAAACTACTGAACTTGGTTTTGGAAAAAAGGGAAGTTCTGGGATATTTGTTTTACTTTCCAAATAAAAACTTCTGGGAAAGGCATAAAAGTCTCCTTTTAGAATATTCATTTATAAAACTTGATGGAAATTTCTATTTTTATCCAGCAGAATGGGGCAATTTTTTTAGAATACTAATTTATTTTTGGAAAAAAAATGAAAAATTTTTTTCTGTAGAAATAAACCTGAATAAAGATACCTCAAAAGAAGTTGTTAAAAATTACATAGAGCTTGCTAAAGTTTTAAATTTTTCTTACCTTTCTAAAAAAGCATTAGACTCTTTAAAAGCTTATCTACCAACCTTAGAAGTTAATAAACTTTTAGAAATAACAAATAAATTTTTAAAAATACCGGATAGTGTTTTGGTTTTGTCTTCAAAAAATGGGATAGAGAAAAATTTAGAGAAAGGCGGAGTAAAATTAATAAAGGTGATTGATAAAGACAACATACTTCTTTTGATTAAAGGTTCTGATTTAAATCAATTAATTTCTCTACTCGAAAATAACTCAAAAGGAAGTAACACAGGGTGTTTGCCTAAGGAAATCTGGGATAATTTTGGGAATAAAAAGACCTCCCCCTTAATGCTATTAATAGGGGCATTTGAGCATGCAAGGAGGGTTAATGATATAAACTTTAAAATTTTTGAAGGATTTACTTATCATGTAATAGGAGACCTTTACTATGAATGGAAAGATTTGGGCAGAGCTCTTGAATATTATTTACTTGCAAGAGATTATACACAACAGCCTGTGGAATTGTCTTTAAGTGAATCGGCTATTTACTACACTTTTGAAGATTTTGAAAAAGCAGAGAAAATTTTAAAAAAAGAACTTTGTGGTTGCAAAAAGGAGGACCCTTTTATTCATTACAATCTTGCTTTGATTTATCTTAAAAAAGAGGAAAATGAAAAGGCGAAATATCATTTTTATAAAGCCCATCTTTTAGACCCAGAAAACAGGATCTTTAGAAAGTCCCTTATTAAGTGCTTGTGGGACCTTGGGGAATATAAAGAACTGGAAGATTTTTTAAGCACCATTAAAAATCTTTCTGCAGAAGAAAAAGTTTATCTTGGGAAACTATACTTTTTTAAAAAAGAATACAAAAAAGCGTTTAAATACTTAAAAGAAATACTTTCCCTTAAAGAAAGAGATGGTCAAACTTTAGTTTTTTTGGCATGGTTGTATCTTTATTTTAACAAAGAAAGAGAGGTAGCTGAAATCTTTTTAAAAGAAGCAAGAGAAATTCTTTCCGAAGAGGAGATAGAAAAAATAAAAAGGGAGTTTAATCTCAACACACTATGAAAATTACTATTCTTGGATCTGGAACTGGTTGGATTCGTTTAGACAGAAACTCCCCTGGTTACTTAATTGAAGTGGATGACTTTTGTCTTCTTCTTGATCTTGGCCCAGGTGTATTAAAACAGGTTTTGAGAGCCGGGAAAAAACTTGAAGATATATCTTCTATATTTATTTCTCATTTCCATCCCGATCATGTAACAGATCTTATTCCTTTTCTTTTTGCTACAAGGTATAATCTGGGCTATAAGAGAAGCTCTCCTGTTGACCTGTATGTGGCAGAAGATTTTGCTCAGTTTTACCATCTTTTAAATACAGCTTTTAGAAACTGGATTGAACCACCAGAAGGGTTGCTAAATATCAATTTACTTCCCAAGATTAAAAAATATAGATTTTTTATAGGTCCATTTACAGCATATACTTCGCCGGTTAAGCACAATCCAGAAAGCCTTGCTATAAGACTTGAGTATAAAACCAAAAGCTTGGTTTATTCAGGAGATACAGGATATTGTGAAGAACTCGTAGAACTTGCAGAAAAGGCAGATTTGCTAATTGTAGAGTGTGCCAATTCAAAAGATTTATATGTGGAACATCATTTATCTCCAGAGGATATTGCACTTATTTCAGAAAGGGCTAAAGTAAGACAAATAATTTTTTCCCATTTTTATCCTCATAGTGAGAGGATAAATTTAGACCTAATAAAAGAAAAATTTAAGGGAAGAGTAATATTAGCCGAAGATCTTATTAAAATTGAGATATAATTTAAAGGGGGAAGGGATGGAAATTATTAAGATTACTTGGCAGGGATTAATTGGTAAAAATGGAGAAACCTGTGAGAGGTGCAGAAAAACTTATTTAAATATAGAAAGTGCCCTTATTAAGCTTGAGCCTATTATTTCAAATTTAGGTATGAAGGTAGTTTTAGAGAAAAAAGTTCTTTCTGAAGAGGAATTTGAGAAAGATTCTATGGCTTCCAACAGAGTTTTTATTAACGGAGAACCTATTGAGGACATTTTAAATCTTAAAGTTGGTAAAAGCACTTGTTGTAAGGTTTGTAAGGGTTTAGAATGTAGAACGATTATAGATATGGATAAAGAGACAAATGAAATTCCAGAAAAGCACATTTTAGCAGCAATTTTTACCAAAATAAAAGAGAGATTTTAAGGAGGAAAGAAACTTGGAAGGAATTGATCCCAAAATTTTAAATAAGTTAAAAGAAAAAGTTCAAAAAGAGCTTGTTCAGAAGGAAAAGGATACTTTAGAATATTGGTTAAATGAGCTTGTAAAGATATATCAGAAGAATCATCAAACATTAGCAGAGTTTAAAGCTGATATAAGAAAATATATGGACAGAATGAAAAATAGATTGGAAGTAATAAAAACCAGAGGAATTTAAGGAAAGGCGTTTATGAAGTATGTAAGTACTCGTGGAGGAATGGAGAAAATTGATTTTAAAATTACTGTTTTTGAGGGTCTTGCTCCAGATGGCGGATTGATTGTTCCTGAAAGTATCCCAGAGCTTTCAGAAAGTGAGATAGAAAAGTTAAAGAGGCTCAGTTATCAGGAATTAGCACTGGAGATTTTTAAGTATTATGTTTCTGATATTAAAGAACAAGACTTAAGAACTCTGATAAAAGAAGCCTATAAAAATTTTAGAGCAAAGGATATAACACCAGTGGTAAAAGCAGGAGATATTTATATATTAGAACTTTTTCACGGTCCTACTTGGGCTTTTAAAGATATAGCTTTGCAATTCTTGGGAGTATTGTTTGAAAAATTGCTTTTAGAAACAGATAAAAAAATCAATATTTTGGGAGCAACCTCAGGAGATACAGGTTCGGCTGCTATATATGGAGTTAAAGGAAAAAAGAACATAGCTATTTTTATTCTTCATCCTTATAAGAAAGTATCTGAGGTTCAGGCTTTAATGATGACAACGGTTACTGACCCCAATGTATATAATCTCGCTATTGAAGGCACATTTGATGACTGCCAGGCAATAGTAAAAAGCATATTTATGGATTTAGAATTTAAGAAAAGATACAGATTAACTTCAGTAAATTCAATAAACTGGGCAAGAATTATGGCACAGATGGTTTACTATTTTTGGGCTTATTTCAGAATTTGTGAGAAAGAGAAATGTGATAGTATTAGAGTGTCAGTCCCTACAGGTAATTTTGGAGATATATTTGCTGGTTATCTGGCAAGAAAAATGTTAGGGGAAAAAAGGATAGAAAGACTTATTTTAGCAACTAATGAAAATGATATTCTCTGTAGATTTGTTAACAACGGAGATTACTCTCTTAGAGAAGTAAAACCTACTATAAGTCCTTCTATGGATATTCAGGTAGCAAGTAATTTTGAGAGATATCTTTATTATTTTTATGGAGAAAATCCTCAAAAGACCAAGGACACTATGGAAAGATTTGCTAAAGAAAAGACTATCAAGTTTTCAGAGCAGGAAATTGATAGGGTTAAGAAAGATTTTCTTTCAACTTCTGTTAATCAGAAAGAGACTATGGAAACAATAAAAGAATTTTACGAAGAAACAGGCTATATTCTTGATCCTCATACTGCAGTTGGTGTAAGAGCTGGGTTGAAATTTAAAGAAGGATATCCTTTAGTTTGCTTAGCAACTGCTCATCCTGCAAAATTTCCCGAAACAGTTAATAAGGCATTGGAATTTTCAATTAAATTGCCTAAGGAGATTGAAAAACTTTACAATCTTCCTCAAAAATTTGAAATTCTTCCTGCTGATACAGAGAAAGTAAAGACTTTTATCAGTCAAAAGGCTATTTAAAAAGCATTAAAAACTTAATGCTTAATGAAAAAAAATAAATATTTTATTATCATTATTATAATAATTTTATTGAGTGGGCTATGGTATGGTATAAAAAGGACCAGTTTTTTTAATGAAGTTATTGGTTTTATACTTTCTCCTTTTTGGGAAAGCACAACCTACGCAGGAAGTAAAACAAGAAACTTTTTTCAAAATTATTTATTTTTAGTAAACTTAAAAAAAGAAAACGAAAGGCTAAAGAAAGAGATTCTTTTTTTAAAGTCTCAGCTTGCCTATTATAAAGAAAGAGAGAAAATTTATAAGAAATTAGAGGAATTTTACCAATTTTCTGCTGAATTTAATTATCCTAAGATTGCAGCAAAGATTATTTATAAACCTATGGATCCATTTTCAGGAATAGTTTTTATAGATAAAGGAAGTAAAGATAAACTTTTACCTCAAATGCCTGTTCTTGCTGGTGTAGAAGGTAGAGGTGTAGCTTTAGTGGGACAGGTTGTTGAAGTTTACAGAAGCTGGAGTAAGGTAATCCTAATAACTGATCCTTTATTTTCAGCTGATGTTAAGGTAGAAAGGACAGGCGACAGAGGTATTTTGGTAGGAAAGGCTGAAAAATATTGCAATCTTCAATATCTACCTTCTACCTCTCAGATTAAACCAGGAGATGAAATTTTAACCTCTGGCCAGGATGCTCTTTTTCCTTCAGGATTATTAATAGGAAAGGTGGTATCTGTGAGGCGTGATCCTGTTCAGGGGATGTTTAAATCTGCAGAAGTTAAACCGATAGTAGATCTTTATAATCTTGATCTAGTTTTCGTTTTGTTAAAGTTGCCGGAAATTCCTTTATAGAAATGAATGCCAAAGAATTTTTAACTGTTGTGTTACCACTTTTTGTAGTAGCCTTTTTCTTTAAATTGTATTTTTCAGCTTTTTTACTTATTTATCCAGGAGATATTCTTTTTGCCCTTGTTTTAACGGTTTTGATTTTCAGAAATTCAAGTGTTTTACTTTATACTTTTCTATTTTTCTTGGGGTTACTTGAGGGTTTAGATTTTTTAAATATTGAAATACTTTCTGCAATTTATTTTGTTCTTTTGGGAATACTGATCAATCATTTAAGAAAGTATCTAACTTTTGAAACCTTTGAATCAAAGATACTTATTTGGATTTTAAGTATTCTCACATTTCTCATATTTAGATACTTGGTCTATTTTTATAACCTTAATGCTCCTATAAACTGGATGTTGATTTTAAATTTAGTTGTAAAAAGTTTTTATTATGTTTTTACGACTTTTATTTGGGTGTTAATTTTCTATAAAATATTAATTAATTTTCTTTATAAAAGGTCATGAAAAGATTTGATCCCAATGATTTTCTTATAAGAGATTTTTTTAAAACAAAACAGAAGATTTTAAAAGGAATTTTCTGGGAAAAAAGATTATTTTGGGCTAAATTTTTGATCATTTTTTCACTTGCTATTTTATGGTTTAGATTTTTTTATCTTCAGGTTGTTAAGTATTCTTATTATTATAAGAAAGCTAAGGAAAGATCAGTTGTAAGTTATGTGATTAAAGCACCGAGAGGAGAGATTGTAACTTCAGACGGAGTAATTGTTGCTACAAACAGAGCGGTATTCCAACTCTACTTAGATCCTGAACTGATAAAAGATAGAGAAGACGCAGTTTTATACAAGCTGAGTAAGATTTTAAAAGAAGACTTCGGGATCCTCAAAGAAAGATACTATTTAGCCAAAAAGTCTTTTTTGGGAAGAGTTCTTATAAAGAGAAATCTTAATTGGGACGAAGTAGCTAAGATAATGGTTAGAAGATATTATCTTCCGGGTGTTAAAGTAGAAGTGGAAGCAGAAAGATATTATCCATACGGAGATATGTATTTTCACCTTATAGGATATATTTCAAAAATTACCATGAAAGAATATAAAGAATTGAAAGAAAAGGGTTATTCTATGGAAGATTACATTGGAAGAGCAGGAATAGAGAAAGAGTTTGAAAAAGAATTAAAAGGTAAAAATGGAGCTATAGAAATTGAAAGAGATGCCTACGGAAGATTGGGAAAAGTAATTAATCGGATAAGTCCTGTGCCAGGTAATGATTTGGTTTTGACAGTAAATCATAATTTACAAGTTAAAGCTTATGAGCTTATGAAAGAAAAAAATGGTGCTTTAGTTGCTCTTTCTCCCCAGGATGGAAGTGTTCTTGCTATGGTTAGTTCACCTTCTATTAATCCTCAAAAATTTATTGATGGATTTACAAAAGAAGAATGGAAAAGAATAAATCAGAATCCAGACAACCCTTTTTTAAATCGTGTTTTGCAGCCTTATCCTCCTGGTTCTACTTACAAAGTAATTACTGCCATTGCTGGACTTGAAGCTGGTGTTATTAAAAATGTTAATGACACTGTTTTTTGTTCAGGATATTATAAATTTAAAAACCGTATTTTTAGATGCTGGAAGCCAGAAGGGCATAAGAGTGTCAATTTAATTAAAGCTATTGCCTATTCCTGTGATGTTTATTTTTACACTGTTGCTTCTAAGCTTGATATAGACTATTTAGCAGAAGTATCAAGGAAATGGGGGCTTGGCAAACCTACAGGTTTAGGATGGAGTGAAGAAAAATCAGGTTTTGTTCCGGATAGAGCATGGAAAGAAAAGACCTTTAAGGAACCCTGGTATCCAGGAGAAACCATAATTATAGGAATAGGACAGGGATATTTGCTTGCTACTCCTTTACAGATGGCAAGAGTTTATATGGCAATAGCTAATGGAGGTTATTTATATAAACCTTATGTGGTAAAGAAGATAAAAAGAGTTAACGGAAATGTTATTGAGATAGCTCCCCAGATAGAAAAACATCTGATTTTAAACTCACGGTATTTAGAATGGATAAGAGAGGGGCTTTTAGAGGCTGTTAGAATAGGGACAGGTAGAGGAGCTTTTATCCCGGGACTTCTTGTATCAGGAAAAACAGGAACAGCTCAAGTGGTGAGTTTGTCTGCTAAAACTAAAAAGGATAAGTCCTTAGAGCATCATGCTTGGTTTGTAAGTTATGCTGGTTGGTCTCAGCCTCAGATAGTTTCGGCAATATTAGTAGAACACGGAGGACATGGAGGAGCTGTAGCAGCACCTATTGCACAAAAACTCTATAAAACATATTTTGGTATAGAAGAACCTAAAAAGAATATTACGAAACTCCCTGAGTGAGATTAATAAATGGGAATCAAAGGTATAAAAGAAAATTTTAGAGAAATCTTTTGGGGAATTTTGATAGTTTTTATTCTTGCACTTTTGGGAATTTTAAATCAATGGATAATAGCAGGAAATTCCACCCTGTTTTGGAAAAATTTATTTTGGCATTTAGCTGGTTTTACAATCTTAATCTTTTTAACCTTTCTGGTAGATTACAGAAAAATCCCTGTTCAGATAATCTGGTATATTTACTTAGTTTTGCTCTTTGTTCTGTTTATTTCGTTTATTCTAAAGAAAAGATGGCTTAGTTTAGGATTTGTTGTTTTTCAGCCTTCAGAATTTGTAAAACCTGTTTTGGTATTACTGATAAGTTTAATAGCTTCTAAGGAGCCTAATCCTTATCTTAAAATAAGGACCTTAGTGAAGCTTCTGGCAATAATTATTATTCCTTTAGTCCTCATTTTACCTGTAGACTTAGATTATGCTTTTATAATGATGGTTATGTTTGTGAGTTTTCTTTTTTTTATAGGGATACCGAAAAGGATTATCATTGCTTTTGGACTTATAGGATTAATAGTTGGTTTGGTGGTTTGTCCTGTGTTTTGGAAAAATCTTAAACCTCATCAAAAGGGAAGAATTTATGGGTATTTAAATCCGGAAAAGTATGCTAAAACATGGGGTTATCAATTAAATCAAGCTCTTATTGCTATAGGTTCAGGTGGTTTTTGGGGCTATGGTTTTAAAAAAGGCTGGTCTACGAGACTTAATTATCTTCCTGCTAAACACACAGATCTTGCTTTTGCAGTTTGGGCAGAAACTTGGGGATTTGTTGGGGTAAGTTTAGTTTTATTATTATATGGATACTTGCTTTATCTTTGCATTAAAATTTCTTATATAGCTAAAGACTGGTTAGGAAAATATCTTAGTTTGGGAGTGGCACTGGTTTTATTCTGGCAGGCTATGTTCAACATAGGTGGCTGTGCAGGACTCCTTCCTATGACAAGTATACCTTTCCCCTTTTTAAGTTACGGGGGATCAATAACGATTTCTGCCTATATTTTACTTTCTTTAAGTTTTAACACTGCTTTAAAAAGACATTTCTTTAAATAATGCTAATTTTTATAACTTTTTATAACTTGACTTTTTAAAAATTTATAATACAAATGTAGCAATACAAATATGACCAATTATAAAAACTAAAAAAATGGAGTTGGAGTATGATTAAATTTGATATTACCCTGTTTATTCAGATTGTAGAAGCTTTAGTAATGACCTTTGTCCTTTATTATATTCTTATTAAGCCTGTTATGTCTCATATTAGAGAAAGGGAAAGTCATTTTCAGGCATTGGAAAAGGAGACTCAGGAACTTATAGCTTCAGCTGAGGAAGCTATAAGGAAGTATCAGGAGGAGTTAAATAAAGCAAGAGCTGAAGGAGTTCAGAAAAGAGAACTTTTAAAAGAAGAGGCTCGGAAGATAGAGAAGGAAATTCTGTCTAAAGTAATGAAAGAGGTGGAAGAATACAAAGCTAAATGGAGTGAGCAGTTTTCTAAACAATTGGAAGAAGTAAGAAAAGAACTAATGGGTAAAGTAGAATTTTTTGCTTCTCTTATGGTTGAAAGACTACTGGGGAGGAAAGTATGAAAGTAGCAAGGATTGCAGGTTTTTTAATTTTGGTTTTATTAGTAACAAATATTTCTTTAGTTTTTGGAGCTGAAGGTGGCGGTGAACATCATGGGGTCACCTCTATCCAGCTAAAAAATTTGCTTTGGTTTTCTCTTAATTTTTTGGCTCTGGTGTTAATTTTATACAAGTTTCTTAAAAAACCAGTAGTGGATATGTTTAAATCTCGTCAAGAAAACATTCTCAAACAGTATAATGAGCTTTTAGAGAAAAAGAAAGAGGCAGAGGCAAGGTATGTAGAGCTTCAGGAAAAGATTAAAAATTTAGAAAAAGAAGCAGAGGCAATATATCAAAATTATGTTGAACAGGGTATGAAGGAAAAAGAAAGGATAATAAATGAAGCTAATATTCAGGCTGAAAGGATTAAACAACAAGCAGAGCTCTATATTCAGCATGAGCTTGAGAAAGCCAAAAATATGTTGAGGGAAGAGGTAGCTGATGCTTCCGTGAAATTAGCTGAGGAACTTTTAAGGAAAAACATTAATGAAGAAGATCAGAAAAAGATTGTTAAAGAGTTTATAAACGAAATTAAGGGGAGGGTGCTACATTGAGAGCAATGGCAATAGCATTTAAATACGCTAAAGGTCTTTTTACTGTAGCAAAGGAGTTGAATAAAACTAAAGAGTTTGGAGAAGAGTTAAACCAAATAAAGGATCTTTTGACCTCTATGCCAGAGGTTTTATCAGCTTTACAAAATCCTATTTATCCACCTGATCTAAAAATGGAAATTATAGATGAGGTTTTGAAATCAATTAAAGTAGATCCTGAGATAGAAAGATTTCTCAAGCTTTTAGTGGAAAGAAGGAGAATTCAATATATTAAAGAAATAGTTGCTATGTATCAGGAATTGTTAGATGAGGAGTTAAACATTGCTCGTGGTGAAGTTATTACAGCTTATCCGTTGAGTCCAGAGGAGAAAAAAGAATTAGAAGAAGTTTTGAAGGAATATTTGAAAAAAGAGGTCATATTAGAATCCAAAGTTGATGAAGAAATTATAGGTGGTATAAAAATAAAAATAGGGGATTTGATATTTGATGGGTCTTTAAAGACACAATTAGGAAAATTTAAAGAAATCATAAAAGGGGAGGTGCTATAAATGGAGGCTATAAAAGCACAAGAACTTAGTGATCTGATTAAAAAAAGAATTGAGGAGTTTGAGAAGAAGATAGATCTTGATGAGATGGGAGTGGTTATTTCTGTTGCTGATGGAATTGCTCGTGTTTTTGGGCTTAGAAATGCAGAATATATGGAGCTTATTGAATTTCCTGATAGTGGAGAAGTAGGAATTGCTTTGAACTTAGAATTTGACAATGTTGGTATTCCTATAATGGGAGATTATTCAAAAATTAAAGAAGGCGATGTTGCTAAGAGAACAGGTAAGGTTGCTTCTATTCCAGTTGGAGAATCGGTTATTGGAAGAGTTATTGATCCAGTAGGAAGACCCTTAGATGGTAAAGGGCCTATTGAGGCAAAAGAATTTAGAAGAATTGAAATAAAGGCACCTGGAATAATTAAGAGAAAACCTGTTCATGAGCCGATGTATACAGGTATTAAAGCCATAGATGCTATGACTCCTATTGGAAGGGGGCAGAGAGAATTAATTCTTGGGGATAGACAGACAGGTAAAACTGCTATAGCTATAGATGCTATTTTAGCTCAAAAGGATACGGATGTTTATTGTATTTACTGTGCTATAGGTCAAAAAAGATCTACTGTTGCTCAGATTATTGAAACTTTGCGTAAATATGGAGCTATGGAATATACTACAGTAGTAGCAGCCTGTGCTTCTGATTCTGCGGCTTTGCAGTGGATTGCACCTTATTCAGCCTGTGCTATAGGAGAATATTTCAGAGATACAGGAAGACATGCTCTTGTTATTTATGATGACCTTTCCAAGCAGGCAGCAGAATATCGTGAAATTTCACTCCTTTTGAGAAGACCTCCTGGAAGAGAGGCATATCCAGGGGACATTTTCTATAACCACTCAAGGCTTTTAGAAAGAGCGGCAAAATTGGATGATCAATATGGTGGAGGTTCTTTAACTGCTTTACCTATTGTTGAGACTTTACAGGGAGATGTTTCAGCTTATATTCCTACCAATGTTATTTCTATTACTGACGGACAGATTTATTTAGAGCCTGGTTTATTCTTTGCAGGTATTCGTCCTGCTATTAATGTTGGACTTTCTGTTTCAAGGGTAGGAGGTGCAGCTCAAATTAAAGCTATGAAACAGGTGGCTGGTAGATTAAGACTTGAAATGGCTCAGTATAGAGAACTTGCAGCATTTGCACAGTTTGGTTCTGAGCTTGATAAAGCTACCCAGAGAGTTTTACATAGAGGAGCAAGGCTTGTTGAAATTCTTAAACAACCTCAATATCAACCTTTACCTGTTGAAAAACAGGTTTGTATACTTTTTGCAGGAACAAGAGGATTTTTAGATGAGATGCCCTTAGAGGTATTAGCTCAATACGAAAAAGAGCTATATGAATTTATTGAGAGTAAATATCCTGAAATTTATAAAGAAATAAAAGAAAAGAAGGAAATTACTCCTGAATTAGAAGAAAAGATGAATCAAGCTTTAAAAGAATTTAATGAAGAGTTTAAGAAAAACAATAATATAGAGCCTGTGCCTGTACCGTAAAATAGAGTAAAAGGGCTTGTTATATTTAAAGGAGGATAAAATATGCCAGCTTTACGAGATATTAGAAGAAAGATAGAGGCTGTTAAAAGAATTGGTCAAATTACTAAAGCAATGAATATGGTGGCCTCTGCAAAATTGCGCAATCTTCAACAAAGATTAGAGGGGTTTCGTCCTTATAGAAAAAAATTTGAAGAAGTAATAGATAATGTTCTTGGTGCTGGGACTATAAATATTCAAAAGGTTCCCTTTTTACAGCAAAGAGAAGTTAAAAAAGTAGGGATAATTTTAATAACTGCAGATAAAGGACTGTGTGGAGCTTTTAACTCTAACTTAATAAGGGAAACAGAAAAAGCTATAAGTAGATTTCATAAAGAAGGAAAAGAGGTAGAGCTTATTTGTGTGGGTAAGAAAGGTATAACCTATTTTCAGAAAAGGGCGAAAGTTAGAGAAGCTTATCCGAATGTAATGGGTAAAATCTTGATGCAGGATGCTCGAAAAATTGCTCGTTCTGCTATGATGGCATATCTTGCAGGTGAATGGGATGAAGTTTATGTTATATATGGATATTTTATAAATGTAGTAAGACAGGTTCCCAAGGTAGAAAAAATAATTCCTTTAAGTTTTGAAAAATCTTCAGAAGCTGAAGAGAAGAAAGTCTCCTATGCTTATATTTATGAACCAGAAGAGGAAGAACTCTTATCTGAGATACTACCACTTTATATAAATACTTTGATATTCTCTGCTATGCTTGAAACTGCTGTTAGTGAACAGGCAGCTCGTATGACAGCTATGGATAATGCTAATAAAGCTTGTGGAGATATGGTAAAAGAATTAACTCTTTTTTATAATAAAATTAGACAGGCAAGTATTACTAAAGAATTAATGGACATTGTAGGAGGAGCTGAGGCTATTAAAGGGTAAATAAAAATTAAAATATAGAAAGAATTAAAGTAAGGAGGTTAAAATATGGCTGAGGAGAAAGTGATAGGAAAAATAGTTCAAATTATGGGAGTAGTGGTTGACGTGGAATTTCCTCCTGGAAAAGTTCCCAAGCTTCTTGAATGTGTAAAGGCTACTAATCCGATGATAGATGATAGAGAGTGGAATTTAGTAATGGAAGTAGCTCAACAATTGGGAGATAATATAGTTCGTTGTGTTGCTATGGACTATACAGATGGATTGAAGAGAGGGGATCCGGTATTAGCAACCGGTGCACCTATAATGGTTCCTGTTGGTAAAGCAACTTTGGGAAGAATTATGAATGCTACAGGTGATCCTGTTGATGAGGCAGGGCCTATTACATCTGATAAACATTATCCTATTTTTAGACCTGCTCCTACAATAACTGATCTTGACACGACTATTAAAGTGTTGGAAACAGGAATTAAGGTTTTTGACCTTCTTGTTCCATTTCCTCGTGGAGGTAAGATGGGAACCTTTGGTGGAGCAGGGGTTGGAAAAACAGTAGTTATGATGGAAATGATTCATAATATTGCTATGGAGCACGGAGGAATTTCAGTCTTCTGTGGAGCTGGAGAAAGAACTCGTGAAGGAAACGAGCTTTATTTGGAAATGAAGCACTCTGGAGTTATAGATAAAGCAGCTCTTGTTTATGGACAGATGAACGAAACCCCTGGGCACCGTGCAAGAGTTGCTCATACAGGGGTAACACTTGCTGAATATTTTAGAGATGAAGAAGGACAGGATGTGCTTTTCTTTATAGATAACATTTATCGTTTTACTCAGGCAAACCAGGAAGTTTCTGCGCTTTTAGGTAGAATGCCATCTGCGGTTGGATATCAGCCTACTCTTGCTACAGACATAGGGGCGCTTCAAGAAAGAATTTGTTCTACTACTAAAGGTTCTATTACTTCTGTTCAGTGTGTTTATGTTCCTGCAGACGACTTAACAGACCCTGCACCTGCAACAACTTTTGCTCACCTTGACGGAACAGTGGTCTTATCAAGACAAATTGCAGAACTTGGAATTTATCCAGCAGTTGACCCCTTAGATTCTCAGTCTCGTATTTTGGATCCTAATGTTCTTGGATGGGAACATTACACTGTAGCTCGTCAGGTTCAGCAGGTTCTTCAGAGATATAAAGATCTTCAAGACATTATTGCTATTCTTGGAGTAGAAGAACTTTCTGAAGAAGATAAAATAATTGTTGCTCGTGCAAGAAAAATTCAAAGATTCTTGTCTCAGCCCTTCCATGTTGCAGAACAGTTTACTGGAACACCTGGAAGATATGTTAAATTAGAAGATACTATAAGAGGATTCAAAGAAATTTTAGAAGGAAAACATGATGAACTGCCAGAGCCAGCATTTTATATGGTTGGAACTATAGAAGAAGCAGTAGAAAAAGCTAAGAAGATAATGGAAGGTTAATATAATGGAGGAGTTTAAATGGCTAGAATTCTTTTAGAAATAGTAACACCTGATAGAGTGGTTGTAAGTGAAGAAGTAGATATAGTTACAGCACCAGGAATTGAAGGAGAATTTGGTGTTCTTGCTAACCATGCTCCTATGATAGCTGGAGTCAAAATTGGACCTCTACATTATAGGGTAGGTGATAAAGAAGAATGGGTAGCTATAAGTAGTGGTTTTTGTGAAGTATCAAATAATAAAATTACATTTTTGGTTGAAGCTGCAGAAAAAGCATATGAAATAGATGTAGAAAGAGCTTTAAAGGCAAAGGAAAGGGCTGAAAAAAGGATTCAGGCTTATTTAGCTCAAGCAGAAAAAATAGATTATGCAAGAGCAAGAGCAGCTCTTCAAAGGGCTTTAACAAGACTTTATGTAGCAGAAAGGGCTAAAAAAGGAACTCACACATAAATTCTCTAAATGGCCCCCATTCGGGGGCTATTTTTTATGAATAAGTTCTCTAAGGTTTATGTAAGAAATTCAATTTTTCAAATTAGAAAGCAATATTCTTTTGAAACTTTAAAAGAGTTAAGTTTACAAATCTGCAAATTAATTGAAGAAATACCTTTATATAAAAAAGCTAAAAAAGTAGCTTTCTACTTTTCAAAAGATAAAGAAGTCTCTTTGGGATATTTAATTGGTAAAGCAATTTTAGAGGGAAAAAAGGTATTTTTACCTAAAACTTGGTTGAAAAAGAAAAATTTGACTTTTCATCAGATTTTTAGTTTTGCAGATCTTAGGCCAGGACCTTTTGGGTTGCTGGAACCTCCTTCAGAAAATCCTGAGTTAAGTCCTGGAAATTTTGATGTAATATTTGTCCCTGGAGTTGCTTTTGATTTAAAGAAGGGAAGGATAGGTTATGGTGGAGGATTTTATGATAGGGTCTTGAGAAACACACAGGCTTTTAAAATTGGAGTAGCTTTTTCTTTCCAAATATTTGAAGAATTACCTTTAGAAGAACATGATCAAAAAGTTGATATAGTGATTACAGAAAAGGAGATTATAGATGGAATTAAAAACTCAAATTAAAGAAAATTATGCAAAAATATTGGAAAATATTCAAAAGGCCTGTGAAAAGGCGGATAAAAAACCTGAAGAAATAAAAATTTTAGGGGCATCAAAAAAACAAAGTCCTGAAAAAATAAGAATAGCTTTCGATTTAGGGATAAAAATATTCGGAGAAAACTATGTTCAGGAGGCTGAAAAAAAGATTTCAGAACTTAAAGATCTTCCTATAGAGTGGCATTTTATAGGAAGACTTCAAACAAATAAAGTAAAAAAGGCTCTGGACTTATTTTTTCTGATCCAAACCTTAGATAGAATAAAACTTGCTCAGGAAATTCAAAAACAGGCAGAGAAAAAGAATTTAATAGTTCCTGTGTTGGTTGAGGTTAACATTGGAAGAGAGTTAACTAAAGGAGGAGTGGATCCAGATAAAATAGAGGAGTTTATAGAGGAAATAAAAAATTTTGACAGGATTAAGATAGCAGGCTTGATGTGTTTACCTCCTTATGAAGAAGATCCTGAAAGGGTTCGTCCTTATTTTGTAAAAATGAGAAGGCTTTTTGAAAAGATAAAACCCTATATGGATTTAGAATTTAAAGAGCTTTCTATGGGAACAAGCAATGATTATTGCATTGCTATAGAAGAAGGAGCAACAATTGTAAGAATTGGAGAAGCTCTTTTTGGTAAAAGAAATTAGAATACCTGTTTTTATATTAACCTCTTCATTTATCTGTGGACTATTCTTAAGTTTTTATAAATTCCCCTTTTTTATATTAGGTTCTCTTATTCTTACATATTTTTTCTGGTTTTTTATTTTTAACAAAAAACATTTTTATTTAGCATTGTGGTTAGTATTTTTGTTCATCTTTTATCTGGCTGGCTATTTTTATTTCAAAAACATAGACAAGAAGCATTTTAGAATTGAAAAGGAGATAGAACTTTTAGTAAAAATCAAAAAAGTTGAACCTTACTATTTTGGATATTTGAATACAGCCTTTAGTTCTTCAGTAGGAGATTTTGTATTTAAAACAGATAAAAAATATTTTTCACCTGGGGAAACATGTTTGATAACTTTTAAGAACAGAAAAAATTTTGAATATTTTAATCCTTTTTCTGTTGAAAAGAAAAGACTACTTTTGACAAAAGGAATAGATGCAGAGTTGATTATTCAAAAAGAAAAAGATTTTGTTTGTGAGAGAGACGACTTTTTTAGTCTGGAGAGAATTAGATACAGGCTTTTTAATTTTTCCGAAAAATTATCTGGCACAGCAAAAGGGCTTATTCAGGCTTTAGTTTTGGGGGTAGAATATAATTTTCCAGAGGAATATAAAGAAAAGTTGAAAAATCAAGGGCTTTACCATCAACTGGCCATATCAGGTTTTAATCTGGCTATTCTCTTCGGCTTGTTTTATAAATTTTTTTATCATCTTTTAAAGTTCACACCTTTAATGAGAGTAGGTTATCCATTGCAAAACATTTCCTATTTATTAGCTTTACCCGGAGCTTTTATAATTTTGCTTTTTTCTGGATTTTGTCCACCTGCTTTTAGAGCATTTATATTTTTAATTCTTTTTATCTCAAGTAAACTCTTTTTCAGAAGCACTTCTTCTTTAATACTTCTTTTTTTAACTGCTACTTTGATCTTAATTTTTCAACCATATTTGATCGGTAATTTTTCTTTCCAGTTATCCTTTGTAGCAACTCTGGGACTGATAGTGGGTGACAGGATGTTTAATACTTACTTTAAAAATTTGATCCCTAACTCAAATATAATTTTTAGAGGCTTAAGTCTGCTTTTATATTTGTTTTTTATTTCCTTTACGGCAAGTTTACTTGTTTTTCCTTTTATACTTTATATAAGTGGAGGTGTTCCCCTTGCAACTCCGATTAATAACATCATAGCTACATTTTTATGGAGTTTTATTTTTATTCCTTTTTCTATCTTAATAGCTATTCTTTCTTTTTTAAATGAAACCTTAGCTTTGAATTTAGCTAAGGTTTTAGCTAATATTTTTGATTGGTATATTAAAATACCTTTATTTGAATTGGTATACAGATTTAAAATCCCTGTAAATTTGGTAATTCTTTTTTTTATTTTTAGCTTATCAATTTTGATACTTTTAAATTACTTTATGAAAACTTATAGAAAATATCTTTTATGGTTTGCAATCAGTCTGATTTTTTATTCGTTAATTTGTTATTTTTACAATAAAGCTTTTTATATTTTAGTTTTTGATGTAGGAAGGGCTAATGCAATTTTAGTAAAAAATGCAGATTCTAATATTTTAATTGATACAGGACCTAATTATTTTGAAAATTTTAATTGGACAAAAATTTATTTATTACCTGTTTTAAATAAGCTTGGAGTAGATGTAATAGAGCTTATGATTATTTCTCATCCAGATCTTGACCATAGTGGTGGACTAAAAACTATAAGGAAACACTTTTATGTTAAAAAAGTAATTTCAGGAAGATTTAAATCTGAAGATTGGGAAAAGGCGAATGTTTTAATTTTACCGGATCCAATTGATAAACCTAAAGTTCTTAAAATCAAAGAGGCAGAGTTTTTTCTTTTTCCTGGAGAAAAAGTTTATAAAGATTTAAACAGAGAAAGTTTGGTAGTTTATTTAGAATACAAAGGCTTAACTACTATTTTCCCTGGAGATATAGATAAAATTAGATTTTATAGAATGAAAGGAAAGGGAGAAGTATTACCAGTGGAGATTCTTGTGTCTCCTCATCATGGTTCAAAGTATGGTTTAGATAAAAATATTTTGAATTGGCTAACCCCCAAAGTAGTTTTAACCTCAGGTAGAGGAAAAAACTTTCCCCATGAAGATTATATTGCATTGCTAAAAAGTTTAAATAAACCTCATTTTTCTACTCAAAACACAGGAGCTATTTTTATTTTTCCCAAGGATGATTATTTTTTAGTGTGTTTTGAAAAAGAAAAAAGGAAAGATTTTCTCTTTTCCACCTTCTTTCCTTTTGTTCCTTTGTATTTGGAAGATGGACATTGCAGAAAATTTGATTATCATAAAGATCTGGTAAAATAGTCAAAGATTTTAAGAGGTATTTGAGATGATTAAATTTGAAACTTTTGAACATGGTGCAGATATAGGAATAAGGGGATACGGGAAAACTATCTCTGAAGCTTTTTCCAATACTTTAAAAGCTATAACAGTTTTGATAGCTGAAAAAATAGATTGGGAAAATGTTAATTTGGAGAAAAAAATTCCAATTAAAATAGAAGCTGAATTATTGGATGAGTTGTTGGTAATGTTTATAAACAAGGTTTTGACTCTTTTCTATATTGAAAAAATTCTTTTTTTTGAATTTAGAGGAAAAATAGAAAAAAAGAAAGATAAGTATATTTTAGAAGGAGAGGTTTTAGGTGAGAAGTATTTTACTGAAAAATTTGGTTGCGGAGTGGAAATAAAAGGAGCAACTTTTACTATGGCAGAAGTTAAAAAAGAGAAAGGTTTATGGATTGCTCAATGTGTGGTAGATGTTTAAGTGAAGCGGTTCAGGTTTTAAAAGTAGAAAATTTAAAAAAGTATTTAGAGAAATTTAATTTTGATTCTCAAGCTTTACTTAAAGCCTTAGGTAAGTATATTTCAGAACCTGTAAGAATTCCTTTATATATTTTGAAAAAGTTGCCAAGTTTTTTGAGAAAGAAAGAATCCAGCCTTTGGATAGTTTTAGGAAAAAAAGAAAATGAATGGGAGATTTTGGAAATTTTTTATGAATTACCAGAAAATGTTTTGGGAGTAGCCGTTGATCTTGGAAGCACAACCATTGCTTTTTATGTTTATGATTTTTTAAAAAATAAATTGATAAAGGAATTTTCCATAGCTAATCCTCAAGTAGAAATAGGTGAAGACATTCTTACTCGATTACATTTTGCCAGAAAGCCAGAAAATTTGAAATATATTAACCAGATAACTATTGAAGCTATTAACAGAGAATTAGAATCCATAGATTTTAAAAATATTTACTATTTAAGTATTTGTGGAAATACAGCAATGTCTCAATTTTTAACAAATTTACCGGTAGATTATCTTTTTATTGAACCATATACACCTGTTACTAATTGGTATGGTGTGTTTGAAGCAAAGGATTTGAATTTAAAGTCTCATCCTTTAGCAAAAGTGTTTATATTTCCCTGTGCAGGATCTTTTTTAGGAGGGGACATAATAGCAGGTCTTTACTTCTCTGAGATTTATAAAAAAGAGGATGGTTATTATTTTTATATTGATGTAGGTACCAATGCAGAAGTAATTTTAGGTAACAAAGATTTTTTATTAGCCTGTTCAGGTGCTGCTGGACCAGCTCTTGAGGGAGGAATTTTTGATTGTGGGATACAGGCTGAAAGAGGAGCTATAGAAACTGTGGAGATTGATATTTCACAAAAGAAGATAAAGTATCAAACAATAGACAATGGATTGCCTACAGGTATATGTGGTTCAGGTGTGATTGATTTAATAGCACAACTTTTTCTAAATAGGCTTATTTTTTTTGACGGAAAATTTTCTCCCGTATATTTTAAAGAAAGGTTTAAAAAAATAAAGGATGAATTAGCTTTTATAATTGCTTTTTCAGAAGAAACAGCAGATAAAAAAGAAATTTATATAAAAGAGAGTGAAATAAAGAGTTTTTTGAAGTCAAAAGGTGCTATGTTTACTATGTTATACCTTTTATGTAAAAAAACAGGAATTGAGTTTAAAGATATTAAAAATTTTTATATTGCAGGGAGTTTTGGAAATAATATAAAAGTAAAATCAGCAGTAATGTTAGGAATGTTACCTGAAATAGCATTAGAAAGAACTATAGGATTGGGAAATTCTGCAGGCAAAGGCGCTTTAAAATTTCTGAAAAATGCAAATTTTTCGGAAATAATGAGTATAATGGAAAAGATTACCTATTTAGAATTGAATGTAGAACAAGAATTTATGAAATTTTTCCCAGGTGCACAGCTTATACCCAATGTAGATCTGGAAATGTTTCCCTTAGTTAAAAAAGAACTTCAAAAGAGAGGACTATGTTTAAAATAGCAATTGTAGGAAGACCAAATGTAGGAAAATCTACTCTTTTTAACACTCTAATTGGGGAAAGAAAAGCTATTGTTGAAAAAACTCCCGGAGTTACACGAGATATAGTAGAGGGTTATATGGAATTAGAAAATAATAAAGGTGTTCTTCTTATTGATACAGGAGGTATTAATTGGGGAGGAAAAGATTTTTTCAATAAAGCCATAATTGAAGTAGTAGAAAAAACCTTAAATGAAGCAGAATTAGTTTTATTTGTAGTTGATGCTAAAGAAGGAATGACAAGTGAAGATTTGACAACTGCTGAATATTTAAGAAAAAAGGATAAAAAGGTTGTTCTGGTTGTTAACAAAGTTGAGAGTAGTGAAGATAAAGAGAGATCTATAGATTTTTACACCTTAGGTTTTAAAGATATAGTTTTTATTTCAGCTAAAAGTAAGAAAAACATTTCTCAGTTAAGGGAACTTATAAAAAAATACGCTAATCCCTATTTAGAGGAGATCCCAGAAACTGAAGTTATTAAAATTGCTATTATAGGAAGACCGAATGTAGGAAAAAGCACACTACTTAATAAACTTTTAGGTTATGAAAGAATGATTGTTTCCGAAATACCTGGAACTACGAGAGATTGTGTAGATGTGTTTTTAAGTTTACCAAACGGAAAAAATTATCTTCTAATAGATACTCCTGGAATAAGGAGAAGAACTAAAATTGATAAGAGAGCAGAAAAATTTAGTGTGGATAAGGCTCTGGAGACTATAAAGAAGGTGGATGTAGTTCTTTTTATGATAACTGCTGAAGAAGGAGTAACAAATCAAGACCAGAGGTTGTTAAGACAGGTGCAAAAAAATTATAAAGCCTGTGTATTGCTTGTAAACAAATGGGATCTGTTTGATAATAAAAGAGAAGCTGGAAATCTTATGCTGGAAAATATAAAATACGGAATTAGATTTATTTCTTGGGCTCCACTTTTAACCATATCTGCAAAGACCGGAAGAAGGGTTAATCAAATTCTTCCTCTGGTGGAACAGGTATATACCCAATATAGTGCAAGGGTTAAGACTGCACTGGTAAATAAAGTCTTGGAAGAGTTAAAAAATAATTATACTTTTAATATAAAAGGCAAAAGGGTTAAATTTTACTATGCCACTCAGGTTAATGTAAGACCTCCCACTTTTGTAATTTTTACTAATATCAATTCTGAGGATATTCCTAAACATATAGAAAAATTTATAGAAAACAGTTTTCAAAAATATCTTGGATTTGATAAAGTTCCAGTTAAGGTATTGTTTAGGTTGAGAAATTAATAAGTAGTTTCTATTTTTTTAGTTTTATAAATAAGAGGAGATCCACTTTGAAATTTGATAACCAGAGTAATTCTCCTGTTTCTCGGATCTAAAGGATTATCTTTAAACAGAGGAAAATTATCTGCATAACCTGCAACAGATATTATTTTTTTAGGAGGAACTCCGTTTTTTTCAAGCTCTAACATAGCAGAAAGTGCTCTTGCAGTTGATAGTTCCCAATTACCAAGCTTTCCTCGTCGTGAAGGAACTGCATCGGTATGTCCTTCTATTTCAATTGTTACAGGCATATCTCTTAATTCTTTTGCAAGAACTGCTAAAATTTTTTTTGCCTCTGGTGTTAACTCAGCACTTCCACTGTAAAATAAAGGTTTATTAACAAGTTCCATTATTTCTAAACGAACGGTTTTTCTTTTTTTATCAATCTCAATTAAAATATGTTCTTTAAGGGATTTTAAGTAAGTTTCTATAACTCTTTTAAAAAATTCAGCTTGACCTTTTACAGGGGGAATTTCTTGAGAAATGGTCTTCATTTTAGAAGAGGTGATTTTACCGCTTTTATAATATTCCATAAGCATGCTTATTCCTGCTTTTTCAAAGATGTTAAACTTTCTGAAATAAGCAGCTACTTGAGCTTTTTGCTTGGGTTCCATAATAGTAATTAACCACATAAGAAGAAAAAAGGTCATCATTCCAGCTAAAAAGTCAGCATAAGCCACTTTCCATGAACCTCCATGATGTCCTGCAACTATTTTTTTAACTTTTTTGATGATAATGGGTGGGGTACTCATTTATTATTTTTTTCCTCTTATTAGACTTTCTAATTCCTCAAAAGAAGGTCTTAGATGAGGAGAAATATTTCTTCTTGCAAATTCAACTGCTATTTGAGGAGCACCTCCTCCAATAAAGTGTACAATAGCAATTCTGATTGTATTTAGATATTCTTTATGTTGTTCACAAAAGAATTCCATTTTTTGAGCAAGAGGTGCCATGATTCCGTAACAGGTCAATATTCCGAAAAAAGTTCCTGCAAGAGCAATAGAAAGATGGTGTCCTAATACTTCAGGAGGCTCATCAATTTTTCCCATAGTTAAAATAATTCCCAACACTGCAGCAACCAAACCAAGTCCAGGCATGGAGTCAGCTAATTTTTCCAGCCTATCCACAGGGCTTTTAAATTCCTGATGAATTATTTCTATCTCGTTTTCCAGAAGGGTATCCAGTTCAAAATGGGTAATATTAGTAGTTAAAATAGATCTGAAAGTATTCTTTATAAAATCAATGACTATGTGATTTGTTAATATTTTGGGATAGGCTGAAAAAATTCTGCTTGCTTCTGGATTCTCTATATCCTGTTCAATGGAAATCAATCCTTCTTTTTTAATTTTTTTAAAAAGTTCATTTAGAAGAAGTAGTAGATCTATGAAATCCTGTTTTGTATAAACCTGAGGTTTAATAAGAGCCTGAATAGCTCCCTGAAAAACGCCTTTTAGAGCTGGACCAGAAGAAGCAGTAAATAAAGCTCCAAAAGCAGCTCCAAATATGATTAACCATTCAACAGGCTGGATTATAACTGAAAAATTACCACGCTCAAGAGCATAACCTCCAAATACACATACTAATACCACAAGCAAACCTACTATAGATGGCATTATTCAGACCTCAGCTCTCTAATTAATTCTCTTTCTTTATAAAGAATAAAATAGCTGAGTTTTTCTTTTATATCCTTAGGAAGATTAATAAACTTAACTGCTGTTTCATAAAAATCTTTTTCTTTTTTTTCACATCTGAGGACCTCGCCATAAAGATAAAATCCTATGGGTTGATAAATATCAATTACGGTTTTAATTTCAACTATGTCTCCAGGTTCAAAGGGGGATTTTGAAACAAACCTCAAACCCTTTTCACTGAGATTGATTTTTTGTAAAGGTAGATCGTTAAAACCTTCTTTTTCCCGTGTTAAAATGTTTATCAAGTAATCCAACTTAGCATTTATCAATTTAAGCCAGGAGTTTAAACCTTCATCTAAGGTATCCTTGAGAGGAATGTAAGATAAAAAAGAAATATCTCCTACAATACGAGCAATTTTATTTTCTGCTTCTTCAGGAGATATTTTCTTTGCTTTGAAAGGCAGAGTCACATCTATTCTGACAACTTCTCTTTCCATGTTTTTTAATAAAGTTACTAATTATAAAAATTCGGAAAAAGAGAAAAAAACTTTAATTATAAATTGCAACTTTAAATTTTTCTTTAAATCAGGCTTTTTTAACATTATATAAAAGAATTTTAATCTTGACAAGAGAAAAAGATAAATAATAATTTAGTTTTAAAATTGGAAAAATATACAAAAATAAAATTCAGGAGGTGTGATATGTCTGATGTAATTTATGTAGTTGGTCACAAAAAGCCTGATACTGATTCAGTCTGTTCAGCCATTGCTTTTGCCTATCTTTTAAACGAGTGGAAAAAAGGTGGTTGTAAAATTATGAATGTTGACAAAGAAGCTGTTCCTATAATTCAGGGAGAGCCTAATGCAGAAACTAAGTTTGTTTTAGAAAAATTTGGTGTTAAAGTTCCTGAAGTTATGACAGATGGAGATGGTAAAACAGTTGCACTTGTTGATCATTCAGATAAGGTTCAAAGTCTTGATAATATTGATAAAGCTGAAATTGTGGCAGTAGTTGATCACCATAAAATTGGAGATGTAACTACTCCTAATCCAATTCTTTTTGTTAATTTTCCTGTAGGTTGTACTGCTACAGTTTTAAAATTTCTTTTTGATAAAACAGGAGTCACAATTCCCAAAGATATAGCAGGACTTCTCTTAGCTTCTATTCTAAGTGATACTGTGGTTTTTAAATCAGCAACAACCACCCCTATGGATAAAGAAGTAGCAGAAGAGCTTGCAAAGATTGCTGGTATAGATGATATAGTAAACTTTGGTGTAGAGGTTAAATCTAAACTTTCTGATGTATCAGGATTGACAGCTAAAGAGATCATTATGAGAGATTTTAAAGATTATAATATGAGTGGTAAAAAAGTAGGAGTGGGGCAGATTGAGTTAGTAGATTTAAAAATGATAGAAAATAGAGTAGAAGAAATTTATAATGAATTAAATAATATAAAACAGAGCGGTGGGTATCATACAATTGTACTTATGCTTACAGATATTATGAAAGAAGGAACAGATTTGATGGTGATTACTGATGAGCCTAAAATAGTTGAGATTACATTTGGCAAAAAATTAGAAGGAAAGAGTGTTTGGTTGCCTGGAGTAATGAGTAGAAAGAAACAAGTGGTTCCTCCTCTTGAAAAAACCTTTGCCAGCCTATAAGAAGAAAAAGGAGGGGATTCCCCTCCTTTTAGTTTAATAATTTTTAATAATTTTAATAATTATAAATAGTTTCAATTTTTAAGCTTATATCTACTGCTTTTACAGAATGGGTTAAAGTTCCAGAAGATACATAATCTATATCTAATTCTTTAAAATTTTCTATATTTTCAAGGGATATACCACCAGAGACTTCAATTTTTATATGAGGTTTGGTATTTTTTATCATTTTTACCGCTTCTTTCAGCTCATCAACAGAAAAATTATCTAAAAGAACATTATCAACAGGTGCTTCTGAATTTAAAAGAATTTTCAATTCCTCCAAAGATTTAACCTCTATTTCCACTTTGAGATAATGTGGGACTTCTTTAAGTCTTTCAATTGCTTTTTCTATTCCTCCCAAAGCTTTAATGTGATTGTCTTTTATTAGTATTCCATCTGAAAGAGAAAATCTATGGTTTTTCCCTCCTCCAATTTTAACAGCATATTTTTGAAGTATTTTTAGTCCAGGAAGGTTTTTTCTTGTGTCAAGAAGTAAAATGCAGTAAGGTGCTAATTTTTTAGTAAATTTGCGAACATATGTAGCAATTCCAGAGAGATGTTGTAAAAAATTAAGAGCTACTCTTTCACCCTTTAAAATACTTTTTATATTACCTTCTATAAATCCTAATTTAGTGTGAGCTTTTACTTCTGCTCCTTCTTCAACTTGCCAGAAAATTTTTGTTTCAGGATCTATGAAGTTAAAGACTTCTTCAACAATGGGTTTGCCACATACAACAAGATCTTCCTTAGCTAAAAAATATGCTTTTCCATAAAGGTTTGAAGGGAGTATAATTTCGGAGGTAATGTCAATAAAAGGAATATCTTCATTGAGCGCAAACTTTACAAGTTCTTTAATTTTCCATTTTTCTAACATTTTTTGTTAATAATACCTCTGGAAAAATAAAATATAAGACTTAATTTTTATCATAACTTAAGGAGTTAAAAAGTAAAGTTTTGGAGGTATTTTGATGGAAGAAGTCGTAAAAGAGATGCAGAGTAATACTGATAATAAGGAAATTCAAAAAGAAGAAGAAAAAAAAGAAGAAAGTATATCTGTGGAAGAGCAATTAAAACAAAAAGAGGAAGAAATAAAACATTGGAAAGAAATGGCTTTAAGATATGCTGCTGAAGTTGATAATTTGAAGAAGGTTTTTAAAAGAGAAAAAGAAGAGTATTATAAATTTGCTTTAGAAACAGTATTTAAAGAAATATTACCAAGTATTGATAATCTGGAAAGGGCATTAGAAGCTTTTGAACAATCAGAAAATAAGGAAGCATTAAAAGAAGGTGTAGAGCTAACTTTGAGATCCATAATCCAAACTTTGGAGAAGTTTGGATTAAAGCAGTTTATTCCTTCTGTAGGAGAACCTTTTGTACCCCATTTGCATGAAGCTTTATCAACTGAGGAACATCCTGAAATTCCTAACGGAAGCATTACTAAGGTTTATCAGAAAGGATATAAACTTCATGACAGAATTATAAGACCAGCTCTTGTTTGTGTATGTGTAAGTAAAAAAGAAGAGAAAGAAGGAAATCTACAGCAAAATAAAGAAGAGGAGAATATTATAGAAAATGAATAAAAATTGATAAAAGGAGGGAAAAAAATGGCAGGAAAGGTACCAGTTGTTGGAATTGATCTTGGGACGACTAATTCATGTGTTGCTATATTTGAAGGAGGAGAACCTAAGGTAATTCCCAATCGTGAGGGAACCAGAACTACACCTTCGGTAGTAGCTTTTCAAGAAAGTGGGGAGATTTTGGTGGGACTTCCTGCTAAAAGACAAGCTATAATAAATGCTGAAAATACAATCTTTGGTATTAAAAGACTTATGGGAAGAAAATTTAATGATTCAGTTGTTCAAGAATGGAAAAAAAGAGTCCCATATAAGATTGTAGAAGCTCCTAATGGTGATGCTCATGTTGAGGTAAGAGGAAAAAGATATAGTCCTCCTGAAATATCTGCAATGATTTTAAGAAAAATCAAACAAGATTTAGAGGAATATTTGGGACAGGAAGTTAAAGATGTAGTGATAACTGTTCCTGCTTATTTTGATGATAGCCAGAGACAAGCCACCAAAGACGCAGGAAGAATTGCAGGACTCAATGTATTAAGAATAATTAACGAACCTACAGCAGCATGTTTAGCCTATGGACTTGAAAAGAAGAAAGAAGGATTGGTTGCAGTATTTGACCTTGGAGGGGGAACTTTTGATATTTCCATTTTAGAAATTGGAGAGGGAGTTTTTGAAGTAAAGGCAACCTCTGGAGATACCTTTTTGGGTGGAGAAGATTTTGATATGAGAATTGTAGATTATATTGCAGAGGAATTTAAGAAGGAACACGGGATAGATTTAAGACAGGACAAAATGGCTTTACAAAGACTTAAAGAGGCTGCAGAGAAAGCTAAAATTGAACTTTCAAGCACACTGGAAACAGAAATTAATCTTCCTTTTATTACTGCAGATGCATCTGGACCTAAGCACTTAGTTATGAAGCTTACCAGAGCAAAACTTGAGAGCCTTGTAGAAGACCTCATTGAGAAGTTGGAAGAGCCTTGTCGTATAGCTATGCAAGATGCAGGTATCACCCCCAAGGATATAAGTGAAGTGATTCTGGTTGGTGGAATGACTCGTATGCCAAGGGTACAGCAAAAGGTAAAAGAAATTTTTGGGAAAGAGCCAGTTAAAGGAGTAAATCCTGATGAAGTAGTAGCTATGGGTGCTGCTATTCAGGCTGGAGTGTTAAAAGGAGAAGTTAAAGATATTCTTCTTTTAGATGTTACTCCTCTTTCTCTTGGAATTGAAACCCTGGGAGGAGTATTTACGGTTATAATTCCCAGAGGAACTACTATTCCTACAAGAAAAAGCCAGATTTTTACTACAGCTACTGACAATCAAACAGCGGTTACTATTCATGTTTTACAGGGTGAAAGACCAATGGCAAAAGACAATAAAAGTATTGCCCGTTTTGATCTTGTCGGAATACCTCCTGCACCAAGAGGAGTTCCTCAGATTGAAGTAACTTTTGATATAGACGCAGATGGAATTCTTCATGTCACAGCAAAAGATCTCGGAACAGGAAAAGAGCAGTCTATTGTAGTAAGACCATCTTCTGGTTTATCTGAAGAAGAAATCCAAAGAATTATTAAAGAGGCTGAACAGCATGCAGAAGAAGATAAAAGAAAGAAAGAACTTGCAGAAGTCCGTAATCAGGCTGATAGTTTAATCTATTCTGTAGAAAAAACTTTAAAAGAGCTTGGAGATAAGACTCCTGAAAGCTTGAAAAAAGAGGTAGAGGATAAGATAGCAGAATTGAGAAAAGTTATGGAAGGGGAAGATATAAATGCTATTCGTAAGGCAAGTGATGAATTGACACAGACATCTTATAAACTTGCTGAAATGCTTTATAGAGAAAAAACATCTAAAACTACCGGAACCTCAGAAACTACAGAAAAAGCCGAAGGTTCTTCCAAGGAAAAAGGTAAAGATGATGTAATTGATGCAGACTTTGAGGAAATGAAATAAAACAACCAAAGAAAAAGGGGAGAGTTTTCTCTCTCCTTTTTAGTTTTTCTATGGGATTATTTGAAATAGCTATTTCAATGGGATGTCCCGCAGGGATAGGTCCTGAAATAATTGTTAAATCACTTGATTATTTCAAAAGAAAAAAGCCAGAGGTTCTTAAAAAATTCATTATTATAGGAGATAGAAAAATCATTTTAAACACTGCTAAAAGTTTAGGAATTCAATTACCCGAAGAAGTAAAAATAGATTCACTCTCTGAGCTTAGTGTAGTTCCTGGCAGACCTACTTTGGAGAGTTACAAAGCTATGGCTGCTTATTTTCAAAAAGCTATAGAAATGGCTAAAAATAGAGAAGTTAATGCCATTGTAACAGCTCCTATTAGTAAAGAGGGACTTAGTAAAGTGGGCGTTAACTATTCAGGACATACAGACTGGTTAGCTAAGGAATTCAATGTGGATAAATATGTAATGACATTTTATGGAAAAAAAATGATAGTCTCTTTGGTTACCATACATATTCCTCTAAAAGATGTTCCCAAAAGTATAAACTGTGAAAGAATTTTTGATACTGCTAAACTCTCTTACGAATTTTTAAAAAGACTCAAAATTAAGGATCCTAAAATGGCTATTTGTGGACTAAATCCTCATGCTGGAGAAGAGGGCCTTTTAGGAACCGAGGAAAGTGTTATAAAAGAAGCTATAAAGATTTGCGAAAAAGAAGGAATTCCCCTTTACGGTCCTTATCCTTCAGATAGTTTATTCTACTGGGCTTACAAAGGTAGATTTCATTTAGTTATTGCGCTTTTTCATGATCAGGGTTTAATTCCTTTTAAATTAATTCACTTTGAAGACGGAGTGAACATAACCTTGGGACTTCCTATTGTCAGAACTTCTCCCTGTCATGGCACAGCTTACGATATAGCCGGAAAAGGCATCGCTAATCCTCAAAGTTTTATTTCAGCATTAAACTTAGCTATAAAACTTCTTTCTAACTAAAATCTTGCAATTTTTAATTAAATAAGATAATATAAACTTTTTAAAGTTATGTTTAAAAAAGCTTTCTTTATAATTTCTATCTTTCTTTTTTTTCTATTTTTGATATTTATATTGATTTTTCTAAACATCAATTCAATTTTGAATAGTCAACAGGTTAAAGAAAAGTTCTCAAAATTTCTTAAGAAAAATTATGCAGTAGAGTTAGATTATGAGAGAGTAAAAATAAACCTTTTACAACAAAAAGTTTTTATTAAAAATTTATCTTATAAATCTCTTCAATATGAAGTTTTCTTGCCAGAGGGAAATTTTACTTTTTCTTTTTCTAAGCTTTTAAGACTAAATTTTATTCCTACAAAGTTTATTTCTGAGAATGGATATTTAAAAATTCATAGAAAGAAAAAACCTTTTCACTTAAAAGAGTTTGCTAAAAATATTGCTAAACTTTCTCCCATTTATTTAGCTGTAAACAATATGACCTTAGATTATGAAACACCTGTAGGATGGGTTAATTTAAAAAATTTTAATTTAAGACTAAGAGTAAACAGAGAGCAAGCTTTGTATGAGGCAGACTCTGAATCAAATCTGTTTGAGAAAGTAACCTTTAAAGGTAGGTTTAATTATAAAAAATTATTTTCTGAGAACTCCTTAGAGGTTAAAAATTTAAATCTTTCTAAATTGCAACGCTTAAGTGATTATGGAATTTTTAAAACAATACTTAACTTAAAAAGTGAAATCGTTTTAGAAAAAGATACTTTTAATGTTGCTTTTGCTGTTTTAAATCCCTATCTATTTTTAAAAAGAGTTCCTTCTAAAAAATTGCTGGGTGGTTATTTAGAGGGGCTGATCGTTGCTAATAAAGATAAAATAAAAATTACCTTAGATCCTTTAATAGTAAATTATCCTAAAATAAACGGTTCTATTGATTTAACTAAGAACAAAAAAGGATATAAAATTTTAGCAAGTGTCAAAGAATTTAATCTTTCCGATATAGAAAACCTTTTACCAAAACTTTTCCCTGAAAATGAAAAAATTAAGAAAGTTTTAGCTATTGTAAAAGGAGGTAATTTTTACGATATAAAAATAGAAACTTCAGGTAGAAACATAAAAGATGTATTTAAATTAAAAAACCTTGTATTAAAAGCAACTCTAAAAAAAGGAAAAATTAAAATTTCTAAACTTCCTTTTGATTTTGAGAATATTCAGGGTGAGCTTATTTTTGAAAAAAACATCTTACAATTTGGGGGTAGTGCGTCTTTAAATAAAAATACATTTTTAAAAGTTAAAAAGCTTAGTTTGAATTTCAAGGAAAAAAATCCTCTTTTATTTATCGATGGAGATTTTTATACCTCTGCAGAGGAAGTTACAAAGATAATATCTCAGTTTGTTAAAAGTCCTGAAATTTTTAAAAATTATGAATTTAATGGTGATTTAAAAGGAGTTATAAAGTTAACAGGGAATATACCCAACATAGAAGGAAAGATAAAGTTTTTTTTAGACAATGTTGCAGTTAAAACTCCCTACTACAGTAATCCAATTAAGGTAAAAAGAGGAAGATTGATCTATGATTTCGATAATAAAATATTTGCCAAAAATTTAGCAATTTTTTCTACCAACTCCTACGTAAAAGAATTAACAGGTGAGCTGGATTTAAAAAGCTTTAATATAAATGTTTCAGCTAAAAATATATGGGTTTTTCCAGAAATTATAGAAGAACTTAGCAAAAAAAATAAAAAAATAAAAAATTTTATCTCTAAATACAATATTTTTTTTAAAAACATACATTTTGATTATTTAAAATATAAAGACAATTTGGGATACCTTAAAAATAAGTCTGACTCTACAATAGAACATCTGAAAAAGAACATTATAGCTAAAGGTAATTTAACAGATTTAGTCTCTAAAGTCCCTTATAAAGGGGAAACATTTAAAATTAAAATAGAGAAATTGTCTTTTGAATATGAAAAAGGAAGATTTGTTTTTAATAATGCTTTGGTTTATTTAGAGGATTCAAATTTTAGTATAGAAGGAGAGATTTACAATAAACAGGTTGTGATAAATGGGAGTGGGGAATTAAAAAAGGAATTAGAAAACAAGATCAAAAATCTTTCTGATATTTTTTCAAAGTTTTCTATAAAAGTGCCTGTTAAATTTGACAAGTTTGAAATTTTATATGATAGCAAAGCACTTCTTTATTCAGGAACTCATATTATAAATGGACTTAGTGTAAGCTTAGATTTAAATAAAACCGAAGATTTTTTTGATATTAATTTGGGTTTTTTAAGTGAAAAATCAGACCTAAAAGTTCAGCTAAAAAAGCAAGAAACTCAGACAAGTTTAAAAACAGAGGGAAAACTGAATTTAAAAGATTTGTCAAAATTAATTGGTCAGGGTAAACACAATGTTGCTGGAAAACTAGAATGCTCTTTGAATTTAAAAATTCCTAAGGAATTTAAAGTTAAAAATTTAAAGAGTTTTTTTAATTTTTATTTAACTTCCCATTTGATTATGCAAAATAGTTACTTAAAAGTTGATAATTTTAGATATTTTTACAACAAAACCTCTTTTATATCTGTAGACTTTTTGGGCAACTTCACTGACAAAGAAATAAGGATATCAAATTTTTCTCTTAAATGGAATAATAATCAGATTAAAGGTAATTTTAATCTTGAAAAGAAGAAAGGTTATCTTTATTTAAACGGAGATTTGTTTGGGAAGAAAGCTGATTTAAGGAACTTTATAAAAAAAGAAAAAACTTCGAAAAAATCAAAAGATCCATTTCAGATTTTAGATGATATTCCTTTAATAGCTGATATAAAATTCCGTGTAAATAGTTTGATATTACCCACATCTCATCAATTTGAGAATATAAGTGGGGAAATAAGTTTTGATAATAGAAACAAGCTAATAATTGTTGATATTCCTGAGATTTATTTTTGTAACCTTAGTTTACAAGCTATATATGAAAAAGATTTGGAGAACCAATACATTTATGTAGAAGTTTTACCTTCTAAGGGTGATTTTTTGGATCTTTTTTCTTGTTTATCCCCTGAAGAGATGCCAACAGTAATTTTAGAAGGTCCATATAATCTGGAGGGCTATTTTTATGCAGAAGGTGATACAAAGACTTTAATTAAAGAAGCAACAGGAACACTTGAAATTAGATCAAATAAAGGGTATATATACAGAGCCCCGCTTTTAGCAAAAATTCTTTCTTATCTCAGCCCTATAGATTTATTTAGAGGAAAAGTAACCAATCTGGAAAGTAATCTTTTGGAATATGAAGAACTTGATGTTAAAACTTTTTTTGAAGATACTACACTAAATTTAGATACTGGATTTCTTTCAGCAGTTGGGTTTAGACTTTTTGGAGAGGGAAAAGTAGATTTATCTAATGAAAAGCTAAATTTAACTTTCTATGTATCCCCCTTTAAAACCATAGATGTAATTATAGAAAAAATTCCCTATTTGGGAAAATGGATTCTTGGTAAACCCAGGATGTTAATTTATTTGCCTTTACAAGTTACAGGAACTTATAAAAATTATAACATTGTCCCTCTTCATCCAAGCAGTATAGGAAAGGGTATTTTTACTTTTATTTTTAGAATTTTTGGTATTCCTGAAGAATTTTTTAAAAAGGAAGAAATTAAGGAGTTTAAAAAGCAAAAGTTGTTAGAAAAAAAAGAGAAGTATGAAAAGATTGATAGATCTCTCTGAAATATTATATGAAGATAAACATATTCTAATTGTAAATAAACCAGCAGGTCTGGTTGTTCAGGGGGCAAGGAGAGAGGAAGAATCACTTTTGAAAATTCTAAAAAACTTTATAAAAGAAAGAGATAATAAATCTGGAAATGTATTTTTAGGTGTAGTTCATAAATTGGACAAAATGGTTTCAGGTGTATTGATGTTTGCTAAAAGAAGCAAAGCTGCTAAAAGAATTTTTGAAAGCTTTCAAAAAAAAGAAGTAATAAAGGTCTATCTTGCAAAGGTTGAAGGAAAGTTTAAAGGAGAAGGTGTATGGGAAGATTATTTAATATGGGATCGTAAAAAAAGAAAGAGTGTAGTATTAAAGAGATTTTCTGAAAGTGCAAAAAAGGCTATAACTGTTTATTCTGTTCTTTGTTACTCGCAGAGAGAAACCTGTGTGTTGCTATTACCAATTACTGGAAGAAAACATCAGCTCAGGTCAGTCTTGTCTGAAAGAGGGTATCCTATAATTGGAGATATAAAGTATGGATCTCAGAGAAAGGTATTAGATGGAAAAGCTATACTTTTACACTCCTTATATTTAAAGTTCCCTCATCCTATGAGTAAAGAAAAGCTTGAATTTTGGGCAGAGGTGCCAGATTATTTCTTTTTTGATGTGAAATATAGAGATAGAGTTTTTCAACTACTTAAAAGGGTTCAGAAATACTGGGATAGTGGTAAAATATAAGCACAAAATAAAAACAAGGAGATGATAAGATATGGAGAAAAATAATAATCAAGAAGAATTACCTGTTCTCTGTTCTACCTGTGCTTGGAGAGGGGTTTGTGCTAAGAAGTTTTCCTTTGATAACACAACCCCTATAAAGTGTCCTGATTATTCTCCTGATCCAGAACTCAAGAAGAAGGAGCCGGAAAGTGATAAAAAAGAAGATTAGAGAATTGGTAGAGGAAGCTGTTAAAAATTTTTGGGGAGAAATAAAAGAATTAAATTTTGAAGTAGAGAAACCAAAGAAAGAAATTTACGGAGACTATTCTACCAATATAGCTCTTGTGTTAAAAAACAAATTAAATCTTTCTCCACTTGAAATAGCAGAAAAGATAGCCTCAAAACTAAGAGATAATACTTCTATTTTTTCAAAAATAGATGTAGCCCCTCCTGGTTTTATAAATTTTTGGATTTCAACTGATTATTATATAGAAAATTTAAAAAAAATTTTGGAACTTAAAGAAGGGTATGGAAAGTTGGATTTGGGTAAGGGAAAAAGAGTATTAATTGAATTTGTTTCAGCAAATCCTACAGGACCTCTTCATATAGGCCATGGTAGAGGAGCAGCTTACGGAGATTCCTTGGCAAGAGTGCTTGAATTTACAGGTTATAAGGTATTTAGAGAGTACTATATTAATGATAAAGGAACCCAGATGAATGTTCTTGGAGAATCTGTATATTTAAGAGCTAAAGAGCTTTCAGGAGAAAAGATACAGTTTCCTGAAGATCATTATAAGGGAAAATATATTTATGATATCGCTAAGGAAGCTCTTAAATTGTATCCCGACCTTTTATCCTTAGAAAAAGACCGAGCTATTGAAATATGTAGGAGCTTAGCTATAAAATTAATTTTAGAAGATATCAAAAAAGACCTTGAAAATTTTAGAGTTTTTTATGATAATTGGTATTCAGAAAACAATCTTTATAAAAGTGGAAAGGTAGAAAAGGTTTTGCAGGTGTTAAGAGAAAAAGGTTTGGTATATGAAAAAGAGGGGGCTTTGTGGTTTAAATCTACAATTTTTGGTGATGAAAAAGACAGAGTTATTGTTCGCTCTAATGGAGAAACAACTTATTTTGCTGGTGATATAGGTTACCATTATGAAAAGTTTATGGAAAGAGATTTTGATGTAGCTATAAACATATGGGGAGCAGACCATCACGGTTATATAGGTAGATTAAAAGCTGCACTGCAGGCTTTTAAAATTGATCCTGAAAAATTAAAAGTTATTCTTATTCAGATGGTTAATCTTATTGAAGGTGGTGAAAAAAAGAGTATGTCTACTCGTGAAGGGGAATTTTTAGAATTAAAAGAATTAGTAAACAAAGTAGGGGTTGACGCAACAAGGTTTATTTTTCTTTCAAGGTCCCCAGATTCTCCTTTAGATTTTGATGTAGATCTTGCTAAAAGTAAGTCTCAAGAAAATCCGGTTTATTATGTACAGTATGCTCATGCACGGATTTGTAGCGTTTTTGAAAAAGCAAAAGAAAATGGAATAAACAAATTATCTTGGGAAAATGTAGATTTAAAGGCTCTTAATGAAAAAGAAGAAATAGAGTTATTAAAAAAATTGGAAGAATTTTACGAAGTTATAGAATCTGCTTCAATTTCTTTAGCTCCTTACAAAATTACTTATTATCTTTTAGAGATTGCCAAACAATTTCACGAGTATTACTCTAAGCACAGGATTTTAACAAATGATTTAAAACTCACTTATGCTCGTCTTGGTTTGTGTTTTGCCTGTAAAACAATTTTAAAAACAGGACTTAGTCTTTTAGGGGTCTCTGCCCCTGAAAAAATGTAAAAAGGAGGTGGAGTTATGGAAGAGAAGAAAGTAAAAATAGAAGTTAGCAGGTTAGCTTTTGTTTTTATTATTTTATTTGGTTTGTCTCTTTTGGTTTGGAGTTTTGTAATAGGGGTTTGGGTAGGAACAAAAATAGGTGGTGAAAGTAAAAAAGAAGAGATAGCTATGGAAAGTCCTACTACTTCTCATGAGCAAGAAACAGTTACTCCACCACCTTTAATATCAAATGAGACTGCTCCTCCTGCAGTAAAGATTACACCACCTGTTGCTACTAAAAAGCCTGAGGTAAAAGAAACTTCAAAAGAAGAGAAAAAAACTACTGAATATCAAAAGAAAGAAGTGTCAAAAATTGCATCTCAAATAAAAAAGATTACTACACCCTATTATTCTATTCAGATAGGTGCTTTTTCAAAAAAAGAGATGGCAGAAGCATTTAAAAACAAGGCTAAAGTTAAAGGATTTGGAGCATTTATAAAGGAAAGCAAAGAAAACGGAAGAGTTTTATATAAAGTATATGTAGGCAAATACTCAACAAGAGAGGAAGCCAAAAAACATATTGCTCAAGTAGCAAAAGTTTTAAATATTAAAAAACCTTTTATAGTAGAAATAAAGTAAAAGAATGTTAAGAAAAGCTAAAATATCGGATATAAAATACATTTATAAACTTATACTGCATTTCTCAAAAAGAGGTGATGTATTGCCACGTCCTTTAGCAGAGCTTTATGAACACTTGAGAGATTTTTTTGTTTTTGAAGATAAAGATTTAATTGTAGGAGCTTGTGCGCTTCAGGTGTGCTGGGAAGATTTAGCAGAAATAAAATCATTGGTAGTTAGTGAGGAATATCAAAAGAAAGGAATAGGGATTCAATTAGTAAAGGCTTGTATAGAAGAAGCCAAAATTCTTGAAATTCCAAGAGTATTTGCTTTAACCAGAGTTCCAGAGTTTTTTGAAAAACTGGGGTTTAAAAGAGTAGCAAAAAACGAGTTGCCACATAAAATATGGGCTGATTGTATAAAATGTAGTAAATTTCCTGAATGTGACGAGGTACCTGTGATAAAAGAAATATAAAGTTTTTTTACAAACTCTTGACTTTTTAAGAAAGTTATATAAAAATATTTTTTACGAAAAAATCAAGAAAGCAAGTTTTAGTTAAATTAAAAACTATTAAAAAAATAAAAGGAGGTGGTCCTATGCCTGTAGTAGAATGGAAAGGGAAAAAATTTGAGGTGGATGAGGACGGTTTCTTACAGGGTGGTTTAGATGCATGGTGTCCTGAGTGGGTAGATTATGTTAAACACCTTGAAGGTATTCAAGAACTTACTGAAGAGCACTGGAAATGCATTAACTTTCTTCAGGATTACTACAGAAAGAATGGTGTTGCTCCCATGGTTAGAATTTTCTCTAAGGTTACCGGATTTCCATTAAAGAAAATTTATCAACTCTTTCCTTCTGGTCCTGGTAAAGGTGCCTGTAAAATGGCAGGTCTTCCTAAACCAACAGGTTGTGTATAATTAGATTTTTAAAAGACTACTTGATAATTTTCTTGGGGAGTAAAGATATTGTGCTTTACTCCCCTTTTTTATATTTTAAGGGAGAATGTGCAAATCTTTAAAGATTTTATTTTTAATTTTTTTATTTTTAACTTTTTTATCCAATTTTTCCTGTGCACAAAACAGAATAGATCTTAACAAAGCCACTGCTGAAGAACTGGAAAGCTTACCAGGAATAGGTCCTAAAATAGCTAAAAATATTATTGAATACAGAGAAAAATTTGGTCCTTTTAAGTCTGTTAAAGAGTTGCTGGAAGTTAAAGGTATCGGACCTAAAAAGCTAAAACGTCTTAAGAAGTATTTAAAAGTTGGTGAAGATGCTTCAATTTTAGAGATACCCAAGGATGAAGTTTTAGAAATTTACTATTACAGAGATGAAAAAGGTATTATTCACTATACTCACTTTCCAGAAACAGTTCCTGAAAAATATAAAAGCTCTCTTAAAAGAATGAAATAAACTAAAGAATCACATGTTAAAGACCTGTCTAAAAAAATATACTTATGCTCAAGAAAAAGCCTGCTTTCCTTCAGAGACAGTAGAAAAGGCATTAAAAAAATTATATAGCACCGAAAAATCCATTCTTAAGGAAATTTCAAGAATTGATAATTTAGACAGAATAGGAGTTCCTGTTTATATGTGTAAAGTTGATAAAGAGATAGCAAAATCCTTAGGGGTAGGTGATACTTTTGGAAAGGGAATAACTTCTGAGCAGGCTAAAGCAAGTGCTCTTATGGAGTTAGTGGAAAGATATAGCAATTTTTCTTTCTTATTGAGCAACCACTTTTTGATAGATTTTTACGAAAATTTAAAGGATAAAGCTATTTCAATTGAAAATCTATTATTATCTCTTTCTGATGTTTTCAGGGAAGAAAGATTTATTGAGAGATTGAAGAAGATTCCCCTCAAATGGACAGAGGCCTATGACTTTATAGAGAGAAGAAAAATTTTATTTCCTTTACAATGGTTCTATAGAATTTATGGGACAACTGGTTGGGCAGCAGGAAATACCTTGGAAGAAGCAACTTTGCAGGCTTTGTGTGAGATTATAGAAAGACATTGTATTTCTAAGGTTATAGAAGAAAGATTGGAAGTTGCTAACATAGAAATTGATTCTATTGAAAATCCATTAGTGAAAGACATAATTAAAAAGATCTCATCTTCAGGAATTGAAATATTTATTAAAGATTTTTCCTTAGATTTAGAAATCCCAACTGTAGGTGTAATTGCTTATGACCCTTTAGCTCCTACACCAACTCTCAAAGTTTATGGTGCTGCTGGAACCCATCCCAATCCTAATGTTGCTTTAATAAGGGCTTTAACAGAATTAATTCAACATAGAGCACAAGTGCTTTATCGTGAACTTATTTTGAATAAATCTGGAGGCCCAACGTATTGCTTTTTAAAATTTAAAAATTTAGAAGATGCTAAGTTTCTTATAAAAGGGGAAAAGATATCGTTTGGTGATTTACCTTCTTTTTCCCATTCAGATTTTAAGATAGAAATAGAGTATATTTTAGACAAACTTTTTAATAAAGGGTTCAAGATATATTTAATAGAAACAACACATCCTGTTTTAGAAATTCCTTCTGTGATTGTCAGTGTTCCTGGTGCACGGCTTAACAGACCAAGCACGAAGCTTCATCCTTATTTATTAATTGCTCGGCAGTTGATGGATATTGGGAAATATGAAGATGCCTTTTTTTATATTGAAGAGACATTTAAAGAAGCTCCTTCTTATAAAAGATTACCTCAAATTCTTTCTCAAGCTGCTATGTGTGCAAAAATGATAAAGGATTATAAAAAATCACTTATGTATTATAAAAGTCTTATTGAGATTTATCCTAAAATTTTGCAATCTAAAAAATTTGTTAATGATTTTTTAAAAATTATGGAGGAAGTAGAAAAAGTTTGAGGATAGTTTTTGGTTGTGTTAATAATTTTGTGTAAGTTATTAAGAGTACCTCTTTCTAATCTCTTTTATCGCCCTCTCTATTAAATTGGTCGTATAAATTACCCTCTGAATAGATTCAGGATACTTAACTACCCACCTTTCTTTAAATCCTTTGCCAGTTTTTTCCTATCCTTAACCCTTACTTTGTTTAATGTATTTCTCACTTTGTGAAGCACACAACATTGAAAATCTGCTTTCGGAAAATATTCCTTTATCTTTTGTTCCAGCCCAGGTATCCCATCTGCTACAAATAAAAGGACTTCATTTATCCCTCTCTCATAAAGCCTTTTTATTAACTCGCCCCAACTCTCTGCCCCTTCTCCTGGATTAACTTCAAAATCAAGAATTTCTCTATACCCTTGTTCGTCTATCCCAAGAACAAAAAGCACTACTTCTTTTTCCACCGTGTCTCTTCTTACCGATAAATACACCCCATCCAGCATTATAACAGAATATCTTCTTTGTTGAAGGAGAGTATTTTAATTCAAAAATTACCTCAAGGGTTTGTGCTATTGCTCTTGCACTCATACCACGGGCAAACATTCCAAAAATTAATTCGTCAAGACTAATATCCCTTCTTTTGTAAGGTTCAATTAACTTAGTTTTAAAGTTTCCTTCTCTATCTCTTGGGATTTTAAGATCTTCAAGTTTACCCAAGAGTGTATCGAAATTTCTTGTATAAAATCCGTTCTTTATTCCTCCATTTTCTTTTAAAAACACTTCTCTTTCCGCAATCATTATAATTTTCAAGGCTTGTTTTACTACTTTCTTGATTATTTCAGGTAAGTTTGGTAAAATTTTTGTTAATTCTATTTTTCACCTCCTGGGGGATTGGGATTTTATAAGGGAGCTTGTTCCCCAGGAGGTTACTCCAATTTTTACCTTACACAAGATATTGTACACTACCAAAAATGACACCGTTTTATATCTTCTTGGTGACAACATATTCTTTGGGCATGACCTTATAAAAATACTTGAGCAGGCAAAAAAGAAGTGGAAAAAGATGGCGGTGCCTATATTTTTGGATACTATGTTTCTGACCCTGAAAGGTTTGGTGTTGTTGAGTTCGATGAAACAGGCCAAGTGTTGTCCATTGAAGAGAAACCGAAAAAAAACAAATCAAACTATGCAGTTGTAGGCATGTATTTCTATGATTCTGAAGCAGTTGAAATAGTAAAGTCTGTTAAGCCCTTACACAGGGGAGAGCTTGAAATAACGAGTGTAAACCAGAGGTATCTCAAAAAGGGGAAACTAAAAGTAAAGCTTCTGGGGAGAGGGTTTGCCTGGTTTGATGCAGGAACTCACGACAGCTTTCTTGAAGCAGGAGAATTTGTGGCAACTATTGAAAAGAAAACAGGACTCATGATAGGGTGTATTGAAGAGATAGCTTACAGAAACGGCTGGATAGATAGAGAAAAGCTTTTTAAACTTGCAGAGCCATTGCGCAAGACCCATTATGGAAGATATTTGATGAAAATAGCGGAGGAAGGATGTTGAGAAAAATAAAAACAGATTTTTTAATTATTGGTGCAGGAATTATAGGGCTTTGTCTTGCAAAAAATTTAGTTGAGGTTTGTCCTGATAAAAGAATATGTGTTATAGATAAAGAACAAAATGTTGGTTGTCATGCAAGTGGAAGAAATAGTGGGGTTCTCCATGCTGGATTTTATTATTATCCAGATTCTTTAAAAGCAAAGTTTACCAGACAAGGTAATGAAGAATTAACTAACTACTGCTTAACCCGAGGTTTAAAAATAAATAGATGTGGTAAAGTGGTTGTTGCTAAATCTGAAGAAGAGCTTGAGAATTTATTTGAACTCAAAAAAAGAGGAGAACGCAACAAAGTAGAGATTTATTTAATAACAGAAAAAGAACTTAAAGAGATAGAACCAAATGCCAAAACTTATAAGTATGCTTTATGGAGTCCAAATACTTCAACTGTGAACCCATTAGAAATTCTTTTAAGTTTGCTAAAAGAGTTGAATGAAAAAGAAGTAAAAGTTTTTTTTAATACACCTTATAAAAGGAAAACAGAAGAAAATGTCGTTGAAGCAGGGGATTATATCTTTCAAGCAGAGAAAATAATAAATGCTGCAGGGCTTTATGCTGACAAAATAGCAAAAGATTTTGGTTTTTCCAAAAATTATGTTCTTATTCCTTTCAAAGGGATTTATCTTGAATATAAAGGATCGAAGTTAAACATTAAAAGAAATATCTATCCTGTTCCTAATCTTAAAAACCCTTTTTTGGGTGTTCACTTTACTATAAAAGTTGACGGAACCATTAAAATTGGTCCTACAGCAACGCCTTGTTTTTGGAGAGAAAACTATAAAGGTTTATCAGGATTTAACATTTCTGAGCTTTTGGAGATTTTAAAATTTGATATAAAGTTATTTATAAAAAACGAAAATTTCAGAAAAATAGCTTTTGATGAGATTAAAAAATATTTAAAAAGCTACATGTTAAAAGAAGCCTCTAAGCTTGTAAAAGATTTTGATTCTGATGGATTCACCCATTGGGGCACTCCAGGAATACGTGCTCAACTTATTGACATAAGGAACCTACAGTTGGTTCATGACTTTGTTGTAGAAGGAGATGAAAGAAGTACTCATATACTTAACGCGATTTCCCCTGCATTTACAGCTTCGCTACCTTTTACAAGGTTTGTTGTGCAGGAATATGTCTTAAAATCTGGAGGTAAAAAAGATGAGAAAATTTAAAAAATTTGAGACTGCTCTTGAAGGGGTTTATGTACTTGAACCAACTGTCTTTCCTTAGACTTTCTATTTTTGGAGGCGGCGGGAATCGAACCCGCGTCCGGAGATAGTTCAGGTTAAACCTCTACAGGCTTAGCCTGTGTTTAAATCTCGTAGAAAGCTGGGCACAGGCACCCAGACTTTCTACCAGGTAGGTTATTTCTCGGCTAAAGGAACCCTACCAATTCCTTTAGCCAAAGCCTGCTTGGTCACACACTTAAGGATGCGCAGGCAACATCCTTAAGTGCGTGGCAGCCTTTCTCTTTAGGCTGCCAATGCGTAAGAATATTCATCGGCAGTTGTGTTTTTGCACCCTTATTTACGTGGCGGGTGCGACCACGGCCTGCTGTTTAACCCTACCTATCCCCGTCGAACCCTCATCGCCCCCATTTTTTCAAAGAACTAATTTAAAATTAAATACTCTTTTTATATTTTTCAAGACATTTTTACATATTTTCTCACTTACGAATGGTTAAATACATCTTTTCTATTTCCTCAGCCGGGAGAGGTTTAGAAAAATAAAAACCCTGCACAATATCGCAACCTAAATCTTTAAGAATTTTATAATGTTCTTCTGTTTCTACTCCTTCTGCTATAGTTTTAAATCCAAGATTATGACTAAGATCTATTATTCCCTTAACTAAATTTTTTTCTTTTTCTCCTTTTGTGAGGTCATTTATAAATAACATATCAATTTTTACATAATCTACAGGTAAATCTTTAAGATAAGAAAAACTTGCGTGTCCTGTTCCAAAATCATCAATAGCTAATTTTATTTGCATATTTTGAGTTTTTAAATACTCTATATTTTGTTTAGCAATATTTATTGTCTTTGCTAATTCTCTTTCTGTTATTTCAATAATAAGATTTTTAGATATTTCTAACGGAAGCTCACCCATTTTACGAATAAAAGCAGTATTTAATAAAGATTTAATAGAAAGATTAAAAGAAAGAACTTTTTTCCAACTCTTTATTTTAGTTGTAATTTTATCTAAACCTATTTTCTCAAATCTAAATAAATATTCTTCATAGGCTTCTAAATAATCTATAAAACTATCAGGATAGTAAATCTTTCCGTCCTCATCTTTTATTCTTACTAAAGCTTCAAACCCAGCCAATTGTAAATTCTCGGTATAGAAATAAGGTTGATAATAAAAAATAAAAAGATCTTTTTCTAAAGCTTTTACAATAAGATTTTCAGCCCTTAAATTCCGCTGTAGCCTTTCTTTAAAAATCGGATTATAAAAAACTACTGTACCAGGTCCTTGAAGTTTTGCTTCTTTTAGAGATATATCAGCTTTTTCATATAAAGTTTTGAAATTTTCTCCATCCATAGGAAAAATGGAACAACCTATATTAACTTTAACATTAAGAGAAATGTCATTGAATTTAAGAGTTTTTTGAAATCTTTCCAATAATTTTACAATGGCTAAAGTTTCAAAATCATTAAATTTATATAAAAATATTCCAAACTTATCTCCTCCAAGTCTTCCTAAAATAGCATTATCTTTAAAAATATTTTTTAAAGTAAATGCTAATTCTTTAATTAATTTATTTCCTGTTTCCAGTCCATAAATATGGTTAATATGACTCATTCCCCAAATATCAAGAAGAATTAATAAAGCCGTATTATAGAAATATTTTAAAATTTCATCAACTTTAATCTCAAAGGTGTCTAAATTTAAAAGACCTGTTAAAAGGTCTCTATTTTTAAACTTTTCTAATTTATTTAAAAATTTTAATTCCTCTGTGATATCCTTTCCTATAATCACAAAATTAATAATGTTTCCAGGAAGTTCTACAGGAATAATCTCCTGTCTTAAAAAGATTTCTTTTCCATCTTTGGTTTTTTTAATAGATACATTCTCATACTTTTCATAAATTATTGGCTCAAATTTTTCTAAAGTCTCTGGAAGAGCTATTGGATTGTCCAAAATACTTATATGTTTCCCTATAAGTTCTTCTTTTAAATAATTTGTTGTTTTACAAACTGCATTGTTTACTTCTAAAATATAGCTATTCTTATCAGTTACTATAACCCAATCCTTAACTCCTGCCACAGCCGTAGCTATAATGAACTTATTTTTTATCTCATCAATTTTTTTTAAAGCAAAAATCAAATCTCTTTGAATTTCTTCTAATAAAGGTTTTAAAATCTCGTCAAAAAAGTGGGGTTCAGAGGCATAAAGATTTAAAATAGCTACGACTTTGTTATTCTTTTTTAAAGGAATAGCACACGAAGAAAAAAGTCCATAATTTAAAGCTTTCTCCCTCCAAGGTAAAAAGTCTGGATTAGTTCTACTATCAGGAATAATAATAATTTTCCCAGTTCTGAAAGCTTTAGCTGTAGGACCTCTTCCTTCAGCAAGATTTTCATTTAAGGAAATTTTAATTTTTTCTAAATACTTCTTTTTATATCCATAGTGGTAAATAGGTTTTATAATACCCTTCTCTTCATCTGGGATCCCAATCCAGGCTAATTCTAAATTTAAGTTTTTTACTAGCAAAGGGCAAATCTTTTCAAAAAGTTCTTCTTCAAAGGTAACATTAAGTATAAGTTCATTTAATTTTTTTAAAGTATAAAATAAGAGTTCACACTTTTTTTCATAAGTAATATCTATACCAACAAGAATTCCTAAATTTTCTTTCTCTCTAAATAAATTTTCTATACAACAAATAAGCCAAAAAGAAATACCGCTTTTTTTTAATAAATTTAAATTTTTCTAATATTGAAATACTTTCATTCTTTAATAAAGTTTTTTCAAGGGTTTTAGCCTTTATCTTAAATTCCTTACTAACTATATCTGAAAGTTTAAGCTGATAAAGTTCTTGAGAAGCATATTCTGAGATTTCTAAAAAGGCAGGATTAGCATTTAGAATTTTTTTTGGAGAAAAAATAAGAATCTTTTTTAAAGAAGAGGAGTAAGCTAACTTTAAAAATTGAGAATCTTCTATTATAAATTTTTCTGACATGAGAATTTTTTTGTAATTTACATCTACTGTGAGCCTGGGGGGATTTGAACCCCCGACACCCAGCTCCGGAGGCTGGTGCTCTTTCCACTGAGCTACAGGCTCAATCTCAATAATAACCTAATTTAAAATTTTAAAACAAATTTTCTTTAAGTAAACAAGCTAACTTTCTTATTTCTTCTTGAGCCTGAGGTATTGCTCTCTTGTTGATAAAATCTTCCCAGATAAAAAGCGGAGCAGTAGCAAGAATTGAAGTTGCTACTCCCTGAGGAATTATAAATCTTGTGTCCTCTTTTTTTATACTTCCTGATAAATCTTTATAAGTTTCTAAACTTAATTTAATAATTTTTTCGTAAACATCTTTACATTTTTCATCAAATGTGGAAGGAATTACAAATTTTTCAATATTCGTATATCTGTGAGACCTTTGATTAAAGTTTAACCATGTGTGTCTTACAAATTGATGGGAAAAAATACGAGAAAAATTATGTGCAATTACTCCTATCCAGTTAAAGGGATGATTGATTTTAATTTCTATAATAATTACCTCTGGTGTAGCCCAGACACTATTATCTTCTTTAAATATTTCTATAGGTAGATTAGAAAAAGATCCTTCATAAAAAAGCTGAAAATTTTTAAAAATTTTAATATTTATGGAGGAAAGATCAGGAGCAATATCAATAAGTTTTTTAAATTCTTTATCTTCTAAGTTTTCTGCTAAATGTCTTAAATTAAAAAGAGCATAGCCATTTTCATTATCCCAGAAAGTTTTGAAAAAGTTTTGAGCAAGTAAACTTTTTTCTTTTTCAGAAAGGCTTTGCGTATTTAAAAAGATAGGAGTATGAGAAAATACACTATAGTGCTTTGCTTTTTTAAGATTTAATAAAAAGCTTTTAAATTTTTCAAAATTTTGAAATTTTTCTTCAAAAAAAAGAGCTAAAGGATGAGTTTTTGCATAGCAAATCCTTGCACCTAAATAACTGAAAAAGATAAAATGAGATAATAAAGATTTTTCAAAATTTTTATATACAAGGAAGATTAATTCTTTTTGGATAACTCTTAATAGAGATAAATTCATAGATAACCACCAGTAGATCCAAAACCACCTCTAGAAGAAGATTTAGGAGGTTCTTGTATTTCTTCAATTTCTGGATTGCCAATTTTAATAAATACAGCCTGAGCAATTTTTTCGTAGGCTCTTATAACAACTTTTTCTTTTCCCAGATTTACTACAGGAATTTTGATTTCGTCATCCTCTCCGCAGTAATCAAAATCTATAATTCCTGCGGAATTGGGTAATATTAGACTTTTATTTTTAAAAAGAGAGGATCGAGGAAAAATAAAAAGAGCATAAGGAGGTTCTGTTTGTATAACCAGCCCTGTTCTTACAAGGGTAAACTGGTTGGGTTCTACAGAAACTTCTTCAAGGGCAAACAAATCATATCCTACAGATTGATCCGTGCTCTTTTTTGGTAATTTGGCTCTGGGATCTTTTCTCCAAACTTTTATTTTCATATTTTACTCCTTTAAGAAATAAGATAGTTTAGTTAGTGCCATAGAGAAAGAAAAATTTTCAATCTTGATTTCAGAATTTTTTACAAAAAAAGGTACTTTGCTTAGATTTAAAATAGCTTTTACCCCTTGTTCTACAAAGGCGTTTAAAAATATTTCTGGTTCCTCCTCTGTAGCTATCACACCTATATCAACTTTGATAGCATTAACTACATATGAGAGTTGATCCAAGCTATAAACAGAGATTCCATTGTATATTTTGCCAATATTTTCTTCTTTTGTGTCAAAGGCAGCTAAAAAATAAAATCCTTCTTTTTGCAAGGTTTTGTCTTGTAAAAGAAAAATTCCTAAAGGACTTATTCCTCCCAAAATTAAGTTCCACTCCTGAGCTCTTCCCAAAAAGTTTTTAAGACTGTATTTCAAACTTTTAATGCTGTAGCCTACACCCTTAGTGCCTAAGGAGCCTACAAAACTTAAATCTTTCCTCAATTGAGCAGAATTTACTCCGCAACTTTTAGCCAGATCCTCAGAGCTTATGAAATTTACATTCTTTTTTTCAAGAGCTTCCAGGACTTTGAGGTAAATTATGAGCCGTTCTAAGGTATTTTCCGGTGTATTTTTAATTTTCATCAGCTACCTTTTTAAAAATTTTTTATAATCTTGGGAATATTTATTTCATAGGGAGGGTAAATAATTCCTTTTTCTGTTATAATAGCAGAAATTAAATTACCAGGGGTCACATCAAAAGCTAAATTACAAGTTTTAGATCTGGAAGGGGCAATTTTACTTTTATAACATGTTAAAATTTCTTCAGAAGAACGGATCTCTATGGGAATTTTTTCACCATTTTCTGTGTCCAAATCAAAAGTAGAAGAAGGAGCAGCTACAAAAAAAGGTATATTGTGATAGTTTGCTAAAACTGCTAAGGAATAAGTGCCGATTTTATTAGCAGTGTCTCCATTTTTTACAATTCTATCTGCACCTACTATAATTGCAGAGATTTCTTGTCTTTTCATTAAAAAACCTGCAGTGTTATCAGTAATTAGAATATAAGGTATTTTTAATTTGTAAAGTTCCCATGCAGTGAGTCTAGCTCCTTGTAAAAAAGGACGGGTTTCATCTACGAATATCTTAATTTTTTTGTTTTTTTCGTAAATTTTTCTTATGATACCTAAGGCAGTTCCGTATCCACCAGTTGCTAAAGCACCAGTATTACAGTGAGTAAGAATTCCTCCTTCTGAAAGGATATCTTTTCCATGTTCAGCTATAGCTAAATTTGCTTCTATATCCTCTTCCCAGATTTTGAAAGCCTCTTTTTCAAGTATTTCATAAAGTTGCAGAATTTCCTTTTTGCTTATTTTTTCTTCAAAATTTTTGAGAAATTCAAGAGAAATTTTTCTCATTCTTGAAACAGCCCAGGAAAGATTTATTGCTGTGGGACGAGCAGTGGTTAAAAGATTGCTAATCTTACCAACTACCTTTTCAACCTTGTCAATTAAAATTTCATCACCTTTTAAAGAGGATAGAAATCTTTTAAACTCTATAACAAATCCTATTGCAGCACAAATACCTATTGCAGGTGCACCTCTTATTACCATCTCCTTGATAGCATTTCTTATCTTAGAAAGACTGTCACAGAAAATATATTTTTCTTTTAAAGGTAATTTTCTTTGGTCAAGTAAATAAAGACCTTTTTCAGTCCAGAACCAGGTTTTAATCAGGTCAGCTTGGGCAGGTTCTTTTATAATTTGATCTTTTAAAAAAGAGAATTTCATTTTTCTAAAAGTTCAGTTAAAATTTTATTTACTACCTTGGGATTTGCTTTTCCCTGCGTTTTTTTCAAAACCTGGCCAACAAAAAATCCTATAACTCCTTTTTTACCAGCTTTATATTTTTCTACCTCTTTGGGATTTTCTGCTAAAACTTCTTCACAAACAGATTTTAATTTATCTTCAGAGCTTTCCTGAATAAGCCCCTTTTCTTCTACAATTCTTTTTGGCTCATAACCTTTTTCGTACACCTCAGGAAATATCTGTTTTGCAATAGTTATAGAAATCATTCCTTTTTCAACCAATTCAAGAAGTTGAGCCAGATTTTCTGGTTTTAGATTGGTCTCACTAATGTCTTTTCCATCACGATTTAAATATCTGAGAACTTCTGTTAACATAAAATTGGATATTGCCTTGGGGTTGGAATAGATTTTTACGGTTTTTTCAAAAAAATCAGCTAAGTTCTTCTCCTCAATGAGAATGTCAACTTCATAGGGTGTTAATTTATAAGTTTTTAAAAATCTTTCTTTTTTCTCTATGGGTAATTCTGGCAATTCATTTTTAATTTTTTCAAGAAAATCCTTTTCTACCTGAATTTCTATAAGGTCTGGATCAGGAAAATAGCAATAATCGTGAGCTTCCTCCTTTCCTCTCATAGGATGAGTAGTTTGAGTAGCCTCATCGTAAAGTCTTGTTTCTTGAATAATTTCTTTACCTTCCAAAAGAAGCCCTGTTTGTCTTTTTATTTCGTAACTTAAAGCCCTTTCCACATGTTTAAAAGAGTTCATATTCTTAAGTTCAACCTTAGTTCCAAATTTAGTGCTCCCCTTAGGTCTTACTGAAATATTGGCATCGCATCTTAAACTTCCTTCTTCCATATTTCCGTCACATATCCCAAGATATCTTAAAATTCGTCTTAAGGTTTTTAAGTAAGCTACTGCTTCTTCTGGTGAAGAAATTTCTGGAGTGCTTACAATCTCAAGAAGAGGCACTCCAGCCCTATTGAAATCCACATAAGAGTAAGGTTTTTTTTCGTCATGTATTAATTTTCCTGCATCCTCTTCCATATGGATTCTTACTAAATTGATCTTTTTCTTTTTGCCGTTTATTTCAATTTCAACGGCTCCTCCCTCTGCAATAGGTATTTCATATTGGGAAATTTGATAGTTTTTAGGAAGGTCAGGATAAAAATAAGTTTTACGAGCCATTATAGAATTTAAATTGATTTTACAATTTAGTGCCAAAGCAAGCTTTAGAGCATATTCTACTGCTTTTTTATTTATTACAGGAAGCACCCCAGGAAGTCCCATACAAACTGGACACACCTGTGTATTAGGAGGATTACCAAATTTAGTGGAACAGGAGCAAAACATTTTAGTCTGAGTACTCAGTTGAGCATGAACTTCTAATCCAATAATTGCTTCAAATTCCATAGCTTCTCCTCTTTTTTTTAAAATAAAAATCTTACAATTTTTTCCAAATTCTGTCAACCTTAGCTTTTATAAAGCCTTTATTTTATTGCCTTTTTTATTACACCTCCTCCCAGCAAAAATTCACCTTCATAAAAGGCGCATATCTGTCCAGGGGTCACACCTTTTACAGGGGTTTCAAATAAAACTTTATATTCTCTATTAACCTTAATTATGTCTTTAACCTTCTTTATAGGAGATCTATACCTTATTTGAGCAGATGGGTTAGTCCACAGATTTAGAGGAAGGTGAAAATTTAAATTTTCCAGGATAAGACCCTCAGAAAGAAGATCTTTTTCTTCGCCTAAGATGATTTTATTTTCTTTAAAATCCAGTTCAACAATATACAAAGGTTTCCCAAGTGGAATACCAAGCCCTTTTCTTTGCCCCACAGTGAACCATTGTATCCCAGGGTGGGTTCCTACTACCTTATTTTTATAAACAACTACCCCCCTATTTTCTGGAAGATAAGCAGAGAGAAAATCCTTTAGAGATTTATTTTTTAAAAAACAAATATTCTGTGATTCTTTATAGTTTAAAAAGTGAAACAACTTTTTTCCCAAAGCTTTTACATCCTCTTTAGTGAGATCACCCAAGGGGAAGAGTAGATAAGGAATTATTTCGGAATTTATCAAAGCTAAAAAATAGGATTGATCTTTATTTTTATACTTTGCCTTTTTGAGAAGAACCTTTCCCTTGTATTTTCCTGTTTTTACATAATGTCCTGTAGCAAATTTTTCTATCTTAAAATTTTTTATGACAAACTCCAAAACCTTTCCAAATTTTATTTTTTTATTACACCAGGCACATGGATTGGGAGTAGTACCTTTAGCATATGAGTTTACAAAATAAGAGATAATTTCTTCTTCAAAAGTTTTTTTAAGGTTTAAAATGTGATGAGGAAGGTTTAATAAGGAAGCAATATATTTTGCTTGATCAATCGTTTCTTTTTGAGAGTGAAATAGTTCAAAAGTTATCCCTATAACTTGATGACCTTCTTCTTTTAACTTATAAGCGGCAACTGCACTATCTATTCCACCACTTAAAGCAATACCTATTTTCATTTTTTTAAATCAAGATATAATATTTTAGAAAATTAATTTAAAATTATACTATACATTTTCTCAAAATTAAATCCTTTGGAGAGGGAGATATGGGGGAGTTGTCTAAAAAATTTTTAAGTAGTTCCAGAAAGGTTATAGCAGATAAAGCTAAGTTTCCTGAAGAAACGGTGAAAGAAGTGGAAGAAAGACTTAAATCTGCTGGAATGAAGATTTACAGAGGACTTAAAAGAATTGATAAAGGAAGGTTGGGAATACCTGTTTATTTGAGCCTTTATGATGTAGATGGACAGAAAATTACAGGAAATTTCAAACAGATGGGTAAAGGAAGCACTGAATTACTTTCTCAAGCAAGTGCTCTTATGGAGTTAGTGGAAAGATTTTCCCTATTTTCTTTCTATAAAGAAGTTAAAAAAAATGGTATTATGAGCACCTTTGAAGAGCTAAAAGAACATGCTATTCCCTTTGAGATATTTTTAAAATCGGTAGAAGATGAGGAATCTAAGGATGTAAAGAAAATAGCTATTAAGTATTTAAAAAGGCTTCCTTTTTATTTTATTAGAGCCTATGAGCCAAGAACAGGAAAAGAAAAACTTATTCCTTTCCATTGGTTCTGGGTTCTTTACGAATACAATGGTTCTGCAGGAGGAAACACTTATCCAGAGGCTTCTGTGCAAGCTATATGTGAGCTGATAGAAAGGCATACCAATGCTTTATCAATAAGAAAAAACACCCTTATGCCCGCTATTAGAAGAGAATCTATTAAAGGTGAGGCAGAGAGTTTGTTGAAATGTTATGAAAGACTTAATATAAAAGTATGGATAAGAGATATGACTTTCGGTATGCCAGTCCCTACAGTAGCGGTAATGGCTATGGACCCTTCTACATATCCTGAAAGAAGTGAAATAGTATATGCAGCAGGAACTGCAACTTCTCCTGAAAGGGCATTAATAAGAGCTTTAACTGAGGTAGCTCAGCTTGCAGGAGATTTTGATACAGAAGGAAAGTATGTAGAAAGTGGACTGCCCAAATTTCAAACTTTGGAAGAAGCTAAAAATGTAGTTGAGTGGTCTTATGAGGTCAATCTTGAGGAGCTTCCCAATATGTATTCCGAAGAACATGCAGAAGAATTGGTCAATTTGTCCCAAAAATTGAAAGAACTTGGCTATGAAATTTATTTAGTGGATATTACTCATCCTCAGCTTAATGTTCCTGCTGTTTATGCTATTATTCCCGGTATTCTTTTTAGGGAAAGAACTCGTATTTCCTATCTTTATCAAATGGTACGAACTGTAAGTCTTTATTTATCAAAAGAAAAAATGAGATCTCTCTTGAAGGAGCTTACAGAGGAGATAAGAGACAGATACTATCTATGGGCATACTTGGGGAATGTTTATAAAGCTATGGGCAAAGAAGATGATGCTATCGGTTGCTATGAAAAGGCATTGCAATTTTCTCCACCAAAAGAAGACAGGATAGCGATACTTTCCCATCTTGCAGATGCTTACTTTAAAAAGGGAGAATATGAAAAGGTAATAAATATGGTGGAAATGGCTTTAGAAATAAATGAGGTTCCGGAACTTTACAATATTATAGGAAGGGTTTATTATAAACTTGGAGATTATTTAAAAGCTATGGAAGCATTTTCAAGAGCAATAGATTTAAATCCAGCTTCAGCTATTGATTATGCTAATATAGGATACTGTTTAAAAGCTCTCAATTACTTACCTGTTGCTCAAATTTACTTTAAAAAAGCTCTTGAAATTGACCCAGAATTGAACATGGCTAAAAGAGGATTAGAATATTGCGAAACACTTCTTAATGTTAAAAACTGAAAACAAGGAGGTTTTAAAATGATATATAAAAAAGGTCTATACTTAAAATTTCCTCCAGAAATTGTAGATAAACCCATAGTTTACAATTTAGTGAAAGAGTATGGGTTGATTTTTAATATTCTAAAAGCAACCATAACTCCCGGCAAAGAAGGAATTATGGTAATGGAGTTAGAGGGAACACCAGAAGAAGTTAAAAAAGGTTTGGAGTATTTGAAAAGAATAGGTGTTGAAGTAAAACCATTAGAACAGCAAATAATTAAGAATGAAGAAAACTGTATCCACTGTGGAAATTGCACAGCAGTATGTCCTACACAGGCGCTTTATGTAGATAGAGAATCTTTTAAAATTATTTTTGATCCTCAGAAATGTACAGCTTGTGAATTTTGTGTTGCTGTTTGCATTACAAAAGCTATGGAAGTTCATGTAGAAAGCGGTGTGGAAAAAACTTTATAAAATTTTAGGAGAAGGCTTTATAATATTGACTTTTATAGGAATTTCACTATAAATTTTTAAATATGGCTAAACTTGATCCCTTTTTCAGATTAATGGTTGATACCCAGGCTTCTGACCTCCACCTTTCAGCAGGTAATCCTCCACTTTTGAGAGTTCATGGAGAACTTCAGAGAGTAAAATACAAAGTATTGGAAGAAGATGAATTAAGGGAAATGCTTTATGAGATAGCTCCAGAAGAGATTATAAAGAAATTTGAAGAAGAAGGAGAAGTTGATTTTGGATACGAGGTTTCTGGACTTGCAAGGTTCAGAGTAAACTATTTTCGGCAGAGAAGGGGTATTGCAGCAGCCTTCAGACTTATTCCTAACAAAATTAAAACTATAGAAGAATTAGGACTTCCTTCACTTTTAAATAAACTTGCACTGCTTCCAAGAGGACTTGTTTTGGTTACTGGTCCTACAGGATCTGGTAAATCCACTACACTCGCAGCTATTATAGATTATGCCAATAGAATGCGGTATGATCATATTATCACTATTGAAGATCCCATTGAATTTGTGCATGAACCTAAAAATTGCTTAATTAATCAGAGAGAGATAGGAGTTCATACAAAGAGTTTTGCCAATGCTTTAAGAGCGGCTTTAAGAGAAGACCCAGACATAATTTTAGTAGGTGAAATGCGCGATTTGGAAACTATAGCACTTACCATTGAAGCAGCTCTTACTGGACATCTGGTGTTTTCCACTCTTCATACTATTGGCGCTGCTCAAACAGTAAGTAGAATAATAGATGCTTTTCCTCCTCAGGAAAGAGACCAAATAAGAGTTTCTTTATCTGAAGCTTTAAGGGCAGTTATTTCTCAAACTATGTTTAAAAGAATTGACAAACCAGGAAGAATAGTTGCAACTGAAATAATGATTGCCACCCCTGCTGTAAGAAATCTTATAAGAGAAAATAAAATTCATCAAATCCCTTCTCTTATCCAGACAGGCAAAAAGTTTGGAATGATATCACTTGATGATTGTATTATGGACTATTTAAATAAGAGATGGATAAGTCCTGAGGAAGCTTTTATTAAATCTATAGATAAAAGCAGATTTTTACCATTTATTCAAAATAGAGAAGTTGTTGATTTTACTGAGATGCCAGGATAAAAGATGCTTACTGAAACTGAAATAAAAGATTTGATTTACAAGCTGGCATATCTGGAAGAGGGAATTTCTGATATTTTCATTCTTTCCGGTTATCCTTTTCAGATAATGGTATATGGAAGAGTAAAATCGGTTTATTTAGAAGATTTTCCTGTGGAAAAACTTTCTCCCTTCCAAACTGAGATCATAGCGTTTAGTATTCTTAAAGAAAGACCTCATCTTTTTAAAAAACTTTTAAAAGATGGGTATGCAGATCTTTCATATTTTTTAGATGATGAAACGAGATTTAGGGTTAACATATTTTCTCGTCAGAGAACCTATAATATTGTAATGAGAAAACTGGAAAGCAGAGTAAGATCTATAGAAGAATTAGGATTACCTGAGGTATTTTATAAAATTGCTCAAGAAAAATATGGAATAGTTCTTGTAACAGGTGCTACAGGACAGGGGAAAACTACAACACTGGCTGCTATACTTCACGAAATAAATAAAAATGAACATGTTCATATAATTACCTTAGAAGATCCGATTGAATATATTCATAAACCAGTAAAAGCAACCATTAATCAAAGAGAACTTGGAACAGATTTTAGTTCTTATGCAGAAGGGCTAAGATCAGCTTTAAGAGAAGCTCCTCATGTTATATTGGTTGGTGAAATTCGCGACAGAGAAACTATGGATATAGCTTTAACTGCTGCAGAGACCGGACATTTGGTTTTTTCAACCCTTCATACCATAGGGGCATCGCATACAGTTAACAGAATTATAGGTTTTTATCAGCCTGAGGAAGAAAGAACCATAAGATATAGATTAGCAGGTTCTTTAAGATGGATTGTAGGACAAAAATTGCTTCCCAAGGTTGGAGGAGGGAGAATACCTGCTTTTGATATTTTATATAATAACTTGAGAATTAGAGAAATAATTATGACCGGAGAAAGTGAGGGAAGAACCTTTTATGATGTGATGACTCAAGGGAGTCCTTTTGGAATGAGAACTTTTGATCAGGATCTGGTAAATCTTTATAAAAAAGGACTTATAGAAGAAGATATAGCTATTACTCATGCTATCAGAAGGGACAAAGTGGGCAGGGAGATAGATTTGATAAAGAAGCAAAGAAGCAGAGAAGAACCGATATCCTTTTTGGAACTGGGTGAAAAGGGAGTTAAATGAAAATAGTAGAATATCAAGATTATCTTATAGAAAAGCCTCTTTGTTTGATCTATTGGAATCTGGATTCGAACTTTGATACAATTAAAAAACATTTATATGAAAATTTTGAAATCAGAGAAATAAAAAACCTGGGAGATCTTATTTATTGGTGTAAAATAGCCCTGGTAAGTATGGTAATTATAGGAGCAAAAAAGTTAGAAGAAATAAAAGAGCTGGGGAATTTTTTAAATGAAAAACTTCCTGTTGAGAAGAGAAGAGAAATATTTTTAATTTACATACTACCTGAAACAAAAACACTTGACCCTAAAAAAACATTTTTATTAAGTGCCAATCTGGTTATTTCAGAGGATCATATTTTTGATTTTGAAAGAGTATATCAAAAAGCATCTCAATATTGGTTCGATTTATATAAGGATTTTAAATCGTTCTATGAAAAATTAAAAGAAGAATTTTAAATTCACAGAAAGGAGGGTTCATGATAAGAAAAGCGGTAATTCCTGTTGCTGGGCTTGGGACAAGGATGCTTCCCATTACCAAAGTAGTTCCAAAGGAGCTTCTCAATATAATTGATAGACCTACTATTGAATATGTAGTTGATGAGATTATATCTTCAGAAATAAACACACTTATATTCATTATTTCTCAGGGAAAGGGAGGAATTATTGACTACTTTGATACAAATTTGAGCTTAAGAAGTTTTTTGAAAGAAAGGAACAAACCAGAGCTTCTTAAAAAGGTAGAAGAAGTAGAAGAAAAGATAAAGCAATTAATAGAAGTGCGTCAGAAAGTTCCTGAGGGGCTTGGTCATGCTGTACTTATGGCTGAAAGAGCTGTAGAAAATGAGCCTTTTGCAGTTGTTTTGGGAGATGATCTTGTTGATGCAGAAACCCCTTGTTTAAAACAAATGATAGATGTTTACAATCTTCTCTCAAATCAAACTCAAAATCATAGTATCATTGCTGTTGAGGAGGTTTCAAAAAAAGATATTCATAGGTATGGAGTTATTGATGGAGAGAGAGTAGGAGATAATTTAATAAAAATAAAAAAGGTGGTGGAAAAACCATCTCCAGAAGAGGCACCTTCTAATTTAGCTATTATAGGAAGATATATTTTTGATCCTGTTATTTTTGAATTTTTGAAAAAAATTCCCAAAGTTCAGGGAGAATATCAATTAACTGATGCTATTCAGTTAATGATAAATAATGGATATGAAGTTTATGCATATCTGTTTGAGGGAACAAGATTTGATACAGGGAATAAAGAAGGTTTTTTTAAAACAGTTCTGCACTATGCTATAAAAAATCCTGCTTTAAAAGAGGTTTTAATAAGCTTTGTAAATGAAAGAAAAATTTGTTAAATGTATTTAGTTGATGTTGTTTTACCCCTCCCGCTTTATCAAAGCTTTTTTTACCTCAGTAAAGACTTTGTTATCCCCGGGATAAGAGTTCTTGTTCCTTTTAAAAACTATCATCTAATCGGTATAGTGAAAGACTGTTTTGAAGTTACAGAAAAAGATCTTTCTCCTGAAATAGAGTATAAATGGATAGAAGAAATCTTAGACAGTTCACCATTAGTTTCTTTTAATCTTTTTTCTTTTTTAGAATGGGTATCTCAGTATTACATTGCTCCTCTGGGGTTAGTTTATAAAATTGCCTTACCCCCAGGAGTTTTTTCTTTGCCTAAAAAAAGGATTTATCTTACTGAAAAAGGAAAAGAAGCTGTTAAAGAAGGTTATTTGCCTGAGGAGTTTTCTTTAATAAAAAAGAAAGGATATGACTTAAAGTATTTTTTAAGAAAAACAGGTTTTACTATGAAGCAGATCAGTGAGTTTAAAGAAAAAGGATGGGTTGTTATTAAATCAGAATTTCCTAAAGCTAAAATTCCTACAGAAGCCTTCATAAGGATTAAAAGTGATTTGAAACTTGATGAGAAAATTTTGGAAAGCGAAATCGTTAAGTATCTTGAAGAAAAAATAGAAGTTCCCGAAAAGATTTTAAAAAATAGATTTTCCTCTAAAGAGATAAAAAGGTTGATAGAAAAAGGTGTATTGGAGAGAATTGAATATCCTAAAATTAGAAAAATTATGGTTTCTTTAGAAGTTCCAGAGAAATATCAGTTAACTTCGTCACAAAAAGAAATTTTTGAAAAAATTAAAAAGTTGTTTTATCAGGGTGGATTTAAACCTATTCTTCTTTATGGAGTTACAGGAAGTGGGAAATCCTTAATTTACATAAAAATGATCAGGGAGGTCTTAAAAAATAAGAAAAAAGTCTTGGTTTTAGTTCCTGAAATAGCTTTAACCACCTATATGGAGATGTTACTTTTGAATTACTTTAAAAATAAAATTGCTCTTCTTCACAGTGGACTTTCTCCCTCTGAGAGACTTGGAGAATGGATGAGGATATTAAAAGACGAGGTAGATATAGTAATAGGAACAAGATCTGCAATTTTTGCTCCTCTAAGTAACTTAGGGCTTATTATTGTGGATGAGGAGCATGACCCGTCTTATAAAGAAGAAAATTTAGCATGTAAGTATCATGCCAGGGATTTGGCACTTATTAGAGGAAAAATGGAAGATATTCCTGTAATTCTTGGTTCTGCTACTCCAAGCATTAAGAGTTTTTATTTTGCTAAGAAAGGTAAATATCATCTTTTTATGTTGAAAGAAAGGCCTTTTGTCAGTCTACCAGAAATAAAATTTATTGAAAACAAAAAGTTTTTGCTTATTTCGGATGAGCTTAAAAGAGAAATAGAAGAGATATTGATAGGCGGCAAATCAGTATTTCTTTATCTAAACAGAAGGGGGTATGCTCCTCTTGTTGAATGTGAAGAGTGTCATTATATCTGGAGTTGTCCAAATTGCGGAATTCCTCTTACCTATCATAAGGAAGAAAAATTGCTTCTATGTCACTATTGCAATTTTGAAGTAAGTGCTTTAACTCTCTGTCCCCAATGTAGAGGGTTTAAAATGAAGTTCAGAAGAGCAGGAACTGAAAAAGTGGAAGAAGAGATAAAAAAAATTTTTCCGGGGATAGAGGTTATAAGGCTGGATAGAGATGCTGTAAATACTGAAAAGAAACTTTTACAGGTTCTGGAGAGACTTTATAAATCAGAGCCTAAAATAATAGTAGGAACTCAAATGGGTGTTCATGGACACAATTTTCCTGAGGTGAATTTAGTAAGTATTTTAAAAGCAGAAGAGGGTTTATTTCTTCCTCATTATAAAGCTGGAGAAAGGACCTTTCAATTACTGATTCAAGCTTCAGGAAGAGCAGGTAGAAAAAAAGAAAAAGGAAAAGTAATTTTTCAGAGTGCTATAAGAGATCATTATGCTATAGAGTGTGCTTTGGAGCAAAACTACGAAAAATTTTATGAAGAAGAGATAGAACTCAGAAAAAAGTTTCTTTTTCCACCTTTTGTGAGACTTGCAGTAATAAGAATTGAAGGGGTAAAAGAGGATAAAGTAAGAGAAAAATGTGTGGAAGCAAGAAAAATTTTAGAAGAACTTTTTTCACAACTGAATATAAAGAGTGTTGAAATATTAGGACCTGCTCCTTGTCCTTTTAGAAAGTTGAGGGGTTTTTACAGGTGGCATATCATTTTAAAAACCAAAAATTACAAGGCGATAAATAGTGTATTGTTTAAGTTTTTAACAAAATTTAAGGTATCAGGATTTAAATTTGTTATTGATATTGATCCAGAAGATTTGTTGTAGATGTTTACTTTTTCGAAAAAAGACGTATATTAATTTTTGTTTATGCTAAAAACACCCAAGTATAAAATAGAAAGGGTTAGCACTTCAAAAGGTTATAAGCCCTTTTATGAGTTCAATTTTAAACCTACAGAACTTGAAGCTTATTTAGATGAATATATTGTTGGTCAGAAAGAAGCTAAAGCTATTATAGCAACCAAAATCTGCACTCATTTTCATAAAATCAGAAATTTTCTTTTTAGGTATGGTGGGGAGGACAAAACAGAGTTTATAAAAAATAACATATTTATTATAGGACCTACAGGAGTTGGTAAAACTTATATGATAAAGCTTATTGCTAAAAAAATTGGAGTTCCCTTTGTGAAGGGTGATGCCACAAAATTTAGTGAAACAGGGTATGTAGGAGGAGATATAGAAGATTTAATAAGAGATTTGTATTGGGAGTCTAATGGAGACTTAGAGAAGGCTCAGTTTGGAATAGTATTTTTAGATGAAATTGATAAAATTGCTTCTCCCGGAGAAACCATCGGTCCTGATATTTCAAGAACCGGAGTTCAAAGAGCTTTATTAAAACCTTTGGAAGAAACTGAAGTAGAGATTAAAATACCTCACGAAAATTATAACCTTTTTGAGTTCTCAGAAATGCAAAGAAAACATAAAAGGAAAAAGCTTACTCTTAATACCAAATATGTGCTTTTTATTGTAAGTGGAGCATTTCAAGGATTGGAAGATATTATTAAAAAAAGGATGAAAAAACAGGGCTTAGGTTTTATTTCTGAAATAGAAAGTAAAAAGGAGGCTAAAATTAATTATTTGAAGTTTGTTACTCCTGAGGATTTAGTAAATTATGGGTTTGAACGAGAGTTTGTAGGAAGATTTCCAGTTATCGCGGTATTTGAACCTTTGAGAAAAGATGATTTGTATGAGATTCTTGCCAATCCGAATGATCCTATAGTAATAAATAAAAAAAGAGATTTTAAAGTTTACAACATAGATCTTGCTTTTACAGAAGATGCACTGAGAGGAATAGCTGAAATAGCTTACGAAGAAAGCACAGGTGCTCGGGCTTTAGGTCGCATTTTAGAAAGAATTCTCATTCCATATGAAAGAACTTTACCATCTTTACCTCTTAACTTTTTAGGGGTTACCAAAGAAATTGTTGAAGATCCCTATGGAGTTCTATCAGCTATGACTGAATCTCCTTACAACCCCAGATGGAAAGAAAATTACCTTAGAGCTTTAGAGGACGAGAAAAAAAGATTAGAAAGATATTTAACCAATAGAAAAAAATTGTTTCAAGAAGACAAATTCAAAATTACACCTAAAAGATTTGAGATGATATTTAAACTTTACAAAGAAAAAGATATAGAATTAAATCAAGCTGTTGAAGAAATTTTGTCTATTTGGAGACAGATAAAGAGTTATGAGTCTGCTTTTGAACGAAAAAATTTTATTAAGATAGCCTTTACTGATGATGCTGTGGATGATATATTGGAAGTTGCGATTAATAAAAATTGGGGAGTTTTTACCTATTGTGAAAAAATTATGTCAAAATTAGAATACAGTTTAAATTATTTAAAAGACATGCAGGGAAAAGAGACTATTTATATCAATTCTTTAGCATTTAAAAATCCAGAAAGATTTATAAAAGAGTATCTTTTAGCTTGAAAGAAAAATGGTATATCTAGCTCTTTCAGAAAGTTTATTTAATAAGTTAGTGAAACTTCTGGAGGGTTATAAAATTAAATATAAACTTATTGAAGACGGAGAGACTTTGTTGGAATTAGCCAAAAAAGATCCTCCCAAGCTTATTATTCTTGAAAAGGATCTGCCACTTCTTGATGGATTTGCAGTTACACTTCTTTTAAAATCTGATGATAAAACAAAGGATATTCCGATTTTAGCTGTTTGCAAATGTAAATATAAAGAAGAAGAAGTAAAAGCCAAAGACTGTGGAGTAGATGACATAATTACATGCCCTTTAGAAGAAAAAGAAACAGTTGAAAAATTAGAAAAATGGCTGAAAGGGGTAAAGTAAAAAATGATAAGTATATCTAAACTTTATTGTGGTGCTACAGAGTCTCTTGATCACATAAGATACGGGGAAACACCTTCCATAGACAAAAGACCGGTGGTTGTATGGAATACTACCAAAGCTTGTAATTTAAGATGCATTCACTGTTATGCCAAAGCTGACAATACCCCGGCACCTAATGAGCTAACTACTGAAGAAGGATTTAAACTTCTTGAAGATCTTGCAGAGTTTGGTTGTCCTGTAATTCTTTTTTCTGGTGGAGAACCTTTGGTAAGAAACGATATTCTTGACCTTATTCACAAAGCAGTAAACTCTGGATTAAGGACAGTTATTTCTACTAATGGAATTCTTATTGATGATTCTCTTGCCAAAGAATTAAAAAATCTGGGAGTCTCCTATGTAGGAATAAGTCTTGATGGCTGGGAAGAGGTGCATGATAAATTTAGGGGCGTTAAAGGAGCTTTTAAAAAGGTAATTTCAGCTATTGAGGCTTGCAAGAAGGTAGATCTTAAAGTGGGATTGAGATTTACTATAAGTAAGCTCAATGCTAAGGAAATTCCTAAAATTTTTGACTTAGTTGAAGAATTGAAAATTCCGAGAATCTGTTTTTATCATCTTGTTTATTCAGGAAGGGGATCAAAACTGATAGAACAAGATCTCAGTCATGAAGAAACCCGTTACTGGGTGGATTTTATTATTGATAAAACGAAAGATCTGCATGAAAAAGGTTTAAAAGTGGAGGTTTTGACAGTTGATAATCATGCAGACGGTCCCTATTTATATTTAAGAATGAAAAAAGAAAATCATCCCAAATCAGAAAAAGTATATCAGCTTCTTAAGATAAATGGAGGAAATAACAGTGGAGTTGGAATTGGATGTGTTTCTTGGGATGGGTTCGTTTATGCAGATCAATTCTGGCGAACCTATAATTTTGGAAATGTGAGAGAAAGGCCCTTTAGTGAGATATGGATGGATACTTCAAATCCCTTAATGGCAAAGTTAAAAGAAAAGAAAAAATATGTTAAGGGAAGATGTGCTAAGTGTAAATTTTTGGATCTTTGTGCAGGAAATTTTAGAGCAAGAGCTGAAGCTGTGACAGGAGACATATGGGCTCCTGATCCAGCCTGTTATCTTACTGATGAAGAAATAGGACTTTCAAAGGGAGAATAAAATGGATAAGATAGAAAGAGCTTTAATTAGTGTTACAGATAAAACAGGAATTGTTGATTTTGCTAAAGAACTTGAAAATCTTGGAATAGAAATTATTTCAACTGGCGGAACTGCAAAAGTCTTGAGAGACGGAGGAATAAAAGTTATTGAGATTTCTGATCTTACAGGATTTCCAGAGATATTGGAAGGAAGAGTAAAAACTCTTCATCCCAAGGTTCACGGAGGGATTCTGTTCAAAAGAGATAAGGAAGATCATCTTACAACTGTAAGGGAACATAATATAAAATCTATAGATTTGATAGTTGTTAATCTTTATGCCTTTGAAAAAGTAGTTAAAAAAGGGGTAGATCTTGATACAGCTATAGAAAATATTGATATTGGAGGGCCAACTTTAATAAGAGCAGGAGCTAAAAATTTTAAATATGTCACTGTAGTTGTTTATCCAGAGGACTATCCCAGAGTTCTTGAAGAAATTAAAAAATATGGGAACACAACTTTAAAAACAAGACTTGAGCTTGCCAGAAAAGTTTTTAAGTTAACGAGTGACTATGATCAGATGATTTTTAATTACCTTTCTTCTGTCACTGTTTAATGTTTTGTCTGACCTTAGCAGAAAACACTTGCAAAAGGCTTTTTAAAAAAATAGAAAGAGGAGTAAAATATACAGATTTTTTTGAAATAAGAGCTGACAAACTTAAAGACTTAAAAACTTCCCATTTAGAAACACTTCTTAAATTGCCTTATAAATTTCTGTTTACCTTTAGAAGCCATGAAGAGGGAGGTTTTGGAAATTTTCCTGATAAATTTAGATTGGAGTGGATCCTTTGGGCTTTAAAACAAAATTTTTATTTGGTTGATATAGAATGGAAACTTTTCAAAAAATTTCCCCATGAATTTAAGGATTTAGATTTTAATAAAATTCTTTTTTCTTACCATAACTTTAAAAAGCTGCCATCTGAGAGATATTTACTTGGATTGCTTTCGGAGATGAAAGAAAAAGGAGTGAAAAGAGCTAAAATAGTTTGTATGTGTAACAATTTAGAGGACTCTTTTAAACTTCTTAAATTTATTTTTTTGGCGAAAGAAAGAAAAATAGAGCTGGTAGCTTTTGGAATGGGAGAAAAGGGTAAAATCAGTAGGATTCTTTCTTTATTTTGCGGTTCACCTTTTACTTATGTGGTTCTTTCTAAAAAAGAAGCTGTAGCTCCAGGGCAGTTAGATATAAAATCTGCCATAAGAGTTTACAATGTGATTAAGGAAATAATGGAGTAGTTAAGCCGTGTATGAAGTTTACGGAATTATCGGAGACCCTGTAGACCATTCCCTATCTCCAGTTATGCACAATGTAGCATTTAGAGAAAAAAATATAAAAGCAGTATACGGAGCATTTAGGGTGAGTTCTTCTGATTTAGCAAAGGCTGTTGAAGGAATAAGAGCTCTTAATATAAAGGGTGTGTCTGTGACCATACCTCATAAAGAAAAAGTTATGGAATATCTGGAAGAGATAGATGAAATTGCTTATGAAATCGGAGCAGTAAATACTATTGTAAATGAAAATGGGGTTTTGAAAGGATACAATACAGACTGGATAGGTGTTTTAAAGGCTTTTAAGGAGAATGGAGTTGAGATTCAGGATAAAAAAGTAGTTATTATTGGAGCTGGAGGTGCATCAAAAGCTGTTGTCTATGCCCTTATAAAAGGAGGAGCAGAAAAGATCTTTGTTTATAATCGGACTTTTGAAAAAGCTAAATTTTTGGAGAAAAAATTTGGAGTAATTGCCAAACCTTGGGAAGAGCTTAATAGTGCTAATGGAGATATTATAATTCAAACAACCAGTGTGGGATTGAAATCTTGGGAAAGTCCAGTTGAAGAAAGGGTTATATCTCGTTTTAAAGTGGCAATGGATATAGTTTATCTGCCTTTGGAAACAAAGTTTTTATCTCTTGCTAAAAAGCATGGTAAAATAATTGATGGACTGCAGATGCTTCTTTATCAGGGAGTGGAACAATTTAAACTCTGGACAGGCATTGAGCCACCTGTGAAACTGATGGAAAAAGCTATATATGAAAAAGTCAAAAATCTGGAAAAAGAGATTTTAAAATGAAGGTTCAAGAGATAAAGCCTTTAGAAAAATTTGAAAAAATCAGTTTAAAGCTTCCCACCTCTAAAAGTTTAACTCAGAGAGCTTTAATATGCAGTGCCCTTGCTGAAGGGGTTTCTAAAATTATTGAACCTTTAAAAAGCGAAGACACCCTTCTGTTAAAATCAGCTCTGGAAAATATAGGGATAAAAATAGAGGAGAAGGGAAATGTTTGGGAAGTAGAAGGAAGATGGCCTCCTTTACTTTCAGGAAAAAGAGTATTCTTGGGAAACAACGGAACTGGTGCAAGATTTTTTATAGCCCTAGCTTCTCTTGGAAGAGGTTCTTATGTGGAAATTTATGGAAAACCAAGACTTCATGAAAGGCCTATGGGACCTTTAATTGAAAGTTTAAGTAAACTTTCTGCAAATATTGAATGTCTTGAAAAAGAAGGTTTTTTACCTGTAAAAATAAAGGAATCACATGTTATCTCTCAAGATATTTTTCTTCCTGGAAATATAAGTAGCCAGTTTATCTCTGCACTCCTACTTATAGGACCTTATTTACCAAAAGGTTTGAAACTTATTGTTGAAGGGGATCTTGTCTCAAAAGCCTATATAGATCTTACTCTTGATGTGATGAAGGCTTTTGGAGTGGAAGTTAAATTTCATGAAAACATTTTTGAAGTTCCAAACTCAAGTTATAGACCTACAATTTATGAGGTTGAAGCAGATGCTTCAACTGCCTCTTACTTTTTAGCACTGCCTCTTATCTTAGGTAAAGGGAAGGTTGTTATAGAAAATTACAATCCCTTTTCAAAACAAGGAGATGTAAAATTTCTGGAATATATAAGAAAAATGGGAGCTAAAATAGAAATGCTAAATCCATTGGGAGTAAGTATAGAATTTGAGGGTATCCCCAAGGGAGTTGAAATTGATCTTAGTAACACTCCAGATCTTTTTCCAACTATGTGTGTTTTGGGAGCTGTTGCAGAGGAAAAAATGGTTCTCAGAGGAGCTCCTCATCTACGGTATAAAGAAACAGATCGTATCAAAGCTATGGTTACAGAACTAAGAAAACTCGGTGTTAAAGCAGAAGAATTGCCAGATGGTGCCATAATAGAAGGAACTCAAACATTTAAATCAGCAACTATTAATACCTACGATGATCACCGCATTGCTATGTCTTTTGCTATTTTAGGCTTAAAAATAAGTAGTTTGAAAATAGAAAATCCTCAATGTGTGGCTAAATCTTTTCCAGATTTTTGGGAATATTTAGAAAAGCTTTATGGATAAAATTATTTTAATAGGTTTTAGGTGTGTGGGAAAAACTACCATAGGTAAAAGACTTGCAGAGGCTTTAAATTGGAAATTTTTGGATCTTGATATAGAAATTCAAAAAGAAACAAAAAAAACTATAAAAGAATTAGTAGAAGAAAAAGGATGGGACTATTTTAGAAAAGTGGAAAAGGAAAGCATGAAAAAACTTAAAGATATGAAAAATGTAGTAATAGCTCTGGGAGGAGGAAGTGTTATTCACGAAGATGAAATGAAATTACTTTTTAAAAAAAGTTTTATAGTATGGTTATATTCTTCTCCTGAAGTAATTTTGGAAAGGATGAAAAAAGATGAAAAAACTATTTCTCAAAGACCCTCTTTAAAAAATTCAGGATTAGAAAAAGAAATAAGAGATGTTTTAAAAGAGAGGATTCCTTTGTATGAAAAATTTTCTCATTTCAAAATAGATACTGATGACATCGATGTGGAAGGAGCAGTAGAAAAAATTTTAAAAAATATACCTCAGGGAGAAAAGAGATGAAAATAGAAAGATTGATAGTTGGGCCTTTGGAAGTGTGTTGTTATATAATTTACTGCCCTGAAACCATGGAGGGAGTGATTATTGACCCTGGAGATTCAGACCCGAGAATTTTAGAAAAAACAAAAGAATTAAATATCAAAGTAGTGGCTATTATTGGAACACATGCTCATGCTGATCATGTAGTTGGAGTTGATTATTTGAGAAAAGAACTGAAAGCACCGTATTTGGTGCATAAATTAGATGAAGAATTTTTTAAAGACCCTGCGAATTTCTCTATGTTTAAGTCTTGGGGATTTCCTGAAAACCCTGTAGCTGACAAGGTTTTTGAAGAAGGAGATATAATTGAATTTGGAAAAGAATACCTGAAAGTAATTCATACACCTGGACATTCTCCTGGTTCAAGTTGTTTTTATAATGAAAAACACAAAATCCTTTTTACAGGAGATACTTTATTTGTAGAAGCTGTGGGAAGAGCAGATCTTCCCGGAGGAAACTATTTTCAAATGATGGAATCAATTAAAAATAAACTTCTGATATTACCCGATGAAACCACAATTTATCCAGGACATGATTATGGCCCCAGACCAACTTCAACCATAGGTGAGGAGAAGAAAAACAATCCTTTTATACAAGAATTTTAGGCTCTACCTATACCTGAATAACTGAAACCAAGTTTTTTTACTATAAAAGGCTCGTATATGTTTCTCATATCTATAAGAACAGGGGTTCTCATAATTTTTTTAATCTCAGACAGATCAAGAAATCTGAATTCATTCCACTCTGTAAGAATTACCACAGCATCTGAATCTTTTGCACATTCTAAAGGTGTGCTGAAATATTCTACATCTAAATCTCCTACGCTTTTTTTGAACTCATCCATGGCTACAGGATCATAGACTTTTACTTTTGCTCCCTTTTTTATCAATTCAGGGACTATTATTAAAGCAGGGCTTTCTCTAACATCACTTGTATTTGGTTTAAAAGAAAGACCAAAAATAGCAATAGTTTTTCCTGAAATATCTCCCAAGAAGGTTTCCAGTTTTTCAATTGCTCTAAGTTTTTGTTTTTCATTGGCTTCAAGGACTGCTTCAAGTATTTTAAAAGAAGAGCTTAACGATTTTCCTTGAGTGACAAGAGCTTTAACATCTTTTGGGAAGCAGGAGCCACCAAATCCTGGTCCCGGGTTTAAGAATTTAGTGCCGATTCTCGGATCAAGCCCCATTCCTTTAGCAACTACAGTAACATCAGCCCCTACTTTTTCGCAGAAATTAGCTATTTCATTTATAAAAGTGATTTTGGTTGCTAAAAAAGCATTTGATGCATATTTAATAAGTTCTGCTGTTTCAAGGTTAGTAATAATAAAGGGAGTTTCAGCTAAATAAAGAGGACGATAAATATCTTTAATAATAGCGATTGCATAAGCACTTTCTCCACCTATTATTACTCTATCTGGATGCATAAAATCTTCTACAGCAGCACCCTCTCTTAAAAATTCAGGATTAGAAATAATATCTATTGCTACATCACTCTTTTTATTGGCATCAATCAAAGATTTAATCCAGCGATTAGTTCCTACAGGGACTGTGCTTTTAGTAACAATTACCTTATATTCGTCTATTACCTCAGCTAAAGAAAGAGCTACTTCTTTAATCTGACTTAAATCTGCAGAACCATCAGGATTTGAAGGGGTTCCTACACAAATAAAAATTACTAAGGAATTTTTCACTGCTTCTTCAAGGTTGGTGGTAAAATAAAGTCTATTTGCTTTAATATTTTTTTTAACCAGTTCCTCTAATCCTGGTTCATAAAAAGGAACTTCTCCCTTTTTTAACTTTTCAATTTTCTCTTTATCTTTATCTACACAGATAACTTTCATTCCAAAATCTGCCAGACATGCTCCTGAAACTGCTCCCACATATCCTGCACCAATTACTGCAATGTGCATAAATCTCACCTCAGATTAATTTACGATTTTTTATTACTCTTGGTATTGGCACTTTTTGCCATAGAGGAATTTTTTGATTTAACAGAAATTTTTTTATATTTTTTTCTTTTTTTATATTTTTTGTAAGTTTTTGTCCTGCTCTTTTTGAAGGTTTTATTTACTAATACACTATTATTTACTACTGTTGTTATATAAACGGGTGTAGTGTAATGCATTAAAACAAGTTTAGAAAAAGAGATTAGATTTTTAGAATCTTTCCAAAGAGAATCTCTATTAGGAGAACCTAATACCGAAGTTATCACCAATCTGTTATTTATATAAACCCCATTAACTAAGCAATGCTTAGATGCTCTTGTAAAACCTGTTTTACCTCCAATAATATTCCTTTTTAGTTCCGGATCATTTAAAAGTTTGTTAGTGTTTTTTATTACTAAGGTTCTTCCTGTTTCAGAATTTATTATTTTCACCGGGGTATTTATAATTTCTTTAATTAAAGGATATTTTAAAGCTTCGTAAAATATAATAGCCAGTTCATAGGGAGTAGTGTATTGGTTAGGAGCAGGTAATCCTGAAGCAGTAACAAAGTGTGAATTTCTCAATCCAAGACTGTAAACTTTTTTATTCATCAATATCGAAAAATTTTCTTCTGATCCTGCTACTGCTTCAGCAAGGGCTACTGCAGCTTGGTTAGAAGACTTCATAAGCATAAGATAAAGAAGATTTTTTACTGTATAGACTTCATTTTCATATAATTTAGGAGAAACACTTGGTGTTTGAGAAGCTTTTTTAGAAATCTTTACTTTATCAGACAAAGAAAGGTGGTCAAGCACTACCATAGCAGTTACCAGTTTTACAGTACTCGCAGGAGGAATTTTTAAATGAGGATTTTTGGCAAAAAGAACCTTTCCTGTCTTTCCATCAATAGCTACAGCACAAATAGCATTAATTTCTGGAATATCAGATACCGAAGCGTTGCTTAAATTAAAATTAGCAAACAATAAAAGAGAAAGAATAAAAATACAAATATACAAAAATTTCTTCATATTTCTAAAAAGTTTAATTGTAACTAAAAATTTAGGATAAATTAACACATACTTCCATAAAAGTCAAATCCTCAAATAAAAGAATTATTTTAAAAATTTTTGAATTTTTGAGAAAATTAAGAGAAATATAGTTTAATTATTTTATATTATTTTATAAATTAAGTTTATTACTTCTTGTAAAGTTTTAGAAAGTTTTTAAAATCTAAAATTAGATGAAGAACAAAGAAGTAGCGGATATCTTTAACAAAGTAGCAGCTCTTTTAGACATAAAAGGGGATAATCCTTACAGGATAAGGGCTTATCAAAGAGCAGCTCAGACTATTGAAGCACTTACTACGGATGTTGAAGAATTAGCAAAACAAGGAAAATTAGAAAGGCTGCCGGGAATTGGACCTGATTTAGCAGGAAAAATTAGAGAAATCCTAAACACTGGAACACTCTCTCTTTACGAAGAATTAAAAAAAGAAATACCCTTAGTATTATTGAATTTTTTAGAAATTCCTGGTCTTGGGCCTAAAAAAGTAAAGGTTCTTTATGAAAAATTGGGCATAAAAAGTGTAGAGGACTTAGAGAAAGCCTGTAAAGAGCACAAAATAGCTAAATTACCTGGGTTCGGATGGAAAACAGAGGAAAACATTCTCAAAGGTATTAAACTCTTTAAAGAGAAAACTGGAAGAAAGCCTCTGGGAGAGGTTTTACCTCTGGCTGAAGAAATTATGGAAATATTAAAAAAAGAGAGTCCAGTTGAAAATATTGCTGTAGCAGGAAGTATTAGAAGAAGAAAAGAAACTGTAAAAGATATAGATGTGCTTATTACTTCTGTCAGTCCCGAGAAAGTAATGAAAAAAGTTGTAGAGCTATCTCTTGTTGATGAAGTGATAGCTTTTGGTGAAACAAAAACCAGTGTAAGGCTTAAAACAGGTATTCAGATGGATGTAAGAGTAGTAGAACCAGATTCCTGGGGAGCAGCTCTTGCCTATTTCACAGGTTCTAAAGCCCACAACATAAGGGTTAGAGAACTTGCCTTAGAAAAAGGATTAAAAATAAATGAATACGGAGTGTTCAAAGGAGAAACAAGAATTGCAGGAAAAACAGAAGAAGAAGTTTATGCCTCAGTGGGACTACCTTTTATTCCTCCTGAGATAAGAGAAGATAGAGGAGAAATAGAATCTGCTCTTCACGGTAATTTACCTAAACTGGTTAGTTACGATGAGATTCAGGGAGATGCACATGTGCATTCTAAATATAGTGACGGAACTGCAAGTTTGGAGGAAATAATAGCTAAAGCTGAAAAACTTGGTCTCTCGTGGGTAGCAATTTGTGATCATTCTCAGGGATTAAAAGTAGCGGGAGGTGTTTCTGTTGAAGATTTATTTAAAAAGAAGAGACATATAGAAGAATTGAATAAAAGATCTTCCAAAGTTAAATTGATTTTCGGAACTGAAGTTGATATTCTTTCTGACGGAACTCTTGATTATCCTGATGAAGTGTTAGCTGAGATAGATTTTGTTATAGCAGCAATTCATACAGGATTTCAGCAAAGCGAGGAACAGATAACCAATAGAATAATTTCAGCTTTAAAACATCCCTTAGTCCATGCTATTGCTCATCCTACAGGTAGAGTAATAGGGGAAAGAGAACCTTACGCAGTAAATATATCAAAGATTATTGAAGTGGCTTCTCAGTATGGTAAAGCTTTAGAAATAAATGCTTATTATAAAAGACTTGATCTTAATGATATAAATGTTAGAGCAGCTAAAGAAAAGGGGGTTCCTTTAATTATAGGAACAGATACACATTTTATAGATCAGATGGAATATTTATCTCTGGGCACAGCGGTGGCAAGAAGGGGATGGTGTGAAAAGAAAGATGTTTTAAATACCTTATCTTACGAAGAATTTATATACTGGCTTAAAAAAGTAAGAAATCAAGTCTAAGAAAACAGCTTTGCAGTATTTAGAACTAAGAGAAGTCTACACTCACAATTTGAAAGGTTTTAACCTAAGAGTTCCTTTAAATTCTTTAGTTGTTATTACAGGTCCTTCTGGATCAGGAAAAAGCTCACTGGCAATTAATACCATCGCTGAAGAAGGTAAAAATAGACTTTTTCAGATACTAAACTATTCTCAGCAAAGTGATTTTAGCACAGTTTCTAAAGCTAAATTTCTTTCTCCTATACCACCTGTTATAGCAATAACCCAGGGAGTTAAAAACTGGCATCCTTATAAAACCGTTGGTGAATTTCTTTCACTATATCAAACTTTGGGATTACTTTTTGAAGAATACGGAGAATACAAATGTCCTGAGTGTGGAGAGTTTAATAAAGTTTCCAGTTTAAGCAAAATTATAAAGTGGTTTCAAAGTGTAAGAGAAGGAGAAAAATTCTATTTTCTACTTCCTCTTTCTGAAACCTCTCCCAAGGCTTTAGAATTTTTGGTTTCTCAGGGTTATGTAAAATACATTGTAGATGATAAAGAAATAGATCTGTCAGAAAGAAGAATTCCAGCTAAATTTGACAAAATTTATCTTCTTCTTGACAAGATGATAAAAGAGAAGGGAAGTCTTGAAAGATTTGTAGAAAATCTGAGAATTAGCCTTGGGTTAAATCAGGGAAGAGTAATTTTAAAGTTTTTAAATGGAAAGGAGTATTTTTTTAATCTTAAATCTGTATGTTTAAAATGTGGAACTCAACTTTTAACAGAATGGATAAAATGTAAGTCTTGCAAAGGCCATGGATACAGGGGAAAAGAGGCTTGCAAGGAGTGTAAAGGGCTAAAGATTGAATCATTGATATTAAAAAGCAAACTTTTTGAAAATACTGTGGAAGAATGGTTAAACATGTCTATTAAAAAATTTTACGACAATTTAAAGGGATTAGAAATTCCTGAAAATCTGAAATCTTGGGTTGATTCTATACTTTTTAAACTGGAAAAGGCATTATTTTTGGAAATGGATTATTTAAAACTTTCAACCCCTGTGTTTAATTTATCCATAGGTGAAAGGAAACTTCTGGAAATACTTCTTATTTTTGGTGTCAATTTAAATAAAGTGCTTTATATATTAGATGAGCCTACACTGGGGTTAGACATAGGAAAAAAGAAAAAACTGCTTATTCTTTTAAAAGAACTTATAAATAATGGAAATTCGGTGGTTTTAGTAGAACATGATCCTTATATTATTCAAAATGCTGATTATATAATAGAACTTGGGAGAGAAGGAGGAGAAAAGGGAGGATATTTAATAAAAGCAGATTTTAAAGAGAGATTTTTTGATAACTCTGACAGCTTAGTTTCCGAATACTTAAAAGGTAAAAGAAAAATTAGAGGTCTATTTTCTTTTCGAGAAAAAGAAAATTTTTTTCAAGAAAAAGAAGATATTATAGAAATTCTTTTAGATATAGAAAAGATAAAGCTCTTAAAGGGTGGTGTGAATTTAATTTATGGAAAGACAGGTAGTAAAAAAACCGAAATTTTTAATAAACTTTATGAAGTCTTAGAGAAGAAGGAAAATAAAGTTCTCAAGGTTGAAACAAGGTATTTAGAAAGAAAAAATGATCTTATAATAAGTTACACAGGAATTTGGGATGATTTAAGAGAAATATTAGTAAAGCTTCCTTCTGCAAGAGTAAAAGGATTAACTAAAAGAAATTTTAGTTTTTATACCAAGGAAGGAGTTTGTCCTGCTTGTAAAGGTAAAGGGAAAAAAATTTTAGAGACAGAAAATTTTAAATTAAGCTATCTTTGTGAAGAATGTCTTGGTAAGCGCTTAAATCCCGAGGTATTAAGTCTTTCTTATAAAGGGTTTAAGATTTCAGAGATTTTTGATTTTACTATAAATGAACTTTTGCCTATATTTGGGAATATATCTAAAATAAAGGACAAGGTTTTACTCTTAAAAGATCTCAACCTTTCTTATTTAAAATTGGGACAGGAACTTCAAGAACTCTCCGGAGGTGAAAAAAATAGACTTTTTATAGCAAGGAAGTTTTTAGAAGAGACTGAATTTAACTATCTTCTATTAGAATTTCCTTTGCAAGGCTTATTTTTAGAAGATATTAAACATCTGGCAAACTGGTTAAACTTTTTAAAAAGAAAAAACATTACAATTATTGTTTTAGAGACTAATCTTTTAGCCTTTTTTTTAAGTGATTGGCTAATAGAGATTGAAAAAGGAAAGGTTAAGTTTGCAGGGTTTTCCCGAGAATGGATAGAAAATTTTAAGAATAAAAATTTTAAAAACGAAAAATTATTTTATCAGGAATTTTTTGATTTATAAAAATTTGATTTTAATAAATAATTGGTATGTAAAGAAAAAAAACTGTAAAAAATAAGAAAAAGATGGATAAAAGAATTTTTTTGAAAATTTTACAAATAAATACTATTTTTTTTAGCTTTTATATGGTCTTGACTTTTTTAAAAAAATTTACCAAAATTCAAAATTGAAATTGAATTATAACCTTTTTAAGGGAGGATATATCTAATGAAAGAAAGTTGGGACTGGGAGAGTAAGGATAAAGTAATAGCGAATATAAATGAGTGGAAAGAAAAATTTATTGAAGTAAGAGAGATAACTCCATCTCCTGATGGAGAAAAAGTTGCTGCTATAGTTCGAACAGATGAAGGGTTTACAGTTTGTGAAAATGGAAAATTATGGGAAGGAAGATATGATAGAGTATGGGGGTTAAGATATAATTCTTTAAATCAACCATTGGCTTTAGTGACTAAAGATTATGAATGGACTGTAGCTGTTGATGGACAGGAGTGGGAAAATAGATATGAATTTATTTGGAATTTTATTTTAGGTACTGATGGTAAAACTATTGCTGTAAATGTAAAAACTATGGAACAGTATTCTGTAGCTATTAATGATGTTACTTGGGAACAAGTATTTCATCAGACTCGTGGTTTAGTTTTAAGTCCAGATAACACGAAAGCAGCTGCACCTGTTCAAATAGAACCTTTAAAGGAAGGGGAAGTAAGTAAATTTTTTGAAGGTGTTTGGAGTGTTGCTGTAGATGGGCAAGTATGGGATAAAAAATTTGTAAATGTTTGGAATCCGGTATTTAGTTCTGATTCTAAACATGTAGCGGCTGAAGTAAGATTAAGTAGAACAGAATATACTATAGCTGTAGATGGTAAACCTTGGGATAAAATATTTGATAATGTATGGGAGCCTTTATTTCTTCCTGGTAGAAATCAGGTGATTGCTCCAGTAAAAACTTCTAAAGGTTGGACTTTAGCTTTGGATGGTGATCCTATATGGGATTATTTTACTCAGGTATGGCATCAAAAAGTCTCTCCAGATGGGAATAAAATAGCAGCTGTAGTAGCTACTGCCATAGGGGAGTGGACTATAGCAGTAGATGGTGTTCCTTGGAATAGAAAATTTTCAGATGCAGTACTTGAGCCTGTTTTTAGTCCAGATGGCAGAAAGATTGCTGCTGTAGTAAAAGAATCCAAAGACCCGTTTAAAAATATTACCCTTTTTAAAAATCCAGATAATGACAGATGGTCTATTGCAGTAGATGGAAAAAGATGGGAGCAAACTTTTGATATGATTTGGGATCCACTCTTTAGTTCAGATGGAGAACACATTGTTACAAAGGCCGAAATAGATGGAAAATATTATGTAGTTTTAGACGGAAAAGTAGGTAAAGAGGCTTATGAAGCCTTATGGCTTCCTCAATTTAGTCCAGATAATAAAAAATTGCTAATAAGAGGAATTTTAAATGGTAAATATGTTAGAAAAGTTTTATCTCTTGATGAAATTTAATTATAAGGAGTAAAATTATGTTTGAACTTTTAGGAAGTGATTTGTTATATAAATTTTTAAGAGGTCCGATGTGTTGGGTTGCTTTTATACTTTTTTTTGTTGGTAGTATTTACAAAATAATTCGTTACACCAAAGAATTATCGCAGGAAAAAGTAGTTTTTGTTTATGTTAAACCTCAATATGCTTTAAAATCTTATTTTCATTGGTTTCTTCCTTTTGGGACTCGCAATTGGAGGCTTCATCCATATATGAACCTTTTTACTTTTCTTTTTCACATTTCGTTAATATTTGTTCCTATCTTTCTTTCTGCACACAATCTTTTAATATATGAATCTTGGGGAATAAGCTGGTGGACAATCCCTGATAAATTAGCTGATATAGCTACTATAATAGTGATTATTTCTTGTATCTTTTTCTTAGGAAGAAGGATATTTATTAAAGAAGTAAGTTATGTTACTTATTTATCTGATTATTTCATTTTAGCTATTGTATTTTTTACTTTTTTAACAGGATTTCTTGCTTATCATCAAGTTTATACATATAAAATATTTCTAAATCTTCATATTTTGTTTGGTGAGATTATGCTTATAAGTATTCCTTTTACAAGACTGTTTCATATATGGAGTTTCTTCTTTACAAGAGGTTATATAGCAAGTGAATTTGGATATGTAAGAAAAGTAAAAGATTGGTAAAATTTGAGAGGAGAAGAACTATGGCTGAAGCTACTCAATTTAATATAGTTGATCCTGGAATAGAAGAAGGATTAGAAAAACTTACAGAAGAAAGAAAAAATGAAGTTTTATCTAAATTTGTAGCTACTCTTAAAAAAGGCAGATTCGATGTTTATGTAAATACATGTATTCATTGTGGGTTATGTTCTGATGCCTGCCATTGGTATCAATCTTTTAAAGATCCTATTTATTCTCCAGTAGGAAAAGTAAAACAGACTATATGGGAGATACTTCGTAGAGATGGTAAAGTAGATAAAGATTTTATAAGACGAGCTGCAGAAATAGCATTTACTGAATGTAATTTGTGTAAAAGATGTAGTATGTATTGTCCTTTTGGTATTGATATAGGTTACATGATGAATATGGTTAGAAGGCTTTGCCATCTTCTTGGTGTAGTGCCTTTATATATTCAAGATACTTGTAATAGCCATGCAGTTACTATGAATCAAATGTGGGTAAAAGAGGATGAGTGGATTGATACAGTCTTTTGGCAAGAGGATGAAGGACAAGCTGAAATAAAGAATTTTTATATTCCTTTTGATAAAGAGGGTGCTGATGTAATGTTTTCAGTAATAGGACCTGAGCCAAAATTTAAACCTCAACTAATTCAAGAAGTGGCTACACTTATGTATATAGCAGGAATAGATTTTACTTTTCCCTCTTTTGATGGATGGGATAATTCAGATATGGCTATGTATGTAGGTGATTTTGAAACTTGTGAAAGAATTAAGAGAGCTCATTTTGAAGCAGCAATGAAGCTCAAAGTAAAAAGAATAGTGATGTGTGAATGTGGACATGCTTTTCGTTCTGTTTACGATGTAGGTAATAGATGTCTCGGATGGAAAGCACATCCTATTCCAGTAATTCATGCTATTCAGTTATATTATGAACTTTTAAAATCAGGAAGATTAAAAGTAGTAAAGAAAATAAAAGAACCTGTAACTCTTCACGATCCTTGTAATGTAGTAAGAGGAAGAGGTTTGGGTAAGTATGCAAGATATATAATGGAGCAAATTTGTGAAAATTTTATAGAGATGACCCCTAATAATGAACATAATTTTTGTTGTGCTGCTGGTGGAGGTGTAATAAATTGTGGTCCTATATGGAGAGGTAAAAGAGTAGCAGGAAATAGTGTGAAAGCAGATCAGATTAAAAGAACAGGAGCAAAAATTGTGGTTACTCCTTGTCATAATTGCCATAGTGGTATTGCAGATATTATTGAAACTTATAAGTTAGGTGTGAAAAATGTATTCTTAGTTGAATTGTTATTACAAGTAGTAGAAATTCCAGATGAATTAAAAGTAGAATATTAATAAGGAGTGAATAAGAACAAGGAGTAAAGAGTATGGAAAGAAAAACTTTAGTTTTAATACTTTTGGGGATTTTGTGCTATTTATTTTTAATAGTTTACGGAATAAAGCAGGTTTATACCGCACCAGCTATCCCTCCTTCTAAAGAAGTAGTAATTACTAAACCAGAAGAAAAAATTGCAATTGCTCATACAGAAATATTTGGAGCTTTAGAAAGACCACAAGTTATTTTTGACCATAAAAAACATGTAGAAGCTATTAAAAAAGAAGGAAAGAAAGAATGGGAAACATGTAGTGTTTGTCACAGAAAGAAAAAAGAAAAATTAACAAGAATTGAAAAAGAAAATGATATTATAAAAGGAAAAAAAGAGGAAGAAAGGGATGTTTTAGTTTTTGTATTTCCTAAAAGAGAAGTCAAAGGTGATAAAAAATTAATAGAAAAGGCTTATCATGATGAATGTATAGGATGTCATAAAGAAAAACTAAAAGAAAAGAAAAAAGCAGGTCCTATTACTTGTGGGGAGTGTCATGTAAAGGAAAAAGAGTTTGTTAAGATAAAATATCCTTTAGTAGAATTTGATTTTAAGCGTCATTATGATCACGAAGAAAAACTTAAAAAGAGAACAGGGAAAAAGGATTGTGCTTTGTGTCACCATGTTTATGATTTAAAAGAGAAAAAATTGGTTTATCAAAATGGAACAGAAGAATCATGTTATTATTGTCATGATCTTAGTAAAAAGAAAAGAGGACCTGAGCTTTCTCAGATAGTAAAAGTTACCACAGAAAAAGGGCTTCCTTATCAGAAAACAGCTCATGAGAGATGTCTTAGCTGTCACATAAAGATTAATAAAGAAATGGAAATTAGTAAAAGAAAAGACGAAAAAGCCCCACCTTTGGAATGTGGAAAGTGTCATACAGGTAAATATAGAAGCATAAAAGATCTTGAGAAAGTGCCTCGTCCAGATAGAAAACAGAAAGAGACTGTTTTCATAAATGTAAAAAATGCCAAAATGAAAGGTGTTGCTTTTAGTCATAAAAATCACGAGTATTATCACAAGACTTGTAGAGAGTGTCACCATGAAAGATTAAGAGCATGTAAAGAATGTCATAAGTTGGAAGGAGTTGCTGAGGGAGGTTGGGTAAATATAGTAGATGCTTACCATGCTCCATTTTCAGACCATAGCTGTGCAGGATGTCATAATAAAAAGAAATTAGAAAAGAACTGTGCAGGCTGTCATAAATTTATTCCTTTAATTGATGTTAAAGCCAAGGAACCCAGAAAAGAAGTTTGTGATAGATGTCATACAGGTAAAAAAGAAGTTATTTTACCTAAACCTTTAACAACAGTTAACCTTGATCCAGAGGTAGTAAAGAAAGATATTAAAATAAAAGTTTTAGAAAAAGAATTTGAGCCTGCAGATTTTCCACATCGGAAAATTATAGATAAACTGGTAAAGATTTCCAATGATAGTAAATTAGCAAGATACTTTCACAATGATTTGAGAGTACTTTGTGAAGGATGTCACCATCAGAGAAAATCTTCTGCAGAAGTTAAAAAGGATACACCACCATCTTGTCAAAATTGCCATCCTAAATATTTTAACCCAGTTAATCCGAATAAAATGAGATTACAGGCTGCATATCATGTGCAATGTATAGGTTGTCATGACTTTATGGGGCTTAAGAAACCTACTCATAGGTGTACTGATTGCCATAAAGAGAAGAAACAAAGACCTGTACCTACAGATATACTTGGGATAAAAAAAAGGTAAATAGGGGTGGAAGATGTATATAATTGAACAGCTTTTCACTGCACATGGTTTTGAGTATGTAGTTGCTGTTACTGCTGCTTTTATATTTATATTTATTTATTATCTTCTCAGCACAGAGCGGAAATATTAAAAGGGGGAAGATCTTATGAAATTAAGTAGAAGGGACTTTTTAAAAAGAATAGGATTAATTACAGGAACTGCAATTATAACCACTCCCTCAATTTCTGAAGCTTATACAAAGGGAGACGATCCAAGTATATATGCAACTGGTAATAAAGCTAATGCAAGGGTATGGAAAGTATATGAAGAAAGAAAAGAAAAACATTTACCTCCTCCTGAAGAACCTTATGGAATATTGGTGGATGTATCTAAATGTATAGGTTGTAGAAGATGTGAATGGGCGTGTAATGAATGGAATCAAAATCCTAATAGACCTTTGAAAGAATTTGAAGCTTCTGTGCATCAAAAACCTTCTGTATTTGATAAAATAAGAAGACCTCATGCAGGGCAGTTTACTGTAGTAAACCGTTATTATACTAAGGAAGGCAAACCTATATATGTAAAAAAACAATGTATGCACTGTATAGATCCAGCATGTTATTCTGCATGTTTTGTAGAGGCATTTAGAAAAACAGCTGAAGGTCCAGTAATTTATAATCCCCATGTATGTATAGGATGTAGATATTGTATGGTAGCTTGTCCTTTTGACATCCCTGCCTATGAATATTATGATCCTCTTACTCCACAGGTTACAAAGTGCACAATGTGTTACGATAGAATTGTTCAGGGTAAAGTTCCTGCTTGTGTTGAAATTTGTACTGCAGGAGCTTTAACTTTTGGGAAAAGAAGTGAGCTTATTAAATTAGCTTGGGAGAGGATACACAATAATCCTGGAAAATATTTTCCTTATGTATATGGAGAAAAGGAAGTTGGAGGTACAAGCTGGCTTTATATTTCTCCTGTTCCTTTTGAAGAAATTGGTTTTAGAATGGACCTTGGAGAAACACCAATACCTGAATATAGTAGAAATTTCTTATTTACAGTAAAACTTTTTGAAGTAGTAGCAGCTTGGCCTTTAGTTTTTGGAGCTTATTATCAAATTTCAAGATCTCGTAAAAAACATCAATCTATAAATGAGGAAAAAGGAGAGGGCCATGGTGAAAAATAATAGCTCCTGGTTTAGAGAAAAAATTCTTATGGGAAGAACTTTTGGCGAGTTTATAAAAGATAATATAACCATTGGAAACATAATAGCTCTTATTATTTTAATTTTTGGAATTTATGCGATGATATATAGACTTATATGTGGACTTGGTCCTTCAACTAATTTATCAGATGATTATCCTTGGGGTTTTTGGATCGGATTTGATATATTAGTCGGTATTGCTCTTGCTGCACCTGGTCTTACTGTTGGAACTGCTATTCATCTATTTGGAATTAAAGAATATCACCATTTTGCTCGTCCTGTGATTTTATCAAGTCTTCTGGGATATGTTTTTGCTGTCTTTGCTCTTATGTTTGACCTTGGGCGTTACTATCGTGTTTTTTATCTAATAGGATGGTCTTGGGGTTTTGAATCTATTCTCTTTCTAATCGGTTGGCACTTCTTCCTTTATATAAATATATCCCTTATAGAATTTGCACCGGTGTTGTTTGAATGGTTAGATATCAAAAAAGCAAGAGATTTTTTTGCTAAACTTACAATATGGGCTACTATTTTTGGAGTAATTATTGCTGGTGGACACCAGTCTGCTCTTGGAGGATTGTATTTAGTAACTCCTTCCAAACTGCATCCACTTTGGTATTCAGCTCTATTACCTCCTTTCTTTCTTATTTCAGCAATTTTTGGTGGTATTTCTATAGTGATCATTGAAGGGACTATAACCCATAAAGCTTTTAAACATCAAATAAAAGATTTTGATGAAGAAGATTTTAATAGAAAACTTATTGGATTAGGGAAAGCTGCTGCATGTGCTCTTTATATTTATTTAATTTTAAAACTTCTTGATTTTGCCCATTATGAAAAATGGCACTACATGAAAGGATTTTATGGATTTTGGTATCTTGTTGAATTGATAGCTTTTGTCCTTGTTCCAGCACTTATGTTTACTTCTGCAGTAAGAAATAGATTAGTCTGGCTTGTAAAATTGGGTGCAGTTTTAACTGCTTTGGGAGTAATTATTAATCGTTTAAATGTCTCTTTATTTGCATATAAATGGTATGTACCTTTTTCTCAGAAATATTATCCTGCTTGGACTGAGATAGCACTTAGTGCTGGAGTGGTTACTATGTTAATTCTTACCTATCGTTTTGTTCTTAACCGTATGCCTGTACTTTATGAACATCCTAAATATAAATCTGAGCATTAAATAGTTATTTAAATTTTTAGAGCTTTTATTATTATATAAGCAATAAGAACTGCTCCTGAAATTCTTATTACCCAGAGATACCAGGGACTGCTTTTTAAATAATTCCATATAAATTTCTTTTTACTCATCTTTTACAACCTCATTTATTTCAGGTAGGTGTCTAAATTTTTCAGCAAAATCAAGTCCGTAACCCACTAAAAATCCCTTTTCTATCTCAAATCCTACATAGTCTATAGGAACCTTTATTTTTCTTCTCTCTTTTTTATCAATTAAAGCACATATTTTGATACTTTTGGGATTGAAACTTTTTATATAATCATATAAAAATTTTAAAGTAATTCCTGTATCTACTATATCCTCTACTAAAATCACATTTTTTCCTTCTAAAGGTAGTTCAAATTCTTTAGTAATTTCAACCTCTTCAGAGGAGGTGTCAGACATTCCATAACTTTTTACTCTTACAAAATCAATTTGCACATTTGGATTTTTGATATTTCTAACCAGATCTGCCAAAAAAATAAAAGCTCCCTTGAGAGTTCCGATGAATATTACAGGAGTATTTTTATAGTCTTCATCGATCTTTTGGGCTAATTCTTTTATTTTTTGATAAATTTCTTCCTTAGATATTACTAATTTTAAATTTTCCTTGTTTTTAGACTTCATTTTTATATATCAAGCTCTCTGTATTCTAATGCATGTTGATAGATAAATTCTTTACGAGGTTCAACATTTTCTCCCATTAAAACAGAGAATATTTCATCAGCCTTTTCTGCATCCTGAATACTCACTTTTTTAAGAACCCTTCTTTGTGGATCCATTGTGGTTTCCCATAGCTGTTTGGGATTCATTTCTCCCAAACCTTTATATCTTTGAATAAAAAGCCCTTTTCTACCCTCATTTCTTAAATACTGAAGAATTTCACTGATAGAAAAAATCCAATTATCCCAAGTTTTGACAGAACCTTTATAAGTAATTTGTAGTTTATAGGAGACAAAATTTTTCAAACTTTCAAATATTTTACAAGCTTCTCTATAATCTTTTTCTAAAATAATTTCTGGTCCTACACATGTTGAAATAAAACTTTCTTTTTCTGAGAACACAAAGAATTCATAATATTTGGGGTTATAGTCACTTGGTTTGATTTTAGAAATTTTAAAACCAAACTTTTTGTATTCCTGAGCCAGTTTTTCTATTTTAGAAATATCTTCAAACATTGAAAGATTAGTGAAGCCATAACTTAAAAGAAGTAAAATTACCTGATAGGGATAATTTTTCTTAAAAATATTTAAAAGGAGGCGATCCAGTTTAGCACAGCTTAAAAAGAAACTGCGAAAATCTTTCAATTCTATTTTTTTCTTGGGTAAGTCTTTTACAAAAAATACTTTAACCTCCTCAGCAATTCTTTTTAAAATATATTTATCCAATTCTTCATCACTTTTTAAATAGGTTTCTTTTTTCCCCTCTACTACTCGGTAAAGCGGTGGTTGAGCAATAAAAAGCCATCCATTTTCTATTAATTCTGGCATTTGACGGTAAAAGAAAGTAAGAAGAAGAGTTCTAATATGAGCTCCGTCTATGTCAGCATCTGTCATAATTATAATCTTATGATATTTACATTTTTCCAAATTAAACTTTTCAGGTCCTATACCAGCTCCTAAAGCTGCAATTATGCTTTTTATCTCTTCAGAAGATAACATTTTTTCAATATTGGCTTTTTCTACATTAAGAATTTTACCTCTTAGAGGAAGAATAGCCTGAAACCGACGATCTCTTGCCTGTTTAGCAGATCCACCAGCAGAATCCCCTTCTACAATAAATATTTCTCTTTTTTCAGGATTTTTCTCAGAACAGTCTGCTAACTTACCGGCTACCAGATAATCTTCTATCTCATTTTTCTTTCTTATTAATTCTCTTGCTTTTTTGGAAGCTTCTCTTGCTTTAGCTGTAATAGTTATTTTTTGAATTATTTTTTTTGCTTCTCCTGGATTTTCTTCTAAAAATTTTAGTAAACCTTCATAAACAATAGATTCTACAATTGGTTTAACCTCGCTGTTTCCCAATTTCATCTTTGTTTGACCTTCAAATTGAGGATCCGGGACTTTAAGAGATATCACAGCACAAAGACCTTCTCTAACATCCTCGCCTTCTACTTTTATTTTAAATTGCTTAGGAACTCTTTCATCAGAGATATATCTATTTATGGCTTTGGTTAGTGCGCTTCTAAAACCGATAACATGAGTTCCTCCTTCCTTAGTATGGATGTTGTTAACATAACTATATAAAGTTTCTGTATAACCAGAGTTATATTGAATAGCTATTTCAACTTTAATATTGTCTTTTTCTCCTGAGATATAAACGACTTTGGAATGAATAGGATTTTTTTTGGCATTTAGAGTTTTTATTAGTTCAACAATACCACCTTTATGGTGATATTTTTCTGAAAGACCTATTCTTTCATCTACTAAATAAAATTTAATTTCAGGGTTAAGATAGGAAAGTTCTCTTATTCTTCTTTTAACTATATCTAAATCAAATTCCAAATTTCCAAAAATTTCTGGATCAGGTTTAAATCTTATGAAAGTTCCTCTTTTTTTGGTTTTACCTACTATCTGGAGAGATCCATCAGGAACGCCCTTTTTATAGGTCTGCCTGAAAATTTTCCCGTCTCTATAAACTTCGGCAATTAACCATTCTGACAAGGCATTTACTACAGAAACTCCTACACCATGAAGCCCTCCAGAAACTTTATATACCCCGTGGTCAAATTTAGCTCCTGCATGGAGCCTTGTCATAACAAGTTCAAGTGCTGATACTCCCTCTTCTGGATGTATATCTATAGGTATTCCTCTGCCATTATCTTCACAACTTGCTGATCCGTCTTTATGAAGCGTTATTTTTATCTCGGTGGCATAACCTGCTAAAGCTTCATCAACAGAATTGTCAAGTACTTCCCACAGAAGGTGATGAAATCCGGAAATGTCAGTTGAACCTATGTACATCGCAGGACGGATTCTTACTCCTTCTAACCCAGAAAGTACTTTTATACTACCTGCTTCATAATTTTCAGAAATATTCATATCCTTCTCAAACTCCCTTTTTTGATTTGCTATTTGCATGAATTTTTATAAAACCATTGGCATTACAAGATAGAGGAAACCCTCATCTCTATATCCTGTGATTATTGCAGGAGTTCTTTCCTCTCCTATTTTAATTTCCACTTCTTCTGAATTCATTATTGTGAGGGCATCTAAAATATATTCTGCATTGTAACTTATGGTAAGAGGTTTTCCTTCATAAATAGCACTTAATTTAACTTGAGCTTTTCCCATCTCGGTTTCCTGTGAGGTAAGAATAATTTCATCGGGTTTAAACTCAAAAGTAACAGGTTTAAATCTTTCTGTTATAACTAAGGAGACTCGCTTTAAAGCATCTATTAATAATTTTCTATCTACTTTCAATATATTTTCATAGGAAGAGGGTATTACACTCCTGTAATCAGGATAAGTTCCTTCAATAGTTCTTGCAAAGAATACCGAATTTGATGTCCAGACCACCACATAGTTGTTTATGTATCCCAGTTTTACTACCAGTTCCTCTTCTGCAATATCTTCTATCTGTTTAGCAGCTTTTCTTCCCACAATAAAACCTTCATTAAAATTTACATTTTCTATTCCTACTACTTCTCTGTCAAGTTTAACAAGTCTGTGTCCATCTGAGGCAACAGCTCTTAAAATGCCCTCATCTTTTAAAGATTCAAAATAAATTCCTCCTAAAACAAAATGACTTTCCTCCTTAGAGGTAGAAAATATAGTATTTGAGATTAATTCTGCTAACACCTTTCCAGGAATTTCAAGAGCACCATCTTCTATAAATTCAGGTAAACTTGGAAATTCCTCGCTATCAGTAATAGCTAAATTATACAAAATTCTTTCCTGAGCATCTTTCACAATAAGTCTGTTATCATCTTTAATAAGATAGACTTCATCTTCAGGAAAATTTTTAATTATTTCATAGAATTTCCTTGCAGGCACACAAAAAGAGGTTTTATCTCCCTCCACTTCAGCAAAAATTTTTCCCTTATATCCTATTTCCAGATCTGTGGAAAGAAAATTTAGATAACTTTCTGTGGGTTCGTATTCTATTAGAACCATAGATAAAACAGCCATGGAAGCCTTTTTATCTGCAACTCCCTCAACTTTTTTTAATATTTTTTCCAATCTTGAAGTTTCAACTTTGGCTTTCATAAATTAACCTCCTTTTAGTCCCAATTTTTAAAATTATAGCATAAAAATTTGAAGTTGCATTTAAAAATTTTATTTTATCTTGTATTTGGCAACCTTTTTAAGATTTCTCTTGCAATTATAACTCCTGAAACTGAAGCCTGGATCAAACCTCTTGTAATTCCCCCTCCGTCCCCTGCTATAAAAAGGTTCTTAATTTCGGTTTCAAGAGAATTATTTAATTTTAGTCTAATACTATAAAATTTAACTTCTACTCCATAAAGAAGAGTGTAAGGAGAATTTATACCAGGTACAATTTTATCAAGAGCTTCAAGCATTTCTAAGATATTTACCAAATACCTATAGGGTAAAACAAAGCTAAGATCCCCCGGAGTAGCAACTTTTAAAGAAGGTTTAACAGGATTTTTAGAAATTCTTGCTTCAGTTGATCTTCTTCCTTTTTTGATGTCTCCCAATCTTTGGATAATAACCTCTTTTCCTAAAAGATTGGCAAGTTTTGCAATATTTGTTCCGTATAAAATAGGTTCTTTGAAGGGTTCAGTAAAGTATGTGCTACATAGGATAGCGAAATTAGTATTTTCTGTTTTTTTATAGCTATAACTGTGTCCATTTACGGTCCATACTCCGTCTACATTTTCTATAATAACTTCTCCGTAAGGGTTAACGCAAAAAGTTCTTACAGGATCATCAAAAGTTTTGGAATAATATAAAATTTTTGGTTCATAACAAAGCGAGGTTAAGTCTTCCATTACAGAGGCAGGAACCTCAACTCTAACTCCTATATCTACAGGATTTATTGTAGTGGTTAATTTTAATCTTTTTGCTTCAGCTTCTAACCAGCTACTTCCCGCTCTTCCCGGAGCAATAACCACATAATTAGCTAAAATTTTAGTTCCATCTTTAAGCTGAATTCCTTTGACTTTTTTTCCTGAAGTTAAAATTTTAGTTACAGGTTTTTCAAAAAGGATGTCTACTTTTTTTGAAATTACATCTTTTAAATTTTTTAAAATTTCTTTACATTTTTCAGTTCCGATATGTCTTATTTTAGAAGGTATAAATATGAGCCCATATCTGGAGCATGCTTTTACTATTTTTTCTATATTTGAAACATCGGGAGCATAAATTTTTTGAGGAGCACCCATTTTTACATATATGCTATCCACATAATTAATTAAATTTATAAGTTCAATTTTTGGAATATAATCTAGAAGGAATCCTCCAATTTCAGGAGAAAGATTTAGTTTTCCATCGCTAAAAGCTCCTGCTCCTCCCCATCCATTCAACATATCGCAAACTTTACAATTCAAACAATTTCCTAATTTCTCTATATAACAGGTTCTTTTTTTAATATCCTTTCCTTTTTCAATTATAGCAACTTTTAACCCACCTTTTGAAATTAATTCCAAAGCTGTAAATATTCCTGCAGGTCCGGCGCCAACGATAATTACATCATAATGTTCTTTTAAGCTCATAGTCTGTTTAAATTTTTAAACTTGTTAAAATTTAAAAATTTATTATAATTTTTATCATAAAAAGTAATTTTTGCTATAAAAAGCGGGCGTAGCTCAGGGGTAGAGCGGAAGCTTCCCAAGCTTCAGGTCGCGGGTTCGAATCCCGTCGCCCGCTCAGGCTATTTTAAAAACTTTTTTATCTCTTCTGCAAGCACAAAAGGATCTGTTGCTACAACAGAAGTTCCAGCATAAAGCTCCATTCCGCCAATATCTGAAGTTCTATTTGAGAGATCCCCTCTATCAACAATCCTTGTAAAAAAGATATCTTCAGAATTAAGAGGAGGCATAAAAATAGCCAGATTAAAACTTCTCACCCCCAGTTGATAATATATTTTTAAAATAAGACTAATAGGTTCGGCAAGTTCTAAAAAATCAGAAGAAAATAGAAGAATTTCTTTTTCTTTTACAGGAGTAATGTGAACCATTATTTTTGTTTTTTGATATGTAAAAGCAAGCCCTAAACTTTTATGAATTTTATAAATATCTTCAAAGTATTCAGATCCATAGGAGAGTTTATAAGTTTCTCTTATCTGAGTATAGAATTTTTGCTTTCCATAAGGTTCTTCTGAAATCAGTATTTGGGCATGTCCATGGATCAAACTGGCACCCGCTCTCCATAGACAATTCCACATAAAAAAGGGATATGTAGCTTTTTTGTCAAATTTGTTGGCTTTTTCAAACCACTTTAAGGCAACTTCCAAATAATCTTTTATTTTTTTAGCATCTTCTGTAAGAGGGTTATGGTCTTTAAATATTATTACTGCGTGGAGATAATCATATTTTGCTATATTACTTGCTGTAACACAATGTCTTCCTTCTACTCTTCCAAAAACATCTGAAGGAGTTTCTTCAAAAGGATTGCAAAAGGGGTCTTTTTTGCTCTTTTCAATTATTTCGTTTAAATCTTCACTAACTTTTACATCTATCGGTCTTTTGGCTCTTAGTTCATTAAAAAGGGTGCTTTCAAAAGTTATTTTGTTAGTTATTCTAATAATTTTTTGAGCCTCACAATTTTTAAATTTTTTATCTATCCAGGGTTTTATTTTATCTGGAACTTTAAGTTTTCCAGTTTTTATATAAAAAGTATAGATACGATTAAAAAGATTTTTTTCTTCTTCTGAGAAATTTTTTATAAACTTTGGAAGGTTATAGATGTTTTTAGCAATATTCATTTATTTAATCTTTAATAAATGCACTTTAAAATTCTATAACTTTTGATATATTTGTGATATAATTTTAAACTATGGAAGAAGAAATAAAAGAGAAAATTAAAGAAATTATAGAAATTCCAATTTTAAGGAAGAATATGGAATTAGTGGATTTAGAATGGAGGAGAGAAAGGCATGGCTGGGTTTTGAGGATTTTTATTGATAAGCCCGGGGGAGTTACTGTAGAGGACTGTGCTAAAATAAGTGGGATAGTGGGGGAAATACTTGACAAAGAAGACATTATTCATCATTCCTATGTATTGGAGGTTTCTTCTCCTGGAATAGAAAGACCTTTAGTAAAAAAGGAAGATTATGAAAGATTTAGAGGGGAAAAAGCAAAAATTACTCTTAAAACACCTATTTCAGGAAGAAGAAATTTTACTGGTATTATTATAGGAATTAAAAATGATTTGGTTCAGATGGAGGTAGAAGGAAAAGTTTGGGAATTTTCTTTGGAGAATATTAAAAAAGCGAAATTACAGCCTGAAATTGGGTTTAAATGAATTTTAAGTAGAGGAGAATATTTATGCAAGGAGAATTGAAAAGAGTTATAGAAAGTTTGAGCAAAGAAAAAGGGCTATCCAAAGAAATAGTTATTGAGGCACTTATTGAAGGAATTAAAGTTGCAGCGAAAAGAAAATTTGGTAACAAAGCTCATATTGAAGTAAAATACGATGAAGAAAGGGGAGATCTGGAAATTTACAAATTGAAGGAGGTTGTAGAAGAGGTAAAGGATAAAGAGGCAGAGATTTCATTGGAAGAGGCAAGAAAGATTTCTCCTAATATTAAAATTGGAGATATCATTGGAGAAAGGGTTGAGCTTCAGGACTTGGGGCGTATTGCAGCTCAGATTGTGAAGCAGCTTTTTTCTCAAAGGCTGAAGCTTGCCGAAAAACAGCTTATATACGATGAATATAAATATAAGCTTGGAGAAATAGTTAGTGGATATATTCACAGATTTGACAAAAGAGGGGTGATTTTATCCGTAGGAAGAGCAGAAGCTCTTTTGCCTGAAGAAGAACAGGTGCCTGGAGAAAAGTATATTAGAGGGCATAGGTTAAAAGCTTTGGTTATAGAAGTTTATAGACAACAGGAACCTCAAATCATAGTTTCTCGTTCACATCCAGCTTTTGTAAAAAAGCTTTTTGAAAAAGAAGTGCCTGAAATTCAGGAAGGGATAGTAAAAATTGTAGCTATTGCAAGAGAGCCCGGGTCAAGAACAAAAATAGCTGTAACTTCAACCAATCCCAATATTGATCCTGTAGGAACCTGTATAGGTGTAAGAGGTTCAAGAATTTCTGTAATATTAGAAGAACTTAACATAGCAAAAGCAGACAAAAAGGAAAGAGAAAAGATAGATGTAGTTTTATGGGATCCAGATCCTGCCAAATTTGTTTATAATGCTCTGGCTCCTGCTGAGTGTAGCAGAGTAATTGTTGATGAAGAAAATAAGACATTAGAAGTAATTGTTCCTGATGATCAGTTATCTTTAGCCATTGGTAAAAAAGGAGAGAATGTAAGACTTGCTTCCAAGCTTATAGGATGGAGAATAGATATTTTAAGTGAAACACAATATTTAAGACGGCAGGAACCAGAATTTTTAAAATTACTTAAGGTAACAGAACTTTCAGATGAAACCGCAGGATATCTTTATGAAGCAGACATTAAAGATTTAAAAACCTTAGTTGAAACACCTTTGGAAAAAATTGCTGAATTGACAAAATTGCCCTTAGAAGAAGTAGAAAAAATTGTTGAGAAAGCTAAAAAAGAGATAGGTGCCTAAAAAGGGACATATTCCTGAAAGAACCTGTATTGTTTGTAAAAAGAAACTACCCAAGAAGGAACTGTTAAGACTTTGTGTAAGAGAAAATCAGATAATCTTAGATAAATTTCAAAAAGAAGGGGGTAGAGGGGCATATTTTTGTGTGGAGTGTTTTCCTAAAATAAAAAATTTGAAAGTCAGGAGAAAGCTGTTTCGTGCTTTGAGAGCAAAAAATAATGTAAATATAGTGCTATGAAAAATAATAAACTTAAAGAACTTAGAGAGCGAATTGATAAAATAGATAAACAGATTGTAGAATTGTTAAAAGAAAGAATAGAGGTTGCTAAAACCATAGGAAAAATTAAAGAAGATATAGGTTATGAGAGTTTTGATTTATTAAGAGAAAAAGAGATTTTAAACAAGATTTTAGAACTTAATCAGAAAGTATTTCCTGAGGATACGCTTAGAGTAATTTATTCTGAAATTATAAAAGCCTGTAGAAGTGTTCAGCAAAGAATAAAAGTAGCTTATCTTGGCCCTGAAGCTACATTTAGTCATATTGCAGCTTTAAATTATTTCGGAACTTCTGCAGAGCTTGTTCCTGTAGAAACCATTGTTGATATTTTTGAAGAAGTTAGCAGTGAAAGGGTCAGTTTTGGAGTTGTTCCTATTGAGAATTCCATTGAAGGGGTTGTGGCAACTACTCTTGATGCTATTTATGAGTATGGATTAAAAGCATGTGGAGAAATATATGAATCTATTTCCCATCATCTTATGAATCAAACTGGGAGAATAGAAGATATCAAAAAGATAATTTCTCATCCTCAGGCTATAGCTCAGTGTAGAAAATGGTTGAGAAAAAAATTGCCTTCTGTTCCTGTGGAGACAGTTTCTTCAACTGCTCTTGCAGCAAAATGGGCAGCTGTAGATGAAAGTGTAGGAGCAATTGCAAGTTTGGTGGCAGCCAAATTATATCATCTTCAGATTGTGGCAAAGAATATAGAAGACATAAAAGGAAATTCAACCAGATTTTGGATTATTGGGAAAACAGAGGTCCCTCCTACTGGTAATGATAAAACTTCTTTACTTTTTAGTGTAGCAGATAGACCAGGAGCTCTTTTTGATGTGCTTAAATGTTTTGCTGAAAGGAAAATAAATCTTACTAAAATAGAAAGTAGACCCTCCAAAGATGAACCATGGAAATATGTATTTTTCTTAGATTGTGAAGGACATATTAAGGATGAGATAATAAAATCATGCTTAGAAGAGATGCAAAATTACTGTCTTCAGGTAATTTGGTTGGGATCTTATCCAAGGGGACAAAGGTAGACTTATTTTTGAGAAAGTCTCGAAATTTTTATGATCTGAAAAATATTTTTCATATTTGTGAGCTTAATCTTATTGAAAAATTGAAACTTTCAGAGAAAGAAATCAACAAACTGGTTTATGATGTATATATTCTCAAAAACAATAAATTTTTAAAAAATAAGTTTGCCACTATTTTAAAAGGAGAATTTTTTCACGATCTGCCGTCAAAAAGAAAAGATTTTTATTTTATATGTCTTAACAAAAATAAAATTTTTAATAAACACACCCCTTTTTTAAAGGAACTTTTGCTTTATATTTTAACTCACGAATTAGTTCATTTAGTTAGATTTATAAGATATGAAAGCAGTTTTTATTCCAAAAATAAATGGGAAGAAGAAAAGGTGGTGCACACCCTTACAAAAAAGATTTTAAAAGACTTTAAATTTTTACCTCACATGAGTAGAATTTTTTACTATTTTGATGAAATTTATTCCTAAAAATTGTGTAGGAGGTGGTAGAAGATGCCTATTTATGAATACGAGTGCAAGAATTGTGGAAAACATTTTGAGGTATGGCAGAAGATTACAGATGAAGCATTAAAAACCTGCAAAGAATGTGGTGGAGAGTTGGTCAAACTTATTAGTGAAAGTAGTTTTATTTTAAAAGGAACTGGTTGGTATGTTACTGATTATGCAAGGAAGGAAAAAGAACAAAAAGGCAAGAAAGATAAAGAAAACAGTTCTGGAGGAGAAAAGTAACAGTTAAGACTTGCATGAGGAAAATCAGACTAAAAAATTAGAAGATATTTATTTAATAAAGGTATTTAAATTTTGATTTATGAAGATCTCATATACCTTTGGTTGGCTTTTATTGTTTATGAATTTATTCCAGTAACTTCTTATGAAATTCCCTTTCTTTTTTCTCTTTTTTTAATCAAGGAATTTCTTTTTATTTTTTTTCTTTTAATAGTCAGAAAGAAGGTATATCAATCTAAATTTGATATTGTTCCGATTTTAGAAAAAATTTTTATAGCTTTTGTTTTTATTTTTTATCTCATAGATTTAAGTTTTTTTAAATTAAAAATTTATTTGGACAGAATTTATTTTTCTTCTCTTTTAGGAATTTTGTGGTTCTTGCATTATATGTTTTTAGTTAAATTTTTGCTTCTTAGAGTTTCTTTAAATTATCTAAGGATCCTTTTTGGCATTATTTTTCCGATTATTATGCTGGTTGTGCTTCAGGATATTTTTAAGATGTTGGGAATGACTTTTCAGGGAGATATTTTTCTTTTTTTGATTCTGGTAATTTTTATTTCTCCTTTTTTAATGGTTAAAATTTGGCCTGTAAAGCCTATGGAAAATTCAGAACTTGAGAAGAGTATTTTGGATTTTTTTAAAAAAAATAAAGTAAAAATAACTCAAATTTATGTGCTGAATAATTTGGGTAAAAAAGTGTATACAGCTGGCATTTTAGGGTTTTTACCTCCGTTTAAGTATTTATTTTTTTCTAAACCCATTTTAAATATTCTTTCTAAAAAAGAAATTTTAGGAGTAGTGGCTCACGAGATAGGGCATCTTAAAAAGAGACACAATTTATGGCTCTTATTAGTTTTGATCAATCTACCTTTATATCTTTTAACATTTTCTGTGTTGGTGTTTTTAATTATCTATTACTTTTATCCTGAATTAATCCAACTCATTGAAAACAAGGAAAGTTTACCTTTCTCAGTAGAGGCATTTTGGGGAATAGCTTTGATTTTTTTATCTTTTATTTACATAAGATATATTTTTTCTTTCTTTTTGAGACAATTTGAAAGGGAGGCTGATTTTTATTCTGCAATTATCTTAAAAACTCCCCAGCCTCTAATTTCAGCTCTTTTTAAAATAGGTCAAATAACAGGACAGTTGTATAAAAAAAGCTGGCATCACTATGGAATTTTTGAAAGGATTGAGGTTTTAAATGAAGTGTTTAGTGATGTAGAGAAGTTTAAAAAAATTAAGAAAAAATTTATTAAAATTCGCTTGATTTTAATGCTCTGGATATTTTTAAATTTAATGATAAGTTTAATAGTTTTTAATATTGAAGAGATAGTAAAAGGGGTATCTTGGTTGTTTTCCTAATTTAGAATAAAATTAGATAAAGTATGTTAAAAGGCAAGTATAAGAAATACGAAACTTTATATATTTATAGTTTCAAAAATTCTCATCCTGCACTGAGAGAACTTGAGGATGAAGATTTGATAGGAGTTTGGGAAGAAGATGGAGTAAGTGTTCTTTTTTTTCATAAACCCAAGGAAAAGCTTGTAGAAGAGTTAATGAAAAAGTATGATCTTGAGCTTGATGTAAAAGATGTAATGCCTTATGAGAGCTGGAATGAAAAGAGAGTCCCTAAGCCATTTGAGGTAGGACCTTATAAAATAGCTCCAGTCTGGTATGAAGGGGAGTGGGATCTTGTTTTTGATCCGAGTGTGGTGTTTGGTGAGGGGAGTCATCCTACCACTTCTATGATGCTTGAGCTTAGCTGGGAGTTTTATCAAAGTTTTGGAAATCCTTGCAGGGTTCTTGATATTGGTTGTGGTACAGGTATTTTAAGCCTTTTTTGGGCTAAACTTGGAGCAGAGGTTATTGCAGTAGATATTAATCCTCTTTGTGTAAAAGTTACCAGGCATAATTTAAATTTAAATGGTCTCTCAGCAGAGGTTATAGAAGGAGATATCAAAAAACTTTTACCTATCAAAGTAGATTTAGTTCTCGCTAATCTTTACAAAGGGCTTTTAGAGGAATTGTTTAACCTTCCTCCTTTTTGGAAATCCAGATTTTATTTAGTTTCTGGTTTTATAAATATTATGGAAAAAGAGCTTTTAAATGCGTTAAAAAATACTAACACGGAAATTCTCTGGAGAAGAGAAAAGGATAACTGGATAATATGGCTTTTAGAAAATAAAGAAAAGGAGGGCTAAGTGTAAAAATGCTTCTTGCTGTGGATATAGGGAATACTTCTACAGTATGTGGTATTTTTGAAGACAGGGGTAATTTGGTAGCTATATTCAGTTTTAAAACAGAAATACCAGTTTCCTCTCAGGAAGTATTAGTAAAATTGAAAAATTTTCTTGATATTTACAGAATAGCTTTAAAAGATATAAAGGGACTATGTATAGCTTGTGTAGTACCTCCTGCTCTTCACTGGTGGGTAGAAATGGGTAAAAAGTTATTAGCAAGAGAGGTACTCGTGGCAGATCATCAAAGTGTTAAAATTTCTATAGATCTTTTGTATCCCTGTGAGGTAGGGGGAGATAGACTGGTTAACGCTTTGGCAGGATGGGAAAAATATAAAACTTCTTTGATTATAGTTGACTTTGGAACAGCAATAACTTTTGACTGTATCTCAGAAAAGGGAGTATACTTAGGAGGAGCTATCTCACCCGGAATTTTAATTTCTACAGAGGCTTTGTTTAAAAAAACAGCTAAATTGCCAAAAATAGACCTAAGTGAACCTCCTTCTCAGGTAATAGGGAAAGACACTGTTTCTGCTTTGAAAAGTGGTTTATTATATGGATTTGCAGGATTAACAGATTATTTAGTGGAAAAACTTTCGGCAGAAATGGGAACGTCTCCGAAGATTATTGCCACAGGTGGATTGGCTAAATTTATAGCCCCTTATTCTAAAAAAATAGAAAAAATAGAACCTTATTTAACCTTAGAGGGGCTTTATTACTTATGGAAAAAGAGATAAAAATTGCCCTTTTTTCTCCTGCGAGCTCACCTTCTGTAAGAAAATATCAGAAAGGTATAAAAATTTTAAAAAAAAATGGAATCTCTTTTGAGTCCTTTGTTGAGGTTTCAGAGTCTTTACCTTCTCTTAAAGCTCGTTTGCTTTATAAGTTGATTACCTCAAGAGAATATAAATTTATTTGGTCAGCAAGAGGAGGTTTTGGATCTATAAAATTAATTCCTTACTTAGAAAAAATTTTTGTTCAAAATAAAAAAAGAGACATTTATTCCATTTTAATTGGATTTAGTGATATAACTGCTTTACATCTTTATTTTTATAAAAAATTTAAAAAACCCGGAATACATGCTCCTATGATTGTTAATTTATCTGATTTAAGTGAATCAGCCTTTGAATATCTTTTGGAGGTCATTTTTAAAAATAAAGAAATAGTTTTAGAAGGTAAGACTTATCAGGAGGGAGAGGCAGAAGGTATACTTTTAGGAGGTAATTTAGCTACCTTAGCAAGCTTGTGTGGAACTCCATATCTACCTTTTGAAAGATCTTTAATTTTAGTAATAGAGGATATAAATGAAAAAGAATATAGACTGGAAAGGGCATTTTTACAGACAGTTTTTACTATAGGAACTGAAAATATAAAAGGTATAGCGGTGGGAAACTTAGGTAAAGTTGATCCTTTAAAATTTTTAAAGAGAGTGGAAGAGTTTTTACCAAAAAAGATTCCTATAGGTTATGCTTTTCCGTTGGGACATGTGAAGGATAATTTTCCTTTTATAATTGGGCAAAAAACATATTTAGTTGTAGAAAATAAAAAAGCAAAATTGTTTCAAAAAAATTTTATACTTTAAAAATGTTTGGTTTTATTTTATAATTACAGATTACAGTATATTTAATTGAGATAAATTAGAAAGGGGGTGAGAAAATGAACTTTGATGAAGATATTTTGCAAGACTTTTTAGTAGAAGCTAAAGAAGGGATAACTAATCTTGAAGAGGGTTTTATAGAGTTAGAGAAAGATAAAGAGAATGTTGAAATTTTAAAAGCCCTTTTTAGAACTATGCATTCTTTAAAAGGTGCTGCTGGATTTTTTGGTTTTAAAACTCTTGAAAGCATAGCTCATTTTTCTGAAGATATACTTTCAAAACTAAGAGATGGTTTAATAGAACCAGAGGAAGATGTTATAGACATATTGTTAAAAGCAGTGGATTATATTAAATACATTATTGGATACATAGAAAAAAATAAAGAAGAACCTGTAGAAGATAGAATTTTAGATTTTCTGGTAGAACTGTCTAATTTTAATGAAAAACTTAAAAAGAAAGTTCAAGAAAAGCCTAAAGAAAGAACACCTGAAGAAAAAAAAGCGGAAGAACCAAAGGTAGAAAAAGAAAAGTTGGAAGAAGAGGTGGTAGAAGAAAAAAAAGAAGAGGAAAAAAAGAAAGCAGAAGAGGTTAAGCCAGTAGAACCGGTTAAGAAGGAAAAGAAAGAAGAAGCTGTAGTTACTCCTCATATAGAACTTACAGAAACACACATAAAAGTTGATGTTAAACTTCTTGACCAGTTAATGAATCTCGCAGGGGAGCTTGTTCTTGCAAGAAACAGAGTTGTTCAGCTTTCACAAAAATTAATGGATGAGGAGCTTGGAAGAAGTGTTCAGATACTCTCAATGATAACAACCGAGATGCAAGAAACTATAATGAAAACAAGAATGCAACCAATTGGAATGGTTTTTAACAAGTTTCCCAGAATTGTAAGAGATTTAGCTAAGGCTCTTAGTAAAAAAGTAAATCTTCATTTAGAAGGAACAGAAACCGAACTTGACAGATCAATAATTGAAGCAATTAAAGATCCTCTTACTCATCTTGTTAGAAATGCTATAGATCATGGGATTGAGCCTCCTGAAGAAAGGGTTCAGATTGGCAAATCCGCAGAAGGAACTCTTATTCTTAGGGCATATCAAGAAGGAGGACAGGTTGTTATAGAGATTGAAGACGATGGAAGAGGTATTGATGTTGAAAAGATAAAAAGAAAGGCGGTAGAAAAGGGATTTATGACACTTGAAGAAGCAGAAAAAGCTTCGGAAAAAGAATTGTTAAGCCTTATTTTTAAACCAGGATTTTCCACAGCCGAGACTGTTACTCAGCTTTCTGGTCGCGGTGTAGGAATGGATGTGGTTAAATCAAACATTGAAAAACTTGGTGGATCTATAGAAATAAACACTGTTCGTGGTAAAGGAACTACAGTAAAAATAAAGATTCCTCTCACTCTTGCTATCATACCAGCTTTAATAGTTACTTCTGGAAATTATCGTTATGCTATTCCTCAAGTTAATCTTAAAGAACTTGTTAATGTTGAGCCAGAGAAAGATCTTCTTAAGTTAGGCAATACAGAATTTTATAGGCTCAGAGGAGAAATAATACCTGTGTTAAGGCTATCGGAAATCTTAAAAGATAATGGAAAAAAGGTAGAGCAGAGAAATTTAGTTATTTTAACTACTGGAGAAAGGTTTATAGGACTTTTAGTAGATAAAATTTTTGCCTCTGAAGAAATAGTTGTTAAGCCTCTTGGTAAGTGGTTTAAAAATATTCCTATTTATTCAGGTGCAACCATTATGGGAGATGGTAAACTTGCGCTTATTTTGGATGTAATAGGACTTTCGCAATTTGTTGGGATTAGTATGGAAGAAGTGGAAAAGAAATACGAATCAGCAAAGGCTAAAATAAGAACTTCCTCTGAAGAAACCATATTTATTCTTCTTTTTGATGTAGGTAAAGATAGACTTGCACTTCCTATAGCTCTGATCTCAAGACTTGATAAGATAAAAGCAAGCGAAATTCAAATTTCGGGAGGTAAAGAAATCATTATTTATAGAGACGAAGTTATTCCTGTTATAAGATTAGAAAACTATTTACCCCTGCAAGGTGCTTCTGATCAGGAAAACTATAATGTTCTATTCTTTACAGAAAGAGGAAAAACCTGTGGAATACTTTGTTCTAACATTGTAGGAACTTTAGAAACAACTTTAGATGTAGAAGAAGGTATTTATAATAATCCCGGAATTTTGGGTCATAGAATTATTGATGGCAAAACAGTTCTTTTTATTGATATTTACAAAATAATTGAAATGTATGACCCGGACTGGTTTATTGTGAAAGGAAAAGTGGAAGAGAAGGCAAAAAAAATACTTCTTGCTGAGGATTCACCTTTTTTCAGAGGTATGATGCAAAATTATTTGAAAGGAGCAGGGTATGAAGTAGAAGTAGTTGAAAATGGTAAGGAAGCTTTAAATAAGCTTTTAAGTGGGGAGAAATTTGATTTAGTCGTTACAGATTTAGAAATGCCAGAGATGGATGGATTTGATCTTATAAAGGAAATAAGGTCAAATCCGGATTATAAAAATATTCCTATAATAGTTGTTACTTCTCTTGCAGGAGAAGATATAAGAAGGAAAGCATTAGAGGTAGGTGCTAATAGTTATGAAATAAAATTGAATAGAGAAAAATTATTGAAAGAAATAGAAACTTTGTTAAGATAAGAAAATTTCAAAAGGGGGTAAGAAAAATATGGAATTAGCAAAAAAAGAAGATATAGCTTTAGAAACAAGGGAAGATAAAGCACTTGACTATGCTCAAGCTATTACTATGGTAACCTTTTATATAGGAGATTTTTTACTTGGTATCCCAGCAGAAAGAGTAGTAGAGATTAATAAGGAGATAGAAATTACTCCTGTTCCTCTTTCAGAGGAACATATCCTTGGAATAATGAATTTAAGAGGACAAATTGTAACTGTTATAGATCTTGCAAAGAAATTGAAGGTTAACTTTGAAGTTACTCCCAAGCTTAATTTGATAGTTAAAGATGAAGGAGAGGCTTCAGTTTCTTTTGTAATAGAAGAGATAGGAGAAATTTTAGAAATTTTTCCTGCAAAATTGGAAAAAACTCCAGACAAATTAGAAGGTATCGCAAAAGAATATGTTAAAAATGTTTATCAGCTACCTGACAGACTTTTACTTATTCTTGATGTAGAAAAAATAATTCAATAGGAGGTAGAGATGTTTAAAAACTGGAGCATTACCAAAAAACTTGTTTTTGGTTTCGGTATAATAATTTTTATTGTTGCTGTGGTTTCTTTGCATACCCTATATAGTTTGTATGTCATAAATACTAATACAAAAGATTTAAGAGAAAGGACATTAAAAATTAGCAATGCTGCGGAATTAAGAAATGAAATTCTCACCAATGTTCAATTGAGTATAACAAAAATGCTTCTTACTGAAGATATGGAGAAAAGGAGAGAAATTTATAACAAAATTTTAAAGGCAGAAAAAGCTTACAAAAAACATTTGGATTTTTTAAAAGGAACGACAAGGTCAAATGAAGGTAAAAAAGAGCTAAAAGAAACTTTTTACGCTATAGAGGCTTTGCAACAAATTAGCAATAAAGTTGCTCAACTTGCACTTGCTGGAAGGACTCAAGAAGCTATTTATCTTCATGAGAATGAACTAATTCCTAAATTGTTGACCATGCAAAAAGAACTTGATGATTTGACAACCTTTTATATCAAAAAGGCAGAAGAAGAAGCTGTTAAATCTTTGGGATACATAAAAAGAGAGTTTATAATTCTTATAGTTTTTGGAATTATTTTTGTAGTAGTTTCCTTTTTAGTAATTACCGGGGTTACAAGAGCTGTTAGAAATCCTATTGAAAAACTTAGAAAGATACTGGCAAGGGTTCACGAAGGGGATCTTGCAGTAGATATTGATATTACCTCTCAGGATGAGATAGGAGTTATGGCAAAAGATCTTGCAGATGCCTTGGCTTCCATGAGAATTTTAATAGAAGAAGTTAAGCAGGCATCTATGACTCTTGCAGGTTCAAGTGAAGAACTTTCAGCCATAACCAAGCAGTTTAACACAAGCATAGAAACTCAAGTTGAGAAAACAACGCAAATAGCTGGTGCTACAGAACAAATGAGTTCCACTGTTGTTGATATAGCAAAAAATGCTACAGAAATTCTTGAAGAAAGTAAAAATACAGCAAATATGGCAAAAGATGGAGAAAACTACACTTTAAAAACTGCAAATGAAGTTAAAGTTATTGAACAAGTAGCAGACAAGCTCAGAGAAGTAATGGGAACACTTGAAGAGAGAACAAGGGCAATAGGAGCAGTAATTGAATTTATAAAAGATGTAGCAGAGCAAACCAACTTACTTGCTCTCAATGCAACCATTGAAGCAGCTCGTGCAGGGGAGCATGGCAGGTCATTTGCAGTGGTTGCTGGTGAAATTAGAAAACTTGCAGAAAGAACAGGAAAATCTACAGAGGAAATAGCTAACACAATAAAAGAAATAGAGAAAGCGGTAGGAGATGTAAAGCGCGAAGTTGAAGACATATCAGGTAAAGTTGAAACAGGAGTAAAACTCTCTGAAGAAGCAGCAGGTGTATTGAAGAAGATAGCAGAGGCTTCTGAGAGACTTCAAGAAATGATTCAGAGCGTTGCCTCTGCAACAGAGGAGATGAGTGTAACTGCAGAATCTATAGCAAAGGATGTGGGAAGTGTAGCAAGTGCTGCAAAAGATCTGAAAGTAGGAGTGGAACAGATTGTTTCTACCACTGAAGAAGTTGCTAAAATGGGAACAGAATTAAAAGAAGCAGTTGAAAAATTTAAAGTTTAAACAGTTTTTTGTAATAAAAAATAGCGGGATGGACGAGGAGGTGTAAATGCAGGGTTCTGTAGTTTCAGATTGCCTCAAAAAAGCTGTGGAAGAAGTTATAGGTATGTATTTGATGAAAAACCCAGTGCTAAAAAGTACTGAAGTTAGGAAAGAAAATACACAGCTAAAAGATATTTCAGTAGTTGTAGGACTTGCTTCTGAAAAACTGAAGGGAGTTTTTATTGTTAGTTATGATAAAAGGATAATTTTTGAATTTATGAAAAATATGCTTGGTGAAGAGAGAAACGAGATTACTAAGGAGGTTATTGACGCAAGTGGAGAAATTACTAATCAGATATGTGGTGTTTTCAGAAGAGAGTTTGAAAAAACCGGTATAACTCTGCAAGCCTCAACTCCTTCTATAGTTACAGGTGAAAATCATAAAATAGAAATTCCAAGCAAGATCCCGAGAATGGCTTTTTTGTATCAGATAGATAGTGACAAGGATTTACTAATAGAGTTTGGGCTGGTTAAAAAGTAAATAGTAATGCTTTTAGATGTTCTGGCTCGTGAGTCTCCATTAACTTTTGAAAGGTATATGGAGTTATGTTTATATCACCCCGAGCATGGATATTATGCTCGGGGAAATCTACCTTCTAAAAAGGGGGATTATATAACTTCACCCTGTATTCATAAAATTTTTGGAGCAACCCTTGCGTGTCAGATCATTGAGATATACGAACTTTTAAAAAAACCAGAAGATTTTTTAATAGTTGAAGCTGGAGCAGGGCAGGGGTTTTTAGCAAATGACATTCTGGAATACTCTGAAAAAAAGGGATATATCTTTAATTATTTAATCATAGAGCCTTTTTCTATTATAAGAGAAATTCAGGAAAAGACACTACTTAAATTTAAATCAAGGATAAAGTGGGTAAAAAGCTTGGAAGAGGTGCCTAAGTTTAAAGGAGTTTTTTTGTCTAACGAGCTTTTTGATTCCTTTCCTGTAAGATTAATTCAAAAGAATGGGAGAAAAATAAATGAAGTATGGATTGAGATAAAAAATGGCAGCATAAAAGAAGTTTTGGAAGAAATAGAAAATGATAAAATTCTTAAGATAATAGAGCCTTATTACTCTTTTTGGGAAGAACATTATAGAACAGAAATTTGCTTAAGAATAGAGGATTTTTATAAAGTTCTTTCTGAAAAGTTGGAAGAAGGATTTGTTATCACTATAGATTACGGCTATTTGAGACAGGATTATTATTCTCCAGAAAGAAATAAAGGCACTCTTCTTTGCTACTACAAACATAGAATTATGGACAATCCATATTTTAAACCAGGGGAAATGGATATCACTTCACATGTGGACTTTACTTTGCTCAGGGAATTGGGAGAGAAATATGGGTTTTTGAATATCGGTTTTACTCAACAGGGTTCCTTTTTGGTATCCCTTGGTATAAATGAAATATTTTACGAAGTTTCTGAAAGAAGCTGGAAGGATATGGAAGCTCTTAAATTTTTAATTTTCCCAGAAGGATTGGGAAGCTCTCATTGGGTTCTTATCCAGGCTAAATTAAAAGAAAAACCTGAGAAGGGATTGAAGGGTTTTTCTTTAAGCAACCGCATTTATTTACTTTATACAAACTAATTTTAATGTTTAATCCCAATAGTTTAGCTTCAAAAATAGATTATACTTACTTAGTTCCAGCAGGAACTTATGAAAAATTTAATGAATTTTTATTGAAAGCCTTACAATATCCTTTTAGGAGTCTCTGTGTTCCTCCTTCTTTAATACCTTATATAAAAGATAATTTCAAAAATTTGAATTTTAAGATTTCCTCGGTAACAGGTTTTCCTTTGGGCTTTTCTTTAACAGAAACTAAATTGGCAGAGATTGAATATCTCTTAGAGCTTGGAGTTGACGAAATAGATTTTGTTATAAATCTCATATGGCTAAAATCCAGGGATTATAAAAGACTTGAAAAAGAACTTTTCAGTATTAGAAAAATTGCAGAAAATAAAGTTTTAAAAAGTATTATAGAAACTTCCTATTTACAAGAAGCTGATATAAAAAATGCAGTGGAAATTCTTATTTTCACAGGAATAGATTTTATTAAAACTTCAACGGGTTTTGCAAAGAGAGGAGCTTCTGTAGAGGATATAGAAATTATTAAAAAATTTTCTAAAGGAAGAATTAAAATCAAAGCTTCTGGAGGAATAAAAACTTTAAGGGATACTTTAAAGTTTTTATCTGCGGGAGCAGATGTTATTGGGACAAGTAGTGGTTACGAAATTATTAAAGAACTGGAGACTCAAGGAAAGACCACTTCTAATTTAGAGGAAATAGAATTTTATGTAGATGGTTCCTCTCTTGGCAATCCTGGTCCAGGAGGCTGGGCAGTTTTGATAAAATCTGGAGAAAAAGAGGAAATACTAAGTGGAGGAGACCCACTTGCTACCAATAATCAAATGGAATTAAAAGCAGTTATTTCAGCTCTTTCACATTTTAAAGAGCCAAAAAGACTAAAAATCTATACAGATTCAGAGTATGTGATTAAGGGTGTTACTGAGTGGTTACCTAAGTGGAAAAAAAGAGGCTACATTACTTCAGATGGTAAACCTGTTAAAAATAGAGAACTCTGGGAAGTTTTAGAAAGATTGATAAATTTTCATCAGGTTAAGTGGGAGAAGGTCTCAGCTCATAGTGGTAATTTTTATAATGAAAAAGTTGATAAAATTGCTAAGGAGAGTGCTAAAAAATGGAGAAAAAATTTTTAATAGGGATTACTGGAGCAAGTGGTGTGGTATACGCTTATTACCTTTTGAAAGAGTTGAAAAAGCTTAAATATCCTGCAGAAGTGATTATTACCAGAGCAGGGGAAATGGTGTGGAATTATGAATTAGAAAAGCCTGTGGAAGAGATTTTAAAATTTGCAGAAAAACTTTATAGAGAGGATGAAATTTCAGCTCCACCTGCAAGTGGCTCAAATGAATATTTTGGAATGGTTATTATTCCCTGCACCATGGGAACTTTATCTGCTATAGCATGTGGCAGTGCGAGAAATCTTTTACAAAGATCTGCAGATGTGATGCTAAAAGAGAGGAAACCTTTGATACTGGTTATAAGAGAAACACCTTTTAATTTAATTCACATAAGAAACATGAAAACCTGTAGTGAAGCAGGAGCTATTATATTTCCAGCTATGCCAAGTTTTTATCACAAACCAAAAAACCTTGAAGAATTGATTAGTCAATTTGTAAGGAGGATTCTTCAATTTCTGGGACTTAGTCCCGAGGGGTTAAAGACTTGGCAAGAAGTAGAATTAGAATAGAAAATAGTAGAGTTATAGAACCAGCAATTCCTAAAATGTTGCCATATTTTACAAAAAGAGTTTTTTGAGAAAAAAGTTTTACTTCTCCAAAAACAACTTCTCTCTTTTCAAGTTGAGTTGCTTTTATTATTTTTCCAAGAGGATCAATAATTCCCGTTATTCCTGTGTTAGCAACCTGAAGAGTATATCTTCTTGCTTCAACAGCTCTTACCCTTGCCATCTGAAAATGCTGATAAGGAGCTGAAGTTCTATCAAACCAAGCATCATTGGTGGCAATAAAAATTAATTGTGGAGATTCTTTAAGTCTTTTTTTTAAAATTTCTGAAAAGGCACTCTCAAAACAGATGAGGGGGACTATTTTAAAAGCTTTCTCTTGCAACGGAACACTGATGTTTTTGGAAAATCCCGGCTTTACAATTCCAAGCCCTACAGTAATTTTTTTCAAAAAAGAGAGATAATTTTCTAAGGGAATGTATTCTCCAAAAGGAACAAGTTTTTCTTTGTCATAAAAATCTATAAGTTTTTTCCTATGCCATACAATTAAACTATTGTATACCATAGGTCTTCCTTTTTTATATTCAAGTCTGAATGTGCCAAAAATTAAAACAGGAAAATGATTGAATTTTTTTGCTTCAGCTTCAATATTATCTAAGGAGGAAAGAAGCTTAAGCGTGGGATCTTTTTCATAAAGAAAAAAGAAGGGAAAAGCAGTTTCAGGGAAAAAGATAATGTCTGGTCTTTCCTTCAAAGAAGAAAGAGCTAAATTTTTATACACCTTAAGGGAATACTCAATTTCGCTTTTTTCTTTCATTTCCTGAGGTATATTCCCCTGAAGAAGGGAAACTTTAATGGCTCTTTTTTCCTTAGCAAGTAAATTTTTCCAAAAATTTTCCTTATATACCCCGTAGCTGAGAAGTGCGGTAAATAGAGCAAGAAAGCAAAAATTGTTAATTAAAAAATTTAAATTTACCCACGGCTTATGAAAGAAAAATAAATAGTAAAGTAAAAAGAAGAGATAATAATTTGCTAAAACCAAAATAAAAGATAATCCCCATATTCCCCATATCTCAGCTGATTGCAAAAAGGGAGAAAAATTGCTCAAAATGTAACCAAGCTGTCCCCAGGTAAATCCTGTTAACAAAGTTCCTCTAAGGTATTCAATTCCTACAAAGGTCAGGCTAAAAAAAGTAGCTTTTATAAAATTGGGTATTTCAAATATTTTGAGCTTAAAGTTGATATAAAAAAGGATAACATAATAAAGAGACAAGTAGAAAGATAAAAGAAGAAGCAGCAGAAGAGAAAATAGTATAAATAGATTCCCATACTTAGTTAAAGTATATACTAACCAGTAGAGAAGGGTTGAGAAGTGAAGAACCCCAAAAATGAAGGAAAAAACAACTATATTTTTGCTTTCTTTTATAGAAGAAAAACCAAAAAGCAGAGGAACAAGGGAAAAAAAGCCCATAATCCATAAATTAAACTTAGGGAAAGAGAGGGTTAGTAATAGAGCAGAAAAAAAAGGTGCTGCTAAATTAACAAGATTTCTCACCTTTGTCAGCAGGTAATGGCCTTATTTTGACAATTTCTATTTTCCTTTCATCAGCCTTAACAATTTCTATTTCTAAGGAAGCCAGACTGAATTTTTCTCCTTGTTTCGGAATTCTTTTTAAGTGACTTATGATAAGTCCGGAAATGGTTTCAAATTCTCCCTTAGGTAGTGTTACTCTTAGACACTTTTCAAGATCTCTGATTTTGAAAGTTGCTGGTAAAATTATCCAGCCTTCTTGATCAGGAATAGGGCACTTTAATTCAGTTTTAAGTAATTCATTGTATATATCCTTTAATCTTATAATTCCTGTTAATTCTGAATGTTCATCCACAGCAAAAGCAATTTCTACCTTTTTTTCTATCATCTTTTCCAGAGCAGAAACCAAAGAAATATTTTCTGGAATTATTAAAGGAGGTTTTACAAAATCTGACCAATTAAAATTATTGTTTTCTATTCCTTTTACTATGTCCTTTAAGGCTATATATCCTAAAAAATTATCTAAGTTTTCTTTATAAACAGGATAAAAATAGTGAGGGTTTTTGACTATAGTTTTTTTAATTTCCTGCCAGGGTGAAGAAATTTCCAAACCAGTTAATATATTTCTTGGAATTACAATTTCCCTAACTTCCAGACTTTTGAGGTTGAAAAATGCCAGAACAAGCTTTTCTTCAAATTCACTTAAGATTCTATCATCTTTAAATTCTTCTAAAACTTCCTTTATTTCTTCTTCAACTTCAGAAAGGTGTTTAGGCCTTTTTCTAAAAAATGATTTTAAAAATTCTAATACCGAGCTACTATCCATAGAAAAAGGTATAGTTTTTTTCTAAATAAGTTACATAGTTTTTAACAGCATCCTCTAATTCCCACATTGGTTTATTATAACCTGCTTTTCTGAGTTTTGTAATATCTGCTTGGGTGAAATATTGGTACTGTTTTTTTAAATATTCTGGCATTTCTATGTATTCAATGTTGGGAGGAATATTAAGTGCTGAGAAAATGGCTAAAACAAGATCTTTAAAGGATCTCGCTTTACCTGTTCCTACATTAAAGATACCTTTAATTTGGGGATTTTCCAAGAAAAAAAGCGTAACTTCTACTGCATCTTTAACATAAATAAAGTCTCTTAATTGTTCTCCATCTTGATAATCCGGGTTATAGGATTTAAAAAGTTTTACCTTCTCTTCTTTTTTTATTTGCTCGTAAGCCTTTAGAACAACACTTCTCATTTCACCTTTATGAAACTCTTTTTCTCCAAAAACATTGAAGTATTTCAAACCGACCACTTTATTTAAAAGTCCATTGTAATAAAGCCAGAGATCAAAAAGATGTTTTGAAAAACCATAAGGATTTAATGGTTTGAGTTTAGGAAGCAAGGTTTCATCATCAGAAAACCCTAAGGAACCTTCTCCATAAGTTGCAGCAGATGAGGCATAGATAAATTGTATATTATTTTCTAAGGAAAAAAGAGCCAGTTTTTGGGAGTATTTATAATTGTTTAAATATAAAAATTGCAAATCTTTTACAGTAGTATTGCTACATGCACCAAGATGAATAATAGCTGAGACTTCTTTAAAATACCCTTTTTCAATTTTTTCCAAAAATTCATCTTTCTCAATATAGTCCAGAAATTTAAGATCCAATAGATTTTTCCATTTGTTTCCTTCTTTAAGGTGATCTACAATGATGATTTGGTCTTCTCCTCTTTGATTGAGGGCTTCTACTAAATTTGATCCTATGAACCCAGCTCCACCTGTAACTACTATTTGTGCCTTTTTCATAATCCCTTAACCTATACCATCATTTTTTAAAAAATCAACTAAAAATCCTACCTCCATACATTTTATTATTTTATCTTTTATAAAGACCAGCAGGCTTCTAAAAGCAACTGGAGCTAAAATAGTTATCGCTCCTTCTCACAACTGTTATACCCAAATACATGATTTAGCAAAAGCCTACAACCTTGATGTGGAAGTAAAATTTATGTGGGACATACTTCTTGAAACAACAGATATTTCAAACTAATCAATCTTTCTTTGTCCTTTACTGGTGTTTAATTTTTTGTTTAAGATATTGTTGACGAAATGATATAATGGTATTATTTTAAATAAATCTCTTTTTGTAAAAAAATTCAAATAATTTTACATGGGAGGTATTTATGCCTATTTTTGAGTTTCAGTGTGAAGAATGTGGAGAAGTTTTTGAAGAGCTGATTTTAGGAGATGATAAGGATAAAGTTATTTGTAAAAAGTGTAAAAGTTCAAAGGTTAAAAAGTTAATTTCTCAGGTGGCATTTAAATCAGGTAATAAATTTACCAGCTCTGTAGGTTCAGCCTGTTCAACCTGTAAGGGCGGTACCTGTAGCAGTTGTCATTAAGAAATTTTTTTAAAAATGATTATTAAGGTAGGCACCAGAGGAAGTAAATTAGCTTTAGCTCAAACCGACTGGGTAATTTCTCGACTAAGCTCACTTTTCCCAGGACTTGTCTTTGAAAAAGTTATTATCAAAACCAAAGGGGACAAAATTTTAGATGCACCTTTAAGTAAAATAGGAGGAAAAGGCCTTTTTGTTAAAGAAATAGAAGAAGCTTTGCTCAAAGGTGAAATAGATTTAGCTGTCCATAGCATGAAAGATGTCCCTTCTATAATACCTGAAGGATTAGAAATAGCCTGTATTCCAGAAAGAGAATCACCTTTTGATGTTTGGATTTCAAATTACGAACATATTTCTGCACTACCTTCTAATTCTAAGATAGGAACAAGTAGTTTGAGAAGACTTTCTCAATTAAAAAGAATAAGGAAAGATTTAGAGATTCTACCTTTGAGAGGAAATGTGGATACACGTTTGAGAAAATGGAAAGAGGGCCAATTTGATGGTATTATCTTGGCTGAAGCCGGTTTAAAAAGGTTAGGTATAAAAATAGATTATAAAAGATTTTCAATAGAGGAAA
>JACDNX010000004.1 GCA_017656385.1 Thermodesulfobacterium sp. | reverse complement strand
CATAAACAATAACAGGAACCTTGCTTTTTAAAATTTCTTTTACAATTTTTCTTGTTGATTCAACTAATCCACCAGGGGTATCTAACTCTACAATCAAGGCTTTTGCCTTTTTATTATTAGCCAAGTCAATACTGTAGATTAAAAAATTAGCAATAACTGGAGTGATAGGTGCATCAATTTTAACAAGAAAAATTTTAGACTCTTTGCATAGAGCTTGAGAAGAAAGAAAAAAATGCCCAACTAAAATAATTAATTTAAGAATTTTCAAAAATCTGTTCATAAAGTTTCCTGAATTTTTGTAGATCTTCCCATACTAAGCGTTTTACAGCAGGATTTTTAAGCATATAATTAGGATGATAAGTAAAGAGAATTGTAAAATTTTTAAGTTTTATAAGTTTTCCTCTTATAGAAGAAAAAGTGGGGTTATTTGTAAAAAAAATTTTAGGAGGTGTAAAACCAAGTGCTAAAATAAGTTTAGGTTTTATAAACTTAATTTGTTTAAGAAGATAGGTTTTACAAGCTGAGATTTCCTCTAATTCAGGAGGTCTTCCTCCAGGAGTTTTACACTTAACAGCATGAGTGATAAAAAAGTCTTTTCGAGTCAATTTTATACTTTTAAGCATTTTATCAAGGAGTTCTCCTGTTATACCTACAAAAGGTTTTCCGTAGAAATCTTCCTCTCTGTCTGGATACTCGCTTATAAGCATAAGCTTTGAATCTATATTCCCCTCACCCCATATAGACTGTTTTCTTACTCTATAAAGAGTGCATCTCTCACAATTGGCAAGAGCATTTTTAATTTTTTCTAAGTTATTTTCAGCTAAATAGATGTTATTTTGTAATAACTTTCTTAAGGTTTTATCTACAGGAATATAATTTAATCCTAATTCATTTAAATAAAAAAAGTATTTTTTTGTTTCTTCCACAGGGTTCATGATTTAAAAATTATATAGGGAAATTTTATCTTGTCAAAACTTTCTACATGGATTAAGATTTTTAGGATAATTTTAGGAAGTAAAAATTCTGATTAAATGGGAGGGTTGAATATGGGAAAGATAAAGTTGAGAGAGGATTTTTCTCTTGAAGTTCCCGATGATCCAGAAATTCCCTATATAGAAGGAGATGGAATTGGTCCAGATATAATGAAAGCTACTTTAAAGGTTTTAAATGCAGCGGTTGATAAAGCTTACAATGGGAAGAAAAAAATTATTTGGAAAGAAATATTAGCTGGAGAAAAAGCGTATAAAGAAACCGGAAACTATTTACCTGAGGAAACATTACAAACTATAAAAGAATGTATAGTGGCTTTAAAAGGACCTCTTACAACTCCTGTTGGAGGTGGTTTCAGAAGTCTTAATGTTACTTTAAGACAGGTTTTAGATTTATATGCGTGTGTAAGACCTGTAAAGTGGATTCCAGGAACTCCTTCTCCTGTAAAATATCCAGAGAAGGTGAATATGGTGGTTTTTAGAGAAAATACAGAAGATGTTTATGCAGGGATTGAGTATCAGGCAGGTTCAAAAGAAGCCAAGAAACTCATAGAGTTTATAAAGGAGAACTTTGGAAAAGAGATAAGGGAAGATTCTGGGATAGGAATTAAACCTATAAGCAAGTTTGGGACTTATAGACTTGTTCGTAAGGCAATAAGGTATGCTCTGGAAAATGGTTGTCCAAGTGTAACTCTTGTGCATAAAGGAAACATAATGAAGTATACAGAGGGAGCTTTTAGAAACTGGGGTTATGAACTGGCTAAGGAAGAATTTCCAGATAAGACTGTAGCAGAGGCGGAAATATTAGAAAAATATCCTGATGGTGTCCCAGAGGGAATTGTGATTGTTAAAGATAGGATTGCAGATGCTATGTTTCAATGGGCGCTTTTAAGGCCTGAGGAGTACAGTATTCTTGCAACTACAAATTTAAACGGAGATTATCTTTCTGATGCACTTGCAGCTCAGGTTGGTGGTTTGGGTATGGCTCCAGGTGCTAATATTGGAGATGGATATGCTATTTTTGAAGCCACTCATGGATCAGCTCCCAAATATGCAGGACTTGATAAGGTAAATCCCTCATCTCTTATTCTTTCTGGGAAAATGATGTTGGAATATATTGGCTGGAAAGAAGCTGCTGATTTAATCTGGGAAGCCCTTTCCAGAACAATTCAGCAAAAAATTGTTACCTATGATCTTGCAAGACAGCTTGAGGGTGCAAAAGAAGTAAAATGCTCTGAATTTGCCGAAGCTATAGTTAGAAATATTTATTTTTAGACCTATTGTTTATGGGAGGCGTATCTATGAAAAGATATGATTTTTCTTCTATAGAAGCTAAATGGCAAAAACTCTGGGAGGAGAACAAAATTTTTGAAGTAAAGACTGATCCTTCAAAACCCAAATATTATGTTTTAGAAATGTTTCCTTATCCTTCAGGAAGAATTCACATGGGACATGTGAGAAATTATACTCTTGGTGATATTTTAGCCAGAGTGAAGAGAATGAAAGGTTATAATGTGCTTCATCCCATGGGATGGGATGCTTTTGGGCTTCCAGCTGAAAATGCAGCTCTTAAACACGGAATACATCCAACTAAATGGACTTATTCAAACATAGATTATATGAGAACACAGCTTAAAAAGCTCGGATTTAGCTATGACTGGGGTAGAGAATTTGCTACCTGTGATCCAGACTACTATAAACACGAACAGAGATTCTTTATAGAAATGTATGAAAGAGGTCTTGCTTATAGGAAAAAAACTCTGGTTAATTGGTGTCCTTCTTGTCACACCGTTCTTGCTAACGAACAAGTAGAAGATGGAGCCTGCTGGAGGTGTGGAACAGAAGTTACTTTTAAAGAAATGGAGGGATGGTTTTTGAAAATTACTGCTTATGCTGAAGAACTTTTAGAAGATCTGGAAAAACTTAAAGGGCACTGGCCTGAAAAAGTTATAACTATGCAAAAAAACTGGATAGGAAAAAGCGAAGGGGCGGAGATAAAATTTCCTATACCAGAAATAGGAGAAGATCTAATTGTTTATACTACCCGCCCGGATACTCTTTTTGGAGCAACCTTTGTTTGTATGTCTCCAGAACATCCATTAGCTGAAAAAATTGCAGAGAAAAAAGGATTGACAAAAGAACTAAAAGTATTCGTAGAAAGAGTAAGAAAAGGAAAAAGAGATATAGAAGCTGGACTTGTCGAAAAAGAAGGATTGTTCTTACAAACTTATGCTATTCATCCTCTTACCGGTGAAAAATTGCCACTTTTTGCCGCTAATTTTGTTTTAATGGAGTATGGAACAGGAGCTATAATGTGCGTTCCTGCTCATGACCAAAGAGACTTTGAATTTGCTAAGAAATATAACCTTCCTATAAAAGTTGTTATTACACCTAAAGACAAGGATTTAAACCCTGAAGAAATGGATTCTGCTTATGAAGAGCCTGGTATAATGATAAATTCTGATATTTTTACAGGTCTTAATAGTGTAGAAGGAAAAAGAAAAGTTACCTCTTATTTAGAAGAAAAAGGACTTGGAAAGAGAAAAGTTACTTATAGATTAAGAGACTGGGGAATTTCTCGTCAAAGATACTGGGGTTGTCCTATTCCTATGATTTATTGTGAAAAGTGTGGAATAGTTCCAGAAAAACTGGAAAATCTTCCGGTAGTTTTACCTCTTAATGTTCAAATAGATTCTTCAGGAAGATCGCCTCTTCCCAATTTTCCTGAATTTGTAAATACTACCTGTCCAAAATGTGGAGCCCCAGCAAAAAGAGAAACTGATACTTTTGATACCTTTATGGAGTCTTCCTGGTATTTCGCGAGATTTGCCTGTCCGAATTTTTCTGAACCTTTTAATAAAGAGGACATAAAATATTGGCTTCCTGTAGATCAATACATTGGAGGAATAGAGCATGCTATTTTACATCTTCTTTATGCCAGGTTCTTTACTAAGGTATTGAGGGATCTTGGATATTTTGATTTAGATGAGCCTTTTTCAAACCTATTAACTCAGGGAATGGTTATTAAGGAGACTTATAAATGTCCTGTGCATGGTTGGCTTTATCCAGAAGAGGTTTCTTCTGAAGGAAAATGTTTAAAAGAGGGTTGTGGTAAAGAAGTTGTGGTTGGAAAGTTTGAAAAAATGTCTAAAAGCAAATGTAATGTGGTTGATCCAGATAAGATGATAGATAAATATGGAGCTGACACAGTAAGGCTTTTTATAGCCTTTGCAGCTCCTCCAGAAAGAGATCTTGAGTGGAGTGACCACGGAATAGAGGGTGCCTTTAGGTTTTTAAAAAGGTTGTTTAATCTAATTACAAACCATGCAGAGAGATTAAGAGAAATTTCCTATGTAGAGGAAGAGTTTAAAAACTTACCCAAGAATTTGTTAAAACTTAGAAGGAAACTTCATCAAACTATAAAAAAAGTTTCTGAAGATCTGGAAAAAAGACTTCGTTTTAATACCGCAATCGCAGCTATTATGGAATTTCTTAACTTTTTAGAAGATACTTTGAAAGAAGTTTCCGTAGATGATGAGAAGGTTAGAAAGGTTTTGAAAGAATGTTTTGAGAAAGTTTTACTTCTTATTTCTCCAATTTGTCCTCACATTGCAGAGGAATTGTGGGAAGAAATAGGACATAAACCCTTTATTTCATTGGAAGCTTTTCCTAAATACGATCCTGAGCTTATAAAAGAAGATACCTTTATTCTTGTAATTCAGGTTAACGGTAAAGTAAGAGATCAGGTAGAGGTTTCGGTAGAACTTTCTAAGGATGAAATTGTAAAAATAGCTAAGGAACGTCCAAAGATTATGAAATATCTGGAGGGTAAAACTTTAAAAAATGTGGTTTTTGTACCTAAGAAACTTATTAATTTTGTGGTTTCTTAGTCTTTTTATTTCTTCTTGTGGTTATCAATTTTTTGAAAGACCTTCTTATTTCAGACCAGAATGGCAAACTGTTTACATTGCACCTTGGAAAAATTTTACTTCAGAAACTGCTTTAGGAGAAATGCTTGCCTATGAATTAAGACATAAATTAGCTCAGGGTAAATTTTTAATGCCTGTATATGATGAATCTAAAGCGGATTTAATATTGAAAGGAGAAATCACAAAAGTTTATTTAGTACCTGTGTCTTATGAAACTTTTATTCAGACCAAGGAAAGAAAGATTAGTTTTAAAGGGAAGTATCAGCTTATAGAGAAAAGAGAAAAAAAGGTGATTTTAGAGGGAAGTTTAAGTCGATATGAGATATATCGTGTCCCTGTAGAAGCTACCAATGTTCTTGACCCTGGTAGAGAAGAGGCTTTAAAGCTTCTTGCCAAAGATATAGCAGACATTATTTTACAGGATATTATGTTTAAAGATGTAGAAATCAAATAACTACCAGAATTTAAAACCTTCAAGAGTGTCTTTTATATCTTTTGGTTCCAGATACCTTAGTCCTAATTTATCTGCCATATTTAAAACTCCTCTATCAGCAGAAAGAACTATTGCATCAAGCTCTAAAGAAAGAAGGATTAACTCTAAATCTTCTTTACTATCTACAATCCCTTCTCTCAAAACCTCTCTATAGCGTTTTCTTAAAAACTTTAAAACTTCTTCTGGTTTTTTATAGGTTGATGATTTAACAGCTTCCTCAGCCACTCTTAAACCTTTGTTAATTCTATTTCGTAACTCTTCAATAAACTCATACATCAAAAAAGCAGGAATGTAAAGTTCATACTTTTTGGGAGATTTTATTTTTAAAACCGAACGAGCCTTTGGAGGAAGTTTAAGGTTTGTTAGCATTCTTTTTAATTCTTCAAAAACAGAGGTAGGAATATAGACTGCAACCTCACCTTCTAATTCAGCAACCATTAAGAGGAAATTGGTAAAAGCTTCCGAGGGATTTTTCCCAAATTGTGCGTAAACATCAGGATTGGTAAAAATACTTGTATCTGGGACAAGTCTTTCTTTTTCCATAGATTGTAATTTTAAAAAAAGTAAAATATTAAGTCAAGAAAGCTTTTTTAAGTAGTAAATGATTATAAATATGGTAAACTATTCTTAATTATGAAATATTTAGAAGAGACAAAAATTGGTGTAAAAGAAAAAGAAAAATTATATTTCACTGTAAAAGAAGTTACTCAAAATTTAAAAGATCTTATAGAAAGAAATTTCTCTGTATTGTGGATAGAAGGAGAAATTGCTAATTTAAGATATAGTCAAAATGGCAACATCTATTTTAATCTGATCGAGGAAGAAGCTTCTCTTAAGTCTATAATTTTTAATTCTCAGAAAGAAGTTACTATTGCTCCTTACTTAAAGGATGGATTAAAAGTTTTATGTTGGGGAAGACTAAATTTTTATACTCGTTCTGGAGAATGCTATTTTATAGTAAGAAGAGTAGAACCTTTAGGAAAGGGGATTTTAACTCTAAAAAAAGAAGAACTTATAAAAAAGTATAAGCCACTATTTGATCCAAATAGAAAGAAGTCTATCCCTGTTTATCCAAAAAAAATTGCTCTTATAACTTCTCTTTTTGGTGCAGCTTTGCAAGATTTTTTAAAAATAAGCAAAAACAGGTGGGAGGTAGAAATACTTATTTATCCAGTAAGGGTTCAGGGAGAAGGAGCTGAAAAAGAAATAGTTCAGGCAATAAAAGATATAAATACCCATTTCAGTGATGTGGAGGTTATTGTAATTACAAGAGGGGGAGGGTCTTTTGAGGATCTGGCACCATTTTATACTGAGGATATTATCCTTGGCGTAAAGGAATCTAAAATTCCTGTAGTTTCAGCTGTGGGGCATGAAGTAGATTATACTATATGTGACTTGATCGCAGATAAAAGATGTGCTACTCCTACAGCTGCAGCTGAAGAGGTTATACCAGCAAAGGAAGAAGTCCTCTATAGATTAAGTCTTTATCAGAAAAAAATCAATCAGCTTCTGGAAATTATCGTTTCCAGAAGAGAAAAAAAGCTTTATGAAGCTAAAATAGAACTTGAGAACAAAAATCCCTTTAAAGTTGTTCAGAGTTTGGAAAAAAGAATTAAAGATCTTTCCTATAGATTAAACTTAGAGATGGAAAAGTATTTGGGTTTTAAAGAAAAAAAATTATGGGAAATAAAAAACCTTTTCAGAAAAAGGCATCCTCAGGAAAATATAAGAATTTTAGAAGAAAAATTAAAATTTTTTAAAAATAGACTTTTTTATTCCATCAAATCCTGTTATTTAGAAAAGGAAAAAAGATTAGAAAGCTTGGAGAAATTGCTAAGCTCTTTTTCACCTTTAAATGTTTTAAGAAGAGGATATAGTATAGTAAAATCTTATCCAGAAGGTAAAATTATTAGAAAAGCTAAGGAAGTTAAAGAAGGAAAATTGTTGGAAATTTATCTTTCAAAAGGTAAACTTTTGGTAGAGGTAAAAAAGGTGGAGGAATAGAAGATGGTCAAGAACAATTTTTTTAGTTTTGAAGAGGCTTTAAAGAGAATTGAAGAAATTTTGAAGCAACTGGAAAATAAAGAACTTGATTTGGAAGAAGCGATTAATCTTTATGAAGAAGGACTAAAGTTAATTCATTTTTGTGAAGAAAAACTTAAAAATGCCAGGACAAGGATAGAAGTAATTTTAAAAGATAAAGAGGGGTTTAAGTTAGAAAATCTGGATAAGGCTTACGAACTTTTCAAAAATGGTTCAAGATAAATTTGATATTAACCTGTATTTAAAAGAAAGAGGTAAAAAGGTTGAAGAGGTTTTGGAAATATACTTTCCTAAGGAAAAAGATTACGGGGAAAGGGTTATTTCTGCGGCTAAATATAGTGTCTTTGCAGGGGGTAAAAGAATAAGACCAATATTATGTTTAGCAGGTTGTGAGGTTGTGGGTGGAGATTGGGAAAAAATTCTTTTTTTTGCAGCAGGAATAGAGTGTATTCATACATACTCTTTAATTCATGATGATCTTCCTTGTATGGATGATGACGATTTCAGAAGAGGTAAACCTTCTTGTCATAAAGCCTTTGATGAAGCAACAGCAGTGCTTGCTGGAGATGGGTTGCAGGCTTTGGCATTTCAATTTTTTACCCATCCTGATTTGGTAAAGAAAGTTAATAAAACAAAACTTTTAAAAGCAATTTATATTATTTCTAAAGCTATAGGTTTGGAAGGTATGGTAGGCGGACAAATGGCAGACCTTCTTATGGAAGGCAAGAAAGGAAATGCACGAATATTGAAATGGATACATCTTAATAAAACAGTTCGTTTAATTGAGGCTTCTATCATAAGTGGAGCTATATTAGGGGGAGCTAAATCCAAGGAAATTAAAGCCCTTTCAGTTTTTGGAAAAAACCTTGGTTTTGCTTTTCAAATAGTAGATGACCTTTTGGATCTTGTTGGAGATGAAAAAAAACTTGGAAAAAAAATTTATTCAGATATAAAAAAACAAAAATTAACCTATCCAGCACTTTTTGGAATAGAAAAAACCAGAGAACTTGCTGAAAAGCATACCCAAAAAGCTATTTCAGCTTTAAAAATTTTTGGAGAAAATGCTCAACCTCTTAAATCTATAGCAGAATTTGTACTTTACAGGGTGAATTAAAAATGAAATTTTTGAAAATGGTCAATTCTCCAGAAGATCTTAAAAAGCTTAAAATTTCTCACCTTAAAGCCTTAGCTGAGGAGATAAGAAAATATATTATAGAAGTAGTTTCAAAAAATGGAGGACATTTAGCACCAAATCTTGGTGTAGTGGAATTAACTTTGGCACTTCATTATGTTTTTGATTCACCTAAGGATAAAATAATCTGGGATGTTGGTCATCAGTGCTATACTCACAAAATTATTACAGGCAGAAGAGATATATTTCCTACTCTTAGAAAATATAAAGGCATAGCAGGATTTCCCAAAAGAAGTGAAAGTCCTCATGATATTTTGGATACCGGACACAGTAGCACCTCTATATCTGCTGGACTGGGTATAGTTACAGCTCTGAGAATGAAGGAAGAAGAAGGTAAAGTCATAGCTGTAATTGGAGATGGGTCAATTACAGCAGGACTTGCTTTTGAAGCTTTAAACAATACTGGTTTTCGCAAAGAAGATCTGATAGTTGTTCTTAATGATAATGAGATGTGTATTTCTCCAAGTGTTGGAGCTTTATCCTCTTTTGTTTCTAAAAGATTAACAGGCAATCTGGCAAGATTTATAAAAAAAGAAATTGAAAAGTTAGCTCATAAATTTCCTGGAGGAGACAACTTAGTTCATCTTTTAAAAAGGGGAGAAGATGTTTTTAAGATAGCTATTACTCCAGGAGCTTTATTTACAGTTCTAAATTTTGAATATATAGGGCCTGTAGATGGGCATAACTTGGAAAGTTTAATTGAGATTTTAAATAACATAAAAAAAATGAAAGGGCCTATACTATTTCATGTAATTACCAAAAAAGGTAAAGGCTATCCCTATGCTGAGAACGATCCAGAAACTTTTCATGGGGTGGGACCATTTGACATTAAAACTGGCAAAGCTTTGAAATCTCCTGATACCCCTCCAACTTATACTGAAGTTTTTGGAAAAACCATTCTTAGATTAGCCGAGATAGAACCAAGAATTATAGCTATTACAGCTGCTATGAGACTTGGAACGGGGTTAAAAGATTTCTCTGAAAAATATCCTGAGAGATTTTTTGATGTAGGTATATGTGAACAACATGCTGTGACTTTTGCAACTGGTTTAGCTTTGGAGGGATTTATTCCCATATGTGCAATCTATTCTACGTTTTTACAAAGAGCTTATGATCAGATTATTCATGATGTAGCTTTAAATAATGTTAAAGTTATTTTTGCTATAGATAGAGGGGGGTTAGTAGGGGAAGATGGTCCAACTCATCACGGAAGCTTTGACCTTTCTTATTTAAGACTTATTCCCAATTTCACTATAATGGCACCCAAAGACGAAAATGAGTTGCAACACATGCTTTACAGTGCTTTAAGGTATTCTGGCCCTGTTGCTATAAGATATCCAAGAAGTTCAGGAGAGGGAGTAAACTTAGACTGGGATTTTAAAGAGATACCCTTTGGTAAAGCAGAATTATTAAAAGATGGAAAAGACGTTACTGTAATAGCTATTGGTAATACGGTCTATCAGGCTTTAAAAGTAGCTGAGGAACTTGAAAAAGAGGATATTTCTCTTGCTGTAATAAATGCAAGATTTGTTAAACCTCTTGATGAAAATTTAATTTTGGATTTTGCAAAAAAGACAGGAAAAATTATAACTGTAGAGGAAAACACTCTTATAGGAGGATTTGGTTCAGCTGTTTGTGAATTTTTGGCAGATAAAAATGTTTCAGTTAAAATAAAAAGAATAGGGCTTCCTGACAAATTTATAGAACACGGAGACCTCAAAACTCTCAAAAAAAACTACGGTCTTACTTCGGAATACATCAAACAAGTAGTGTTAGAGTTAATTAGTAATTAATTATTTTTTTTCTTGTAAAAAATATAAACGAATTTAAATTATTATTAAGATGACTACTTTAAGTAAGATTTTAGACGAGATACAAAGTTATCTTCCTGGTTGTAATACTCGTATTGTAGAGAAAGCCTATGAATGGGCAGCAAAACTTCATGAAGGACAAATAAGAAAGTCCGGAGAACCTTATCTTTCCCATCCTATGGAAGTAGCTTACATATTAACTCAGATGAGGCTTGACCTTCCCACTATAGCAGCAGGGCTTCTCCATGATGCAGTTGAAGATTCTCAGATAAGTATTGAAGAAATTAGTAAAGAATTTGGAGAAGAGATAGCTTTTATTGTAGATGGTGTAACTAAGTTGAAAAAAATTCCCGGATCGATGAATAAGATTACTAAGCAAGCTGAAAGTCTGAGAAAAATAATTCTTGGTATGTCAAAAGATTTGAGGGTTATTTTGGTTAAACTGGCAGATAGATTGCATAATATGAGAACTTTACAATATCAAGCTGAACATAAAAGACAAAAAATTGCAAAAGAAACCTTAGAAATTTACGCTCCCCTTGCAGGTAGATTAGGTATTGATTGGATAAAATGTGAGTTAGAAGATTTGTCTTTTAAATATTTATATCCCGAAGAGTATAAAAGGTTAAAAGTAGAAGTAGAAAAGAGAATAAAAGAAGCTGAGGAGTATGTAGAAAAAGTTAAAAGTATTTTAAGAGAGTTATTGCAGAAAAACAATATTAAAGGAAAAGTTCTTGGAAGGGTAAAACATCTTTATAGCGTATATAGAAAGCTTCAAAAATACAATCTTACTATTGATGAACTTGATCAGGTTTATGATTTAATTGGATTTAGGATCATTGTTAATACAGTAGAAGAGTGTTATAGAACTTTGGGTTTTGTTCATGCACTTTGGACTCCTATTCCAGGAAGGTTTAAAGATTATATAAGTCTTCCCAAACCCAATATGTATCAGAGCCTTCATACTACTGTTCTTGGTCCCAATAGTAAAAAAATAGAAATTCAAATTAGAACTGAGTATATGGATAAAATTGCCAATGAAGGAATAGCTGCACATTTTCTTTATAAAGAAGGTTTTTTTACTTCTAAGCGTGAACATTACAAATATTTAGAATGGCTCAACAAATTAATTGAATTACAAAAGGAGCTTAAACATCCAAGAGAATTTTTAGAATCTTTAAAGCTGGATTTATTTCCTGATGAGATATATGTATTTACTCCTAAGGGAGATGTAATTGTCTTGCCAGTAGGAGCAACCCCTATTGATTTTGCTTATACTATCCATACTGAAATTGGTAATAAATGTGTAAGGGCTTTTGTTAATGATAAATTGGTTCCTCTGGATTATAAACTTCAGACAGGGGATGTAGTAAAAATAGAAACTTCTCCTTATCAGAAACCAAGCAGAGACTGGCTCAAAGTTGTCGTTACTGGAAGGGCAAGAAGCAGGATAAAACAGTGGTTCAAAAAAGAAGAAAAAGAAAAACTTGTTAATTTAGGAAAAGAGCTTTTAAACAAAGAACTTAGAAAATACAAATTATCTTTAAATACATTTATTGAGGAAAGTGAAAAAGATTTAGCTATACTTGATAACTTTAAAATAAAAAGCTTGGATGAATTGTTTTATCAGATAGGTAGTGCTAAGGTTTCTGCTAAACATATAGCAAAGGTTTTTGCAGAAAAGACAGGTAGGGAAATTTCGGATAAAGAAGAGATTGTAGAAAAAATACCCAAAGAAGTATCAGCAGAAAAAGTTTTTCTGGAACCTTCTAAGGATATAATTGTGGTAGAAGGAGCAAAAGATATCCTTTTTCATCTTGCACAATGTTGTAAACCTATACCAGGAGATGAGATAGTTGGATATATTACCAGGGGGAAGGGTATCTCTGTTCATCGTACAGATTGTCCTAATTTGAAAGATCTGGACTCTGAAAGATTTGTAGAAGTTAGCTGGGGAAGTTATGATAGCAAGACATATCCAGTTCATTTGTATATAATTTGCTTAGATAGAAAAGGACTCTTAGCTAATATATCTTCAGCTATAGCTGCCTCAGAAAGTAATATCTTAAAAGCACATGTAAAAACCACTTCTGATAAAAAAGCCTTTTTTGAATTTTATATAGAAGTTAATAATAAAACGCATTTAGATAAAATTATTTCCAATATATTTAAAGTAGAAGGTGTTTTAAAAGTAGAAAGAAAACTGGGTTAACTAACTGCTTTTTGAACTTTTCCTGCCTTTAAACAACGAGTACAAATTTTCATCCTTTTTACTCTTCCGTCTGGCAACTTAACTCTTACTTTTTGAATATTAGGATACCACCATCTGGTGGACTTTTTGGCAGAGTGACTGACTTGGTGACCTGAACGAGGTCTTTTCCCACAAATCTCACAAATTTTGGACATTTTTTTAGCCCCCTCTTAAGAATCTTTAAAAGAGACTTAAATAATATATTCCAAAGTTTCTAATTTGCAACCTTTACTTTTTACAAAAATCGGTTTTAAATTATAAAAAAAAGTTGAATAACAATATGAAATATATTAGCAAAATCTTCAGTATTTTTTTTATAAGTATATATTTTTCTTTTTTTTTGTTATCTTATGGTAACTGTAAAGAAGATAAGATCAAATTATTTTACGAGATTTATTACGGACCTTTCAAGGTTGGAGAGTCTGAAATTAACATCACATCTCAAAAATATACTGCCATTGTGTATAGTGTAGGTTTAGCCAGATGGATTTTCCCTTTCTATGCAAAATGGGAAACTTGGGTTGATGAGAACGGTTATCCTAAAAAAGCAGTTATTTATTCTCGGGAGAGAAATAAAGAGAGAAAAAGATTGATTTATTTTCAAGAAAAAGAAAATAAGATAATTTATCAAAAACTTTTACCTAAGCGTGAAGAACCTGAGAGTGTTTCTTTAGAGTTTCCTATATACGATGAGTTATCTTCTTTTATTGCTTCTTTTTATATAAATTATAGTATACATTCTGAGGTAAAAATGCCTCTTTTTATAAAAAAAAACAGAAATTTTGTAAAAATTTTGTTTAAAGAGAAGACATCTTGCGAATTTGAAAAAGAGAAAAAAGAATGTTTGTATATCGAAACCTATTTACCCAAAAAAAGTGAATTACTTAAAAGGGCCTCTAAAGTAGAAATTTTTTTATTAGAAGATAAAAAAATACCAATTAAGCTAAAGGGTAAATTACCTATTTTTGGCAGTTTAGTCGGGAAATTGGAGAAGATAGAAACTTTTTAAGAAAGTTGTACAACTTCCTCATAGGAAGGAATATATATTTCTTCAAATTTTTCTTTAAATTGTTCTTCCACAAAATTTTTAAAGATTTCCATTTTTTTTGGTTCTCCATGAATTAAAAACAGTTTTTTGACTTCTTCCAGTTTAGATATCCAATCTATTAATTCATTTTGTCCTGCGTGAGAAGAAAAACCATTTATAGTATAAATACTTACATTTACAGGAATTTCCTCACCAAAAAGGTGAATTTTTTCAGCTTTATCTACGATTTTTCTTCCCAGGGTTCCCTTAGGTTGAAATCCTACGAAAACAAGACTACATTCCTTTCTCCACAAGTTATTTTTAAGATGATGAAGAATTCTGCCTCCACTAAGAGTTCCGTTTCCTGCAATTATAATAGCCCCAGATTTAACATTATTAATAGCCTTTGATTCTTCTACATCTTCAGTAAATATCAGATAAGGGAAATCAAAGGGATCTTTTTTAGTAAAAATTTTAAAAGCTTCTTCATCATAAAATTCAGGGTTATCCCTGAAGATTCGGGTAGCTTTTATCGCTAAGGGACTATCGAGAAAAACTTGACATCTTGGAAGTTTACCTTCTTCATAAAATTCTCTTAATACATAAGTAATTTCCTGTGCCCTTTCCAAAGCAAAAGTTGGTATGAGAACATTACCTCCCTTTTCAAAGGTTTCTAAAATAACTTGTAAAAGCTCTTGCTTAGATTCTTCAAAAGATTTATGATTTCTGTCTGCATAGGTAGTTTCGATACATAAAAAATCAGTTTGAGATGGATAAGTAAAGTCTCTTACTATAGGTTTGTTTTTGTTTCCTAAATCTCCAGAAAAAGTTATTTTTTTATGTGTTTTTAAATCCTCAATTTCTACAAAAGCAGATCCAAGAATATGCCCAGCATCTTTAAAAGTGATTTTGATGTCATCTTTTAAAAGTAAAGGAGTATTATAGGCAACAAGTATTTTGAAATAGTTAAAACTTTCTATAACATCAAGTTCTTCATAGAGAGGTGGTGGAGGGAGATCCAATCCTTTCCTTATAGATTTTCTGTAAAGTGTTTTATAATGTTCTCTCATTACCTTAGCAGCGTCAAGTAGCATAATTTTAGCAATTTGAGAAGTTGGTTTGGTGCAGATAATTTCCCCCTGGAATCCTTCCTTTACCAAAAGAGGAAGTCTTCCGCAGTGATCTATATGAGCATGAGTTAGAATTAAGTAATGAATTTCTTTAGGATTAAAGGGAAATTTTAAGTAATTTCTTTCGCTTTCTAATCCCTGAAATAAACCACAATCTACAAGGATTTGGGTTTCTCTGATTTTTAGCAAAAAGCAACTTCCTGTAACTCCCTGAGCTCCTCCATAAAATCCTATAGAGATAGCCATATCAAACTCCTTTTAAAAATTTACTCTTTGAGAATGTGTATATATGTTGCATCTTTTTCCTCTTAAAAATCCTATTACTGTTAAACCTATTTTTTCAGCTAAAGTAATAGCAAGAGATGTTGGAGCACTTCTACTAACAATAACAGGTATTTTCCACTTACCAGCTTTTAATACCATTTCAGAGGATATTCTACCACTTATAAGAAGCACTTTATTCCTCAGCGTAATTTCATTCAAAAGAGCATATCCTATTACTTTGTCCACTGCATTATGTCTTCCTATATCTTCTGCTAAGAAAATGATATTTTCTGAATCAGCAAGAGCTGCACAGTGAATACATCCGGTACTTTTATATAATTCCGATTTTTTTTGGAAATCTTTAAAAAGAGAAAAAAGTTTTTCAATATCAATTTTAAAACTATCTTCATACTTTTTTGGCAATTCATTTATAAAAGTAAAAGAAGACACACAACCAGAAGTTAAGTTTTTTTTACTTAGCTCTAAAAAATCTTCTGAGTAAATTTTTACTCTGATTTCTTTATCTTCTTCAATAATTTTTATTTCTTCGGGACACCAGTTAGTTTTTACTATTTCTTCAGTAAAAATAAACCCTGTGACCAACTCCTTTATGTGTAAAGGAGTTGCGGAAAGAATAATGATTTCTTTATCATTTATAATAATTTTTATTTTTGCTTCTGTTGCTAAGATGTCTTCTAAGGATAAGACCTCACCATTTTTGACTTTCAAAACTTTTTGATGAATAACAGGTTTCATTTATTTTTTTATGCAAAAGATGTAAAAATTATCTAACAGTAACAGCCAATACCTGTTTAAGGGTAGTTTCACCTTTTAAAATTTTTAATATACCATCTTGTTTTAATGTAAGGAAACCTTTATGCATAGCTGCATCTCTTATTTCATTAGCAGGAGCATTTTTTATGATGAGTGTTTTTAGCTCATCGTCAGGTATTAACAACTCATGGATAGCAAATCTCCCTTTAAATCCTGTGTAATTACATTCTGGACAACCAACTGGTTCAAAAAATGTGGCTTTTTCAATTAATTTATCTGTTAAAGGTTTTACAGGGTGGTATCCATACTCTCTTTTAATTCTTTCTATTTCTTCTGCAGTAGGTTTGTATGGTTTTTTGCACTTTGTGCACAATTTTTTAGCTAATCTTTGAGCCAAAATCCCGAGCAAGGCATCTGCAAAATTGTAAGGATCTATCCCCATGTTAAGAAGTCGTGTAATTGTTTCAGGGGCGCTGTTTGTATGAAGTGTTGTTAATACTAAATGTCCGGTTAAAGAAGCCTCTATTAAAGTATGCGCGGTTTCATGATCTCTTGTTTCTCCTATCATAATAATATCTGGATCAGCTCTTAAGAAAGACCTAAAAACCCTCGCAAAAGTTAATCCTATTTTCGGATTGACCTGAACCTGTCTTAATCCTTCCTGAACAATTTCTACAGGATCTTCAGCAGTCCATATTTTCTTATTGGGACTGTTTAGGTATTTTAAAGCTGCATGTAAAGTAGTGGTTTTTCCAGATCCTGTAGGACCAACTACTAGAATTAACCCATAGGGATAATTCAAAATTTTTTTGAAATTTTTGTAATTTTCTTCTGAAAAATCGAGTTCATTTAACTCTCTGAATTCTATTCCCCCAAGAATTCTCATAACTACATCTTCATTATTCTCTATAGTTGGAACTGTGGCAACTCTTATTTCAAAAGTTTTCCCATCTTTGGTTTTAAATTTAATTTTTCCATCCTGAGGAAGCCTTCTTTCTGCAATATCAAGGTTTGCCATAATTTTAATACGGGATATAACAGGTCTTTTTTGATTTTCTGGGATGGTGGTATGAACGAAACATTCTCCATCAACCCTAAATCTTACTTGCAATCCCTTTTTACCTGCCAGACTCTCCCAGTGTATATCTGAAGCCCTCATTCTATAAGCTTCTTCAATAATTTTATTTACCAGCTGAACAATGGTGCTATCAATAAGAGGTTCTTCTTCCTCTTCCTCCTCTACGGGTTCTATTTCAAAGTCAAATTCAGATAAGTAAGGAGAGGAAGAAGAATAATACAGTTCTATAGCTTCTGTAAGATCCTCTTTAATTGCAAAAGCTATCTGAACATCTATCGAGGGGATTTGAAGTATTTTTTTAACTCGTTCAATAGTTTCTGCATCTTCAGGATTGTAGCAGACAAGATATATAGTTTTCTTAGACTGGAAAGGAACACAGAGATTTGTTAAGAAAAACTCTTTTTTAATGGTTAAAACTTGTGGAACCTTTTTAAATTTTTTTAAATCTGTAATTTCAAAAACAGGAATTTTATAAAAATTTTTGATTGTGTTCAAAACCTCTTTTTTAGGAATTTTTAATTTTTCCATCAATATTGTTTCTATGCTTTTGTTTGTTTCCAAAGATTGATAATATATTTTTAAAAGATCATCAAAAGAAAGACGAAAATTTTTAAGAATATCTTTTAATCTTTCAAAAATTTTTAAAGTTTTTATCTTTTCAATTTGATCTAAATATTTGTGATTGGAAGATATAAGAAATAATTTTTTATATAATTCTAAAGCTTTGCTAAATTCATAGAGTTTTTCACAGATATTAGCAGCTTTTTCCAAAAGAAAAATTTTTACATCCTTAGGTAATTGCCTGTTTTGAAGAATATCGAGAATGACTTCTAATATTAAATAGGGCTGAGGAGTTTTTGCTTCTAAATCTTCTACATAATTTTTAATAACTTCTAAATTGGAAAGATTAGAATTGATAAAGTTTTTAAGAGTTCTTACTTGAGAATCCATAGATTTAATTTTAAACTCTAATATATAAAAAGCAATACAAATACTTTTTGAAAGATATCAAAAAAGGGTTAAATATAAAAGATTTAAATATATCTTTATAATTTTATTAAAAACAAAAAAAGATAAAAAAAATTAAAAAAAACCGAGAATTTTAAAAAGCTTTTCTGATAATTGGGTTTTTTTATTCTTGACTTAGAAGTAAATAATTGTAAAATATTTTCTATCCAAAAAACTACAGGGAGGGTATTATGGGTGAAGTAAAAAAACACGACACACCGATGGTTGATGATCTTAAAAAGGGTCCTTGGCCAAGTTTTGTAGATGACATTTATACTTATGGTGAGAAACACAAAAAGCAGGCTTGTTTTGATATCATGGGTCAGTTGGAGCTATCTTATAAGCATAAAGAAACTCATTGGAAACATGGTGGAATTGTTGGAGTTTTTGGTTACGGAGGAGGAGTTATTGGGCGTTATTCTGACCAGCAAGAAAGGTTTCCTGCGATATGGGCATTTCATACTCTTCGTGTTCATCATCCAGCAGGAAAGTGGTATAATACAACGGCTTTAAGAAAGCTTTGTGAAATGTGGGAACATCGTGGTAGTGGGCTTGTAAATTTTCATGGTTCTACTGGTGATATTATTCTTCTTGGAACTGTAACTGAGCAATTAGAATATACTTTTTATGATTTAACACATCAATTACATTGGGATTTAGGAGGATCTGGTTCTAACTTGAGAAGCCCTGCTTGTTGTATGGGTAAATCCCTTTGTCAATGGGCTTTATTTGATGTTCAAGATATGGATTATGAATTAACTATGCATTTTCAAGATGAGCTTCATCGTCCAGCTTTTCCATATAAATTCAAATTTAAATTTTCAGGATGTCCTCTTGATTGTGTAGCAGCAGTTGCAAGAGCTGATTTATCTTTTATTGGAACTTGGATTGATGATATAAAAATTGATCAAGAAGCTGTTAGAGCTTATGTAAATGGTGAGATTCCACCAAATGCTGGTGCTTTTTCTGATAGAGACTGGGGTCCCTTTGACATTAAAAAAGAAGTAATTGATCTTTGTCCAACTCAGTGTATGTACTGGGACGAAAAAGAACAAAAACTTTATATTAACAATAAAGAATGTAATAGATGTATGCACTGTATAGCTGTTATGCCTGAAGCCTTAAAACCAGGAGATGATAGAGGAGTTTGTGTTTTAATTGGAGCTAAGTCTGTTATCTTAGAAGGAGCACAACTTTCAACTGTTCTTATTCCATTTATGAGAGTGGAGCCTCCTTATGATGAATTAAAAGACTTTATTTATAAAATTTGGGATTACTGGATGGAGAATGGTAAAAACCGTGAAAGAGTGGGAGAAATAATTCAGAGAATTGGATTAAATAAATTCTTAGTTGATGTTCTTGAAATTGAGCCTATTCCTCAACATATTTTGGTGCCACGTGCTGAACCCTATATCTTCTGGAGAGAAGAAGAAGTTCCTGGTGGATGGGCAAGAGACCTTGCTGAATTTAGAAAACGTCATCCTGCTTAAAATGAAATTTATAAGAATTTAAAAAAATATAATAAAGGAGGTTAAAATGGCTGATGAAAAAGCAATTGAAAGGTTAAAAGAACTATGGAATAAATATGAAGAGGTAGATGGGAAATTTAAAGATGAAATGGATCCTATATTTCAGGAACCATATTATCCTGATGTGGCAGAAAAACTTTATAATCCTCAAAGACCAATGGAAAATAGAATTACAGACATAGGACCACCTTATTTCTGGCAGTTTATGCCACCTATTATTCAAAAAAACTTTGGTAAATGGAAATCACATCAAATTATTCAGCCTGGTGTTATAAAAAGAATTTCTGAAACAGGAGATGTTGTTTATGTTGTAAGGTGTGGAACTCCGAGATTAGAAACCATTGATTATATAAGAGAGATTTGTGATATAGCTGATAAATATTGTGGTGGGTATGTGCGTTGGACTACAAGAAATAATGTAGAATTTATTGTAGACTCAGAAGAAAAATTAAGAGCACTTCTTGAAGATCTTAAGAATAGAAAGCATCCCAATGGGTCTTATAAATTTCCTATTGGTGGAACCGGGGCAGGGGTAAGTAATATTGTTCATACTCAGGGTTGGATACATTGTCACACCCCTGCTATCGATGCTTCAGGAGTAGTAAAATCAATAATGGATGAAATTTTTGAATACTTTGGCTCTCATAAACTTCCTGCAAAAACCAAACTTGCTCTTGCCTGTTGTTTAAACATGTGTGGAGCTGTTCATTGCTCTGACATTGCTATTGTAGGAATTCACAGAAAACCTCCTTTTGTTGAAGATGATAGAATAAGTGCTGTTTGTGAGATCCCCTTAGCTGTCGCAGCTTGTCCTTTGGGGGCTATTAGACCAGCAACAGTAGAGATTGATGGACAGAAGAAAAAAACTGTAAGGGTTAATGTTGAGCGTTGTATGTTCTGTGGAAACTGCTATACTATGTGTCCTGCTATGCCTCTTGCAGATGGAGAAGGAGACTGTATCACCATAGTGGTAGGTGGAAAGGTTTCTAATAGAATTTCACCTCCAAGATTTTCAAGAGTTGTTCTTACAGGAATTCCTAATGAGCCTCCACGTTGGCCTACTACTGTAAAATGGGTTAAACATATTCTTGAAGTTTATTCTAAACATGCCAGAAAATATGAAAGAATTGGTGACTGGATTCAGAGAATTGGATGGGAGAAATTTTTTGAATTAACTGACATTCCATTTACTGAGAAGTGTATAGACGATTACAGATTAGCTTACACTACCTACAGAACTTCTACTCACTTTAAGTTCACCAAACATGTAAAAACTAAATTAGAAGATTATTTTATTAAAAAATAAATTAGAAAGGAGTGAGAAAGATGACAAAAGAGGAACTTAAAGCAAAAATTCTTGAAGTTATAGAAGCAAAGGTAAAAAAAGGAGGGAAGACTAAGGTTTATCTAAAAGATATTCAAAGAGATATTCCAGGAGCAAGTCCTCGCGAAATTAAGAATGCTGCTAATGAGTTGGTAAGAGAAGGTAAACTTGAATATTTTTCTTCTGGAAGTACAGTAATGTTTGGAATTCCAGGTGTTGGAATTGGAGTAGAAGAAGCTTTTAAGAAAGAAGAATAAGTTTTGTGTAAAGTTTTAACTCAAAAAAGGGGGGGAAATCCCTCCCTTTTTATTTTTTTAAAATACGAAAGAGTTTGTAAATTTCTGGATAAAAAATCTTTACTAATTTAAACAATCTTTTTTCAGCTATAGGAATATATTTTGTGAACCATTTTTTTCCTGCTTTAGATAACTTGCAATAAGCAGCTAAAGCCTGCATCAAACGAACAATTCCTAAAAATTTAAATTCTTCGAGAAACAAATCTGTAGGATATTTAGTAAAATATAAATAGTAGTCCAGAAAAGTGTATAAAGTGTCTAAGTCTTCAAAATGATCCACATAGGGATCGAGTAGAAGAGAAGCAAGATCATAAGAAGGGGGTCCCAGTCTTGCTCCTTGAAAATCTATAACAAATATTTTTCCATCTTTTATCATTAAGTTTTTGCTCTGAAAATCTCTGTGCATGACCACCTGAGAGCAAAAATTGCTTTTTTCTTTAGCCCAATTGAAAAATTCGTCAATAAAAGAAGAACTTAACTCTAAATTTTTATAATTTTTTAGATACCAATTAAAGAAATAATTTACTTCCTTTTCCCAGAGAAAATTAAAGTTATAAAAGGGTGTATCCAGAGTTTTCTCTGTAGGGAAAGAAGAAGCGAGTTTCTGTATCTTATTCAGGATTTCTATCACTTTATAGTAATAAGGAAGAGGATTACTGATATTGCAGAGATTGGTATTACCTAAATCTTCTACTATTAAAATACCACTATTTGGTTCCCAAAATTTTATTTTGGGAACAGGTATATTATTTTTATAAAAAAAATTCCCTAACTCATAATAAACTTTTGCTTCTTTTAAGCCGAAGTCATTTTTTTGTGGAAGAATAAGAATTAAAGAAGAATGTTTAAAAAAAAGACGAAAGAAAATTCTATTAGAACCATCTCCCTTTAAAGGTTCAATTTTTTGAGGATAAATTTTAAAATTTTTTAACAGGTTTGTTAAATCTGTTAAATTTTTCATATCAGAAGCTGATTTTCATAAGTTCCTGATTTTATATAAGCTCCTCTCCAGGAGATAACTTTTGATAGTTGGGTATTGTCCTCTACAACGGTATCTTTTTCAATATAAACCCAATTTTTAAATATAGTATTGTTACCTACATTTCTTGTCTTAACAACCACAGGATGAGAGTAAAAGGGAGTTTCTGGAATATTAAATTTTTTTATAAGAAGATCTTCATGAGCTTTAAGATAATTTTCAACGGTTCCTATATCTCTAAAATAAGATTTATTTTCTATGTAAGCCGAAATTTTTACTCCCATTTTTATTAAATTCTGATATATCTCTATAAGGTCTTTTTTAAAAGGAAAATATTTAATTATTGTAGGATCTATTATCTGAATTCCTGCAAAGGTAAAAGAATCACTCTTTTGTTTCCTAAAGGAAACAATTATATTTGAATTTACATTTATCTCAACATTATTGTTATCTCCTTTGTATAGCAACATAGTAATAGGGTTAGATGAGTTATTAAATAAAGAAAAAAGCTTTTTAAAATCAAAATTGGTCAATATATCCGAATTTATGATTAAAGTTTTTTCTTTAAAAAAATTTTTTGCATTTAATATTGCACCTCCTGTTCCCATAAGCTCTCTTTCTTCAAAAATTTGTATTTCTATTTGGGGATTTTTTTTCTGATATGATTTTATAAAATTTATAAGCTTGTCTTTTAAATGAAAAACATTTATACCAACGGAAGTTATCCCCAAATTTTTTAACTGATCTAAAATGATTTCAATAATAGGTTTTCCCAAGATAGGAAAGAGGGGTTTTGGTAAGAACTTGGTGTAAGGTAGAAGACGAGTCCCTTTACCTGCTGAAAGAATAAAAGCTTGCACTTAAAATTTAAGCTTCTTTAGTAGAACTTTTTTCAGTTGTTTGGGAAGACATAGTGAGTTCTTCTTTTTTATTTTCTAATTTTTCAAGGTCTTCTTTTACATCAGCACCTTTAATAGCTTCTTTAAAGGAACGAATTCCTTTTCCTAATCCTGCTCCTACTTCAGGCAACCTCTTAGCTCCAAAGATCAAGAGAGCTAAAAAAAGAATAATAAATAACTCCTGACCTCCCAAATTAGGAAACATATTAACCTCCCTTTTTGAATTCACTTAACTTAACCAAAATTATACCTACTTCATAAAGAAGTGTCAAGGGTATAGCAAGAAGAAGTTGATTTAAAGGATCAACTCCTGAGGTTAAAATAGCAGCTATAAGAAAAGCCAAGATTACGGCATAAGGTCTAAAACTTTTTAACTGAGAAGAAGTAACCAGATCAAGTTTTGAGAGAAGAAACAAAAAAGAAGGTATTTGAAAAAGGACACCAAAGATTATGAAAATTTTTAAAACAAAAGAAATGTATTCTTTTAAAAAAGGCTTGAAAACAAGAAACTTTTCTCCAAAGGAATACAGAAATTTTAAAATAGCTGGTAAAAAAATATAATAGGCTAATAAGTCTCCAATTAGAAAGGAAAAGCATGTTAAAAAAACAACACTTTTAACCCATTTTTTTTCATGGGGATAAAGTCCAGGGGCTATGAATAGCCATATTTGATAAAAAATATAAGGACTTGAAATTATAAATCCCACAATAATAGAGAGTTTTATATAAGCCAAAAATACTTCGGGAAAAATTCTAAAAAAGACCTTAGACTGAAGAGGAACTACTTTATACAATGGGAGTAATAAAAGATTAATTATATGTTCAGCTAAGAGATAAGAAATAACAGCACCTACTACCCAGCCAATAAAAGACTTGATTAAACAACTTCTTAATTCAATAAGATGATCTACAAGTGTCTGCTTTTTATATTCTTCGGTTAATTCATGCATTTATCAAGTTTTCCATATTTTTGGCTATATTTTCAGGATCTAAGCCTCCCAGTTTAAATAATTCCTTAGGACTACCAGAAGACATAGGGCCTTTTAAACCTAAAAGCTTAAGGTTTACAGATATGCCTTTTAAAGCAAAAAACGAAGCAATTCTACTCCCCAATCCAGTTTCTACATAGTGATCTTCTACCACTAATATATTTTTTAATTCAGAAGCTTTTAATAAATCTTCTTCTGGTAGGGGTTTAATTGAGGCTATATTTAGCAATGAGACTTCAGTGCCCTTGTTTTTAAGAATTTCCCAAGCAGAAAGAGCATATTGACACATAGTTCCGTAAGTAATAATTGCACCTTTTTCTCCCTTTCTTATCCAGTCTGCTTTTCCAGGGATAAATTGATAATTTTCATCAAAGTAAAGAGTTCCATCCTCTTTAGTTATAATATCTACTTTAGATCTTCCCATACCCACAAAAATGTTTCCAGTTCTTTTAGCAATGCATCTTATTATATGATCGGTTTGATTAGGATCTGCAGGCATGTATATTTCAAAATCTGGAAGATTGAACAAAATTCCTAAATAATCTATACATTGATGTGTAGGACCATCTTCTCCCACATCAGCTCCTAAATGAGTTGAAACTACTTTTAAAGCGGTTTTATTAAGAGAATTGAGTCTTAATTGGTTATAAACTTCGTCTACAGCAAAAACCCCAAAAGTTGAGAAAAATACAAGAAAACCTTCTCTTGAAAGAGCTCCGGCAACTGTGGCAGTATGGTGTTCTTGAATACCTGATTCAAAAAATGCAACAGGAGAGAATTTTTTAAATCCTCCCATTTTTACAGAACCTTCCAAATCACAGGTTAATCCTAAAATCTTAGGAGGTTTATCTGGCAAATTATTTTTTTCTGCCAGTTTTAAAAGGGCGTTTCCATAAGCACTTCTGCAATCGGTTTTTGTATCTGAAGAGTAAATTGTTGGCTCAGGAATTTCTATTTTTATAGGAAGAGGATCATGAGGCTGATGAGGAAAAGAGATATTCCAGCTTTTTCTTCTTTCTTTAAGTATGTCAAGTTCTTGAGGATCAAATCCTAATTCTTCTAATGCTTTTTTTGCCATATCTTCTGGAAGAGCCATTCCATGCCACTTGGGATCGTTTTCCATAAAAGAAATACCTTTACCCATTGTGGTGTGAGCTAATATAGCAGTGGGATTTTTTGGATTGTGAACCTCTTTTTTTATAGCTTTTTTTAAAGCTCTAAAAATTTCAGAAAAGTTATGCCCATCTACTTCAATAACATTCCAAGAAGTAGCTAATATTTCTTCTTTAATTTTTTGAGGCATTACTTTTGATGTATCTCCACCAATTTGCAGTTTGTTATAATCAACTAAAACTATCAGGTTATCCAATCCAAATTTTACAGCCCAGCGTCTTGCTTCAATTACCTGACCTTTTTGTTGCTCACCATCTCCCATAAGACAAAAAACTTTATTATTAAGTCCTTTTAATTTAAGAGCTTTTGCCATTCCACAGGCTGCTGAAAGACCTTGTCCCAAATTTCCAGTATTCCACTCTACCCCTGGAACAGATTGTTCTACATGTCCAGCAAAGGCAGAACCAGCTCGCCTGAACTCCATCAGAAAAGGTTCTTCTGGGAAAAAGCCATATTCACAAAGAACACTATACACACCGGGACTGATGTGTCCTTGACTTATTACAATTCTGTCTCTGTCTTCAGATCTGGGATTTTTAGGATTCACTTTAGCAACACCGTATAATACCAACAGCATACTTAAAGAGGAAAGAGAACCTCCTGGATGCCCACTTCTTGCTAAAGTGGTAGCCAATATAATCCTTCTCGCGCACCTCTTAAAAGCAAGTTCTAAACTTTGAAGTTCTTCTTTTGATAAGTCTTCTTTGTTAATATCAAATCTCATCATGAAATATTCCTCCCTTTTTGAATTAAAAGATTGTAAAAGACATTTATAACTTGATAAAAAGAAAAATCAAGAGAAAAAAAGAGAAAAATTTTTATGGACTTTTCTTTTCTCTTTTCATAGCAATAATTCCTGTTCTTGCAATCTCTTTAATTCCTATAGGTTTTAAAAGTTCTATTACAGCCTGTAGTTTTTCTCTATCTCCTGTAACTTCAATTATATAGCTTCTTGGACTTACGTCTACAATTTTACATCTAAAAATTTCGCAAATTCTGAAAATTTCTTCTCTGTATTCTTTTTCTGCTCTTACTTTTATTAGAGCCATTTCTCTTTCTACATATTCTTTTTCCTCGGTAACATTTACTACTTTATATACATCAACCAGTCTTCTTAACTGTTTTATAATTTGTTCAACAATAAACTCGTCTCCGTGAGTTACCAAGGTTAAATGTGAGAGTGTAGGATCAAGGGTTTCAGCAACACACAAACTATCAATGTTAAATCCTCTTCCACTGAAGAGGCTTGCAATTCTTGCTAAGGCCCCTGGAGTGTTTTCTACTAAAACCGAAAGAGTATGTCTTTTTTCTTCCATTCTTTAACCTCCTAATGGTTCTAAACTAAAATCATTTCAGTAGTTGCTTTACCTGCAGGTACCATAGGAAATACATTTTCTTCTGGAGCGATATGAACATCTAATATAACCAGAGAATTTATGTTTAACACCTTTTTAAGTGTGGGTTCTACTTCTTCGGGTCTGGTAATTTTCATTCCAACTGCACCATAAGCTTCTGCAAGCTTTACAAAATCAGGCAATACTTGAAATCTTACCTGAGAATATCTTTTCCCGTAGAATAAGCCCTGCCATTGTCTCACCATTCCCAAATAACCATTATTAAGAATGATTATTTTAATGGGTAACCTTTGTTCCACAGCGGTTGCTAATTCCTGAATATTCATTTGTATAGAGCCATCACCTGCAATGTCTATAACCAGTTTATCAGGATTTCCCATCTGAGCTCCTATAGAAGCAGGAAATCCAAATCCCATGGTTCCTAAACCACCAGAAGTAATAAGAGTTCTTGGGTATTTAAATTTATAGTATTGAGCAGTCCACATTTGATTTTGTCCCACCTCGGTAGCAATAATTGCTTCTCCTTTTGTAAGCTCATATAGTTTTTCTATTACAAATTGAGGCTTTATATAGTTAGGATCCTCTCTATAAGAAAGGGGATATCTTTTTTTCCAGATATCAATCTGTTCCCACCACTCTTTAAATCTTTCTTTCCAGTATTTTTTAGGTTTTTTTACTCTTCTAACAATGTCTAAAATTCTTGTTAATGCTCTTTTACAATCAGCTACAATAGGAACATGAACTTTAACATTTTTTTGAATTGAAGTAGGGTCTATATCAATATGAATAATTTTAGCTCCAGGAGCAAAGGCATCTACTTTACCTGTAACACGATCGTCAAATCTTGCTCCAACTGCTAACAAAACATCACAGTTAGCTATAGCCATATTAGCATAATAAGTCCCATGCATACCGAGCATTCCAAGAGATTGTTCATGATCTCCAGGAAAAGATCCTAATCCCATAAGTGTCATGGTTACCGGAAGATTAAGTTTTTCTGCCAGTTTAGTTGCTTCTGCTGAAGCTCCAGAAGATATAACACCACCACCCAAAAGCAAAACAGGTCTCTCTGCCTGTTCAAGTAGAGAATATGCCTTTTCTATCTGTCTAACATGAGGTTCATAAACAGGATTGTAACTTCTTAACTCTATTTCATCAGGATAGTTAAATTCTCCTTTTGTTTGTTGAATATCTTTAGGAATATCAACTACCACAGGTCCTGGTCTTCCAGTTCTTGCAATATAAAAAGCTGCTTTTAAAATTTTCGGTAAATCTTCAATTCTTTTAATAAGGAAATTATGTTTAGTAATAGGCCTTGTTATTCCTGTAGTGTCAACCTCCTGAAAAGCATCATTTCCTATGAGTTGTGTAGGCACCTGACCTGTTAAAACCACTATAGGAATGGAATCCATGTAAGCTGTAGCAATTCCAGTTATAGTATTTGTAGAACCAGGACCAGAAGTTACCAACACAACACCAACTTTACCAGTGGATCTGGCATAACCATCAGCAGCATGAGCAGCCCCCTGTTCGTGTCTTACAAGAACATGCTTTATTTCAGGATTTTTATAAAGCTCATCGTAAATATCAATAACAGCTCCACCTGGATAACCAAAAATTACTTCCACTTTTTCTTTTTTAAGAGCTTCTATAACCATTTGAGCTCCACTCATTATTTTCCCCAACTTAATTCCCTCCTTTATTTTAGATTTTTGAACTTCAGGAAAATTAGAAAAAAATTAATTAATCTATTTCTATCCCTTCGTATTTTTTAATTAATTTGTAAATTTGTTCTTTTATATAAAGTTTTTCCTTTTTTAACTGTTTAACTTTTATTTCTTCCTCCGGAGTTAAGTAATTTTTTTGAGATATTTGAGTTACTTCATTTTCTAAAAATTGGTGTTTTTCAAACAATTCTTTAACATCTGGATATTTCTCACTAAACTTTTTAACTACTTCTCTATTCATCTAACCCCCCTTGTAAAGTATTATATATAACGAGTAAAGTTATTATACAATTTGTGAAAAAATTCTTTAAATAAAAATTTTATAATCTTTTCACAAATCATTTGGAAGATTTATTAAGTGCTTTAAGTATTTCCAAAGGTAAAGGAAAGAGAATAGTAGAATTTTTTTCTGTAGCAATTTCAGTTAAAGTTTGAAGATATCTTAGTTGCAGAGTTATAGGACTTTGTGCCATAATTTGTGCAGCTTCAAGAAGTGTTTGTGCTGCCTGAAATTCTCCTTCAGCACTGATAATTTTTGCTCTTCTTTCTCTTTCAGCCTCAGCTTGTTTTGCCATAGCCCTTTTCATTTCTTCAGGTAGATCAATCTCTTTTATTTCAACCTTGGAAACCTTTACCCCCCATGGTTCAGTGTCAGCATCTAAAATTTCTTGTAATTTTATGTTCAATTTTTCTCTTTCAGAGAGAATTTCATCTAATTCAGCTTGTCCACATATACTTCTTAAAGTAGTTTGTGCTAACTGACTGGTAGCATAATAATAATCTTCTACTTGTAAAAAGGCTTTTTCTGGATCTAAAACCCTGAAATATACTACCGCACTTACTCTTATAGAAACATTGTCTCTGGTAATAACTTCTTGAGGAGGAACATCTAAGGTTACTGTTCTTAGATCAAGCTTCCTCATTTTATCAATGACTGGAATCAATATAATTAATCCTGGTCCTTTTACTGATAAAAATTTACCTAATCTTAAAACTACAGCTCTTTCATATTCATTTATTACTTTTATAGAAGCCTGTAAAAATAACAAAAACAAAACTACTAAAAAAAGAATAGTTAAACTCATTTTTTTCCCTCCTGTTTTATATTTAAACTTAAATTTTACTTAAATTTTATATACAGAGAAAACATTGGTCAAGGTAAATTATTTTTAAATTTCTTTGTATTTAATATATTTTTAGTTGCGAAAAATAGTAAAAGAAATTAAAATTACAAAAAATGAAAGAAATTTTTTGGGACAAAATTATCACTTCTAATTCATTTCCATTTGAAGTTTCTCAACTTAAAATTATTCAAACCCATATTTCTTATGTTTTTATTGCAGACAACTTAGTTTATAAAATAAAAAAACCTGTTAATTTTGGATTTCTTGATTTTACAACTTTGGAAAAGAGAAAGTATTTTTGTGAAAGAGAGGTAGAGCTCAACAGAAGGCTTTCTCCAGAAATTTATCTTGGTGTTGTTCCAATAACTGAGGAGAAAGGTATATATAAATTTGAAGGAAGAGGTAAAGTGGTAGAATATGCAGTAAAGATGAAAAAACTTCCTGAAGATGGTATGATGAAGGATCTTCTTCAGGAAGGAAAAATCACAGAAAGGCACATAGATCTTATTGTTAATACCTTAGTGCCTTTTTATAAATCTGCACTAACAGGAGAAACTGTTAACAAATACGGAAGCATAGAGACCATTTCTTACAATACTAATGAAAATTTTGAGCAAACAAAAAACTTTATAGGAATAGCTTTGACAGAGGAAAAATACAATTACATTGTCAATTATAGTAATAGCTTTATTAAGGAGAAAAGAGAGCTTTTTGAAAGGAGAGTAAAAGAAGGGTTTATACGAGATGGGCACGGTGATCTTTATTCAGCTAATATTTGTTTTAACAATCTAAAAAAAGTTTACATTTTTGATTGTATTGAGTTTAATGAGAGGTTTAGGTGTGGAGATGTATGTTGTGATATTTCATTTTTGGCAATGGATTTGGACTATCATAGGTATAGAAAATTTTCAGATTATTTTATAGAAAGTTATATAAAAAAAAGTAAAGATAGAGATCTTTATGAATTACTAAATTTTTATAAGTGTTATAGAGCTTATGTAAGAGGTAAAATAGGGTGCTTTACTTATAATTCTTCTGAAATTTCAGAAGAAGAAAGAAACAAAGCTTTGGAGTCTGCTAAGAAGTATTTTGATCTTGCTTATTATTATGCAGGAGGAATTCCTAAAATTGTGGTTTTTTTTGGACTTTCAGGAACAGGAAAGACCTTTTTATCTAAAAATGTGTTAAAGAGGATGCCAGCTGTTTATTTAGCTTCAGATATAGTGAGAAAAAAATTGTTAAATCTTGATCCAAGTAAACACTACTATGCTAACTTTGAGAAAGGAATTTATTCTCCTGAGATTACATTAAAAACTTATCAAAATATGGTAGAGAAAGCTGTAGAAGAAGTCTCTTACGGAAGAGATGTTATTTTGGATGCTACATTTAGAGATAAAAAATATAGAGATTTATTGAGGGAAAAGTTAAAAGATGTGAGAGCGAAAATTTACTGGATATGGTGTAAGGCTGAAGATGATGTGGTTAAAGAGAGAATTTTAAAAAGAAAAGCAGAAAACACCTATTCTGATGCTTTATGGGATATTTATCTTTCTCAGAAACAAAAATTTGAACCACCTGAAGATTGTGCACCTTTACTGGTGCTTGATACTTCAGAGTCTCTGGAAAATCTTTTAGACCAAGTTTTTAAATTTTTTAAAAATTAGTTTTTCTTTCCCCTCTTGTCTTTTAAAAATGAATGATTATTTTTTCAGCTAAACAATAAATTGATTGAAATTCAATACTAAAAGGAGGTGGAAGTATGAAGATCAGACCATTGTATGATCGGATTTTAGTTCAACGTATTGAAGAAGAGCAGAAAACAGATTCAGGAATTATTATTCCAGACACAGCCAAGGAAAAACCCATTATGGGTAAAGTAATAGCTGTGGGAGATGGTAGACTATTAGATAGTGGTCAGAAGCAGCCTTTAACAGTAAAAGAAGGAGATAAGATTCTTTTTAGCAAATATGCTGGAACCGAGATTAAAATAAAAGGTGAAGAATACCTAATTATGAGAGAAGATGATGTCTTAGCTATTATTGAAGAATAATAATTAAAAAAAACTTAAGGGGGGTAGTGATATGGCTGCTAAGGAGATTATCTATGGAGCTAATACCAGAGACAAAATTTTATCTGGTGTTAATAAGTTAGCTGATGCAGTAAAAGTAACTCTTGGTCCTAAAGGTAGAAATGTTATTTTAGAAAGATCTTTTGGATCACCACTTATTACAAAAGATGGAGTAACTGTTGCTAAGGAGATTGAATTAGAGGATAAGTTTGAAAACATGGGAGCTCAGATGGTAAAAGAAGTAGCTTCCAAAACAAGTGATGTAGCTGGTGATGGAACCACTACTGCTACAGTATTGGCTCAGGCTATTTTTAGAGAGGGATTAAAATTAGTTGCTGCTGGAATTAATCCAATGGCTATTAAAAGAGGTATTGACAAAGCTGTAGAGGCTGTAGTAAAAGAAATGGAGAAAATTACCCAACCTTGTAAATCTCGTCAGGAAATAGCTCAGGTAGCAACTATTTCTGCTAATAATGATTCTACTATTGGTAACCTTATTGCTGATGCTATGGATAAGGTAGGAAAAGAGGGTGTAATTACTGTTGAAGAGTCTAAGGGGCTTGAGACTTATTTAGAAGTGGTAGAGGGAATGCAATTTGATCGTGGTTACATATCTCCTTATTTTGTAACAGATGCTGAAAAAATGGAATGTGTTTTAGAAGATCCATATATTTTGGTTTATGATAAGAAAATAAGTGCAATGAAAGATCTTTTGCCACTTCTTGAGCAAATAGCTCGTTCAGGAAAACCAATTTTGATTATTGCTGAAGATGTAGAAGGAGAAGCACTTGCTACTTTAGTAGTAAACAAATTAAGAGGAGTTCTTCAGTGCTGTGCTGTTAAAGCTCCTGGTTTTGGTGAAAGAAGAAAGGCAATGCTTCAGGATATTGCAATTTTAACTGGTGGAACCTTTGTATCTGAAGAACTTGGAATGAAATTAGAAAATGTTCAGCTTTCTGATCTTGGAAGAGCAAGAAGAGTAGTTGTTACTAAAGAAAACACCACTATTATTGATGGGGCTGGTAAAAAAGAGGATATTGAAGCTCGTATTAAACAGATTCGTGCCCAGATTGAAGAAACAACTTCAGATTATGATCGCGAAAAACTTCAGGAAAGACTTGCTAAATTAGTAGGTGGTGTAGCAGTTATTTATGTAGGAGCAGCCACTGAAACAGAGTTAAAGGAAAAGAAAGCCAGAGTAGAAGACGCACTGAATGCTACAAAGGCTGCAGTAGAGGAGGGAATTGTTCCTGGAGGTGGAACCGTTTATATCAGATGCTTATCTGTTTTAGAGAATCTTAAATTAGAAGGTGATGAACATTATGGTGTAGAGATTGTTAAAAAAGCTTTAGAAGCTCCTCTTCGTCAGATAGCATTTAATGCAGGATATGAAGGTTCAATTATTGTAGAAAAAGTAAAATCTGAAAAAGATTCAGTTGGTTTTGATGCAGAGACAGGAGAATTTAAAGATCTTGTTGCGTCCGGTATAATTGATCCTAAGAAAGTAAGCCGTTGTGCTTTACAAAATGCAGCATCCATTGCAGGACTGCTTCTTACAACTGAAGCTATGGTTGCTGAAAAACCTAAGAAAGACGAAAAAGGACCAGCAGCAGGTATGCCACCAGGAGAATTCTAAAATCATAAAGTAGAATATTAAAAGGGGGCTTTTAAAAAGCCCCCTTTTAATATTTTTAGGAAAGTCTTCTTTCAAATTTTCAAAATTAAATAATCTCTTCTAAAGTCCTGTTTCAGCTTCTTCTAAAAACTTTGGCTTGTTTAAACAAAAAAGATGGTTTATATTTTAATTAGTTAAACAAAAAAATTTTGTTATGAAACTGACAGGAATATTTTCAATAATTTTTATATTTTTGATATTTGCTACAATTATTAATGCTTCTGAAATAAATATAACTTCAGACAAAATGCAAGTTTTTGAAAGTGAAGGCTTGGTTTTATTTACTGGAAATGTTTTTGGAGTTAAAGGTGATTTAAAAGTATGGTGTGATAAAATGTATGTGTATTATACTACTACTCAGGGAGAAAAAAGGGAAATAAAAAAAATAATTGCTTTGGGAAGAGTAATTATAGAGAAAGGAAAATGGAAAGCTTATGCTGGTAAAGCAGTTTATTTTAAAACTCAAGAAAAACTTGTATTGGAAGAAACTCCCAAAGTTTGGCATGATAAAAATTTGGTAGAAGGAGAGATTGTAATTATATACTTTAATGAAGATAAAAGTGAAGTTTTATCTAAGGGAGAGGGTAGAGTTAGAGCTCATGTGTATTTTGAGTAGGGATATGTAAGTTTTTATGTTAGAAGCTAAAAATTTAAAAAAATCTTTTAAGAAAAAATTGGTGGTTAAGGATATATGTTTAAAGATTCAGCAAGGAGAAGTTGTAGGGCTTTTAGGTCCTAATGGAGCAGGAAAGAGCACTTGTTTTCATATGATTGCAGGATTTTTAAAGCCAGATAAGGGAGAGATAATATTGAGAAACGAAGCTATTACACATTTGGATGTAGCTGAAAGGGCCAAAAAAGGAATAGTTTATTTACCGCAGGAATCTTCAGTGTTTAGAAAACTTACAGTAGCTGAAAATTTTAAAATCGTGCTTGAGAGATTAAAGAATAATTTAAAGAGGGTAAAAGAAAAACTGGAATATTATATAGAGCTATTTAATCTTAAGGAGATATTAAATCAAAAAACCTATACCCTTTCTGGGGGTCAGAAAAGAAAAGTTGAGATAGTAAGGGCTTTGTTAATTGGACCGCAGTTTATCCTTTTAGATGAACCATTTGCAGGAATAGATCCCATTGGTATAGCCCAGCTAAAAGAGATTTTTAAAAGTTTGAAAAAAGAGGGTATAGGGATATTAATTTCAGATCATAATGTAAGGGACACTCTTAAAATTTGTGATAAGGGTTATGTGATAGCAGAAGGTAAAATAATAGGAAAAGGTTCTCCTCAGGAAATTTTGGAAAATCATTTGGTAAGAGAAAAGTTTTTGGGTGAAAAATTTGCTATTTAGAAACTGAAAAAATGATAGAACTAAGGAATGAATTAAAACTTAAACCACAGCTAATAATTACCCCTCAGCTTAAACTCGTCTTAAAGGTATTACAATTGAATAAACTTGAATTACATAACTTTTTACTTCAAGAAGTTCATAGCAATCCCTTTTTAGAGCTTGAATATAAAGATCTTCCAGAAGTTAGTTATTTTAAAGAAAATAGTTTAGAAGAAATCAAGCTGAACGAAGAGACCAATTTTGAGGAAGAACTGGTAGAAAATAAGTTTCATTTTGGTGAAGAGATACCAGAAGAAGAATGGAGCTGGGAAAAAACACTTAAAGCCGAAGAAAAACTTGTAGATTATCTTTTATGGCAGATTAATTTAAAAAACTTAACTTCTTTGGAAAAAAATATAGCCTATTACATTATAGGGAATCTGGATGATAGAGGTTATTTGAATATATCTTTAGAGGAGATTGCAAGAGAATTTGGAGTTTCTCTGGAGAAAGTAGAAAAAGTGAGAAATATTTTAAAATTTCTTGATCCGGTAGGAATAGCTTCTTTTGATATAAAAGAATGTTTGCTTACCCAACTTGAATTTACAGGATATGCTGAAAATTCCTTACCTTATATTTTGATAGAAAAACATTTTGAAGAGTTACCTCAAGGAATAGATTATTTAAAAGAAACTTATGGATATAGTAAAGAAAGTATAGAAAATGCTTTAGAGGTTATAAAACAATTAGAGCCATATCCTGCCAGAAACTATTTTAATGAGAATACAGTTTATGTAGAACCGGATTTGGTGTTTTATAAAGAAGAAGAGGAATGGAAAGTAGAGGTGGTAAAAGAGGAAACATTTGTAGTAAAATTAAATAAGTACTATCAACAATTTTTAAAAAAGGGGAAAAAGCTTAGTGGTTCTCTTGAGGTTAAAAAATTTTTAAAACAAAAATTTAAAGATGCAGAGGACCTTTTAAAGGCTTTAGATAGCAGATATTCAAATCTTTATAAAGTAGGCTTAGCTATTTTAAAATATCAAAAAGATTTTTTGGAAAAGGGTATAAAATTTTTAAAACCTTTAACTCTTAAGGATATTGCAGAGGATGTTCAGTTACATGAATCTACTGTGAGTAGGATAATTACTCATAAGTATGTTCAAACTCCAAGAGGAATATTTCCTCTTAAATTTTTCTTTTCTACGGGATATAGGAACAAAGAAGGTGAGAGACTGTCAGCTAAAGCAGTAAAAGACTATATAAAAGAAATTATAGAAAAAGAGAATCCTTTCAAACCTTTGAGTGATAGTGCAATATCCAAAATATTGAAAGAAAAGTACGGAATTAATATTGCAAGAAGAACAGTTACTAAGTATAGAGAAGAATTACAAATTCCTTCTATAAGAGAGAGGAAGGTTCTGAAAAAACAATAAAAAGAAGGAGGGAGAGATTTATGGTAGAATTTAATTTTACTTTCAAGGGAATGGACTCATCAGAAGCGATTAAAAACTATGCTGAAAGAAAATTTAAAAAGTTTGAGAAATATTTTTCGGGACCGGTGAGTGTTCAGGTAGTGTTTAAAAGAGAAAAATTTAGAGAAATAGTGGAAGTTATTATAAATGGGGATGGAGAGAATATAATTGCTAAGGAAGAAACTTCAGATATTTATGAGGCTATAGATTTGGCTTATGAAACAGTAGAAAAACAGGTTAAAAAATTTAAGGAAAAGAGAAAAGAGTTTAGAAAGGGTAAGAGCATAGGTGTTGTTTCTTCAGTACCAGAAGAAAAATACATAGTAAAATCAATAAAAATTGACCCTATGTCCACTCAAGAAGCTTTAGAATGGTTTGACAAGAACGAAGATAATTTTATGCTTTTTTATAATACCGATTATGAAAAAGTTTGCTTAATTTATTTAGAGAAAGGTAAACCAGTGATTGTTATTCCAGAACTTTCTTAAAGATTGAGATATATGAATATAGTTATAATTACCGGTCTTTCTGGGTCTGGTAAGAGCACAGCTTTAAAAGCTTTGGAGGATCTGGGTTATCTTTCTATTGATAATTTCCCGATAAGACTCCTTTTGCAGTTTTTAGAAGAGGTTGAAGAAAGTTTGGAAAATAAAAAAGTCGCTTTGGTAATGGATATAAGAGATAAGTACTTTTTAAAAGAATATCCATCAGTTTTTGAAATTCTTAAGAAAAAAAAATACAATTTTGAAATCCTTTTTTTAGATGCAAGAAGTGATGTAATTATTACCAGATTTAATCAAACAAGAAGAATTCATCCTTTAATGAAAGAAGGAAGTAAAAGTCTGAAAGAGGTTATTGAGAAGGAAAGAGAACTTTTGAGAGATTTAAAAGAAATAGCAGATTTAATTGTAGATACTTCAGATTTTAACGTTCATCAATTAAGAAATGAAATTTTTAGGCTCTATAGGGATAGAAGTTCTGACAGAGCTTTGATTATTCACCTAATAGGTTTCGGATATAAGTATGGAATTCCCTCTGAGGCAAGTTTTTTATTTGATGTAAGATTTTTGCCTAATCCTTATTTTGTTGATTCTTTAAAACCTTTAAGTGGAAAAGAGGATACAATTAAGAAATATTTGTTAAATTTTCCTGAGACTTTGAAACTTGTAGAATACTTGGAATCTTTTTTAGAGTGGTTAATACCGTTTTATTATAAAGATAACAAACAATATCTTACCATAGGTATTGGATGCACAGGAGGAAGGCATAGATCACCAGCTATTATAGAAATTTTGTCTCAAAGGTTAAAAGAAAAATATCCTGAAATAGAGATAGTTAAAACTTATAGAGATATAGAAAAGGATGTTTATCATCAATGAAGCTGAAGAGAAAGATCTGCAAACTATTTTCGAACTGGAAAAAGAACTTTTTTTAGAAGAAAAATGGTCTTACTTTCAACTTTTAGAAGAATTTAAAAACAGATTTTCTAAAATTTGGGTTTTAAAAAAAGAAGGTGAAGTAACTGGATATCTTATTTTTAGAGAGTTTCCACCTGAAATAGAAATTTTTAAAATAGGAATAAAAAGGAAGCATCAGAGAAAAGGTTTAGGAACAAAGCTTTTGCAAAAGTTGATAGAAGTTGGTAAAGAAAAAAAGATAAGTAAAATATTTTTAGAAGTAAAAGCTTCTAATTTACAGGCATACAATTTTTACAAGAAAATGGGATTTAAGGTATTTTATAAAAGAAAAAATTATTACGGTAAGGAAGAAGCATTAGTAATGTTAAAAGAGATTTAGGATGATAAAAGTAGGAATTAACGGGTTTGGGAGAATTGGAAGAGCTATTTTAAGAGCAAAGCTAAAGTATTCTGAGTTTGAAAATTTTGATATAGTAGGTATTAATGATCTTTCTTCACCAGAGATGTTAGCCTATTTATTCAAATATGATTCAGTTTTTGGGAAATTGTCATATGAAATAGAGGTAAAAGGAGACCACATAAGAATAAATAATAAAAAAATAAGGATATATCAAGAACCTGATCCTGAAAAAATTCCTTGGCATGAAGAAAGGGTAAATTATGTGATAGAAGCCACGGGAAGATTTACAGACGGAGTTTTAGCAAGGAAGCACCTTGTCAGGGGTGTTAAAAGAGTAATTATTTCTGCACCTGCTATAAATGAAGACATTACCATAGTTATGGGAGCAAATGAGGAAAAATATTCTCCTTCTCAGCATTATATTATTTCTGCCTCATCCTGTATTTCCAACTCTGCGGTCCCTGTTCTAAATTTATTGATGAGGTACTATGAGATAGAAAGCTGTTATCTCAATAGCATTCATGCTTATACAAATACACAGAAACTCCTTGATACAGTTCATTTTAAAGATTTTAGAAGGGCAAGAGCAGCAGCATTAAATATAGTTCCTGTTAATATAGATTTTGAAACCATTATAAAAGTTATTCCCGCTCTTAGAGGGAAAATTGAGGGTGTCTGTGTAAGGGTTCCTGTTGCAGATGTTTCTTTAAATGATTTTACAATTTTGATAAAAGGAGAGACTACCCCTGCAGAAATAAACAAAATCTTTAAAAGTGGTCAGAATAAATATTTAAAATATACTGAAGAGCCTTTAGTTTCTTCTGATGTTATCGGAGAGCCTTATAGTGCCATTATTGATGGTTTGAGCACTAAAGTAGTAAAAAAGAATTTGGTAAAAGTATTAGCTTGGTATGATAATGAATGGAGTTATTCGGTAAAAATTCTTGATTTGATAAGATATATAGCAGAAAAAGAAATTTAGAAAGATGATAGATACCTTTACTTCTAAAGCCTTATTAGCTAATTTGACTTATACTTTTGTAGAAGAAGTCCATTATGAACCCGAGTATAATGTTTTTTTAGAAATATTTTCCAGTTTTCCAGCCTTAAGAGATCAGATAAAAACCTTATTAAGGGAAGTTTTTCATCCTTATAAGAATAGCTATATAGTTTTAGAAGAGTTTAGGAGCTTTTTTCTGAAAAATCTTTCTCTTCTTATCAATCATAAACTAAAAATTAAAGGATACTGGCTAATTTTTGATATTTTGTTTAAATTTTTCAATGAAGAAAAAGATTTAAATATTAAAACAGCCGAGGCAATTTTTTCCATTTTAGATAAAACAGCTGATATTATAGATAAAAAAACATTTCAGGAAATTGCCCCTATCCTTAAAGAAGTTTTAAAAGCTATATCTAATCTTCCAGAAAAATACTTTTTAAATTTCCTGGAGAATTATTATTCTTTTAAAAAATTGATATCTAAGTTTACAAAGTTCGGTTTTTCTCCAGAAATTGAAGAAATTTGTAAATCCTTGCTTATAAGATCTTATGTTCTTACATATAGTCTCTGGAAAAAACTTGCAGAGAAACATATAGATAAATTAGATCTTTCTTATACAGGAGGAAAATTTGTTTTGGAAAGTTTTTATTTTGAGAAGATGATTAAAGAGTTGATGTCTCAACGCTTTGAGTTGGAAACTTTGTTAGATTTCCCAGATCATTTGGATCTCCTGAGACAGTTGAAAGAGCTTATCCAATTTATCAATTCTTTGGACAATTCAATTTTTCCTGAAGAAAAAAAACTTTTGTTCTTGTTTAAACTTATAGAAATATCTATATTGAGACTTATTCACGAAGAGCTGATAAGAGAGGTTAATAATAATCTTATTTACTTGGTCAATTCTAAATCTTTCCATAACTTAGACGAGTTTTTGGTTAAATTTTTTAAAATTTTAAAAGAAAAACTTCATCTCTATCCTTGGACTGCTTTAGAATGTATAAAAAATATAGGAATTTGCATTTTAAATAAGAGGGATGTTTATCTGGCTGAAGTTCTTATAAATGAGATTATAAAATTTGGTTTTCAGCCTCCACAGATCAAAGGAATAGATACCAACTGGAAAATAAAACAGAATCCCAACCATCTCTTAAATATTAAAATCTGGTTAGATATTTTTAAAGTTAATCCAGAATGGTGTAGCAGTCTTCTTTCTGCATTAATATTAAATTTAAAATTATACGGAGTTTCTATTAAAGATACTGATCTGTTTCAGAGGGAAATAACCGCTCTTTTAAATTCTCCTATAAAGCCCGTTTATAACTTGGTAAAACAGTTTTGCAAAATTTTGCCTATCTACTATAACGAGATAGGTGCAGAGGGTTTAATAAGAGATTTTTCTACAGAGGTAGATGAAATATTTCAAAGAAATGACAACCTGATTCATTTCTTAAGGAAATTTGTGCATATAGAAAATTCAAGTTTGGCAGTGGATTTTATTAGGGATATACTAAATTATTGGTTAACTCTTGACGGAAGTTTTATTAAAAAATATTTGCCTGATGAAGTATATAAAAGGGTAATTACTCATGAAAAGGAATATCATTTAAAAATGCAAAAGCTATTAAAGTCTTTAATGAAAGTTCTTCAAAAAGATGATTTAAAATCAATCCTGAATGAGGATATAAATCAGATAAAAATCTACATAGACGGCATAGAATTTGATAAGGTTTTTAAAGACAAGCTCTATTTAGTTATATTTCTCTATAAACTGGAATATCAGAAATACTATGGAGTATTAGAGGATATAGATACATTTTTAGCTCAGTATTCAACAGAGGATTTTCCTTTCCTTTCTGATTTAAAAAATCTCTTAAACAACAAAAAACTGGATCCTTTAAATAAAATTGATAAAATGTTGACTTGGCTAAAAGAACTAAAAGAAAGCATAATTTTGTCTTCTGAAAGATTTACTCCGGTTGAGCAAATTTTGATCAAAAGACATATAGCAGTTGATATCCCTTCTATGTATGGCAGGTATAAAGAGAAAAAATTTGATGCCATTGGGTTAACATTTAGAATTGAATATTTGATTAATACTTTATTTGAAAAAATTTTGGATAACTTTAACTTGTGTTTTGTTACAAAAGCATCTTTTTTCAAGATTTTGAAAGTTTTAAAAGTATTCAGAAAAGCCTTATATATTGATGGAATACTTTCTCAAAAATTTGATACCTATTTAAATCTTCTGGAAAGCTCTATTAAGAGTTATCCACTCTCTTACAAGCAATATCTGGACATCTTTAGAGGTTTAATAGACGGAGTTCAGCATATTGTAAAGGCATATTATACAAGTCCCTTTTTAAAAGTATTTCCTTTAGTTTTTTCCGCACTTAATACAGAGGACATTTTAGAAAAGTATAAAAGATACTTCAAAAATCTTTCTAATAAAGAAGAAACATATTTTTGTATAAGTGAGATGCTTATCAGAGAGATTATAGATAATGCTTTTGTTTTAAAATACTTAGACAGATTTCTTAAAAAGATATACGATCTTCTTTCCTCTTATTCAGATAAAGTTGAAGCAGAAGATCTTAATCTGCTTCTTAGCTATGATACGAGAAGAACTATTTCTCTTGTTCATAAACCCAATCCTTTGGTTAATGATATCATTTATCTTGGAGGAAAAGGATATAATCTTACAGTTATTGCTAAAGAAGAAAATATAAATGTAAAAGTTCCTTATGGATTCATTTTAACTACTGAGATCTTTAGATGTTATGGATTGATAAAAAAATATGAGGAACTTTGGAAGGATTATGAGGCAAAGATAAGAGATTATATAAAAACCTTAGAAACTTTAACTGGTAAAAAATTTGGCGATAAGAAAAATCCTTTACTTCTAAGTATAAGAAGTGGTTCAGCTCTTTCTATGCCGGGAATGATGAATACCATTTTGAATGTAGGAGCAAATGAGGAAATAATAGAAGGATTAGCAGAAATTAGTAAAAATACCTGGTTTGCTTGGGATACTTATAGAAGATTTATTCAAAGTTGGGCAATGTCTCACGGGATTCCCCGAGATTTTTTTAATAACCTTATGAGAGAACACAAAAGAAAGTACAAAGTGAAGAAGAAAAAAGAGTTTACTGGGGAGCAGATGAGAGAGTTGGCATTGTTATATAAAAATTCTGTTAGAAAATTAGGTGTGTTTATAGGAGATGATCCATGGGAACAGCTTTTTAAGGGTATAGAGCTTATTTTAAATTCCTGGCACAATTATAAAGCTAATGCTTATAGAGAAATTATGCAACTCTCAGAAGAATGGGGCACAGCGGTTATAGTGCAACAGATGGTATTTGGAAATAAAACACTTTCCTCTGGGACAGGAGTTACACTTACCACTTCACCTGTAGGGAAATTCCCAAGGATTATTTTATGGGGAGATTATACACCATATAATCAGGGAGAGGACATTGTATCCGGATTGGTTAATGTTTATCCTATCTCCTTGGAACAAAGAAAAATTGAAAATAGAGAAGGACCATCCTTAGAAGAAGCATTTCCAGAAATTTATAAAAGCCTTTTAAAATTTGCTTATTATCTTGTATATGAAAAAGGCTGGGGGCATCAGGAGATAGAATTTACTTTTGAAAGTGAAACCCCAGAAGACCTCTATATTCTTCAAGTAAGAGATATTATCTTAAGAGAGGAAAGAAATGTAGATTTTTTTGATAAAAAATTATTAGATGAGTTAAAAATGATCGGTAAGGGGATAGGTGTTTCAGGAGGGCTTGTATCTGGAAGAATTGTATTTTCCTTAGAAGATATTTTAGAATTTAAGTCTACTAAAGATCCTTTAATACTTTTGAGATATGATACAGTTCCTGATAACATTAAAGAGATATCCTTAGTAGATGGAATACTTACTGCAAGAGGTGGTCAGACTTCACATGCAGCAATTGTAGCTTCAAGACTTGGTAAGGTTTGTGTAGTGGGTTGTGAAAAATTGAGTATAAATGAGTTTAAAAAAGAAGCAAAAATAAACACACATATTTTAAAATTAGGAGATTGGATTACCTTAAACGGTATGAGTGGACAGATTTTCAAAGGTAAAGTAGAAGAGCTGATTAAGGGTTTCTCTCCTGTATAAAGGAGAGAAACTTTAAAGATAAAAAAATTGGGAGGTGAGATTATGAAGTTAGGTATAAATGGTTTTGGAAGAATAGGTAAGCTTACACTTTGGCATCATGTGGCAAGGAAATATTTTGACGAAATAGTAGTTAATGTGGGAAGAGAAGTAGGAACTTCTTTTTCTGACATAGCCAGTTATATAGAAAAAGATAGCACCTACGGATGGTTACCGGTTTATCTTTATGGACATAAAGGAAAAAGGGTTATAGAAAATCTCAACGAAAAAGAAGGAACTATGTATGTGGATGGTGTTAAAGTAAAGATTTTAAGAAAAACAAGAAATCCCAAAGATATTAACTGGAAAGAAGAAGGGGTGAGATTAGTGGTAGAGTGTTCTGGTAAATTTAGGGATCCTAATGTTGATCCAGAAAATCCCAAGGGCTCTGTAAGAGGGCATCTTTTGGCAGGAGCTGAAAAGGTGATAGTTTCTGCACCTTTTAAAATAAAGAATAAGGAAAAAGGAATTCCAGAGGATGCAATAACTGTAGTTTATGGTATTAACGAAGAGATGTATCAACCTAACAAACACAACATAATTTCTTCTGCTTCCTGTACAACCACTTGCTTAGCTTTTATGGTTAAGCCTTTACTGGACTATTTTGGTCCAGATAGAATACTTTCTGCTTCTATGGTTACAGTACATGCTGCTACAAGTTCTCAGGTGGTTCTGGATAGACTTCCTAAGGAGGGTAAGAAAGATTTGAGAAGAATGAGAAGTATTTTTAACAATATTATTTTGACCACTACAGGTGCAGCTGAGGCTTTAGGGCTTGTTATACCAGAGATGCAGAAAATTGGATTTATGGCTGAAAGTGTAAGGGTGCCTTTAAACACGGGAAGTCTCATTATTCTTACGGTAAATATCCAAGACGAAAGTATAGAAAATCATATAAATAGAGATATGATTAACAAAATATACGAAGAGGCGGCAAATACAAAATACAAAGATTTCCTTATTTTTTCAATGGAACAGAATGTATCATCAGATATTATAGGGTATCCAAGAGCTGCAACCATTATCGAAGGAACAGAAACTCACACCAGAACAGCTTTAGCTAAAGTAGATATTTGTAAAGCTCTTCCTGAGGTAGGTAGAACCGTTTGCACTCATGTGGAAATTCCTATTACTCAGGTTGTAGTATACGGATGGTATGATAATGAGCTGGGTTCTTACACCAATTTAATGGGTGATTTAACTGTATTTGTTGCTGAAAAGATGATATAATCTATGAAGAGAAGAAAAGGAAGAGAAATAGCTCTACAGCTTCTTTATCAGAAAGAAGCAGCTCAAATTTCTATCAATGAAGCTATTGATAATTATAAAAAATATTTCAATGTAAAGAATCCTGAAATATTTAAATTTGGAGAAGAATTAGCTATTGGTGTAGCGGAAAAAATAGATTTTATAGATAATATAATAAAAAAATATACCCCCTCTTGGCCCTTAGAAAGACAAAATCTCACAGATAAAAATATTCTTAGACTTGCAATTTATGAAATGTTTTTCAGACCAGATATACCAGAAGTTGTTTCTATAAATGAAGCTATAGAGCTGGCTAAACTTTATGGAACTGATGACTCCCCAGCTTTTATAAATGGAGTTTTGGATAGTATTTACAAAAAAGAAATAAAAGGTAAAATTACTCAATCTTAAAAGGATGGAAGAAATTCGTATTATTACTATAGATGGTCCTGCTTCTTCCGGGAAAACAACTGTTGCCAGAATGCTTGCTCAAAAATTGAATATCCCTTTGTTAGAATCAGGAACTTTGTATAGATTGGTAACATATTTTTTAGTAAATGCAGAAAAGCCCTTTAATACTTACTTAGAAGATAAACAAGCTCTGCTTCAATTTTTGAGAAAAATTTTTAAAGAAACAAAAATAGAAATTACACCTTTAGGAACATTTATCTATTGGAATGGAAAACTCATAAAAGAAGAGCTTAGAAACAAAGAAGTAGAAAATACAGTTTCTCAAATTTCTGCAATCAAAGAGGTTAGGGAATTTTTAACTGAATTTATGAGAGGTCTTGCAGAAAAGAGTAAATTAATTGCAGAAGGAAGAGACATGGGAAGTGTAGTTTTTCCTTATTCGGATGTAAAAATTTTTTTGACTGCTAATGAGAAAATAAGAGCAGAAAGAAGATTTAAAGAAAAAGCAGAAAAAGAGAAAATTGATAAGGAATTTTTATATAAAGAGGTTTGGGACAACATAAAATTTAGAGATAGGCTGGACAGTCAAAGAAAAATTGCCCCTTTAACTATTCCTGAAGGAGCTTATATTATAGATACTTCATACTTGACTCCTGAAGAGGTTATGAACGAGATTTTAAAAATAATAAAAAATAGAGAAAGATGAAAAAAAGAGAGTTTTTAACTCTGGAAGAATTTATAAAAAGAGAAAAAGCAAAAGCAAGAAAGCTTAGAAAAACCAGATGGTGGAGACGTCAGCTGGAAAGAGGTATATGTTACTATTGTGGTAAGAAAGTAAAACCTGAAGAACTTACTATGGATCACAAAATTCCTCTTTCTCGTGGGGGGACATCAGATAGAATTAACATAGTTCCAGCCTGTAAAGAATGTAATAACAGAAAGAAATATTTGCTTCCCTGGGAATGGGAAGAATTTCTAAAAAACTTAAAAAGAGAAAAGGTTGGTTAAAGTTATGTGTGGAATAATAGGATACATAGGTGAAAGACAAGTTTTGCCTATTCTTTTAGAAGGTTTGAGAAGGCTTGAATATAGAGGATACGATTCTGCTGGTGTGGTTTTTTTGGAAGATGGAAAAATAAATGTAATAAAGGTAAAGGGTAGGGTATTTGATTTAGAGGAAAAGATTTTCAGTAATGTTCCTCAAAAACCTGAAGCTCCAGGACTTGGTCATACCAGATGGGCTACTCACGGAGAACCTTCAGATGAAAATGCTCATCCTCATCTGGATTGTAAAGGCAATCTTGCTATTGTCCACAATGGTATTATTGAAAATTACTATGAATTAAAAAAAGAACTTCTAAAAAAGGGACACAAATTTAAGTCAGCAACTGATACAGAAGTTATAGTCCATTTAATAGAGGATTATGTAAATGCGGGCTTAGAACTAAAATCGGCTTTTTTTTCTGCTTTAAAAAGATTAAAAGGAGCTTATGCAATAGCTCTTATTTCAAATGAAAATCCTGAATTTATAATAGTTGCAAGAAATCAGAGCCCTATAGTTATAGGTATAGGAGAAAAGGAAAATTTTATGGCTTCAGATATACCGGCTTTGCTACCTTTTACTAAGGATGTTTTATTCCTAAATGATGGTGAGGTAGGTATATTATATAAAGACAGGGTTGAGATTTTCGATTTAGAAGGAAAAGAAATAAAAAAAAATCCTGTGGTTATTTCTTGGGATCTTGCTTCAGCAGAAAAAGGTGGTTTTGCCCATTTTATGTTAAAAGAAATTTATGATCAGCCAGAAGCTGTGAAACACACGCTCTTAGGGAAAATAGATCTTGACAGGCAAGAAATAGATTTTTCCAAGGAAGGACTTAATAAGGAGTTTTTTAAAAATATAGAAAAGATTTTTATAGTTGCCTGCGGAACATCTTATCATGCAGGATTGGTTGCTAAATATATAATAGAAAGGAATTTAAAAATTCCTGTTGAGGTAGATCTTGCCTCTGAATTTCGTTATAGAGCTCCTATAATAAATTCAAAGACTCTTTTTATAGCTGTTTCTCAATCAGGAGAAACAGCTGACACTCTGGCAGGTTTGAGGCTGGCTAAACAATTTGGTGCAAAGATTTTATCCATTTGTAATGTGTTGGGAAGCACCATTGCTAGAGAAAGTGATGTTGTTCTTTATACTCAAGCTGGTCCAGAAATCAGTGTTGCCTCTACAAAAGCTTTTGTAACTCAGGTATTGATTTTCATACTTCTTTCCTTCTATTTAAAAAGGCTGTTTTATAATGAAAATGAGAGCAAAGAAAAAATTGAAGCTTTAATAAAGCTTCCTCATATTCTTGAAAAGTTTACAGAGGAAGTGCATTCAAGGGTAAAAAAATTAGCAGAAAAGTGGCGTCACATAGGTAACTGTCTTTATCTGGGAAGAGACATACTGTATCCCATAGCACTTGAGGGAGCATTGAAACTGAAGGAAATATCTTACATTCACGCAGAAGGTTATGCAGCTGGAGAAATGAAGCACGGCCCTATAGCTTTGATAGAAGAAAATTTTCCTACAGTAATTCTTTCTGCTAAAGAAACAGGAGTAATTTATGAGAAAACACTTTCTAATGCTGAAGAAGTAAAATCAAGAAGAGGTCCTATTATAGCTTTTGTTTCGGAAAACTCTGAAGAGTTTAAAAAAATTACTGAAGACTTTGTAGAAATTCCCTTGACCTTTTATGAGCTTTTACCTATATTTTATGTAATCCCTTTACAACTTTTTGCTTATGAGATGGCAGTTTTGAGGGGTTGTGATGTAGATAAGCCACGCAATCTTGCAAAAAGTGTAACTGTAGAATAGGAGGGTGTTATTATGGAATGCAAAAGAGAAGAAAATTTAAAAAGATGTAACTGCACTTATGAACCCTGTCCAAAAAAAGGTATCTGTTGTGAGTGTTTGCAGTACCATTTGAAAATGAGGCAGCTACCAGGGTGTTGTTTCCCTCCTGAATACGAAAAAACATACGATAGAAGTTTTGAATTCTTTGCCAAATTGGTTCAACAAGGCAAGATATAGATGATAAGCGAGGTTTTAGCCAAAGAAATTGTAAATCTTTTAGAAAATAAGAAAGCTGAAGAGATAGTTTTAATAGATGTAAGGAAAAAGGTAGATTATGCAGATTTTTTTATAATCTGTAGCGCCCGTTCTACAAAACATACTCAGGGACTTTGTGAATTTATCAGTTTTGAATTAGAAAAACTGGGTATTAAACCTCTTAGTATAGAAGGTTTGGAGTTGGGGCAGTGGATTATAATGGATTATGAAACAGTAATAGTTCATATATTTTATGAACCCATTAGAAAAGTTTATGCTCTTGAAGAACTTTGGGGAGACTTTCCTCTCCCAAGGAAGCAGAAGAACTCCCAAGCTCCGGTTTCTCAAGAATAGACAGTTTTTCCTCTATAGCTTCTATAAGCATATCTAAATTAGATCCCTTTTTAGCAGAAATAGGGATAGCATCATATTTTGAAATTAAGTTTTTTAACCATTGAGGCGAAAAATTTTCTCTCTTTTCAAGGAGGTCTATTTTATTAAATACCAGAATTTTTGGCAAATGAAAAAGTTCCATTTCTTCAAGAATTTTCTCTACAGTTTCTATCTGATTTTCAAAATCAGAATGAGAAATATCTACTACATGTAGGAGAATATCTGCAGAATAAAGTTCTTCTAAGGTAGCTTTAAAAGCCCTTTTAAGATCTTCAGGAAGGTCTCTTATAAATCCTACTGTATCCGTAAGAAGAAATACTTTGCCATTTTTCGTCCTTATCAATTTTGTGACGGGATCTAAGGTTGCAAACAGTTTATCTTCAGCCAGATATCTGGTTTTTGCTAACATGTTAAGTAAAGTGGTCTTTCCCACATTGGTATAGCCAATGAGAGAAACTACTTTAAAGTTGAGTTTTTTTCTTCTTTTTCTTCTTAATTCTCTTTCCTGTGAAATTTTTTTTAATTCTTTTTCTAACTTTGCAATTTTATCCTTTATTCTTCTTCTGTCTATTTCTAATTTGGTTTCTCCTGGACCTCTTCCTCCTATTCCTCCTGTTAAACGGGAAAAGGCATCATCTTTTGCTCTTAGACGAGGCAAACTATATCTGAGCTGTGCAATTTCTACCTGAATTTTTCCTTCCCTTGAGGAAGCTCTTTGAGCAAATATATCAAGGATTAACTGAGTTCTATCTATAACTCTTAAATCTGTAACTTCGGTTAGAGCTCTTACTTGAGAAGGAGTAAGTTCTCTATCAAATATAAGTAAATTAGCTCTGTTTCTCATGGCGGTGATCATAACCTCTACAAGCTTACCTTTTCCTATGACATATCTTGGATCAGGAGAGCTCCTTTTTTGAATAATTTTCCCTACTACATTAACTCCTGCAGTTCTTGCAAGTTCTTCAAGTTCTTCTATTTTTTCCTCTAAAAATAAGCTCTTAGGTTCTTTAACAAAAATAAGAAGTGCACGATCCTTGTTTTCATCAATTTCTTTGAGAGGTTTAATTCTTTCCAATTCATCTTCTAAATTTTCAACAAGTTCTAAGAAGTTTTCTTTCAGTTCCCATACATAACAGGGTTTTAAAAAGTAAAAAAATTTTTCTTCTTCCTCAGAAATAGCACCACTGAAAAATTCTGGATCAGGTAATATGTGGGCAATATGTATTTTACCAGGTTCTCCATCTTTCTTAACTTCCAGAGCACCGACCAGATCCAGTCTTAAAAGAGCTAAATCAAGAAGATCATCCTGATCAAGTCCTGAATTTTTAGCCTTGTTGTGATTGTTGACAAGATGGGTATGAATAAGTCTTAGCCCTTTTAATCTTGCTATATGATCACGATAACCTCTAAGCTCAGGAATTTCTATTCTGTTAAAAGTACCCACTATAACATAGTCAATTTCACCCTTTCTATTTATTAAAATTCCCACCTGACGATTAAGTTCAGCTGAAATTTGAGCAATTTCTTTAGCTAATTCATGAGTGATAATGGATACAGGTGGAATTTTTCGTCTATAAAGACGTTCTAATTTTCTGATTTCACTTGGTTTTAACCCTGCTGTATTTCCAAAAACAGTATAACTCATTTACCTCCTAAATTTTTTGTTCTTTTAAAAATAATATAAAGAAATATTTATTTATTGCAAGGGGTATTATGTGAGGTGTCCCCTAAAATTAAGGCCACATGGTAAAATTGATTAACAAGAAATGTTAAGACCAAAAAATAAGAGGAAGCATCTTACTATCAACATTTCTAAGAAAAATTTTTTATTGATAATTCTGGAATTAATAAATAAGTTTCTCAAGCAAGCTAAATATTGCTACTCCAAAGGCTACTGCTACATTTAGGGATTCTTTTTCCCCATAAAGGGGGATTTCTATAATTAAGTCTGCTTCAGCAAACACTTCCTCATTAACTCCTGTAACCTCATTTCCTATCACTAAAGCCAAGGGAAAATCTTCGTTCTTAATTTTTTGAATAGGAATACTTTGTTCTGTAATTTCAAGAACCGCAACTTTAAATCCCTCTTTTTTAAGAACCTTGATAGCCTCAACTGTTTTTTCAAAATAATTCCACGGAATCAGATTTGTTGTTCCAAGAGCTGTTTTTTCTACTTTGGGATGAGGAGGGTAGGGTGTTATTCCACACAGAATAAGCTTAGAAATATAGGCACATTCAGCTGTTCGGAAAATTGATCCTACATTATAGGCACTTCTTATATTATCAAGAATTGCGGCTATGGGAAATCTTTCCTTAGGACGGATTTTTCTCCATTTCTTTAAAATTTCCTCTCCTTCCAGCTTTTTACAACCCATAGCACTTAATTGTAAAATATATTTTATCTAATTAAAAGCAGATTAAACTATAAATTTTATTACAATTTTGAGGTAAAATGGATAATATGGTCCTTGAATATCCTTTTAAATTTAAAAAGATAAAAGCTACTTTTTTAGAAAGAATTAACCGATTTGTAGTTAAAGCAAGAATAGAAAATGAGGAAATATTTGCTTATTTACCTAATCCAGGAAGACTTTGGGAACTTTTACTACCTGGGAAAGAACTTTTACTTTTTAAAAACAAGAAAGCCTCTAAATTCCCCTATACTGTTTTAGCCTGTAAAAATGGATCTCACCATGTTTTGCTTCACACTCACTTAACTAATAAGATAATAAAAAAACTTGTGGCAGAAGGTAAGTTTGAATTCTGGAAAGATTATAAGATTTTAAAAGAGAAGGTTAAATTAAATTCTTCAAGATTTGATTTCTTGTTGGGAAATAAGTATACCTCAGAAAAAATGGTGCTTGAGGTTAAAACCTGCACACTTTTTGGTAAGGAAATAGCAATGTTTCCTGATGCAGAAACTAAAAGAGGAACCAGACATATTTTGGAACTTGCAGAACTTCAAAAAGAGGGTCTAAGGGGAGGGGTTCTCTTTGTAGTGATGAATCCAGAAATAAATTATTTTCTTCCTGCTTATCACATTGATTATCAATTTTCTAAAGCCCTACTTGAAAAAAGAGATAGTATAGAAGTAAAAGCAGTTGCCATTAAGTGGGACAAGACTTTTACTTTTGTGGAAGAAATAAAAAAACTTCAAATACCTTTTAGAATTCTTGAAAAAATAGAAGATAAAGGAATATATCTTTTAGTTTTTGAGCTTAAAAGTAGAGAAAAGATAAAAATTGGAAGTCTGGGAGAAAAAGTTTTTGAGAACGGATTTTATGTATATGTGGGTTCGGCTATGAAAAATTTAACCAAAAGGATTAATAGACATTTTAGAAAGAATAAAAAAACAAGATGGCATATAGATTATTTAGTTCCAAAAGGACATAGTCTTAAGGCTATTCCTATAAGAATTTCTAATAAATTGGAGTGTGAAATTGCAAAAGCACTCTCTTTAATTTCTGACGAGATAATTTCTGGTTTTGGAGCTTCTGATTGTAGATGTGGGTCTCATCTTTTTTATTTTTCTGAAAATCCACTTAATAAAAGAGATTTTCAAAAGCTGATTATAGAATACAGAATAAATAAAATTAATATAGATTAAAAGGGGATAAAAAGGCATAATGTTCTTGCCTGATTTAAAAATTGAAACAGGTTCAAGGGCAGTTATTTTTTTTACCCTGCCTGAATGGAATTATGCCAAGAACAGGTTTTTTATGAATAAAAAGGCAGGTTTTTTGAATTTAAAAATTAGATATAACGAAAAAGCTCTTATTTTAGGTCCTTTGATAGGAGCTCCTCTTGTAGGGATAGTTATAGAGGTGTTGAACTCCTTAGGAATAAAAGAAATTATTGGAGTAGGGTGGGCTGGAAAGGTAAATCCCAGACTAATTAAAGGAGATCTGTTTTTGCCAACAAAAGCTTACTCTTTAGAAGGTGTAAGTAGATTTTATTTTCCCAAGAAAAGGGTTTTTTATCCTGATAGAAGTATTTTTAAAAAAGTAGAAAAGGAAATTGCAAAAAGAATTTCTTTTAAAAGAGGAAAAATTCTTTCTGTTGATGCTCCACTTATTTTTGAAAAAGAAAAAATGCATTTACATAGATGGAGAAACAAGGTAGAAGCAATTGATATGGAGACATCGGCTTTGTTTTCAGTTGCTCACTCTTTACAAATGAAGGTAATGGCTTTACATTTTATAATTGATGAGGTGGGTATTTTTTCCAGGAAGAAACCTGAGGAAGAAATTAAAATTAAGAGAGAAAAAGTTTTTGAAGTATTAAAAGATTTTTTGGATTATAAAATATAATCATGAGAGAAAAAAAGAACCCTTTTGAAATTTTTGGACTGTCTCCTCAAATTGTTAAAGAGCTTGACGAAGAGATTTTGTTTAAACTGATAAAAGCCATATATAAGATTTTTCAATTTACCTATCACCCAGACAGAGGGGGAGACTCAAAAAAAGCTTTAGAAATAAATCTTGCTTTTGAAAAAATCAATTTGGAAAAAAATCCAGAAAGTTTTAGGTCTTATCGGAATAAGTATATAAAAAGACTTTCAAGAAGAACCCTGAGAACAGAGCTGGAAGAGTTAAGAGTCCAAAATAGAAAGCTGAGTTTTTATAATGAACTTCTAAAAGAAAAACTTTGGCAATATCTGGAAAATGGATTCGTTTATTTAAACAATTCTTTTGAAAGACATAAAGGATTAAAACTGAGACTTTTTGATATGGTTACCTATATGAATTTTTCAGGATTAAGAAATGCAAAAAAACAAATGTTCTTTAAAGATCTCATAATAACAAAAAAATATGTCTTAAAAAGAACAGGTTATGAAAAATATTATAGAAAATTTCTGAACTACAAATATATTGGTTGTATCAAAAGAGAATATCTGGAGCCTTGGTTTTTATTGGAAAGAGAATCTAAGGAGGAAAATCAGAAATTTAAGAACTTTATTTCTAAGGAAGTATTTATTAAGGAATGTCTTATTTATTTAGAACCTGAAATTAAAATCAATTCTTATGTGTTTTTTTATTCTCCTGAAAATTTTCAAAAAATAATTCTTGAAGGAGTAGTAATAGAGTGCAAGGAAATAGGAGAAGATGAAGTTCTAAATATTTTTAAAAACAAAGTTATTAATTTTGAGGAAAAGGCAAGGAAGTTAAAAAGTTTAGGTGGCGGAATTGTTGAATTTTAACTTAACAGATGAATATTTCCTATAGATACCCTTTTTAAGCCAGCTTTTTTAGCCACTTCATAACATCGGTAAGCCAGTTCTTTAGAGGTTAAGGGCAGGTCTTTCATAAAAAAGTGAGGATAAAAAGCAAGCAGTCTATAGGGAATTTCTGGGTTTAAATCAGCTATAAATTCAGCAATATCTTTTACTTCTTTTTCGTCTATATAACCAGGAACAATTAAAGTACTTGCAATTAATAAAGGTACCTTTGGTCTTTCCTTTATATACTGGGAAACAAAAGAAAAATTTTCTAAAATTTTTCTGTTAGAAACTCCTGTTAAGGCTATGTGTAAGTTTTCGTTCCATGCTTTTAGGTCAAATTTTATACAACCACCTGAACTAAGTGAAAGTTCAATAACTTTTTTAAGCATATTTTTATTCATTAAGCCATTAGTTTCCCAACAAATTCTAAGGATTTTGTTTTTTTTATTTTTTAAAGCTTTTTCTGAAGCTTTGATAGCAAAGGGAAGTTGTGGAGAAGGATCTCCTCCAAAATAGCAAATGCAGGAAACCTTTGATGTTAAAGCACCTAAAAATTCCTCTATAGATCTTGTTTCAGGTTTTAAAGTCAGTTCTCTAAAATGCCAGTTTTGACAGAAAAGGCAATTTAGACTGCAGGCATGAAAAAATACTGCCAGATTGTAATATCCATGTTCAGCCCCGGGTTTATAAGCATATTCAGGATAGCCACATCCTGTTCCAGCAGGACATACCCAGTCTGCTACGCAGTTTGTTGGTAAAGGATCAAGATACCAGGAAACCTTAGCTTCTTTATAAGTTGGGCCTAAGAGACTCCCTTTTATGTTTTTTCTTAAACCACAAAAACCGAGCTCATTTTCAGAGATTTTACACTCATTAGCGCAAATTTTACATTTTATACCCTCTTTTGCAGAAGGAGGAAAAGGAGGAAGATTAAAGGGCTTTCTACTTTCTTGATGTGCTTTTTCTATAAAAGGTTTTGTTTTTTCTGGAGAATTTCTTATACATTCAGAACAAACCTCTAAAATTTTAGAAATAACAGGTTTCTCCTTTTGGCATACTTTACAAATCATCTTATATAAATACCTAAACCTTTTAAATAAAAAGTTTCTTCAACAAAAGGGTTTACCGGATGATCAGGAGCTTGAAATCCATTAAAAATTATGGTCCCTTCTTTGTTTAGCTTTTTTAAACTATTTTTAAGTATATTTTTCATTTTTTCAATTTTTAAAAAATAAGAGCAGGAAAAAGCAAAATAAAAACCTCTTTTCAAAGCTTTAACTCCCGAAAAATAAAGATTTTCGTATTTCTTTTCTCCAGCTTTTATATCTTTACTACTTTTTATAAAAGCTGGAGGATCAAGAATAATAATGTCTGTCTCAGGAGGATTTTTAAGAATTTTTGAAACATCACCCTGTATAGTTATTATTTTATCTTTCCAGCCATTAATTTTAGCTATTTCTTCAGCTAAATTTAAGGCAAAATCAGATCTATCAACAAGGAAAGCCTTTTTAGCTCCTCCTTTCAAAGCATAGAATGAAAAAGCTCCTGTATAGGAAAATCCATCTAAGATTATACAGTCCTTAACTAAATTTTTTAAAAATCTTCTATTCTCTCTCTGATCTAAAAAGAACCCGGTTTTTTGCCCTTTTAAGAGAGGCACAAGAAACTTTATTTCATCCATTTCAACCAAAATTACTTCTTCTGTTTTTCCATAAGCAATTTCTGTGTAAAGCTCAAGTTCTTCTTCCTTTCTTTTAGAAAAATCATTTTTCAAAACAATGGCTTGAGGATTCAAAAGATTTTTCAGGGCATCAATTATAAAGTTTTTTAAATTTTCCATTCCCGAAGTATGTATCTGAACTACAGCTATTTTTTCGTAAATATCTATAATAAGTCCTGATAGAAAATCTCCTTCAGAAAAAATGAGTCTGAAACAGGATTCGTGAGGATAGATAGACCTTCTTAGTTTTAAAGCTTCAGAAAATCTTTTTAAAAAGAAGTTTTTGTCAATAATTACATTTTTTTTAGTGAGGAGCTTTAATGAATAATAGCTCTTGGGATTAAAGTATCCACATCCCAAGAAAAAATTGTCTTCAGAAAGTATATTAACTATAGAACCTGGTTTAATCTGATTTTTTATTTTTTCAAACTGAGAAATTTCCTGAAAAGAAAACCATAAACGATTTTCCAGATAGTTTTTTACTCCTTTTTTATTAAGCTTTACAATCGGATACTTCATATGGCTTACGCATTTCTAATTTTATAGCTTTGGTAGGACAAATTTTAAGGCAATTTAAACACCTTATACATTCTATAGAATTTATTTCTTCAGGAATAGAAAGATTAGATGGACATACCTTTTCGCAAATTTTACACGAATTGCAATTGTTTTGACTAAAAGAAAGCCTTAAAAGTCCTATTTTGTTAAATGTTCCATATATAAGCCCGAGAGGGCAGATATTTTTGCAAAAAAATCTCAGGTCTATAAGGCATAAAATTATAAGAAATAAAAGGATAAGAGTTTTTAAATAAAATACCAGGCCTATGAGATAAAGAAGGGATGGTTTAATTAAGAGATTAAAGTATCCAGCCTCAAGGGTTCCTGCTGGACATATATACTTGCAGAACCACAGAATTCCGTAGCCAAATTCATTTACTATAGAAAGAGGCAGAACAATTACGAAAAATATAAGAAAAAGAGATTTTAGATAAAATCGGATTTGTGAGGGAATATGTATTTGTTTTTTAAAAAAAGGTATTTTGTATATAAGATCCTGAAAAAATCCAAAAGGACATAACCATCCACATATAAATCTTCCAAGAAGGAGACCAAAAAGCAGAAGAAAACTAAGAATATAAAAAAAAGAACCAATTAGAACCTGCCAGGGAAGGAGTCTTATAGATATGAAAAAATTTTGTAAAATTCCCAGGGGACAGGTAAAAAGACTTGCAGGACAGGAATGGCAGTTTAGTCCAGGACCACAAAAATTTTTTAAAAAGCCTGTATAAATATTATTAGTTATTAAGAAACCAGGATAGCCGTTGTGGATAAAGGTAGAAACCAGTTGAAACCATCTTCTTTTCATTCCTCTAATCCCATACAGGAAAGGCAAATGATTGAAGCTCTTTCTTTTAAAAAGTCATTTCCACCTAACATTATTCCTAAGAAAAAGCCAATAAACATAAGAATCCATAGAAAAATAATAAATTTTTTCATTTAATTAAGTTTTTGTTCTATGTATTTAGCAAGTTCTTGGGCTATTTCTTCTATGAGCTCTTTCTTGTTCCCTTCAACCATAATTCTATACTTAGGTTCTGTTCCAGAAGGTCTTATTACAATTCTTCCATCTTTTCCCAATTTAGACTTTGCTAATTTTATTCTTTTTTCAAGTCCTTCTATTTCTTCTACTGGCTTTTTTTCTTTAACCTTCACATTTATCATTACCTGAGGAAATTTTTCAAAAAGATGCACCAGTTCTGAAAGAGATTTTTCTTTTTCTTTTATTAGAGAAATAAGTCTTATTCCTGTAAGAAGACCATCTCCAGTGGTTGCTTTGTCAAGGAAAATAATATGTCCTGAGGTTTCACCTCCCAGAATACTTCCAATTTCTTTCATTTTCATAAGTACATATCTGTCTCCAACTTGAGTTCTAATAAAAGATATTCCATGTTTTTTAAAAAATTTTTCTAAGCCAAGATTGCTCATGACAGTCCCAACTACTGCGTTATTAGAAAGAATACCTTTTTCTTTAAAAACAAGAGCAAAAAGAGCCAGTATGTCATCACCATCTATCAAATTTCCTTTTTCATCAACCACCGCAATTCTATCTCCATCCCCATCAAGTGCTATCCCGATATGGGCTTTTTTTTCAATAACTAATTTTTTTACTTTTTCGGGATACAAAGCACCACAGTTTTCATTTATATTAATTCCATTAGGATTACACCCTATAGCAATAACATCTGCTCCAAGTTCTTCCAGAACTTGAGGTCCTATTTGATAGGCAGCTCCGTTTGCACAATCTATAACAATTTTTAGTCCCTCGAAGTTTATATAGGAAGGAACTGCTGATTTTAAGTGTACTGCATATCTTCCAGGAGCATCTTTAATTCTATAAGCTTTACCAAGTTCATCTTTAAAACATCTCTGGGTAGTGAAATTTTCATCAAAGATAAGATTTTCTATTTTTTCTTCTAATTCATCAGGTAATTTGTATCCACTTCTATCAAAAATCTTTATTCCGTTATCATAATAGGGATTGTGTGAAGCAGAAATCATTACCCCTGCATCTGCTCTCATATCTTTGGTTAAAAAAGCTATAGCTGGAGTAGGTAAAGGACCTACCAATAAAGCTGAAACTCCCATAGAGCATAGCCCTGCAACAAGTGCAGACTCAAATACATATCCAGAAAGACGGGTATCTTTTCCGATGAGTACTTTGCTTAAATGGGTGTTATGATTTTTAAATAGATAACCTATTGCTCTTCCTACCTGAAGTGCTATTTCAGGAAGCATTGGGAAAACATTTGCCTCTCCTCTTATCCCGTCAGTTCCGAATAGTTTCTTTTTCATAATGTTTCTTAACCTCCTTCTATTCCTTATAGATTATTCTTACTTTTTTAGGATGTACTGATAAAACTCCAGAAGGAAGAACTAAATCTGCTTCTATTTCTTTTTTTATCTTTAATTTTAAAATATTTATGGGTTGAGTTGTTATATAACGAATATTGGTAAGATTTTCTACAGGACCTTTTATCGTAACATAAGAAGGTTTTATTATAAGTTTAAAATTTTTAGGAAAGTTTTCTTCTATTTCATAAGAAGGTTTTATGGGCACCTTCTTGGTGCCCAGTTTTTTGATTATTAAAGTAATTAAGTCTGGTTTTACTTCTTTTATTTTCAATTCTGAAGGGAGCTTTAGTTTTTCTATGGGGACTCTTATTTGATAAATACCCGGAGAATATCGTGAAATATCAATTTCTAATTTTAGATTTCTGTTAGGAAAAGTTCTCAATATTTTCCTTGTAGCTTCTATTTTTAGAATAATTTCAGAAGGGCTTAATTCTACTAAATAATTAGATCTGGAATTTTTCCATAGGATAGGAACTTCCAGATTTTTTTCTACAGGTTTCCCTAAAACCACAAAGTACCACAGAGTGATAGCTAAAAGAAAGGAAACAATTTTTAGTTTATGTTCCCTTTTGAATTTCATAACCTATTCTTACCCACCAAGGAGCTTTTGATTCAAATCCTAAAAGTTGTGAAAGCATTTTTCTTAAAGTAGCAGGAGTGACGTCTCTTGTTATTTTACCACTCACTGCTAAGGAAATATAACCTGTTTCTTCAGAAACAACTATGGCAACTGCATCTGTAATTTCTGTAACTCCTATAGCTGCTCTGTGTCTTGTGCCAAGATCCTTAGCTATATCTGGATTTGTAGAGAGAGGCAAGATAACTCCTGCAGCAAGAATTTTTCCTTTACTAATTATAACCGCTCCATCATGTAAAGGACTTTTGGGATTAAAGATACTTACAAGAAGCTCCTTTGTTACTCTTGAATCTAATACAGTGGCACCCTCTAAAAAATCCTTTAGACTTATTTCTCTTTCAAAAACAATAAGAGCACCAATTCTTTTTTCTGCTAAGGTTATTACAGCTTTTACAACTTCTTCTATACCATGAGAAAATTCAGTTTGAATTTTTAAAAAAGTAGGCTTCCCAATTTGAGCTAAAGCTTTTCTTATATCGTCCTGAAACACAATAATAATTAAAATGAATATAGAAGACATAAACGTATTTAAAATCCAGTTTAAAGTTAAAAGCTGGAACATATCTGATATAAGATACATTAAAACTATTATAGTTAATCCTGCAGCCATCTGAAAAGCTCTGCTTCCTTGAATTAAAAGAAGAATTCTATATATTAGAAAAGTTACAATAGCTATATCTATAAAATCTTTTAAAGTTAGAGCTCTTAGAACTTCCAGTAATTTTTTTAAATAAAAATCCAAAAACAAGCTCCTTCTTCAATTTTTCATTAGAACTTTAAAAGTGGTGATTGCATCTTTATTAATGTCAACTTTGTGAACTCTCAGAAAATGAGCACCTTTTAAATAGGCAAAGAGAGAAACACCTATAGTTCCTCCGTCTCTTTTTAAAGGTGGTTTGTTAATGATTTCACCTATAAAACTTTTTCTTGAATGTCCTATAAGAATTGGGCGGTTAAGTTCTTTAAAAGAATCAAGGTTTCTAAGAATTTGTAAATTGTGATTGAAAGTTTTACCAAATCCTATGCCAGGATCTATTATAATTTTTTCGAAAGAAATTCCTTTTTTTACTAAAAACTCAATTCTTTCTCTCAAAAAATCTTTAATTTCTTTAACTACATTCTTATAGGTAGGATTTATTTGCATGGTTTTGGGATTTCCTTGCATATGCATAATTATAACAGGACATTCAAAGTCTTTCACCACTTCAATCATTTTTGGGTCAAAACGCAGAGCACTTATATCGTTAATTAAATCTGCTCCGGCTTTCAGAGCTTCTTCAGCTACTCTACTTTTGTATGTATCTACCGAGATGATAGTTTCTGGAAATTCACTTTTGATAGCTTTAACCACAGGAATAACTCTTTTTAACTCTTCTTCTTCTGAAACAGGGTCTGAAAAGGGGCGGGTAGATTCACCTCCTACATCAATAATGTCTGCTCCTTCTTCTAAAAGTTCTTTAACCCGCTTTAATGCTGTTTCCAAGTTTAAATATTTACCCCCATCTGAAAAAGAATCAGGAGTAACATTTAATACTCCAACAAAATAGGGACAATTTTTCCAGTCTAAAAATTTAGAGCCCAAAATCAAAGGCGGAAGCATAAAAATTAGCTTTCATTAAGCAAGAACTTAAATCTATCTGCATCTAAGGTTTCTTCCTCTAATAGTGTATGAGCAACTTTGTGAAGTTTATTCAAAGAAGCGGTTAATATAGTTTTAGCTTTCTCATAGCAGCTTGAAATTATATTTTTTATTTCTTCATCTATTATTCGTGCAGTTTCTTCTGAAAAGTCTTTAATTTGAAACATTTCTTTACCTAAGAAGATGTGTTCTTCGCTTTTTCCAAAAGCTACAGGTCCTAATTTTTTGCTCATTCCCCAATTGCATACCATTTTCTTTGCAATCTGAGTAGCCTTTTTAAGATCATCTTGAGCACCACTGCTTACTTTATTAAATACTATCTCTTCACTTACTCTTCCACCTAGAAGAACAGTGATCTTTTTAAGCAAATAGTCTTCGGTATATATGTGTCTGTCATCTAAAGGTAACTGCTGGGTAACTCCCAAAGCCTGACCTCTTGGTATAATACTTATTTTGTGAACAGGATCAGGATCAGGAAGGTAATAAGCAACAAGAGCATGCCCAGCCTCGTGATAAGCTATAATTTTTCTTTCCTCTTCATTTAAAATTACTCCTTTTCTTTCCTTACCCATTATAATTTTATCTTTTGCTTCCTCCAGATCTTCAATTTCTATCTTTTCTTTTCCCTTCTTGGCAGCAATAAGTGCTGCTTCATTTAACATATTTTCCAGATCAGCTCCTGTAAATCCTGGAGTGCCTTTTGCTAAGGATTTGAAATCAACATTTTCATCTATCTTAAACTTTTTGGTATAGAGTTTTAAAATGGCCTCTCTACCATTAAGATCAGGGGGTGGGACAAACACTTGTCTATCAAATCTTCCAGGTCTCAAAAGAGCAGGGTCCAGAATATCTGGTCTGTTTGTAGCAGCTAAAACCACAATACCTTCTTCAGTTTCAAATCCATCCATTTCAACAAGTAATTGATTTAGAGTTTGTTCTCTTTCATCATGTCCCCCTCCAAGACCTGCTCCTCTTTGTCTTCCTACTGCATCAATTTCATCAATAAAGATAATACAGGGAGCATGTGCTTTTGCCTGAGTAAAAAGATCTCTTACACGAGCTGCTCCCACACCAACAAACATTTCAACAAAATCAGAACCACTTATACTAAAAAAAGGAACCCCTGCTTCTCCAGCTACAGCTTTAGCAAGAAGAGTTTTTCCTGTTCCAGGAGGTCCTACCAATAAAATCCCTTTTGGTATACGAGCTCCCAGTTTAGTAAATTTTTGAGGATTTTTTAGAAACTCAACCACATCTTGAAGTTCCTCTTTAACCTCCTCTATTCCTGCTACATCATTGAAAGTAACCTTAGTGTTTCCTTCTTTTATTAATTTGGCTCTGCTTTTTACAAAAGAAAAGGGCTTATTGCCAGGTTGTAACTGCTTTAAAAAAACAATCCAAAGCACAATTAATATGAGAAAGGGGAGCCAAGAAATCAAAAAAGATGTAATCCAACTATTTTGATTTTCTGGTTTTGCAGTAATTTTTACATTTTTCTTCTTTAGAAGAGTTATTAACTCAGCATCCTCTGGGGCATAGGTAATTATACTTTCTCCTGAATTCAATTTTGCTGTAATTTTTTTACCTTCTATAGTTACTTCTTTAATATCTCCGTTGTTAACCTTTGCCAGAAACTCAGAATAACTTATATTTGTATTAAAATTAGAATAAAAGCCCTTTTCAGAAAAAAAGAAATTATAAAAAAGTAAAACCAAAATACTTATTGTTATCCATATGAGAAGAGTTTTTCCTAAGTTTTTCATAGAAACTATTTAACCTCCTGTGCCCCCTTTTTAATAAATTTATTACAAGTTTTAATAAAATCAACAAAAAGTTTAATTGAGCTGTAAAATTATCACATCTTTTGTTTTTTCAGTTACTTCATATTCCGGATGAATGTAGAGATTCCAGATTCCCACAATTTTTTTTTCATGTTCTATTAATAGAATATTTTCTCTTAAATAAAAAGGGATATTTTTTTCCCAGAAAAATTTTTTTAGTTTTTTATGTCCTATAGATGATATATACACTTTATCTCCTGGTTTTCTTCTTCTTACTGTAAAGGGAAAGTTTAACTTTTCAGCAGAGAAAACCATGCTATTGGGTGGTTTTATGAAGTCTTTGGTAAAAGGTGATTTAAACACCTTAAGTATTTGATTGTTGGGTAATGGGTATTCTCCATCTCTGGAAATCGCAATTTCAAAATAAGGAAAAGAAAAAAGCTTTTTTGTAAAAATTACATAACCAGGTCCTCTATAAGCTAAAAAATTTCCTGGAAGATATACGGGCCCTTTTGTTTTTTTAGTTATCAAATTTTCCAGACTTTCAAGATGAGAATAGCCTATTCTAAATAAAGGAATGTTTGCCTCTTTAAAAGCAATAAAATATATTCTTTTTCTTAATACAGGATGAATTTGTTTGAGTTCGTGAAGTTTTAAAGCTAAATTGCCTTCTAAATAGAATTTTATCTCTTTAAATTTATTTTTAGCAAGTTCTTCAATAAGTTCTTCTTCTTCAGCTATTAAAAGAGCCGTTTTTTTTACATTTTCCTTAATTTTTTTATTAAAATTAGATTCCAGAAAGGGAATGAGAATATGTCTTATTTTATTTCTTAAAAATCTTAAATCTCTATTAGTTTCATCTTCCCTCCAGGTCAAGCCTCTTTCCAAAGCAAATTTTCTGATTTCTTCTTTTGTAATCAGTAAAAGAGGTCTTATAATTAAATCTTCCCTCTTTATTGGAATTCCAGCAAGCCCTCTCTTACCAGTTCCTCTTATAAGTTTCATAAATATTTCTTCTACAAGGTCGTCCAAATGATGGGCAAGTGCAATTCTTTGAAAATCATATTTTTTAGCCAAATTATACCAGAGCCTGTATCTCAATTCTCTTCCTGCCATTTCTAAACTTAAACCTTCTCTTTTTGCATAAGCAGGAACTGATGAAGCAGTATAAAAAAAGGGAATATTTTTTTCCTTGCAGAGCTGATATACGAAAAGAGCATCTTTGTAAGAGTCCTTACGGATCTTGTGGTCATAATGAGAAACAAAAAGATCAAGCTTGTAGTCTTTTTTTAAAAGATAAAAAATTTCTAAAAGGGTAACTGAGTCAATACCTCCTGAAATCCCCAGTAAAATTCTATCTCCTTTTTGAAATAACTGAAATGTTTCTATATATTTTTTAATTTTATTGATAAGCATTTTTTAGATAAGAAAACTTAAAATTTCCTTTGCATTTTCTGGATTTTTTTTAAATGAGCGTTTGGCAAGTTGTGAAAGTTTTGAAGCAATTTTGGTAGGAGAAGGGATCAGAGAATATTTTGTAAAATTAGATTCCAATGCTTTAGGAATGGGTATTTTGAGTTTTTCTACAAGATCTTCTATAACTTTTTCTCTGTTTTCAATTTCTCCCATTTCTTCTGAAACTTCAAGTTTTTTAAAAAAATCCAAGATATAGGAAAGATTAAAAGCCCTGTGAAACTTTTCAGTTTCTTCTTTTAAAGTGTTATATCTTTTTTCAGCTTTTTTATATTCTTTTAAATAGTTAAGCAAAACATTATAAAAGCGTTTATATATGTTATAAAAAAGTTTTACAAACTTTCCTTTAGAAGTGAATCCAAAGGGAGAAAATATATTACTAAAAAGCCTCTTTTTTAATTCTTTTTCAGAAATTCCGTAAGTATTTTTATATATTTCTATGCTTTTTTTACATGTATCTTTAAGGGGGAAAGAGGTGATTTCCTCAAACTCTTCAATTAAGTTAGTATCTTTATTAAGTAAAAAATATATTCTCCAGGAATTGTTAAAGACCTTTTTTTGAAATTTTTTTAGATTTTCTAAGAAGTTCTGATAGTTTTCCCACTCCTCCTCTAAAAACAGTTTTTCTGAAAGATAGTTTTCTATGATCTCTTTTTTTATCTCTAAAGCTAAATTTTCTAAAAATTCTTCCCAATTTTTTTCCATAAAACTTAATCTTTAAACATGGGTTTATCGGCTTCCAGGTAAAAGGTGACTGTACCCATTTTATCCTCACTTAGAGTATAGGTAATATCTGTAATACCAAGAGTAACACCTGCATAAACTTTATCCAGAATTTTAATAGTTTTTGATTTGTATTCAGCGATTAATTTTTTCAAATTATTTAATGTTTCTTTTATTTTTTCTAAGCTTTTATAACATTTTTCAGCTTCTTCTTCCAGTTTCAATAAAATTTTTTCTTTCTGTTCACTTAATTTTCCATATTTTTTGAGTTTTTTACCCAACTTTATACCCTGTTCAAGTCTTTCTAAGACTTTTTTTATCTTTATCTCATCTTCCAAAGCTTTTTTATAAGGTTTCATAAGTGAAGGATTATATCCTGCAAAAACTTTTGTAGGTATGTGATTTTCGTTACCCAAAATTTTTGCGGAAACATTCCCTCCACACTTAACCTCTCCTCCATAGATAATCCCTTTTCCTGAAGTAGCAATAAGATTTCCATAGACAGTACAATTTGAGAATATTAGATAATTTGTAACATTAAGATCACCCTCTATCTCAAGTATACCATATTCCACAGTTTTAATTTCAGCATCTCCTTTTACTTTTAATTTTGTTTCCTCACCTCTTACAATTCCTTGACAAATAAAAGGGCCTTTAACTTCTATATACACCTTGTTTTCTGTTGCACCATGCAGTTCAAGTTCTCCCTCACATATTACTTTAAATCCAAATTTAATATCTCCTTCTATAGTAAGCTTTTTACCTATAAAATATACATTTCCAGTTGAAAAATCTACATCGCTCTTAAGGGTATATTCCGGATATATTTCGATTGTGTCTTTTTCAATTATTAAAACTCCGCTTTCTTTGGCTTTGATTAAGTTGTCTTTTTCATCAATATATAGATTGCTTCCAAGTGTGAAGGGAGGCCTTTCGGGAAGAGGAGGAGGTTCAATAGGGTCTCCCCATATATTTACTCCAGGAGTTCCTGGTATTGAAGGATACCATCTTCCTATTGCTTCTTCTTTTTTAGCACAAATTATACTTTGACAGAGATCCCTTAAATCTTCTGCTTCCTTTTCAGAAGCCTCTTTACATTTTTGTTCTAAATTTTTATCTCTTTGTAAGACAGGTAAAAACTTATCAAAAAATTCTATTTTTTCTGGAATGGGATCTTTGGGAGGTATACCTTTAGCAACAATCAGCATGTTATTAACAAATTTCGGTTCTTCTAATACTCCTTTAATTTTGTTTTCTTTTAGTACAGTTTTTACTTTTTCCCACTTTTCTTGTAGAATACTTATTAATACAGGATCGTTAGGATCCATTTCCAGATATAGATACATGTCATCAGGAGAAACTTTTATTATCAACTCATCAATAACTATACCTTCTTGTTTAGCCTTAATTCTATCTATCATCTTTTAACCTTTTTCCAGGTTTTTTCTTCACCTCTTAGAAGTCTTTTAATGTTATCTTTGTGTTTTATCCATATTAGTATAGCTAAAAGGAAACTACATAATATATATTCGGAAGAATAACCTGTAAGAAAAATGGTTAAAGGGAGCAGGGCAGTTGCTAAAAGAGATCCCACTGATACATAATTTGATAAAAAAACAGCTATGAAGAAAATTCCTAAGCAAATAAACATTGCTTTGGGGGTAAGAATTAAAAAAACTCCAATTGTTGTAGCTACACCTTTTCCACCTCTAAATTTAAGGAACACAGAAAAAAGATGTCCTAAAACTGCAAAAAAAGCTGTTCCTGCCAGGATGAATTCTTCAGAATAAGAAATTTTATCTAAGAGCAAAAAAGCAATAAAAAGAGCTAAAACACCTTTTAGAGAATCACCTAAGAAAGTAACAATGCCCCATTTTTTCCCCAGCAGTCTTGCTACATTTGTAGCACCTGGATTTCTGCTACCTTCTTTTCTGGGATCTATACCCTGAGGTAAGGCAACAAGAAGGGCAAAAGGAATAGAACCTAAAATATAGCTGAAAAAAAACAAAAAAATTAATTTAAGCACATAAATTATTTTAACAAAAATTAAAGAAAAGACAAGAAAAATTTGAGCTATTTATACACAATTAAACTGGATAGACACTTACTACTTTTTTTCCTTTTTTTGTTTCAAACTTTACTATACCTTCAATTTTTGAAAAGATAGTATAGTCTTTTGCTAATCCCACATTAAAACCAGGACGAATTTTAGTACCTCTTTGTCTAACGATAATCTCTCCAGGTTTAACATACTGTCCACCAAATCTTTTTACACCCAAACGCTTGGAATGAGAATCCCTTCCATTTCTTGAGGCACCACCTGATTTTTTATGAGCCATTTACTTTTCCCTCCTTATCCTATATAAGGATTTCTTTAATTTCTATAGTAGTATAAAGCTGTCTATGTCCTTTTTTTCTTTTATATCCTTTTTTAGCCTTTTTCTTGAAAACAATAATCTTGGGACCTTTTCCCTGTTCAACAATGGAAGCTTTAACTTTGGCACCTTCAACCAAAGGCTTGCCAATTTTAATATCTTCGTCTTTTTTTACTAATAAGACCTCATTAATTTCAATAACATCTCCTACTTCTCCCTCAATCTTCTCTACCTTTAAACGATCACCAGGTTTTATAATATATTGCTTTCCTCCTGTTTTTATTACAGCAAGCACCAAGAAACCTCCTCTAAAAAATTTCAATCCTTAAAATAGCTTATATTTAGATTTTGTCAAGATGATTATTGCTTCTTTAAGTGAATTATTGAAAAAGTTAGAGAATAACCTAAAATTTAATATATAAAATTGAAAAGTTGAAAATTCATACTTTAAAAAGAATAAGAAGTGATAATGTTTAAATTTCATAATTTTGAAAACTTTTTAAAAAATAAAGATTATAAAAAACAATTTTTTATTTCAGGGATAAATTCTTCTTTTCTTGCTTACTTTTTATCTTTTCAGCTAAAGTTTTTTAAGGATGTGTTCATTTTAGCTGTTTTTCCTGAAGAAAAGCAGGCTGTTGAATTTGTTTCAGCCTTGAATATTTTCGCTTCAGAAAAAGCAGAACTTTATCCAGCATCAGATGTTCCACCTTTTTCAGAAGTCTATACTATCCCTGAGGAAGAATTGAGAAGAATAAAAATTCTCTGGGAACTTCCTCAGATTAAGATTTTAGCTGGGGGAATAGAAGCTTTTTTAAGAAAAACTATATCAAGAGAAGATATAAAAAAAGCTTATTACTATGTAATTCCTGGAGAAAAAATCAATAGAGAAAACTTCTTAAAAAAACTTTTGGATCTGGGATATGAGAGAGTAGGAACGGTAAGAGAAAAAGGATCTTTTAGTGTAAAGGGAGGAGTTATAGATCTCTGGTCTCCTAATTATGATTTTCCTGTAAGAATTGAATTTTTCGGAAATGAAATAACAAGGTTGAAATTGTTTGACCCAACAACTCAAAAAAGTTTTTCTTATCTTGAAGAGCTTGCAGTATTACCCAGCAGAGAAATATTTTTCCATGAAAATATGGAAGCTATTTACAAAAATCTTTTTAAATTCAAAGGCAAAATTCCAGATACTCTTTTTACTGAAATTCTTAATCAAATAGAAAATAGATATGTTTTTGAAAAAAAAGAATTTCTGTTTCCCATCTTTTATGAAAGGTTAAATCCGATATGGGAAAATGTAAAGAATAAGGAAATCTTGATAATTCTCTACGAGCCCGATTTGATAAAAAAGAATGCAGAAAAATTCTGGGATAAAATCTACTTAAATGCTTTAAAAGAAAGAGAAAAGAAAAGACTTTTTTTTGATGAGTCATTTTTATACCTTCCTGTAGAGGGATTTTATGATTTTGTAAAAAATTGGAGAAAAATAATAGCAAGGGAAATACCCTTTGAAAGTGGAGAGGAAGGACTTAAATTTTTTCTTTCTAAAAAAAATGTAGGAGATATTCAGGGGATCAATAAAATAGATCAGGCTTTTAAACTTCTTAAAAAATCTCTGGAAGATGGAGAAAAAGTTATTTTTGTAGTTTTTGATGAAAAAACCAGAAAAACAGTTCAGGAAGGACTTAAATTCAGAGGAGTGAATGATTTTAAAAATCTGGAGATTAAAGAAGGAACATTAAAAGAAGGATTTTATTTACCCCAATGGTCTCTGTGGATTACTTCAGAATATGAGCTTTTTGGAAAGGTTTCCTTAAAAAAGGAAATTGCTCAAACAGCTCTTAAGAGAGTAAAAAGCCATTTTAGAAAATTTGAAGATTTAAAACCAGGAGATTTTGTTGTTCATAAATATCATGGAATAGGAAAATATTTAGGATTGACTTTTTTAAAAGTTAATGGAGTAGAAGGGGAATTTTTACAGATTGAATATGAAGGGAATGATAAGCTTTATTTACCTGTTAGTCGTTTAAATGAACTTTATCCTTATGTAGGAGTTAGTGAAAAAGAGCCCAAACTTGACAAACTTGGCAAGAAATCCTTTATTAATCGCAAGAAAAAGATAGAGCAGGAATTGAAAGAAGTTGTTCAGGAGTTGCTTGCTCTTTATGCTGAGAGAAAAACATTAAAAAGTTATGCTTTAAAATTTCCTGTACTTGCCTATGAAGAGTTTTCTTCCACTTTCCCTTATGAAGAAACTCCTGATCAGCAGATAGCTATAGAAGAAATAATAAAAGATCTTTGCGATGAAAAACCTATGGAAAGGCTTTTAGTAGGTGATGTTGGTTTTGGAAAAACAGAAGTAGCTTTGAGAGCTATATTTCTCGTAGCATATTCAGGGAAACAGGTGGCTTTTTTAGTTCCTACAACTATTTTAGCAGAACAACATTATAGAAACTTTAAAGCTCGTTTAGAGCCTTTTAATATAAAAGTAGGGGTTCTTTCAAGGTTAAGGTCTAAAAAAGAACAAAGAGAAACTTTGGAGAAACTTGCAGAAGGAGATATAAAAGTAGTTGTGGGAACCCATAGATTGCTTTCTTCAGATGTTGTTTTTAAAGATTTGGGGCTGCTTGTTATAGATGAGGAGCACAAATTTGGTGTTAAGCAGAAGGAAAAAATTAAACAGCTAAAAAAAAGCGTAAAGGTTCTTTCTCTCTCTGCTACCCCAATTCCAAGAAGTCTTCAGTTGAGTTTACTCAATATATTTGACCTTTCTGTGATTGAGACTCCACCCCCTGGAAGAAAGCCTATAAAAACGGTTTTAGCTAAATTTGAGCCTCAAATTATTAAAAGTGCTATAGAAAAAGAATTGGAAAGGGGAGGGCAGGTATTTTTTGTTAATCCGAGAATTCAAGGTTTAAGCTCTTTAGCAAGGTATTTAAACAAACTTGTTCCACAGGCAAAAATAGAAATTATTCACGGGCAGATGCCAGCTGAACTTATAGAAAGAAACTTGTATAAGTTTTTAAATAAAGATGTGGATGTGCTTGTTTGCACACCCATAATAGGAAGCGGGATAGATATCCCTTCTGCTAATACCATAATAATAAATAGAGCTGATATGTTTGGTCTTGCAGATATTTATCAATTAAGAGGAAGGGTGGGAAGATCAGAAGAACTTGCTTATGCCTACCTTTTAGTTCCCACATTAAAGGGGTTAACAGAGGAAGCTCAAAAAAGACTAAAAGCATTGCTTCAGTTTACAGAACTTGGTTCAGGATTTAGATTGGCTTTGAGTGATTTAAAAATTCGTGGAGCCGGGGAATTGCTCGGAGTTCGTCAGTCAGGTCATATTAATACTGTAGGATATGAACTTTATCTGGAACTTCTTGAGAATACAATTAAAGCTCTTAAAGGCGAAGAAATTGAGGATTGGGAGCCAGAGGTTAATATAAAAGTTTCAGCTTACATTCCCACAAGCTATATTCCTCAACCAGAAGAAAGATTGAGCCTTTACAGAGAACTTGTTCTTATTAAAACCGAAGAAGAGCTTAAAGAATTCTACGAGTTAGTAAATGACAAATACGGAAAACTTCCCGATCCCTTTGAAAATTTGATTAAGATTTTTCTTTTAAAACTTTATATGAGAAGACTCAAAATTCCTTTGATTGAGGAAAAAGGCAGTAGTCTTATTATCCTTACAAAAAACCAGGAAGATCTTTCTCGGTTTAAAAAAGTGTTGAGAAGTCTAAAAAGTATTTACAATTTTAAAAGAGACAAAAACTTAACAAAAATTATTGTTAAAAGTAAAGAGAATTCCTTGAATTTCGCTTTAGAGTTGTGCAAAGCATTACTTCACTAAGGGTTTCAGTATTTCCTCTATTTTATGCCACACTTCAGGTTTAAAAGGTATTAAAAAAGCAAGATGCATAAATGTGTTTTGTCCTTCTAAACGATGATTTTTTAGATGGCAAAGAAGACCGAATTTAATGCTTTTATTTTTAGTGGATATCTCAAATTTTGTGTATATCAAATGGGTATTTTCTGGAATATTTAGAGCAGTGGATATTTTTATACATAATCCGCCACTGCTTATATCTACAATTTTGCCTTGAATTTGAGAAGTATTTATAGCTTTTTTAAATTCATCATCGATGTGATTGTTTTCATTAAAAATAAGATCATAAAATTGCAGATCTTTTAATTCAGAGGCATTTTCTAAAGAAAAGTTGGAATTTCTTATTAAAAAATAATTTTTCTGTAAAAAATTCAGAAATAAATTGTGGGAAATATAAGAAGCAAATACAGGAATAGGATTTTTTAAAATTAACCTTTTATCATATCTTGGATTCAAAATTTTCAGTATATATCCTTCCTGTGTAACTTCTTTTACTAATGTTTGAAAAACATATCTTATTTCATTTTGAGGAATAATGATAATAAGCAACTCTCCTTCTGAAAAATTTGGGTCTTTTGAAGATTTTAAAAGCAAGATTTCTTGGTCATTTAAAATTTTTAATGTGCCTTTTAAAAAGTTTTGTCGATAAAAAATTAATGCCTTTTCCAAGGTTTTATTTAAGTCAATTTTTAAAGGCTGAGGGAGATACTTGAGAGAGCTTAATTGAACATTTCTGGTCAAAACAGAAATTTTTAGTTTATTTGAAAGATTTATTTTATCCATAACATTTCCCTTAGGTTATAAGTTTTTCCAGATTTGTATATTTAAGGTGTAGAAGGGTGGATCCTTTTTCCTCAAAAAAGACTTTAATTTTTTCTGAGCTTAATATTTCTACAACTTCTCCTACCCCAAAATGGGGATGCTTTACCATATCTCCTACCTTAAACTTTTTACCGTTATCTGACGGTATATTTTCAATTTTTTCTTTATAATAGTCCAGTAGAGATGGAGGAACTTCTTTTACAAAACGGGACAGTTTAGCCAGAGTTTTTCCTTCACCAGGTATATAAACTGTCATAGGAGCAATAAGAAAAAGGTTTTCCCTTGCTCTGGTAACTGCTACATAAAAAAGTCTTCTTTCCTCTTCAAGTTCTTCTTCATTATTCATGCTGTAAATAGAAGGGAATCTACCTTCTATAAGGGAAATAATAAATACAGTATGCCATTCTAACCCTTTAGCAGAATGCACAGTTGAAAGAACGAGAAAATCCTCATCCTTAACAGGCTTTTCTACATCCGAAATTTCCAGAGGCTCCAATACCAAATCAGTTAAAAATTCTTCCAAAGTTTTATATTTTTCTGAAAGAGCTATAAGACCTTCTATATCTTTTTCTCGTTTAAAATAATCTTCATAGTAAACCCTTTCAAATACAGGTTTATAAAAATTCCACACATTTAGAAGAGTTTCTGAAGGTGAAATTTTATTTTTCCACATTTCATTTAAAAAAACTACCAATTCTTTAAATTCTTTTAAAGGAAACTGAAAGGTCAGCTTTTCAAGTGTATGAGGTATATTTGAAGAGTTTTGTTTTAAATGATTGATAATTTTTTCGGTGCTTTTTGGCCCTATACCTTCTAATAACAACAAAACCCTGTGCCAAGAAAGAAAATCTTCGGGATTACTTATGACTTTTAAAAAAGATACAAAATCCTTCATGTGAGCAGATTCTAAGAGTTTTAATCCACCGTATTTTACAAAGGGTATGCCTCTTTTGGTTAATTCAACTTCAAGGTCAAAGGAATGATAAGCAGATCTAAAAAGCACAGCTATTTGAGAAAGTTTTATCCCTTTTTCTCTCAATTCTAATATTCTGTCTGCCACAAACTTGCTGGATTCTGTTTCGTCCTTAGCCTTAAACAACACAGGTTTTTTGCCCTCTTTTTTGAGGGTGAAAAGATTTTTAGTGTATTTTATTTTTGAGTTTGAAATAATTGCATTGGCAAGATCAAGAATCTGCTGGGTGCTTCTATAATTTTGTTCCAGTTTGATAATTTTTGTATCAGGAAAAAGTTTGGGAAATTCAAAAATATTTTTGTAGTTAGCCCCTCTGAAACCGTATATACTTTGAGAATCGTCTCCTACTACCATAACATTTTTATGTATCTCACCCATGTATTTTATAATTTCTCCCTGAAGAATATTGGTATCCTGATACTCATCAACCATAATAAATTCAAATCTTTCTCCCACTTCTTTTCTTACCTGTGGAAAATTTTTTAAAATTTCAAGCCAGTTTAGTAAAAGATCATCATAATCCATTAACTGATGTTCTCTTTTGTAATTAACATACTCTACAAAAAGGTTTTCTATTTCGTGATAGTGATCAAGAAATTGTGGATACTCAGAAGTAAGAATTTCTTCAAGCCCTTTTTGCTGATTTATCATTTTACTGTAAATATTGGCTAAGGTATCTTTCCTGGGGAATCTTCTTTTTCTTTCAGCCAGTCCCAGGCTGTTCCTGAGTAAGTTTATTAAGTCTTCAGTATCGCCTCTATCAAGAATAGTAAAATTGGGTTTGTATCCAAGTAGATATCCATAAAATCTTAGCATATATTGACATAGTGAGTGAAAAGTCCCCCCCATAATTCTGTCACAGTCCATTTTTAAAAGACTTCCTGCTCTTTCAATCATTTCTTTTGAAGCTTTACGAGTAAAGGTAAGAAGGAGTATCTTCTCAGGTGGAACTCCCTGAGCTACAAGATAAGCCATTCTGCAGGTAATGGTTCTTGTTTTTCCAGAACCTGCTCCTGCTATTACCAGAAGAGATCCGAATACGGTTTTTACAGCTTCAGCTTGGGCTGAATTTAGTTCCTTCAGAAATTCCAAATTTTTCATATTATTAAATTATAAACTTCATAATCCAAATTCACAAGTATGCTTATAAACTTTGATTTCTCAATCCCCCTTGAAGAAAACAAAGAAAGATGTTAATTTTTAAAAATAAATATCGGGAGGTAAAAATTAATGCCTGATGAAATAAAAAGTGCCTTGGAAATAGCTCTTGAGAAGGCAGAAAAAATTGGTAAAGCTTCTAAGGAAGAACTGGAGGCTTTTAAACTAAAAGAAGAAGCTCAAAGGCTTGTAGCCAAATTTTTAAGAAATGAAATTTCTGATTTTGAAGAAAGAGTTAAAGAGTTTTTGAAAGACAAAAATCCTCAGCAGAAAAAAATCATTTATCAGGGTATGGTAGATGTATTTTTAAGAAATGTGGTTCTCCCAAGTTATGAATATCAGCTGGAGGATATTAAAAAGACCCTTGAGGGATTGAGAAACCTTTTTAAAAATATTCCAGAAATATCAAAAATTTGTCAGCAGCTGGAAAAACTTCTTAAAGAATACTATACTCATAAAGAAGCCATTTATAATGAACTTGTAAAAAGATTTAATACAGGAGTTGAGGCTTTAGAGAAAGCTCTTTCTGACCAGTTAGGAACTGAAGTTAAGGTTTCTGTAGAAGAACATCCTCAATTTAAAGAAGAATGGAATAAAATAAAAAGCAAACTTGACGAAGAATACGGGAAACAGCTGGAGTATTTTAAAAATATCTTTAAAAAAATAGTCTCCTAAAATGTTAAATCTTCCCTCAAAATTGTTACTTTATCCTCAAACCTTTATTCCTTCTGAAATGGCTACTAAAATTTTTCCTTTAGTCTCAAAAATTGTTGTGATAAAACTTCCTCGAACTTTAGAAATTATGGAAGCTATCTATAAAGACTTTTCTTTTTCTTGGAAAGAAATTGTAACCTTTCTTGAGCTTAAAAAAGAAATAAAAGTAAACTGGGAAGAGATTGAGAAGGAAGTTAGAGCTATAGAGGAATGGGGTTTAAATTTTAGAACTCCTGAAAATCTTAAATATTTTAGTCAGTTTAAAGAAACTCTTGAAGAATCTCTGGAAGAGATGTTCCCCTCTTTTAGTAGAAAAAAGGCAAAGGAAAAGAGTGAGGAAGCATTTAAAATAAAAAGGGCACTAATTCTTCTTTGTCTGGCTGAAAATCTTGATTTTAAGCTCTCTGAAGTTGAAAAATCACTTAGAGAAATAGAGAAAAAGTATAATCAGATTTTTGAAGAAAAAATAATAGGAGAAGACGAAACCTTTGAAAAAATTGCAAATATTAAAGAACCATTACAAATGTCTTTTTATAACAGGGAGTTACCTAATCTTAATTTAAGGATTTTTGCTTGGAAATTAATCGGTAAATATCTGGATTGGGATTCTGTTTTACCTTTAAGCGATGTTTTAATTACTGATAAAAATTTACTTGAAGAGTGGAAAGAAAAGTTTTCTTTTGAAGAGGAAAAGTCTTTTAATGAAGAAATAAAGTTTTACAGATTTAAAACTTCTATTTTTGAAATGTTAGAAATATCTGAGGTTAATTTTTCAAAATCTTCTTCAGAAACAGGGGTAGTTTTTCTAAATCTTTAAATGATTGAAACCTATTTTATTATTACAGCTTTTCTGGTTTTTCTTTCTATGATATTTACTGCAAGTGAAGCAGGGATATTTTCTCTTTCTCGAATAGAAATTGTTTCTTTAAGAAGCTCTGGTATTTCAGAAAAGTATCTCCAGATGCTGAAGAACCCTGAAGAACTTTTGATTGTTCTCATAGCAGGTAATGAGATTGCAGATTATTTTGCTAGCTTTTGCATTTCAAAGGGTTTTACCAGCTTGTTCTCACAGGAAGGAAAAACCATTGCTTTTGTAGTTTTTGCAATAATTGGATTCTGGTTGGGTGATTTTTTTCCAAAAGTTGCGGGATTTAAGTTAAAAAGTTTGCTAATTTCTAAACTTCTTTATTTAAATTACTTATTTTACAAGCTTTTTTATCCTATAAGAAAAATTTATACTCTTATTTATTTTGCTCTGGAAAAGAGATTTCCTTATACTCCTGTTTATCCTCACACTTTTTCTCCGGCTGAACAAATAATTCTTTATATGCTTGATGAGGCGTATAAACAGAAAAAGATTACAGAAAAGGAGAAAGAATTTATTCAGGGTTTATTCCTTTCAGAAAAAACCCCTGTCTCAGCTATTCTTACTCCTCGTTCAGAAATTGTGGCGTTTAAGGATCAGGTAATAACTGTAGAATTTCTTGAAAAATTAAAACATCTCCCTTACAACAAGTTTCCTGTTTACAAAGATACGCTTGATGACATTATAGGAATTTTATATGCCAAAGACCTTATTAAGAATTTTTCTCCGGAGATTTTAAACAAAAAAAGGCTTTCTGATTATGTAAGACCTCCCTATTTCATTCCTGAGACCTTTAGGGTTAGGGATTTGCTTTTTGAATTTCAGAAAGCCCAAATAAAAATAGCTCTGGTGATAGATGAATACGGCATTTTAAAAGGTCTTGTCACTCTTGAAGATGTGCTTGAAGAACTTTTTGGAGAAATTTATGAAGAAAAAGAGACAAAGCTTGAACCTATTCAGAAAATAGAAGACCGTAAATGGTTGGTAAATGGAAAGGTTCTTTTAGAGGAACTTAAAGTTTTACTTGGGATAGAGATATTAGAAGAAGAATTTCAGGATATAAAAACACTTAGTGGATTTCTTTTGGCTCTTTTTAAAGAAATACCTAAGGAAGGAGACAGTGTAGAATACGAAGGCTTTAAATTTACCGTGAAAAGAATAAAAGGAAGAAAAATTTTTTGGGTAGAGATAGAAAAAATAAATGATTGAAGCTTTAATCTCATTTTTATTTTTTCTTTCTGGAGAAGCCTTTTTTGCCTGTAGTGAGATTGCTTTTATCTCTGCAGAAAGGGTACTTATAGAGGGACTTTCCAAAAAAAATATAGGTGCCAGAGTTTATCTTAAGTTCTGGCACAATCCTGAACGTCTTTTCACCACAACTCTTATGGGAATTACTCTTTGTGTAGGAGGAAATGGTATATTTACTTCTTATTTTTTAATAAAAAGTCTGGGTGGAGCAGGTATTCTTATTTCTTCTACATTTTTACCACTTTCCATGATTATCTTTGGCCAAATAATTCCCAAAACCGTAGGAAGAAGGTTTTCTTATCCGCTGGTTCTTTATTTGATGCCTTTTCTTTATTTAATATCCTTTCTTTTCTTTCCTGTAATTTTTCTTAATACCAAACTGGCTAATAAAATTCTCAAATCAAGAGAGGCAGAAAGTCCACTTTTTTTAACTAAATTTAGAGAGATTTTGTTAACTTTTATTCGTTATGAAGAGGAGATAGATTTAAAAGAAAAAGAGCTAATGCATAAAATTGTTGAGTTTTCTAAGAAAAGGGTTTCCCAAGTGATGATACCTTTAACTCAGGTAAAAGCTTTGCCTATAACGGCTACAGTAAAAGATGCTATAGAATTTAGCAAAAAATATAATTTTTCTTATATTCCTCTTTATGAAGAGACTGTTAACAATATAAAGGCAGTAGTTAAGGTTCAGCATCTTGTTGGTAAGATCCTTCTTAAGCCTGACAAGCCACTTAAAGATTTCAGTTCAAAACCTCTTTTTGTGCCTGAAGTTGCTCTGGCTCATGAAATTCTTTCTCAGCTTCAAAAAAGTGGGATAGAACTGGCTGTAGTGGTTGATGAATATGGTTTTACTACTGGAATTATAACTATAGAAGATCTGGTGGAGGAGGTTCTTGGAGAATTCAGAGATGCTCTTGATTATTATGTTCCTGAATACAAAAAGATTAGCGAAAATTTATACAGATTTAAAGGATATATAGAAATAGAAAAACTTCAAACACTTGGGATACCTATTCCTTCAGGAGAATACGAAACCTTAAACGGATTTATTTATTTTATAACAGGAAGAATTCCTAAGGAGGGAGAAAGAATTTATTATAAGAATTTAGAAATAGAAATTGTAAAAGCAACTCCCCAAAAAATAGAAGAGGTAATAATAAGAATCAAAAAGTAATTTTTACTTCCTGAAACTCTTTGAAAATAGAGGTGTTTTCTAATAGTGGTTTGAAACTTTCAGCTACTGAAAACTTTTTTATTTTCCATTTCAGTTTTAAGAAATCTGAGGTTATAAGCCCTTCTTTTTTATCTTCTGCAAAAGAATAATAAAAAGAGGTCTTAATGAATTTCCAGCTCAAGTTTTTTTCTTTTAAACCCAAAAAGTAGAAGGGTAGATTTTTAAGCTCTGGATGATTTATAAATTTTATCAAATAATGCTTTCTATGGTAGAGATCAAAAATTTCTACGAGATTAAAAGAAGAGACTTCCCATTTTCCGTATCCCAGTGTAGTATGGAAAGGGAATTTGAATTTTAGGTAAAGAAAATTTTTTCCTGCCTGAAAATCGGCATATCCGCTGAGAGTTTTTGTCTGGTTATTGTCAAAAATATAAATTTCCCACCACATAGTTCCCTGATAGATTTTTTCAGAGGGTATTTTGCTGAGAGGAGATGCTCTATAACAGCATCCAAAGAAAAAACACAGAACAAATAAAAAGAAAAGCTTACTTAAGATTCTGGCAGTTTTTAACCTTTCTTTCAATTCTTTCTTTATCCTTTTTATGAATAACTGCTTTTAAAGCTCTTTGATATAATTCACAGGCTTTTTTCTTATCTCCTTTTTTGTAGTATGCATCTGCAAGGTGTTCAATTATCACTGATTCATCTTCAGAGAGTCTGTTTACAGCTTTTTCTAAGTATTGTATAGCCAGCTTTAAGTTTCCTTTTTTGTAATACAACCAACCTACACTGTCAAGTATGTAAGGATCAAGTGGACGAATTTGCAAGGCTTTGAGAAGCAATTTTTCTGCTTCTTCAAGATTTTTTCCAAGCTCAACATAGCTGTATCCCACAAAATTTAATACATAAGGATCTTTTGGATACTTACTTAAAAGAGGTCTCACAAGGGACAAAACTTTTTCGTAGTTATTTAAACAAGCATAATTTGAAGCAAGGGTTAAAATCATATCAAGATCTTCAGGAAAAGCTTTAACTCCCTTTTCTGCATACTCAATCCCTTTTTCGCATAAATCAAGGATTTCAGCCCAGTTAGACAAAAAAATGTAGTGATTTTTGGTGAGGGGATATCTTTTAGAAAAGTTTTCCAGATATTTAATGGCGTCTTCTTTTTCCAATTTTCTTAATATATCTGCTATTCTTGCTGAAGCTTCATATCCCCATTCATTTTCAGATAAAAGTTTTTCATAAATCTTTAAAGCTTCGCTAAACTTATTTTGCTTCTCTAAGGAGTATCCGAGGAAAAAGATAAGCTCCGGAGTATGTTTATTTTTTTCCAAATACTCTTTTAAAAATTTTTCAGATTTTTCCCAGTTAGCTTTTTCAATATAGAAACTCAGCAGAAGTTTGATAAAATCTTTATCTTCAGGATATTTGGCTACATAGGATTTTAATAAATTTTCAATCTCTTTAACATCTGAAATTTTATCTAAGAATTTGAGAACCTCTATCAAGAGGGTTTTATTTTCTGGAGAAAGACTTAATGCTTTCAAATAGGCTTCTTTTGCTTCCTCTATTTTCTTCTGTTCTTTTAAAATTCTTGCCTTAAACACCCATGCTACGTAGTTGTTTTCATTAATTTTTATAAGTTTATCTAAGTTAGTAAGGGCCGAATTCCAATCTTTTTGGTCAAGATAAATGTTTACAAGAAGAGTTAGAACAGCTTCATCTTCAGGAAAAAGTTTTATATACTTTTCCAGAACCGAGGCAGCACGAAGAGGTCTATTTTCTAAAAGATATACCTTTGCTAAAAATAGATTGATTTCTCTGTCATTTGGATACTTTCTAAGAAGTCCTTTTGAAATAGCTTCAGCTTTTTTTAACTCTCCATTTTCCAGATAAAAAGAGATTAAAGTTTTTTTGAGATATAAGTTTTTTTTATCGTTTTCTATTGCTTTTTTAAGGAATTTTTCTGCAAGGGAAGGATTTTTTTCATTCATAGCAAGCAAGTAGTAGTAATAAGCCTGTGTTTTGTCTTCGGCAAAAGAATTAAGATACCCTATAAGTAGAAAAAACAGGACAAAAAGACTAATCCTTGTAAGGTAGGGCAAGGGGATAGTAGTATGCATCTGGCAGTTTCTCCTCAAGGAATTTTTTGAGCTTTTTTATAATTTTTTCCTCTATCTGTCTTACTCGTTCTTTTGAAATTCCTAACTTCTGAGAAAGCTCATGCAGTGTTTTGGGATTCTCTGCAATGAGTCTTTCATGAAAAATCACATAGTCTTTACCTGTTAGTGTCTGAGCAAATTCCTTAAGTAATCGTTTAAAATTGTTTAAAATTTCTTCTCTGGCATAAGAATCTTCAGGAGTAGGTCTTTTATCTTTCAGAAAGCTTGCCAAGGTATCCTCTGAATCATAAGAAACAGGGGCTTCCAGACTCAGATCCTGAGTGAACATTCTCTGTTCCATTTCCTCTACTTCTTTTTCCTTAACTCCGAGCCTTTTTGCTATTTCAGCAGGAGTGGGTTCAAATCCGAGAGCAGAAAGCTTTTCTTTTTCTTTTCTCAATCTATAAAAGAGCTTTCTCTGTGCCTGTGTGGTTCCCATTTTTACGAGTTTCCAGTTGTCCATAATGTATTTAAGAATGTAAGCTTTTATCCAGAAAGAGGCATAGTAAGAAAACTTAACTCCCTTGTATGGATCAAATTTTTTAACAGCCTGTAAAAGCCCAAGATTTCCTTCTTGAATGAGGTCAAGAAAATTGTGAGCCCAGAATTTTTGAAATTCAAGAGCTATTTTAACAACCAGTCTTAAATTTGAAACCACAAGCTTGTAAGCAAGCCTTGGATCTTTTGTCTCATAGTAAGCCTTTGCAATAGCCTCCTCCTCTTCCCTTGAAAGAACAGGATACTTACTTATCTCCTGTAAATACATTTGAAGCGGATCGAACTTAACAGGAACTTTTTCCTCAAAATTTTCTGTGATTACAGGGAGATAAGAAAGTTCTTCCACTTCAGAAAGATTTGCAAGCGCAGAGTTTTTACTGTTATTGGAGTTTTTCATAATAAAATATTTTATCACATAATTACTTTATTCCTACTACTTTATGAAGCTGGATCTGAAACCTCAAAGGTTTTCTGGTTTCAAGAACCCAGTTTGCCAAAGTTTTAGCCTCTAAAAAGGGAAGGGCAGGGGAGAGAAAGACCTGAGTATAATAGAAGATTTGAAACTTTTCTGTTATATTGAGTGCGAACTCGAAGTCCTTTTTATCTTTTATTACAAACTTTACAGCATCTTTTGAGGCAAGAAACTTTAGATTTTCATAAAGATTGTATTTTTCCATTCTGGAAGAAGGTGTTTTTATATCCATAACCTTTATTACTTCCTCTGGAACTCTTTTAAGACTAATGCTTCCGTTTGTTTCTAAGATTACAGTGCAATTTAGTTTTAAAAATTCGTCAATAAGACTATAAACAGAGCTTTGAAGCAGTGGTTCTCCTCCTGTAATGGTGATAAAAGGAATTGATTTAAAATTTTTTTTCCATAAAGAAATGACTTCAGAGATTTCTAACTCTTTGTAAAGATTTTTACCTTTTCCATAGGGGGTGTCACACCAGGAACAGTTTAAGTTGCATCCAAAGAGCCTTACAAAAAAAGAGGGATACCCTACTAAAGGGCCTTCACCCTGTATGCTGAAGAAAATTTCAGAAATTTTTAATTTAGACACTTTATTTTATTCGTAGTAAGTTGCTCCGGATTTTTCAGTCTCAAAAACAGTGACTTCTTTTACTTTTACATTAGGGTATGAAGAGAGCTTATTTTTAACTTTTTTAAAAATGTATTCTGCAAGTCGTTCAGAGGAGGGATTGATGTTTTTAAAGTGAGAGATTTCATTTAGCAGTTTGTGATCAAGTTCTGTAAGAACTTCTTTTAGTATTTTTTTAAGTGTTTTAAAATCTATAAGAATGTCAGAGCTATTCAATTGAGACCCTTCGACCACGAGTTCAACCTTCCAGTTGTGCCCATGAAGATTTTCACAGGGTCCTTCGTAGTTTTTGAGGTAATGGGCAGCAGAAAAGTAGTCTTGAACTTTTAGTTTAAACATAGAGAGAAAGGCGGCGCGGGGATTCGAACCCCGGATTCACGGCTTTGCAGGCCGTCGCCTTACCGCTTGGCTACGCCGCCAAATTTTCTACTTTGTGGCGGCGGAGGGACTTGAACCCCCAACCCTGTGGATATGAGCCACATGCTCTAACCAGTTGAGCTACGCCGCCACTTTTATAACTTAAGTATAAAAACTAATTTGGTGTTGTCAAGAGCCAATTTTTATACTTTCTTAACCTATAAAATGTTAAAGTTTTTTTAAAACCAGCCGATATATATAAACAAACAAAGAAAGAAAACAAAAAACAAAGGAGGTGGGGGAGTATGGCTGTTAGAATTAATTTTAACGAAGCATCTGCAAAAACACACACAGCGCTCATTCAGAATGAGCGCTTGATGAACAAAAGCCTTTTGAGACTTTCAACAGGTTACAGAATCTTAAGTGCTGCTGATGACTCAGCAGGTCTTTTCATTGCTGACATGCTTGGAACTGTAGCTAAAGCATTGGATCAGGGTAATAGAAATATCCAGACCGGTATCTCTGCTTTACAGATTGCTGAATCTGCTGCTGGTCAGATTTATACAAAGCTTCAGGAGATCTATGTAAGAGCTCAGAACGCTGCAAACGACATCAACGACCCAAATGCCCGTCAGGCCCTGCAGGCTGAAATTGATAATTTTATTGATGCCATCCAGAAGATAGGAACGGATACGGAGTACAACGGAATCAAGCTTCTTGACGGAACCTTTGAGGGCAAGTACATCCACTATGGACCTCGTATGAACCAAGTAGTTAATATAAGCGTGGGTGATCTCAGGGCTCAGAGTTTGGGAGCTTACATCGTTTCTGGCGCAGATACGACCAGTGAAAGGGCACATTCTGCTCTCGTCTCCTATTCGTCCCTTGTAGACGATAGTACCAATGACGCTCTGATGTTTTCTAATACCAATAGTGAATCCGTGAAGATTGGAACAGAAACACTCGCTGCAGACTCTGATATGGTGACCGATGCGAAGTACTTTGCAGACTGGATTAACAATAATGCTACGTTGCAGAAAGCAGGGATCTCGGCTCAGGCTTCTAATAAAAGCGTAGCAAATCCGTGGTCTGACATAACGGTTGGGGACGATGACAGTGTGGATATAAAATTCTACGTGGGAACTTCTACTGCCCCAGTTATTAGTATTAACTACAATAGTGGAGAAACAATTACTCTTGATGAGCTGGTTTCAGCCATAAATGCACAGGCTCAGGCTAAAGGTGTAAATCTTACCGCTACTGCCGAAAACGGAAGACTTGTTCTCCAGACCAATGGAGAGACCATTGGGGTAGAGGTGACGGTAACCGCCGGTGCTAATAGTGGTAACACAAGCGTTGATCTCGGACAGTTTCTTGAGGGCGCGAGTATCACCGCTAATGATACCAATACAACTGCTTCTGCTATTCTGGTGGGAAAGTTGACCATTGTCGGTCTAGAAAGCTTTTCCTACGACTTCAGAGCGGTTAGCGCTGATACTGCTCCGCGTGGTTTGGCATTGAGAGGTGAGAAGGGTTATCAGGCTTTGGGAGATGCAGCCGTCAAAAACCTTTATCAGATTGATGTGACCACCAAAGAAGATGCTGAAGAGGCTCTGATGATAGTAGACATTGCCTTAAAAAAGGTTGACAAGACAAGGGCACAGATTGGAGCTATTATGAATAACCTCCAGTCCATTTATGATTATCAAAAGACCGCTTACGACAACACCAAAGAAGCTGAATCAGTCATTCGTAATACCGACTATGCTAAAGAAATGGCAGAATTTACTTCTTACCAGATCCGTATGCAGTCAACCATTGCAATGCTTGCTCAGGCAAATACTCTGCCTCAACTTGTCCTTCAGCTCATGAGGTAATTTTTAAGAAATAGCTTATAAAAAAGGGGGCAGGGAAATCCCTGCCCCCTTTTTATATTTTTTTATTTTAACCTTTCTTCCAGATTTTTAATTACCTTTTCAAAAGCTTCAGTATAAATCTCCTTTATCCTTTCAAAAATTTCTTCTGCTGTTTTTTCTTCGTAAATGTGAGAGCTTCTGTTTCTGTCTTCAAGCATATCTAAGAATATCTCATCATCTTCTATAAAACCCTGTCTAAACGCTTCTTTTATACAGCTTCTTGGACTGTAACATTCAATTCCCAGATAAGAAAGTAGAATTTTTAAAGTTTTCCAGAAAATTTCAAAGGTATATTCAAATCTTTGAATAACTCCATCTTTTTCAAGCTGTGAATTAGCTTTAAAAGCTCCCTCTTTTAGGGTTTCAAATGCTTTTTTCAGTTTGTTTATACTCAGAAGCACTTCTGTTTTTTTCATACACTATCCTCCCTGTTTTTGTTACCAATTCTTTAAACTCCTTATCTACTTCTTCAAGAAAAATCAAGTCTATAAAAAAAGGCCAGCTCATAGCTTCAATTTTCTCTTTAAGTTTTCTGAGGTTTCTCAACGGTGGTTTTGTAGAACCTTCAATAGCCAAATCTATATCTGAATATGGAGCTGACTTTCCTTTTGCTCTTGATCCAAAAAGGATTATCTTTTCTGGATCAACCTCTTCTTTCAAAAGTTCAACAACTTTTTCTAAAACTTTTTCCGCTTTTTCTTTTTCAGTTGCCATTTTATCTTATTTTTGATATAATCTAAATTTAATTTTATTAAAAGCTCTGTAAAAATCAAACAAATTTAAAAAAAGAGGAAGTACCGTGTTTGTTTTTTCAAATTTAGCCTGAATTTCTTTGGGAAGAAGAACAAAAACATCGTTGGCAAAAAGAAGTTTTTCTTTTGGTTTTAAATTAAAATTATACCCGTTGAAGGAAAATTTTAGTTTCTCTTTTGCCTGCACCGTTATTATTTGATTTTCTCCTCCTTAATAAATACTTTTCTTGACTTCTTTTTAGTTTAAAATTATAATTTTAAAAATCAAAGGTTTTTTAAGGTATTTAACAAAATTTATGCCATTTTTAGCACTTGATTGCGAAGGCCCTTTAACCCTCAATGACAATGCTTTTGAGTACTCCCAGGCTATTATTCCAAAGGGTGACAAATTTTTTACACAAATTTCAAGATTTGACGATTATTTGGCAGATATAAAAAAGAAAAAAGGCTACAAAGCCGGAGATACTTTAAAGCTTATTCTCCCTTTTTTAAAACTTTTTGGTGCTAATAATAAAAGTTTAAGAGAATTTTCAAGAAAAACTCTTACATTTTTACCCGAAGTCCCTGAAACTTTGTCTAAATTGAATAAAGTTTTCCCCACTTTTATAATAAGCACGAGTTACAAGCCTTATTTAGAAGCACTTTGTGAAGTTACTGAATTTCCTATGGAAAATGTTTTTTGCACAGAGGTTGACTTTGATAAAGTAAAACTTTCATCTTCAGAAGCTAAAGTTTTAGAAAAGCTTTATGAAGAAATAATTAATATGCCTCTTATAGAATTACCTAAAGATGCAAAAAAAACAGAGGATTTATCTTCAGAACTTTTAAAGATATTAAATCGCTTGGAAGAAATATTTTTTGATATAATTTGGAATATGGATATAGGTGTTTTTTTGAGAGAAGTAAATCCCATTGGAGGATTTGAAAAAGCAAATGCCTGTGAGAAGATTTCAAAGGAGTTAGCTATTTCTCTTTCAGAGGGATTTTATGCAGGAGACAGCATAACTGATACTCAGGCATTATCTTTAATTAAAGAAAATAATGGAATTTCTCTCAGTTTTAATGGAAACAGATACGCCTTAAGAAGTGCAGAATTTTATGCCTTTTCCAAAAAAGGGAGCACATTTCTGGAGCTTTCTAAACTTTTTTTAGAAAAAGGAAAAGAGGGTTTTGAAAACTTTACAAAAATTGAGCCTTATGAATTTGGCAAAATTCCCGAACAAAAGGACGAATTTGAAAGACTTGTTGAGAGAAGCGAGGCTTTCAGGAAAAGAGTAAGAGGAGAAATTATAGGAGCTCTTGGATGATACCTCTCCAGGACATTCTTCCAAGAAAAAACCCTCCTGTAATGACATGGCTTTTAATTTTGGTAAATGTAATAGTGTTTTTTTATGAGATCTCTTTATCCCCTTTAGAAAGGGAAATTTTTTTTAGAAACTGGGGATTTGTTCCCGCAAGATTTTTTGATGATTATTTTACAGTATTAACAGGAGAACCAGGTTATCGTAAATATTTTTCTTTAATTACTCACTTATTTATTCACGGAGGTTGGCTCCATATAATAGGAAACATGTGGACTTTATGGATTTTTGGAGATAATGTAGAAGACAGATTGGGTCCTTTCAGATTCCTTACGTTTTATTTGCTCTGTGGAATTTTTGCAAGTCTCACACATGCCATAATTTACCAAAATTCAGTTGTTCCTGTAGTAGGAGCATCAGGTGCTATATCTGCAGTTATGGGTGCTTATTTCATGATGTATCCCTTAGCAAGAATTCTGGTTATATTCCCTGTATTTTTCTTTCCTCTTTTTTTTGAAATTCCTGCTTTTTTATATTTGGGATACTGGTTTTTAATTCAGTTTTATAGCGGGCTTTTCTCTTTAGCAATACCTACTTCTTTTGGTGGAGTTGCTTGGTTTGCTCATATAGGAGGATTTGTGGCAGGTGCATTAATTTATAGAATTTTCTGTAAAAAAAGAAGAATTTATTTAGATGAATACTGCATATTTGGTTCTTTGTTTGATATAGATAAAAAATAATATTTACCAATTTGCTAATCTACCACTTCGGAAGTGGTAAATAAAAAATAAACTATAAAGGGGTAAAAATTATGGGATTTGGTGATCTTTTTTGGCTTATATTTATTGCCATAGCAATGCAACCTTTTCTAAGACAGAAATTTTTGGAAATTGCTCGTCAGAAGGCTATAGAAGCTATTGAGAAAAAAAGAGGCTCAAGAGTTATACTGCTTGTTCATCGTCAGGAAACCATGAGTTTATTAGGATTTCCCATTATGAGATATATTGATATTAATGATTCAGAGGAAGTGATAAGGGCAATCCGTCTTACAGATAAAGATGTTCCCATAGATATAATTCTTCATACACCAGGAGGACTTGTTCTTGCATCTCTTCAAATAGCTCTTGCAATTAAGAAGCATCCAGCTAAGGTTACTGCTTTTATTCCTCACTATGCCATGAGTGGGGGAACTTTAATTGCTCTTGCCTGTGATGAGATTGTTATGGATGAACATGCGGTTCTTGGACCAGTTGATCCACAAATAAGAGAATACCCGGCTGCCTCTATCTTGAGGGCAGTGAAGAAAAAACCTATAGAAAATGTAGAAGATAAAACTTTAATTCTTGCAGATGTTGCTGAGATGGCTTTAAAACAAATGAAAGAAAATTTAAAATTAATTTTAAATGATAGGTATCCACAAGAAAAAATAGAAAAACTTGCCGAAGTTTTATCTCAGGGCTATTTTACTCACGATTATCCCATTACCTATGAAGAGGCAAAAAGACTTGGGTTGCCTGTAAGCAAAGATATGCCAGTAGAAATATATCAGCTTATGAAACTTTTCCCCCAACCTGTAAGAAGTACTCCATCAGTAGAATATATTCCTCTGCCAAGGAAGGGTACAAAGAGCTTAGATTAAACAAGAGTATTTAAAACTTTTTCAAAAATTTTGTAACTTTGTTCTCCCCAGAGAACAAAACGGACAAGTTTTGGTTTTTGATAACTTTTTAAGAATTCTATAACAGTTTTTAGAGCCACTTTAGCAGCATCTTCCAGTGGATATCCATACGCTCCTGTGCTTAAAGCCGGAAAGGATATAGAATTTATGTTGAACTCTAAAGCTTTTAAAAGTGAATTTTTATAAGCGCTTTCCAGTAATTCTAATTCTCCACTTTTTCCATCTTTATAGATAGGACCAACTGCATGAATTACATATTTGGCTTTGAGATTTCCTGCACCTGTTATGACAGCCTGTCCTGTAGGACAATAAGTATATTTACTTTTTAATTCTTCTAAAATAGATGGTCCTCCCTTTCTATGTATAGCTCCATCAACCCCTCCTCCAGGGATGAGTCTTTCATTAGCTGCATTTACTATAGCTTCTGTATCTTGCTCAGTTATATCTCCTTGAATAAGCTCAATAACACAATCTTCTATCTTAACTCTTTTCATACTAATTATTATAATTATTTATATGAAAGTTCAAGAGGCTATTTTTAGTGTTTTTCCTTTTAAGTTTCATTTGCTCTGGAATAATTCAGGAGAATTGATAAGACTAAAATTTGAATTTAGTTTTGATACAGAGGCGAAAATCCTTAACCTAACTTCACCTAAGCTTTTAGATTGGATAAAAGCTTTCTATCAAGCCTTTCTTGATTACTGGAATTTTAAAAAGAGTTCTGTTGAAGTTCCTCATAAAATTTTAGCAACAGACTTTCAGATAGTTGTTTTAAAAGAACTTAAGAAATTAAAGATAGGAGAAGTTTTACCTTATAGGGAGCTTACTGAAAGAATAGGATATAAAAAGGCTTTTAGAGCTGTAGGGAAAGCTCTTTCCAAGAACCCTCTACCTCTGGTTTATCCTTGTCACAGGGTAATCGGTAGCAAAGGTCTTGGGGGATATTCTCAGGGATTGCTTATAAAACAATTTTTACTTTATAGAGAGCTGGGTTATAAATTTTTGACAAATAATGTCAAAAATATGACAAAAAGTTTACAAATGGGACTTGATTTTAAGCAGTTAGTGATTAGGCATATATTTTGAAAAAAACATAAAACAGGAGGTGCTTATGGCTGAAGAAACACAAGTAGAAGTCCAGGAAGGAAATCAGAAGCCTAAAAAGGGTAGTAAAAAGAAACTTTTGCTTTTTTTAATTTCTGGTTTGTTAATAATGATTCTGGCAGGTGTTATGGTTCTTTTTCTTACTTCTCCAAAAGGTGAAGAAGAGAAAGAGGTAAAAAAAGAGCATCATAAGGAAACTTTTATTTATGCAATGGAGCCTGTTGTGGTTAATCTTTTTGATCCCACTGGGAAAAGATATCTACAGATTGGCCTTGCTTTTGAGTTGGGGGATAAAAAGTTGGAAGAGGAAGTTAAAAACAATGAGCCTAAAATTAAAGATGTAGTTATTAGTGTTTTGAGCTCAAAAACTCCTGAAGAGGTTTTACAGCCTGAAGCCAAAGAACTAATAAAAAATGAGCTTTTACACAAAATAAACTCTGCCTTAGGAGAAGAGGTGATTTTAAATATTTATATAACCCAGTATATCGTGGAGTAAAAAAATGGAAGAAAAAATTTTAAGTCAGGATGAAATAGATGCTTTACTTGCGGGATTGGCTGATGGTAAGATAGAAACTGAACCCGAAAAAAAGGGTGACATAGGAGAGGTCAAGCCTTTTGATTTTAGAAATTACACTATTTCAGCTCGTTTAAGAATTCCTGGCCTGGAAGTTATAAGTGAACAGTTGATTAGAAGTTTGAGAATGCATCTTTCAACCATTTTAAGAGAAGCGGTTGATATCCACAGTCTTCCTCTTCAAATGGAAAGATTTAAAGATTTTTTAAACAGAATACCAGTTCCCACCTCCATTCATATTTTTAAATTAGAACCTCTAAAGGGACAAAGTTTACTTGTTATAGATGCTACTTTGGCTTTTCTTTTTATAGAAAGATTTTTAGGAGGAGAAAGAAAACACATAAAGGTTGAGGGGAGAGAATTTACCACCATTGAACAGAAGCTTATAAAAAAAGTGGTTAATGTTATTTTTAATGAGCTTGAGAAATCCTGGAGAAATATAGTTCCTGTTAAGGCAAAATATATAAGAGGTGAGGTTAATCCTCAATTTGCAAGGGTTTTGATGCCAGAAGAAACAGTAATTGTTACTGGTTATAACATAGAACTTGAATCTCTCAGCGGAAAAATTTTATTCTGTTATTCTTTAAATACTCTTCAACCCGTAAAAGAAAAGCTTTATTCTCCCTATCAATTTGAGGAATATGTAGATTTAACCTGGAGGAAATCTTTAGAAAAGTATGTTCTCGGAAGTAAAGTTGCTCTTTCTGCTGTTTTGGGAAAAACAGTTATAACTTTGGAAGATTTATTAAATCTTGAAAAGGGAGATGTAATTGTGTTAGACAAGAAAGTGGAAGAGCCTGTAGAGGTTTATATAGAAGGTGTTCTCAAGATACTTGGCAAACTGGGGGTGTTTAAAAATCGTATAGCTGTTCAGATACAGAAATTTATAACTCTTGAAGAGGAAGAAAATATTGAAAAGGAGGGTAGTTGATGCCAGAAGAAACAAAAGAAAATTTGGAAGGAATAGAAGAAGAAAAAAAAGACGAAGAAAAAGTTGAGAGCTCTAAAGAGGCGGAGACTTCAGAATCTGCTGAAGAAATGAGCCCTGATGATTTAATGAATATGTGGGAAGAGGCACTTAAGGAAGCTAAAGAAGAAAGTAAAGCAAAAGAGGTCCCGGATGAACCTAAAAAAGAAACTCCTTCTTCTCAGCCAGCGAAGTTAGATGAGCTTTCTCCAGATCAAAAATCTAAGATATATCCAGAACTGGAATTTATTCTTGACATCCCTCTTGAAATTTCTGCAGAAATTGGAAGGACAAAAATGCTTATTAGAGATCTTTTAAAGCTTAATCAGGGTTCTATAATTGAGCTTGAAAAATTTGCTGGAGAGCCAGTAGAAATTTATGTAAATGGAAGGCTTATGGCAAAAGGAGAAGTGGTAGTAGTTAATGATAAGTTTGGAGTAAGAATTACAGAAATTATCAGTACTCAGGAAAGAGTTAAAAAATTGGGGTCTTAAGGGTATGGAGTGGATTAATTATTTGCAAAGTCTTGGAATATTTCTACTAATATTAAGTACACTACCTTTGGGAGCTCACCTGTATAAAAAATTAAATGTCAAAAAATTTACATCTGAATATATAAAAGTTCTTGAAATAAAGCCTATCAATTATAAAGCTCAAATTTTATTAATTGAAGTAAAAAATAAAAAGATATTGTTAGGCTATTCTGAAAAAGGTTTTACCTATTTAGGGGAAATTAGAGATGATGCTTAGTGTATATGCAGTAACCTTTCCTGTGATAAAAATAGGTTTAGAAAATACTCAATCTCCAGAACAATTTTCTACTATTTTGCAGGTTTTAATTCTTCTTACAGTTCTTTCTGTAGCTCCAGCTTTATTGTTAATGCTCACTTCTTTTACCAGACTTGTTGTAGTTTTTTCTATTCTTAGACATGCTATAGGAACTCAGCAAACACCTCCTAATCAGGTTTTAATTTCTTTGGCACTATTTTTGACTATGTTTATTATGGCACCAACATTTCAAGCAGTATATGAAGAAGCTTTGGTGCCTTATTTTAATAAACAGATAGATGAGAAAGAAATGTTTGAAAGAGCTGTAAAACCGTTTAAAGAATTTATGTTTAAAAATACAAGAGAGAAAGACCTTGCTTTATTTATAAAACTAAGAAAGGAAAAACGTCCCAGAACTCCTGAGGATGTTTCTCTTTTTACACTTATTCCGGCATTTATGATAAGTGAGCTTAAAACAGCCTTTCAAATAGGTTTTTTGCTTTACATACCTTTTTTGGTTATAGATGTGATTGTTTCAAGTGTTCTTATTTCTATGGGAATTTTAATGCTTCCACCTATGATGATATCACTCCCTATAAAGTTACTTCTTTTTGTTCTTGTTGATGGATGGAATTTGCTGGTTGTTTCTCTGGTAAAAAGTTTTTATTAAAAGAGGAGGAGGTTAAATATGACTGATACTACAGTTTTAACCTTGGCAAAAGAGGCAGTTAAGTTATGCTTAATCCTTTCAGGCCCCATTCTTCTTACAGCCTTGGTAGTGGGATTAATTATAAGTATATTTCAAGCAGTTACACAAATTCAGGAAATGACGCTTACCTTTATTCCCAAAATATTGGCTATGTTGCTGGTTTTTATTTTGACTCTACCATGGGCATTGAAAAAACTTGTTGACTTTACTGAAAATCTTATTTTAAACATACCCAATTTTATTAAGTAACAACTATGGAAATAACACAGATTTTAGAGAAAAATATCTATATTTTCTTTTTTGTGTTTTATAGAACTTTTTTATTGTTTTTTCTTTTTCCTGTTTTTGGAGCAGTTTTTTTGCCTATCAGATTAAAAATTCTTATTTCTTTGGTTTTGGCAATTGTTTTAACTCCAGTTTTATCTTTTAAATTACCAGGTTTTATCGATATAATAAAAGTTTTACTTTCTGATTTTATTTTTATTTTTCTCATTTCTCTTGTTTTTAGAATTTTTCTGGCAGGGATTCAATTAGGAGGGGAACTTGTAGGTATACAAATGGGATTTGGAATATCTCAAACAATAGATCCTTTATCTGGATTCAGTATGCCTGTTATTTCTCAATTTGTGTATATAATGTTATTACTGTTATTTTTTAGTTTTAATTTTCATCATTATTTGATCTATTTTCTCTATGAAAGTTTTAAGCAAATTCCTCCTGGTAGTTTTCTTTTAAAAGAGGATCTGGCAGTTTTTATTATAAAAAAGAGTAAACTCATATTTGAGCTCAGCATTAAATTTTTAGCTCCTCTTTTAGTTTTTATGATGCTTATTTATGTAAGCTTAGGGGTTATCGGAAGACTTATACCTCAAATGAATGTTATTTTTGTAGCCTTTCCCTTAATAACCGGACTGGGGATTATGTTTTTTGGTTTTATGTTAGTTCTTTTGCCCAGAATGATAAATTCTTGTTTTTCCGATTATTTTAAATCTATATTTATTTTTTTGAGGTAGAAAAATGCCTGAGGAACCCCTTGAGGAAAGAACGGAAGAACCTACGCCGCGAAGGCGAGAGGAAGCAAGAAAAAGAGGACAAGTTGTTAAAAGCAGAGAACTGTCCTCAGTAGCTATTTTAAGCACAGGATTTTTTTCCTTTATGCTTCTTAGCTATGTATTTTTTCAACAATTTTATTTCATTTTTTATAAATTCCTGAATAGTTATTATTTTGATTTAAATATAAATACCTTTTTAAGTTTAAATCAGACAATCATTTCCTTTGTTCTCAAAATTCTTCTACCCTATTTTGCTATTATTTCTTTAGCTGCTATTATAGTTTATCTTGTTCAAACCGGAGGAGGTGTTTGGGCTGAAGAGGTTATCAAGTTTAAAGTTGAAAGGCTTAACCCTGTAGAGGGCTTTAAAAGAATGTTTTCATTCACTGCACTTTTTGAATTGTTAAAAGCTTTATTAAAGCTTGCTATTATCACAGGTGTAACTTATTGGATTATAAGTAAGTATTTGCCATACATTTTAAAACTTTTTGGGGCAGATATTTATTATTTAGCATACAACTTTAAGGTTTTATTAAAGGCCTTTTTTTCCAAACTTCTGGTTATTCTGGTTATTCTTGGAGTTCTTGATTGGCTTTATAACAGATGGGATGTAGAAAGAAAAATAAAACTTACCCGTCACGAATTAAAAGAAGAATTAAAACAAACAGAGGGAGATCCTTGGGTGAGAGCAAGGATAAGGCAAAAACAGAGAGAAATTGCCCGTCAGAGAATGCTTGCAGAGGTTCCAAAGGCAGATGTAGTAATTACAAATCCCACTCATTATGCTGTAGCTTTGAAGTACGAGCTGGGTAATATGCCTGCTCCACAAGTGATAGCTAAGGGTAAGAACTATCTGGCTCAGAAAATAAGAGAAATTGCAGAAGAACATAAAATACCTATTTATCAGGATCCTCCATTAGCCCGGGTTCTTTATGAGAAAGTTGAGGTGGGAGAATACATACCTGAAGAATTGTATCAGGCGGTAGCTAAAATTCTTGCTTATGTTTATAAATTAAGAAAAATGAGAATGGATAAAATCAGAGAAACAACTTTTAAAGAGAGCACATTTTAGTAGGTGACCTTTTATGGAAAGAGATTTGACATTAAAAAATTTTTTTGATTTTTATAACATTGCCGCCATAATAGGTATTGTTATTTTACTTTCTCTTATTCTCTTTCCTCTACCTCCTTATCTTATAGATTTGGCTTTAGCTTTAAACTTTTCGTTATCTGTGCTTGTTCTTATTATGACTATGCAGGTTAACAAACCACTTGATTTTACAGGTTTTCCAGCTCTGCTTCTTATAACTACACTGTATAGACTTTCAATGAATATAGCCACTACAAGAGTAATCCTTTTAAAAGGACATGAGGGAACACAGGCAGCTGGTCATATAATAAAGAGTTTTGGTGAATTTGTGGTAGGTGGAAACTATGTAGTGGGATTTGTGGTGTTTCTTATTCTTGTTTTAATTAATTTTATAGTTATTACAAGAGGAGCTCAAAGAATTGCAGAGGTAGCAGCAAGATTTACCTTGGATGCTATGCCAGGTAAACAAATGGCTATAGATGCAGATTTAAATGCAGGTCTGATTGATGAGAGCGAAGCTAAAAGAAGAAGAGAAGAAATTGCTAAGGAAGCAGATTTTTATGGAGCTATGGATGGAGCCTCTAAATTTATCAGAGGAGAAGCTATTGCAGGTCTTATTATTACTTGCATTAACATCATTGGAGGGATTTTAATAGGGACTTTGCAGAGGGGTTTAGACTTAGCTACTTCAGCACAGACTTATACCATTCTTACTATCGGTGATGGTTTAGTCTCCCAAATTCCAGCTCTTATTGTTTCTACCTCAGCTGGAATTTTAGTAAGTAGAGCTGCAGCAGAAGCAGGAATGGGAAGAGACATAGCTACTCAATTTTCTACACATCCAGAAGTTATTATGCTGGCAGGAGGAGTTGTATTTGTTATTTCCCTTATTCCTGGTTTACCCTTTTTGCCTTTCTTTTTGCTTAGTCTTTTTCTTTTAACCTTGGGATATCTTTCTTATTCAGCTCAAAAGTCTAAAGAAAAGGCTGTAGTTCAAGAAGAAAAGGCTCCTCCTCCACCACCTGAGATTGAAGAAATAAAACCTGTTGAACTCCTTGCTATTGAACTGGGGTATGGATTGATATATTTGGCAGATGAGGCCAAAGGAGGAGATTTACTTGCACGAATTAAGAATTTAAGACAGCATTTAGCACAAGAGCTTGGTATAATGGTTCCACCTGTTCATGTAAGAGACAATTTAACCTTAAAACCAGGGGAATATTCCATTTTGATAAAAGGAGTAGAAGTTGCTAAAGGAGAACTTATGCCTAATTATTTAATGGCTTTGCCTTCAACTCCTGATTTAACTCCTCCAGAAGGTGCTATTCCAACTAAGGAACCCACTTTTGGAATGGAGGCCTATTTTATACCTGAAGAACTTAAAGAGGAAGCAGAAATGTCAGGATTTACTGTGGTGACTTTATCTACTGTAATTACTACTCACCTTGCTGAGATAATAAAGAAGTATGCGGATGAACTCTTAACAAAACAGGAAGTTCAAAGAATTATAGATACACTTAGCAAGTATTATCCTAAGATAGTAGAAGAATGCCTTAACAATGTTAATCTTACAGTTATTCAAAAAGTTTTACAAAATTTAATAAGAGAGGGGGTTCCTTTAAGAGATTTAATAACAATTTTTGAAACCATTAGTGATTACGGAGCATCTATTAAGGATCCAGAGGTTTTGACAGAATATGTGAGACAAAAACTATCCAGATTTATAGTAAAATCTGTGCTTAAAGATCATACCTTACCTGTAATTTTAATAGGAGATGATATAGAGGAAATGATAAAGAAAAATCTTCAGAGAACTGAACAGGGAACATTTCTTATGATTGATCCTAAAATAGGAAGTAAAATAGTGACAGCACTTACCCAGGCTGTAGAAAGAGCAAGTCAGAAAAATATTATGCCTGCAGTTTTATGCAGTCCAGCAATAAGAAGACACTTGAGAAAACTTGTAGAAAGAAGTTTGGCTCACATACCTGTAATTTCGCAGGCAGAAATTCCTATGGATATACAGATAGAAATTTTAGAAGTTGTGAGACTGGTGAGGGAATAAAAAATGAAAATAAAAAAGTTTAGAGGAAAAACCATTTTAGAAGCTTTAAAAAAGGTAAAAAAAGAATTCGGAGAAGAAGCAGTTATTCTTTCTTCAGAACAAATAAAAACTGAAGAAGGAACAATTTGTGAAATAACTGCAGCTATTGAAGAAGAGGAAATCAAAATAAAGGACAATTTTCAAAATTTCAATACAAAAGCAGAAAAAAGCGAGTATAAATTTGAGGACTATCACAGTATTAAAGAGGAAATCTTGGAAATAAAAAAAATGCTCAAGCAGATTTTAAATTCCCAGTTTAAAGATATAAGTTATTTAAACTTAGTTGAAAAAGGAATTCCACCTTTTATAGCTCAAAAATTAAGCACGGCAAATCCAAATCTGACAGAGTTTATTTCTAAAGCATTAAAACAAAAAGGAAGTGTTCCTAACTCTAAGTATCAGGTATTCATAGGAGATTCAGGATCAGGTAAAACTACTAATATTTTTAAATTAGCAACATGGTACAAATACAAGCACGATGCCAAGGTTTTAGTTGTAAGTCTGGATAATTACAAAGTAGGGAACAATTATCAGACAAAGAGATTAGCAGAGCTTTTAGAGGTTGATTTTGAAATCTTAGACCTTGAAGAACTTAAAGAGGTAGAGCCTATTTTAGATAAGTATAATTATGTATTGATAGATACTCCAAGTTTAGAAAAAAGACTTTTGATAAATGATCTGGAGGATCTAATCTTGGGGATGCCCTTTTTGAGATTTCAGTGGGTTGTGAGGGCAACGGAGCATTATGAATACATTTTGAAGCAGTGGGAAAAGATTGAAAAATTACCTGTAGAAGGTATACTTCTTACTTTTGTGGATAGAGTATATAACAGTTTGCCTCTTTTTTGGATACTGGACGAGAGAATACCACCAATTACTTTTATTTCTAATGGAGAGAGATTACCAGAAGATATTTTAAAAGCAGAGGAAGATATTATTAAAAAATTGATTTTAAAGGATATTGTAAATATTTAAAATATGGGAGGCTTTATGAGAAGCATAGCAATAGCAAGTGGAAAGGGTGGGGTAGGTAAAACAAGCTTTGTGATAAACTTGGCTCTGGCTCTTACTCAATATCATCAAAAAGTTATTATTTTTGATGCTGATCTTGGTCTTGCTAACATAGATGTAATGCTGGGAATATCTCCTAAATTTGATATTAGATATGTAATCAATGGAGAGTTAAGTTTAAAAGATATTATTTATTCTACAGACTACGATTTTGATTTTATTCCTGCAAGTTCAGGAGTAGTAGAACTGACAAATTTAAATACCAATCAAAAACTTCTTTTAAAAGATCAGATGGAAGAGGTATTTAAAAAGTATGATTATTTACTTTTTGATAGCTCAGCCGGTATTTCAGAGAATGTATTATTTTTTTTATATCTGGCTGAAGAAAGAATTATAATATGCACTCCTGAACCAACCTCTATAGCAGATGCTTATGCACTTATAAAAGTAGCTTATAAAAATCACAAAATAAAGGATTTTTATCTGATAGTAAATATGATTAAAGATGAAATAGAAGGTAAAAGAATTTATCAACAACTTTTGTATGTAATTGAGAGATTTTTACCTGAAATTAAACTTTCTTACTTAGGTGGAATTCCTTTTGATGAGTGTGTTAAAATTGCTATAAAATCACAAATTCCCTATTTAAAACTTTGTCCTGAAAAGGATATTAGCCAAAAGATAAACCAGATAGCTTTAAAGTTACAAAAGTTTAATTATCAAAAGACGAAGAGTTTAGAAAATTTTTTGGAAAGATTAACAACGGTTTAAGATGAAAAAACTTATAAATAAATTTTTTTTGGAAAAACCATCATTAGAAAAGGTAATAGAAGAATTTTTGCCCTTGATTAATTATTGGGCAAACAAATATGCGTATTATGGCAATCCAGTAATTAGTAAAGAAGATCTCGTTTCTGTCGGAGTAATAGGTCTTATAGAGGCTTATCATAGATATGATCCCTCTAAAAAAGTCAAATTTAGGACTTTTGCTGAATTCAGAATTAAAGGAGCTATGCTTGATGAAATAAGAAAATTAGATATAATACCAAGAAGTGTTAAAAACAAAATAAGCGAATTTGAAGAAAAAATAAGGAAACTTCATCAAGAGTTGGGACGAATGCCCAAAGATGAAGAAATTGCAAAATCTATGAATTTGAGTTTGGAAGAATATTACAAATTTTTAGAAAGTATAAAAGGCGTCACATTTATTGATATAAAAAATTTTAAACAAAGGATGCCAGATTTGGAAGAAGAAAATGTGCTTGAGCTTATAGCAGGTGATACAAAAGAAGATCCTTTTGAAAAGTATGCTTTAAAGGAGTTGCAAGAAAAATTAGAAAAAGCTTTGGAATATCTCTCAGAGAAAGAAAGATTGGTATTAGCTTTATATTATTATGAGGGTTTGACAATGAAGGAAATTGCTAAAATATTGAATTATACAGAAAGCAGAATTTCGCAGATACATAATAAAGCAATTTTAAAACTTAGAAGTATTTTGAATAAATAAATTAAAAAGAGGTGTGGGAATATGGCACTGGATACAAACATTAAAATTTTAGTTGTAGACGATTTTGCAACCATGAGAAAAATTATTAAAAACATTCTTACTCAACTTGGTTTTAAAGATATTATAGAGGCTGATGATGGCACAACAGCTTTAGAACTTCTAAAAAAGCAAAAAGTAGATTTGATAATTTCTGATTGGAATATGCCTAAAATGTCAGGAATTGACCTTCTCAAGGCTGTTCGAGCTGACGAAAATTTGAAAGATATAAAATTTATTATGGTGACTGCTGAAGCTCAAAAAGAAAATGTGGTAGAAGCTATAAAACACGGAGTTAATCAATATGTAGTAAAACCTTTTACACCTGAAACTTTAAAAGAAAAATTGGAAAAAGTATTTGGAGACTAAGTTGGAAGAAGATATCAAAAAAGACCTAAAAGAGATTAAAGAAGAAGTAGAAGAACAGAAAATTTCTACTGAAGAAGTTAAGGGGGAAAAGTCTGAAACAAAAGAAGTTTCTGAGGAAAGTAAAAAAGGAGAAAAACTTGAAGAAGATAAAGTTAAAGAAGAAAAGTCAGACATAACACCTGAAAAAGCTGAGGGATTAGTAGAAAAACTAATAGAATCTGAAGAGAAAAAAAAAGAGGAAGAAGCACCTGAGAAAAAGTTTACAAAACCAAAATTAAAAGAAATTTTTTTTATATCTGGAAGTATTTTAATTTTAATATTTATTATTTTGGGAATATGGATAGGTTTAAAGTTAATAAAGGGAGAGTTTAATAAAGAAAAAGAAGAAAATATAAAAAAGCTTTCAGAGTCCGAGGTGGTGATCCCAGAGAGTGCAGTTTTTAAGAAATTTACCAAGCTGGTAATTACAACAAATAAAAAGAAAGAGGAATATCCTTATAAATTAGAACTTAAAGATTTTTTAATTCCTCTGGGCTTAAAAGAGTTTCTAAGTTTAGATGTGTTTCTGTATTTTGGCAATAATACTTCTTTTAAAGAAATAACGGAAAAGGAGTTAGATTTCAGAGAAATACTTTATAGCTATTTGAAAACTATATCAGCAGATACTTGGAAGAATCCAAAGGATATTCAGGTTTTGGAAGAAAAGATTAAAGAAAAGCTGGAGAAAGAAAAGATAAAACCTCTGCCTCAAAAGATAAGATTAGAAGGAGTGATATTAAAAGGATAAGAAGTGGAGTATGGAATTTTTTTTAATTCTTTTGTTAATAATAGATATTATAATGATAGGTATTTTTTTCTTTTTTTATGTAAGATTAAAAAGATTTTTAGAATTGCCGTGGGAAGAGGTAAGAGAAAGTATTGAAAGAGCTAAAGAATTGGTTGAAAGGCTTGAAAAATTAAAACCAGCTTCAGAAACCAAAATGGATTTAAAAAGAGAAATCAGGTTGCTGGCAAAAAAGGGGTTAACTCCTAAGGAAATTGCTAAAAAACTGGAGCTTTCTGAAGCAGAGGTAGAACTGGTTTTAGCTTCTAAGAAAAAATTTTAAAAAGGGTAAAAATTTGTGCAGATAACTGCACCGGCACCTATTATTTATCTTCCTGAGAACCTGTGGTCATTTTTTACACGACCTGGTAGAGAATTATTGATAAGGGTGCTTAATATTGAAGGAAAAACTCTTTATTTAGAACTTGGAGGGGAAAAATTTCAGGCAAGAATTGGAGGAACTTTAACTCCAGAGAGTTTTACTGTGGGAGAAGTGTTAAAAGTAAAAGTAACAAAGACAGGAAATCCTATTGTGCTTCAGGTAATCACTCCAGAAAAAGAAAAGGGAGAAGTTCAGTTCTTATATTTAGTAAGCACAAAACTTGCTGAAAAACCTTTAAATAAAGAAGTTTTTCAAAAGGATGTAAATCTTTTGACTACATTTATTAAAGATTTAATAGGAGTAACAAAAAAGGAAAAGAAAGAGACCATTGATAAGGAATTAAAAGAATTATTTGGAGATAAAATAAAAACTTTCAGATTTTTATTTAGGGATGAAAAAATAATAATTCCTTTTGTTTTCAATGATGAAAGATCATGGGGTTTTTTAGAATTGGGAGAACCTAAAGAAGAACAGGATAAGATTAAGCTTTTTTATTTTAAAATGTTTTTTGAGTATTTAGGATTAATGGAATGCTTTTTGAGTTATTTGGGAAATAAAGTCTATGTAGATATTTATTTTGCTAATAGAGAATCTTTTAACTTGGCTAAAGAAGAATTTAGAAATTTAGAAAAAATTTTTTATTCTTATAAAATACCAGCAAAAATTAATTTAAATATGCAAGAAATTTTACCAGGACAAATTTTAGAAAAAGAAGGTTAGAGGTAAAGAATGTATAAAGTATTGGTAGTAGATGATTCCAAGGCAATAAGGGAGATAGAAAAAAAATATTTGGAGGAAATGGGATTTGAGGTTTTAGAGGCATCAAATGGAGAAGAGGCTTTAAAGATTTTGGAGGATAACTCAGATATAAAGTTGATATTGCTTGATTGGCACATGCCTGTTATGAACGGATACGAATTTTTATTAAAACTGCGTGCTAATCCAAAATGGTCAGATGTTAAGGTTATGATGGTAACCACAGAGAATCAGCAAAAAAGTATAATTGATGCCATTATGGCTGGGGCAAATGAATATCTTATGAAACCTTTTGATAAAGAGATGTTGGAAGTAAAAATAAAATATCTTATGGAGCTTTCTTAGCTATGAGTAAGAAAATAAAAGTATTGGTAGTAGATGATTCACCTATAATGAGGAAATTAATTGTAGATATTTTAAAAAATGACCCAGAGATAGAGGTGGTTGATACTGCAAAGACAGGAAAAGAAGCTATAGAAAAGGCTAAAAATTTAAAACCTGATGTTATTACTCTTGATATAGAGATGCCAGAAATGGATGGAATAACTGCTTTAAGGGTATTAAGAAAAGAAGTTCCTCAAACAAAGGTTATTATGTTTTCTTCACTTACTCAGGAAGGTGCTAAAGCAACTATAGAGTGTTTAACAATTGGAGCCTATGATTTTGTTCCTAAACCTTCAAGCAAGTCTTTTTCGGAGAGTATAAAAAAAATAGAGCAAGATCTTATTCCAAAAATAAAGAGTATTCAACCTTTAAAAGAATTTAAGCCGATATACAGACCAACATACATTACCCCAAAGATAAAAAAAGGTATTTATAAAGTATGTGGAATAGGAGTTTCAACAGGAGGTCCTCAGACTTTGTTAAAAATAATTCCAGAACTACCTCCTACTTTTCCTGCACCAATACTTATCGTTCAACACATGCCTCCATTTTTTACTGCACAGTTAGCAGATAGACTTAATTCTCTCTCCAGACTTATAGTAAAAGAAGCAGAAGAAGGAGAACCAGTTAAAAACGGAGTAGTTTATATTGCTCCAGGAGATTACCACATGGAAGTAAAAAGAGAAAATGCATTAGTTAGAATAAAATTACATAAAGGGCCTCCTCGCAATTTTTGTAGACCTTCAGTTGATGAACTTTTTGAGTCCTTAGCAGAAAATTATAATGGAAATACATTGGCTTTAATTTTAACTGGTATGGGAAGTGATGGAAAGGAAGGAGCAAAGAAGATAAAAGAAAAAGGAGGTGTGGTTTTGGCTCAAGATGCAGAAAGTTCTATTGTATTTGGTATGCCCAGAGCAGTAATAGAAGCTGGTTTAGCAGATGAAGTTGTTAATCTTTCTAAAATTCCTGAAAGATTAAAAGAGCTTTTTGGGTATAACTAAAATGGATGCAAAGGTTTTTGAATTTTTTACAGCCCTTTTAGAAAGAGTATCAGGAATATCCTATACTACAGGAAAAGAGTATTTAATTGAAAGCAGATTAAACGAACTGGCTCTTACCTTAGGATACAAAGATTTAAGCGATCTTTATCAGGCTATAACAAAAAAAGGAGCAGATTTAAAGCTATTAAATGAAATTATAGATGCCTTAACAACAAATGAAACTTATTTTTTTAGGGATTATCATCCATTTGAAACACTTAAAACACACATTTTACCAGAGTTATTTAAAAAAAGAGAAAGAGAAAGAAAAATTACCATATGGTCAGCAGGTTGTTCCACAGGACAGGAGCCTTACAGTATAGCAATGCTTTTATTAGAACACTTTTCACTTTATTTACAAAAATACAGGGTTTACATATTAGGTACTGATATTTCTGCAAAGTGTTTAGAAAAAGCTAAAAAAGGAATTTATAATCAGATTGAAATTAACAGAGGTCTTCCTATTAACTTTTTAGTAAGATATTTTAAACAGGACGGAGCTCACTGGTGTATAAATGATAATGTAAAAAAATTAGTAAAATTTGAAAGAGTTAATCTGTTAGAAGCTTCTAAAAAGATTTTTGAAAAATTTGATCTTATCCTTTGTCGTTATGTTTTAATTTATTTTTCTGATGAAGTTAAAAAAAAGGTTTTAACGGAGCTCTGGAAGATGCTGAATCCTGGAGGATATTTGCTTTTGGGAGCAACTGAAATACCAGCTTTAAGCTTTTCTGACATGGAAAAAAAGATTATCGGGAAAACAGTTTGTTATCGTAAAAAGGATTAAAAAGTATGAGTGAAATTAATTTAAAAAATTTTTCCTCTTTTGAAGAAATTAAACAATATTTTAGAGAACAGGCTAAAAAATTACACCCTGATAAAGGAGGAGATAGAGAGGAGTTTTTAAGTTTATTAGACTGGTATCAAAAGGTTTTAGAAAGATTTGAAAAAAAATACGAAATAGAGGTAGTTAATAACTGTCCGTTAATAGGAAATTATTTATTTTCTGTATTGGAATTGAAAGTAGAAGAAATTGCCTTAGGAGGTAAAAAGAAGATTCAGATTATGGGAGAAGAAGTAATTTGTCCTGCCTGTAACGGAACTGGAAAAAAGAGAAATGGTATAACAAAAAATTGTGGTTTCTGTAAAGGTTCTGGTTCTATAGAATATAAAGATAAAAGAAAAAATATTACTACCTATCTTACCTGCCCATATTGTAAGGGTTCTGGAAGTGTATTGATAGAAAAATGTGAGGAGTGTAAAGGAAAAGGAAAGAAAAGAGTTCAGAGAGAAGTGTATATAGACATTCCCTTGGGGTTAAAAGAAGGAGATATAATATTTGTTCCCAAAGAAAGAATAGATTCAAAATGCGATTTATATTTGGAAGTTTCTGTTATTCCTCACCCTTATTTCACCCTAAAAGATAACAACTTGATATATAGATGTAAAATTCCTTTCTGGGAGGTAATACTAAAAGAAGAAATTACTATTCATACCCTTGAGGGAAAAGAAAGAATTCCATCCAAACTTTTTACAAAAACTCCACCCATAGTGATAAAGGGTAGGGGACCCTTTTTAAAAAATGGGAAAAGAGGTGATTTATTGATAGATTTTCAAATCTACATTCCCGAAAGGATTCCTTCTAAAGCAAAAAAATTAATTTTACAGGCTGTTAATATTATTGAATCTCAAAAGAATTTTCAAAAAGAACAAGAATAAAGAAATTTTTATTCAAAAAGACCTGCAAAGTCTAAGAAAACTTTCCATATATCTTTTTTGTGTTTGGGAAATTCTTCCAAAATTAAAGCCTGCCATTTTGGAGCTTTAGGTGTTTTTAAGAGTTTCAATCCTGCTTCTTCAGGTGTTCTGTCTCCTTTTTTTAAGTTGCATTTTTTACAGCAGAGAACCACATTAGTCCATACTGTCTTACCACCTCTACTTTTAGGAATTACATGGTCTATAGTTCTATCCTTTGGATTTTTTAAATGTTTCCCACAATACTGACATCTGTATTTATCTCTTAATAATAAATTTTGTCTTGAGAACACTACATCTATTTTGGGAAGACTTTCATAGTAAGGCAGATAAATAGCATCAGGAACTAAAATGGAAATAGATGGACTTCTTATTACTCTGCCGTTTTCGTTTTCAAAAAACTTTGTTATCTTTATCCACTCATCTAAGGTATGAGTTGTCCAGTTAGTAGTTATTACCTTAGCAGTTCCTTTTACCAAGTGACAGATAGCTTTTTGAACTGTAGTGATTTGAATAGCTTGATAGTATTTATTCAAAACCAGAACTTTTTCCTGTAAGATATTTTTTTTCCCCATTTTATTCTACCACCGGACAGGTCATAGTATGATTAATAGCAGGAATGTTCTGTATTTTTTCAAGAAGAATGTTTGAAATATCTTCATAAGTAGGGACTTCAATTTCAACTATTATGTCATAGGGTCCCATAATAATATCAATTTTTTTAACTTCAGGTATCTTTTTTAATTTTTCAATTACACTCTGCGTTTGTCCAATTTGAGTATTAATTAATACATAAGCACGAATAGCCATATTTGTTACCTGGTTATAAGAGAATTTTTGAAATCTTTTAAAAACTTTAAAGCTTTAATAGATAAATCTTCAGAAAGACTTCCAAGACCACAAGCAGGGGTAAAGAGACTTTTTTTGAGAACTTGCTCTTTAGAAATGTTTAAAACGGAGCAAAAATCATTTAGCTGATTTTCAAATTTATTAATAATTTCTTCTGAAGTAATATTTTCTAATATTTCACTATTTGTTGGAATCACCCCCCATGCTAAATATTTATTTTCCTCATTCAAAAAATTTTTAAGAGAATCTTTATAAATTACCAGTTTATCGTAAAAATTAAAACTGTCAAAACTTAAAATATTGATCTTTGATTCTAAAACTATATCCCAGGAAGTATTAGCACACACATGAATTCCAGTAATTATCTCAAATTGTCCCAAAATTTCTGTTATTTCGTTTAAAGTAGAAAGAACTGTATCCTTAGAAATGGTAATAAAAGAAGAAGAACCGAACCCTGACAAACCTGGTTCATCAAAGAAAATAATAACTATTGGTGAAATCTTTTTTAGTTCTAAGCCTTGGTAAAGGGCTTTTAAAGTCAAGAACTTAATTATTAAATCTCTCAGGTCATCTCTGAAAATTAAAATTTCTTTGTTTTCAGTTTTTAAAGCAGTTGCTAAAGTAAAAGGTCCTGTAATTTGTCCTTTTATTACAGGAAGATTGAAGTCTTTTACTTTATATAAAAAGGTTTTAAATCCTTTGGCATAATTTTCTGAAAGAGAAAAGTTTTCAAGAAGATCCAGATTTTTTTCTTCTATTATTTTAAAATATAATTCATAAAATTTTATTAATTTCTCTTCAAAAGTGGGAGAAGAAGTATTAATTATTTCTTTTTCTCTTTCAAAACCGGGAAGTCCTTCATTAAACTGTATGATCATACTTTCGTTTTTTAGTTTAGATAATTGAGGCCAAGCAGGAATATCAACAAAATTTAAAACAAGATCAATTGCTTCTTCAGGATCTTCAAAAGGCAAACTTCCAATATGAGTAGTTTTAAGTGATAAATTTATATTCTTCATTTTTAAATTTTAAATATTAAACTTTACTTAGAAAATGTAAAAAATCAAGAAATATTTTGAAAAATATTTCTATTTTTTTCCTTTAATTTATTTAAAATATTCTATTAGAAAGATACCTAATAGACAAGGGAAAAAGTTTACGATGGTTGTCAATTCAAAAAAAATAAGTTAAAATTTCTTATAAAAGTTAGATAGTGATTAGCCCCTGTAGCTCAGTAGGATAGAGCGCGAGATTCCTAATCTCGAGGTCGCAGGTTCGAATCCTGCCAGGGGCGTTTTGTATAAATTCACATGTATTAAAATATCCTAAGGTATTAAAAATTAAGAGATAGATTCTGTTTTTTTGAATTACGATTGGAAAAAATGTAGGCATTTAATCTCAATGTCGATATCAGAATTCATAGAAAAAAATTAAAAGCAAAAGTTTTTTGCATAAATACTTATTTAAGATAAAAAGAAGGAGAGAATAGTGAATATTGCAGAGTGGAAAGAATTAGTTTTAGAAATTAAAAAAATAGATGAGCAACATAAAGAACTATTAGATTTAATGAATTTCCTTTACTTTGCAAATAGGTCTGGATATCCAAAAGAAAAAATAGATAAAATTTTAGATGAAATTTTTAAGGTGATTATAAATCATATAGCTACTGAAGAAACCTTAATGGAAAAAGTTGGTTATCCCGAATTGGAAAACCACAAAAAGGAACATGAATTTGAAAAAAGGAAAATAAGAGAAATTTTAACAAAAAAAGAAAAAGGAAAAGAATATTTAATTGATGTGTTAGAACTTTTTGAAAAGTTTCCTCACACACATTTAAAAGAATTTGACAAAAAGTTTGTTGATTTTTTGAAAAAAAAGTTAGAGGAATATCAACCCTTTCAAAGGGATATCTTTGAAGAAATTGATACGCGCATTCTTTCAAAAGATAAATTTTTAGCACTTTTAAATAAATACACACTATTAAATAAAAATATCATTGTTATTTTACTTGATATAGATAATTTTTTGGAAATAAATCTTGAATATGGTTTTGATTTGGGGGACGTTTTACTTAACGATTTTACTAATTATTTAATAAATGAACTAATCATACCTAAGTGTTTTTTAGGAAAGGCAGAAGGAGATCAGTTTTTAATAGCTTTTTATGATTATACATTCACAGAATCCTTAGAATTAATAGAAAATACAATGGATTTAGTGAGAAAATATGAATTTAAATATAAAGGAGAATCTATAAAAATTACAGCCTCCTTAGGAGTTGCTTTTTATCCTAAGGATGGTGAAACTGTTTCTGAACTTCTTAGAGCTTGTGAAATAGCATTAAAAAAAGCCAAGTCTGAAGGTAAAAATACTTGGAAACTGTTTAATAAAAAATTTTTGGAAGAAATTAAAGAAATTAATCATATTAGTAAATTATTGGAAAAAGCAATTTCTGAAAAAAAAGTAATTCCTTTTATTCAACCTATTTTTGATTCAGAAAAAAGAAAAATAATAGGTGGTGAAGTTTTACTTAGAATTTTTGATGGGAAAGGAGAAATAGTTAAGCCGGAAAAGTTTATACAAATTGCTAATGAAAAAGGTTATATTGATGAACTTGAGAATATATTGTTTGAAAAAATAAATAAAGAAAAATTTTTAAAACTATTTAAGAATAGGTATTTATTCATTAATAAAACTGTGAAAGGAATAGAGAAGATAAATGCTCTTATAAAACAGGTAGAATTTTTAAAAGAAATAGTTGAAAAATATGAGGTTTATCCAGTATTTGAAATTACTGAAAATTCTTTTATAGAAAATATTAAATTATTACCTATGCTGACAAAAGCTATAAAAGAAGAAAAGATTTATCTTGCCATAGATGATTTTGGAGCAGGTTATGCTTCTTTTTCTTATTTATTAAGTAGTGAAGTTGATTTCTTAAAAATAGACGGATCCATCGTTAAAGGGATTTTAAAATCAAGGAAATACTTTAGTATAATAAAAGCTATAGTTTTGATGGCTAAAGAACTGGGAATTAAAACTATTGCTGAATTTGTAGAAGAGGAAAAACTTTCAGATTTGCTTTATATTCTCGGAGTAGATTATTTACAGGGATTTTATTTAGCTAAACCTATGCCCATAGAAGAATTTGAAAGTTTATCCTCAAATCCCCGTTAAAATTTTCCAAATTTTACTTTAAGCAAAAAATTGAAAAGAAAATTCTTAGTGCATTTGTATGGATTGGAGATAAAGAGCAGTTTTGTGGAGGAAGGATTTAAGAATAATACATGGTAAGGTATTCACCTAATGAAGTGTATTATGAATATACTTGACTATTTTACAAGAAATATTTAAAATTTTTTAGAAAAATATTACTTAAAAATTGTAGGGGACAAATTATTTTTAAGTAAATATTTTTTACGTAATATGAGTGTAAGAATTATTACATTTGCAAATAAAAAAGGAGGTAGTGGAAAAACTACTACAGTAGTTAATTTAGCAGCTGCTCTTGGCAATAAAGGTAAAAAATGTTTAGTGGTTGATTTAGATCCTCAGTGTCATGCTACTTTAATTTCAGGGCTTAATCCTTATTCTCCTTTAAAAGGAGCAGGTTCACTTTTTAATAATTTTCATATTGAAAATCTAATAAAAACTCCCTCTCATAAACTTTTTGATATAATTCCTTCGTTTCATAAAGACAATTCTTATATACTTTATGGTTCTGAGTTGAAGTATAAAGATATATTTTCTGAAATAAGTTCAAAATACGATTTTATTTTAATAGATACTCCTCCAGGAAGAGAAGATATTTTAACTTTTTGTCTTTCGGTTTCTACCGAACTTATGGTTCCTATGCCTCTTCAATTTCTTGCAATGGAAGGTCTGGCTCAATTATTAGGGCTTTTATATACTATCTCTGAAAAATATAATCCTAATATTATTTTATCTGGCATTATCCCGGTAATGGTTGATATGAGAACCAAACACGCTAATGCAATTTTAAAAGAGTTAAAAGATACATTTGGAAATGATGTTATCAAAAGAGGTATTAGGATAGATATAAAAATATCTGAAGCTGCTTGGCATCAACTTCCAATTATTTTATATGCTCCTCGATCCAAAGCTGCCTACGATTTTCACATGCTTGCTGAAGAACTTCTTTTAGGAGTTTAAAGATGGCAAAAGGTGTAAAACTTAAAGAGTTAATAAAAGAAAATATACTTTTTCAAGTTTCTGAAGTTTATCCTGAAATTCCTGAAATTTTAGAAAGTATAAAAAATGTTAAAGTTGCACTTAAAGAAAAAGATATCAATTTTCTGCTTCAGGAAACTCATCAGTTGATAGTTCAATTTTTTAAAAATATTCCAGAGCTTTCCCGTTTGTTTTTTAGAATAGGTTTAAGATGTGAGGATGAAGGTTTAATTGAAGAAGCTATATTTTATTATCGTCTTTCTAATTTATTAAAACCTAATGCAAAAGCAATAAATAATTTAGCAGTATTATATGCTGAAGTAGGGAGAGAGGAAGAGGCGATTAAAATTCTTAAAGAGGGAATAAAAAATTTTCCAGAGAATTCCATTCTTAAAGAAAATTTACAAATTTTGCAGTCTGAGAGATAATAAAAAAGGGGATACCATCCTTCTTTAACAAGCCAAAAGATAGGCCGATTAATATTTAAAAAACAAAAATAAAAGGAGGGGGGTAGAAATGGCTGAAGAAAAAAAATTAGGGATTAAATCTAAAGGTTTAGCTAAACCAGAAGAGCATCCTAAAGGGATAGCTGAAGAAGAAGGTTTGTCTCTTAAAAGAGAGAAAGCTAAAAAACTTGCTCAGGAAAAAGCTCGTGCTCGAACTCTTGCTAAACAGCAGCAAATAGCTGAAAGAATAGCTGCAGCGTCAGAAGAGCTTGCTTCAGCTATTGAAGAATCAAGTGCTGCTGCAGAAGAACTTAATCGTTCTATGGAACAGATTGCTGCTGGTGCTGAAGAAGCAAGTGGTGCTTCTGAACAAATTCGTGCGTCTGTAGTTCAAATAGAAAAGGGCTCTGCAAGAATAGCTCAAAATGCTCAACAGAATTTAGAAAAAGTAAAAAGTATTAAAAATTTAATCGAAGATACTTCTTCTCAAATTGAACTCTTAATTGAAGGTGTTCATAATGCCTCTGAAGCCGCTCTTGAAACTTCTAAACTGATGGAAGAACTTGAAAAACAATCCGAGGAAATAGGAAATATTGTTCAAGCAGTAGTAAGGATTGCTGATCAAACCAATTTATTAGCTTTAAATGCAGCTATTGAAGCAGCTCGTGCAGGGGAACACGGAAGAGGTTTTGCAGTAGTAGCTGATGAAGTTAGAAATCTTGCTGAAACTTCGGAGAAAAGTGCTCGAGATATAAGAGAATTAGTGGCAGAAATTCAAAATTCAGTAAGAACAGTAGTAGATGAAATTAATCAAATAAGTAATAATGCTAAAAATGAGGCTGAAAAAGGAAAAACAATAAGAGAGGAATTAAGAAATATAGTTCAAAAAATGGATGAGTTTTTTAAAGCAACTGAAGAAATAGTAAATGTAGCAAATAGGTCTTCAGATGAAGCAAAAAACTTTTTGAAAAGTGCAGAACAAATTGCTACAGCAGCAGAAGAGCTTGCATCTTCAGCAGAAGAAGCAAGAAAAGGGACGGAAATGCAAGCCAAAGCATTTAGTGAGATGTCTATAGCTTCTCAAGAATTAGCACAAGTAGCTGAAGAATTAAAAACTTCTACAGATACTAAAAAATCTGCTGAAGAAGTAGCTGCTATGGCAGAGGAGCTTTCTGCTAATATAGAAGAAACCAGTACAGCTGCTCAAGAACTTGCTCAAGCTATTGATCAAATAAAAACCGCTTCAGAACTTCAAGCCAAAGAAGCTCAAAATGCCGATGAGATAGCAGAAAGACTTGTAGCTTCTGCCAAACAAATAGAAGGTAGAGCAAATCAACTTGTAAAAGATTGTGAAGAGGTCAGCAAATTGTTAGCTGAGAATAAAATCAATGTGGATAATATGATTGAAAATATTAAACAATCTGCTGAAGATAATTTAAGAGCTTTGGAAAATATAAAAATTTTAGAAAAACACACCAGAAAGATTGAAAAAATAGTTGAGGTTATTATGAATGTAACAATTTTAACTAATATGCTTGCTGTAAGCGGTTCTATTGAAGCAGCCCGAGCTGGAGAATACGGTAAAGGTTTTTCTGTAGTAGCAAGTGATATAAGAAATCTTGCTACAGAATCAGCAGAAAATGCAGACAAAATTAAAGATTTGGTAAGAAATTTACAAGATTTAATTAATGTATGTATGCAAGAAATAGAACTTGCTGCTAAAACTGCTAAAGGGGAAGCAGAAAAATCAAAAGTGGCATCTCAATCTTTTATTAAAATAGAAGAAGATATGAAAGATATACTTAAAGCACTTAAAGAAAGTTTAGATCTTTCTCAGGAATCCTTAAAAGCTATTGAAGAATCTAAAAAGGCTATAGATCAAATTGCCTCAGCAGCTGAAGAAGCTGCTAAAGCTGTTGCAGAAGCAGCTGCAGCCGCAGAAGAGCAAGCCAGAGGAGTCCAAGAACTTTCTCAAGCTATAGAAGAGATAGCTTCTCTTGCTGATGAATTGCAAAGTATGTAAAAGGGGGGAATAAAAATGGGAAACCAAATAGTTACTTTTCAATTAGGAAAAGAAATATTTGGTATAGATACTAATTTAATAAAAGAGATTATAAGATATCCAGAAATTACCGAGGTTCCCAAAGCCCCTAAATATTTAAAAGGTCTGGCTAATTTAAGAGGAATTATTATTCCAGTTATTGATACTCGTATTAAGTTGGATATTTCTAATATAGAAATTACTCCTCATACCAGGGTATTAATCTTAGATATAGGTAAAACTTTTTTGGGATTAATAGTAGATCAGGTAAAGGGAGTAATAGATGTGGAAGAGAATGAAGTTGAGCCACCTCCTCAAGTTTTATCTTCTGAAATAGAAAAGGAATATATTTCTGGAGTTATAAGGAAAAACGGTCAGCTTATTCTTAAACTTAATTTAGAAAATTTATGTAAGATTGAGATAACCGCTTCAGAAACTAAAAGAAGTACTCAAGTATTCAAAGAGGAAAAGGAAGAAGAAAAAAAGCATATAGAGGAAGTTCAATTAGTTACTTTTTCAATTGCTGGGGAAGAATATGCTTTTCCTATAGAAATAGTAAAAGAAATTTTGAGAGTGGGTAATATTACTGAAGTTCCAGAAACTTCTGAATATATTCTTGGAATTTTGGCTGTAAGAGATACTTTACTTCCTGTAATAGATTTAAGAAAATTATTCGGTTTTTCAGATTTAGCCAGAGATGTAAATCAGGAAGTAGATAAAATTTTGAAAGAACACGAAGATTTTGTAAGAGATTTAAAAAATTCCATAGAAACAGGAAGTCCCTTTAGAGGTGAACTTGATCCTGATAAATGTGGCTTTGGTTTGTGGATGAAAAGATTTATTACTTCAAGTGAAAAGATAAATCAAACTATCGAGGTTATGAAAAAAGACCATCAACTTTTTCATGAACTGGCTAAAATAACTTTACAAAAAGTTAAAGAACATAGTAAAGAATCAGCCCTGCAATTTTTTGAAAATGACATGTTACCTGTATTTGAAAAATTAAAAAGGCATTTTAAAAATTTAAAGGAAGCTATTTCTGAAGACATTAAAGAAGATCAAAGAATTTTGGTGCTGGAAATCTTTAATACCCCTATAGGTATTTTAGTAGATAGAATAAAACAGGTAATCAGAGTGGCTAAAGATTCTATAGAAAAACCGCCTGAGATTTTAAAAACTGAAAAAAGTGACAATTTAAAAGGTATAGCAAAATTGGAAGAAGGAAAGAGAATTATTATGCTTATTTCTGAAGAAAGCTTATTTGATAAAAAAACTATTGAGGAGTTGAAGGAAATGGTTAAAAAAGAAGAAAAATTAGAAAAAGAAGTTACTACAGTTACAGAAGAAATTCAATTAGTTACCTTTAGACTTGCTGAAGTTGATTTTGCTATTCCTATAGAAGATGTTCAGGAAATTAACAGAGTGGAAAGTATAACTTCTGTTCCAAGAGCTCCTTATTTTGTAGAAGGTGTTATGAATCTTAGAGGAAATGTAATCCCTGTTATTGATTTAAGAAAAAGATTTGAAATGGAATTTCGCCCATATGATGAAACGACCAAAGTAATTATAGTAAAATTGCAAGATAAATTAGTTGGTTTTGTAGTAGATTCAGTTTCTGAGGTTTTAAGAATTTCAAAGAATAGTTTAGAGACTCCACCAGAAATTATTGCTGAAAATATAGATACTCGTTTCATTAAAGCAATTTGCAAACTGGAAAAAAAAGATAAAATAATTTTAGTAATAGATATTTTGAATGTTTTAAGTGATGAAGAAAAAGAAAAATTAGAAACTTTAATGTCTTCTGAAGAAACTACAGTTCCAGAACCTTCTTCTGAAAAACCTTCTGAAAAACCTAAAAGAAAGAAAAAAACACTTAAAAGGATAAAAGATGATGAAAAAGAAGATTAGGGTTCTGGTAGTTGATGATTCAGCTTTAATGCGAAAAATGTTAAGAGAAATTTTGGAATCAGATCCTGAAATAGAAGTAATAGCTACAGCTCGAGATGGGGAAGATGCCTTAGAAAAGGCACGTAAACTCGAACCTGATGTGATTACATTAGATGTAAATATGCCGGGTATGGATGGATTAACTGTATTAAAGTATATTGTAGAAGAAGAAATTTGTCCAGTAGTTATGGTAAGTTCATTGACCCAAGAAGGAGCTGAAATTACTTTTCAAGCTTTAGAATTAGGAGCTTTTGATTATGTTGCTAAACCAGGGGGGACTATATCACTAAATTTAAAACAAGTAGCTGATGAAATTATAGAAAAAGTAAAGGCAGCAGCTAAAAAGAAATTAATTTTTTATAAACTTTTTAAAAAAGTTAGAAAAAGAATTCCTCCCAGAAGAAAAGTTGTTAAACCATCTATACCAGAAATAAAAGAAATTGCCAAAGAAATTCCTGTAGCAGTAGCTATAGGAGCTTCTACTGGAGGTCCTAAAACCTTAATGGATATTATTCCGGAATTACCTGCAGATCTTCCTGCTGCAATATTTATTGTTCAACATATGCCTCCATCTTTTACTAATTCTTTTGCTAAAAGATTAGATGCCTATTCTCAAATTTTTATTAAAGAAGCTGAAGCAGGAGATGTTGTTAAAAAATCTCGTGGATATTTAGGAAAAGGTGGATATCATCTTTTACTGAAAAAAGCATCAGAGGTTATTAGAATAAGACTTTCTACTAACCCCCCTCATCTTTTCATACCCTCTGTAGATATAATGATGGAATCAGTTTTAAATGTTTTTGGAAGGAATACTGTAGGGGTTCTTCTTACAGGAATGGGAGATGATGGGGCTAATGCTATGGTAAAAATAAGAAAAGCAGGTGGTGTTACTATCGCAGAATCTGAAGAAACAGCTATAGTGTTCGGTATGCCTAAGGAAGCTATAGAAAGGGGAGGAGCTGAAATTATAGCTCCAAGTTATCAAATAGCAGAAGAAATAATAAAAGCGGTAAATCGTTTAGCTAATTGATAGCTTTGGAGGGACTTATGGATAGTGTAGAAGAATTAAGAAAAAAATTAAACCATCCAGACGAAGCTGAAAGAATTTATACAGTGCATGATATTATGGACAATAATATTACTGAACTTCTTCCAGATTTAGTCGAAAAATTAATCACTGACGAAAGCATAGCGGTTAAAGACGCTATAGTAGAAGCTTTAAAAAATATGGATATTTCTTCTATTTATGAAAGACTTTTTGAACTATTTTCTTCTCCAGATGCCTATTTAAGAAATGCAGCTGTAGAAATTTTTGCTTCAAGTTCAGATAAAGAAGGAGCTGTAGCCTTTTTAGCTTCTAAACTTGATCACTCTAATAAAGAAGTTCGAAAACTTATTTTAGATAGTTTAGTTGGGCTTGGCACACCATCAGCTCTTATGGCTATAAGAGCTTCTCTTTATGATTCTTCTAAAAATGTTCAAATTACAGCTGTAGAATACTTAGGAAAATTAAGAGATAAAGAAAGTTTGCCAGAATTAATAGAACTTTTTAAAAAAGATCCTGAGCCCATGCTTAGGGTTTCAATTTTACATGCTTTAAGAGAAATAAAAGAAGGATTCAAAATAAAAGATATTATCGAAATGGTGTTACCTGAAAAAAAGGTTACAGAGGAGAATATAATTTTCTTGCCAGAACTTATGAAATTAGTAGCAGATTTAGGAGAAAAAGATGATATTATGTATTTATTAGAGATTGTTAAATATGATCCAGTTTATGCTTACGATTTAATAGATTTTTTAATTAAAATCTGTCAAAGATTTCCAGAATTAAAAAAATTAGAGCAAATTCATAATATTTATCAATACATTAAAGATGACCCTACTGTAGAGGAAGGACTAAAAACCTATTTAAGTGAGGGTTGTTTTAATGGAGGGAATTAATCTTACTTTAGAAGATTTTGAAAAATTTGCAGATTTTATTTATAGAAAAACTGGTATCCGTTTTGATCAAAAAAAATTCTATTTTCTTTCTAAGAGAATAGAAAAACGTATGCAGGAATTGGGTATTACAGATCCCATTGCTTATTTAAGGAGACTTAAATTTGGGGATAAAAACGGTGAGGAACTCCAAAATTTAGTTGATCTTATTACTATAAATGAGACCTATTTTTTTAGAGATTTTCCTCAACTTCAAGCCTTTGCAGAATACTGTTTGCCTGAACTATTAAAAAAAAAGATAAAAATAGGGGATGATAATTTAAAGATTTGGTCAGCAGGTTGTTCCACAGGAGAAGAACCTTATACTATCTCGATTATTTTATACGAAATGTTAGAAGATGTTAATAGCTGGAGTATTGAAATTTTAGCAACTGATATTGATAAGGAAGCTTTGAGAAAAGCTCAAGAGGGTATTTATGAATGGAGAAGTGTAAAACATGTTCCTACAGAATATATAAAGAAATATTTTAAAATAATAAAAGATAAATACAAAATAAAAGATGAGGTTAAAAAATTGGTTAAATTTGAGCATTTAAATTTAATGGATTTTTTAAGTTTAAGAAAAAAGCGGGGTTTTGATTTCATTTTTTGTAGAAATGTTCTTATCTATTTTGATGAAATCTCCCGCAAAAAAGTAGTGGACCATTTTTATATTGCCTTAAATAAAGGAGGATATATTTTTCTTGGAAGTTCCGAATCTTTAGCTCGTATTACCAATGCCTTTAAAATTAAAAAATTAGGAGGACATATAGTTTATACTAAGGAGTAAAGTTATGAAGGAGATAAGAAAGGTTTTAATAGTAGATGATTCCCATGTAGTTAGAAGTTTTCATGGAAATATTTTAAAATCAGCAGGTTTTCAAGTAGATGGTGCTGCAGATGGAGTGGAGGCTTTGGAAAAAGCTTTAACAGATGAATATGATTTAATTCTTTGTGATATAAATATGCCAAGAATGGATGGATTAACTTTTATTAAGAAGTATAGAGAATTAGATAAAGAAACACCCATAATTATTATTACCACTCAAGAAGAAGCTATTAATAGGCAAAAAGGATACGAAGCGGGAGCTAATTTGTATATAGTAAAACCTGTTAAACCTCAGGCTTTAATTACACATATTAAAATGCTTTTAGGAGGAGAATAAACGATGTTTGAAATAAAAAAGAAAAACAGCACTGTGAAGATTTATTTAAAGGAAACTTGTTCTATTATGGAAATAGAGGAATTTTATAATGAAATCACAAAAATTGCTAAAAATAAAAAAATAAAAAAAATTGAAATCATTCCTTCTAAGGAGTGTAATATAGATACTTCTTATTTTCAAATCTTGATATCTTTAAAAAACTCGGGATTCAATATAGTATTTCCTAAAGGAAAGAAGAATTTAGAAGAAATAGAGACTCTCTACGGAATTAAAATTTAAGGGGGTTTTTATGGGTAAAAAAATTCTTATTGTAGATGATGCTGCTTCTATGAGAGGATTAGTCGCTATGACTTTGAAGAAAAGCGGATATGAGGTTGTAGAAGCTTCTGATGGAAAAGATGCTCTTACCAAACTTTCTTCGGTAGGTAAGGTAGATTTAATAATTACCGATTTAAATATGCCTAATATGGATGGAATAGAACTAATTAAAACTTTAAAAGCAGATATGAAGTATAGATTTATTCCAGTAATAATGCTCACTACAGAAAGTCAAGAAGCCAAAAAAGAAGAAGGAAGGAAAGCAGGAGCTAAAGCTTGGATTGTAAAACCTTTTAAACCAGATGTCCTCGTAAGTGTAGTAAAGAAAATTATAGGATAAGGGGTGTTAAATATGATGATGGATGAAATGGAATATTATCGTAGACAATTCTATGTAGAAGCTAAAGAAATTATAGAAAAGGCAACCGAAGATGTTTTAAAAGCTGAAACAGAACCTGATAATATAGAACTCCTTAATTCTATCTTTAGAGGGGTTCATACTATTAAAGGAAGTGCAGGTGGATTTGAACTGGAAGAAATATCAGAATTTGCTCATCATTTAGAAACTTTGCTTGATAAATTAAGAAATAGAGAAATACAACTTACCTCTGAAATTGTGGATATAATTTTAAATGGACTTGATTATATAGCTAAAATGATTGAAGATTGTGAAAAAGGACTTAAACCAGAAATAAATTATGAATTAATAGAAAAATTTAAAAGTTTTGCTATTCCAAGCAAAGAATCTGAAAATATTAGAGACATCGAAACTTCTGAAAAAATACATAAAGAAGAAGCAATTTCTATTAAAAGAGAAGAAATACCTTTAGATATAGTTGAAAATTTAAAGGATTATTATGAAAGAGGTTATAAAGTATATAAAATATTGGTAAAATATACTACAGATGAATACATAAATGGTTTTGATCCTTTAATTTTTCTTAAAAATCTAAAATCCAATACAGTTTACTATCAAGCTATAACAGATATTTCCACCGTTCCTCCTATAAAGGATTTTAATCCTTTAACTCTTTATTTGCAACCTGTAATTTATATCGCAACAGATTTAAATACAGAAGAGATAAAAGATTTAGTTTTTGATGAAACTTTAATTGAAATTATAGACTTATCATTACAGTTTAAAGTTCCTGAGGAAGCTGAAGAATTTATTCCTTTTGAAGCTATAGATAAAGATGTCTTTAATGAATTCATGATAGATGCTTTTGAAGCTTTAGACACTATAGAAAAAAATATCCTTGCTTATGAAAAGGATAATTCTTTAGAAGCGTTAAATGCAATTTTTAGAGCTGTGCATACTTTAAAAGGAGATGCTGATTATATTGGTCTAAATGTTTTAGCTAAATTTTGTCATAATTTGGAAACACTCCTTGAGAGATTAAGATCTGGAAAAGTTAAAAGAACTCCAACAATTATAGATACTTTGTTGAAAGCTATAGATATTCTGAGAATTACTATTGTTAATTTAAAAACTAATAAAGGGTATCCTTCTACTATTCATCAGGTAGAAAGTGAGTTAAAAGAGATTTTATCTTCTAAAGAACCTTTAAAGGAGGAACCAATCTTATCTAAGGAAACTTTGCCTCCGGAAGACACACTTAACATTTTTTTGGATCAGGCTTCTCAATTTAGAGATATCATAAAAATTTATCTTCCTAAGGGTTTAGATGAGCAGAATTTAAAAATTATTTTAAGAGCTTTGAGAAGTATAAAATCTTCAGCTTCTTATATTGGACTTTATACTCTTTCTCAAATGGTAGAAAGAGCGTTATCTCTTCATGAAGAGAAAAAGATTGAAGATTTTCAGAAAGAATTAAAAAGCATTGAAGCCTTTTTAGAAGGTCTTTTATCTGGAGGAGTTAAAAAATTAGGTGAAATTTTATTAGAAGATCGAAAAATTACTGAAAAAGATTTAAAAGAAGCTTTATCTAAACAGAAAAAGATAGGGGAAATTTTGATTGAAGAAGGAAAGATTAAAAAAGAAGATGTGCAAGAAGCACTCCAAAAGCAGAAACTTATGGAAACAGGTGCTCAGCTTAGTTCTAAGGTTACTGTTAAGGCAGAAGAAGAAATTAAAACAATGAGAGTTGATGAAAGAAAGATTGATAATTTAACCAATCTTATAGGGGAATTAGTGGTAGTAAGGAATACTTATGAATATTTATTAAATTCTTTAATTAATCTTTTTGAGCTTGATAGACAATTTTTACGTGCATTTAAAGATAATCTTTATCAACTTACCAGACTCTCTTACAGTCTCCAAGAGGGTGTAATGTCTCTGAGAATGATCCCTATAAAGAATATATTTCAGAGATTCCATAGAGCAGTTCGAGATATAGCAAGAAAACAAGGCAAATTAATAAAATTTATTACTGAGGGAGAGGAGACAGAAATAGATAAAAAAGTTGCAGATATGCTTTCTGATCCTTTAATTCATTTAGTTAGAAATGCATGTGATCATGGAATTGAACCTCCTGATGAAAGAAAAGCCAAAGGGAAACCAGAAGAAGGTACAGTTATTTTAAATGCTTTTCAAGAAGGAAGTAATCTTATTATTAAGATAATTGACGATGGAAAAGGAATTGACAGAGAAAAGCTTTTTGAAAAAGCTAAAGAAAAGGGCTTCACTTTTCAATCACCAGATGATCCAGAGCTTTTAAATGTTATTTTTATGCCAGGATTTAGCACTAAAGAAGAAGTTACAGATATTTCAGGACGCGGTGTCGGGATGGATGTAGTTAAAACTACAGTAGAATCCTTAGGTGGAAAGGTATATATTAGCTCAGAAAAAGATTGGGGTACAGAAGTTACTTTAGTAATCCCTGCAAGCATTGGTATAACATCTGCCCTTCTAATAGAAGAAAATAATAAAATCTTTGCTATTCCTATTGATTATATTTTAGAAACTTTAAAAATTCCTGCTTCTAAAATAAGAAGAATTCATGATAGAATAGGTATTTATTATCGAGGTTCAATTTTACCTTGTGAAAAATTAACAAATTTACTTTATCAAAAAGAGAGAACTTTCAGATTGGAATATGATAAAAATATAGAATTACCCATTATTGTATTAAAAACTAGAAATGGTAGTTTTGGAGTTTTGATTGATAAACTTTATAAGAAAACAGAAATAGCTATTAAGCCAGTTCCAGAGACACTTTCAAACATTGAAATTATATCAGGTGTAAGCATAATGGGAGATGGGAAAGTAGTTTTGGTCTTAAACCCCGAAAAGCTTGTATAAGTCTTTATAATAATTTATTAGGAGGAAATAGTGAGTTATTGGTGGATAATTCTGTTAGGTTTTTTAGGATATACTGTTTTATGGTTAGGAATTTTAATTTTCGTAATCTTTAAAAATCAAAACAAAATAAAAAAGTTAGAAAAAACTAAAAATAAAGTTTTTGAAGAACTTCAAAAAATTACCAGTGTTTTAGTTCCAATAAAAAAGTTATTTATAAGACAAAAAGAAATGCTAAAAGTTATTGGTGAAACTATTAATACCACAACTTTTGATATTCAATCTGCTACAGAGGATAGCGTCCAGAGATTTATGGAACTTATGGAAGAATTAGACAAAACTACAGCTTTAAATATTGAAAAAATAGATAATTTGCAAAAAAAAGTTAATTTTAGTTTATGTCAGATATTAGAATTCAAATTTGAAGGAAAAGACTGTGAACATAAAGAAGAATGTAATTTAAATAAAATGTGTGTGGCTCTCGAAAAAACAGAAGAAATTCATGCTCAATTGAAAAAATTTTTGCAAAAAATCACAAGTTCGGTAGAAGATAGTGAGTTTACTAAAGAAATAACTGGAAAATATAGGATTAAGAAATTGGTAGAAAATATAGAAAACATTAATGAAATGTCCGAAGGTATTGCACAAATTGCTGAACAAACCAAACTTTTAGCTTTAAATGCAACTATTGAAGCAGCTCGTGCAGGAGAACACGGAAGAGGTTTCGCAGTAGTAGCTGATGAAGTTAGAAAATTAGCAGATTATACTAATCAATTTGTTAAAGAAATAAAAGAACGAATTTTAGAATTTCAAGAAAATATAAAAAATTTTGAAAAATTATATAATATATTTGCTAAAGAAACAATTGTAACTTTAAAAAGATTAGGATTGATTCAAAATATGGCAACTGAGTTAATGAACACTATTATAGTAATGAAAGATGAACAAAAAGATTTTATGGTAAAACATACCAATATATACGAAAATATTAATCAAATAATTGTTAATCTACAATTTGAAGATATTACTAAACAAATGAATCAACACATTTTAAATATTATTGAAAAAATGAACCAAGAAATAGAAGAGATTCATATAGAAGAATTTAAAGACGAACTCTTAGAAATAGGTGTAAAAGAAGAAATTATAAAAGAACTTGAAAATCACTATACTATGGAAAAAGAAAGAGAGATTGCTCGAAAAACTCTTTTAGAATTTGAGAAAGAAAAAGAAAAAAAGACCACAGAAGATGTTACTTTCTTTTAATATCAACTATAGCAACAATTGTGTTTCCTTTTTTATTGAAAAAGAAATCTTTACATAAATGTTTAATTATCTTCAATCCAAATCCACTAAAAGTTCTTTCAAGAGTATTTTCGATGAGAGATTTTTTAAACCCCTTACCTTTATCCTCTACAATGATATATAATTCTTTCTTAGAAAGGGATAAGATGAATTTAATTATAATTTGTTGTTGTTGTTGTTGTTGTTGGAGAAAATTTTCGTAGCTTCCATTAATAATTTTTTTCTCTTTTTGCAAAGAAGATACTCCCAAGGTTCCATGTTCATGAGCATTTAATAATATTTCATTTAAAATAGTAGTGATTTTTGGTGCTAAAAAATTAAAATATTTACTTTTTTTAAGTCTTCTATAAACTTGAGATAAAAATTTATCAATTTCAGCTAAATCAGATTTTATTCTGAATTCTTTTCTAAAAAAACCGTCTATTTTACAAGAGTTTATATAAATTAAAGTTATGTCATCTGAAATTTTCTTAACTTTTTCTTCGAATAAATTTCGCCATTCATTTAAACAAGAAGAATTTAATAGATCTTTTTCAAGATCTTTTATATAAAGTTTTGAGTCTTTCGTCTTGCAATTTAAAGTTCCATCAGAGGTTATAATAATTTTATCTATATTTGAAAGTTCTAAAGAATCAATTTTAAAAGTTTTAGTTGAAGTAAGAATAGGTAAATTTTGAGGCAAGATCTTTTTTAAATTTGAATTTTTGATTATATAAATAGAGGGGATTCCAAAATTAGCTATTAAAACTTTATTATTTTTCAAATCCATTAATAGGAATAAAGCACATAGAGCTTCATCTTCTAATAAATAAGCTTTGATATGTATTAAAAACTCTTTTATTAAAAACTTAAACCAATCCTCACAGGTACAAAGGTTCTCTTTTATTTCTATTCTTGGTAAATTTACTAAATGATTTAAAAAAGCTGCAACAGAAGAAGCAGTTATTGAGGCAGGGATGCCTTTTTCTTTTACATCTATAAGAAATAAAAAAATTTTATTATTTTTTAATATTCTTAAAGAATAAATGTCTCCGCTAATGATTTCCGAGGGCTTATAAAAGGTTTGAAAATAAAAAAATTTTTGTCGAAAAGGAATCTTATTTAAATAAGTGGAATAAAATAAGTCATCTTTTATAATATTTTTTTGTTTTTTTAAAGCTTTTTCTTGTTGATATCTCAAATATTTCATAAATATTTGAAAAGATTTCAATTCTGTTTCTCTTTTTTTTAAAAGAAAAGCCTTTAAAAATTTTCTCTGAATTATTTCTTCAATAGCTTTTAGCAGTTTTTTGTTGGTTTCTTCATACTCAGTTTTTAAAATATATTTATCTATACCATTATTGATTGTTTCTCTATCTAAAGGTTTATCTTCAGAAGTTAACAAAATAATTCCAGCATCAGGATTACATTTTTTGAAAAAATTCACCAGCTCAAATCCATTAATATGAGACGACCAATAATTTACAACTAAAAGATCAAAACTGTCATTTTTGATTAGTTCTAAAGCCTGAGTAGAGGAATTGCAAATAAAAAGATCAGGAATAAACTTTTTAAGGAATATTGATAAATTTTTTAAAAAAGGACCATCTTCGTCTATAATAAGAACTTTTAAATTTTTAAATATTTCTAAAATTTCTTTTTTTTTAGAAGGAAACATAATTTATATTTTTTCTACTTGAAATGTTTTTATAAGTCCTAAAATTTCCATAAAAGAATAGAGTTGAGGATTTTTTACTTTAACTTTCAAATTAATTTTATCTTTTAAAGTGAGTTTTAGAAAAAATCCTATAATAGAAGAACTAAGAAATTCAGCATCATTAAAAGTTATAATTATTTCTTTATTTCCTTTTTCTACTAAATTTATTACCTTTTCTTTAATTAACCAATAATCACTTATACTAACTACATCTCCAGAAACAATAACTTCATTATTTTTTACATTTAAAGAGATATTAGTTTCAAAAATTTCATCTCTTAAGTGGATTAACTCCTTTAAATCATTCATCTTTTCATTTTCTAAATGGGTTGACCTCTTTAAATCATTCATAACTGCTTTTTACCTCCCCCCCTATTTTAATTTTATATTTCTATTCCTAACCTTTTTCTTACCCACTCTTCAAAACGTTTTGATTTTCGTTTTCCATTAATTAACATGCTTACTGCAGCAGAAGTAATACCCAGTTCTTTAGCAATATCTTTTTGCTTTAAGCCTTTTAAAAGCAAAGCAGTTTTTATTTTTATTATTTTTTCTATATTGCCTATTTTCATATTATTTGGTATTATTTAAGTGAGTAAGTTAATTAGTTAACTTGCTTGAATAAACCACATTTAATGAATAACACATTTTAATTATTTTTCAAGAGGGGGTAATTAAAATATATTAAATTGTTAACCATTAAATGAGTGATTTTAAAATAAGATTTAAACTTTTTCGGAAAAAGCTCAAATTATCTCAAAAAGAGATGGCAAAAGAATTAGGAGTACCATTTACTATGATATCAAAATATGAATGTGGTAAAATAAAGCCCGGTGCTGATATGCTTACAAAAATTGCTATTACATATAAAGTTAACTTAAATTGGTTACTCTTAGGGATAGGCAAAATGTTTATAGACACACAAGATATTGAAGATAACCATTTTGAAATAATTGATAATTCAAATTTTGATGAGGCTTCCTTAATTTTAGAAGAGCTTTTAAGGGCACCAATTACAAAAGAATTTGTTTTAAAACTTATCAAAGCTAAACGAGGAGATAAAAAGGCTTTAACAGATATTCAAAAAATGATTCGAGGTCTTGAAATGATATTTGAGTAGAGACAACTAAAGGGTAGGGGAATAATAATTTTTATGAAAAAAGCACCGAGATCAAAATTAACAAAAACTCAAATAACTAACAAAAAATCTTTTAAAACTTCAACCAAAATTTTAAGGACTTTGAACCTTTTATGAAGAGTCTTACCAAAAAGTCCATATTTCAAATCTTAGAAGAGATTCCAGCTGTAGTAGTTCTATATGGAGACAAAATTATTTATGCAAATCTGTTTGCCTGTAAACTTACTGGGTATTCGCTTAAAGAATTCAGAAAAAAGCACCTTTGGGAATTTGTTAATCAGAAAAAGAGAGAGGAGATCAAACAAAGGATATGGGACAGAATAAAAAGTGGAATTTTAGATCGTGTGGAAGGCGTTCTTAAATTTATTACAAAAGAAGGCAGGCATATCCACCTTAAATATATTGCCAAAAGAATAAAGATTGAAGATGAATATTTTGGATTACTCTTAGGTGTGGACATAAGCAAGGAAGTAAATCAAGAAAAAAGACTAAGAAATTTTATCAAAAAATTAGAGAAACTTTTGGAATATAGTTCTGATGTAATTATGGTGATAGATGAAAATGGTTTTATAAAATATGAAAGCCCTTCTGTTGAGAGAGTACTCGGTTACAGACAAAAAGAACGGATTGGCAAAAGTATATTTGGATATATTCACCCAAATGATATCGAGCGTGTTAAAAAAGCGGTTAAAAAAATATTTAAAAATCCTGGTACTACCTTTACTGTGGAATACAGAGAAAGGGATAAAACTGGAAAATGGAGGTTTATGGAAACTGTCATATATTTGCCAGACGGCTGGAAGGAGCTTGAAATAGAAGGAGCTATTTTTAATGAAAGAGACAATACTAAGAAGAAACAGATAGAGAGATCCATTCTGGAGTTGACTTATCATGATCAATTGACAGGACTTCCCAGGCAGAGCTGGTTCTTGAAGCAGTTGAAGTATTATATTTTTCAGACAAAAGAGCAGGGTTATGTACTTGTATTGGTTCTAAATATAGCAGATTTTGAGCGTATAAATTTTGTATACGGGATTTCAACTGGAGATTCTTTGCTAAGGGAGATAGCAAACAGGTTAAAAAGATTAAATGTTTCTATAAGTAGGCTATTTGGAGATAATTTTGCTCTACTTGTGTTAATCAAAGATTTAGGTCAGGCAGATGAAATAATCCTTCATCTGAGGAAGCTGTTTTCAAAGCCATTCAGATTAAAAGGAGATGAGGTTAAACTGAGCTTTTATGCAGGAGCATCTATTTATCCTATTGATGGAAAGAGCGCTGAAGAGCTTTTGAGAAAGGCTGATATTGCTTTATTTAAGGCAAAAGAGCTGGGTGAAGGTAGTGTCCTCTTTTATTCATCAAGAGTGGAAAAAGAGGTTTTGGAGAAGAAGATACTAAAAAGTTCTTTATTTAATGCATTTGAAAAAAAGCAGTTTAAGGTGTATTATCAGCCAATAATAGAGATTGAAACCGAAAAAGTGGTTGGATTTGAAGCACTGTTGAGATGGATGCATCCAGATTTTGGGCTCTTGTGCCCTGAGAAATTTATCTCTGTGGCAGAGAATTCTGGTTTTATATTCAGTCTTGGAGAGTTTGTTCTGGACTCTGCCATTGCGTCTGTAAAGAGGCTTCAAAAGGAATTTCAAAGAAGGTTTTATATTGCTATAAATTTTTCTTTGAAACAGTTTCTGGATGAAAGTCTTTTAGATGTTATAAACAATTATCTTCATATACATAGTTTTAACTCTTCAGACCTTATCTTAGAAATAACCGAAAGGACAGCAATGCAAGAGCCAGAAAAGACAAAGCAGATCTTGAGAAAAATAAGGGAGAAAGGCATCAGGATAGCTATAGATGATTTTGGAACTGCCTATTCTTCTTTGGAATATTTAATAGAATTTGAAGTTGACAAGATTAAAATAGACAAAAAGTTTGTTTTGCCTATGCTGAGTAACAGCAAGGCCATGACCATAGTAAAAATGACAATAGGATTGTGCAGGGCTTTGGATATTGTTTCTGTAGCAGAAGGTGTTGAAACACAGGAGCACTTGATTAAGCTTAAAAACCTTGGTTGTAGAGAAGCTCAAGGTTACTATTTTAGTCCCCCTATGGAACTAAACTCATTGATAGAATTTATGAAGGAGAGAATCCAAAATAATGGATAAAGAAAAAAGCAGACTTATTGTCTTAATAAAAGAGAGCTTAAACGAGATTTCTATGTATATAGGCACAAGCGCATTAAAGGTTGTGTTGGAAAGGATATTTTTTGATCTTTCTGTATATAATCCTGCGTGGGAGCACATTGAAATAAGTGATCCAGAGGAAGTTGACTTTTCAAAGTTTTCTATAGAGGAATTAAAAAAATTTTATCACATGCTTGTAGACATAGTTGGAAACATACTGGGGGATGAGTTTAAAAAGGAGCTATTAAGGAAGGCTAAAAAGGAGGAATAATCGGTGGAAAAACTAAGGACAGGCATATTTGGGTTTGATGAATTAACACATGGAGGTCTTCCTAAGTATTCAACCATTATACTTGCTGGTAGTCCTGGATCCGGTAAGACCACACTGGCATTTGAGACAGCTTTTAATTTGGCAAGAGATGGGAAAAGAACTCTTATTATAAGCACCGTTTCTGAACCCCTTGCAAAGATGGTTCGTTTTATGAGCTCTTTTTCCTTCTTTGACAAAAAATTCATAGGCAGAGAGATCTTTTTTGAGGATATAAGCGAGTTTATTCAAAAAGAGGATCCTGCTGTAATTTTAGAGCATATTGATTTTTTGATAAAGAAGATAAGGCCCGAACTTTTGATAATTGATTCCTTTAAAAGCCTTTGTGAGAACCTTTTTGACAGTGAGAAGATAAAAAGAAAGTTTTTATATACTTTATCGCTCAGGCTTTCTATTTGGCAGGTTACCAGCTTTTTTGTAGGAGAATATCTGCTTTCAGACATAAAGAAAGAGATAGAGTTTTCAGTTGCTGACGGTATAATCTACCTGTTCGGAACAGAGGAAGCAGAACTTCAAAAAAGATATATTCAGATCCTCAAATTAAGAGGTTCTTCTTTTGAAAAAGGAAAGCAGTATTTTGACATAACAAGTGATGGCATAAAGATATATCTCAGGCTGAGACCAGATATTGAAAGGATCAGATATTGTTTTTCAGAAAAAGAGATAAAAACAGGTATAGCAGAAATAGACAGAATGTTTGGAGGAGGAATCAGAAAGGGATCTGTAACCTTGATATCTGGACCTACGGGTATAGGAAAGACTATATTTACACTGAAGTTTGCAGAGAGTTATTTAAAGGCAGATAAGAATCACAAATTTCTTTTTTTCTCTTTTGAGGAATCCCCAGACTGGCTTATTAAATACGCTCAAGCCCTAAACTTCGAGCTGGAGCCCTTTATAAAAAACAATAAACTTAAGTTCATATTTTTGTCTCCTGTGGAGTTGGATCTGGATTATCTTTGTTTCAGGATAATGTATGAGATAAGGAATACAGGAGAGGATACAGGTATTGCTATAGATTCCATCACCTCTTTTAGATACTCTCAAAGAGATGATATTAGGTATAGGGAGATGCTATGGAGCCTTATGAATTTTTTCAAATATAGCAACAATACTGCATTTATAACATATGAGGTTGAGGATCCTTTTGGAGTAAATCTTATTGCCCATGAGATGAAGATTTCCGTGCTTTCAGACAGTATAATAACGCTTAGATATTATGAAGATTCTCCTTATATAAAAAGGGCCTTATCTGTAATAAAGATAAGAGGAAGTAATCACTCAAAGGAGATAAGAGAATTTGATATTGTAGAAGGAAAAGGTATTATAATAAAAGAACTTGTATCTAAAGGTATTATGAAATGATAGCATCGATAAGTTTGTTTGTCACTGACAACGGGATAACAATTAATATTTTACTAAATTAGCAGATAACTTAACATGCTGTTACTGAGTTTAAATTTTATGTGATAAAAGCTCAATTGATCCAGAAAGAACCGAAATTGGATTTAAAGATGATGATCTGTTATCTAATAATATACTGGAAGCCTATCAGATAGTAGTAGATAACTAAAGGGTAGGGGGAATAATAATTTTATGAAAAAAGCACCAAAATCAGAATTAACAAAAATTCAAATAACTAACAAAAAATCTTTTAAAACTTCAACCAAAATTTTATCTTTTATAGCCTTAACTTCGATTAGTTCAGCAGTATTTCTTCGTATTTTAGTAAAAACTCCTCTGATTTTATCTTGGCTATTTTTAGGTAGAAAAAAACGAGTTTAACCTTATTAAAACCTCTATAGTTTTTTTAATATCTTTTATCCGAATTTTTTTTTCTTCTTTAGTATGACATAAAGGTAACTCTCCTGGTCCCCAGACTACTACATCAAATCTTTCTTTTAAATTTAAGGCATCGGTCCAGGATTTCATTTCGGTATATATAATCGGAAGCCCGGTTTCCTCAAGAGCTTTTTCAAGATAAAAGACTATATCGCCACTTACATAGCCTTCATAAGCATGATCTATTTCATAGTTTCCATATTCTTTAAATAATTCAATTTTTTTCGAATAATCATTTAGCTTTTCCTCAGGTTTAAGAAAAAATTCAAATTTTATTTTGCAAGTATCTGGAATTATGTATTCTTCTTTGCCTCCTTAATTATTGCAAAAATCATTGAGGAAAGAAGCTCAATTTCTATATAAAGCTTTTTTTTAGTTTACAAGCCTGCTTTTATAATTTATAATAAATAATAAAAATGGAAAAAAAAGAGTATATTTTTAAACCTATTGGTTATGTAAAAACTTTTGCCACCTCTATTCCACGACATTGGAGTTGTTCTGATGTAGAAGGAGAAATAATTATAAATCCTGAATATAAGGAAGGGCTAAAAGATATAAGATCTGGAGATAAAATAGTTGTTCTTTTTTGTTTTCACAAGTCTCCTCCATTTACCAAAGATAAGCTAATTCAAAAACCACCTCATAAAGATAGTCCTAAAGGTGTTTTTAGTCTTTGCTCACCTATAAGACCTAATCCTATAGGACTTTCTGTATTAGATGTTCTTGAAGTAAAAGATAATATTATAAAAGTTAAAAGAATAGATATGTTTGATGGAACACCTGTTTTTGATATAAAGCCATATAAAGCTTATTCTGAAGTTACTGATAAGGAAGAAAATTAAAAGGGTAGGGTAAGAATGGAAAGTAAAATAGCAAAAGCTTTAAACATGATATTAAATCCGGTAGCGATAATATGGTCAAATAAAAAACCAGAAAATGCCTTACAATTTAAAGGAGGTAAATGGGGCTGTGTAATGTGGCTTTTTGCTAATGTGGCTAAAGGAAAAACTGCTGTATTTGATAGAAAAACTTACGGATGTTGGGGAGGAGGTGTTGGATTAGGTTTTGGAAACAAATATTTTGATTTTCCAGGAGGGATTGAATGTTTTTATTATTTTTTATCCTCAGGAAATAAAAACTGGGAAAAAGGGAAGGAGGTAGCAGAAAAAATTAGATCTTATGTCACAAAAGAATTTCTTGATGAATTTTTAGAAGGAGAAAGATATTTAAAAGACCCTGAGTTAGTTAAAAGGTTTGTAGAAAATTTACCTATTATGGAAGTTCCAACAGAATATGTAATCTTTAAACCCTTAAAAGAGGTTAATCCTGATGAGGAAAAGCCCATTTTGATTGTTTTTCCTGTTAATCCTCATCAACTTTCAGCTCTTGTTGTACTTGCAAATTATGGAAGAGATAGTTTTGATAACGTAGTTATTCCTTGGGCTGCAGGATGTCAAACAATCGGGATATGTGCTTATAAGGAATGTTACTCAAAACCTCAAAAAGCAGTGGTGGGACTAACGGATCTTTCAGCAAGGAAAAATATTAGAAAACAACTTGGAGATAATATTTTTACTTTTGCTATTCCTTTTGAGATGTTTTTAGAAATGGAAGAAAATATAGAAAATAGTTTTTTATACAGAAACGCATGGAGATATCTTTCTAAATTTATATAAAATTAAAACTTGATATTAAAAATATGGAAATTTTAGAAATCTTTTTGAAAAATGCCTACCGAATGGTATAATGTTTTACCTGATTTACCTGAGCAATTGCCCCCACCTTAGGACATAACTTTGTGCCTCTCAAGATTCACGCGGGTGGATTGAGATATCATGGAGATGTACCAATCCTTTGTTATCTTGTTCATAAAAAATTAGTTGAAGCAGTTGCTTATACACAAAAATCTGTATTTGAGGCAGCAATTATTTTTGCCAAAACTGAGGGTATATTACCAGCTCCTGAGACTGCACATGCTATAGTGGACAATGTTTGATTTTTACATAGAATCAAGATAAAGCATTGTATAAAAACCTAAGAAAAATCCTGCAGTGATTATAAGTTCGTTTTTTTCACTTTTATATATTTCTGGTATAAGCTCTTTTATCGTAACATAAAGCATAGCTCCACCTGCTAAACTCAATCCATAGGGTAGAAGAAAGTTAAATTTTTTAAAGAACAAAGCACCAATTATTACTGTTATAAACTCAGCAAATCCACTTAATATGCCTATTAAAACAGGTTTTAACCTGCTTTTTTGTAGAACAGAAAGAGGCAGAGCTACAACTGTGCCTTCAGGGAAGTCTTGAATTCCTATAGCAACAGCAGTAATTAGTCCATCTTTAAGGTCAAAAGCCAAAGCACTTCCAACAGCTAAACCTTCTGGAAAATTGTGAACAATCATAGCAAAAACAAGAAGCCAGGCCAATTTAAACTTGTTTTTCAGTTCAGGGGGGCCTTCATAACCTTTGATTAAATGTTCATGGGGAATACTTTTATCAATGATGAGCATCAGTATGATTCCTAAAAATATTCCTGTAGCTGTAGGAAAGAAAGTACTGGATATTTCTATAGAGGGCAAAATTAAACTTGTAAAACTTGCAACAAGCATTATTCCTGCTGCAAAAGAAAGACTGAAGTTTATTCCCCAAGAAGGCATATTTTTGGAAAAAATAGCTATAAAAGCTCCTAAGGATGTCATAATGGTTAAAAATGCTCCTGCTATAAACATAATAGGTATTATATTGTAGTTAAAAGAAACTAAAATCCAGTCAATTATAGAGCTAAAGAAATTTTGTAGCATAAAATTATCTTCTCTTTTTAAATAAATTTTATATTTTTTAAGTTATAAAATCAATATTAGACAAAGACAGAAAAACGACCTTTTAGTTAAAAAACTTATCAAGTTTGGTTCAGAAGTATTTGATTTTAAGTTTATTAATTATATGAAGAACTTGGGCTTTACGCGACTGCAATCTTCTCCTGTCAGGTTTGAAGGAGAAAGGCTTATTATTAGGTTTGGTTCAGGAAATGGTTCAAATAAATAACTTCCGATAATGAATATTATGTAAAATAGAAATTTTTAAAATTACACATGAAATTGTGCGATATTTCTTTTTAAATGCTAGAAAGTGAAATTGTTTTTTTAGTGCACAGTGATTTTAATAAAAGTATATCCCCAGGCAGAAAACTTTCTGCCTGGGAATTAAAGTTTTGCTACAGTTCTAAAATTTTTTTAGCTAAGTCATCTTCGGCTTCAGTGATAAAGGGAAGCCCTGTAATTTCAGCAGTTTCTTTATTTGCAGCTACAATATCTGAACGTGAAATTGCTGAAAGACTGAATTTTCTTGCACCAGCCATCAGTTGTTGAAGTCCTGCAGATAATTTATCAATGTAAGTATAAAGAGCAATAGCTCCAAAAGGTATATTTTTCATTTCTTTTTTACCTACTTTCTTTTCTACTTCATAATAGCAAGCAAAAATTTCTTCAGGGGTCTTACCTATAGCTGTTACAGAAGGTGGTAATTCATTCCAATTTCCATTAACTGCTTCTTTTCTCTCAGGTCTAAGTACACCTTCAATATTAGAACCTAAGTGGCATGGTATAAGAAGTGCTCTTCCCAGACATACAAGCTTAACAAAGGGTGCACCAAGAGCTAATGCTTTGAATATATGATCTTCTCTGGCAAAACCACCACCAAAAGCCATATCAACAACTTTTCCTTTTTTAGAAGCAAGGATAGTAGCATATTCATAAGCTTTTGAATGAAGGTAAACAGAAGGTACACCCCAGTGTTCCATCATGTTCCATGGACTCATTCCTGTTCCACCACCTGCCCCATCAATGGTTAAAAGGTCAAGTTCAGCCTCTGTTGCTACTTTTATAGCAAGAGCAAGTGCTTCCATTCCATAGGCCCCTGTTTTTAAGGTAATTCTCTTAAAACCAAGTTTTCTCAATCTTTTTACTTCTTTATAGAAAAATTCCATAGCTTCTTCTGTAGTTCTGGCATTAGTAAAACCGAGTCTACTATGTCTTGCAAAAGATTTTATAGCGCCTCTTTTAAAGGCTTCCTGAACTTCTGGAAGTTCAGGATCTGGATCTATGATATAACCTCTTTTTTTGAGAAATAGAGCATATTCAAGATCTTTTACTTGAATTTCTCCACCAATACTTTTAGCTCCTTGTCCCCATTTTAATTCTACAATAATATCATCTCCATATTTTTCTATAATATATTCTGCTACTCCATTTCTGGTATCTTCTACATTCATCTGAAAAAGTATAGCACCATATCCATCATAGTATTTTTTATAAATATCAATTCTTCTTTCAAGCTCAGGAGCTTTTTTAATTCTTCCTTTTTCAATTACTGAATTTTTATCTACTCCTACTACATTTTCTCCAATAACCAGCGGGAATCCAGCTAAAGCAGCTCCTATTGCTAAGGGTTCCCAATATTTAGCAGCAATGAAAGTAGAACCCATAGCACCACTTATAATGGGTATTCTAAATTTAGTTTTTACCTTGGCTCCAAAATTTCCTTCTATGCTGACATTAGGAAAAATGCAATCATCAGGAGAATCTGTAACACCTTTGGGTAAGCCTTTAGCACCATAGAGTCTTCCTACAATTCTTATAGAATTATAAGAAACCCCAACATGGAAAGTGTTAGCACTTCCAGCTGTGACTTTTCCAAAATCACGTGGATAAAGAAGCTTCCTACCTACCAAGCTTGACATCCATACTTCGCATTTACCTTTACAATCACATCTACAAAGAGTACAAAGACCAGATTCTGCAGGATTTCCACGATTGGTTGTACCAATTGCATCATTAGTTTTACGCCATTCAAACATACTTACCTCCTTCTTTAATTTTTTTAAATAAATCCTATAAAATAGGCAAGTATCTTTCTAATTCAAAAGATGTGATTTTTACTCTATACATATCCCATTCAAGTTTTTTATTTTGGATTATGAAATTAAAAATTTTTTCTCCTAAAGTCTTTTTAAGAAGATCACTTTTTTCAGCAATTTCGATAGCTTCTATCAAACTTCCAGGAAGATACTCTATATTCAAAGCTTTTTTTTCTTCATCAGAAAGAAGATAAACATCTTTCTCTATAGGTTCTCTTAAAGAGTATTGTTTTTTTATACCTTCTAAACCTGCTCCTAACATACAGGCAAATGCTAAGTAAGGATTACAAGCTGGATCAGGAGACCTAAGTTCAATCCTTACAGCTTTTTCTTTACCAGGTTTATACATCGGAACTCTAATAAGAGAAGAGCGATTTCTGTGTCCCCAACAGATATTTACAGGGGCTTCATATCCAGGGACTAATCTTTTATAGGAATTGACCCACTGATTAAGTATGATAGTAATTTCTTTTATATGTGTAAGCAAACCTTCAATATAGTATTTTGCAGTTTGAGAAATACGAAAAGGATCTTTAGGATCAAAAAAAGCATTCTGTTCACCTATAAAAAGACTTTGATGAATATGCATTCCAGACCCGTTTATACCATAAACAGGTTTGGGCATAAAAGTAGCATATATACCATTTCTTTTTGCAACCTCTTTAATTATAGCTTTTACCGTTACCACAATATCTGCCATTTGAAGGGCTTCAGTATATCGAAGGTCTATTTCGTGTTGAGAAGGGGCAACTTCATGATGTGAGTACTCTACTTTGATGTTCATAGCTTCTAAAGCAAGAATTACTTCTTTTCTAAAATTTTCAGCTATATCTAAAGAATAATCAAAATATCCACCTTCGTCTAAAAATTCTGGTTGTTTGTTGTTTTTAAAGATAAAAAATTCAAGCTCTGGACCTACATAAAAAGTATATCCTATTTCTTTGGCTTTTTCTAAGTTATGCTTAAGGATATATCTTGAATCTCCAGAATAAGGCGTTAAATCCGGAAGGTAAATATCAGCAAACATACGTGCGATTTTATATCCTTTATACTCCCAAGGTAGAATAGCAAAAGTGTGGGGGTCAGGAAAAGCAAGCATATCCGATTCCTCAATACGAGCAAAACCTTCGATAGAAGATCCATCAAAACCCATACCTTCTTCAAAAGCTACCTCTAATTCATCTACAAGCAATTCAAGACTTTTTAACTGCCCAAGAACGTCAGTAAACCATAACATCACAAATTTTACATTATTTGCTTTGATAGCTTCCATAACATCTTTTTTATCTCTGATAGTTCCCTCCATAAGGAAATTCCTCCTGAAGTTTTTTAAAAATTTTACCACAAATTGATACTTTAAAAAGCTATTTATTAATCTATGGGCTTTAAATATTTTTAGCTATTTAAAACTCTTAAACAAAATTTATGCCAATACTGCAAAATAGAAAGTTAAAAGAGTTTAAAATAAAACTTTTGATACAAAATTGTTATTTTAAATACAAATTTGTATCAACACATAAATTTGACAGTTTATAAAATTTGTAATAAATTTTTTAGAAATTTCTTAAAATGCTAAAATAATCATAGGAAAAATTTATGCGAAAACTTGATTATAACGCTATAGTTGAAAAAATCGTTAATTTTATAAGAAAAAAAATAAAAAATAGTAAAGTCAGTGGGGTAGTTTTAGGAATTAGTGGTGGAATTGATAGCGCAACCGCAGCTTCTCTTGCTGTAAAAGCCTTAGGTAAAAAAAAAGTTTTAGGAATAATAATGCCATATTATCAAAATAAGGAACTGGAAGATGCTATTTTAGTATGCAAACATCTGGGAATATACTATAAGACTATAAGTATTAAAAATATAGTTGATGAATTTGAAAAAGCTTTAAATTTTAAAATAGATAAATTAGCCAAGGGCAATTTAATGGTTCGTAGTAGAATGGTTATTCTTTATGGAATTGCAAATGCTAAAAATTATTTCGTTCTCGGGACATCAAATAGAACCGAATTTTTAGTAGGATATTTTACCAAGTGGGGAGATGGAGCAAGTGATATAGCTCCACTTTTGAGTTTATATAAAACAGAAGTAAGGGAATTAGCTAAAATATTGGAAGTACCTGAGAAAATTATTTCAAAAAAACCTACTGCAGGTTTATGGGCAGGACAAACAGATGAAGATGAATTAGGAATAGAATACAATCTGCTTGATAAAATTCTCTATAGATTGGTAGACTTAAAAATGCAAAAGGAAAAGATAGCAGAAGATTTAAATATACCTTTAGAAAGAGTTTTATATGTAGAAAAGCTAATAAAAAAAAGTGAACATAAAAGGAGATTACCATCATTTCCCAAACTTTGAAATTTATTAAAAATTTTCCTTCAAAATATAAGGTATAAATACATACTGATGAATTAGAAAAAGCTTTTTTGCTTTGAAATATATAGAAAAAAATTTTATCTTTTTAGTTTTACATTAATCCGTATTTTTTAATCTTGTAATTAATCTGTCTTTTAGTTAATCCAAGCATTTTAGCAGCTTTTGTTTGATTGTAATTGCAGGCTTTTAAAGCCTCTTTTATGGCTTTTTTCTCAATAAGTTCAAGTTGAGAAGGAAGAGTCTCTTTAAGTTTTACACATGTTATTCTGGTATCATCTTCCTGTCTTATGTAGAAAGGAAGATCATTCAAGGTAATTTCATTTCCCTCAGCAAGAATTACCAGTCTTTCTATGGTATTTTCCAGTTCCCTTACATTCCCGGGCCAAGAATAGTTTACAAGTTTCTCCATGGCTTCTTTAGTTATATTTATGTTTTTGCCATATTCTTCGTTAAACTTTTTAAGGAAGTGGTCAATTAAAAGGGGAATGTCTTCCTTCCTTTCTCTTAAAGGAGGAAGGTAGATAGGAATTACATTTAATCTAAAATAAAGATCTTCTCTAAAACTGCCATCTTTAACCATCTCCTCAAGATCCTTATTGGTTGCTGCAATAATTCTTATATCTACTTTTATAGACTTAGTTCCCCCTATCCTTTCAAAGGTTTTATCCTGAATCACTCTTAAAAGCTTTGCCTGTAAATGAAGAGGCAGATCCCCTATTTCATCTAAGAAAATAGTTCCTCCATTTGCTAACTCAAATTTACCGGGTTTTGAAATCAAAGCTCCTGTAAAGGCACCTTTTTCATATCCAAAAAGTTCTGCTTCAAGTAAATTTTCAGGAATGGCTGCACAATTTATGGCTATAAAAGGGCCTTTACTTCTATCACTTTCAAAATGAATGGCCTTAGCAATAAGCTCCTTTCCTGTGCCTGACTCCCCTGTGAGTAAAATAGTGGCTTTAGTTTTGGCAGCTTTTAAGGCAGTTTTAAAAACCTCTTGCATCTTATCTGAAATTCCTATTACATTTCGCAAACTGTATCTCTTTTTAAGTTCTAAAGTTAATTTTTCTCTTTCTGTTTTTTCTCTGTTAAATAACTGATAAAGCTTTAAATACTGAGTAATAAGTGTGGCAATTATGTTAAGCACCCTTATATCTTCTTTCAAATCAATCTCACTGCTAAAAATTCTGTCAACAGAAAAAACTCCCAACACTTCGTCTCCTATTTTTAAAGGCACACAGAGAAAAGATATGTTGTCCTTTTTAATTCTTGCACCTGTTCTATTTAGAAAAAGAGGTTCTTTTCCTATATTAGGAACTATTATGGGTTCTCCTGTTTGAAAAACCCTTCCAACTATTCCTTCCCCTACACTATATTTTCCTTTTGCTATCTGCTCATCTGTCAATCCGTAAGCTACAGCAATTTGGAGAGTATTTGTGTCGTGGTCATAAAGAGTAATGGTTGCTCTTTGCATATCAAGAATTTCTGAAATAGTCTTTAAAGCTCTGTAAAGATTATTTTTTAGGTCAAAAGAAGAACTTAATATTCTGCTAATTTCAAAGAGTGCAGTAAGTTCTTTTGTTTTTCTTTTTAATTGTTCCTGAGAAGAAATTTTCATACTGCTTATTCTTCTACCCAGGAAATAGCTCCTACTGGACAGCTATTTATGGCTTCTTCACAATCACATTGAGAACACCCTTCCTGATTCTTAACAAACGCCTTTTCAATTGTTTCGTTAAGTTCAAAAACATCAGGACAAATTTCAACACAAGTCCCACATCCTATACAAAGTTCTTCATCAATGGTTAATACCTTACCCATTTTTTGCCCTCCATTGTTTTTTAGATTACAAATTAATTTTTTAAAAATTAAAAATTAAGTAATTTACTAAACAAATTTTTAAAATTCTATTTCAGGAAAAATCCCAGCTTCCCAAAGTTTTTTCTTTATAAAAATTATTTTTATTTCTTTTGTTTTTTTATAGGTAAGTTTGTAATATAAACGGTAGTAAAGTTTTTCTCCCCAACCTTTGTAGCTTATTACTAAAAAAAGTTTTTCATAATGTACTTTTTTTAAAAAGTATGTTACAGGGGGACAGTTGAAAGTCCATTTAGGAAAACAAAGAATTATAGTTTTATTAGAAGGGGGATCAAAAGTAGCTTTAAAAGGTAAATAGGGGAAAAAAGAAAGAAAAAGCCATATTAAATAAGGTAATTTATAGGTTTTTATTTCTTTTGGTCTTATATTTAATTTTTTACTTAACCACTCTGCTATTTTTTTGGAGGTTCCCGTGTAGGTAAAGTAATAGATATCCATCTACCATAATTAATGTAGTTGTCTTTCTTTTAAAAAGTCTTCAATTAAATTATCTGGAGATTCAGTTGAGGTGTCTGTAACTAAAATTTTTATTTCATTTTGAGAAATATAGTCTGCCAGATCTTTGGGAGGATCAAAAAGCAGAATATGAGTAGCTACTTGTTCTTTTAGAAAGTCAATTAAGCCTTGATTTTCAGCTTTTTTAACTACATCTTTTACCAAAATTTTATTGTTTTCTATATCGTAGATTGCAAAAAGTTCAAATTTTTCTGGATCAGATTCAATTTTAGAAGGAGAGCTTATGGGGACAGCTATTCTCATAAATTTTTCTTCTAAGATATCTTTTTTCATTTCTTCTGTTGCAACAATGATATTTCTAACCAGTTCTTCAAAAGCTTTAGCTGTTGTACTTTCTGGATAGGCAGCTATTAGAGGTTTTCCAGCATCTCCAGTATCTACTATTCGTGGATCTATAGGAATGCGACCTAAAAATCTCACTCCCCATTCATCTGCCAGTTTTTGCCCTCCTCCCTTTTTAAATATATCTACAGGCTTTCCACAGTGTGGGCAAATAAAACCGCTCATATTTTCAACTATACCAAGAATTCTCAGCTTTATTTTTTGACAAAACTTTATTGCTTTTTTAACATCAATGAGAGAGACTTCCTGAGGAGTTGTTACTACAAGTGCGTAGGCATCAGGCATAGTTTTAGCAACTGTCAAAGGTTCATCTCCTGTTCCAGGAGGTGCATCAATAACCAGATAATCAAGCTCTCCCCAATCAATGTCCCCTATAAACTGTCTTATAGCTGAATGTTTAATAGGTCCTCTCCAGATAACAGCGGTATCTTCTGAAGGAAGAAAGGGTTCAATGGAAAGAAACTTGAGATTGGGAGAATATTTAATAGCTCCCAGTCTTCCGTCAGGTTTCCTTGAAAGTTTTAGATCTCTTGCACCGAGCATTTTAGGGACATTAGGCCCATGAAGATCCACATCAAGAAGACCTACCATAAGGTCCTGTAAAGAAAGCCCTACTGCCACATTAACTGCAACAGTGCTTTTTCCTACCCCTCCTTTCCCAGACATAACGAGAATTTTATGTTTTATCTTAGAGAGTTGTTCTCTTAATTTTTTATCCTGTTGTTCCATAATAAAACTTTTTTCTTTTTTAATCATTAAACTCACCTCCTCAGAAAAATAAAAATTTGTTTCTGATTTACAGCTTGAGTATTTTAATCCCAACTCACTTTTTGTCAAACTGGTTTAATTAAAAAACTGTTCCTCTTGAAATTATTATAAATTCATCTATTATTTAAATAGCCTGAAAAGTTAAATAATTTGTAAATGAGGTGAAAAATAGTGATGAATTTGGAAAATGTAAAAGATGAAATTATTACCAAAGAGCTTGTTTTTGAAGAATATCCTGTTTTACGATCTCTTTATGGTGAAAGAGGAGCGCACTTTAAGATTTTGGAGAATTATTTCAGAGTTCAATTAACTCTTAAAGGTAATCATGTGTTTATAACTGGAGAGCCCATAGATTCTGAACTTGCAGAAAAAGCTATAGAAGAATTATATTCTCTTGTGAAATCAGGTTATAACCTTTATCCTTCAGATGTAGAATATGCATCACGAATTATTTTAGAAAATCCGCAAGCAAGATTAAAAGATATATTCTTAGATACTATATTTGTAACCTCAGGAAGAAAAGTGATAACTCCTAAGGGAGTTACTCAAAAAAAGTACATAGAAGCTATAAGGAAATCTGAAGTGGTTTTTGGAATAGGTCCTGCTGGAACAGGAAAAACCTATCTTGCTGTAGCTATGGCAGTATCTTATCTTATGAAAGGAGAAATAAATAGAATAATTTTGGTAAGACCAGCTGTTGAAGCAGGAGAAAAACTCGGATTCCTTCCAGGTGATATTGCAGAAAAAGTAAATCCTTATCTGAGACCTCTTTATGATGCGCTTTATGATATGCTTTCTTTTGATAAAGTAATGAGACTTTTCCAAAAAGGAGTTATAGAAATAGCTCCGCTTGCCTTTATGAGAGGAAGAACTCTAAATGAAGCCTTCATTATCCTTGATGAAGCACAAAATACAACCTCAGAACAGATGAAAATGTTTCTTACCAGATTGGGACAGAGCTCCAAAGCTGTAATTACTGGAGATATAACTCAAATAGACCTTCCAGATCCTAAAAAATCAGGTTTGCTTGAGGCTATAGAAATACTGGAAGGCATTAGAGGGATTACTTTTGTATATTTTACCAAAAAAGATGTAGTGAGACATCCTATAGTGCAAAAAATTATAGAAGCTTACGAAAGCAAAGGAAAAACCTTTAATACTTAAAAAATGGATATTATCTTAAGGGCATTTATTCAGTTAGTAGATCTTTTTTTAACTATTTATGTATGGATTATTATAGCTCGTGCAATAATATCTTGGGTAAATCCTTATCCATATCATCCTGTGGTTAGATTTCTCTACAGAGTGACAGAACCAGTATTAGCTCCTCTTCGTAGAATTATCCCTCCGATTGCAGGAATTGATATAACCCCAGCTATTGTAATTTTTATTATATTTGTTATTCAAAACCTACTTCATCGTCTTATGATAACCTTTTTAATGTTCTGATGCTTTTAGAGTTAAAAGTTAAACCAGGTTCTTCAAAAGACAAAATTCTTATGTTTAAAGAGCCTAATTATCTTGAAATATCTTTAAAAGCAAAACCAGAGAAAAATAAAGCTAATGAAAGCCTTTGTCGTTTTTTGGGAAAAATTTTAAATGTCTCCCAAAACCAGATAAAAATTTTAAAAGGTAAAACATCAAGAAAGAAACTTGTAAAAGTAGAAGGAATTTTAGAAAAAGAAGGTATAGAATTAATTAAAAATGCACTGAAAAAAGGTTAGAGCTGTGAAAGATTATCTTTTTTTTGATTTAGACGGAGTAATTTTAGATAGTATGCCCTATCATGCTAAAGCTTGGATTGAAGCTTTTTCTCAGTTTGGTTTGAAATTTGAAGAAAAAGAAATATATCTTCACGAAGGGGCTATAGAGCTTGATACTGCAAAAGATATGTTTCTCAAAAAGGGAGTTAAACCTACACCTGATTTTTTTGAGAAAATTTTTAAAATTCAAAAGAGCATTTTTAAAAGTAAATACGCCAAATTGGTAAAACCTTTTCCTGAAGTGCCAGACTTACTAAAAAATTTAAAAAAAGAAAAAAAGAAAATTGCATTGGTTACAAGTTCTCATAGTGAGATTTTTAATGAAGTTTTTCCAAAAGAACTTTTACCTTATTTTTCATTGATAATTACAGGAGATAAAATAGAAAAGAGAAAACCCAATCCAGATCCTTACTTGAGGGCTCTGGAAACTTTTAAGATAAAGAACAAAGAAGCTTTGGTAGTTGAAAATTCTCCAGCAGGGGTTATGTCTGCTAAGAATGCAAAACTTTTTTGTATAGGAATAACCACAACCCTTTCAGAACAACACCTTAGTTTAGCAGATCTTATTGTAAAAAATCACAAAGAACTTCAAGAGATTTTATTAAATGGGAAAAAGGAACAATAATCGTCTTTTCCACTACGAAGAGTATTTTAGTAAGTATGAAAACTTAATTCCCGATTATGAAAGTTTTCTTTCTTATTTAAAAACTCCTATGCCTCAATACTTCAGGATAAATACCCTCAAAGCTTCAACTAAAGATGAACAGGAATATTTACTAAATATTCTCAGAAAAAGGAGAGTTGAATTTGAGGAAGTTAGAGAAATTTCTTATTTTTATAGAGTTATCAATAACGAAGAAATTTCCTTGGGTAATCTTGAGGAATATAGTTTAGGTCTTATTCATTCTATGACCCTTTCAAGCAGTTTACCAGTTATTGCTCTTGATCCTAAACCTGGAGAATTAATTCTAGATATGTGTGCAGCTCCTGGAGGGAAAACCGGTCTTATAGCTATGGTAACTGAGGATAGAGCAATAATTGTTTCCAATGATAAGAGAATTGATCGATTAACAGCACTGGTTTCCAATATTAAAAGGCTTGGAATAACATGTGCTATTACCACAAGATATAGAGGTGAACAATTTCCTTTTGGGATTCCTTTTAATAAAGTTTTAGTAGATGCTCCCTGCACAGGGGAAGGGAGATATAGAGTAGGATTGGAGGGAGAAGTTCTTTATCAAAAAGGAACAGGCAGAGCTAATCTCCCTTCTATTCAAAAAGGTCTGCTTGTTAGGGCTTTTGATCTCGTTGAACCAGGTGGAATAATAGTTTATAGCACGTGTACCATCAATCCTAAGGAAAATGAAGAGGTTGTTGATTATTTACTTAGGAAAAGACAGGCAGAGATAGTGGAGTGGGAATCTCCCCTACCCTTTCATCCAGGCTTAACTGAATGGGAGGGTAAACCTTATCATCCTTCACTAAAACTAACCAAGCGCTATTACACTCATGAAGTCCATGCAGTAGGGTTTTTTGTGGCAAAAATAAGAAGAATAAATTAAAAATTTAAACATCTTTGTAATCTTGAAACTTATGTTATAATACTCTTTCTGGGAAATAAAAAGAGGGAGAAAATTATGCCTGCATTGGTTGTAGTGGGGACTCAATGGGGAGATGAGGGTAAAGGGAAAATAGTTGATGTTCTTACAGAAAAAGCAGATTTTGTAGTGCGCTTTCAGGGAGGAAATAATGCAGGTCATACCCTCGTTATAAACCAGAAAAAATATATTTTTCATTTAATCCCTTCTGGAATATTTTGGCCTCAAACTGTTTGTATAATAGGAAATGGTGTGGTAGTTGATCCTGAAGTGTTAATTAATGAAATAGAAAAGCTTAAAAATGAGGGATTAAAAGTAGATTCTACTAAACTTCTTATAAGTGAAAAAGCTCATACTATAATGCCCTATCACAAGGCTCTTGATATGGCAAGAGAAAAAAAAGCTAAACAGGATAAAATAGGAACAACCTGCAGAGGGATAGGCCCCTGTTATGAAGATAAGGTAGCAAGAAAAGGATTTAGATTGATAGATTTAACCTATCCAGAAATTTTTAAAGAAAAATTAAAGGCTATACTTGAAGAAAAAAACTTTCTTTTAAAGTATCTTGATGCAGATACCATAGAATTTGAAGATGTATATAATAAATATACAAAATATGGAGAATATTTAAAGCCTTATCTTACAGATGTTTCTTTAGTGCTATGGAAGGCAAAGAAAGAAGGAAAAAAAATTTTGTTTGAAGGGGCTCAGGGGACATTTTTAGATATTGATCACGGAACATATCCTTATGTAACTTCTTCCAATACCTTAGCTGGAAATGCGTGTTGTGGAGCAGGTCTTGGGCCATCAGAAATAGATATGGTTTTGGGAGTAGTAAAAGCTTACACTACAAGAGTTGGAGAAGGTCCATTTCCAACAGAGCTAAAAGACGAAATAGGCAATCATTTAAGAGATAGAGGAAATGAGTTTGGTTCAACTACTGGTAGACCAAGAAGATGTGGATGGCTGGACCTTGTCTTGGTAAAAACTGCGGTTAGATTAAATAGCATTAAAGCTCTTGCTCTTACTAAGTTAGATATTCTATCAGGACTTGAAAAAATAAAGATATGTGTGGCATATGAATACGAGGGTAAAATAATAGATTATTTACCTGCAAGTTTGATTGAGATGTCTAAACTAAAACCTATATATAAAGAGTTGCCGGGATGGAAAAAGGATATCAAAAATATCAAAAAGTTTGAAGACTTGCCAGAAGAAACAAAAATATATCTAAAAACTATAGAAGAATATCTGGAAGTTCCATTTTATTTAATTTCTATCGGTCCTGAAAGAGAAAACTGCCTTATTTTAAAAAATCCCTTTGAAAATTAACTAAAAATTTCATGAAAGAAAGAGTCCTTATAGCAAACAGAGGAGAAATTGCATTAAGAATAATGGAAGCTTGTAAAGATTTGGGGATAGATTATGTAGTAGTTTATACTAAGGAAGATCAGGATTCTCTTCATGTTAGGTTAGCAGAAAAAAAGTATAGAATTTCTGATTATAAAGATATGAACGATCTTCTGGCTGTGGCTGATGAAGCTAAGTGCACAGCTATCCATCCAGGATATGGTTTCCTTTCAGAGAATTATAGATTTGCAAGAAGAGTGGTAAAAAGAGGACGACCTTTAATCTTTATAGGTCCTTCTTGGGAAGCAATAAGAGATCTGGGGAATAAACTTTTTTTAAAAAAATTAGCTAAGGATTTAGGAATACCTGTTATTCCTGGAACTACAGAGCCTATTTATAATGAAATTGAAGCAGAATTGAAGGCTGAAGAACTTTATGAAAGCTTGAATTCTGAAGGAATTAACAATCCTTCGCTTCTTGTTAAAGCTGTTGCTGGTGGTGGAGGAATGGGAATTGCAGAAGTGAAAGATCTGGAAGAACTACGCCCCACTTTTAGAAAGATTAAAGCTTATGCTAAAAGGCTTTTTGGGGATGAAGGTATAATTATAGAAGCTAAAATCCCTACTCTGCAACATATAGAAGTTCAAATTCTTGGTAGTAAGCACGGAGAGTATGTGCATTTTGGAACAAGAAATTGCACTATCCAAAGCATTTCCAAACAGAAAAGAATAGAAATTGCACCGGGATTTAATAAAGAAAGTAAGTATGCTTTTGATTGTAGAGAGGCAGAAGCAAATATTATTAATTATTCTCTAAAACTGGCTAAATACTTCAAATATGATAGTGTGGGAACATGGGAGTGGCTAATCACTCCTGAAGGAAAGTATTTTCTTATGGAGGTTAATACAAGAATTCAGGTAGAAAATGAAATTTCTGCTAAAATTTCTTTTGTAAAGAATAAACAAGTTAACCTGATAAAAGAGCAAATAAGAGTTGCTTTTGGTGAAAAATTAAAATATTCTCAAGAAGATATTACTTTTAAAGGAGTGAGCATTGAACTGAGGCTTATTGCTGAGGATACCCAGAGAGGTTTTCTTCCTTTAAGCGGAACTATTACCAGATTTAAATGGACTCCTAAGCCTTGGCTTACTGTAAGAACACATGTACCTCAAGATCAACCATATACTATCCCTACACAGTTTGATCCTAATTTAGCCTTAGCTATAATTTACGGAAATAACTTTGAAGAGGCAAAAAAAAGAAGCTTAGAATTTTTGAATGATATTATAATAGAAGGATACACTCCTAAAGGAGAAAAACTGGTTACTAACATAGAATTTTTGAAAGAAAAATTAGAACAACTTTACCAATTTGTAGGATCTTAAAGACTTATGAAACTTGAATGGCATAGAAAAATTAAAGATCTCTTAGACACAGCCGTTTATATAAAAGATATAAAAGGTGAAAAGTTCTTCAATATATCTTCTCTGATTGAAGAAATTTCTCAAGTTTATGAGAATTTTTATCAGTATGACAGCAAATTTATAGAAAACTTTATTCTTCAGACTGAAAACCGTCTTAATTCTATATTAGAGGAAGGAGAAAAAAGCCTTACTCCTTATGAAATTGTGAAAATTACAAGACATCCTCAAAGATTTACTCTTCAGGATATTTTGGAGAATGTTTATGATTCTTATATGGAATTGGGAGGGGAGGAAGAATTAAATATAGATCCTGCTATAGTATGTGCCAAGGCAATGATAGTGAGAAAAGTGGGAAATGATCTTTATTTTCATCAGGTAATGGTTATTGGGCATGAAAAGGGACATGGTGAGGAGTTTCGTCAAGGAGGGAGTGCAAAACCCTGGGGTAATGAAAAGGCTCTTCGCTATATGAAAATGGCAGAAACAGAAGGGATACCTATACATTTTTTTATTTTTACTCCTGGAGCCTATCCCATTGAGGACTACCCTGGGGCTGCTCAACAAATAGCAAGAAATCTATATTATATGGCAAAGCTTAAAGTTCCTACTGTTGCTTTTATTTCTGAAGGTGGTTCCGGAGGAGCTGAAGCCATAGGCCTTGCAGATATGAGGTTAATGGCTGAAAAGGGGTATTATTCAGTCATCAGTCCTGAGGGAGCCGCAGCGATTGAAGCAAAACTCAAAGAAGGAAGACCACCCAGAGAACTGGTAGAAAAATGTGCTAAAGCTTTAAAGTTAACTGCTAAGGATAATTTGGAGTTTGGAACCATAGACAGAATTATTTCTGAACCACCTCTTGGAGCAAGAAGAAAAGATTACGAATTTTTTAGAAAGCTAAAGTTTGAATTGATAAGAGCTACAGACGAAGTGGTTTTACAGACAAGAAGTTTAAAATTTTTGAGAAAATATGCACTTTCAAAACAGGATACAGAGGATTTTAAATTTTATGTCAACTGGGATCTTGATGAGGATGAAAAGGAGATTTTAATTGAAAATAGATATAAAAAATATAAAAAAATGGCTCAATGGGCAGTGTGTGAGCCCAAAAGCACATTTAAAACCTTTATCAATTTTAGTCATAATCTAAGTTTGAAATTTAAAAATGAAATTAAATATAAAATTCTTAAAGCAGGACACAGAAGTTTTAAAAAATTTATTGATGAGTTAACTACAGAATCTTCTTTACTTTTTAAGCCGGTTTCAGATCCTGTAAAAACAGTTTATAATCTTATCGTAGGTAAAAAAGTTAAAACTAAACTTCCAGCGCCAACTTTAACAGAGGAAGAAATTAGTCCTTATACAAGTCCTCTGGCTTTGGAAGACAGAACTGTAACCTGTCCTGAAGCTGAAAAATATGGATGTCCTGATATATGGGTGCCTGATCTTTATGGAGAATTTTGTGGAGTTTGTCCTAATTGCGGATATCACTTTCCATTAGAGTATAAATGGTATCTCAATAATATTTTTGATAAAAATAGTGTAAGAACATTTAATGATAACATAGCTTCAGGTAATCCTTTAGAATTTGAGGGTTATGCTGAAAGATTAAAAGCAGCGAGAAAGAGGACTGGTTTAAAATCTGCTCTTCTTTCTTTTGAAGCAAAAATAGGAGGCATATCCTTAGTTGCAGTTATGTTGGTAGGAGAGTTCAGACAGGGCACAGTTGGAGTAGCTGAAGGAGAAAAGTTTATAAGAGCAATTGAGCTTGCTAAAATCACCCGTCGTCCTTTTTTGGCTTTAGTTCATACTACAGGAGGAATAAGAATTCATGAAGGAACCTTGGGATTAATTCAAATGCCAAGGTGCACAATGGCTGTAAGAGACTATGTAGATGCTGGAGGGCTTTATATAGTGGTATATGATAATAATTCTTATGCAGGTCCTGTGGCAAGCTTTTTAGGATCAGCTCCTTATCAATTTGCTCTTAAATCTACCAGATTGGGATTTGCAGGCCCGCGAGTAATAAGAGAAACAACTGGACAAGATGTTCCTCCAGATTACCATAGTGCAAAAAATGCTTTAAAAAGAGGACATATTCAAGGTATCTGGGATAGAAGAGAATTAAGGAAAAAACTTTTTACTGCTCTACTCACTATGGGAGGTAAAAATTTATATTACAGGTAAGAGATAGATATGAAAATAGAGTATCAAAATCTTAATTTAATGTTGCAAAAGTTTAAAGCTAATCCCTATAAGATTTATCCTGTATTAACACCTCATACGGGTTATATAAAAGAATTTAAAGTTAAAGAGGGAGATACTGTAAGAGGTCCATCTGGTAAATGGCTTGAAAAACCAGGAAGCCCTCTTTTTGTTCTCGAAAGAGAAAAAAATCAAAAGATCATAAGAGCTAAAATAAATGGTATAGTTCAAAATTTGAGAACAGATCTTCTAAATAAATTTGTAGAAGCTGAAGAAACAATTTTAGAAATTAAGCATCCCCTCTCTCAAAAAGAAATTATTTCAGAAATTTTACTTTCTGCTCTTTATATAATAAAAGCTCCTGAAACAGCAAGATATATTTTGAGTCCTGCTCTTGCTTCTCGTTTGGAAAAACAAGGGTTGGGCAAGGTTAAAGTTAAAAAAGGAGAAGAAGTTTTGATAATGACTTTTATGAAAAGAGAAACTCCTATTTATTTTTCTGAAGATGGAAATTTTGTATTGTATTATATTTATTTTACACCTTTTCAACTTGTAGAAAGAGACCAACCTTTACTCGGTTTCTGTCAGGAAGAGAATCTTCCTTATCTACAAAAAATTATTGAAAGAATAAAAGAAGAATGGTCTGATTTTTAAAATTGGACTATTCCAGATATTTCCCAGAAATAGGTCAGGAAATCTGGCACTATAAAAACCTTAACCGGGCAATGAGCCTTATTAAAGATCTGATTGCTATTCATCCAGAAAAAGCCAATGGGAGAATAGTAAGAGCTGATGTTTTATCTGAGGCTAAGGGGAGATTTGATAGAAAGTGGTTTGCTCAAGAAGGTGGTCTTTGGATGGCAATTAGTATCTATGATGAATTTCTGCCAGAAAACGCTTCTCTCATCTCTTTAATTTTTGGTTTGGCTATGGTAAGGTGTGCTAATTATTTTAATATTGAGCAGGCAAGGATTAAGTGGATTAATGATCTTCATTTTAATGGAAAAAAGATAGGAGGCGTTCTGTTAGAAAGATTTGATAATTGGTATATTGCTGGTATAGGTATGAATATTAATAACCCATTACCAGATAATCTTCCTGCTACCAGTTTTAAAAAAATTTTGGGAAAAGAGTTATCCATTTTAAAGGTTTTAGAAGTTACAATTTACTGGTTAAGATATTATTTTGGTTTTTTGAGATTTTACGAAAGAAAAGAGCTTGAAGAAGAAAAAATTGTAAATTTGATAAGAGAAGATTTTAAAACTTTTTCTGATACAATTGGAAATTGTGTAATTTATTCATACAATTTTGATAAAGAAGAATATATTGTTATAGGAAAGGCTGTAGATATTACTGAAAAAGGAACTCTTTTAGTAGAGGAGATTTCTTCTAAAGAAGTTTTAGAATTTTCTTCAGGAGAAATTTTTTATCTCTTGTAAAACCTGTAATCAAGATGAGTATAATATTTTTGAATAGGGCAAAAAGAGAGAGGTTTTGTTTTTAACCTTTTAATACTTTCAACCATAGCCCTTGCACAAGATAAAGTAGTAGCATAAGGAATATCCAGTTCCATAGTATATCTTCTTATCAGATAAGCATCGTCCTTGCTTTCTTTTCCTTTGGCTGTGTTAATAGCCAAGGCGATTTCTTTATTTTTTATTAGATCCAGAATATTAGGTCTTATGTGTTCTGAAATTTTAGGCACTTCATTTACTTCTATATTAAAAGATTTTAAGAATTGAGCAGTTCCTTTTGTAGCAATTAATTTAAAACCAAGTTCTGAAAGACTTTTGGCAATGGGAACAACCATGGGTTTATCTTCATCTTTAACAGAAATAAAAACTGTTCCTTCGGTTGGCAATTTCATTCCTGCAGCAATCTGAGCCTTAGCATAAGCTAAGGCAGGATCCCAATCTATTCCCATTACTTCACCTGTTGATTTCATTTCAGGTCCCAGTATTACATCAACCCTGGGAAATCTTTTAAATGGGAAAACAACTTCTTTTACTGAATAATATGAAGGAGTAACTTCCTTGGTAAATCCTATGTCTTTTAAAGTTTCTCCTATCATTATCCAGGTAGCAAGTTTGGCAAGAGGGACCCCTATAGCTTTTGAAACAAAGGGAACAGTTCTTGAAGCTCGGGGATTAACTTCCAGAACATAAAGTTGATTATCTTTTATAGCATACTGCACATTAATAAGCCCTTTGACTTCCAACTCTTTTGCTAAGAGTTTAGTTGCTTCTTTTATTTCTTCTATAAGTTTATCAGGAATATGTAAGGGAGGTAGGATACAGGCTGAATCTCCAGAATGAATTCCTGCTTCTTCAATGTGCTCCATTATACCTGCTACAACAACTGTTTCTCCATCTGAAATTGCATCTACATCAATTTCTATAGCATCCTCTAAAAACTTATCTAAGAGAATAGGATGTTCTGGATTCACCTTAACTGCTGTTTCAATAAAATTTTTTAATTCTTCTTCTGTATAGACTATTTTCATAGCTCTTCCACCAAGCACATAAGAGGGGCGAACAAGTAAAGGATATCCTATATTTTGTGCCACTTTTAAAGCTTCATCAGCACTAAAAGCAGTTCCAGCTTTCGGTCTTTTAAGCCCAAGTTTTCCTAAAAGCTGATCAAATTTTTCTCTATTTTCAGCTCTATCAATATTTTCTGGAGAGGTGCCAAGTATTTTTACTCCAGCTTTATAAAGAGGAACAGCTAAATTTATAGGTGTTTGTCCTCCAAATTGAACTATTACTCCATCGGGATTTTCTTCTTCATAAATGTTTAGGATATGCTCCAAGGTCAAAGGTTCAAAATAAAGTCTGGTAGATATATCGTAATCAGTTGAAACTGTTTCAGGGTTTGAATTTACCATAATAGCTTCGATACCACGCTCTTTTAACGCTAAGGAAGCGTGCACACAGCAATAATCAAATTCTATCCCCTGCCCTATTCTGTTTGGCCCCCCACCTATTATCAAAACTTTTTTATTTTTGGATACTCTTGACTCATTTTCTACTTCCCAAGAAGAATAATAATAAGGTGTATAGGCTTCAAATTCTGCAGCACAGGTATCTATAAGTTTAAAAGTAGGTTTTATTCCTAAGGATTTTCTATATTCTCTTACTTGTAATTCAGTAGCTCCTGTTAGAAAAGCTATTTGATAATCAGAAAAACCCATCTGTTTGAGTTCTCTCATTTCTTCTTTGATTTCTTCCAGTTTTTTACCTTTAAGTTCTTCGCTTTTATCAAAGATTTCTTTTAAATGAGATAGAAACCACGGATCAATGTATGTTAAACTGTAAATTTCTTCTATAGTAAATCCAGCTTTAAAAGCTTCTCTTATATAAAAAAGTCTTTGGCTATTTGGACGCACAAGCTTTTCTCTTATTGCTTCCTTAGGTAGAATAATTCCCTGATCAGATGGAGATTTACCATCAGCACCAAATCCATATCTTCCTATTTCTAATCCCCTAATAGCCTTCTGCAAAGCCTCCTTAAAAGTTCTTCCAATTGCCATTGTTTCTCCAACAGATCTCATGGAAGTGGTGATTTCGTCTGGACATTCTGGAAATTTTTCAAAAGTGAATCTCGGAATTTTAACAACCACATAATCTATGGTGGGTTCAAAAGCTGCTTTAGTTTCCTTAGTGATGTCATTGGGAAGTTCATCAAGTGTATAACCTATAGCTAATTTTGCAGCGATTTTAGCAATAGGGTAACCCGTTGCTTTACTTGCCAGAGCAGATGAACGAGAAACCCTTGGATTCATTTCTATTACAACCATATCTCCATTTTTGGGATTTATAGCAAACTGAATATTTGAACCACCAGTTTCTACTCCTATTTCTCTAATTATAGCCTGAGCAGCTGTTCTCATTCTTTGATACTCTTTATCACTAAGGGTTTGAGCAGGAGCAACAGTAATGGAGTCTCCAGTATGAACTCCCATGGGATCGAAATTTTCAATAGAACAGATAATTACCACATTATCTTTAAAATCTCTCATTACTTCCAGTTCAAATTCTTTCCATCCTATAACAGATTCTTCAAGCATTACCTGATGAATTAGGGACATATCCAGACCCAATTCTACAATCTCTCTAAGCTCTTCAATATTGTAAGCTACTCCTCCTCCTGTGCCACCCAATGTAAAACTTGGTCTGACTATTACAGGAAATCCTATTTCCTTAATGATCTTTTCAGCTTCAGAAATTGAGTGCACAATAGCACTTTTTGGCACTTTTAAACCGATATTTTCCATAGCCTTTCTGAAATGTTCTCTGCTTTCTGCTTTCTCAATAGCAGAGGCTTTTGCTCCAATAAGTTCAACTTTATATTTTTCAAGAACTCCCTTTTTAGCAAGGGCAAAAGCTATATTAAGTCCTGTTTGCCCACCCAAAGTAGGTAGCAAAGCATCTGGACGTTCTTCTTTAATGATATACTCTAATGTTTCCGGTGTTAAGGGTTCTATATAGGTTTTATCTGCCATTTCTGGATCAGTCATTATAGTAGCAGGATTAGAATTAACCAGAATAATCTCATATCCTTCTTCTTTTAAAGCTTTACAGGCTTGGCTCCCTGAATAATCAAACTCACAAGCCTGTCCAATTACTATAGGACCAGAACCTATGATTAGAATTTTTTTAATGTCTGTCCTTTTAGGCATACTCCTTTCCTCTTTTGTATTTCCTTTCCTCTTGGTTTAATAAAAACTGGGTAATTTTCTAAAGTCTTTCAAAAACCGGATAAAATTTAACCTTGGCTTTTTTCCTTAAAAGTTGATACCAAGTGTTAAACCAGATTTCTCTCTTTTCTTTCAGGAGTTTTAAAGCTATTTCTGAAATTTCTCTTTCTTCAATTTTGCCTTCAAAGGGTATAATGTTTTTTATATAAAATATTTTTAAAACCTTCCCATCCCAGAAAGGTTTTTCAATGAGCCCTTTTTTGCCAACATTTATCAATTTTTGATAAATTGCAGGAGAAAAATTTTGACTTAATTCATATCTTTTTATTCTAAATTCCTTGGTGTTATATTTTTTAAGAATTAGTATATTTTCTTTCAAATTTTTGTTCTTTAATTCTTTAATTAACTGTTGAGCTTTCCTTTCACAGATCTCCTTTCCTTTATCATTAAGGAAATCTTTTTTTACCTTCTGTTTTACTTCTTTAAAAGATAGAGTTCTTTCTGGTTTTTTATCTTTTAACTCTATTAACAATATTCCCTCCAGAGTTTCAACAGGAGAAAAAAATTCTCCCTTAGGAGCATTAAAAATATTCTGGGCTAACTTAAAGTTATTGAATTTTCTACTCAATTCTTTTCTGGTAAGCCATTTAGTTTCTTTTAATTTAATATTATTTTCTTTAGCCCAGATACTTAACCCATTGGCTTTAACCACTTCTGTATAAATTTTGTCAACTTTCTCTTTTACTTTCTTTACCAATTTTTCTTTTTCTAAAAATTTGCGAATTTCTGCCCTAACCTCATCTAACTTTAAAATTCTTTCTGGTTGTATATCTTCAATTCCCAAAATTAAATATCCTGAAGTAACTTTTATAGGTCCAATTATCTCCTTAGGGTGAGAAGTTTTAATAATATCCCGAATTGCTTCTGGAAAAGCAGATTCTTCAAACCAATTGCTTTCAGTAGCTCCAAACTTAGAAAAATCGGAGAGAGATTTTAATCTTGATTTTATAGTTTGGGCTTTTTTAAAAGCTTCTGGATGATCTCCTGGTATAAAAATTCTTTTTAATTTTACTCTTAAAGGTATTCTAAATCTTTCAATATTTTTTTCGTAATATTCTTTAATTTCCTTTTCTGAAATCTCTGCCTTCCCTTTATATGGAAAGAAAAGATATACTAATTTGACCTTTTCTTCTTCTTTATACATATCTCTATGGGCAAGATAATAGTTTTCAAGATCCTTTTCAGAAAAAACAACTTTTTTAATACAACCTTTTAAAGGTAGATCAGTTTCTAAAATTTCTAAAATCTGTTTGTTGTATTTAAGATATTCCTTGATTTCTTCTTCTGAGATTAAAACAGGTGTAGTAAGAAGGAGTTTTAACCTTTGATAAATCAAATCTGATTTAATAAGTTTTTCAAAAAATTCAGGAGAGATACCAAGTTCCCTTAAAATATACTGATACTTTTGAATACTAAATTTCCCATTTTCTTGAAAAGAAGATATTTGAGAAATAGCGTAAGTAATTTCTACAGGAGTTATTTTGATTTTAAATTTTTCAGCTTGTTTTTCAAGAAGTTTTATTCTTATCAGGTCTTCAAGTACCTGTTCCTTTAATTTAAGTTTGGCTAAATCTTTTGCTGAAATTTCTCCAAAAGTTTGTTTTAATCTTGAGACCTGGAAGTTATAATATTCATAAAATTCCTTTAAAGTAATAGGTATTCCGTTGACCTTAGCTACAAGATTTTTTCTTCCAGAAGCGAAATTGCCTATCCCCCAGAATACAAAAACAACAACAATAATAACAAGAAAAAGTTTGACATATAATGATGTAGCCCCTTTTCTTAAGGATCTTAACATAAAAAGTTTATCTTAAAATTTTTTTAAATATAACAAAAAGTTATTAAATGTCAAAAGATTTGTTAAAATAATTTTTTCAATTATAATGATTTTTCAAATGGCACTGCTAACTTTTCAAAATGTGAGCAAAATTTATCCTCCTTATTTTAAGGCTCTTATTAATATCAATTTAAAAATTTATAAAGGAGATTTTGTAATCCTTACAGGTCCTACTGGATCAGGTAAAACTACTTTGCTTAAACTTATTTATAGAGAAGAAAAACCCACCTCAGGAGAAATTTTTTATGAAGATGTTCCCTATTCTAAACTAAAGAAAAAAGAACTAAGTCTTTTTAGACAAAATTTGGGGATTATTTTTCAAGATTATAAACTTTTCCCAGAATTAACAGTTTATGAAAATATTAAAATTTCTTTAGTTCTTTCACAAAAATTTGTTAAAAATGATAAATTTTTGATTTATGAGTATTTAGAAAGATTTAAACTCTCTGAAAAAGCACAGAAAAAAGTAAAAGAACTTTCTGGAGGAGAACAACAGAAGGTAGGGATTATAAGAGGGATTATAAGAGATCCAGAAATTTTAATAGCTGATGAACCAACCGGAAATTTAGATCCATCAAGTATAAACGAAATACTTGAGATCTTGAAAGATTTTCACGAAAAAGGAAAAACAATTATTTTGGCAACTCACGATCCTATTATTTTAAATCAAAACTTAGGAAAGACCATCAGGCTTAACAGAGGTGAGTTGGTAGAAGATGTTTAGATATTTAAGCAAAATTGAAATAAAACAAAGTATAATTTACTATCTTTTTCTCTTTCTGTTCTTTTCCTTTTGGAATTTTTTTTCTCTTTTTAGTTTTTATTTTTATTTAAATATTCAAAATACCTTACAAATCTATCAGGATAGGCTGGCTATAAATATGCTTATTTTTTCCGAAAAAAATCCTTTAAACATATTTAATTTACTGTCTGAAATTGAAAAAATTCCTCATGTAAAAAATATAGATATAGTTTCTCCAGAGAAATTATTAGAAAAGGTAAAAAAAGATCTTCCTTCAGAGATCTTAGAAAATTTTTCTGAAGAAGAGCTGAAAGCAGAATTTCCCTATATTTTAAAAATTTATCCTTTATCTATAAAGGATTATCCAGCATTGAAAGATCGGCTTAATCTTTTGACCAAGGTAAATTCGAATATACAAATATATGAGCCCAGGTTTTTTAAACTTATATATTACGCTTATTTTTTAAAAATTGGTTTTGTAATTTTTGTTGCAATTTGGATTTTCTTTTACATATTTTTTCTTTACTTTTTGAACAATTTACTAAATTTACATTTAAAAAATCAAACTCAAATTTTTCTCTTACTTGGAGGAACATTAAGAAAATTTAAACTATTAAGATTCTTTTTTTTGGTATCAGTTTTAGTTCTTGCTTTTGGGCATTCTTCCTCTTTATTTTTCTTTATTTCAGACACTATTTCTTCTATATTTCCCTTTTTTAAACATTATCCAGATATTTCTAAGGAAAAAGATATGTTATACTTTGGAATATATACATTTTTTACTATATTTTTACTTCCTTGGCTCACAATTTTAATAAGTTATAGAAATTATGAAATCTAACAAAATTTTTTTAATATTGCTGTTTCTTATTTTTCCGTCTTTAACTTTTTCTCAGGTAACAGAGAAAGATATAGATAAAATGATTAAAAGCAAAGAAAAACAGCTAATTGAGATTAAAGAGAAGAGAAAAGCCCTTGAGGAGCTAAAAGAAAAGTTTTTAAGAGTTTATATAGCTCTATATATAAAAGGACTTTACAAAAATAATGTTTCTGAAATTTTTAAAAGTCCTGATTATTCAGCATATTTTTATGAAAAAGAAAAACTTAATTTCATAAAAAAAGCTCTGATAAAAAAAATACTTGAAATAAAAAAAGAAGAAGAGAAACTGGATACTGCCTATAATAAAACTGTAAGAGAGATAAAAAACTTAAAAGTTAAAAGGCACTGCATTTTTAGTTCTTTATATGGTTTTCCTATGAAATCCGGGAATTATACTTTTAGATTGGAAGGACCTGCTCCTGTATTAGCACCGGTTAAAGGTGTGATAAAAAAAATAACTTATCGGTTTAAGAATATTGAAATTGTTATAAAAACCCAAAATTGTATAATTTCTCTTTCTAAGCTTGATGAAATCAAAGTTAATATAGGAGATCATATAACTCAAAAACAGGAAATCGGTTATATTAACGAAACTAAAAATATTCCAGTTATTATCAAATGTGAAAAGAAACCTGTTTTAAACAGATAAAATTAAAAATAAAAAGCAAAAACAATTCACGGTTTAATTAAGTTTCCTAATGATTATGTAAATTTTTTAAAACCTTAGGTTCTAAATAAGAAAAAAGTTTACCCGGTAAATAAAGACCACAGCCAAGTATCCAGTGTTTATTTTTTAAAATTATATAACCTGGTTCCAGAGGAAGTTCTATTTCAACTTTATTTTTTTCTTTTAGTATAGAAAGAATTTCCTCCGGGAGTGAAATTATATTTTTTTTGGCTAAATAGCCAAATCTCTGAAGAAATACAGAAGTAGGTTTTAAGTATTTAGAAACCTTTCTTAGAAATAAAAGTCCTACTGTTTGCACTTGAAGATTTTTTAGTTTTTCTAAATAAACGGTTTTTGGAAAAAGCCAGAAATTGGAAACACCTCTTAAGATTTCATAGTTTTCAAAGTGAAAAGCCTCTATACCAAACCTATCTTCTAAGTATTGAAGAACCTCTTTTCTTTCTTCGTCAAGAACTTTTTGAGGAAATCTTGTTTCCATAGCTAAATTCAATATTTTATCTGAAAAACTTGTTTTTGCCAAAATGTATTATAAAATTTATGCGTTTAAAAATTATCTTATAGATGAGGGAAGGGATATGGAGACAGCTGAGAAATATAAATCTGCAGGTGTTGATTTGGAAAAGGCAAATCTTTTGGTAGATATTGTTAAAAGTATTGCAGGTAAACTTCCCCAAAGAGGTGTTGTTTCTGAAGTAGGAGGATTTTCAGGGCTTTTCTCCTTAGATATTACTTCCTACAAAAATCCGGTGCTTACAGCTTCAACAGATGGTGTAGGGACAAAGATTAAAGTAGCAATTAAAGCCAATATGCACAGAGGAATAGGTATAGATTTGGTTGCTATGTGTGTAAATGATATAATTACCTGTGGTGCTAAGCCTTTGTTTTTCTTAGATTACTTAGCTTTTGGCAAGTTTAATGAAAAAGTTTTTTCAGAATTGATAGAAGGTATTGTTGAGGGATGTAAAATTTCTGGATGTGCCCTTTTAGGTGGAGAAACTGCTGAAATGCCAGGAATGTATGCTCCTGAAGAATATGATTGTGCTGGCTTTGTTGTAGGGATTGTAGAAAGAGATAAAATTATAGATGGCTCTAATATTTCAATAGGAGACATTATTATAGGGATACCGTCAAGTGGACTTCACAGCAATGGTTTTTCTCTTGTAAGAAAGATTTTATTTGAAGAAAATAAATTTGATTTAGACTATATCCCAGAAGAACTGGGGAAGCCTATTGGAGAAGAAATCTTAACCCCGACCAAAATTTATTTTCCAATAATAAAGACCCTTATTCACAGAAATTTTCAAATAAAAGGATGTGCCCATATCACAGGAGGTGGTTTTATAGATAATATTCCAAGAATACTACCTAAAAATTGTAAGGCTGTTATTAAAAAGAGAACTTGGGAGATTCCTCCTATATTTGATTTTATTCAAAAATTAGGCGATATTTCTGAAGAGGAAATGTTTAGAGTATTTAACTGCGGAGTAGGTTTTGTGTTGATAATAGGTGAAGAAATATTAGAAGATGTGCAGAACATTATTTCTGCTCTTGGAGAAAAGTGTTATGTTATAGGATATATTGACAAGAGAAAAGAAAACGAAAAACAGGTAATTTTTATTTAGGGGAAACCAGAAATGTATTTTCAAGAAGTTATAGCAGTTCTTAATAAGTTTTGGGCAGATAAGGGATGTGTTATTTTACAACCATATGATATGGAAGTTGGAGCAGGAACTTTTCATCCAGCTACTTTTTTAAGAGCCCTTGGTCCAGAGCCTTTTTCAGCAGCTTATGTAGAGCCTTGTAGAAGACCCACAGATGGTAGATATGGAGAGAATCCAAATAGACTTCAACACTATTATCAGTATCAAGTAATTATAAAACCTTCTCCAGATGATATTCAGGAAATTTATTTGGAAAGTTTGAAATCTCTTGGAATAGATCCTAAGGAACACGACATTAGATTTGTAGAAGACGATTGGGAATCCCCTACCCTTGGCGCATGGGGTCTTGGATGGGAAGTTTGGCTTGATGGAATGGAAATTACTCAATTTACCTATTTTCAACAAATTGGTGGATTTGACTGCAATCCTGTAACAGTAGAGATTACTTATGGACTTGAAAGAATCACCATGTATCTCCAAGAAGTAGAAAATGTATTTGATATAAAATGGAACGAAAAAGTGACTTATAAAGACATTCACTTTAGAGGTGAGGTGGAATATTCTATCTATAATTTTGAAGAAGCTGATGTAGCCCTTTTAAAAGACCTGTTTGATAAATTTGAAAAAGAAGCTAATAGACTTTTAGATCGTGGATTAGTTTTACCTGGTTATGACTTTGTTATAAAATGTTCACATGTATTTAATTTACTTGACGCAAGAGGAGTTCTCTCCCCGGTAGAAAGAGCAAATTATATAGGAAGAGTTAGAGGTATAGCAAAAAAAACAGCTGAAAAATGGTTAGAGAATAAGGGATAGTAAAGATGGGGAAAAATTTACTTTGGGAAATAGGAACTGAAGAACTTCCTGCAAGGTTTATCATCCCTGCCTTAAAAAGTCTAAAAGAAGTTGCTGAAAAAAAATTAAAGGAAAATCAGCTAACTTTTGAAGAAGTAAAAACTGCAGGGACATTAAGAAGAATTGTTCTTTTTGTTAAAAATCTTTCTGAAAAGCAAGAAGAAAAAGAAGAAGAAATCCTTGGTCCTTCAATAAAAATAGGACTTGATAAAAAAGGGAATTATACCCAAGCAGTTATAGGATTTGCTAAAAAATTTGGTGTCAGTCCCGAGGATCTTGTAATTAAAAACACTGAAAAAGGAGAATACTTTTGCTTAAAAAGAATTATACCAGGTAAAAAAACCGTAGAACTTCTTCCTCATATCCTTTTAAATATTCTTAAAAATATTTATTTTCCCAAATCTATGAGATGGGGTAGTTATGATATAAGATTTGCAAGACCTATAAGATGGATGTTGTGCCTTTATGGAAAAGAAATAATTCCTCTAAACATAGCAAATGTTGAGACATCTGATCTAACTAAGGGACATCGGTTTTTATTAGAAAAGCCCATTAAAATTTCTGAAGCAGATTGGAATATCTACGAAGAAACCTTAGAGAAAAATTATGTAATTGTAGATCCAGATAAAAGAATTAGAAAAACCAAAGAAGAGATTTTAAAAATTTCTGAAAGAATTGGCAATCCAGATATAGAAGAAAATTTATTAAAAGAAAATGCTAATTTAGTTGAATATCCTTTTCCCATAATTGGCGAATTTTCAAAAGAATTTCTGAAACTTCCTGAGCCACTTATAGTTACAGCACTAAAAGAACATCAGAGATATATATGTATAAAAGATCAAAATGGAAAACTCATAAATTACTTTGTAGCTATAAATAATAACTTTCCTAAAAATCCAGAAATACTTAAAAAAGGACATGAAAAAGTTACCAAGGCAAGACTGGAAGATGCAAAATTTTATTTTGAAAAAGATTTAAAAGAACCCTTAGAGAAAAAGGTAGAAAAATTAAAAGGAATTGTTTATCACATAAAATGTGGAACTTTATGGGATAAAACTCAAAGACTAATTAAGCTTGGACAATATCTGGCTCAAAAAATAAATTCTCAAATAGATTTAGAAAAAGTTAAAAAAGCTTGTTTTTATGCTAAGGCTGATTTTGCCTCAGAGGTGGTGAAAGAATTTACTTCTCTTCAAGGAGTTATGGGAAGTATATATGCGGATTACTTCGGAGAAAAGGATATAGCAAGAGCTTTGTATGAACAATACCTTCCTTATCCTCAGGATGAAAGTTTGCCTCAGACACAGGAAGGTCTCGTTCTTTCTCTGGCAGATAAAATTGATCATATATCATCTCTTTTTGCAAGTGGAGAAAAACCTACAGGAGAAGCCGATCCTTATGGATTGAGAAGATCAGCTTACGGAGTTATAAAAATTTTGATTGGGAAAAAAATATTTCTTAGTATAGAGGATACTGTTAACTATAATTTGGAAATTATTAGACAACAAGGATATTTAAGGGAAAGAGATATCCTTTCAGAGATTTTAAAATTTTTTAGAAAGCGTTTGGAAGGTGAGTTTTCTAACATAGTCTCTAATAAACTTCTTGTCGGAGTTGTTATAAATCTTCCTCTTGATCCTTTTGACCTGTTTTTAAGAATAAAAGCGCTGGAAGAGTTCCAGAGTAGAGAAGATTTTATAGACCTGATTACAGGATTTAAGAGAGTTGCCCAGATTTTAAAAGGAGTTGAGATAGATAAACTTAACAACTTAAATCCAGCTCTTTTAGAAGAAAAAGAAGAAAAGGAGCTTTATTCTAAAATTGTAGAACTTTCTCCTAAGTTAAAAGATCTCCTGGTTAACAGAGAATACATTCAATACCTTGAAATGCTTCTTGAGTTTAAAGAATTAATTGACAGATTTTTTGACAATGTTTTTGTTATGGTAGAAAATAAGGAAATAAGAGAAAACAGACTTAAACTGCTGGCAGAGATTTCATTTTTGTTTAATTCTTTTGGAGATTTAGCTGTACTTATATAATTACAATTATTTTTAAAAATGCGTAGAATTATTATAGGAACTGCTGGTCACATAGATCACGGAAAAACAGCTTTAGTAAAAGCTCTTACCGGAATTGATACAGATCGTTTAAAAGAAGAAAAAGAGAGAGGTATAACTATTGACATAGGATTTGCTAATCTTGTTCTGCCTTCAGGAATACTGGCTGGGATTGTTGATGTTCCTGGACATGAGAGATTTATAAGAAATATGGTGGCTGGAGCAACTGGTATAGATCTGGTGATTTTGGTAATTGCTGCAGATGAAGGAATTATGCCCCAGACTAAAGAACATTTGGAGATTTGTGAACTTCTGGGAATAAAAGACGGAGTGGTGGTTATTACAAAAATAGACCTTGTGGAAAAAGAATGGTTAGAGCTTGTCAAAGAAGATGTGATTAATTTTTTAAAAAATACCTTTTTAAAAAATGCTCCTGTTATTCTTTTTTCAGCTATTACAGGAGAAGGCAAAAATGAACTTTTAAAAGTATTAAATGAAAAAGCTTCTAACATAATTATGAAACCAGAAAATCAGCCTTTTAGATTACCGATAGATGGGGTTTTTATAGTGAAGGGTTTTGGAACTGTAGTAAGAGGAACTGCTATTTCAGGAAAAGTAACTCTCAATCAGGTATTAAAAATATATCCCAAGGAAATAGAAACCAAAGTAAGAAATATTCAGGTTCACGGTAAAAATGTAGAGGCCTCTTATGCAGGTATGAGAACAGCTCTTAATCTTCAAGGAGTTGAAAAAGAACAGATAGAAAGAGGTGACGTTGTTGCAGAACCAGAAGTTTTAAAACCTTCTCAATGGTTGGATATTAAACTTACATCTCTTAAAGATATAAAACATCCAATAAAAAACCTTGAAAACCTACTTTTTTATGTAGGAACTACAGAAGTTATTGGTAAAATTATTCTTTTTGGAAAGGATTATTTAGAACCTGGGCAAACGGATATAGCTCAAATATTTCTCCAAAAACCTGTTACAGTATGGAGAGGTGATAGATTTATTTTAAGAAGAGCTTCTACAAATACCACCGTAGGTGGAGGAGAAATAATAAGCCCTATATCTTACAGAAGAAAAAGAACCAAACCCTGGGAAAGAAAAGAATTGGAATTTATTTCCCAAGCAGATCCTTTAAGTCTAATCCAATATTATATAGAAAAGAAAGGATTCTTAGGAATTGCGGAAAAGGACTTGCAACTTTTTGTATCTATTTTTGGTAAAAATTTTGAAAAACTAATTAAAAAACTTTCTCAAAAAATCATAAAATTAAAGGAAGGAGAGAAGATCCTTTATTTCTCTACAAAATCTCAGGAGGAACTTCAGAATAAAATAGTTGAAGCACTTAAAAAGTATCATGAGAATCACCCTTTTAGTCCTGGAATAACAAAAGAGCTGCTAAAAAGCAGAATATCTTCTTTTATTCCTGATAGTTTTTTTAATTATGTAATAGAACAACTTATTCAAAAAAAGATTCTTACTAAGGAAAAAGAGATTTTATTACTTTCTGAATTTAAAAAAATAGGAACTACAGAAAAAGAAGAGCTTAGAAAACAAATAGAAGAAAAATTATTGAAAGAAGGAATAACTCCCAGGAATTTTGAAGAAATAATCTTAGAATTTAGAGATCAATATAAGGCTGCTAAAGAGCTTTCACAAACTTTATTAAGAGAGGGAATTCTTGTTAAGGTTTCAGAAAAGTTAGTTTATCATAAGAAGGTATTGGAAGAGATTGAAAAAAAAGTAATAGACTTTTTCAGTAAAAATAAAGAAATGACTTTATCTGATTTTAGAGCCATACTTGGTTCTAATGTAAGCAGAAAATATTTAATTCCTCTGGTAGAGTATCTTGATAAAAAGAAAGTAACTTTAAGAGTGGGAGATAAAAGAGTTTTAAGAAAAAGATTCTAACCTTGACTTCCTTTGGTTTTAGAGGTTTTTGCTTTCTTTTTGTCTTTTTTCTCTTTTTCTTTGCTTAATTCGTAAAGTTTTTTTAATCCTTTAACAACTGCTTTATGAAAATTTTCTGGTTTTTTCCCTGTGAGAATTTCTATTACATCATCTATAGTTTCTACCGTGTATATATGAAATTTTCCAGCTTTAATATCTTCCAGTACTTCGTCATCAAGAAGAATGTTATCAAAATTTTTAGCAGGCACAATTACTCCCTGTTTACCTGTAAATTTAGTAAGTTTACAAATTTTGTAAAATCCTTCTATTTTTTCTTTTATTCCACCCACTGGTTGCACATTACCAAATTGATCAATGGAGCCAGTTACTGCTATATCCTGTCTTATAGGAACTTTGGAGATAGCAGAAAGTATAGCCATAAGTTCTGCAGCAGAAGCACTATCTCCTTCTACAGGCTCATAGGACTGTTCAAAAGTAAGGGTGCAAGAGAGTTGAAGGGGGAAATCAGTGCTGTATTTGTTGTATAAGTAAGAAGATAAAATAAAAACTCCCTTTGAATGAATAGGTCCACTCATATCTATTTCTCTTTCTATATTCACAATCCCCTTAGCTCCTGGAAATACATTAGCTGTAATTCTTGAAGGTTTACCAAAACTATGGTCTCCAAGGACATACACACTTAAGCCATTTATCTGTCCAGGTTTTTTACCCTCTATGTCTATTATTATTTTTCCTTCTTTTATAAGCTCCCTGATTTTTTCTTCTATTAAGTTAACTCTAAATATTTTTTCTTTTAACGCCTGTTTTATTTCTTTATCACTGATTATTTCATTTTTAGAAAGGGTGTTTGCTTCTCTCAATAAATCTATAAGGTTTTCTAAAACAACATTAATTTTTTTTCTGCTTCCTGCCTGGTATACAGCATATCTAAATATTTCAGAAAGACCGGAGGCATCAAGATTTTTAATGTTCTCCTCTTTAATAATTTTTTTAATAATTTTAGGAAATGCTTCTATCACTTCTCCGTTTACATCTATTACAGGGTTAAATTCTGCTTTTATTTTAAAGAGTTCAGTAAACTCTTTATCATAAAGTGTTAAGAGATGGTAAAGATATGGGTCTCCGATTAAAAATACTTTTACTGAAAAAGGAACTGGTTCTGGAAGAAGCCCGATATGAGGAACTGGAATTTCTTCGGACATACCACCCATAATGTAAAGTTTCTTATGTAATAAAGTTCTTTTTAGCAAGAACCAGATATACGGATTTTTTAAAATTTCTAAGAGGTCCAAAACCAGATAACCACCATTAACTTTATGAAGAGTTCCCGGGGCAATACTTAAGTGATCAGCATAAAGTATTCCCATTTCAGCTCTATAATTGATTTGTCCAAAAAGCCCTTTTAAAGTAGGGATTTTTTCGTATACTACAGGAGCACCATTTGTTTTTGTATTGTCAACCAACACATTTACTCTAAAAATATTTAAAGCTCGGTTAATGCTATTTTGAACAACCACATTGCCTTTTGCCTTTTCCCATTCAATAAAAAGGTGTATATTTTTTACTATTTCATCTTTAATCTCCGAGAGAAATTCTTTTGCACTTTCTATTTCTTTAAATTCTTCTTCTGCCTTTTCAAAAGCTTTATTCACCAGATTAGTAGCTATTTTCTTTCTTAATTTGGACAAATTTTCTCCTAAGGAGCTATCAAGTTCACGGAGTTTTCTCATATAGTCTCTAAAAACGGGGTCAAAGGCATTTAAATTTTTCTGATACTCTTCCCTAATTTGAGGATTTTCCAGCAGTTTTTCTTGTGGCACAGGAGTTTCAATCTTAAACATAGGAAGAAGCCTTACACCTTCTGGACCAAAAAGAACCATTAAATTGTATTTTTTAGCTTCTTCTATAAGTTCATTTATTACTTTTTCTTTCTGAAGGTCTATTTCTTTGGTAATAGAATTAAGTTCCTCTTCATACTCTTTACCTTCAAAAGCTTTAAAAGTTTCCTTTTTTAAAAATTCCAAAATTTCTTCTACATGATCAGCCAGTTTTTTTCCATAGCCTGCCGGGAGTATTATAGCTTTTGGCTTGTAAGAATCTTTAAAATTATTTACATAACATATATCAGAAGGTTTTTCTTTTGTAGGAGCTATTTCTTGAAGTCTTTTAAGGGTGTATCTACTTCTTCCAATACCATTAGGGCCACACACATAGACATTATAACCGTCCTTATCAAGTTGCAGGGCTAAATTAAATGCTTTTTCCAGTCTCTCCTGTTGAAGAAAAATTTCCTCTTCAGGATAATTAAAAGTTCCAGAAGGGAAGTTAAATTCAAGTTTAAGATTTTCAAAAGAAAGCTTTTTCCAAGCCATATAAGTTAAAATTTAAAAAAATATTTTTAAAATACAAGGTTTTTTGTTGCAATTTTGCTTAAAGAAAGTAAAATTTCATTTCTATGAAATTTTAAGAGGGGTTAAATTTATGAAAAGATATCCAATGACCTTAGCTGAAAAAATTTTAGCAAAAAAATTAAATAGACCTTTTGTAGAAGCTGGAGAATTAGTTGAAGTTCCAGTAGATTTGACCTTAGCCAATGATATTACAGGTCCTTTAGCCATAAAAATTTTTGAGTCAACAAAAATTGGAAAAATTTTTAATCCAGAAAAAATTGTTTTGGTGATGGATCATTTTACTCCTAATAAAGATATAAAAAGTGCTGAACAAGTTAGAATTTGCAGAGAATTTGCCAGAAAATATGGGATTTCTCACTATTATGAAGGAGGCAATTGCGGTATTGAACATGCTCTTCTTCCAGAGCTTGGGCTTGTAGGTCCTGGAGATATTGTAATAGGAGCAGATAGCCATACTTGTACTTATGGTGCTTTAGGTGCTTTTGCAACAGGAGTTGGTTCAACTGATCTTGCAGCTGCATGGATTACTGGAAAAATCTGGTTTAAAGTTCCAGAGAGTATTAAATTTGTTTATTATGGAAAACTCAAGCCCTGGGTTACAGGAAAGGATCTTATCCTTTATACCATAGGTGATATAGGGGTTGACGGAGCACTTTACAAGGCTATGGAGTTTACAGGGGAAGTTATTAAAAAACTTTCTATGGCTGAAAGATTTACTATGGCAAACATGGCAATTGAAGCAGGAGGGAAAGTTGGTTTAATAGAAGCTGACAAAAGAACTTTAACGTATATAAAAAATCGTTTTAAAAGAGCTCCTCTTGTTTTAAAAGCTGACAAAAAAGCCAAATATGTAGAAATTAGAGAATATGATGTATCTAAGATAGAACCTGTTGTTGCCCTACCCCACCTTCCTTCAAATGTAAAAGCAGTAAAAGATTTGTCTGAAAAGATTTTTATTGATCAGGTGGTAATTGGTTCCTGTACCAATGGTAGACTTGAAGATTTAGCCATAGCAGCAAAAATTTTAAAAAATCGGAAAGTAAATTCCAATGTAAGATGTATTATTATTCCTGCAACTCCAACTATCTACTATCATGCATTAAAAAAAGGCTATATAAGAGTTTTTATAGAAGCTGGGGCTATAGTATCACCTCCCACTTGTGGACCCTGTCTTGGAGGACATATGGGAATTTTAGCCAAAGGTGAAAAAGCTGTAGCAACTACTAATAGAAACTTTGTAGGAAGAATGGGACATCCTGAAAGTGAAGTTTACCTTGCTGGTCCTGCAGTTGCTGCTGCAAGTGCAGTGCTTGGATATATAGCAACACCAGAGGAATTAGGTGTAAAATAGTAAGGGGGCTTTAAAATGGATAAAATTAAAGGGAAAGTATGGAAATTTGGAGATAACATAGATACAGATGTAATAATTCCTGCAAGATACTTAAATACCACAGATCCTGAGGAATTAGCTAAACATTGTATGGAAGATGCAGATCCAGAGTTTTCTAAAAAAGTGAATAAAGGAGATATTATTGTTGCAGGAAAGAACTTTGGATGTGGTTCTTCTCGTGAACATGCACCTATTTCAATAAAAGCTTGTGGGATAGCCTGTGTTATTGCTGAAAGTTTTGCAAGAATTTTTTACAGAAATGCTTTCAATACTGGGCTTTTAATTTTAGAATGTCCAGAGGCTGCAAAAGAGGCTGAAACAGGAGATGAACTGGAAATCTATCCAGAAGAAGGAAAAATAATAAATTTAACTAAAAATAAAACCTATATTACCAAACCATTACCTGGTTTTATGAAAGAAATTCTTGAGGATGGTGGACTCATTCCTCATATCATGAAAAAATTTAAACTTCAATAAAAGATGAAAATAGAAAAAGAGAAAGCAGACTTTTTTACTCTCTGGGAGATTATTAAAACTTTAAGGGGTGAGAATGGTTGTCCTTGGGATAAAAAGCAAACACCTCAAACCTTAAAAAAATACCTTATAGAAGAAGCTTATGAAGTTTTGGAAGCCATAGATAAAAACAATCCAGAAGAGATAAGGGAAGAACTTGGAGATCTTTTATTTCTCCTTCTTTTTATTATATATCTTTATGAAGAAGAAAAATGTTTTTCTTTAAAAGAGCTTCTTTATTTAACAGCTCAAAAGATGATCCGTCGTCACCCACATGTATTTGGAAAAGAAGTTGCTAAAAGTGCTGAAGAGGTAATATACCAATGGCAAAAAATTAAGAAGAAAGAAGGAAAAGAATCTTCGGTTCTTGGCAATCTTCCTAAAAGTTTGCCGGCACTCCAAAGAGCGTTCAGGTTGGGAGAAAGAGCTGGTAGAGTGGGTTTTGACTGGGAGAGAGGAGAAGATGTGCTTGACAAAATAAAGGAAGAGATAGAAGAAATTAAAAATACTTTAAAAACCTCTTCAAAAGAAAAACTGAAAGAAGAAATAGGAGATCTTTTGTTCAGTATAGCAAATTTTTCAAGAAAGCTTAATATTAATCCTGAAGAAGCTTTGAAAATTGCTTTAACTAAATTTGAAAATCGTTTTAAACTCCTTGAAAAAGAAGTAGAAAATAGAGGTTTATCTTGGGAAAATCTCAGCATTAAAGAGCTTGACCAAATATGGGAAGAAGTAAAGAGTTTTTATGAGTCAAACAATCATTGAAGTCAGAAATTTATCGTTTTCCTATGAAAAGCATTTAATTCTTGAAAGTATCAATCTAAAAGTAGAAAAAGGAGACTTTTTAGCTTTAATTGGACCTAACGGAGGAGGGAAAACTACTCTTATAAAATGTGTTCTTGGTTTTTTAAAACCTTTTAGAGGAGAGATATTTCTATGGGGGAAAACAATTAAAAGTTTTAAAGACTGGTATAAAATTGGTTATGTCCCTCAAAGGGCGGGAGATCTGGTTGATCATCTAACCCCTCTTTCTGTTAAAGATTTTCTTTTATTACCATTTAAGTGGTATAAAAATACCTTTAATCCAATGCTAATGGATGAGCTTGTGGAAAAATTCGGTATAAAAAACATTCTTCACAAAAAATTAGGAGAACTTTCTTATGGACAGCTTCAGAGGGCATATATAGTAAGAGCCCTTATTTTAAATCCAGAACTTTTAATACTTGATGAACCATCTGTTGGTCTGGATTTTTTTACTCAGGAGATCTTTTACGAAACTCTGGGAGAAATTCATAAAAAGGGACTTACCATAGTTTTAGTAACTCACGAAACATGGCTTTTAACTAAATGGGTTAATAAAGTTGCCTGTATAAATCAGAAACTTTATTTTCATGGAGATCACGAAAGCTTTTGTGAAGTTGCAAAAAAATTGGAATTTTTTCCGGAATATCATAAAATTGAGCATACCCATTGGTAAAAATTATGGATTTTATATGGAATTCCATAAATTTAATAAAATGGGGAGTTTTGTCAGGAATAATTCTTGGAATCTCAATTTCTTTTACTTCTCCTTTTCTTATTTTAAAAAGAAATGCCCTTTTTCCTCATGCCTTAACTCATATATACTTTTTAGCTATAATCTTAACTTCTATAATTTCAGATAAAATCCCATCTTTCCTTTCTTTTCCTTTTATAAGTGTTTTTACTCTATTTTTTGCCTCTTTAATTTGGGTCTTAAAAAAGCAAACGAAATTTTATGAGGACACCTCAACCTCCATAGTTGCCCACTTAGCCTTGGGATTAGCTCTTATAATTGCTGCCAAAACTTATCAGTATGATGCAAAAATCCTTTCCTATCTTTTTGGAAGCTTGATTGGTATTAGTTCTAAAGAATTTTATGAGAGTTTCATAGTTCTCATATTGACCCTTTTTTTATTTTTTAAGTATTATCCTTTATGGATAGCCCAGCTTACAGATAAAGGACTTCCAGGTATTGATTTTAAATTTGCCAATTTCTTTTTCTTAATTTTAATTACTTTACAGATAATAGTTGGAGTTAAGTTAATGGGTATACTTTTAGTTTCAGTTTTATTTGTATTTTCAACAAGTTCGGTATTAAAATTTACAAAAAATTTTAAATTTTTAATATTATTTACTGCTTTATTGAATATTTTAGGAATCATTGGAGGAATTTTAATTTCTATTTTGTGGGATATTCCATTTTCTGGAGCTGTGGTTATATTTATGAGCTTGTATATTTTAATTTCTTTTGTGTGGAGCTTTTTAAAATGAGATTTATTGATACTCATGCACATTTAAATTTTCCAGAATTTAAGAAAGATTTAGAAAATGTAATAAAAAGAGCAAAAGAGAATCTGGTTTGTCAAGTTGTAGTTGTTGGAATAAATGTAAATACTAACAAAAAAGCCCTGGAACTTGCGGAGTTATATCCTGAATTTATTAAACCTGCAATTGGATTTCATCCTCACGAAACCAAAAAAATTGGAGAAGGAGATTACAAATTTTTAGAGGAAAATATAGACAAAGTGTGTGCCATAGGAGAAATTGGACTTGACTGGGTGAAGGAGTATTCACCTAAGGAAGTTCAAATAGAACATTTTATAAGACAGTTAGAACTTGCTAAAAAATATAGTAAGCCTGTTATTCTTCATTTGAGAGGAGAAGATTCATTTTGGAATGAAGCTTTAAACATTTTAAAAAATTATATAGAATTAAAGCTTCTTTTTCATTGTTATACTTCAGATAAGTTTATTGCTTCCAGAATTCTTGATTTAGGAGGATTGATTTCTATCCCGGGGGTTGTAACCTTTCAGAAGGCTGAAAATTTAAGATCTGCTGTTAAATTTATTCCTATAGACAGATTGGTGTTAGAAACTGATTGTCCTTTTTTAGCTCCGCATCCTGTAAGAGGAAGGAGAAATGAGCCAGCTTTTTTAATATATACAGCTCAAAAGGTGGCAGAAATAAAAAATATTGATTTGGAAACTGTTGCTGAAAAAACCACGGAAAATGCAGTTAAATATTTCAATCTAAAAATATAAAAGGAGGGTTTGTGTTAAATGAGGTTAAAAAGAACACACTATATAGAAAAACTTAACAAGGAATTTATAGGTAAAGAGGTTATAGTTTCTGGATGGGTTTTAAGAAGAAGGGATCACGGAGGAGTTATATTTTTAGATTTAAGAGATAGAACTGGGCTTCTGCAAGTAGTTTTTGAAGAAGGTCTTGACCCGAAGATACACGAACTGGCAGATTCTATAAGAATAGAATATGTAATTAGTGTAAAAGGTTTAATAAGGAAAAGACCTCCTGGAATGGAAAATCCTAAAATTCCAACAGGGGAAATTGAACTTGTTGCAAGTGATGTAGAAATTTTAAATACTTCCAAAACTCCTCCTTTCCCTATGGATGAGGATCTTTCCGAGGTTTCAGAAGTTGTGCGTTTGAAATATCGTTACTTAGAAATGAGAGCCTTAGATGGTTTAAAGCCTTTTATTTTCAGACACCAGGTAAACCAAACTATAAGAGAGTTTTTAAACAATAGAGGTTTTTTAGAAATTGAAACGCCATTTTTAACTAAAAGCACTCCTGAAGGAGCAAGAGACTACTTAGTTCCCAGTAGGCTTTATCCAGGAAAATTTTATGCGCTACCTCAATCTCCACAGCTTTTTAAACAAATTTTAATGGTTGCTGGAGTGGATAAGTATTATCAGATAGTAAAGTGTTTTAGAGATGAAGATTTAAGAGCTGATCGTCAACCAGAATTTACCCAACTTGATATGGAAATGTCTTTTGTAGATGAAAATGATGTGATGATTCTGGTTGAGGAACTTCTGGCTTATCTTTTTGAAAAAGTTTTAAATATTACCTTGGATACACCCTTTCCCAGAATTTCTTACGAGGATGCATTAAGATACTATGGAACGGATAGGCCAGATATTAGATTTGATATGAAATTAAAAGAACTTTCAGATTTGTTTAAAGATACATCTTTTAAAGTTTTTAGAAGTGTTTTAGATTCTGGTGGGGTTATAAAAGGTCTTAAAGCTCCTGCCAATTTTTCCAGAAAAGAACTTGATGAGCTAACTGGATTTGCTCAGGAAATGGGGGCAAAGGGCCTTGCTTGGATAAAATATAATAAAAATGCAAAATCCTTTGAGGAAAAATGGTCTTCTCCCATTGTAAAATTTTTTGAAAAGCCAGTTTTAGAAAAACTGGAAGAAACTTTCAATCCTTTAGAAGACATTGCAACATTCTTTTTTGTTGCAGATAGAGAAGAGATTGCCAACTCTGTGCTGGCAGAATTGAGAATTCATTTAGCTAAAAAGCTAAACCTTGTTCCTGAGAAAAAATTTAGCTTTGTTTGGATAGTTGATTTTCCTTTGTTTGAATGGGATGAAGAAGAAAATCGTTTGGTATCGGTTCATCATCCTTTTACTCATCCAAAGGAAGAGGATATTCCTCTTCTTGAGACCGACCCTTTAAAAGTAAAATCAAGAGCCTATGATATTGTATTAAATGGAATAGAAATAGGAGGAGGAAGTATTCGTATTCATAAAAAGGAGGTCCAGAAAAAGATTTTTGAATTGTTAAAGATTTCTCCTGATGAAGCAGAAGAAAAGTTTGGATTTTTACTTACAGCCTTAGAATACGGTGCTCCACCACATGGAGGTATAGCTTTTGGGCTTGATCGTCTTATCATGTTGATGCTTGGTAAAAAAAGTATAAGAGAGGTGATTCCTTTTCCAAAAACTCAGAGAGCTCAGTGTTTGCTTACAGGTGCTCCTGCTGAAGTTAAAATTGAGCAAATTTTGGAATTGCATCTTTTGCCAGGTTGGGAAAAGAAAAAGGAAAATTAAAGTTTTTAATTTTTGAAATTTATAATGGAGTTTTTTCTTGAAGCTTCCCTTAAAGGCTTAAACAAATGGCTTAGGTTTTTAGGGTATAAAACTACTATTTGTAAAAATAAGATAACAAGAAAAGAAATACTTAAACATAAAAACAAAATTTTTCTTATTACGAGTCCTATCACTGCAGAATTTCTTGAGAAAATAGGAGTTAAATATTTACTTTTACCAAGAGATAGCCTGAAAGCACAGCTTAAAATGCTTGTAAACAAATTAAATTTAAATACCGAGCTTAAACTCAATGTATGCAGTCTTTGTGGAGAAGAATTGGTTTCGGTTAAAAAAGAAGCCTTTAAGGATTTAATTCCTCCAAAGGTATATCAATTTTATGATGAATTCAATTACTGTCCTCAATGCAAAAAGCTTTATTGGCAAGGAGATCATATAAAAAGATTGGAAGAAAGATTGAAAAGTTTGATTGAAAAATGAAAGCCAAGAAAGAAAAACTGACACAATTAAATGAAAAAATAAAAAAATGTAAAAAATGTGAATTGTGGAAAATGAGAAATAATGTTGTTCCAGGAGAAGGTCCCTCTAATGCAAAAGTTATGATTATAGGACAGGCTCCTGGTGTTCAGGAAGATAAAACAGGAAGACCCTTTGTCGGTCCTGCAGGAAAATTTTTAAACTATCTTCTTGGGTTGGCAGGTCTAAATAGAAAAGAAATCTTTATAACCTCACCTTTAAAGTGCCTTCCTCAACCACCAATTAATAGAAAACCTAAAAAGAAGGAAATTGAAGCCTGTCTTCCTTGGCTCAAAAAACAAATTGAAGTTATTAATCCAGAAATATTTATTTTGTTAGGTGAGATAGCCTTTTCGGTATTTTTTCCTGATAAAAAGTTAAAAGATTTTAGAGGAAAATGGATAGAAAGAAAAAATAAAAAATTTTTTGTTACCTACCATCCAGCAGCTGGTATAAGATTTCCAAAGATTAGAAAAGTTTTAGAGGAAGACTTCAAGAAATTAAAAACATTAACTTTTTAACTTTTTCAGTAAAAGCTCAAGGATTTTTCTTGCGTCTCCTATTAAAGCCAGATTTGCCATTTTAACAAGAGGAGCGTCTTTATCTGTATTCACTGCAATTATAAACTCAGAGTTTTCCATTCCAACTGTATGCTGTAAAGCTCCTGAAATACCAAAACCGATATAAATCTTTGGTTTAACAGTAACTCCACTCACCCCTATCATTCTTTCTTCTTCTACCCAACCTTCGTAGCATACTGGACGAGTTGCTCCAACTTCAGCTCCTAAAATTTCTGCAAGCTCAAAAAGTTTTTGGAAAGTTTCTTTATTTTTGAGTCCCCTGCCTCCTGAAACCACTATTTTAGCTGTAGAGAGTTTGGTAAGTTTTTTCTTAGAAGGAATGAAATTTCTTATTTTTAGTTTGCTACTCCAGGAAAAATTTTCTGGAAAGATTATTTCTTTCATTAAGGGTTCTCTCTCTCCATACTTTATATTAAAGGCTCCCAAAGATATGGTAGCCATAACAGGAGAACTTTTAGACACGAGTTTAGCGATTATGTTTTCTCCGTATGTTGGTCTTGACATTATAATTTGATTATCCTTTACTTTTAAATAATTAACATGAGCGCACAGTCCTACTTTTAATGCTCCTGCAACTCTTGGAGCTAAAGACATCCCTATTTTTGTTGCAGGAAAGAAAAGTCCATAAGGTTGAGAAGACTTGACTATTTGAGCAAGAACTTCAGTATAAAGATCATCTTTAAGATCTTTTAATTCATTATTTACTACAAACCATACTTCGTCTGCTAAGGATTTTTTTATTTCTTCCAGATTTTTAATATCCTCCAGAGAACCTATCAAAAAAAGTAGAATAAGTTTTTTATTTAAAGCCTGAGCCACTTCTTTTAAAGGAGAAAGTATCTCTAAGCTTGAGTTGTTTAACTCATTTCTATAAAATTCTCCAAAAGCTAAAATATTGCCCTTGGGCAAATTTTCTATGTTTATCCTTTCAAACATCATTCACCTCATTAATTTTTTATTAAAGCTTTTTCCTTAAGCACTTCTATCAATTTTTCTACAAGCTCCTCTGTTTCACCCTCTAAGATAATACCTTTAGTTTCTATTTTTTTCTCAATAACTTCCACTACCTGTGTTGGTGATCCCTTAAGCCCCAATTTTTGAGAATCCAAATTTAAATCACCTGCCTGCCAAACTATAGGTTCCTTATTTTTTACTTCCAAAAGTCTCTTTAAGGATGGTGGTCTTATGTATTCAAAAGCTGTAGGTGAAACAGAACAAACTAAAGGTCCTTCTACTTCAACTTCTTCCTCTCCGTATTCAATTTCCCTTATAGCTATCCATTTATTATCTTTCATAAAAAGGCTTTTTACATTGGTAAGTGAAGGAATATCAAGTAAGCTTGCTGTTTCTGGAGGAACCTGTGCTGTTTCTCCATCAATTGACTTGAGACCCATCAAAACAAGTGAAAAGGGAGAAAGTTTTTTGATGGCCTCTGCTAAAACATAGCTTGTTGCGAGAGTATCTGAACCTGCAAAAGCCCTATCAGAAAGAAGAATCATCTGATCAACTCCCAAAGCATAAGCATGTTTCAAGAGAGGAATAACATTAGGAGGTCCCATGGAAATTGCCACTAATTCTATATTATAGTCATTTTTTAACCTTACAGCCATCTCTAAGGCTGGTCTATCGTTAGGGTTTAATATTAATTCCATGCTTTCTCTTTTTAAAGCATGGGTTTCAGGATCAACTTTTACACTCCCTGGTTCAGGTACACCTTTTATACATACTATTATTTTTTCCATTTAAAACTACCTCGCTATTTATAATATTTGATTAATTCTCTTGCTATTATGTTTCTTTGGATTTCGTTAGTTCCTTCATAAATTTGAAGACATTTTGCGTCTCTAAAATATTTTTGAACTGGATAATCTCTCATATATCCAAAACCACCCATCATTTGAATAGCTCTTTCAGTAACCCACATGGCAATATCTGTAGCAAAGCATTTGGCTATAGAAGATGCTCCAGAAATTTCTTTAGCCCCACTATCTATAAATTTAGCTACATTATAAATCAACGCTCTTGCTGCTTCTATTTTAACTGCCATATCTGCAAAGGTGTGGTTAACAGCCTGAAAATTGTAAATGGGTTGCCCAAACTGTATTCTTGAGGTAGCATGCTTAAGAGAAACTTCCATAGCAGCTTGTGCTATTCCAAGAGCCTGAGCTCCTGCACCACATCTGCCAAAATCTAAGGTTCTGAGAGCCACTATAAACCCCATTCCTTCTCTTGCAAGTAATCTGTTCTTAGGAATTTTGCAGTCATTAAAGAAAAGCTCTGTGGTAACTGATGCTCTTAATCCAAGTTTTTTTTCTTTTTTACCTACAGAGAAACCAGGATCGTTTTTTTCTACAATAAATGCACTTGCACCTCTGGCACCTTTTGAAGGGTCAGTTACAGCAACTACAATGTAAATATCAGCTATACCACCGTTTGTTATCCATTGTTTCATACCATTTAGTATGTAAAACTCTCCCTCTTTTTTTGCAGTGGTCTTTATAGCAAAGGCATCACTTCCTGCTTGAGGTTCTGTCAAGGCAAAGGCACAAAGCTTCTTACCTTTTGCAATGTCTGGCAAGTATTTTTCTTTTTGTTCTTTATTACCAAAAAGAAGAATTGGATAGGACCCAAGAAAAGAAGCTGCATAAGTGGTAGATACTCCTCCGCAATAATAGGAAAGCTTTTCTACTGCTAAACACATCTCAAAACTGCCCCACCCCAGACCTCCATAATCCTCGGGAATGATTATCCCAAACAAATCAGCATCTGCTAAAGCTCTAATTGGTTTTTCATCATAAATCTCTTTTTCATCCCATTCCAGAGCGTAAGGTTTTATATATTCTTCTCCGATCTGTTTTATTAAATCAATTAGAATTTTCTGTTCCTCGGTAAAATTGTATTGAATCATAGAAAAACTCCTTTTTTAAGTGAGTAATTTTACTAAAAAATTCTTTTTAAACAAGTAAATTTAGAATTTTTGATCGCTGAATTTTGTTTTTTTATAAAAATTTATTGTATAATTAATTATTAAAAGCACGTTTGTTTGGAGGTAAAAAATGAAAAAAGATGACCTTTTAAATAAACTAAAAGAAACCCCTGAAGAAATAGATAAAATCCTCTACAAAGCTGTATTTAAAAATAAAAAACTTTTTATTCCCCTTCAAGAAAGCTTGAAACAATTGGGATACAAAGGTTATTCTATTTATCCTTTATACAGAGAGTTTTCAAAAAAATTTTTAGGCTTTAGTGTGCCTGCAATTAATATAAGAGGAATGACATACGATGTAGCAAGAACTATTTTTAGAGTAGCAAAGAAGTTAAAAGTAGGGGCTTTAATTTTTGAAATTGCAAAATCAGAAATGGGTTATACTAAACAATCCCCTTTGGAGTATGCTACTGTAGTTCTTTCTGCAGGTTTTAGAGAAAAGTTTGAAGGTCCTATTTTTATTCAAGGTGATCATTTTCAATTTAATAGAAAATCTTATTTTGCTGATGCAGATAGAGAAAAAAGTAACATAAAAAATCTCATAAAAGAGGCAATTTCTGCACAGTTTTATAATATTGACATTGATGCCTCAACTTTGGTAGTTCTTGAGAAAGAAAGTCTTGAGGAACAACAGAAACATAATTATGAAGTTACTGCTGAAATGGCAGAATTTGTAAGGTCTATAGAACCAGAAGGAATAACTGTAAATCTCGGAGGAGAGATAGGAGAAATTGGAGGGCACAATAGCACTCCTGAAGAATTGAGAGTATTTATGAAAGGATTTAACAGGGTTTTTAAAAGAGAGGTAGGAATTTCAAAAATCAGCGTGCAAACAGGAACATCTCACGGAGGTGTGGTTTTACCTGATGGGAAAGTTGCTACAATAAATCTTGATTTTAATACTTTAAAGACGCTTTCAAAAATTGCAAGAGAAGAATTTGGATTAGCTGGAGCAGTTCAGCATGGGGCATCTACTCTTCCAGAAGATTATTTTAATCTTTTCCCAGAATGTGAATGCGTGGAGGTTCATTTAGCTACAGGTTTTCAAAACTTTATTTATGATCACCCGGCACTACCTCAGGAATTTAGAGAAAAAATTTACAGTTATCTAAAAACAAACTTGAAAAATGAATGGAAAGAAGATATGACAGAAGCTCAATTTATTTATAAAACAAGAAAAAAAGGATTTGGAGTTTTCAAAAAAGATTGGTGGGACCTTTCTTCTGAAATAAAAGAAAAGATTTTAAGCGATATGGAAGGACTTTTTGAAAAAATTTTCAGGGCATTAAATGTTGTAAATACTTCCGATCTGGTTAAATCCAAGGTTTTATCTTCATAAATATTGAATTTTAATTTATTAAATGATATATTTCAATTCTATGAATGTTTTCAGAATAGAAGTTTCATTCAAGCCTACCTTTAAAGATGCTATCAGCACTAAAGTCAAAAGAAAAATACAGCATCACTTAAATCTTCAGATAGACGAACTTTATTTTGTAAAAGTATACTTAGTTGAGGGTAATTTTACCAAAGAAATAGTGAAAACTTTTGCAGAATCAGCTCTCTGCGATCCTGTAATTCAAGCATATAGTATAAATGAACCCATATCTCTAAAAATGGGGTTTTCCTTTGATTGGATTTTGGAAATTGGATATCGTCCAGGAGTTACCGATAACGAAGGTAAAACTGCTGAAGAGGCTCTCAGTTATATTTTAGAAAGGCCATTAGATACTGAAAAAGAAGGAGTTTACTTTTCCCGTCAATTTTTGATAAAAGGGAAAGTTTCCAAGAATGATGTTGAAAAGATAGCCAAGGATCTTCTTGCTAATGAACTTATAGAGAGATGGTTTATTCTTTCTAAGAACGAGCTATTAGAAAATGGCTTTTTCTATTCTGTTCCCAGAGTAACAGAATTTTTTCCTCCTATAGTTGAAAGATTTAATTTGAAAAAGTTATCCGATAGAGAACTTTTAAAGTTATCTCAAGAGAGACTGCTTGCTCTTAATCTTAAAGAAATGAAAACTATTCAGGATTTTTTTTCCAATTCCAAATTTATAAAGTTGCGAGAAAAATACGGATTAGATGAAGCTATCACAGATGTAGAACTTGAGTGTATTGCTCAAACTTGGTCAGAGCACTGCAAGCACAAGATATTTAATGCCAAAATTTTTTATAAAAATCTTGATAATGGGAAAGACACAGTTATAGATAGCCTTTTTAAAACTTATATTAAGGGTGCTACAGAAGAAATAAGAAGAGAAAAGGGAGAAAAAGACTTTTGTCTTTCTGTGTTTGTTGACAATGCGGGAATTATAAAGCTTGATGAAAAATGGGCTTTAGCTTTTAAGGTTGAGACCCATAATAGTCCTTCAGCACTTGATCCTTATGGAGGGGCTTTAACTGGTATTGTAGGGGTAAATAGAGACCCTCTCGGAACAGGTAAAGGAGCTAAACTAATATTTAATACAGATGTATTTTGTTTTGCTCCTCCAGATTGGAATAAACCTTTGCCTCCGAGAATTCTACATCCAAGAAGAATTTTTGAGGGTGTAAGGGAAGGTGTTGAACATGGAGGAAATCAGAGTGGAATTCCTACAGTAAATGGTTCCATAGTTTTTGATCCTCGCTATCTTGGTAAACCGCTGGTTTACTGTGGCACAGGAGGGCTTTTACCTTTGTATATAAAAGGAGAACCTTGCTGGAAAAAGGGAGCTAAACCAGGAGATTTGGTGGTGATGATTGGTGGAAAAATTGGAAAAGATGGAATTCATGGTGCTACCTTTTCTTCTGAAGCTTTACACGAAGGCTCTCCTGCTACAGCTGTACAGATAGGAGATCCCATAACCCAGAAAAAAATGGTGGATTTTTTGCTGAAGGCAAGAGATGAAAATTTATATAACTCCATCACAGATAACGGTGCAGGAGGACTTTCTTCTTCTGTGGGAGAGATGGCTAAGGAGTCAGGAGGGGCTGAGATAGACCTTGCCAAAGCACCTTTAAAATATCCCGGGCTTCGCCCCTGGGAAATCCTGCTCTCAGAAAGTCAGGAAAGAATGACTGTAGCTGTGCCTCCTGATAAAGCAGAAAGATTTTTAAATTTAGCAAAAAAGATGGGTGTTTTAGCAACAGTTTTAGGGAAATTTACAGATTCAGGATATTTTCATGTTTTATATGAAGGGAAAACTGTAGGACTTTTACCTTTAAATTTTCTTCACGAAGGAGTTCCTCAGCTTGAATTGTATGCAGAATGGAAAACACCACTTTATCCTTTAAAGCCTGAAGTGAAAATCCCTGAGAATTACGGAAGTATTTTAAAGAAAATTTTAAAAACCTACAATGTTTGCTCAAAAGAGTATGTAGTTACTCAATATGACCATGAAGTTCAGGGAGGGAGTGTTGTAAAACCTTTAACAGGTATCAATAATGACGGACCAAGTGATGCAGCAGTTTTAAGATATGATCTGGAGAGTGAAAGCGGAATCGTGGTTGCACACGGTATTTGTCCTAAGTTTTCTGATTACGATACATATTGGATGGTTGCCAATGCTATAGATGAAGGCATACGAAATGCGGTTTGTGTGGGAGGAGATATTGAGTATATGGCAGGGCTTGATAATTTTTGCTGGTGTGATCCTGTAGAGAGTAAAAAAAATCCTGATGGAAAATATAAACTTGCTCAGCTGGTAAGAGCCAATCAAGCACTTTATGATTTTACAAGAGCTTATGGAGTTCCCTGTATTTCAGGAAAAGATTCAATGAAAAACGACTATTTTATGCATGTAGGACTTAATCCTGAAGATAAAAATCCTTTTGGTGTAGGAACTATTTTTCCTGATGGGAGTTTAAAAATTTCTATCCCCCCTACCTTTCTCTTTTCTGTGGTTGCAAAAATTCCAAAGTATTATTTTGCTCAGACTATGGATGTAAAAAACCCTGGAGATCTTGTTTATATTTTGGGAATAACCAAGGATGAACTGGCTGGTTCAGAGTATTTCAATCTTTTGGGAATAAAGGGAGGAAAAGTCCCTAAGCCAGATCCACACTTAAATAAAAAAGTCTATATCAAGCTAAGAGATGCTATTTATAGTAGTCTTGTTGAGTCAGCTCATGATCTTTCTGATGGAGGATTAGGAGTTGCATTAGCTGAAAAGGCATTTTCTGGAGGATATGGAATAATGGTTGATCTTTTTGCTGTTCCTTATGAAGGAGAATTAAGAGAAGATTTTATACTTTTTTCTGAAAGCGCAGGAAGAATAGTTGTAACAGTTAAAAGGGAGAAAAAAGAAGATTTTGAAAGTCTTATGAAAGATATCCCCTGCACTTTAATAGGGGAAGTAATCGCAGACCCCTTTTTAATTATAAAAGGAATTGAAGGAAAAGTTGTAATAAAAGAGCATATTATGGATTTGAAAAAAATCTGGCAAGAACCTTTTAGTGACTGGTAAAAAGGAGTTAAGGTATGAAAATAAGAACCTTTAATTATCCTTCCAAAAGAGCTGATAAGTATTTACAAAAAATTATAAACCGAATTGATGAGTTTCCTAAAAAAATAGAAAAGGAAGTTAAAAAAATAGGAGACAGGGTTAGGAAAGAAGGAGACAGAGCCTTAACTGAATATACCTATAAATTTGATGGTGTTCACTTGGTATCAAGAGAATTCAAAGTAAAGAAAGAAGAAATTGACAGAGCCTATAAAAACATTTCTTCGGAACTACTCTCAGCTATTAAGTTAGCTATAAAAAAGGTAGAAAAATTTCATTCTCGGAGTATTCCTCAGTCCTGGTTTATGAATGACAATTCAGGCATTATTCTTGGACAGATGGTAAAACCTGTAGATGTAGCAGGTATTTATATTCCAGGAGGTAAAGGTGGGAAAACACCTCTTATTTCAACAGTTATTATGACTGCTGTTCCTGCTAAGATAGCAGGAGTGAAAAAGGTGGTTATGGTATCCCCACCGAGAAGAGACAAGACTTTGCATCCAGCTTTACTTGTTGCTGCAAATGAAGCTGGTGTTGATGAAATATATAAAATTGGAGGACCTTGGTCAGTTTTTGGTTTAGCATATGGAACTGAAACTCTACCCAGAGTAGATGTCATTTGTGGACCAGGAAACATTTATGTAACTATTGCTAAAAAACTTGTCTCCTCATTTGTGGGAATAGATATAATAGCTGGACCAAGTGAGGTGCTGATTATTGCAGATGAAACAGCTAATCCTGAATTTGTAGTGTGGGATTTACTTGCTCAGGCTGAACATGACCCTATGAGTTTATCAGTCCTTATTACTACTTCGCTTAAAATTGCTAAGGAAGTTAAAAATATAATTCCTCGGGCACTGGAAAAAGGCTTCAGAAATGAAATAGCTAAGGAAGCTCTTTCAAAAAGAGGTGGGATTATAATTGTAAAGGACTTAGAAACTGCTTTCTTTTTAGCAAATATGATAGCTCCTGAGCATTTGGAAATTATGATTAAAGAGCCAATGGATTATTTACCCCTTGTTAGAAATGCTGGAGCTATTTTTTTAGGTTCTTTTACTCCTGAAGCAATGGGAGATTATATAGCAGGTCCCAACCATGTTCTTCCGACAATGGGATTTGCAAGGTTTGCTTCTTCCCTTTCTGCAGAAAAGTTTATAAAGAAGATAAACTTCCTTAAGTATTCTAAAACAGCTTTAAAAAGAGAAGCTAAGGAAGTAATACTTCTTGCTGAAACCGAAAATTTGCCTTTTCATGCTGAAGCAGTAAAAGTAAGGTTAAAAGGGGGGTGATTTTTAATGAAAGATTTTTGCAATTATTTAGAATTTACAGAAGAGATTATAGAAGACATAGATACAGCAATTGAAAAATTAGGCCCCTGTAAAATTCCTTCACCATTAAAACTTGAACCGCAGTGTTTCGTTAAAGATGAAGCAAAGATTATTTTAAGAGTTAATTATAATTATTTGAAAGAACAATTTTCTCAAAATAAAGAAATTCCTTCTTTAGAGCTTGCTGGACCGAGACCATATATATACTTTGACCCCTCTAAGGTTAAAGTAGGAATTGTGACCTGTGGAGGTCTCTGTCCCGGTATTAACGATGTAATTCGTTCCATAGTAATGACCCTCTACTATTCTTATGGAGTAACCAAAATAATCGGATTTAAGTATGGATTACAGGGTTTTATACCTAAATATAAACATGAAATAGTGGAATTAACACCTGAGATTGTAAAAGATATTCACACTATGGGGGGTACATTTCTTGGAACTTCGCGAGGGCATCAATCTATTGAAGAAATAGTGGATACCCTTGAGAGAATGAATATTCAAATACTTTTTATGATTGGAGGAGATGGAACCTTTAGAGCTGCATACAAAATAAAAGAAGAGATAACAAAAAGAAAACTAAAAATTGCTGTGATTGCCGTTCCTAAAACCATAGATAATGATATCTGGCTTGTTTCAAAAACTTTCGGGTTTGACACAGCTGTTGAGCTTGCCTGCAATGCCATAAGATGTGCCCATACAGAAGCTATAGCAGTTCCTAATGGAATAGGATTAGTTAAATTAATGGGTAGACACTCAGGATTTATTGCTGCTGCTGCAACTCTTGCCACAAAGGAAGTAAATTTTTGTTTAATCCCGGAGATGGATTTTGATTTGGATGGAGAAAAAGGACTTCTTGCAGAATTAGAAAGAAGGCTGCAAAAAAGGAAGCATGCAGTAATTGTAGTTGCAGAAGGTGCAGGACAAAAATACGTGCAAAAAGATCCTCCAGAATACGATGCATCAGGAAACATTAAATTGGGTGATATAGGAAAATTTTTAAAAGAAAAAATTGAAAAATACTTTAAAGAAAAAAATACAAATGTAGTGATAAGATACATTGATCCAAGTTATATTATAAGAAGTGTTCCTGCCAATATGGAAGATAGAATTTATTGTGGATTTTTAGGACAATATGCAGTTCATGCTGCTATGGCTGGAAAGACAGGAATAATGATAAGCTACCTTAACGATCAGTTTGTTCATGTCCCTATAAAAGAAGCTATAAAAAGGAGAAAGCAAATAAACCTGCACAGCAGATTCTGGCTATCTGTGCTGGAATCCACAGGTCAGAGCTCTTTAAAAAATGATTAATCTTTGTAAAAAGATGGTAAAGAAGGGAGGATAAAATATTTATGGAAATCAGAAAAAAGTTTTTCTTTTTTTTATTGGGATTAATTTTTGTTTTAAGCTGCACAAAACCTTCTTTTTCTTTAATTTCTCCTCAAACCTACGAAGAAATCAAAAAAGATTTTACTCCGCTATCTGCACTAATTATCGGTATAGAAGATAGCAAAATAATTATAGACAAAGGAAGGGCTCAAGGGGTTAAACCCAAGGATATTTTTACTGTTTATAAGAGGGGGAAAAAAATTGTTCATCCAGAAACTGGGAAAACCTTGGGTTTTTTAAAAGAGATAATAGGAAAAATTGAAATAACCGATGTTGAAGAAAACTTTGCTACAGGAAGAGTTGTTTTTCAGAAAGAGGCTTTTCCCGTGCCTACCCCGGTGGAAAGGTTTACAGATTTAAAAATTTTTATAATCTCTGAGACGCAAACTTTTGATGAAAACCTTTTCTTGATACTTAAAAATGATTTACCTGAGTCCACAGTGGTTTTTGATCCCAATATAAAGTTTAAAGATCTCACTCCTCAGTATGTGGTTTCCCAGCAGTATGATTTGGTTTTTGTTTTGGAAGAAAATACAATAAAAGTTTTTGACTACAAATTAGATTTAATAAGATATTATGGAAGTTTGAGCTATAAAAAACATATTACACCTTCAATAGCTACAACTAAGGTTTATAAACCCTCTGCAACAGGGATTTTTTCTGTTAATCCTCCTACTATTTTAGGTAAAATGAAAGGAGATGTTATCCAGGCAGAATTTACAGATATAGATAATGATAATGTTCCTGAAATGATTTATTTTAATTCACAAGGTTTTTTTATAGTAAAAATAAAAGGTGGACTTTTAGTTCACTATACTCCAAAAGCTGGGAAAATAGTAAATTTTTCTATAGGACCATCTTCTTGGATAGCTTTAAATATCTTTGATGAAAATGCAGGAGTAATGAGAAGTGAAATTTTGAGATATACTAATCAGCAATTAATTCCTATTATTACAAATGTTAATCTTATTTTAAATTTTGTAGATTATACTGCACGGGGAATAAGGGATACTTTAATAGGACAAATTTTTGATCCAGAAAACTTTTTTGGAGATGAAGTGTATATTTTAAAAAGAGAAAACAATCAATTAATATATGCAGCACAAGTAAAAGTTCCTCCAGATTATAAAAACATTGGAAGTGCTTTTGTAGATTTAGATGGAGATGGTAATCCTGAAATCCTTAACTATCTCTCAGATGGAAGACTGGCAGTTTATAAAGATTCTAAAGAAGTCTGGGTGTCTCCTTACCCTGTTGCCAAACATTTTTATGAAGTAAAACTTGTTAAAGGGAAAAAAGGACAAGAAGTGGTTAAAAAAATTGTTTATCCTTTTATAAAACCAGTTCCAGCTGATATAAACAAAGACGGAAAATTAGAAGTTCTTTTTGTTTCCTCTGAATCTCCTTTGGAAAAAGTTAAAAGGGATTTAAAATACATACCTTTAAATAGTGCTACTTCTCAAATATTTGTTCTCGGTTTTGAAGGGACTTACTTTTTTAGAAATTTATGGGCTTCTCAAACAGGATTTATTACAGGATTAGGAGTATTTGAAAACGGGATTTATTATACTCTGGTAAAAGGTAAGTATCCTGGAGCTGCAGAAAGTGAACTTTATCTCAGCATATTTTAAAATTAAGGTTTTTCTACAGTAACTACCGTATGAACATTCCCTCTGGGATGAAAATCTGCTACTACTTTAAGTTTTTTAGGCTTAAGGAGACTCCACAGAGCATCAAAAATTTCATTGGTTGCTGCTTCATGAGAAATGTATCGGTTTCTAAATTTATTTAACCAGAGTTTTAAAGACTTAAGCTCTACGATTTTTTCTTTAGGAATATAAGAAATTTTTATTACTGCAAAATCTGGATATCCAGATCTGGGGCAAAGGCAGGTAAATTCCGGAAAAGTAATTTCTATCAGATAATCCCTATCAGGATAGGGATTATCCCACGCTTCAAGTTGGGCCTCTTCTATAGCAATTTCTCCATACTTCTTTTCACTCATATTTACTATTTTACCAGTTTTTATTTCATTTTACAAATTCCCTATCCACTGTTTTAGCTTTTCAAAAGCTAATATTCTTGGAAGATTACACATTTCTTTTGGACCGGGATTTTTCATGTAAAAAGCATTCACAGGATAGAGTGTGCCAAATTCTTTTCTTTGTATAGCCATTTTACCTAATCTAACAAGGTCAACTATAAGCCCAGCTAAAGCAGGGCTATCATTAATTCTTCCATTTATAACAAGTTCATCTACTGCTTCGTTAAAACTTATATACTCAATATGCATAGAAATAAACTTTTTATCACCTAAGGGTTCAAGAAAACCGGTGGGTTTTATAAAATGAGGAGTTTCATATCCTAAAATATCTTTTACAATGCTTGACTTGGTGAATTCCTTGCTTTTGTTTCGTTCATCATCTGTTAAAGCAAGAAAATCCGTGTTTCCTCCTATATTAAATTGAGCTATGCTTTTTACATATCTATTTCTTTGAGCAAGATGAGATAAAATATCAGCTGTTAAAGGAGTAGCTCCTGTAGCTCCATCATCTCCGAATATTACTAAATTGCTTTCTTTGGCTAATTCTACAAAAGCCGGGTCATTTGCAATAAGGGTAGGTATAGCATTTACAAAAGTTGCACCTCCTACCTCCTTAGCATAAAGAGCTGCAGCATAGGCATATACTTGAGTAGCAGTTATTTCCTCTCTCTTGTCTTTTTCTATAGTCTCAATTAGCTTATCTTTACTTCCAAAAGGAACAAAAGATTCTGTGGTGCAAACATTTACTATTACATCAGGCTTAAGAGATTTCCACTCTTCAACCAATCTTTCTACAGCTTCTTTAAGAGAAAGACCATCTTCCAATCCTTCAGCTTCTATAGGAAGATTTCTTAAACTTTTTAAATGAACTCCTTTTTTGATTTTTATATCCTTTAATGTTTCTGGAATTTTGCCTGGCCAATAATTTTTTGCTACTTCAAAAATGGACTTCTCAATTTTACTTTTATCCACATCATAACTACCTACTATTTTAATTTCTTCAAATTTTATAGGCAATTCATTTTTGAGAGGAATTCCATAAGGTTTAATTTCTCCATTTTTTATTCTTTCAAGACCGATTGCAAAAATACTTGCCACATATCCCTGTCCTAAAATAACTACTTTAACCATAGGTCTTCTCACCTCCTTTCTTAGCAGAGTTTTTTCTCCAAGCTAATAGTAAAGTTAATAACACCCTAAGATTTGTTAAAATTGCAAGAAAAATAAACAATTCTAAAATTTTATTTATAAGGCAAAAAATCATAATTATAAATATTCTTTCATCTCTTTTCCCCGGCAGATATTTCATTTGTGGAATTACCTGATAAATATCTTCAAAAAAAGACGCTTTATATCTTTCAGTTGAGTAACTTACCATTACAGATCCAAACATAGCAAAAGCTATGATTACCCAAAAAGTAGAAGCTGGATTAATTACACAAGCTAAAGCAAGGAGAAATAAAAAATCTATGAATCTATCCAGCACAGAATCTATGTAACCTCCCAGTTTACTTGTTTGCATAGAAGCCCTTGCTATTTCTCCATCTACTCCATCAATAATAGAACTTATTTGATATAATACACCTGCAAGAGGAATACTTATCCATACCGTAATTACAGAAAAAATACCTATTAGAAAGTTTAAGAGAGTAATCTGATTGGGTGTCAAGTAATCTACAAGGTATTCACTGAGTTTTGTAGAAACTTTTCTGTTAATTAATTTAGAAACCCAGCCATCCCCTTCTTTTTTTATAGAACGCTTAATCAAGTATTTTTTAGCCAGCTTTACATCCTTCGGAGTATCTATGTCTAACCAGAAATAACCACTCACTTCAGATACCTTTATTTTGGCTTCTTTCACTATTTCACTAAGTTCTACAACTTCTTTTTCTTTTACCAATTTTTCTGCAATTTTAAAAATCTCAGAATTTAAAATAAAAAATCCTGTATCAAATCCATAGTATGAATTTAAATTTTTTCCAATATCTTTTACCTTTTGATTTTCAACTTTTACTTTAACAGCTTCCTCCTGGTTTATGTAAAATCCCTTTTTATCAATAATTAAGCCTTCTTTGTTAAGGGCATTTTTTATAAAGCCTTCTTCATAAAGATGGTCACTCATTAAAAGAACAAATTTTTCTGAAACAAAATCCTTAGCAAGATAGAGGGAATAACCGTTACCTTTTTCTGGGAAATGGTTTAAAATTAATTTATATTTAAATTTATTTTGACTTAAAAAGTTTTCGTAAGCCTGTTTGAACTTAGGATTGGTTATTATTATGAATTCTTCAATTCCGCAATTCTTAAGTATTTTTAAATTTCTGTAAATTATTTCTTTGCCAGCAATTTTTAAAAGTCCTTTAGGTTTATCTTTACTGAAATTTTTAATTCTTTTTCCCAGTCCAGCTGCAAGAATTACAGCTTGCACTTCACCTCCTTTAAAAATTAAATTTTTAGAAACCCTTAATGAATTAAGGGTTGAATTTATGTAAGTTAGTTATATAAATTAAGCATTAAAAAAATAAAGTCAATATCCTATGAATTTGGAAGAAATATTAAGAGAAGTTTTAATTTTAGTGAAAATAGCCGGAAAAATACTAACAAAGTTTTTTTATTACCAGGATTTTAAGGTTTATATAAAAAAAGAGATAGAACTTGTAACAGATGTAGATTTTGAGATAGAAGATTTTCTGAGAAAAAATATTCGCAGGCTCACCCCAGATTTTAACATAATAGGTGAGGAAAACTTTAAAAACGAAGAAATAACAGAGAAATATTACTGGTTAATAGATCCTTTAGACGGAACAGTAAATTTTATTCATCGGGTTCCATGGGTTTCCATATCTATAGCGCTTATGGATGAGAAAAGTCCTGTTCTTGGGGTAGTATATAATCCCTTGAGTAAAGAGTGTTTTTACGCTGTAAAAAATAAAGGAGCTTATTTAAATGGTTTACCTATCAAAGTTTCAGAGAAAGAAAAAATAGAAAAAGCTCTTTTATGTACGAGTTTTCCTGGAGATTGCAAAAAAAAAGGATTTGAGAAATGTTTTCTTCTTTTTAAGGAGTTTAACCTAATATCTCAGGGAGTTAGAAGATTTGGTTCTGCAGCTTTAGATCTTGCTTATGTAGCCTGTGGGAGATACGACGGTTTTTGGGAACCCTATTTAAAACCTTGGGACACAGCAGCAGGAATGCTTTTGGTGAAAGAGGCAGGAGGATTAGTTACCGATTATTTTGGTAACTCTTATAATCCCTTTCTAAACACAATAGTTGCCTCTAACGGATTACTTCATCAAGAACTTATCAAATATACTTCTAAATACCATCCAGAATTTTTAAAATAATCGCTTTGGTAGTGTACAATATCTTGTGTAAGGTAAAAATTGGAGTAACCTCCTGGGGAACAAGCTCCCTTATAAAATCCCAATCCCCCAGGAGGTGAAAAATAGAATTAACAAAAATTTTACCAAACTTACCTGAAATAATCAAGAAAGTAGTAAAACAAGCCTTGAAAATTATAATGATTGCGGAAAGAGAAGTGTTTTTAAAAGAAAATGGAGGAATAAAGAACGGATTTTATACAAGAAATTTCGATACACTCTTGGGTAAACTTGAAGATCTTAAAATCCCAAGAGATAGAGAAGGAAACTTTAAAACTAAGTTAATTGAACCTTACAAAAGAAGGGATATTAGTCTTGACGAATTAATTTTTGGAATGTTTGCCCGTGGTATGAGTGCAAGAGCAATAGCACAAACCCTTGAGGTAATTTTTGAATTAAAATACTCTCCTTCAACAAAGAAGATATTCTGTTATAATGCTGGATGGGGTGTATTTATCGGTAAGAAGAGACACGGTGGAAAAAGAAGTAGTGCTTTTTGTTCTTGGGATAGACGAACAAGGGTATAGAGAAATTCTTGATTTTGAAGTTAATCCAGGAGAAGGGGCAGAGAGTTGGGGCGAGTTAATAAAAAGGCTTTATGAGAGAGGGATAAATGAAGTCCTTTTATTTGTAGCAGATGGGATACCTGGGCTGGAACAAAAGATAAAGGAATATTTTCCGAAAGCAGATTTTCAATGTTGTGTGCTTCACAAAGTGAGAAATACATTAAACAAAGTAAGGGTTAAGGATAGGAAAAAACTGGCAAAGGATTTAAAGAAAGGTGGGTAGTTAAGTATCCTGAATCTATTCAGAGGGTAATTTATACGACCAATTTAATAAAGAGGGTGATAAAAGAGATTAGAAAAAAGTACTCTTAATGACCTACACAAAATTATTGACATCACTTAACAGTCAGGTGAAGCGTCTTGTTATGCCAAATTTATATTATTCCTTTTGTATGAAAAGCATTGAAAATCATAAAAAGGGCTGCTATCCAATTTGTATAAGCAAAAAGCTTTTTCAAGTTTTTAGGCTTTGACTTCAAAGAAAATTTTCCACCTATAATTCCACCTAAAATTGTAACACAAG
>JACDNX010000003.1 GCA_017656385.1 Thermodesulfobacterium sp. | reverse complement strand
TTAAGAGGAGACTTTGTGCCTCAACAGGAAAGAATTGAAACCTTAATAAATATAGAATCTAAATATGAAGAAGATTTTGCAGATGTGTTAGGACAGGAGTTAGCTAAAAGGGCTTTTGAGATTGCTGCAGCAGGAGGACATAACCTTTTGATGATAGGTCCCCCAGGAGCAGGAAAAACAATGCTTGCTCAGAGAATTCCAACAATTCTTCCTCCCATGAGTTATGAAGAAGCTTTAGAAACTACAAAAATCTATTCTGTAGCAGGACTTCTTTCTCCTGAAAGACCTTTTATTTTAACTCGTCCTTTTAGAAATCCTCATTTTGGAATTTCAGAAGCAGGAATGATAGGAGGAGGAACACATCCTAAACCTGGTGAAATAAGCCTTGCTCACAATGGTGTTTTATTCTTAGACGAATTTCCAGAATTCAGAAAAGATGTTATTGAAGCTCTGAGACAGCCCTTAGAAGATGGTAAAGTCACCATTACCCGAGCAAGTTTTACAGTAACCTATCCAGCAAAGTTTATGCTTATTTGTGCCATGAATCCCTGTAGATGTGTGCATAATTTTCAAATGTCATAAACTCTTCAGGACAGCTAAAAAGAAACGTAATCTTTTCCTTACCAACCTGTATTCTATCAATTATTGCCTTAACAAGTTCTTTTTTTTCCTCAAACTCAAGAAGATTCCACATGTCTTTAAATGTCCGTGCTCTGTCAATAATAAAATCAATTGACATTTCTTTTATGCTGTAAAAGTCTATCTCTGCCTGAAGCTTTCCGAGAGCAGCCTCCAGCTCCTCTTCCTGCTTTTTCAGGTTTTCAAACCTCGTCTTAAACGTCCCTTTATCTATGATTCCATCCTCCCACAGGCTGAAAAGCCTCTCAATTTTATGCTTCACTTTCTTATACTCATTTTCGTATCCTCTTTTTACTTCTTTCAGATCGTCTATTTTCTTTTTCTCCTCCTCTGCCACATTTTTAAAATGCTCCGGCTTCACCACTAAATGCTCAAGCCCCTCTAAAAACTTCTTCTCAAGCAGGCTCTCTCTTACCTTATTCCTGCACCTGCACCTGTAAACGGGATCCTTCATTCCCTCATACGGATACACGTACATTTTCCCTCCGCAGTTTCCGCAGATAACCAGTCCCGAAAACAGATACCTTCCTTCTTTCGGAATTCTCACGTGTTTATACTTTTCCTCATTTTTTCTTATCATCTCGTTCACCTTTTCCCACGTCTCCTCATCAACTATCGGCTCAACTTCAAAGTAAACCCATTCTTCCTCAGGCTTCAGCTCCCATGATTTCCCCTTCCCTTTTGATCTCGTGTAGTTTGCCCTTTTCAGGCCCCTGTAAACAGTATCAGTTAAAATTCTTTTCAGAGTCACAGGTCTGAATTTGCTTTTCCTTGCCCTCAAACCCTCTTCTTCAAGCTTTTTACAGGTCGTGAGAAGTTTCCCCGTCTCCAGATAAAGCTCAAAGGCTCTTTTTACCACGTATGCTTCATCAGGATTGGGCACAAGCTTCCCATTCTCCCACTTATATCCAAAAGGACCTATTCCACCCGTGTTTTTGCCCATCCTTGCCCTCACAGGCACACTCGCCCTCACCCTTTCCGCAATCTCTTCTCTTTCCCACTGTGCAAGAGCACCTATTACAACAAAAAGAAGCCTTCCTGCAGGTGTTGAAGTGTCTATGTTCTCATCAAGAGATACGAGATTTGCTCCGTGCTTCTGAAAAACCTCAGCTATCTCAAGAAGCTCCTTCACGTTCCTTGCAAGCCTTGCAAGCTTTGAAAAAATGAGTGCCTGAATGCGTCCGCTTTTCACGTCATCAAGCATTCTCTGCGTTTCGGGATGAGAAAGAATTTCTTTCCCCGATACTCCCGAAAGATCATACACCTCCACCACTTCCCAGCCTTTAAGCTCTGCATACATTCTTGCTCTTGCCTCGTGGTGCTTCGGACTCTCCCCCTTTGCCTGCTCGTCCGTTGAAACCCTTATCCAGATGCCTGCTTTCATAATTCCCTTTTTTTCTGCTGTTTTTTAAATAACCATGGAGCAGTTTTACACCATACAATATTTTGTAGTGTTCATGGCCAACAAAACCACAGGATATTGTGTTATGTTAAAAATCACCTGCACAAACACTTCATAAGGCTGTAATTCAATCCCCACAATCCCCTTCTTTCTTTTTTTGCTCTTTCCTGAGCTTCCCTGTATTCCTCTTTTGTATTCCTTCTGTAAATACAAGCATATCCATCAAGTATCATTTTCTTTCCGTAATCCGTTCCATCTATAAAATACATTATTCCAAGATACCTTCCATAATATCCTCTTCCTTTGAACTCTATTCTTACCATCCTTCCCTTTTCATCGAAAAGCTCCTTTGCATGCTCTGAAGCAAGAATTCCAAATTTTCTCATTTCTTTCTCACTGACCCCACACCTTGCCGCTTCTCTTTCAAGCTTCCGTGAATAATACTTTTCCGGTGTATCTATTCCCCACACTCTTATTTTTATTTTTCTCTGCCCTTCTCTTTTTACCCAGACGGTATCCCCATCAGTGATTTTTACAACCTTCCATAAATCCTGAGCAAAAACAGGAACGAGAAGAAGAAAAATAAGCAGCAGACTTATAACAGAAGGTTTTCTCCTCATCTTTCCCCTCCGTGTGCCACGTTTCTATTAAACTCTTTAATCATGTTCTGAACACGGGAAACTTCTTCATCAGCTTTTAAATATTCCTGATATATCTGAAACCGCACGGGAAGGTTTTTATAAATAATCCCGTACTCTGTATCGCAGTTGCTTAAGTCCTTAACAACTTCGTCAATATCCCAGCTGTATCTCCTTACCCTGTCCAGATACGGAGTGGGTATCCAGCAGAGATAACCGATTACATCAGCATCTTTTTCCATTCTGTTTGAAAAAACTCTGTGAGCACTTTTAATCCACATAAAATCTTCCCGGTAATGCTCGCAGATAAGATGTCCGAGTTCATGTCCGAGCTTGATAACGAGTTCCTCAGGATGCACCTCGGGATTGTAAAAAAGAACCTTTTTTCCGTCTCCACACCACAGAAAAGGATCTTTAAACTTTCTGTCCTTTGCACTTTGAACCCCCATTCTTTCTATCATCATGAGCACCTTTTCGTAATCAAGAAAGTACCTGTTAAATCCCACATCCCTGAAGAGTTCTTCGTACTTTTTAATGACAAAGTAGAGCGAATACTTTGCTTTGAGAATTTCAAGCTTTCTCTTTAACCACCCCGGCATGCCCGGGTTCTCCCTCTTTAACCTCCCATTATCTTTTCCCTTGCCTGTCTGATGAAATCATCTATTTCGTAGTACGCCTCTATGATGTCTCTCACGGTTTCAAGCTTTCTCCCGGATTTTCCCTTTTCAGTTCTGCCAAAGTCCGGATGAAAGAGAAACTTTATTCCGTACTTTTCTCCAACCATTTCAAAAAGCTTTACGTATCTTTCCTCCTCAGGAAGACCGGACACCACTTCCACACACCGGGCAATGTGCTTAAATTCCTCTTTTAAACCCTCTCCGCTCTCTCTCCTTTCTCCTCTTACCTGATCTATTTCTTCCTGCAGATCCTCCATCCTCCCCCGCTCTTCATCCGAAAAAACCACCCTTTTCTCTCTTTCAGGCTCAGAAGCTTTTTCAACCGACTCCTTAACCTGCTCAACAAAAGGATATCCTTCACCCGTTATCAGCCAGTGAAGATTTATGTTAAAGGTTTCTGCAATGGGTCTAAGGTTGTTTGCCCCGGGTGTTCTCTTATCATTTAAATAATCAGTTAAAGTACGATACGAAAGACCACATCGTTGAGCAAATTCTTTTCCTTTCATTTCTAATTTTTTAATAACCCACTTCAACCTTTTTCCTAAAGTTGCATTGCGTAAATCTTTCAATTCTTGAGAGCTAATTTGCTTCACATTTCCCATAATTTTCACTTCCTTTTTATTTTTTTACACAAAAAAGTAAAAAATTTTTCTTACTTCTCTTGACAAAACACATTTTTGCAGTACTATTCATTTTAAGAATTAAAAATGTTACTGCAAAAATGTAATAAAGGAGGAAAGGATGGAAAAGAACATTTCTTCCTCCAAAACAGGAAAACTTATCAGAGCTATCATGTTGTGTAAAGGAATAACAATTACACAGCTTGCTAAAAAACTTGGTATTACGCATTCCTACCTCAGTCTTCTCATTCATGATAAGAAAAAAAATCCTTATTACCGTAAAAAAATTTTAGAAGAGTTAAATCTTCCTCCCACGTTCTGGGAAAATCCCCTACAAATTGATTTTAACTGCATAGTCAAAAGCAGTCAAGATACAAATGTTACTTCTGAAAAAATTTCCTCAGATGAACGCAAAAAGGAGAACGAAAGTGCAGAAAAGTAATCCGGAAGTGCAGTTTGTCTTCAATCCGTGTAAAGACAGACTGAAAACAGAAAGAATAATAAAAATCTTCTACACAGCATTAAAAAGGCACAGCAGGGAGGTGCAGAATGGCACAAAATCAGACAGCAGCAGTGACAGCAGGCAGGAACTTTCCAATGCAAAAAAAGCTGTGGGAAGAAGCGGTTAGGTACGTTCAGCAGTACAGAGGTGCCGTTCTCAAAAGGGCAAAACAGTTTATTCACTATACATCGGGACTGTCTCTTGAGGACTTCAATCAGGAAAGCTTTCTCATAGCCTTTCAGGCAAGAAAAAAAGTATACGAAGAATTCTGCAGAAACTGCAGGCACTTCAAAGACGGCAGGTGCAGTCTTGAGCACTGCGAGCCCTTTATCACATTTTTCTGGGGAATGCTGAGAGCAAGATTTGCGGAATTTGCAGACATTCCATCCGAATACAAAATTGCAAAAAATAAAAGACAGGCTTCAAAAGCACCCTTTCAGAGATTTGAAGCAGCAGAACTTTTAAACGAAGAAAACTTTAAAAATTCGGTGGTGCTTGCAGACTTAAAAAGTGCAGAAATCAGGCTCATTGAAGCCTGCGAAAGAGATGAAATCGTGAAAAGAAAACAGGAAAGAAGTGAAAAAATACTGAGAAGTTTAACGGAAAAAGAAAAAAAGCTTTTCTTTCTTATTGAACAGGGAAAAACCATAAACGAAATAACGAAAAAATTAAACTACAGGCGGGATAAAGGTGTAAGGATGCTCATCAAAAGAACAGTTGAAAAAGTGGAGAGGCTATGTGCTTAAAAATAAAAAAAAGCCCGTTCAAAAGAACGGGCTTTAAAAAATGAAATAAGGGGGAAATAATGCCTCGCATAAGAACTATTAAACCTGAATTCTGGACAGATAAAAAGATAATACGATTATCCAGAGATGCAAGACTTTTTTTCATTGGTTTGTGGAATTTTGCTGATGATAATGGAGTTTTAGAAGCAGACCCGCTGCAGCTGAAAGCCTTAATCTTTCCCGTTGATCCTGATATAGGAATAGAAGAAATTGAAAAATTTTTAGCAGAACTTGAAAAGTTTGAGCTTATAAAAACTTATGAAGTTAATGGAACTTCATACATCTGGATAAAAAACTTCAGGAAGCATCAAAAAATAGACAGACCAAGAAAAAGCAATCTGCCTTTACCCCCTGACTTAAATACGGAACAGACGAATTCAAATAAAACAGAAAATCAGATGATTTCAGATGAAAATCAGAAAATTTCAGATGAAATCAGTGTTATTCAGATGAGTTCAGATGAAATCAACTCCTTTGATATGAATTCAGATGAAAAAGTAACATTTCAGATGATTTCAGATGAAATCAGTAGAAATCAGTTGAAATCATCTGAAATCATCCCTGGAAAAGGAAAGGAAAAGGAAAAGGAAAGGATCAAGGAAAAGGATCAAGGAAAGGAAAAGGAAGAAAAAATATGTAGTGCTAACGCACTACATGTCGGCTTCGCTAATGCTTCGCCGACGTGTAGTGAGGTTCAAAATTCCCCTCCCTTAAAAGCAAGGGATTTTCAAAATTCATCTGCATTTAAGGAGGATTTACCTTTAGAACCTCAAAACCGTGAAAATCAGGATAAACCGCAAAATGCTGCCAGCCGGATTGAAAAAGCCGGGTCAGTTAATAAAGCCGAACCGCAGAATAAAGATGATCCGCTTAATAAAGCAGGGGCGCTTAAAAAAATTCCACCCTGTCCCTATTCCGAAGTTCTAGCACTTTACCGTGAAATTTTGCCTGAACTGCCTGAGGTTAAGGTGTTAAACGAAACACGCAAGGCTTACCTCAGAACAAGATGGCGGGAAGTGCTGAGTAATTCCGAACTTTTGAGCATATTTGTACCGGAACATGAGCAAATGCTGATGACGTCGGATAAACAAAAAGGTCTGGAATGGTTCAGGCGATATTTTGAATACGTGCGGGAGAGTGACTTTCTTTGCGGAAGAATCGAACCCACGGGAAACCGAAGTACACCTTTTCAGGCTGATTTTGAATGGCTTATTCGACCTACGAACTTTGTGAAGGTGCTGGAAGGGAAATATCACAAGCGGGCAAGTCCTTTAAGTCAGCTTAATGCTAAAGCAAGAAAAACTGCAATGGCTGCCATAAACCTCATCAAAAAGTGGGAAGAGGAGGAGAAACAAAATGGCATGGTCAAATAAACAACGAGCCGAATTTCTGGAAATACTAACAGGACTCTGCGAAATATATGATAAACAGCTTTCAGAAAAAGGTATGAGTTTTTATATCGCAGTGCTTGAACAATACGATTTTGAAGACGTGAAAAGGGCTTTGGCCCGCTACATGTACAATGCAGGTGGCAACGGTTCTTTTTTCCCTAAACCTGCCGATATCGTGTCTCTTATAGAAGGTGATCCTGATGATAGAGCAGAGCAGGCCTGGACAGAAGTTTTGCAGGCACTGGAACGTGTGGGAACGTGGAAAAGCATTAAATTCAGAGATCCAATAATCAACGCTGTGATATATGAACTTGGAGGCTGGATTTATTTCGGAGAAAAGACAATGCAGGAGCTTGAATATCTTCACCATCAATTTGTTAAGCTTTACCGACATTGTGTCAGAACGGGAAAAGTACCCAAAGTGACACATCTGGTAGGCAGAATAGAATCTTTAAATGCGAGAATAGAATGGAAAAACCATTCCGAACTTGTAATCTTCGGTTCAGAACTTCCCAGAGTATTAGCTGTGAATTTTACAAAAATCCCTGCTATTGAGAAAAAGAAATCCCAAAAACTTTTGCAGTTAGAAAATCTGGAACAGAAAGAAGAAGTTGATAAGAAAATAGATTCAGGTGTTGTGAAAAATATTTTCTCCCAAATGCTTAAATCTCTGGATAAAGAATTTAATTTCCCTTCCTGACCGGGATTTTTTGTGGACCGGTTTTTAATTGCAGGAAAATACGATAAAAGGCTTTAAATAAAAAAACAGCAAGGAGGAGGTGTATATGAAAACAGCCCAGAGAACTTTTACAGATTTTAACATACTTACTTGTGAAATTGGTACAACCGGTTTTATGGGAGGAGATGCAGGACATGGTGGTAAGACATACGTTAAGATTACTGATGATGGAGCAACTTGCTGGTCTATTACAATTATTGATGATAAGGGCAGAAAAATCGTTATTGATCAACCACGCAGTATTATTATTACTGTTTTAGGAGATGCAGAATTACGAACGCTAACTGAATGTCTCCAATGGGCGGGTAAAGAGGTGAAAAAACTGTCTTCTTGAGAAGATGTTTTTGAACCTGCGGGAAGTTCCTCATTTCAATGAGGAGTAGTTTACAATTATTCTATTGATTGTTAATTTTTTTTGATCTTTCCAGCTTTTCAAAATAAGTGAAGAATGTGTTCAAGAGACTATTTCCATTTTTGTTTATCTCTTCGCAAGATACATACTGAAAAATTTCCCTCATGATTTCGTAAATAAGCATCCCGAAGTCCTGAGAAAGCAGAGCTGAGACATTCCAGACGATGGAGGAGACTTCACGTTCGGAAGTGTTTTTTAAAAGCTCCTGCATTTTTTCAAGAGCAGAACGGGTAATTTTTCTTTTTTCCTCATCATTATGAATTGCAATAAGCTTTTCATTGGTGTCTTTTATGATTTCGTAGATTTTGATGGAAATTTCTTTTGTGTTCAACGGCTTTACCTCTTTTTTCTTTTTCAATTTCATATTAAACTCTTTATTTGAAGCTTTAAGATAAAAATTAAAATCTGAGTAACAGAAAGGGGCACGAACGTAAATAAAAAGCATTTTGTTACCTTTTCCGTAATACTTTCAGTAAAACAAACCAAAAAGGAGGTGAGGCATGAATAAAACGGAATTTGTAAGAGCTGTTGCAGAGAAAGCAGGTATTATAAAAAAAGAAGCTGCTGCGGTGGTTAATGCTGTCCTTGAGGTGATTGAGGAAACCGTGAAAAAGGGAGAAGAAATCAGAATTCCTGGTTTTGGAACTTTTAAAGTCGTCACGCGCAAAGAGAGAAAGGGACGCAATCCCAGAACTGGTAAGGAAATCATGATTCCTGCCGCAAAAATCGTAAAGTTTGCTCCAGGGGCCAAGCTAAAAAACCTATAAAATCCACGCACTTTTTTAACGTCATCTTTACAGGGCTGTTTACGGCTGTCGTAAGCAGCCCTTTTCTTTTTTGGTTACCTTTCACGTATTGTTTATATCAAAACACGAATTCTGAAGGAATTCTGGAGGAAGTTACATTGAGGAGCGAAAAACATTATTTATTTGTTTACGGCACTTTAAAAAGAGGGCACTGCAATCACTATCTTCTTGAAGGCTGTCCTTTTATAGGAGAAGCAGAGACAAAAGAAAAGTATGCCCTGTATGAAGCAGGTATTCCTTACGTGATTAAAGAAAAGAAAATATCTCACATAAAAGGTGAAGTTTATGAAGTGCCCCGTCACATTTTGAAGCGTGTAGACCGGCTTGAAGGGCATCCTTTTTTCTACAAAAGAGAAAAAGCAAGAGTGGTTCTTGAAGACGGAAGGGAAGTTGAGGCATGGATGTATTTCTGGACCTGTGAAATCAATTATGCAAGGCTTAACAAAAATGGAACTTATGGCGGTTAAACCTCAAAACTTTCAAAGCATTTTAAAGGAGCTTGAAGATTCTTATTTCCTGCCGGAGGAGGACATAAAACGCATTTTTGAGGAGACTGCAGGTGAGTTTTTAAGCAGGGTTTTTAAGCATGAGGTTGACTTCGTCTTTTCAGATCCTCCAAAGTTTTACATTTACAAGCCTGATGAGGTGGTGGAAGAACCTGTTGAAAAGCTTAAAAAATCTCTTGTCAGGGGAATGGTCTCTCACGTGAAGCGGGAGCTTAAGAGACGCTATGAGATAGAGTTTCTGTGGAAGATTTACGTAAAAGTTAAAAGGCAGATTAAAACCCTTGTTGAAGGAAAAATTCTTGGGAAAAACGGAAGAGACTATTACGTTGAGTTTTTTCTTGAGAATGAGGAAAATCCCCTGAGACCTTTGAAACTTGTAGGAACCTGTCCACTCATGGATACCACTTTTTCAGACAGGAAAAACTTTAAGCCCGGAATGAAAAAGCTTTTTCTGATTAAGAACTGCTATGCTGAGGCTGTAGAAAATACGATGAGGCTTGCTGTAATTCTTTCAAGGCAGAGTAAAACCTTCATTAAAAAGCTGTTTGCCCTGCACGGAGTGCCTGAAGAAGAAATTGTCAGAGTGGAGAGAAAACCTTTCAGAGTGCTTGTTTACACCAAAAACAAAATCCCTAAAGAAGTTATCAGAGAAGTGAGCAAGGAAATAGATGAGGGAGTGATAGTGAGATATGAGAACCGATGAAAAAATTACGCTTCTTGGAAGAGGTTTTGAGATAACGGACAGGGGAATTCAGAAAGACAGGATAATAGATATAGTGTATCCCGACAGTTTCAGAAAGGGACACTTCTGGTGCTTTGGAACGACAAGATCAGGAAAAACGAGACTTATAGAAGCAATGATAGAGCAGGACATCAGGAAAGGTTATTCTGTGGTGGTTATTGATCCCAAGGGAGACGTTGAGCTTTTTTCAAAAATTGTGCAGGTTGCTCTTGAGACGGGAAGGATTGAAGACCTGATTTTTATCAATCCAATTTTCCCTGAATACAGTGCAGTTCTTGATCCACTTGCTTACTACTACATGGTTGAAGAGCTCGTGGCACACATAGTTTCAGGAGTGCAGGTTGGAAAAGAGAAATTTTTTTACAATGTAGCTTATGAGATAAGCCTTGTAGTGGTGCAGAGTCTTATTCTTCTTGCAAAAGCAGAGGGCAGAGAACCTGTTTTCAATCTTAATGAAGTTAAGAACTACATAGGCAGGGAAAATCTTGAGGAGCTGAAAAACCGCATAGAGGAAGTGGTTAAAACAAAGCCTGAGGGAATAGACATTGAGGAAGCAGAGCAACTTCTGAAAGATTTGAAGAAAATTCTTGCATCTCCTCAAGACTATTATTCAAAAGTTTCTTCAAGCTTAAGAGTAGCATTGATGGAGCTTACAAGTGGACATATAGGAAAAATCATTGGGAAGGCAGACGAAAACAGGTTTATCAAAAGGCTTGAGAATGGAGAAAGAGTGATTCTTGTAGCCCAGCTTGGTAGCCTTCTCACACAACAAGCGGCATATACTCTTGGAAAGGTGATCATTTCAATGATACAGACATTCGTGGGGAGGGTTTTCAGTTCAGGAAAGAAAGTCAATCCTCCGCTGTGTGTTTACATAGATGAGGCACAAAACCTCCTCTACCTGGGAATTGAGGATCTCTTTGCCAAGGCAGGAGGAGCAGGAGTGTGGGTTCACGGTTTCAGTCAATCGGTTAATCAGATATATGCGGCAATTGGTAAGGACTTTGGAAACTCAATTCTTGACAACACTAACACGAAGCTTTTCATGAGAGTGCCAGATGCGGAGACTGCAAGGTACGTAAGCAAGCATTTCGGCAGAGTGAAAAAAGTTTCTCCGATGCTTTCCTTCGGAGGAGGGATTACTTCAAGGGAAGTTGAGGAGGACATAGTGCGTGTTGAGGACATGTTAAACCTGCAGCCGCGAAAGTTTTACATGATGAGCTATCACGGAAGGTTTTACGGAAAAACGATAGACGTTAATCCTGCCCGTGTGGTAATAAAATTTCCGGAGGCAAAAAAGGAAAATGATTAATTTGAACCAATTAAGTCCGGATCTGCTTTTTGGAATTTCTGCTTTTGTTTCCGGTTCTATTCTCATTTACCTATTTTTCAGGGACCGTGTGAAAAAGAAGAAAAATCCTCTGAGTTCTTTGGGGAACACTGAAGGAAGTAAAGACGTTTTGGTGATTGAGCTTGAAAAACTCAATGCTCTGTGGCAGGAGAGAGCAAAGATTGAGGTTTACATAGATCAGCTTGCAAAGCTCTGGAGAACTTATGAGGAGACTGACAGCGGTAAACCTGAAGAGGGAATTAACTTCAGGCACGACTTACTTCTTGAGTTTTACGTACGCTACCTGAGAGGCAGGACCTGGTTTAAAGGAAGGATTAAAAGTGTCATTCTTGAGGTCCTGAAAATACTTGATGAGGAGGGAGATGTCCCCTCTGTTGTTAGAGCTAAACGTGAGACCTATGACCTTGATGAAAATACTTATACTCTGCTGTCCCGTGTTTCACTGCTTAAACATTCCATTAACGTGGCAGAAGAAGGAATGAATTCAGGAGTTTCAGGAATATTAGAGCCTCAGCTTGTCCTTGCATGTCTTTCTCACGACCTGGGGAAAATTCCTAAATACTTTTCGGAGTTTTACACTCTCGGGGATCACCCTTTAATCAGTGTAATGATTTTAGAAAATATTCATGGTTTCAGGGAGCTCCCCTTTGCAGAGGAAGTAAGGCAGGCTGTTGCAAACCATCACAGAGCAGGCAGGGGAAAGCTTCTGGAACTTCTCAAGCAGGCAGATAGAAAGGCAAGAAGAAAAGAGATCACAGAAATGCTGCAGAAAAAAGAACAGGCAGTGTTTGAAAAGATAAAACTCAAGGAAACAGAAAACAAAAGTGAAGAGATAGAAACAAAGGAAGAAGTGAAAGAAAAAATAAGAGAAAAAAACCTGAAAAAAGAAAAAGAACCTGTCAGGAGAGAGGAAGAAAAGAGGGTTTCTGTATCCACCTTCTATCAGGACACTTCAGAGGAAAGCACAGAAGAAAAAGTGGTCTACGATTATGACCTGAGCTGGTTAAAGGTTGACGAGTTTTTGCAGGAATTGAAGAAGGAAATAAATCAGGTTACTGGAGGTAAGTGGATTGCCTTTTCCATGCCTGACGGAGTTGTGTACGTTCATCCTGCGGGGCTGTGGGCTGTCCTGAAAAGGCTTGCCCTGAAGGAAAAAGTCCCTGAGGTTGTTACCTGTGAGGGGGACAGGACCCTGAAAAGAAGCATTCTCGTGAGCTTAATCAATGCCCTGCGAAAGGAAGGCTGCATAGCAGATGGACTTATTCAGGAAGGATACTTTGCCGCTCCATTTCTTGTTTACAGAGAAGATGAAGAAAGCCCCACAAGAGTGCTTTACACTCCTTTTAAGGCTGAGGCATTCGGAGTTTTACCTTCTGAGCTTGAAAATCAGAAGGGAGAAATTCTCAAAAAAATCACGAAGGTTGAACCTGCCTACTCTTAACTACCGTTACCTTTTCCCTATTTTTCTTTAAAAAGAGGTAAAAAATTAAAGCAAAGGAGGAGGTAGAGAATGAAATTAAAGAAAATCGCAACCGTGATTGATTGGGAAGCAATCAGACAATGGGAGGAATACATCAGGTATCATCAGGAAAAGGAGAGAAGAAGAAAAAGATATGGCAGCAAAAAGAGATACAGAGCAAAAGAAAAAGGAGAGTTTTAAAAAGTTAAAAGCAGTAAAAGGAGGGGGCAATGATAAGGGGATACACGTTTTTCAACAGAAGCACAGGAGTAGAAATTAGAGAGTATGAAAAGACTATCAAGGATACAAAAGAGGGAAAGGTGAGGCTGAGGTTTTTTACAACCGATGGAAGTAAGAAAAATCTCATTTTCATGCTTGATCCTGATGAGGCATTTGTTCTCGGCTGCAATATGGAAAAAGTGGTGAAAAACGGAGATGAGAGTTTTTCTCTTTATCACAGTTTTACTGCTCCCGGCGGAGAGGAAGTTTCTTCAAGGCTTATCTGTGAGAAATGGGAGAGAAAAGGAAAATCGGGCTTTTCTCTCATAATTGTAAGAGGACAGGAAAGAATTAACGTATCCTTTGATGAGGGAAGGTTTCTGTATGCCGCAGACTTACTGAAGTTTTTAAGCAGAACCGCTTCCTGGTGGGAATTTATCGGAGAAGAAAGAGAGGAAGCAGAAGAAACACAGGAAGCACAGGAAACAGAAGAAACACAGGAAAGTAAGGAAGATCCTTTTGAGACGGAGGAAATAAAGGGAGAAATTCAGGCAGTTGCAAGAAGTGGACAGGCATTTAAGGTAAATAACTCCTGGGTGAATCTCAAAGAAACCACGAAAATTCAGGGAAAGATTGAAAAAGGAAAGCAGGTTAAAGCTCTTGTTTCAAAGAGTGAAGGCAGAATTTATGCAGAAGAAGTAAAAGTAAAGTAAAGGAGTGGAAAAATGTTGAGGTATCTTACGTATTCAATCATAAAAGACTTTCTCACCTGCCCTGAGAAGGGCAGGCTTTCTCACATAGAAAAACTTAAAAAGCCGGGACTGAAAGCCGTTCTTCTCTGGGGAACGGGAATTCACTTTGGAATTGAAGGTTTTTATAAATCAGGAGTGAATCCGTCTGATACTTTTGAGGTTTTCTGGATAGATGCCTGTTTAAACAGTAAAGAGGAGATTGAATACAGAGAAGGAGAAACAGGAGAGGAACTTCTCAAAGCAGGCAAGGCAACACTGGCTAAATGGGTTAGTCATGAAGAGACACCGAAAGAATATTTTTCGGTGGAGAGAAACGAAAAGATAGAAATATGTGGTATTCCTTTCTATGCCACAATTGACTTCGTAGGAGAAAACGGAAACCTTTTAATTGACTGGAAAACCTCATCCTGCAGATACAATCCTGCCAAAGCCCATTATGATCTTCAGCTCACTGCCTACAGTTACATCCTTGCGAACGTGCTTGAAAAAACTCCTCAAAAGGTAGGATTTGGAGTTTTCATAAAGAAAAAAGAACCCGAAATTGAATACGTATGGGGAAGGCAGAGAACAAAAGAGGATTTTGAGAATTTTGAGAGGATAGTCAGGAAGGTCTGGAGGGACATAGAGAGAGGAGAGTTTTACAAAAATCCAGGACTGCACTGCAACTGGTGCGATTTTCTTCCTCTTTGCTTGGGGGAGGCAGACGTAAGTGATTACGTGCGGAAAGATGATAAATATTATGGAAGGTATGAGGAGAGTTAAGAGATGGACCTGATTAACTTTTTCAACCCTTTACGCTACATGTCCCGTGAAGAGTATGCGGATTTCTGGTTAAGGCTTTTTCAAACGGTGTTTTGTGGTTTCTGGGGTAAACTGCTTGCCCTGTCTCTTTTTATCATAGGTTTGTGGTTTGCGATAAGAAGGCAGAGATTGAGAACTGCGGTTATTTTTTATCTTCTTTCTTTTGTGCTTGCTTATGGAGGAGGAGTGTATAAATTTCTCCTGAAACTTTTCAGTTCTCTGTAAGGAGGGGCTGTTTATGGCAGAGGATAGAGGCGGTAACGTGGTTGTATTTGGAAGCCAGTATGAAAAGCCGAAGAGCATAATTGATGCTATATCGGAGCTGGAACAGTATAGTGCTGTTCTGGGAGATAAAGAGGTTCCTGAGAGCTTTTTCACCTTTAAGCAGAAGTGGGAGTTTTTTGAGGTAGGTTTCAGGGACGCTTTTATATCAGGGCTTGTCACTGCATTATTTACTCCCATTGCAATGGGAGTGATACAAAAGCTCATACCCGTGTTTGGAGATTATCCTCCCACTCTATTTGACAGGGTTTTTGCGTTCATGCTTGCACTTGGTTTTTCAATAGGATATGCCCTTTTGATAGCAAGCCTAGGAAAGCATTATTACAGCAACAGGATTACGAGAATAGCCATGAAAAACTTTCTTACAGGGTTATTTTCGGGCACGATATTTAAGACAGTGATAGTTTTCCTGGGTTTTCATTTCATTTATTTTTTCATTTTCACTCCTGAAAACACAGGCAGGGCACTTCATAAGTTAAAAATTTCAGGAGAGCTTTATTATAGAGTTTATGCATGGTTGATAGAGTTCAGGGAGGTTTTTATACCTTCTGCTTATTTCATTCTCTTTACTTCTGTCCTTTTTATAGCCATTCCTGTGGCTTCCATTCTTTACCATAAGAGGAAGCAAAGTGTCGAGAAAGACGTTGAGCAGGAGCTGTAGTTACTTCGCCTGTATTTTAAATTAAAAAAACAGGAGAAAGGAGGTGTTGAAGATGGCAGATCAGGTGCAGGTTGAAGATCCAAGGGTTCAGAGAAAGATTAATCTTGCAAAGGAAAGAAATACGAGGGTGATGCTTGTAAGAACCAATGATACTCACATAGTTCTTGACATTGCAAGGCAGGCAGACAGAGCGATTAACTATCTCAGAAGAAATCTTCTTATCAGGTTTGATCCGGAAAAGGTTTTACCGCTTTTGAAGAAGTATAATGAAGCTGTTCAGAAGCTGAACGAGGCAGCCGGTGAGCTTTGCAGGTTCACGGGAATTCCTTACAGAGTTCCGAGAGGACTTGAAGAGCCTCTTGATGAGGAAACAAAGCAGGGAATTGAGGAATTCAAGAACGAGAGAAAGGCGGATCTTATAGAGGAAATGGCCTTATCAGAGCTTGAAAATGAGAAAAAGGAAAATGAAGCTTAAAAAATGTTACTTTTCTTGACTTAAAAAGCAAGATGTGTTATTATAAACTTAAAAAAGTGCAAAAAGGAAATCAAACTTTTTAAGATATTATTTTTTCGCTCCCGCTTCCTGCGGGAGATCCTTTTTAGGGGTTAGCAGGGCTAATTGAAGCCCTGATGAAATAAATCAATAAAAAGTCGCAAATTAAAAACCAAACCAAAAAATCAAACAAACCTCATCAAACAGGCAAGTCAAAACAGAAATTAAACAAATCAAACAAAAATCAAAAAGTTCCGAAGTTCTAAAAGTTTCAAAAAAATCTCAAAAAATTTTCAAAAGTTCCCAAAAGTTCTTCAAAATTCTCAAAATTTTAAAAATCCCTGCAGTGTTTTAAAAGCCAAAAACCAAAAAGCAGAAAAAATTAGAAAGGAGGTGCAGCATGAGAAGACTTTACAAGTGTGAGAGTTGTTCACGAATTTATCGTGAAGAAGAAGCACGGGAGGTTGAATATTGCTGTCCTGACTGCGGAACTCTTTTAACCAAAATTAGAGGAGGGAAAGCTCCTGAAGTAGAACTTGACAACTTTCTTGATATGCAGTCAGACAGCCAAATCGGTTATGGAGTGTGGACGGTTTACAGAACGCAGTCAGGGTATCTCGTATGCAATTGTCCCGGCTTTTTAAAGCGTGGATTTTGCAAGCACGTAAGAGCATTAATGTAAGTCAGTGAAAATTCCAAAAATCTCAAAACTTAAAAAATCAAAAAAATCAAAGAACCCGAAAAAATCTAAAAGCTTCTGAATTTTAAAATTTTTGAAAACAGGCCCTGAAAAGGGGGTATTCCTCTTTTCAGGGCTTTTTTCATTTTGAAAAAAATCAAAAAATTGAAAAGGAGGTGTGAGGATGAGAAGAACAATAAACATGCAGGATGCAATTTTAAAGAAAATTGGACTTGAAGTAAGAGGGAGTTACGAAGAAAAAAGATTCAGAATTAATCAATTTTGTTATTATCAGGGAATTTCAGTTAAAGAGCTTTTCAGGATTTTAACAAAAGAGAAAAGTCCTTGCTGGATTCCTCTAAGGAAGTATGGAATTGAATTTGAAGGTGGAATTTATTCTTCAAGAGATGAATTTGCTGCAAAGCTTAATGAAAATGGAGCTCCTGCTTACAGGACTGGATACGATCACACGATTACTCCAAGATGGAAAGTTGGAACGGATAGCAGTGTTAATGTAAGTGGTTTGAATTCTGTTGAAATAACTTCTCCTCAGTTAATTGGAATGGGGGAGAAGTTTGGATTTGCGGAAGTTGAAAGAGTTTTGAGAATCTGGAACGAAGAGCTTAATGAACACGGATTTGAATCGGGGGTAAACAGAACCTGCGGAGGACACGTTCATGTGGATATTTATGACTACAATCTTGTGAATGCTTTTAACCTGCAGATGCTTATGTATTGTCTCTGGGACTTGATAAAGTTTCTGGTTCCTCCAAGCAGGCGTGGAAACCATTACTGCAGAGTTCTTGAACCTTATCATTTTAAACAGAACTTTTCTAATTTTGAAGGTTATGTTCTTGACAGGTATCTTTGCTTAAATCTCAGTGGATTTAGAAATAAGCACGTGGAATTCAGGTTCTGGCCAGGAACTACGAATGTTAAGAAGGCAAAGATGCACGTGATTATTTCTTTGTGCTTAACTGAAACTGCAAAGCACAGAACCATCTGGAACCTGCTTGAAAGTGTTGACAGAGATTATTTAACCATAGAGGATTTTCTTGACTTTATCGGAGTTAGAGGTTCTCATCCTGTTCTGAAAGAAGTAAGAGAATTTGCCGTTCAGAGGTTCAATAACTTCGTTGAATTAGCAGATTCAGATGGTTTATTGAAGAAAGAAAAGATTTATAAAAAAATCAAGGAAGCTCTTCAAGAGGCAGTTGCTGGAATTCTTACTTCTAACAGTTATTCATGTCTTATTAAAGATTATCTTGGAAATGCGGACCTGTCAGAAAAAGAAAGACTTTCTTTCGGATATGCTCTCAGAATTTCAGAAAAGATAAAGTTCAGATTTGATGAAGAAAGTCTGAAAGTAGAATTTCCTTTGAAAAGTTCTTCTAACTTCGTCAGGATGGAAGTCAAAGACGGAGAAATCATTTGCAGTTGCAGAAAATTTAGACAGGAAAGGAAGTGCATACATTCTGAAGGTTTGCACAATGTTTTGATAGTTCTCGGTCTTTTTGGAATAGAAGGCAGCAGCAGATGGTCAAAAATTGAAAGGTTCTTTGAAGAAAGCGAATTCAGTGAAGTTGAATCTGAAATGGCAGTAGGAGCTTAATTTTCCAAAGTAAAACGGCAGGGAGAGCTTTTCTCTCTGCCGTTTTCAAATTTTGAAAGTCAAAAAAGAAAAAAATTTAAAAGGAGGTGTAAATATGTGTAGAGTTTTAGCGTGGCATGGAGGAGGAAGAAAATTAAAAGTAGCTGAAGCAAAAAAAGTTAATAAGTTAATTAAGGGACTGCTGTTAGCGGAAGCTGGCAGCAATCCTGATGGAACCGGGTTGTTAACTGTCAAAGCAAGAAAAGAAGGGGAAAAAGTATATCTTCTGAAAAGAGGGATTAATGCCTTGAAGTTTCTGGTTCAAGAGGAAGAAAGGATAAACTGGATGCTTGATGATGCGAAGATAGTGATAGGACATGTGAGATATGCAACGAAGGGAGAGATAAGTGATGGCAATTCTCATCCGTTCATGTTTCGGGTAAAAGGAAAGATATTTGCCGGGGTTCACAATGGAGTGATTAACTACGAAGACCTGGTAAAGAAAGCGTTAAGTCTTAATATCAAAAATCCAAAGTGGTATGAAGTTGACAGTTTCTTGCTTTTTGCCTGCATAGCCAAGCTTTTAAGACAGGACAAAGCGGTAGAGGAAGTTGTTGAAGAGGTTTTGAAAGACGTGAGTGGAAGCTGGGCTTTGATAATGTATTGGGACGAAAAAATTTACTTTGTGAGAAGTGCGGACAGACCTCTATGGGTTTGTGACTTAAGGGGTAAAGGTTTGGGAAGGTTTATCGTTTCTACGGAGGAGATGTTCAAGAAAGCATGTGAAATTGCAGGAGAGGACTTGAAAGAGGTTTCTCATTTTGAGCCACTGCCTTACAGGCTTTACGTGATTGATGGTGATGGAGAGGTAAAGAAAGTTAAAGATTTAAAGCTCAGGGAGCCGGTTTACAGCGATTACTACATGCCATACATCTGGAATGGGTATTGCGAGTGGGACGGGTACGAAGATGAATATTATGGATTGAAAGAAGAACTGGAGTACGTGGAAGAGGAGATTAGAGATATTAAGGAATACCTGAACATAATGGAGAGTGAATTTTCTGATGATCCTGAACATGTTTATGCGGTTGAGGAGGCAAAGGAAAGGTTAAAAGAGCTTTACAGGAAAAGAAGGAAGCTCAAGCAGGCATTAAAGGATTTTAAAAATAAATTTATACCTGCGGGAGATATGAAAGCTGGAGCATATTCTTACATGCAGAGTGTTCAGATGTAGGAAAAATTGTCGATAAATACAGATTTAAAATTTATGGGCATACTTCAAATGAAAAACCCAAGACTATAAAATCTTGAAAGAGGAGGTAAAAAATGATTAAAACTATGTTAACAACAGAATATCCAACAAGATATATAGCTTTTAAATATCCAAAAACTTTGATTTTACAGAAAAACATTCAGTATTTTGGAGGTTTTGAGTATGCAATTTATTATTATCCAGTTAAAAATAAAACATATCCGCATCTTACAGATGGACTTTATGCGGAAATAGTTTCCTATCAGGGTAAAAAATATTTAGTAGATATTACCCTGACTTTACCAGATGAAAAAAGGGAGCAGTTTAGATATTGTGAGCTTTTTAATGATTATGAAACAGCTTTACAAATACTTAAAGCAAAAATAATAAACTTTGAACAAAAATTTCTTTTAAAGGTAAGTGGTTAGAATAAAAACAAAAAGGTTTTAAGAAACTTTTGTACCGGATGGGAGCTTCCCGTCCGGTTTTTTTATTTTAGTTTTCTCCTTTTTAATTAATTTTTTTTTATTTCAACTTTTATTTCAATTAAAAACTTTTAGTTTAAACAAATTTTTTAATAACTTAATAATAACACCTATCATTTTTAATTTTTATTTATTTTTTAGTATATTTTTGAAAAGAAATTAATTTTACTGTAGAATAAAAATTATTTAAAATTGTAGACCGTAAAAATAGAACATCAATATTACTTGAAAAAGCATGTAAAAAGAAAAACAGAAAAAGTGAACTATTATTTTTAAAAAGGAGGTTTAAAATGCCAATAAAAATTTATAACATTTTCTTAAGTCATTCTTGGAGTTATAGTTATGCATATGAGAGATTAATGGACCTTCTGGAAAAAGCTCCTTATTTTTATTTCAAGGATTACTCAGTTCCCAAAGATGACCCAATTCATAATGCTCCAAATTCTCAAGCTCTTTATGAAGCTATAAAAAAACAAATGGCTCCCTGCCATGTAATTTTGGTAATGGCCGGTGTATACGCAACATATAGCGCATGGATTAAAAAAGAGATTAAAATAGCAAAGACAGAATTTAAAACACCAAAACCTGTAATAGCAATAAAACCTTGGGCCCAAACAAGAATTTCTCAATTTGTTGCTGAAAATGCAGACGAAATAGTGGGATGGAATACAAATTCAATTGTGTCAGCTATAAGGAGACTGGCTATATGAGTGTGGATAAAAACAAATATGGAGAAAAATTTAACGAACACTTGTTAGAACAATACAAGTTATATGTAGAAATGGCTGATAGGATAAGCGAAAGGAGAATGCAGACAAATAAATTTTACATTTCTTTGTTATCAGGCTTACTTGCTTTACTCTCAATATTAGTAAGTGTGGGTAAATTCAATCAAACTGTAATATTTATCATTGTATCCTTATTAGGCATAGCTCTATGTATTTTATGGCACATAAACATACGATCTTATAAACAGCTTAATTCAGGAAAATTTAAAGTTATACATGAAATGGAGCAATATTTACCGTTCCCTTGCTATGATAAAGAATGGGAATTATTAGGAGAGGGAAAAGAAAAAAGTAAGTATTTGCAACTTACAAGGGTTGAGAAATATATTCCTTTCATTCTCGCAATTCCATATATTTTTCTTTTTTTTTATGCTTTAGTTTCTCTTTTAATACCGCTCATATGGAAAAAATAAGAGCATATATGGTAATAACAGATAGTTCCATATGGTTAGACTATTTTGAAAAAGACAAGATAAACCTTGCTGAAGAGGTGTAAAAATTTATGAAGATGAAAAAGGATAAAAAAGTTGTCAGGTGTACATTTTATACAGGAGGTATCAACGGAAAATCAGGCAGAAAAAGATTATATTCCACTAAATCTTAGAAAAAAACACATTTTGAACTTTTTTAAAGCCGAAAATTTGAAAGTTGGGAGCTTTTTGGTATTTATACATTTATAAAAGATTTACTCTAATTTAATTTGAAATATTCGCACTTGTTTTTTAAAAAACAAGATTTACATTGCGGTTTTTGAGGAATACATATAGCCGCTGTAAAATCTAATACCGAAAATAGTATCTTTTCTGGATCTTGATGACGAAAAAGATTTTTAGCCAGCTTTTTGATAACAGAATTCCTCCTTATTTCTCCCGACAACCGCAAATCAAAAAATCTATTCAAGAATCTTGCTATATTGCTATCAACAACATATTCTCTTTTTTTATACGCGACCACTAATATTGCTCCGGCAACATAGTCCCCCACTCCGGGGATTTTTAAAAGTTCTTCTCTTTCTGCAGGGAATTTTCCTTTGAAATGATTAATAATATATCTGGCAGATTCCAAAAAATGATGGGCTCGCCAGTGTAGTCCCAGTGAATAAAGAATTTCTCTTATTTCGGACAGAGAAGCTCGTGAAAGGGAGTTTATATCAGGGTATTTTTTCATAAATTTTTTATATACCGGGACAACCTGTTCTGCTCTGGTTCGCTGTAACATAAACTCTGCTATCATCACTGCATAAGGATCGGAAGTATGTCTCCATGGAAAATCTCTGCCTTCTTTTTCGTAAAATCTGCATAGGTTGTTCTGAATATAAAGGAAAATATCTGTGTTCATTTTATGTTTTCAAGCATTTTCTTCACACACAGAGCCACCGCCTTTGCAAGCAAAGGCGGAACTGCATTTCCAACCTGTTTAAACTGATCAGTTCTTGAACCTTTGAAAATGAAAGTATCCGGGAAACTCTGTAATCTTGCAGCTTCTCTAACAGTTATAGTCCTTGCCTCCACAGGATGAATATACATATATCCATCCTTGTAAAGATGGGCAACAACCGTCCAAGATGGTTCATCCCGTTTTAGTTTCTTAAACTTGTCGTTGAAAATATCATCTCTGTAACCGTAACTTTTTCTTATTTCCTCAGGTAAATCTTTCCATTTTTCCCCTTCCTTCATGAGTGAGAAAACCTTTATATCGCGTTCATTATGCTGTCTGGTTATATGGTTATGTACTTCTTTAGAACCCTGTCTGGCCCATTTTTGATATTCACTGAAGGGTTCTTTATCATAATTTAAAGCTACATCTGCAAGTTTAGGTTTCCCGGGGACTGGAGAAGGTAGATCTCCGATAGCTTCCCATACTGTAACGGCGGGTTTTAATTTCTTTTTTTTAAAAAGAGGTCCTATAGAAGACATGCTATTAGAATTAGAATAAGTATGAGTCGGTTCAGGCCACAGTATTTTAATTTTGAGGTCTTTTCTTACAGCAATAAAGAATATCCTTTTACGTAATTGAGGAACGCCATATTCCACCGCATTGAGTATTCTGGCTTGAGCTGTATATCCAATACTATTAAAATCTTCTATAATTTCACGTACAATTTCTCCGTTTCTATAACTCATCATTCCGGGAACATTTTCCATCACTACAATTTTGGGCTTAAGGCCCTTAACCATTCTGATAAATTCTTTATAAAGTTCATTTCGGGGATCATCGATAAAGCGTGGATGATGGTTGTTTAATTTCCAGGTGCCATTTCTTGCAAGAGAAGCTATTTTTACCCGGCCTATTGTGGAAAATCCCTGACAGGGAGGACCTCCAATCACAATGTCTATATTTTCTTTACTGATTCCAAATTCTTTTTTTAAATCTTGAACAGAAACTTTTTTAATATCTTCAATCAGAATTTTAGAATCAGGAAAGTTAAATTGATATGTTTCCATACCTGCTTTAAAAATATCAAGTGCGCCAATACTTTTGAATCCTGCCATTTCAAAGCCAAAAGAAAGTCCACCGGGTGCGCCAAAAAAATCAATAACAGTATATTTTTCTGTCATAATTACCACCCGAAAAAATTTTTTCTTTCAGAAATGAAATCTTTTACCGCTTTTTTAATTTCATCCGGTAATTTTCCAATTTTATCGAGCGAGATATCTCTTAAAACACTTCCATCTAAATTTTTGAACTGATAATACGGAAGCCTTATCGTTTGTGTTTCTTGCCCGCCCATACCTCTGCCTCCTCTCTGCAAGTTCCATCCAGAGGACATAATGATATCTGAAAGAGTAATATATTTCCATCCTAAGAAATTTCTTTCGGATGAATCGTCCACTTCCCGTATTATATACAAAGCATTTGCATCGTTTGGTAAACAAATTCGCAAAAGCATCAGTACTCTCCCTGCATCTATACCGAAAAAGCGATCATCGTTTACACCGGCAGGAAATTTTTCTTTTATCTCAATAGGGATGACTCTGCCAGATGAATATATTATAAAAAAACCATCGACATCATAAGGATCCGAGACCGGTATATGTTTTTCTCTTTTGAGGTATTCTGTATAAAAATGTTCATTTAGAAATAGTGAAATTAAAACATCATCTTCAAGCATCTGGTATTGTTTTTTTGTATCTTCGGTCCATCCTCTTGAATGCGAAGGTCTTCCTCTGTTCCCCCAGTTTCTGAAAAAATCATCAGCATCCAAAGATATTAATGATTCTCTATTAAAATCAAATCGAAATAACTGCCATGAGATGTTTTTGATATTCTCACCTAGAGGTATGCTATAAACTACTCCCATGCCGGCGTTATTCAAAAATCCTGCAATTCGTTTGAATTTAATTGCATCAGCTTCTTTCATTATTTCAGCAGGTTCAATCTCATTTTTATCGAATGGTTGTGCTTTAATTTTCGGGTGTATAAAAAATAAAAATCTATGTTTAAAATAATCGGGAGTTTTTGGAGCAAAAATCCAACAACCATTATAATATTTTTTAATATTTTTCCCAAGGGTTTCTTTTTTTAAATCTTCTACAAATTTAACTTGCGATAGTATCCCCTTTGCCTTGTTTTCTGACCATATTCTTTCAAGCTGATTTATTATCCAATTTTTCATAATTCCACCTCTTTTTATTATTCTTGAGTGCGGACCCGCTAATTGTAACTAACATTCTGAAGATATGTGAAGTTTGCCCGCAAGGCAAATTTGGACGTAGCCGAAGGCGAGCCCACATATCTACCTATTAGCAGACCAGAAGGTCAAGTTTGCGATAGCAGGCGAAGAGTTCCGCACGCTGCCGATCATTTTTATTACCACCATTCTATCTTGAAACATTATAGCCATAGTATATCTCTCCATCCTTATACTCATTTCCATTCGAGCATTTAAAATTGATATCACTTACGTTTTCCCCTTCAATTGCAAAAAGCTTGAGAGCTTCTTTTACCAGTTCCTTTGTGCGTTCTTCTATATCAGATATAGTCCAATTATCTTTTTCTGCAAGCTTTTTGTTTAAATAAAGTCCATTTTTATACCCAATATAATTACCTCTATCATCTTTTCTGTCTCTTTTCTTAACAAATGAGAAATTGGATAGGTTTGGATTATATGCAGTAAGGGTTAAGTTCCCAAGTTTATGAGCGCATTTTTCTTGTATTTCCTTGGCTTTTTTCTCATTTCCATTGGCGATCATCATAACCCAATCCTGAGGAATGTTAGAACCTTCAGGGAATATATGCTCAATTGTCCATACATATTTATTGCTCTTATCCTTAATCCACAAATCTTTCCAAGTTTCTTTAGTCATATGAGTTTCCTCTATTTTACATAAAATAAAACGTGCCATGGTTGTATTATCTGTATAAATATCACCCAGAAGTTTATTCTTAAATGTTTCAATATTTGCAAACCTTTCTGGCTTGGTAAGATATGAGACTATGAAGTTTATATTTATATTTCCGTTATTTTCACAGGCATCTACTAAGTTCATAAATATTCTGTCCAAATCTCTGGTCGCAGGAAAATCTGTTATATTTCTCCTTACAAAGTACTTTACTAAGAATCTGATAACTTCCTTCAAAAAGCTTGTATCCTCATACTTGGAAAACAGATAAAGCAATAATGTGTAGGAAGGAGCGGCTCCAACATGAAGAAGATCCAATAGCTCGTGATAAAAATTATCTTCTGGGTTAGGCAAAACAAATCTATTATATATTTTGGATTTGTTTACAAGTTCAGTAAGTATGAATTCAGGATCTTTCTCAATAAGTTGCTCATATATCTTTATTAAAGTGGATTTCGTTGCTCTTGGGAAATTTTTTACCTTTATTTTATCATCGTATCTAAAAGCATTGTAATATTGCCTTAGAAATCTCTCCTGAAGATTGTAATCCTCTATGTTTTCAGTAATCTTCTTCCATAGTTCAAACGCATCATCCATATCAATACTTGATCTGCCCATTTTATACTGTCTATCTATTTCGGAGAGTAGTTTGTTTTTTATGAGATCCATTGCAGAAAGTGGTAAACCTCTATTGTTTAGACTTTCAAACAGAGTATATGCATCGGAATAATTACTAACTTCTATTTTTACAATGACAGCTGAGTTTATTTTATCCAATAAGTTTCTTACTTCATCATCGGACATTTCTGATATTTTCTTTAAGATGTAGTTATATATCTTGTAAAGACGCCTATTACCTAAATTTGCTGGTTTTTTAAATGAAGGATCTTTGTAGATACTGACCTCATTTAGTATTGCTTTATAGTCCTCAAAATTATTGTTTTGAGTGGATAAGATAAGTTTTATTTTATTTTTTTCAGATTTAACCCTTAGTCTATTTTTTAAATTTACTTTTTCTGCATTGAAGTCTTCATCATCGTTTCTCATTTTTGAATATCTCTTATATATTGCTGCATAAAGAAGAGATATTGTGGTTAATCGTTGCTGTCCATCAATTATCTCAAGAATATTTCCTTTCAACGCATCTGTAGTTTTATTTATACAGAGTATAGTTCCTAAAAAATAACCTTCCTGATTCTCCCATAAATCATTTAAAAGTTCTTCAACTTGTTCTCTTCTCCAAGCATATTCTCGCTGATATTTTGGAATAACATATCTTATCTTGCTATCTGGATTAAATATTTCAGATATTGTGTATGCATTCGCTGAATTTATCAAACTAGGCATTTTCTTCACCTTCTAAGGTTAAGGCGGCCTGTGGAATTTCTGCTAACTCGTTCATACCCGAACTGTTCGGATATATTACCCATTTGTAGAGATATCCGAACTGTTTGCATATACATCCCTCTGGACAACCATTATTTTTTGTTCTCTCACAGCAAAAATTTTGCCTTTCCTTGTCATTTTATAAAAAAGAGTGGATTTATTCTCTTATCTACCCTATTTTTTATATCAAAAACGGGTAAAAGTCAACTTTTGCTTTTACAAAAAATGGTCTTCAAACTCAGTAAATTCATTCGGATATGCAGGACAACTACCCGAAAATGTTGTTTTCGGGTAGGTAAATGAGGTATTTTCATGATTTTTATGATTCTTGACTTTTTAATTTTTTTTATTTAAAATTTTATTCATATCCAAAAAGTTCAAAAGGTGCAAAGTTGTTTCGGGATCTATTGAAATGTAAAAAACTTTACGTTCATTTCTTTTTGGTTTTTCTCATTTTATCAGTACTTACGTGTTGTGTAAATACCAACCAGTCCTCTTTAAATTCGTCTAACATACCTGAAAAAGAACTTACTCTTGGAATAGTTCAAAAAGAAATCAAAGTAGGTATGTCTCAGGCTGATGTCATATCAGTTCTCGGTTCACCTAATATCGTAACAAGAGATAGTGAAGGAAGAGAAACATGGGTTTATGACAAAATTGCAACAGAATATTTTTATACAAAAGAAAGCGAAGGTATTGGGACAGGTGTTGGAGCTGGGGGTATTCCTGGTACAACACTCGTTTTAGGTTTAATAGGTGGTGGCTACGAAAAAGAAAAAGGTAAAAAAATCGTAACCCAAAAAACTCTCACTATAATTATAAAATTTGACAAAAATTCTAAAGTAGAGTCTTTTTCATATCATGCTACCAAATTTTAAAAAATTTTTATTATTTTTCTGCATTTTGAGTTTTCTTTCAAGTTGTGTTCCTGAGCCTCCACCAGTTAGAGAAATGAGTATGTTGCAGATCAGAGAAATTCAAACTAGAGAATATGAAAATGTAAAATATAATGAAGTTATAAAAGCAGTGATTTTTTCTTTACAGGATGAAGGATTTACCATAACTCAAGCAAGTAGTGAACTGGGATTGGTTACTGCCATAAAAGACATAGAAGAAGTTGATAAATGGACCCAATTTTGGGTAGGAGCTCAGGGCTCTTATCAGACTATCAGAAGATTGGAAGCTAATGTTACGGTAAAAGAATTAGGGAAAAAAATAAAAGTAAGAATAAGTCTGGTTGCTAAAGGTATATCAAATACCGGTGGAGTTTTATGGTCACGTCCTATTCAAGATGCTGAAAGTTATCAAAAACTATTCTTTCATATTGACAAAGCGCTCTTTCTCGAAAAAGAAAAAATCTAATTAGATACTTTTTAGTTGAAAAACATAATTAAATTTTTAAAGGTTTTTAAATAATTTTCCAGCAATTAGGACATACACTCTATAAGTTTCAAAAAATTTCTGTTTTTAATGAAAGGAAAGAAAGCACATGCGGTTACTGATTGTCCTTGTCCATGTTCTTTTTATTTTAAACGAAACATGAAGACGATCTGGTGTCTTTTCGAGCTGGTTTAGATCAATCCCTTCTCTCTCATTAACATTTTAGCTTCCACGTTTGAGAACCTGAGATAAACTGCCGTTGAGTTGAGGCTTGCGTGACCCAGTATGTTCTGGATAATGGTTAGAGGTATTCCCGCTTTTATCATTTCCATTGCACGGGAATGCCTGAGTATGTGGGGATGTGCCTTTTCTCTGGGTATACCTGCTTTCACCGCAAGTTCGTGGAAAGTTCTTCTGAAGTTTCTCGGATCTACTTTGAAAACCTTGCCTTTCATCCCTGGATGTTCCATTAGAAACCTTGCCAGTTCCTGTAAAACTGCGGGAGGGAGAGGCACTATCCTTCCCGCATTTTTTCTCCTCGTCTTGTAAGTCCTGATCTTAACCTCATTGTTTCTCCAGTCAATATCTTTCTCATCATCAATGGAGAGAACCTCAGAAAGCCTCGCTCCTGAAAAGCGCAGGAAAAGATAAGTCAAAAAGTATCTTCCCCGATTTGGCTTTTTAGCTTTCTTTCCGGCTTCATAGTAATAAGACTGCCAGACCGCTGTAAGGTTATTCAGTTCTTCTTCACTTAAATACTGAATGCCCGTTCCTGAAGAAAAGGAGGTTAGAAAGCCTGCTTTGTAAACGGTTAAATCAGCCATTTACCGCTACTGCCTCTGTATATTCTATCAGTTTTTTATCGTAAAATCTTTCCTTTTTAAATACCTTTTGCAAAAACTTTACAGAAAAATTCTTTATTTCTCATAGCAGGATATACCGTTTTATCTTCCTCATTTTCAAAAATTTCTGCAATGTTTTCAAGCCTGAAATTAAAAAAATAGGGACAAAAAGCAAAAGGGTGTCCTTCAATTAAAACTATTCACAGTAGATATTTTTTATTTACGTTTTTTAAATAAAAAGAAGGTAACGAAAAAAGCAAAAGAAAAAATGAGGAGTGGTGGATATTTTCAGAGTGTGAAGACAGCAGAGGTGAGTATTTATGTGGTATATGAAAATATGAGGGATAGAAATTGGAGAAAGCCTTTACCAGGGGTAAGACATTGTTCTTATGAATTGAAACAAATGTTCTATTTAAAATTCGAGACACAATTCTCTTGACAACTGCCGGGTAAAAACCTTTCCGCTTCTTTCCTCGTAATTTGTTGCGATAAGTTCTTCTTTGACACTTTTGGCACTCCTTCCTTTTAATTCTTCAAACAACCTTTATATCCGAAATGTTCGAATATACATTTGGATTTATAAAATATTCTTCTATACAACAACCATATCTTCCTTACTCTTATTTTTATATTTACCTGTTTCTAAAAAATCTGTCAAATAAATCATTTTACATTATAATCATTATAACATCTAGAAATATAGTAAAAACTAACGAATGTCATAAATACATAGACGGAAAGCTCCTTTATAGTAAATCAAAATAACATCGAATTTCCTTTGAGATAAGAGAATTTTTATATTACAAATTAGATTAAGAAGCTCTTCGAAAGAAGTAAAACGTAGACTTAAGGTGATGGAAATTTTTTTGTTTTTTAAACACTTAAAGACACAATTAGTGGAACACTATGTCTTTTTATATAACTCCTTTTCATAAATTTTTTCACCAAATATAGAGAAAGCAATTAATTTTTCATTTTGTCGCACTAAATAGAAATCTGATTCTCTTTTAATTAAACCATAGGGGAAAATTTCATCCCACCAATCAGAAATTCTCTTACCTGATACATGAAAAATAGCTACTTTTTCATTTTTGTTTTTAGCAACGTAATAATCTGATTCTCCAGAAATTAAACCATGGGGAAAAATTTCTTTCCACCAATTAGAAATTCTCTTACCTGATACATGAAAAATAGCATATTCAATATTCTCAGGTTCAAAAATATCAAAAAGAATTTCAGTTAGTTCATATCTTATAGCAAGATAATAATCAGATTTTCCTTGAAATAGTCCTAAGGAAGAAATACCGTCCCACCATTCAGAAATTTGTTTGCCTAATACATAAAAAATTGCAAGTTTCCCTTCTTCATTTTCTACACAGTAATAATCCGACTCCCCTTCAATTAATCCTGGAAATTTAATATCCTCCCACCAATCAGATACCTGTTTACCAGAAATATGAAAAATAGCCTTTTTTCCGTTTTCATTTTTGACGACATAATAATTTGATCGGCCACAAACCAGTCCATTAGGATAAATTAAATTCCACCACTTTGATATTTGATTTCCTGAAACATCAAAGATTGCCATTTTTTCATCTTCTCTTTCAGCGATGTAATATTTCGACTGTCCTTTAAGTAATCCTTCAAAATAAATCCTATATCCTTGTCCTTTATCGATACCTTCTATATTTAAATACGCCCATTTTCTCCATCTCCACCATTCAGAAATTTGTTTGCCAGAGACATGAAAAATAGCAAATTTGTTATCATCTCTAATGACTATATAATATTCTGATTGTCCATCTACCAATCCTACCGGTCCCACTCTATTCCACCATTCAGAAATTTGTTTACCTGAAACATGAAAAATGGCTTGTTTTTTATCTCTTCTTTCAGCTATATAGTACTCTGATTGTCCAGAAACTAATCCTTCGGTGGAAACATCTGCCCACCATTTAGAAATTTGCTTGCCAGAGATATGAAAAATGGCTTTTCTTACATTCATTAAGCTTTTATTGAAAAACTTTTCAAACAATTCATCTAAAAGATTTTTACTTATAACTATGTAATACTTCGATTTTCCAGAAAGCAAATTGTCAGCTATTATACCATCCCACCAATCAGATATTTGTTTGTCTGAGGAGTTAAAAATAGCTACTTTTCCATCTTCTCTTTCTATTATTTTGTATTTCATACCTTAACCTCCTCTTCTTATTCTATTTTCTATTTATTATTAGGAAGTATAACTCCTAATTTTAAAGAAGTAATATGTTTAATAATGGGGTTGATTGTTAATATAATTAAATAAAAACTTAAGTTCTTTGGTATAGGTTGTATTTCAACAATTGTGTTTGGGAATATAGAGTGAGAGTAAAGAGTATTAAAAATATGTTTTCAATACTTTTCAATCTCTTGCCCAAGAGGGTATAGTTTGATTAAATATTTAAAGACACAATTAGTGAAACACTATGATTTTTAAAAAATTCTATAATGCAGAATAATAAAATGAAAAAGGTGGATTTTTTAAATTGAAAATTATAATAGGATACATCCTGAAAGTATCTATCCTGAAGAGAGGTATTTGATATTTTTTTGTGGCTTATATAGTTTACTATCATAGCCAAAAATACTATAACATAAAAAATTACAGGAGGAGAAAGACATGGTTCAAGTAATAAGCCATCTGATAGGAGGAATAATTGGAGCAGCAATAGGTGCGTTAATTATAGCATTTGTTGTTCAACTTGCTACTTATATCACTATGAAGTTCAAACTTACCTATAGAATGGCATACAAGGTAGCGTTTCTCTGGTATGCTCCTTCAGGTATTATTATTTTGGGTATTAAATCTATTGTCGGTACATTAGCAAATCAAATGTTTGGTGTTGTATTACTATTAACAACGGTTATCAGCGTTTTTTTATTTTTTCCTGCGTATTTATATGGAATACTAATAAAACATCCAGAGAAAGGAGCGGTTGGATTTAGAAAGGGATTATTGATATCCACAATTCAGTTGCTGATTTTAGGTGTAATAATTGTTTTGATAGCCGGTATAGTGGCTATTATGACCTAATTATCTAACAAGTCTAATCGCCTATTATTTTTAGTCCTATCCCACATAATAATATTCCTAATAATCCTGCACCATAATCCATCAATTTGTAACGAATTGTTTCTCCGTTAGAATCCAGTAGAGCAGAAAAGACTATAAAAACTTCACCTAAAACTATAAAAATACCACTAACAATTTTTCTCATAACCTTTTCCTCTCGATAATTTATATTAACTTGATAGTGTAAATCATAATTATGGGGTTTTTTCAATCAATTTGCCAATTTTATCTTTACCTGTAAATAAATTCTATTAAAAAAGAAAATTGGTCAAGCCTAAAGCTCTTTTTACCATAAGCATACCGGTTGTATCAATAATAATTTTGTGTAAGTCATTAGGAGTGCCTCCTGAGGAATATCTCCTGAATTTCTTCTCTAGCTTTAAGAAACCCGTTCAATACCTTATATTCCATTTCTTACTTAATACCCCTATCCGTAAACAAACAAACTTCTCCACAGATTCAATAGAAGGCAAGGCTCTTATTACCTCTATCCTCTTCCTGATTTCTTTTATCGCCCTTTAATTGAGTCGTATAAATTTAACCTTTGTTAGCTCCATTTTTTCACCTCTCAGGGGATTGAAATTTTATAAAGTTTTACAAAGCAGGCTTGTTACCCAAGAGGTTACCCTAATTTTTATCTTGCACAAGATATTGTACACTATCAAAACAAGAAAGTAGTATGCTTAATGTTGCAATTTTTAATAAAACTTACAAAACGAAAGAACTGCAGGAAAGAACCTACAAAAAACTAAAATGATGTTGAAGATAGCAAGATCATACTGTAGTTTATTAAAGATAAGCAGTTGGATGTAATAAATCTAAAAAATTCCCAAAACACATTAACATTTTAATGTTTTGAAAAAGAGTATGGAGGTGTTAACTGTTTTGAAAGTTAATATGGAGGATTAAAAAGTGTTATTATATAAGTAAAATTAAAAAGCTTATAATGCTTGTGAGAATTTTTATGTTGACTTGTATTTAGGTAACTGAAAAGCATTGTGTTAAATAGTTTAATTTAAATTATTATACTGATAGCCTCCCTTTATATCAAGATGATAGATAAAATTAACATTAGATTTTTAATCATTTTTAAAATCTTGACCAAATATTCGCTTTAAATATAATTTTTTTTAAAAGACCACGTAAGCATTGAAAATGTCGACAAAAAAGCTTTTTTATTTTTTAATTGCTTTCTTACTGATTGCTTATATTTTTTATCCTTCTTTTCAAAGAAAATTTCTTCAAGAAAAGCAGACTCCTTCATCTTCTTTTTATTCAGAGAAGTCTGACAATTTATCACCAAATTACCCGGAAGATTACATTACGACGACCGATGCAGCAAATTATATTGGACAGGAAAAGACTGTATGTGGCAGAATTGCAAGCACAAAATATGCTTACTTTGCAAATGGAGAACCAACGTTTTTAAACTTTGATAGGCCATATCCAAACCATACCTTTACTGCTGTTATTTGGGGTAAAGATAGATCTAAATTCAACAGCCCTCCAGAATCTTATTACAGCGGGAAATTTATATGCGTTCACGGTTTAATAAGCTCTTATAGAGGTATTCCACAAATTGTAGTAAGAGATCCCTCACAAATTACTATACCGGAATAAACTCAGGTATTACTATTTCCAATGCTCTTCTCTTTCGAAATCAACTTTCTGGTTCTTTTCCATTCTCACCGCAGCTAGGTATCCAACCATTGTGTAGAAAATACAAAAATTATAAAGGTTGATTACAACTTAGAGCAAAAACAGGAAAAAGAAAAGATTAGTCATCGTCATTGTGACAGACATTGCAAGATAAACTGCTATATTCTGGATCTAATGCAAAATCATGGTCATCACAAAAATTAAAATCATTCTCATCTACTTTGTATATATCAGGATTATAAATGCGTGGCTTATATTTTCCAGCAATATGTGGTTTATATTTATTTTCTTCAATTCCTAAAATTTTGCGTAAGAGCCTGAACATTCTTACCTCCTCTTTTCTTTTTTAAAAAACCTCCTATTTTTATAATAAAACACGGAGTAACAAAAGGCAAATTTCAATCAAGGTAGCCATTTGTTTCGGTAATTTTTTAAGATTTTGGTTCCTTAATTCCTCCTCCTTTAACTATATTTTCAGCCATTTCAATTCTATCTTTTTCGGTTATTTCGCTTTCTGCTACTTCTTCTGCTTTATCTTTAAGCCAGGAAATGCTTTTAGTCGCCGCACTATATATTCTTTCTCCAGGAGCAGTAGCCCCAAAATGATGTTTGTTTGTGTTATTAAGAAAATCAGTATAGAAGTCTCCTATTTCTTTCATTCTGTGAGAAAAGTGTTCTGCAAATTCCTGTTCAAACCTTGCCCTTTCTTCTCCAGTTAACTGAGTGTATTCCTTTCCTCCAAATTCTTTGACTGTTTCTTCATACGCCTGACGGTAAGCGGCACGAGTGAAAACCTGGTTTAAGTCAACTGTTCTTTGGTCTAAACTTTTATATCCTTCTGCTAAACTACCACCTACACCTGCTTTAATGAAACCTAAGTTTATTTTTAATCCACCTTCTGCCTTTCCTTCTATATTACTATAACCAACATCTGTTCCTACTCTTTTAAAAAGTTCGTTTAAACCTTTAGAAAGCTCTACCAAGTTTGTATTCTTAGCTCCTTCATCAGCAAGCATTTGACGAACGACTGGAATGTAATCGCTTGCTTCTCCTTTAGTAACAAGATAAAGTGCGGATTTTTCATTAACGAGTCCACTTCCATAATCAAAGGTTTCTTTATCTACATGTTGCACTTCTCTTCCGAATTTATACTGACTAAGTTCATCCACGCTTTCTTTACTGACAGTTGCACCAGTTCTTTCATAAAGCACTTTACCTTCACTTGAAATCTTTAAAGCACCATCTTCATAGTCAATTTTTATCATTCTGCCTTCATCTGCAAGACTGCTAATTCTTTTCCAGGCATCTGTATTGCTTCTCACCATACCAAATAAACCCAAATCGTGAAGTAGCATTTTTAATCCTGCCGCATTTCCTGCATAACCACCTTCAAACTCTTTTAATACTTCCTGTCCCTGTATTGTATCTACTCTGGCTTTTTCAAGAGATACCCTTCCACCACCAAAACCAAGTGTTCCACCTTTTATCATCATAACGGCATTTCCTTCAGTTCCTCTTGTAGTGAGTTCACCTCCAATAAGAGTGAACTTATTTCCTAAAATGTCAACTTCCTGTGGTTTGGTTGCTATTACTTCATGTGTTGGCACGACGAGGTCGTATTCTCCGTTTTGATTTGTAAGAGCAAAGCTCATTCTTACAGTATCACCAACATTTGCATTAATTCCAAGATGTTCCTGCAGGCTTCTTGCCATTTCTTCACTCTGCACCGTAAGGTCAATGTTAGAAAAGTGTCCTCTCAATAATTCTGCATCAAGGTTTAAGTCTTTTGCAACTTGCGTAAATCTTTGCCATGCTTGCATGGTTTCTTCTGAAATCTTTCCATCGTCAAGCTTATCCATGAGTATCATCTTAGCCATTGCCTTTGCGGCAGGATTTGCCCAGTTAAACCCTTCAATTCTGGTAAGATCATCAGGATTCATTTTACCTTTTATTGACTCAAACTCTACTTGTGCATGTCTAACGTTTGCTAACTTGTTTACGAGAGTATTCACTGCTCCAAGTGGATCTTTTTGCATGTCTTTTGCAAATTCTTTGTTTAAGTAACTTTCCAAACCTTTAACCTGCTTTGCAAAGTCAACAAAGGAAGTCATTACAGAACCTTCCACGTCACCCTTAGCAGTTCCATACTTTCCTATGCTACCAACAGCTCCAGAATAAATACCAGCTTTCTGAAGTGCAGTCATGATTTCCCTATCAGAGGCACTTCCAGAAACTCCTAACATGCTTTGAAGTGTTCCACTCCCTCTTATTGTGTTGATAAGGTCTTGATAGGCTTGTGTTCTTCCAACTTCTTTATGTGCCTGCATTTCTCCTGTTTCTCTTGCCTCATTTGCTGTCATACTGCTGTACATACCTATCTCTTTGTTTAATTTACTCATTTCAGACTGCAAAAGTTGTCCCGGGGAGTAAGCATTTCCGGTTGTTCCTCTTGCCGCTAAGCTTGCATACTGCATGTTTGCAAGTCCTCTTGTGAGATTGACTATTCCCTCAGCTGCCGCTGCATTTCCCCATGCTCCGGCTTCAGCAAGAGACTTCATTACACTTTCAGACGGATTGTATAAAAGGTTTCTTCCCATTTCAGCACCGGCACCTGCAGGAATGGAAGTTAACTGTCCTGCAAGCATGGCAAGGGCATATCCTCCAAAACGAACGAGCATCATGCTTATTACAGATGCCAGCATCAATCCAGCCCACCTCAAAGCACCAAAGATGGCATAAATCTTTGCAGTCACGTTTGGTAAAATGGTTGCCGCAAATATTCCAAAGCCATTGGTTACTGATGCATTGGCAAGATACTTTGCAGAACTGCTTGCCATTGACAGTCCAAAGCTAAAAACGAGTGCGTCAATAACCCCCCAGATTGCCAGCCACAAAAACATTCCCGCCGTAAGAGAAAAAGCTTTTAAGGCAAGAGGAGTTACGAGGAAGATGAGAAGAACGGGAGTGAGACTTATCGTAATTGCAGTTAAAGTCTCTTTCAATTCAGGTATCCACGAGTTTGCATGTATTCCCATTCCCAAGTAAGTGCTTGAAGTTCTCTGTGTTGCAAGAAAGGAACCAAGTGCCTCAGGTCCGTTCATAAGAGCGTAGTGATTTGCTATTTCAGCAAAAAGCATCTGCTGTAGGGGAAAGAGGTAATTTGCAGAAATGGACAATCCTGCACTTTGAGCCAGAAAAGCAAAGCTGTTTGCAAGCATGCTTTTGCACTGCTGAAAAGATGCGGTGCTGTCCGGATCGTATCCAACCCTTGCACATCCACTTCTGAATGCACTGTCAAAGTTTGCCTCTGAATTGACGTATCCAGCAACTATCGGAGCGGCTTCCTGGCATGAAAGCGTCGTTGCCTGTCCGTTTGCGTCATAAATGGTCGTGAAAAGTGAAGGATTGTTGGCAACGTTTATTGTTTCAACAAAAGAATACTTCCCTGAAATTATGTCTTCCCAGGTCAGGTAAGTCCCCATCTCAGCAGAAGTGACTATGCAGTCTTCATAGTAGTTGTAAAGAGAACTGTAAACGTATCCGGGAATTTGCCCCGGATTTACAGAACCCAAAGCGTGAAAGGATATCCCGGCAGGATTGTATCTGTAGTCCTGAACCGGATCTCCTGAAGTGGCAAGAACCTCTATCATTGCGTTTTCTGCTTTGTTAATGACACCTGCCATTGTTGCCACAAGTCTTGGAACTCCATCCACTTCGTAAGGTCCCCTGTTGAGAGTTTCATCGTAGATTACGAGCTTGTCCTTAGGTAAAATGAAAGCAAGAAAAACAACTGCTGCAGTTAAGTAATAAGGCAAAAAAGAATAAACGTTTATTCTCAAACCAAAAGCAGCTTTCATGACTGTTCCTGCCAGAATGGCAAACAAACCTACAACCACTCCCACCGTAAATAGTCCCGCATATCCGGAATGACTGAATATCAAAGCAACTCTTTTCCACGCTTCCACTGCTGCATCGTAGCCTCCGTGAGTGACATACTCCCAGGTATTTGCAAAAACAGGAGAAGTGCTTAATAAGATGAATGAGCCTATTAAAAGCAAGCTCAGGCTTGCCTTTTTAAGCATATTCCCTCCCCCTTATTTTATGTTTATTGAAGAGGTTCTGTAATACCTGAACTTCTTTTTTACGATGCTGTTAAATTCCATGACTGCCATGCTTTGCTCAACACTCTTTTGTAATTCTCCCAGGGCATTCCTGTAATATCCTCTTACCTGGTTTTCAAACTCATCTAAAGCTTTTGCAAGCTTTTCCTTTTTATCAAAAGTGTATTGTCTGATTGTTTCTCCCTCTGCAACTGCAACCGTTTTCTGTTTTATTCTGCCGTCTATTTCTCTGACGATGCTTCTCATCTTCTTTGTTAAGTCAAGAAGTCCCGCATAAATCAAGCCTTTGGATACGCTTGGAACAATTGCATACAGAAAACTTTTATCCTGAATGAGAACGGCATCTTTGATAAAGAGATAAAGCGGTTCAGGAGATACTTTAATAAGGTTCACGCATTCCTGAGGTAGTTGTCCTTTATTCATTATCGTGTCATAGCTCTGTATAAGTGCCTGTTCCACTTTTTGAGTTATTTCCTGAGAGTTTTCATAGACGCAAGTATTCTGCCCTAAAGGTATTCTGTAAATTGTTCCCTTCTGGAATATGTCTTTTACGTGAGCCTCTTTGCAACCTTCCTTGTAAACAACGTTGAAAAGTGTCTTATCATTGTTTGAACTGTAATAAATGTCTCCTATGTAAGCTCTGAAAATTTCTGCTACCTGAGAATCAACGTTGCCGTTCAAAGCAAGGTATTCCACAAATCCACGCCCAGCTCCGTTGGTAAACCAGTCCTTCAACAGTTGAGGTAATCCTTTTAAAACGTCTTCTGTTGTAGTTCCTTCTATTGAAACGTCACTGTCAGTTACGTGAACGTACTTGTTCCAGAATTTATGCCATATATCTGAATAACCTTTTTCCTGAGCAACCTTTGCGTTTTCTTCTCCCTGAGACTTAAAAAATGCACCTGGACTTTTAGCAAGGTCAACGACTGCTTTAGGCATGTATATTCCACATTCAGACAACTGTATCTGGTTCAACACATCAACAATTGACTCTGCTTTTTTCAGAATTTCCGAACCCTCAGGAAAAAGAGTCTGAAGTGCTATGTCAAACGCTATGAAAGGTGCTGCCTGCAGCATTGCCTGCACTTTCTGAACCAGATAGTCAGCATTGAGAAAGCTAAATCCTCCCATGAACAAATCTATTCCTCCACAGCCCACTTTCAGGTGAGGCTTTTCTATTGAGAAAAGGTAGTCTGTCCTTAAGGGCAGTCTCATTGAAAAGCTTCCAAATGTTGCATATCCTCTTTTCTGTCCTTTGAAGTAGTCAACTCCGCTTGAAGAAGTCATTACATTCTGATACCACTCATCAAGCCAGTTTGCGTAAGACATGCCAGTTAAAAGAAAAATGAAAGCAAAAATTAAAGCAAGTGTTTTATTGCTCTTCATTTTTATCCTCTTTCAATCTGTTTTTAAAAAGTGGAGGAGGAGTGTATGGATCAAGTGAAGTTCCCTTCTGAAACTCGTAAAGATACGTCTGTCCTATTTTTTTCCTTCCCTCAAGATAGCCTGAAATGGTTGCTATTCTCTGGTAAAGCTCTGATGCACTCGTTGCTCCAACCGCAACAGGGAAGTAATTGCCGCTTTCCCTGTGAACGAGAATGATGGTAGGAACAACTTCTATTCCAAATCTGGAAACTGCCCTGTCATCCTTTGAAACGTCAACCACTTTAACAGGTATTCCTTGAGAAGTGAAGTACTTCATAATGCTCAACTGTATTTCACAATAAGGACATCCTTCTTTGACAAAAACTATCAGTCCAAAGTTTTCTCCTATTTCTCTTAAAGCTTTCTTTTCTTCCTCTCTTTGCAGTTCAAAGGTTTTCTTGATAGCAGGATTAATGGTAGGCACGTCTTTTCTAACGTTCAGTTCAGGATACTTGCTTAGCACGTTCATTGATTGAGCCATGAAGATGAGAGCTTTCTTTCTTGCCACGTCAAGAAGGTTGTAGTAGTAGTAAACGTACTTTTCGTTTGTTGGATCTGAAACTGCAAGTTCTTTGTAGTAATTGAAAAGTTTCTTGAATTCAGAAACGGGCATTTTTAAAAGCTCATCATAAGTGTATTCTTCAAGAGGTTTTGGAGGTTTCCATGCTTCCTCCTGCTTCTTTTCCTCCTTTTTTATTTCTTTTTTGGCAGGTTTCTTTTCTTTTTCTTTCTTTTCCTTTTCCTCTTTATACCACCACCATCCTTTCTTTTCTGCCGTGTTGTAAAAAGCAAAAAGATTTTCACCTGCTAAAAATAAAAATAGCAAGGGAAGTAACAATAAAATTGTCTTACATTTCATTTTCGCTTTCCTGGATTAAAAGGTTATCAAATACCCATTTTGGTTCGTCAGTTATCACATAGACATACCTTGAAAAGTAAAGTGTTTTTCCTTTATCTCCTCTGTAAGGAAGAATTAAAACCCTTACGACTTTAGGAACAGTTAACACGGGAGTTTCTGGTTCTTTTAAAATTTTACTCAACTTGTTAAAGAGTGCATCTGCATATACTTCCTGTTCCTCTGATATTTCCTGATTTAACACTTCTTTCTTTTCTTCAAGAGTTGGATAGTAGTCTTTAAGCTCCGTTGAGTTTTCACTCTGCTTTAAGCTCTCCAGGTAAGCCTGAGGTATTCCGATACACTTCCCTTTTTCTGCCTGCGGACAGGTAAACTCACTGTTATAGGGATTTGTTATAGAGGCGCAACCTCCAAGAAGAAACAGAAATGCAAACATCAATGCAACCATAATTCCTTTCTCCTTTTTCATTTTTCTCACCTCTCTATATGTTTTTTAATTTGAGTTCTACTCCTTCACTTATGACGACAGTAACAGTTCTCGTAGGTAAAACTTCAACGACAGGTATGGTTTGCTTTGCAAGTTCCATGTAAAATCTCATTAACTCACTTGCGGCTTGTTGCACTCCACCTGCAATTCCTGCCGATAAAACTTCGTTTGTTTTAGGCAAAGCAAGAGTTCCTTCTGGAGAGTAAGTGTAAGTGAAAGTAGAATAACCAAATGCCTGCCCTACTCCTGAAACAAATCCTGCAAGCAAGGCTCTTGCAAGAACACTTCCCATCTTGCTTACAACCCTTCCTCTTAAACCTATCTTTCCATCTGTATCAACTATAAATCCCTTAACCTTCTGATCTATCACTGCCCTTCCCCTCTTATCAATGCAGGAAAGAGAAACAAGCCTTAAGTCTGCCCTTTCCGTTGCAAGGTTACCAAGTCCCTCTGCTATGATGAAACAACCTTTTAAGTTAGCTTTGACTTCATTTGGTAAAACGGCAGGAGCTTTAATTCTCAAAAGAACGGGAACGGGATTTCCCTGCCCTTTTCCAACAGCAGGAGCGTCAAGTCCAGAAAGCAGTGTTGCCTGCATGAATGAAGGAGGGAGATAATAACTCATCTTTTTACCTTTTTTGCTTTTATCCTCCTGCTTTCCTCCTTTCTTTTTTACTTCCACCTTTTCTGAAACAATCCCAATTCCAGATAAAACTTCTTCTTTGACTGGTTCCACGTTCTTTTTCCCAACTTCACTTTCAATAGAACAGGTAGAAGAAGATGGAACAGGAGGAGGAAGAATAGCTTCCTCTGGAGTGCCTCCTTCTCTAGGAGGAGGCAAAGGTATTGAAGAAGAAGTTTTTTCGCTTTCCCTTATTTCTACCATCTTTTTTTCAAGTTCTTCTTTTTGCTTTTTCAGGTTTTTTATCTCCTTTTGCAGTTCTTCATTGCTCTTTCTTAATTCTTCTATCATCTTTTTAGTTTCGTAGTATTGTGCTTTTCTAAGCAAATCCACGTCAACGCTTTCTGTTTGCTCAGTTTTACGAACAGTTTCAACCTGATTGCTTTGATTGTTTTCTTTTTTGCTTAAAATCAATCCAGTTATACTGAAAATCAAAACTCCCAATGCAATGAACACCACTATCTTCTTTTTTGCCTCTGGAGAAAGGCTATCCCACTTTTTCTTTAGCGTTTCTTTTACATCTTTAACCATTCCATTCCCTCCTTAAAAGGAAAAAAGCCTGTCTGTCATGACGTTTTTCTTTTCAATGATTAAAACAATGGCTTTTTCTCCTTTGCGTAGTCTCAATCTGTCTATCGCAACACTTACAGGAGAAACGGTTATCTCCTTTTTCAAGAAGTCCTTTTCTTTCAAATCAACCTGCTCTGCTTTAGCTTCTTCTTTCAGAGAAACCACAAACACTCTTGCTACAAGCCCTTCAGCAGAAAAGACGTAATTTGCAGTCTCTTTTATCCTGAGTGCAGGATAAATATCATATTTCTTAGAAACCTTCACGTATTCAGCTTCAACAGGAGGTTTACCTGAATACAAAGCCTTGACTATTTTTACAATCCTTTCTTCAAAAGGAATTTCCTTAACTGCTTCAAGCCTTTCCTGAATGTCTCTGGCTTTGTTCTCAAGATAAACAGTCACGGCAGGTATTCTCTGAGGTATTCCAATAACTGCATAAACAGTATCATCACACATGATATAAAGTTCAACGGGAGTTTCCTGGTAAACGTATTCTTCTCCTCTCTTGATTATTTCAAACTCAACGAAAATATTGTTTCCAGCGGTTTTCACCTTTACTCCCTTTCTCTGCGGATAAACGACCCTTATTTCCCTGTCTAAATCTTCAGTACATACAAATCTGTTTATGTCAGTTGCGGAAAGCCTTACAATAGTTGTCCTTTCAGGTCTCACGATAAAAGCACTTCCAGAAATAGGTTCAGGCTCCACTGCATCATCAGGTATCATCTTGAAAAGCTTTCTTGATATTTCTTTTTCTTTATCCTGATTTGCCTGAAAAGTGCTTTCAGTCTCCTGCTTAACTTTCTGTTCTTCCTGTTTTACCTGATTGACTTTTGGAGAGTAACGTAAATTCTGGATAACTTTCTGATTTTGCTCTGGCAGTTTCTTTATCTTTTCAAGGTTTGCCTGCTTTAACTTCATCTGGCTCTGTTTAAGCACTTCACATATATTACTGTTGCCATACTTACATTCCTGCCCGTAAGCCATTGAAATGAGAGAAAAACAACAAAAAGTGGTTAGCAATGCCCTGCTAATGAAGTTCTTCATCTTCTTAAGCCTCCTTTTTCTCTGTTTTAATTTTTTCAAAGCATCCCTGCTTGCTCTTTCCACAACCAATGAAGTTTTCAATGAAAAACCTGCCAAAGTGTATCCTGTATTCAATCACGTAAGTTCTTCTCTCATCAGTTACAAAGTGCTTATCGTAAGTCCACTGATTCAGCATTCCCGTCACGAAAATTCTTTTATTAGCTCTGTCTATTTCAATCTCAACAGGAAAAAAAGAAGAGGACACGTTCATTTGAATTACGTCCTCCTTCTGCTTATAAAGAACACCGCTTTGCTCTTTATAAGCAGGAGGAGTGAGAAGTTTTAAAAAGGCATTGAACTGATTGCTGACATTTGCAGGAGTGTAGTTCAATCTCAAAAAGCACGCATACTTGGCCATTGCCTCAAGATAGTTATCACTTGCATCTTTTCCGCTTACGTATGCCTCTCCTTCAGAAAGATAAGGAGGGATAAGAATTGTCCTGCTTTTTATTCTTGAAGAATACACAAAGTAGCCGTTTATAATCACCGCAACGGCAAAAAGAAAAACCACAAAGCGTAAGAACCTTGTCTGCTTTGCAAGATTTGTATTTTCATCAAGATAGTTTTTGAACTTCATCTTCTCCCCCGTCTATTCATTAAATTTTTTCTCAAAAACCGACGGACAGTTTTTAAAATCGTAAAGTCCCAGAAGATACAGCAGGTGCTTTACGTATCCTCTGGGACTTTTCCTTTTCTTTTTTAAAACCATAAAAGGCACTACGAGAAAAAGTATCCAGAAAATTCCACCGAATAAAAAAGCAAAGAGAAAAAAGAAAAAAATTATCCCCAGGTCTTCACTGTCAAGAAAAAGCACCTGATAGGGACGATGAAGATACTTCGGTATCCTGTATCTTCCTCCCTGCATGATCCCCTCTTAAAAGTGATTGATTGTCATTCCAATGCTTTGAGAGAGTGTGTCAGCCTTTACGAGTGTTGCTCCACCGAGAATAGGAAACAACGCTCCAGCCCATCTTCCAAGTGCAAGATTAACTCCTCCGTAAATCAAAAGTCCTACTCCTGCCGCAGTCCCTACAGGTCCTTTAATCATCTTGTTTACTAAAATGTCGTAAACGTCGTAAAAGAAGTCTCCACTTGCAGGAGCAGTAAAGGCAAATCCAGAACCAGTTAAAGCAAGACAACCAGCAAAAGCTACGGCAGTTTGAACCAAACCCTTAGCAAAAGCTTTTGCCACTCCTTTTTTCATGGCAACACACCTCCTTTTTAGTTTTTATTTTTCTGTTTTTTATTGCCGCAGTCATATATCCCCACTTCCTGCACCACCAGGTAGTTTTTCACAGCCCTTACGATTGATGGAGTTCTTTTGATCAAAAACCTTTTTTTCATTAACTCATTCATCGCATAAACAGGTCTTTCAAGCTTTTTTGCCACTTCAAACACGTTTCCTCCCGTAGTAACAAGAAAAACTCCGTCGGTATCCTTGAAATTCTTCTTAACCCACTCCACTTCTTTCTCAGAAGAACCGTCAAAGAACACGAAAGTGAAGGGAAAGGGCATGTAATCAAGAGGATTAAAAGTGTATCCCTTCGGATAAATCACGTTTCCTTTTTCATCTTTTATATCAACCTCAAGCGTATAGACAGGATAAAAGCTAAAAGTTGAGTTTTCGCAGGCACGTTGATATTCACTACGTAAAATCAATTGTCTTTCTGCACTTTCTCTTGCTTTCATTTTTAGCTTTTCCAGATCAAGACCTGCCACTTTTTCTTTTATTTCTTCCAGAGCGTCTTTTTCTGCAATCGGATACAGTTCTCCCTCAGGCTTTAAAGTTATTCTCTTTTCTGCAAAGGCACTCATACACGTAGCTACCAGTAAAATCAAAGTCAAAACGCTTTTTTTCATTTTGAAATAAAAATGTGATTGAAGTAACGCTAAATTGATTTACAAAGTGAAACAGCAGTTAACGAGCTTGAAAATCAGCCAGCTGAAGTTATCAGAAGACCCTTTATCAGTTCCACCAGGAGGATTTTTAGCACTGCTCCAGAGAATTGTAGGTTTACCTATCGTCAGTATAGGACCTCTCACAGGTTTAAGCTGATGAAACTTGTGATGAGATTTTATCCAGATGGGAGTTATTACAGCTCCACACTCATCAAGAGCAGTATCCCAGGAAACCGCAAGCCTTGCCTCTCTGTAAAGAAGTCTTGCCATGTTAAGCACGTTCCCTCTTACGTAAACCGAATTCTCACTGTGTCCCGTAAAAGGATAAACGTTCCCCCATGCTCCAGCACACCAGAAAAGCTGATCTATCCCCCAATCTGTAGCGGTTACACTTGCACTATCGGCAACGCAGGCAAGCCTTGCAATGGGATTTGCAAACAGCAAAGCCTCAGGATTTAAAAAGTAAGCCACAAGAGAATTATTCCAGCTCGGATCGAGCTCACTGAAGTATGCTATGTCAAGTCCTTCGTGAGGAACGCAGGGAACGTCAAGAAAAAGATTGAGTATGTCAAGCACGTTGAACTTCAGCATGTGTGCATTCGTGAAAGTGTATCCCGCATCAGATTGACTGCTCACAGTTCCCACGTTTTTCCAGTAATCTCCAAAGTCAAGATACATACCAAAAGTTGGCAAACACCAGGGAATTTTTGTCGTTTCTATTGCCCTCACAGGATTCCAGTAGGAAACCATCACTCCTATTTTGGGAATACCGTTTTTCTTGCAAAAGCAAATCACAGAACCCCTTCTTTCGTCAGGAGGATTATCAGGATTGTTTTTTGAACCTCTTATCTTCACTCCCGCAATTTTGATAGGAAAGATACCTTCCCAGCGGACATCAAGGAAAAAATCAATAAAAGAACCACCTTCACAAAGCTCTTTAGTTCCTGAAAAGGCAAGTGAATTTAAAATAAACAGCAAGCTCAAAGCAAAAACCACAACCTTCTTCATACTTACCACCCTGGCAAGGTTTTTTTCACTCCTGAACTGCAAGTTATATCCTGTCCTGCAAGTCTTACTGCCTGCAAAGAAACCATTGCATCGTTAAATTCACTTAAACAGGCACAATCTTTAACAAGTTCTTCTCCTTTAGCAGGATCATAAGGACAGGTATCATTTACACATTCTCTAATGTCATAAGTTACTTTTACAGGAGAGACGTTTGTATAAGAAATAGGTCCCCCACTACCTACTTCTGGAAGATTTTCTGAAACTTTTACTTTACAAACCTTTGGACAGCTCTCTCCTTTTTCAAGAGTAATATTTAACTGTTGATTTGGATAACTCACCCAGGTTCCATTTTCCTGTCTTACATCGCTAAAAGTTAAAAGATTTGAGTCATACCTAACAGTGCTTAAAACTTCTTGAGGTCTTGTAAAGTCAAAACTTGGTAAAGTGTTTTTACAAAGATAATGTTCCTCAATAGTCCAGTCAGCATAGCAAAAGTCATAACCGCATATCTCCCTGCATTCAGTCAAAGGAACAAGTCCCGTATTCTCTCCATTTTGCACGACATAAACTCCGTTTATTATCCTATCTTTCAGGTAGCAGTTTTCATCGTTTCTCAAGCTAACACAATTATCCTCAATGTAATTGTCTTCTATATAGCAACCTGATAAAGGATTATTGAAAAGCAAGTAAAGATAAACCACTCTGCAACCAGCATTTACATCATGAGCCGCACCACCTATTTGAACTGTAATGGTATCATTTGCCCGTGTAAAATTAGTAAGTGGAACGTTAACGGTATTCCAGCAACCTCCATTCGGAGCAACTCCACAATCTTCTCTATCTCCATAAGAACCGCTTGCTACCTGATTTCCATTCACGTAAATCCTATACCATCCGTCATCATCCATACAGGGATAAGGTCCCGTTGTTTGAGTGCACCACTTTACCATTATTTGACTTAAATCCATCCAGAGATACTCAGGTATATTCAGATTTATAGAAGTAGAATATGCTCCTCCTTTAGCACTGTAAACAGGCATTTGTAGTTGAACACAATTTTCTCCACAAAGTTGCGGAGAAACAGAAACTGACGGACAATTTTGTGCGGCAGAAGAATAAGAAATTTGTTCCCATATATCACAACCTTCAACTGGATTAAAATCAATTAATTTGCAGTGAGAATCATAACACTCAAGATTTCCTTGAATTGTGTCTATATATATGTAAACTTGAGAACCACCATAACCAGTAACTTCAACAAAAGACTCTATCGTATTTGTTCCTTCAACAAGATAAGGTCTGAGGTCTATGTTAGGTCTTCTTACCCAATAAGTGCTTAACTCACAAGCACCATAAGCCGTGCATGTTCCTGACTCATCTTCTCTATAACAAACCCTTCCACCTTCAATTCTGAAAGTATTACCTGACTTAGGTCCTACATATACGAAGTGTCCATTGACTCTTATTGCAAGCCAGTCATCAAATCTCACTTCTGATAAAACTGCCCTTGTTATTTTTGACAGGTCTTTTATGTAAAAGCTTGTTTGAAAGTGAGAAGTCGTGCAGGCAGGTAATCTGTAACTTCTTCCACCTCCAGACAAGTAAATCTGGTATGTTTCTTTTCCACACCTGTTAGGTATAATCATTCTTCTTATAGTGCAAACTTTTTCAGAAAGATTTTCCTGCAAGTTTGTAAAAAGTTGAGTGAATTCACTTGTTTCCATTTGGCTTTGTGCCTCTGAAACCATCTGGTATGGATTGCCAAAATAGATTTCTGGATTTGTCGTTCCTACAACGGTTGACGAAGAATAACTGCACCTCGTCGTATCCTGTCCGTAGTATCTGATAACTACATCCTGAACCTCTGTTTTTGTCACTGCATAGTGAGAATTAAAAGACTGTAAAGCAGAAACTATTACACCTCCAAAAGTTGAAAGAACGTAATCCCTGTTTTTCCATACAAGATTGTTTCCGCAAGCATTGTTTATACAAAAACAGGAGGTAAGGTCATTAAAAGAAATTTCTTCTTCTGAAAAAGAATTTCCGTTAAAAATTACTTTGTAATACTTGCAGTTTTGCCACGTTCCTGCATCGCACTTTATAAAACCATTACTGCATATTCCAGACACTCCCATGAAAGCATAGCTCCCATCAAAATTACCGTCAAAGTTAGTATCGTAGTAAACAAAAAAGTTGGTATCTCCCGTTTCTTGCGGTTGCATTAATATTTCAAGAAATCTCTGACTTGACGGACATACAAGCGTTGCCTGAAAGGATTGACTGCCCTCTATGTTATAAAAAGTTCCATTTCCCAACAAGGGATTTACGAAGTTTTTCATCAAGCTTTCAGGAGAACCCGTTTTCTGCTTTGCAGTAGAATAAAGACTTTCTGCACTGCTTTTTGCGTCAAATTCTTCCTCTGCACAGGCAAGAGAAAAGAAAATCAGGCTAATAATCAGCAAAATTATTCCCTTTTTCATTTTTTTCTCACCCTTACCGTAAACCTTCGTAAGTTTCATTTATTTGAGTGGTAATTTTTTGCTGTAAGTTTTCAGTCATGTTTCTTTCAATGTCTGCATAATACTCACTTAAGTCCATCTTTGAAAAATCAAGTGCCTGAAATTCTTCAGGAGTAAACCCCCTGCAGATTGGATGCTTGGCAGAACCCCAGAGATTGCCCTGAAAGTTTGCAAGCTGTGGTCTTCCCTGTTCGTGAATTATCCTTGCAAGCTTGCTGTTAAAACAGCAGTAAACCTTTGCTTTCTGGACACATCCAACAAGTGGCAGTTTCTTTATGCATTTAGAACCAACGTAATGACAGTATCCACTTTCCTTGTAAGTTGAAGTCAAAATATCCTGTTTGTCACAACCACCACCAAAGAAAGCTAAAGCAATATTAATTGCCGCAAAAGCAAGCCCAACAGGACTGATGGTAGCTCCTGGAAACAAATAAGGCACGGCAAGAGTTGCCGCAAAGTTAACCGTTGCGGCAACAAGAGGATCATCTATGACTTGTGAAACTGCAAGGTTAACTATTGCAAGAGCTATATCTGCTTTTAATTGAGAAATGTACGTCGTTCCAGCAGTCTGAACCGCCACATCAGCAGACATTCCTGTATCAACTTGTGCCAAAGCTATTGCTTCAGCAGAATCAGTTGCATAAGTCGTTACAACCTCTCCAGTTGCAGTGTTGACTAATTCTGCCACTCCTGTTCCTGTTGCCTGCAAAGCATACTCTCCACTTGCTATCTTTGTCGCATAATAACCAATTTGAGCTACTTGCTTTGACGCAGAAATTGCGGCTATTACGTTTTTGACAGTAGTAAAAGTTCCTGAAAGACTTCCCGTGCTATCGTAAATCTTGCCCTGAGCTTCATCACAGCAATTTTGAAAACCTGTTTGCAATCCAGCAGGACGGCATCTCATCTCATAACCATTAAAAATAAAAATACTGCCAAGACAAACTCCATCTTCAGTTATTTCTCCATCGTCTTGATAACCACTTGGAATTACATCTGGTTCGTCGTCCTGAATATCAGTAGTGGTAAAACACTTGTTAGGGGAACACATCCACTTACCCTGAGAAGAAACATATTGACATTGATAATTCCCAAGAGGACAGGAATATCCCATAAAACATCCGTTAGAATCTAAAGTGCTATTTTCAGGACAGGCAGGATCAATTTCACATTTGCCTGTTGAAGAATTGTAAATCCCTCCAGGAGGACAGGCACTATGACAATTTGTTGTGCATTGATCCTGCGTATCATACTGAACTCCATTTAAAGAACACTGCCACTTTGTAACCGTTGAAGTATGAGTTACACAGGTACTTCCTTTTTTACAAACAGGGGGATCACCTGTACAGGGATAATCTCCAAGAGGACAGTTATAAATCTGAGTACACACAGAAGTATTTTCTATACAATACTGGCTCCCACAACGCCCGTTTTTTTCATACGACCAAAATTGTCCTGGAGGTACATATATATAAGCCCCAGGAGTAGTACGACAAGGCCAACCATAATAGGCACAATAACGTTTTCGCCATCGTGTAATATTACACTGAGAATCAAAATATAAAGACATTAAAACATGACAATCTCCATCCCAATAAATATAAACAAAATTTGTCCAAGAATTTGGACTTGCTTCAACATGCTTTTTATCATAGGAAACATTCGCAGAACATTTACAAACAACAGTTGAACTACAATAAGCAGTCTGTACACAATTGCTGTTACATTGATTTAAATCAGAATACACCTGATTATTTTCAGGGCAAAGATAGTCTGAAACTTGCACAGTTTTAGAAGAACAAACACCTATTACTACTTCTGCCTCACATTTCTGCGTTGATGGATTATATGTGTATCCAGCAGGACAGGAAGGAGTTTGATACTTTTTATTGCATTCAGTCATGCTGTATGGACAGATATAGCCCTGTTCTGTCTGAATGCACTCATCAATCTCATTCTGTTCTACGTCTCCATTACCATTGCTATCAAAGGCACAATAATAAACTCCTTCCTGAAGATAAAAACCTTCTTCGGAAGAAAAACTTGTATAACTTATTTTTTCACATTGTCTTGTTGAAAAGTTGTAAGAATAATCTCCCTCACAATAAGGCATTGAAACACATTCTCCTGCCGTATCAGAAAAAACGTAATTTTCAGGACAGGTTCCGTTTGAAGAAATCGGATAAGTTTCACAGTAACCCGTGTCAGGATTAAACTCAGCAGGAGCTATCGCATCAGGAGGCTGAATGCATTGAGGAGTAACCGCCTGAACACAGGGAACGTAAATCAGGAGAAAAACCAGAAAGAAAATAAAAATCTTTAATCTGGCTTTCTTTATCATTTTTCAGTACCTTCTTTTTCTCTGTATTTCTTAATCATCTCTCTTATCGCTTCATCGTAACTCATTCCCTCTTTTACCATTTTCTCAATCTCAGAAATCTCAGCAGGATGAGAAGTGTAAACGTAGTAAGAATAATGATCCACTATAAGTCTTACGACTCCTGAACCGAACTCTTTGGTATCCACAAAAATCTCTGAATACTTCGGAGCATTGTATCTCAAAGACTTCACAACACTAATTACAAAGTCATTTAAATCAACTATCTTTCTCTCTTTAGCAAGATCTGCCTTAACTCCTGATAAATAAAACTTAAAAGCAGAGTTAGTGTAAATAACTCTCCCTACCTTGCCAAAAGCTTCAAGGTCAAGCAAATCCTGAGTAACAATTCCAAAAGAACCTCTGTATTTTCTTGCCCTTCTGTATCCTTCTTCAATCACTTTCTCAAAAGCAGGACTGTCCTGTAAAAACTGCCAAGCTTCATCAAAAACAATTAAGGTTGGTCTTGCTCTATCAGAAAGATACAAATCAGCCGTGACAGCGTTTAAAACAGAAAGAGTGATAACCTTGAAAAGATCGGGAAAGTTTTTCAAATGCTCAAGTTCAAGCACAACGAAGTCATCTTTGCTTATGTCAAAAGTGTTTTCACCTACGAACCATTTTCCGTATGCACCCCTGCTTGTAAACTTATGAAGATTGAATGCAAGATGGCTTGCTATCTTCTCAAAACTATCAACACAGTGGTCTTTACCACAAAGCCTTTCAGCATCAGGAAAATAATCCATGAAGTTTACAAGAACGTCGTAAACGTCATCTATGCTTAAAGCAGAATAAGGAAGTCCCCTTTCTTCAGCCTGTCTTAAAACTTCTCTTACGGCTAACTGAATCATATTGTATGCAGTTTCAGATGAAACCTGCTCTGGTAATTTTTCCGTCACGGCAGTTGCCATAGCGGTTAACATCTGAACGATGACAGGAACGTCATATTCAGGATCATGAATGGTAGAAAAGGGATTTATGCAAACTTTGTTCTCTGGAGAAAATTCAAGATACTTACCTTTAAACATGTTAACGAGCTTTTTATAAGAACCTCCCAGGTCTATTATTCTTATCTTTGCTCCAATTCCATAGTAGTTCGTGACTATGTAGTTAACCAAAAACGATTTTCCACTTCCAGCAGGAGCAGTAATAAGGAAATTGTAAGAAGATGACTTTTTAGAAAAAAGGTCTATCCCTACAACCTGTCCTTTCCTGCCAAGAAACAAAAGAACTGGTTCCCCTGTTCCCATAAAATCAGCCTGCACTGGAGCAGATGCAGAGGCAGTTTCAGCAGTGAATACAAAGTCCCTGTCAAGAAGAAGAAAGTTCGTCTTATCACAAATACCACCGAAAGGCAGACTGTAAACGAAAAGAGGCAAAGTTATCACCGTTTCTTCCTGAACGTTTCCACCAAGACTTTCAAGAATTCTTATATACTTGTGAATAGATTTTCTTAACTCATCATCATCTTCAGAAAAAACCCAGAAAGTAAGAAAACCACGCATAAACTTTTCACCATCGTTCATTTGCTTAACAGCCCAGAGATATTCGTCTATTTTCTCCTTTAACGCAATTATGTAAGTTCCAAGAGGTTGTTGTTGCAACATGAGATTTGCTTTTGTTTGAAGTTCAGCGTTAATGCTATCGCAAAACACGTTGAGAACCGCAAGAAAAGGAGTTGAAACCTGCTTTATGTCTCCCGCCACTCCATCCGATAACTCATAAATTCCAGTTATCATGTTGCCAAAAACGAAATCAATGCTTTCAGGCATCGTCTTCCAGGTAAGACACCTGAATTTCTTGCTTCCAAATCTTATATACGACTTCTCTGCCTCAATCTCCGTATCTGCCTTTATTATTTGCCTGTTTAACCTTACGTTAGGCATCCATTGACATAAAAGCTTCGTTTTTTTCACTATCTCATCTATCCCCAAATTGTCAGTTTCTTCGTCAACTTCAAACTTCACGTCATTCAAAAGAAAACGCATGAAAAAGAGAAAGTCTTGAGGTTTAACGTCGTAAGCGTGAAGATAAGATGCCTGTAATATTTCACGAATTGCGGTTTTTAACTCTTTCAAATCATTATCGGTAAACTCTTTAGGAGGAGGAAACTTCAAAGTGAAAAACACTCTGAAGTGTCTTGCAGGGAAACCAAGATGATTCTTCACGTTTCTGTAAAAATCAGTCATGTTTTGACACGCTTTTTTCAGATAAGGAAACTCATTCGCTCTCTTTTTTGATACGACATACCTGACTAAAAAGTGTTCAACGTAAGGATCAGCATACATGATAAACTGAATGATTGAGTTTTTCGGAAAGTTCAAAGTAAATATTGAAGAAAGAGTCTTAACAGCCTGAGGAGATGAAAAAAGCACGGGAACGCATTCATACATTATCCCAATCGTGCCGTCTTGATTGACGTATACTCCTCTTTCTTCATCGTAAGCAATAGGCATTACGTATTTTGAAAAAGCTCTCCTTGATGATAAAAGCTCTTTTATCTCATCTTCAGTAATTGAAGTGTCTTCAACTTCTGTTCCTCTTAATCCAATTGTTTCAAGAAAAAACTCATAAGCTTTTTTAAGCTCCTTTTTTAAATCTGCTTCTTTAAACCTTTCTCTTGCTCTTTTAATTTCGCTTTTCTTCGCTCCTATAAAATTGAAAAACATTTCTCCTGCCTCCTTTTAAAAAAGTGGAGTTAAAACTGTCAAAACGTCTTTTTTATCAAAAAAGCCCATGTATCTTGAGTCATATCCGTTCGGAACGTCTGTTCCCAGGTAATACTTGCCCTCTGGTATTTTCACTTCACAGCTTGAAGAATAAGCATCTCCCCCGCAGGGATTGAAAGGAATAAGTTTTGTCCCTTTTGGAGTTTTTTTCATTGCAGTGTGTAAATACCTGCAAACACCATCACAACAGTAAAAGCTCATTCCCTCTTTCTTTAGAGTTTTTGGATAAGCACATAAAACCTGCTTTGTTAAAAGCTTGCCTTCTGCAAAAGTGCCTTTTTTTCCTCTGACAAGAACAAAAGAACGTTCCTCAAGTTTTCTTTCTTTGTTTTTCAGGTAAAAAGTAAAAGGAGTGCTTTTATCAAGAGTTATAACCAGTCTTGAGAAAAGAGACTGCACCCCTGTAAGCAAAAAGAAAACAAAAACAAGCCCTGCTATTAACCTTACGTAAACCTTTTTTCTTTCCATTGCTACTTCAAGAGAAGTGCAAGAATTAAAATTACAAATGCAACTGCACCCGCCACTTTCAAAGCCTTTTTTGTTTTTTCTTTCTTTGTTTCTTCATCAAGCTCTCTTAAATTCTTGACTTCATCAAGAAAACCCATACTCCTCCCTCCCTTTTTATTTTTCCGTCTGCTTTTTCAGTTCCTCAATGTAAGCATTAACCGCTTTTCTGAACTTTTCATTCTCATACTTGATTTCTATGTCTTTTCTTTTATCTGAATTGATTACGATCTCTTTTGGCAGAATAATCACTTTTCCTTTGTTCTTTTCAATTTCTTTATCAAGCTTTTTCTTTATGTCATCTAAAATGGTTTCAAGCTCTGATTTATTCAACTTGCCGCTCAGATACGCTTTCTGTAAGAGGGATAAATGTCCTGTCAGGTCAAAAGTCTTAATCCTTTCACGCTCTCTTTCAAAAACAAAAAAGTGATAACCAGTAAGCATCAATGCGGATAAAACAACCGACAAAAACACTGATAAAATAACTGCCTTCTTATTCATCACTCCCTCCCTTATTTGGCACTGATTAATTTCTCAATGAGCAGAACATCTGCTCCCTTAACCATGCCCTTTTTCCCAGTTACGTTGTTTTCAATGAGAATGAAAGGAACTCCCCTTACGTCCAGCTTTTTTGCAAGCTCATAGTTTTTGTCTATTAAAGGCTCAATTTTGTTTAAGTCACATCCCTGTAAGTTAATTTTGCTTTCATCATCATACTTCCCAGCCATCACGTCAGAAGAACTTACCTTTCCACAAAGCATTGCTTTTGTTCTTTTTGAATTGTCAACGAAAAAAAGATATGCACTCACGTCATTCTGTTTTGAAAGCAAATAATTGTAAAATTTCCTGCAGTGAGGACAGCCTGAAGAAATGAAAGCATAGATATTAGCCTTTTTTCCACTTCCTACTTTTATCACTCCTGCCCTGTCTTTTTCCTGCTTAACAAGGTTAATGTAATCATCTGCAACCTTGCTTAAAATCTCTTGCTTTTTCAAATCCGTGAGATTTTCTCCTTTTGCAGTGAAAAGCCCTCCAAGAAGAACATACTTTCTCCCATCCTTGCTTTTCAAGTAGTAAAGAACGAAACCATTATCCAGGGCAATCTGATAAATTTCGTCAGTTTTCAACCTTTCAACGTCATCAATTTTGCCTTTCATGTTCGGAAAAGTCTGATAAAACTCCTGCTTGATTTTGTCTTCCTGAAAGTCTTTAGAGAAATGCTCATTCCAGTTTAAAGAATGGGCTAAATTGACACTATTCAGCAAAAAGCCGACAGCACCAGCAATGACAAAGAATTTTTTCATAGTCCCTTTCCCCTCCTTTTTGCTTTTCTGGATTTTTTATAAAAATGAGTTTGAAGTAACGCTAAAGATCGTTTTCCGTAAAACGATCGTCTTTGATTGCTTTGCCTATTCTTTGAAGATGCCTGCCCAGGGATACAGCTCCACAAGAAATCACACTTACGTCGTTTTTCTTTTCATAAACAATGCACGGAACTGCTTTCACTTCATACTTCCTGAAAAGAAAAGGATCTATCAAAAACTCCCTTTCATACATCTCACACTCTTCCTGCAAAAAATTGCAGGAACTGTCCTTTTTCAAAAGATTAACGACCCATTCAACAGTAGGTCTGAGGTAAGTTAAACCTCCCACTCCACCTCTTAAAACAAACGAAATGTTTCCAATTATTTTTTCCGAAGAGGAAAGATAAGCCTTTATCACTTCATCAGACATTGAAGAAGAAACGAAGACGTAAATCGCCTCATCGTCATTGAGAACAAGAAAATTCTGAGAATACTTATAAAAATCACTGTAATACCTGTAAAACTTCTCTTTTTCTCCTTTTTCTGCTTTTAAAGGTTTACCAAAGAAAAGTTTCTCAAGTTCCTTTTTGTATCTCTCAACTCTTGCTTGAAATTCAGAACTTTTGTAAAAATCATACAGTTTTTTAGCTTTATCTTTGTATTCCTCTTTCTTTTTTTCTTTCAGCTCAGGAGAAATCACGTCTTTATACTGCTCTGCCACTTCTTTAGCTCTGTTTTCTAAACTCTGAATGTCCTCATAAGTGGAAGATAAAGAAACTGATGCTCCCGAAAGAAAAAGCACCATTAATAAAAAAATTCTGAAACGCAAACGATAAAACAAAAACATTCCTCTATTTCCCTGCCTCCTGTTTTTTAAAACGCCTTACCAGAAAAGGCATCCCGCTGAAGCAGAAATAATAAAAACAGAAAAGAGTTCCAAACAAAAGAACATAAAAAACAATCACGTTATTTTTCAAAAATGACATTATAAACGCAAAAAACGTGACAAGTATACCAACGTAAAGCACAACCGCTTCTTCAAAATACTTTTCCCAGAAAATACCAGAAGTACTGATTTTTTCTCTGATAATAAAAAACTCAACAGCACAAGCCGCAATAAAAAACAGAAGAAAAGCAAGCCACGTCACTTTTTACCTCTCTCTGAAAATCACTTCAACCTTTCTATTCAAACAATTCACACCGCTCTCATTTAACTCTCCCTTCCCTTTTACCTCTTTCACTTTAATTCCCCTGCTTTTAAGAAACTCTGCTACCACTTCCGCTCTCTTTTGAGAAAGCTCTAAATTATACTTCTCACTACCCACACAATCAGCATACCCGTAAACAACCGCCTGATAGTCTCTTCCTTTTAGTTCTCTTATCACTTCCTCAAGCTTTCTCTTTTCACTTTCCTCAAGCTCATGAGAATTAAAATTGAAGTAAACCTCTACCTTTTTCTCTGCTTTCCTGCCTTTTTCCTTGCCCCTACTTACTTTTACATCGCTTTTACTTTTAGCCCTGCTTAAAGCCTGAAAAAGAACTGTTTGAAGATTGCTGTTTATCTGCTTAAGCATTCTTTTCTGAACCGCCTTTTTATCAATCTCAATCCTGCTCACTTCATTCAAGCTCTTTTCTCCTGCTACAAAGCTCAAAGAAACAGGATACCTGACAGTTGAAAAGCTGTTAAACTTCCCAAAATTGTAATGATCCTGATAAATAACGTCAGAGTGGGCAGTGGAAAAACCCAACAAAAGTGCAAGAGAAAAAAATGCCTTCTTCCTCATGCCTCCTCAACCTCCGAAACTCTAAGAGCTTTTAAAAACTTCTCCCTTTGAAACCTTTCAGGTTTTCCCAGATAAAAACCCTGCAGTAAAGAAATTCCAAGCATTCTGGTTATCTCATAACCCTCCCTGTTCTCAATTCCTTCCATGCAAACCTCCAGACCAATTCTTCTTGCCATGCTAACCGTATGCTCCACTATCACCCGGGCTTTTTTATTACCCTTCAGCATCAAATCAAGATACCTCTTATCAAGCTTAATTCCATCAACTACATCCTCACAAATGAATTGATAGAAAGCTCCCGTTTCCCCTGAACCGAAATCGTCTATGAAAATTTTTGTGTTTTTGAATTCCCTTTTTAAATCCTTGAGAAATTGCACCAAAAAATCACTGCCTGCCGAAAACCCTGCTTCCGTGATTTCAATTACAATTTTTTCGTTAAACTCCTTTTCAAGCCTTTCTAAAAACCTGTAAACGGGAACGTAAAGCAAGGCACGAGGAAAAAAATTGATGAAAAGCTTTATCCCTGTTGATAAGAAATATTCCTTCACTTTTAACAGGTTTTCACACTGCCACCTGTAAAAACCAAAGAATTTTAACGGTTCTTCATGTAACATACTGAAAAAATCAGGTAAATTAACATTTGTGCTAAATCTCGTTAAAACCTCCATCCCGTAAAGTCTAAGCCCATTTTGAGAAGCACTGCTTGAAAAATAAATAGGCTGAAAAACAAGGCATCCGTGCTTCTGCAGAAAGTATTCAATAAAACTAAAGTTTTCCACCTGCTTTCATCTCCTTTCTTTTCATTTCCATTGCTATCACCTTTCTTACTCTGCCTGCATACCTCATTCCTCTCTTTACGTTCCTTGAATGATAACAACCCACTGCCCTCCAGGTGTATCCATAATCCCTTATGCACTGTGCCAGTATCCAAGCTCCCACCTTCACGTTCACGCATGGATCAAATAGATCTTGTAAGGTTATTCCGTATTTTCTTAAAACCGGGAGCCACACTGTATTTATCTGCATGAGACCAACGTCATAACTCCCATTTCTATTTTTGCGAACAGCACGGGGATTGAAGTTGCTCTCAACCTTTGCTATGCCCCAGAGTAACCAGACACTTACCCTGTAAGTTTTTGCAGCCTCAATAAAACACTTCCTTATTCCTGACCTGTAATTTTCCCGCAGCTCACTTTCCTCCGAAATGCTTTCACCGGCATAAAAAAGCAGCGCTGCTATAAAAAATATCACTGCCGTAACTCTGCAAAAATTACAGAAATTCATCTATGGATACCTTTCTTTTTTTCTTTTCTTTAAAATCTCTTTTTGCTAAATCTTCATTAAGTAACAGTCTGACAAATTCCTGCCCTTTTTCAGTTTTTAAGAACTCCCTCACGGCAACCTCCACAAAAACTCCTCTTTTCTGTCTTAACTTTTTCATAAGCTCACACACGTCAGGATCGTACACCGTAAACCTGAAAGACGGCACTTTTTCCTCCTTGTTTTCTTTTTTGTTAATGCTTACTTTTTTATTCCTCTTTACCCAAAATTTCTTTCGCATACTCACCACTAAGCATTCTGTCAAACATTTCTTCCTCTGTTAGCTCTTCCTCAGTTTCACTCCCTGCAGCTTCAAGTGCCTTTTCTCTGAAACCATAAACGTTTGCAAATTCAGGCTCATCAGGAATCACAATTTTTACCTTCTTCCCTTCAACCTTGCCCCTGAGCCAGCTGGCACCTCCTCCCATGAAAACCGCATGGGAAAAAGGCACAACTCCGAAAGATGACTTTATGTCGTTCATGATGAACGAAATTAAGTCCTGCACGTATTCCTCAACCGATTCTTCAACCTCAGGAGCAAGATCAACCGCATCAAAACCAATCTGAAGCTGCTTGTGCTCCATGAGATAATTAAGCTCTATGGGCGTAAGGGTTCTGTCCCCCACAAATTTCTTTATCCTCGGAAGAAGAAGAGACGTGGTAAGATCGTATATACCCTTCTTGTAATAAGTCCTGCTTATAAGAATCTCTTTTTCCTCAACGGAATAAAGAACCACTATCACGGTATTGAACCCAATGTCGATTCCGAGAACGTTTCCCCTTACCCCGGGATTATTCTTCAAAAACCATTTAATCCCACCAAGTCCCTGCGGGAACACAAAGGTTTCTTCATACCCGAGACCCTTCAACCTATTTTCAAGTTTTTCAATAAGTCCGTCTCCTTCCTCAAAAACAGAATAAGGAAGTCCCGCCACAATCACGTCTTTATCACTTTCCTTTATTCCCGCTCTCTCCTCACAGGCACGGATAAAAACGGGATACATCTCAACAAGCTCCTCCACCGTCCTCAAATACCTGCTTCCCGTTTCAAGAAGTGCCTTCTCTCCCACGAGCCATCCGTCTCCCTGCCTCTTGTAGCAGCTTCTTATCTTTCCTTTCTTTTCCTGCCACAGCCACTTAACAAAACCGAATCCACCATCAACCACAAATACATTTCTCTCCATCACACACCTCCTGCTTTTATTTTTTCTTTCTAAAAATGCAAGGCTGGTAACATTACAGACAAAAATAAAAGAAAAACTTCTAAAAATTGCTTTTTCACTTCCAAAAAAGAAAACACTACTGACACCTGTTGAAAATTTATTTCCAGAAGTTAAAGCTTTACAGACAAAAAAATCAGTAATAGAGTCCTTATCACTGACACAAAAAACCCGGACAGTTTATATATCAAATTTGATAAACAAGGTTGCCAAAAGTAACTTTAAAAATTTTTTGGTCAAAAATATAAAAATCTGGTTTTCTTTAGCATTGCCCACACATGCTTCCTTATTACCTTTATTTTCCTCTTCAAAATTTCCTCTGCACTCTTTGTGGGCTTTATCCCAAACCTTGCCATCACTTCGTATACGAGAAGATCCACATTCACCCTCTCTCCTTTTTCCCATGTTTCCTTTATCCTTGAATAAATGTAAGAATCAAGTTTGTTAAAATGACATGTCTCAATAAGTTTTACTCTGTCTCTATAAGAAAAAAAGGAAAGCTGCCTCTTTAAAAAGAGAGGCTTTCTCCATATCTGAGAAATTATCCTGAGAACTCTTAAGTCCTCCTCGTCAAAACTGCCCCTGATAAGACCCTTCTGAATGAAAAGCCTTATGTCCTTCTGCTTGAAACACCTGAATCTTTTTAAAACCTCTGGAGGAATTTTCAATTAAACCACTCCCTCTGTTCCTGCTTCTGCCTTTATCCCTGCTTTTGAACTTCTTGCGGCTTTCCGTGCCAGAAAGTTTGCCCTCTCATTCCATCTGTCGCCTGCGTGTCCCTTAATCCAGATAAACTCTATCTTTCTGATTTTTGCCATGTGCTTTCTTATCTCCTCAATAATGTCAAGATTTAACCTTGCCTTAAACCTTCTATTTAAAACAGAAACTGCCCACTGAGAATCTGAATAAACAGTTACGTGCGACTTCTCCGGATGTTTTAATGTTTTAAGAGCATAAAGAATCGCTAAAAGCTCAGCACGATTGTTGCTCCCTTCTCCAAGCGAAATGGAATACTCCTTTTTTACGTTTCCATAAAATGCCACTATACCCGCTCCCATTACCCCGGGATTGCCCAAACAAGAACCGTCTGTGTAAAATACAACCCTTAACATGGAGTACCTCCTTTTTTATGAAGGTTTAACCTTTAGCTTTCTGCTGTCCAGATAAACAAGCTTTCTTCCTGCAAAAAACGTGCTGTGAAACAATTTCATCTTCTCTGCCCTTGAAAGCAATGTGTAAACCTTTTCGCTGTTAAATGCACCATTTAAAACACACGCAAGCTCTTCCTTGCTTAAAGGAAGTGTGTGATACTTATCCGCAAGCTTTTTCAAAAGGAAAATCTCATCTTTCTTAAAAATCTTCCCATAAGCTTCCATTTCTATCCTCTCTTTCTTCTTCAGGTCTGGCAACCGCTTCTCCTGCATACCACTTCTCAAGAAGCTCCTCCGCACTCCTCACTCCTATGCTTTCGTAAAAAGACTTCTTTCTCTCAAAATATTCCGCAACGCAGAGCTCAAGCTTTTTATAATACTTTCCCCACCTTTCTCTATGCCTCTCAAGAAGCTTCCTATTTCCGCAGATAAAAGGACACACAACACAGGCTACACGGTTAAAACCCTCATCATAAAGAGAAGGATAAGGCAGCTTACACCTCTCTATGTATTCCCATACATCCTCTTCAGTGAAGTGAAATATCGGAGCATATACGTAGTTTCTTCCGTCAGGATTGTAAGAAATCCGCCCCCTCTTTGCCCTCTTCCAGGACTCATCAGCCCTCACTCCCACAACAATCTTTCTTCCCGCTTCTTTTGAATTAGCAGCATGCTTGAGCTTCGTGCAGCACCACCTCTTTGCCTTCGTCGGAAGCCCTGCCCGCACAAGCCACTGCCAGAAACTCCTCTTCGGTTTTATCCACCTAACTTCAGGATAATACCTTTTCATGAACCCTATAACCTCTGGGGGATCAAGAGTTGTGAAGTTGTAGTAAACTTCGTGCTTAACTCCTGCCTTCTTCACTATGTCGTACACGACAATACTGTCCTTGCCTCCTGAAAACTTCACGATATAGCCCTCTGGAGGTTCATGCTCTTTCAAAAACTGAACTGCTTCCTGAATTTTGTAATCAAGGAACATGTTAAGTAAATAGAGAAGGGGTAACAATGGAAGTGAAAGACTGACGTTGTTACTATAAAGTTTATAAGTTTAAAAAATATTGTAAACTATTGACTTTTTGTGATTTAAAAATAAGTTATTGTTAATAAATGATATAAAAATTGCACTCGAAGGTTTGTATATGCGTAATACTGTTTATATACCCTTAAATAGGAAATATATTCGCGTTACGGATATAAACGAGTTAAGTGAAATTATCTGCGTTTCCGATATTAGAGGCGTCAATAAAAATGAATACTAACATAGATACACTTAAAGATTTATGTTTTAAACCAAAGAAAGAAGTTGATGAGTATTTGGAAAAGAAGTCGGATAAAGAATTACTTGAAATATTTGAGTATATAATTAAAAATAATCCATTTTCCTATGAATCTGCTATTGAGTTTATTGTTAATAAGTTATACAGTAGTAATGAAACTTTCGTTAAACTGTTATGTAGTTTAATAGAGAAAACAGCATTTGATCTTGCATTTGGAATGATCATCAGCCCTATCAAAAGGGTTGCATCTAATAATCCAAAAAAGACTGTTGAAATCGTAAAAAAGATTATTGATCTTAAAATCGGGGATGGTCTGTGCTCTGGAATTATAATTTCTCAATTATTAGAGGATAGTGCTATTAACGATGAAATTATTTCTCATCTAAAATCTAATGATTTATTTTTGCAAAAACATTCTTTAGTTGCAATTCATGAGTTTCTGACTACGAAAAGTGATACGGAACATACTAAATTTCTTATTGAAAATCTTATAAGAGTTGTTGAAAATATTGATCAAGAAAATACAGATATCCTTGTTCAGTGTCTCATAGATGCTTTTTTTATTGATAGAGAATCAATTTTACCAGTATTGGAAAGAGAAATTGAACGTCGAGGCTATCTTGCTGCTATTATATATGCCAAGAATGTATTATTTCGGAGAGAACTTCCAATTTCTTTGCTTAAAAAAGCTGTTCAAATAATTGAATCCGAAAATTCTGAAAACGAAATAATCGATATAGCGCTAGCCAGAATTTACGAAGAAGACAAAGATTATGTAATTAATAAACTACGTGAGAGAATTAGAGAAAGTGATAAAGTAAGGATTGCTGGAGATATGTTGATATATGCTATACAAAAAGATTATTCCGCAGTTATCCAAATGCTTGAGGAAGAAATCGATAATAGAAACTACAAGATGGTTTATTTTGGTGAGCATATTTTAAAGGAGTTTTTTCCATCAAAAAAGGAGTGGCTGGACTGGTGTAAAAAATGGAAAGATGATGAACGAAAGAGAAAAATTATACTTCGTTCTCTGGGAGAAATTTTAACAGATTTAATGAACTATAAACCTTCTACGATCCGAGACGAAGCTATAACTCTTGTAAAGGAATTTGCAAGTAAAGAAGGAATAGACTATGAAAAAGAGACTAAGAAAATAAATCTTGGTAAGGATACTCACGAAGGTGCAGAGTATAAGGAATCGACAGTTAAGGCTTTATATGTTGTTAAAAATCTTTTACATCCACCAGCTCGAATAAATACTGAAATTTTAAGAGAAAATCTAAAAAATTATCCATACTTAAGCAAAGCTATTGGTGATGATTGGTTGATTAAAATTGCGAACTCCAGACGCCCACATTTATTGGCTTATATCTATAGTGAAAAAGTAGATTATGAAAAAATAAGCGAGTTATCTAAAAAAATAGAGTTAGAAAAAGATGTAAATAAAAAACTGCAAATAGCTTGGCAATATGAACAGCTTGTCCATACCTTAAGTGCACAACTATATTGGGAACAAGTATTTAAAACATTGGATGAATATGGTCTAAAAATTCCTAAATTAAAACAAAAACTCAAGAATCCAGAAAATGCAAAATCAGTTCTCGCTGAAGCAGAAGTTATAGCAAGATTAGCTCCTCATTTTAAAGTTAAAATTGAACCAGATATTCCAGAACTTAGACCAAAAAGACTTGATGCTAAAATTGAATTTAATGGGCAAGAATGTTTAATTGAAATAGCTGTTGTTAAAGAAAGAATTGAAGTTGAGGTTTCCTGTGGACCAACTGCAATACCTGGAGGCAAAGTTAAAAATGTTTTACTTAGCAAATTTAGGAATCAACTTAAAGAAGGTAAAGTAGATCCTAAAATGCCTGTAGTTCTTGTTCTCTGTTTAGAGAATGTTTTAAACAGTTATGAAGTAGAAAACGCCATTTATGGCCAACTTCAATTACGATTTAAGATGCAAACAGATACTGGACAAATTATTGAAGAAGGCACAACAAGGGCTGAGAATTCATTTTATGATATTGAAGGTACAAATATTGTAACGGCTATTGCCGCTTACAAAAGAAACTACACAAAAAAGGATCCATTGGTGGGAAAATTGTATCAACCCCCACTATCAGTAGCTCCAAAAAATCCACTAAGTAGGATTTTCCGAGTAAAGCTACGTAATGCGTTGTTCGGAGAAAGTGAATGTAGTAACTGGCGGTCTTTATTAAAAATTGAGGGAATCGATGAAAATATGGCTAAAAAACTGTATGATAATGGAATAGAAGACTTGAGAGTGCTTGCTATGGTAACGGATGAAGATTTGAAGATGGAAAGTTTTGATATTCAAAAAATGAAAGAATTTCAGCGAGAAGCCATAAGAGTAATAAACGCTCTTGCCACAAACTCAATAAAATTCCTCAAGGGAATCAACCAAGATATATATAACATACTTCTAAAAAACAACATATATTTAATTAACCAAATTATAGAGTTAACTGAAACACCTGAAGGAATAGATTCTGCAGCTTGGAAGAAAATTAGAGAAGATGCCAAAAGAATTATGGAAAATCATAATTTATAAAAAACAGAAAGTATATATGACCAAAGACTGCGTAAAATTAGGAGAAAATGCAGGTAACTCTGCGGTGCTTCGCACCTTGCCCCTATCAGGGTCACTTAACAGGAGGATATGTGGCTCGCTAACGCTCGCCCAAATTTGCTCCGCTCACGCTCCGCAAACTTCACATATCCCCGGAATGTTAGGTAAAATTCTAAAAAGGAGGTATGAAGATGGAAATTACTCTTTATAATAAAGACGGAAAACCTGTGGCTTATATAGCAGATGATGGAGAAACTATCTATCTTTGGGATGGACGTGCAGTTGCTTATTTATATGAAGATAAAGTTTATGGATGGAACGGTAAACACCTTGGATGGTTTGTAGATGGGATCATCTATGATTTATATGGATTAAGAGTTGGATTCATTCAAAGTAAATGCCCTGTTGCAACCTATGCAGAACCTGCTAAGTATGCAAAATATGCTAAATATGTAAAATATACACGATATGTACCCTATGCTAAGCCAGTGTTTAGGATAGGATATTCTAACATAGATTTAAAAGATCTTCTGGAAGAAGGTAGTATTGATTAGAACTTTTCCTAACAGCGGATAAAAATGAAATCAAAGATTTCATGAAATTGGCTTCAGCAATTTATCTTATTCATAGAACATTATTTCTTTTACCTATTACAAAAGAATTAAAATCTCTACTTTATCGGAAATTAAATCCAATTTTTATTTCCTCCACCAGCTCCTTTGTAAAAGCTTTTATTCTTCCTATGAAAGCATCATACCCCGCAGCCCCTCTGTTTTCCCTGTAAATTTTCTCGAGTGCTTTCTCCCACTCTGAAGTCATTTCAACGTTGAGAATTGGAAGTCCGTTACACTTCTCTACAAGCTTTCTGCCTTTCTCTGTCGGCTTAAAGCTCTTCTTGCTGCTAATCACGTACTTTCGTTTTTTCAGCGTTTCTATGATAGATGCCCTCGTAGCAGGAGTCCCCAGTCCAAGCTTTTCCATCTTCTTTAAAAGCATGCCCTCCGTGTATCTTGAAGGTGGAGAAGTTTTTCTTTTTTCAGCTTTTACTTCATTAACTTTAACCTTTTCTTTTTCTGCTAACTTGGGGAGAAAACTTTCTTTTCTGCGTTGTTCCCTGTATAGCTCCATCCAGCCAGGCTGGATTTCTCTCTTCCCTCTTGCCAGAAACCTGTAATTGCCAAGCCTTAAAATTACCTCCGTCACTTCATACACGTAATCAGGCATGAATGCTCCTACGAACTTTCTCCAGATTAACCCGTAAACTTTCTCGTGTTCCGCTTTAAAAGATGGCTTCTTCTCAAACTTGTCCATCGGAATCAAAGCAAAGTGATCAGTTAGCTTTCTGTCGTCAAAAACCCTCTTCCCAACCTTATCTACCGCAGGAATTAAATCTTCTCTACCAAGTTTCCTTAAAACTTTCTTGACAAGCTCCTTTGAAGATTCCGCAAGATGCCGAGCGTCAGTTCGTGGATAAGAAATCAGCTTCGCTTCGTATAAATCCTGAGCAACCTGTAAAACCTTTTCTGCACTATATCCATATAGCCTGTTTGCCTCTCTCTGAAGAGAAGTCAAAGAGTGAAGTAAAGGAGGTTTTTCTGATTTTTTGCTTTTTTTAATGTCTATCACATAACCAAACTTTTCCCTGCTTAACTCTTTAGCAATTTTAAAAGCAGTCTCTACCTTTAACCTTGCTCCTTCATCTTTTTTGTTTTCTTCTTCGTCTTCATCATCTACCCTGCTTTCACTCTTAAGCCTTTTTATTTCTTCCTTTTTCAACTGTAAGTAAGCTTTGAATTTCTTGCCGTCTTTTTCAAAAACCGCATAAACTATGCCGTAAGGAGTGGGCTTAAAATTTTCTATCTCTTTCTCTCTCTGCACTATGAGATAAAGCAAAGGAGTTTGCACTCTTCCCAGACTCCACACAGTTCTATCGTTTACCTTAAGCGTTAAAGCCCTCGTCCCGTTTATACCAACAAGCCAATCCGCATGCTGTCTTGCAAGAGCAGAGTAGTAAAGACTGTCAAACTGAGATGCAGGCTTAACTCTTTCTATCTCTCTCAAAATAACATCTTTCGTTAAAGCTTCACTCGTCCAAAACCTGTAAACCCTGCTCCAGTCCTTCCAGCCTGCCTGCTGAAGAATGAGCCTTGCGATCAATTCGCCCTCTCTACCCGGGTCCCCGCATATATACACTTTGCTTACATCTTTTCTCCTGAGAAGACTTTTTATAACTTTGAACTGCTTTCCCACTCCCCTGATAACCTTGTATTTAAAAACCTTCGGAAAAACTGGAAGTGCATCAAACCTCCACTTCTTGCCTGCTATTTCTTCAGTGTCTATCTCAAAAAGATGACCGTAAGCCCAAGTGACAATGTACTTACTTCCTTCACAGTAACCGTCTTTCTTCTGAAACCTGTCAGGAAGAGCCCTGACAAAGTCCATTCCCTGAGAAGGCTTTTCGGTGAGAAGCAGTATTTTCATGAAATTCTCCTTTAAGAAAAACCGGTATTTTATGTTTTTTTAAAAAATAAAAGAAAAGTAACTATTTTCAAAAAATGTTTGCTGTTGTAAAATCGTGATCTTAAATTCTCCTGTGAGATAAAAAAATTTATTTGCATCACAAATTAGTTTGAAAAGCTTTTCGAGGAAATAAAATACAGACTTAAGGTAATGTAAATTCTTCGCTTTTTCAAACCCTTGCCTAAAAGAATATAGTACGATTAAATTTTTTAAAAATACAATTAGTGAAACACTATGCCAGTAATTAATATAAAGTCTTATATTTCTAAAAGAACAAAAATCAAAAAATAAAAGAAATGATAAATATTGAAAAATTAGCCTAGACAAAAAAGTCTTTTTAGTAGATAAAAGCCTTTTAAAATTAGTTGAATATTCTATCAATATTCTTTAAAAAATATTTAGTTCCTTTTGGATAAATAAAACATTTTTCTTTCATGAAAATTTTATCGGTAATCTTTAAGTTAGAATTTTCTTCATGAAAACAATTTTCAGGTAAAAATTCTCTACAAAACCAAAACTCTTCCCAATCTAAATGCCCTAGCAAAGAAATATTATCTAAGTAAATGTCATCATCCAGTTTGGTTACATAATGAAATTCTTTTATAGTACAATAAGAAGCTTTTAACAGCATATTTAGATGTTTATCGGCTCCTCCATATCCTATAATAATAATTCTTTCAGCTTCTATAATATCTTTTGTAAGTCTCATATAAAAAGTTGAAAATGGCTCTTTAGCCACTGCATCAAACTTTGATAAACCTGTAATCATAATTTGATTATAATCAGAAGTACCATCTTGTTTTCTTTTTAAAGAAGCTCCTATTCCTCTACGTTTTTTACTTGCATAGGAACAATCTCTGCAAAACGTTACACTATCTAAATCAGGAACAAAGTGGACACTACCATGTAAAGGAATAAAAACATTTTGTGCATTCCTAATTCTCTCTAAATCCAATTTTTCACATCCATTATGTATAGCAAGTTTTTCTATATCTACACCAGTATCTATATAATATTCCTTATTATTATTTATGTCAGCTATTATTTCATAAAGTAAAGAATCATAATTTAATGAAAAAATGCTTAAATTATAATTTTCTAAAATTTTTAAAATAAAATTTTTCCACATTTCCAAATCTGCCTTATTCGGATAATGTTTAAAACATGGATAATGATGAGCACAAATGTAATCTAAAATAAAAAATCTTAGAACCTCTGGAAACTTATATAAAATTCCTCCTAAATAAGGATCTACTGAACCTCTAAAAAAATCTATCAGAGAGGAATAAATAGTGAAAAAACTACTTTTCGAGTTACGAACTGTTCTATGTGTGGTAATATATATATCTACTATAATATCAACTAAATGAACTATATCTTCAAAATTATAATTATCCCCGAAATATTTTCTTAAAGAATAAACTATCTCAAGTATAAAGTCTTTTATCCAAAAAATATTTTTTTCGTCATAAAACTCTTTTAAAAAGTTATAAAATTCAGTTAAGTCCTTAGAAAGGATATAAGTTAACCTTTCTGTATTTAGATAACTATTCTGATATTTAGAAAGAAACTCCACCGAAGCACCTGCTCCTAAAATAATAACCGTTCTTTTCTTATTAGTTTTCTTACTCATTTTTCTGCTCCTCGCCAAAAAATTCTAAATTGCGAAATATCTTAATTAAGCTCTTGTATAATACAACCAATTAATAATTTTTTATGGTTACGTCAATAATTTTATACAAACTTTCATGAATAACCACTAAAAATTATCTCTTGATTGTGTTCCCTTATTTCTAAAAACCCATTTCTTTATTCTTCCAGTTTACATAAAATATCGTACACTACCAATAAAACAAAAAATGAATTAAATGAAAATAAATTTCAACTAAATCTCTTTTACAATGCTAAATTATGAAAAAGATCCCTTTAAAATCTCTTCAATCCACTTCTCATTCTTTCTTGATGGCTTCCTTCTCCCACTTAGCCATGCCCTTACTTGATCTGGATGCCTCGAAAGCCTCTCTGCAAGCCCTTCAACTGTCAATCCATTAATAAGCTTATAAAACTTCAGCCTGCTTATCAAATCATCACCCTCAGGCTCAAAAGGAACGTACCCGAGAAACTTTATTATCTTCGGTATCAGCTTTACATCAGGCTGCTTTTTCCCGCTTTCCCAGTTGTAAACTGTCTCCTCCGAAACTCCCAAAAACTTCCCCACTTCTTTCTGCGTAAGTCCAAGCTCAAGCCTTCTTTTCCTTATGTGTTTACCTAAGTGATCTAACTTTTCAGGGTAGCCTTTTATAAGCTCCTGTGGTAAAATGGAAAGAGATACTTTTAAAAATGATGTCACTGTTAAGAAAGAATCCTTTAAAATTATGTTCACATCCCTGTAGATGTGGTTATTATGGACATCCTACTAAACCCTGTCAGTGCTCATATCAGGAGATAAAAAAATATAGAAATAAACTCTCAGGTCCTATAATTGATAGAATTGATATTCATCTGGAAGTTCCACCTGTAGAATTTAAAGATTTAATGAAAAAAAATGTTAAAAATTCCTTAGATTCTAAAACTATTCAGGAAAAGGTAATAAAAGCAAGAAAAATTCAGGAAAAAAGATATGGCTCACCTTTAAAAATAAATGCAAGGCTTAAAACAAAAGAAATTAAAAAATACTGTATTTTAGAACCGAGAGCTGAAGAATTCTTGGAAAGAGTAGCTGATAAGTTCCATTTTTCAGCCCGGTCTTTACATAAAATTTTAAAAATTTCTAGAACTATTGCAGATTTGGAAGAATCTGAGATAATATTAAAACATCACATAGCTGAAGCTGTGCAATATAGAATTTTGGAAAAACCTCTATGGCAAAATTAACTTTTAATGAAACCATAAGAAATATTTCTCAACCTCTTCTCTTACCTATAGTTAAAATTTTAGACTCTTGGGGTATTCATCCCAACACTGTTACCATAACCTGTCTTACAGGGTTTATAATAAGTTCTATTTTTATTGCTTATGGAAAGCTTTTACTTGGTGGAATTTTTCTCTTTCTTTTTGCTCCTTTTGATGCTATAGATGGTTTGCTTGCAAGATATTCTAAAAAGGTAACCTCTTTTGGTGCTTTTTTGGACTCAGTTCTTGATAGATACGGAGAAATTTTCTTGTTTTTAGCTTTCACTTACTATTTTTTGACTCAAGATTCAATTTATGGTGTCTTATTGAGTTTTTTAGCTATAACTGGATCTCTCATGGTTAGTTATACCAGAGCAAGAGCAGAAGGAGTTGGTTTTGATTGTAAGATAGGACTTCTAACACGTTTTGAAAGAATTACTCTATTGATTATTGCTCTAATCTTTGATTTATGTATACCTCTTTTACTATTCATTGCAATTTTTACCCACATTACCGCTTTGCAAAGAATAATTCATGTTTATAAAATATACAAAGCTGGAGGTTAACAAGATGTGTTTGGCTTATCCTTATAAAATAATAGAAATAAAAAATGAATGGACAGCAATAGCTGAAACACAAGGAGTTAAAACAGAAATATCTCTTCATCTTTTACCTGAGCCTGTTAAAGAAGGAGATTGGGTTTTAGTTCATGTTGGCTTTGCTATACAAAAATTAAGTGAAAAAGAAGCACAAGAAAGCTTGAGGTACTGGGATGAGTTACTCAAACACTCTCAACAGCCTGTGGAATAAATTTAAAGACCCGGAAAGGGTTAAAAATTTAGTCGACCTCATCAAAAAAGAAGTAGAAAAATATGGTAAGCCTATAAATATAATGGAATTTTGTGGAGGCCATACTCATGTTATCCTAAGAAATGGCCTTGATGAGCTACTTAAAGGTTATATAAATTTTGTTCATGGCCCAGGGTGCCCTGTATGTGTAATTGCTTTAGAAAGACTGGACTTGGCTATAGAACTTGCTAAAATGCCAGACACAATTTTGTGCACCTATGGAGATTTGATGAGAGTTCCTGGATCAAATAGAATGAGCCTTTTAAAATTAAGGGCTGAAGGTTATCAGGTAAAACCTGTTTCTTCTGCTATGGAAGCCATTAAACTTGCGATGGAAAATCCCAAAAAGAAAATAATATTTTTTGCCATAGGATTTGAGACAACTTCTCCTCATACAGCAGTCCTCATAAAACAAGCTAAAGAATTAAAAATTAAAAATTTGTGGGTAGTTTGCAATCATATTTTAGCTCTTGTTGTACTGGAATATCTTTTACAGAGTGAAGAAAAACCTGTTGTTGATGCTTTTATAGGACCTGGGCATGTAAGCACTATTACCGGAAGCAAAGCCTATGAACCCATAGTAAAAAAATATCAAACACCTATAGTAATCTCAGGATTTGAGCCGCTTGATCTCATTCAAGCTGTTTATCTAATAGCTAAACAGATGAGAGAAGGGAAATGTGAAGTTGAAATTCAGTATACCCGCTCTGTCACACCTCAAGGGAATATCAAGGCTAAAGAATTTTTAAAAGATGTATTTAATATTAGAAAAACCTTTCCTTGGAGAGGTTTAGGAGAAATCCCCAATAGTGCTTATGAAATTAAACCAGAGTATGAAAATTTTGATGGAGAAAAGGTTTTTAAAGTTTCCATTAATTCTGGTAAGGAAAATCCACAATGTCTCTGTGGAAGAATAATTAAAGGATTAAGTAAACCGCCCGAGTGTAAACTTTTTGGAAAAGCCTGTACTCCTCAAAATCCAATAGGCCCCTGTATGGTCTCTTCTGAGGGCGCTTGTCTGGCTTATTTTAAATACAAAAAAAATAATTAATGATACAGAGAAAGTAATTAATTTGCTTTAAGAAAAATAATAAATAAATAAAAAAGGGGAGCCTTTTGGCTCCCCCTCTTTTTATTTAAGTTCTAAAATTAAATTCTATTTGCTACAAGACAAAACTTTTACTTTCTTAATCTGCCTTCCTTTAGCATCTATAATGTGAACTGCACATGCAATACATGGGTCAAAGGAATGAATTGTTCTCAAAACTTCTAATGGTTTCTCAGGATCCACAATAGGATGATTATCAACTAAAGCTGCTTCATAAGGTCCCATTTTACCTTTACTACATCTTGGGCTTACATTCCAAGTAGAAGGAACTACACACTGATAATTCTTGATCTTTCCATTTTCAATTACTGTCCAGTGAGAAAGTGTTCCTCTTGGTGCTTCATGGAATCCAAATCCCTTAATTTCTCCAGCTGGGAATTTTACTTCGTTCCACACTTCAAGATCACCTTTAGCAATGTTCTTTTCAAGAAGGTCAAGGTGTTTCAAAGCAAGGTCTGCAAGAACAGCTGCTCTAATTGCTCTTGCCAAGTGTCTTCCAATAGTGGAGTGAAATGCATCTACACCAATATTAACACCAAGGGCTTTTGCTTTCTCTACTGCATAATTTACCCATTTCATTGTAGGTTCATGCTTAGAAGCTATACCTGCTAATACTTGGGAAACAGGACCAACCTGCATAGGTTCACCTTTAAATCTTGGAGCCTTAGCCCAGCTATACTTACCATCAGCATTAAAATCAGTATAATTAGGAACAGTTTCACCCTGCCATGGATGTCTCGGTCCAGTATCTTTATACCAGGAGTGAACAACATCTTCAGCAACATTGTCTCTGAAGTATGGATCATTAAAGCTCTTAATCGGTGTAAAGGTTCCAAGATCTCTATTGAATATCGTTCCTCCAGGTAGATCAAACTTAGTTCCTTTTGTATCAAGAGGCATATCTGGAACAGCTAAGTAATTGGGCACACCTCCTCCAATCTTTGTCCAGTCTGCATAGAGACAACCAACAGCTATAACATCGTTAAGATAAACCTTCTGGACAAATTCCTTTGCTTGCATCAACAATTCACGAATATAATCGAGTCTCTCTCTATTAAGTGCTGAATCACTATCAGGATCAATAGCTAAACCAACTCCTCCAACTGTAACAGTCTGAATATGAGGATTTTTTCCTCCCAATATAGCAACTACCTTATTAGGTATAAACTGATATTCAAGAGCAGCAAGGTAGTGTCCTACTGCAAGCAAATTAACTTCTGGAGAAAGTTTCATTTGAGGATGTCCCCAGTAACCATTGGTAAAAGGACCAATTTGACCACTATCTACCAAAGCTTTAAGTTTCTCTTGCACAGCTTTAAAATAAGTTACACTATTCCCTTTCCAATCAGATAAGGTTTGCGCAAGTTCTGCAGTTTTCTTAGGATCTGCTTTTAAAGCAGAAATAATATCAACCCAGTCAAGAGCAGAAAGATGATAGAAATGCACTATATGGTCATGCATACCATGAGCTGCAAGTATAATATTTCTTACTAACTGAGCATTAAGAGGAATTTCCATTCCTAAGGCATTTTCTACTGCCCTTACAGATGCGATATTATGGACTGTAGTACAAACTCCACAAATTCTTTGAGTAATAAGACAAGCATCTCTTGGATCTCTTCCCCTTAAAATAACTTCAACTCCTCTCCACATCTGAGCAGAAGCCCAAGCATTTACTATTCTTCCACCATCAACTTCTACATCAATTCTAAGGTGCCCCTCAATCCTTGTTATAGGATCAACTGTAATCTTCCTACCCATAGTTATCCTCCTTTATTTTTAAAATTTTTCTTAAATTTATTATTATCTAATTATCCTAAGGATTCATAAAATGGTGCCATATCATCCCAGAAATTAGGCTCTGTACAACCAATACATGGATGACCTGCAGAAACAGGCCATACTCCAACATCACAGAATCTTATAGCAGGACAATTGGAGTAAGTAACTGGTCCCTTACATCCAAGTTTATACAAGCAATATCCCTTTCTATGTCCTTCATCTCCAAATCTTTCTGCAAATCTTCCTTCATCAAAATGACCTCTTCTTTCACAGTGATCATGAATAAGTGTTCCGTATGCAAATTTTGGTCTTCTTAATTCATCAAGTTCAGGAAGCTTACCAAAAGTTAAAATGTAACTCACTGTAGCAAGGAAATTATAAGGATTAGGTGGACATCCAGATATATTTACAAGTTTATCTGTTCCAATTACATCTTTAACTCCTACTGCACCTGTTGGATTAGGCCTTGCTGCCTGAAGTCCACCAAATGCAGCACAAGTTCCATAGGCAATAACTAACATAGCATCTTTAGTAACTTCTTTTAAAATTTCAATAGCAGGCTTTCCAGCTATTTTACAATAAATACCTCCATCCTTTGTAGAAACAGCTCCCTCTACTACACAGATATACTTTCCTTTATACTTTTCCTTAGTTTGATGAAGAACTTCTTCTGCCTGTTTTCCTGCAGCTGGCATAAGGGTTTCGTGATATTCTAAATTTATAATATCAAGAAGAAGCCTACCAATTGGGGGATGGGAGGCTCTTAAAAGTGCTTCTGTGCAACCTGTGCATTCCATAAAGTGCAACCAAATTACTGTAGGCTTAGGACCTTTTTTCATTGCTGCTTCTACTTTCTCTACCATTGTATGAGGTAATCCCATTGTAGCTGTTACAATGGTGCATATCTTAAGAAAATCACGTCTACTCAATTCTTTCAAATTAAGCATAGCTAACCTCCTTTAGTTATATTTTGTAATATTTATCTTATTTAAGTTTAAGAAAAAAAGCAAGAATAACTATAAAAGAATTTTAGAAATATTTTCAGTTTATTACGAATTTTATGATTTTTTTTTGTCTTTTTTTTAATTTTTTTTGAAAATTCTTATAAATTATTAACGGATTATAGAAAGATCCAGTCCTAAATAATAAATATATGTAAGAAAAAACCTATCAAACCACTCTTGATAAGCTCTTCTTTTGTTTTTAGAAAACTTCATAGCCCATCTCTGAACCTGCAACTCCTCTGCTAAAGTGCTAAAAATATCTATAGCTTTCTCTCCCTCTAAAGGTTTAGGAATAGCACCCGCTTTAATGTTATATATAGCTATATTTTTATAAATATTTTTAATTTTGTCTTCAAATCCTTCTATTCCTAATTTTTCATAAAATCTGTCAAGTAGATTTTCAGCCCATCCTCTATGAAATCTGCAAAAACCTGCGTTTGATATAGCAAGTTCTTTAATTGCCCTTTCGTAAACAAGTTTTACAAATTCCTCAGGTTCTGTAAAAACTAACCTGTATTCCGTCCAGTACTTTCCAGACACAAAAATAGGCACAAAAAAACCAAGAGTCCAGTAAAAATTAGGAGTCATATATCCTTCTTCTCCATAAGGTTGATAAAGAGCTATATCTTTAAAAGACATCCCAACTTTTCCAATCCTTGTTTCATATTTCTCATCTAATTTTTTAATTGCTTTTCTTAAGCCTTTTTCTGCAACATCTTTTAAAACTTGAGTTTTTTTATTAAGTAAATTTTGAACAATTTCCACAGCTAAAACTCCATTTATGTGCCATTTTTCAGGATTTAAGGTTAAAGGATCAAGATTGGGGTGTGTAGATATACCTACTTCTTCACAGGTCAGCAAGCCTTTATTTACAGCCTCTAAGAGAAAGGCAACTATATGTCCTGTAGTAATGGCATCAAGCCCTGCATTGTCTATGATATCTACAATTTTTGAGACTTCTTTAAGATCAAAAACTCCTATTAAGGGACCAACTCCCTGAAATGGCTCATAATCCACTTTTTTTCTCTTCCAAATTTTTTTACAAGCAACTGGACAGGGCTCTCCGCAGGTTTTCCAGCTTCTGGTTTTTACAAAAGTTTCTTCTTTAAAAGGTCCCCAGTAATTTTTTAAAATTATATCTGAAATTTTCCTTCTTATTTCTTTTTTTAAATAAATACTATTATAACAAAAAGTAGGAAGCCATTCTTTATAATAGGGATAGTTAGAGCCAAAAGTTCCTCCTGCTCCTGTTTTAGGATCAAATCTATATTTAGTAGTTGCCATATTAACTGCGTTAAAAAATTCCCTTCCTGTAATCTTTTTAAAATACTCATTAAAATTTTTAATGTTGGTAAATATTTCTGGAAGTTCTGGTTTTATTTTTCCACCTGCAATTATCCCTGCTACATTATGCGCCTGAGCTAAAACTGAGCCTGCACCCCCTCTTCCTGAAAAATCTTCACTTCCGATAATTAAATTTTTTAATTGAGGATTTACATCTATAGAAACAAGAGAACCAAATCTTGTCTGCCATGCACCAGGGCCCACTACAACTGCTCTGGCATTGTTTTTAACAAAGAAATCACTGTAGATATCTAACAACCACTTAGTTAAAGCATAAGCTCCAAAATAGTTTTCATAACCCTCATATATTCTATTTAAGTTATCCATACTAATTTTCTCAAACCTGACATTAGTTTTTTCTCTTCCTTCTACAAAAATAAGAAGAGGAATTTCGCTTTTACCAAAAATAGCAAATCCGTTTATACCAGAACCTATAAATTTATACCCTGCCCCACCAGCTTCAGAAACATGAAGCCCCAAACTTTCTGAACTTCTAAAAACTGCCACCAATCTGTGAGTTCCAAAAATTTTGCTTCCAGCAAAAGGACCCGTTCCAAGAAATAAAACATTTTGTGGACTAAAAACATCATATTTCCAACTCTCTACTTCCTCTAAATGAATTTTAATTCCAATATCAACAGGACCTAAATGTAGAGGAATTTTATATTCTCTTATCTCCCACTTTAATGCACCTACATCTATGAAAAGAACTTTATAATTGAGCATTTTACGCACCTTTTAATCTAAGTATTTATCTAAATTTTTATTACTTTATCACAATTTTGCTATTCTTCCACTAAAATTAGAACTAACAAGTTTATTAAAATTTTTTTATTAATTCGCTTGATTTTTTTAAATTTAATCTTAAAATAGATCAAAATTATATCAAAAATTTTTTATATTTTTTATGAATACAAGTGATTTAGTGAAAATTTTTAAAGCTCTCTCTGATGAAACAAGATTAAAATTATTAGCACTTCTTGAAAATGGGGAACTTTGTGTCTGTGAAATTGTTTCTATTTTAAAAATGAGCCAGCCAAAGGTGTCTTTTCACCTAAATATTTTGAAAGATGCTGGATTAGTTAAAATGAGAAAGGAAGGCACTCGAATTTTTTACAGTCTTGATGACTCTAACCTTTTTAAAAGGTTTTTAATCTTATCAGTCATTGAAAACACAAAAGGTAAAACTTTTGCCTTTGGCTCTAATCAAAAAGAAGGAGGTGTCATTATGGAAATAAAAAAAGATCTTCTAAAATTGTTGTTTGATTTTCACGGACATAAGTGCTGGGCCTCTGCTTTGGGATTAAGAGCAGGTCTTATTGCCTTAAGAGAACTTAAAACACAAAGGACAGGAACTCGCTCTCTTTATTGTCTCATTGAAGTTGGACATGCCCATGGTGCTGTATGTTTTGCTGATGGTGTTCAGGTAGCAACTGGTTGTTCTATAGGAAAAGGAAATCTAATAAAAACCTTAAAAGGAAAGCTTGCTTTTACTCTTATAGACATTAAAAATTGGAAAGAAATTCGTATAGCCTATAATGGAAAGCTAAAAGATAAAATTGCTAATACTGCTTTTATGAAGAAGAGAGCAGCTGGGATTCCTCCTACAGAAATTCCAGATGAAGAAGCTATGGAAGCTATCAATATAGTGCTTGAAGCACCTGAAGATGAAATATTTTTCATAAGTCCTGTAAAAGATACAAATTTTGAACCACCAGAAGAAATTCTCGGTTCTATTGTCTGTGATATTTGTGGAGAATGGGTTTCTATGCCTTATGTAAGAATTCTTGGAGAGAAAAAAGTCTGCATTGATTGTGCAGGCTATACCGAGGGATTTGAAAGGTAAAAAAGAGACTGTTTATGTTGATTCTAGCTACTTTTTCTGTTTTGGTTCTCTCTTTTATATTTTCTATGCTTGGATTAGGAGGGGCACTTCTTTATGTACCTGTATTTTACTGGCTGGGATATGATTTTAAAACTGTTGCTATTCCAACAGGATTACTTTTAAATGGGATTACTGCTCTCTCAGCTGCTATATATTACTTAAGAGCAAAGATGGTGGATATAAAAGGAGCTTTGCCTCTCCTAATTTCTTCCTCTTTAAGTGCCCCGATAGGTGCTTATTTAACAGAATTTATTCCTGTAAAATTGTTAATGCTATTTTTTATAATAGCTATATGGTTTGCAGGACTAAAAATGTTATTTTCTTCGTCAAAGGAACAGAAAAAATTTTATTCCTATAAATTGAAACTGATTTTAATGATTATTGGTGGGGCTTTTATAGGACTTATAGCAGGTATGCTCGGTATCGGAGGTGGATTTTTATTTGTTCCTTTAATGATTGTTATCGGTTATGAGACCAAAATAGCAGCTGCAACAAATAGTTTTATTGTTATTTTTTCATCCTTTTCAGGGTTTCTGGGACATATAACCACAGGACACTTTAATGTGCCTTTGATGATTTTTACCACTATTGCAGTGATAATAGGCTCTCAAATAGGAGCAAGAGTGATGAAAGAAAAAATGAAATCTCAGTGGATAAAACAAATGTTCGGAATCATACTTATCGGAGTAGGAATTAAACTTTTATGGAAAAACCTTCCATATTATTTGAATATTATTAAAAACTTGTTTTAAAAAAATAAAACTTGATCTTACAAAAGAAATTGCGAGTTATAAATGTTTTCCTTCTTTTGTGGATAATTTGGGGCATAAATTTTAGCATTTTAAAAAATGTTTCCTTTGGAGCTAATTTAAATATAGATGGAAATTATCGTCTTCGCTATGAATTTTATGATAACTATAACATTTTAAATCCAAATTACAAATCACAGCAAAGTTTTCTTTTATCAAGACTTAGAGTTAACTTTAACTTAGATTTTTCTAAAAATCTTTCTTTCCGCTTTCAGCTTCAAGATTCAGAAATTATAGATTCTCCAGTTTCTGACACACATTATAAAGAAAAAAATAATCCCTATCACGATCCTTTTGATATAAATGAATTTTATTTAAAATACAAAATGAATAAAAATTTAGAAATTAGATTAGGAAGACAGCATTTACTTTTTGGAAATAAAAGAATTTTTGGTCCTGGAGATTGGGGAAACACTGGCAGATACAGATGGGATGCTCTAAGAATTATTTATAATACTAAAATAGCTGAAACCAACTTTATAATAGGACGCCACATACATCACAATCCACATATATGGCCTAATAAAACTTATAATGGAGTTACTGCTATAGCTTTATATAATAGTTTTAAAAATACACCTCTTGAATTTTTCTGGATTTACAAAGCTGATACCTCAGGAAAAGCAAAAGGAGAGAAAAAAACAGGTAATAGCTATACTCATTTTATTGGATTAAGATTTACAGGTAAAGAAAGTCCCTGGAATTATGATATAATTTTAGTGAAAGAACTTGGCACATACGCTGGAGATAAAATTTCCGCTTATGGTTTAGTTTTTATTCTTGGCTATACGTTTCTAGATCTACCCTGGAAACCACAACTTATTGCTCAGTATGTAGTGGGTTCTGGAGATAAAAATCCTGAAGATGGCAAACACGAAACCTTTGATGCTATATTTAGCGGTGCAGATACAATTCTTTATGGATGGATGAATCTCTGTTTTTGGAGAAATTTAAGAGAACACAGAGTAGATCTGGTCTTGCACCCTTCAAAAAAACAAAGTTTAAGAATTGAATATCACTATTTTACTCTGGATAAAGATAAGGATGCATGGTATTCTCCTGGTGGAGTCTGGAGAAGAGATAAAACAGGTGATGCAGGAACAGAGTTGGGACATGAAATAGATTTTATATGGAAAAAAATTTTCAATAAAAGAATAAATGCATTTATAGGATATTCAATTTTTATTCCTGGAAAATTTATTAAAAAAACAGGAAAAGCCAGTAATCTTAATTACGGTTTTTTACAAATACTCTTCAAGTTTTAAGATTTCTTAATTAATCTTTCAAGTTCCTCTAAAGGCATAGGTTTAGCTAAATAAAATCCTTGTAAATAATCCATTCCAAGAATGTATAACAAATCTGCAAGTTTTTCTTCTTCTACAAACTCAGCTACAGTTTTAATTCCAAGCTCTTTAGCCATAAAATTTATTGCCTTTATCAAGCTTACATGTTTCTTTGATTTTAAAATTTCTTTAACAATGGAGCCATCTATTTTTAAAAAATCAGTTTCAGCATTTAATAAGTAAGAAAAAGAGGCATAACCCACTCCAAAGTCATCTATGGCAAGATATATTTTTTCTTTTTTTATAGCTTGGGTTAAAGGGGGCAACAATTCTATGTGCTCAATAAATGAATATTCAGTAATTTCAATGACTGGATAAACTTCATACTTTTCAACCATTTCTTTTAAAATCTCAACCTCCTCTATAAGTATATTTATCTTTTTTGCTCCTCTCAAAGTTTTGTTTATAAATAAGTATCTATTTCTAAATAATTTTAAAATTTTTTCATTATTGATTTTCTCTAAAACTATCTCCTCAAGTTTATCAATGTAGCCTTTTTCATTAGCAATTTCTATAATTTCTCCTGCTTTAATTACTTTTCCATTTTCATCAACGATTCTTAAAAGGACTTCAAATCCTGCTATCTTTCTCTTTTCTGAATCAAAAATTGGCTGAACATAAGGAAGAACTTTTTTTTCTGAAATTGCCTTTTCCAGCAATTTCTTAATCCTAACAATTTCTTTAGATTCTTTAATAAACTCTCTATTAAAAATCTCCCAAGTATTTTTGCCTTTGTTTTTAGCTATCTTTAACGCCATTTCACAGGCTCCAAGAAGTTCAGAAACTGTTTCACCATCTTGAGGATAAAAGGCAACTCCCAAAGAGGCAGAAAATTTTATAACCTCACCTTTATATTTAAATTCATATTTCCTAACCAAATCCATTATATTTTCTATTAGGTCTAAAGCTTCAACAAATGTACAATCGTAAAAAGCGATTAAAAACTCATCTTTTTCTGCTTTTCCTAAGAATATCTTAGGATGGACTAATTTGTTTTTTAAATAAACACCAAAATTCTCAAGTATCGTGTCTCCTATCTCAAAACCGTATTCAAAGTTTATTTCTATAAAATCATCTATATCAAGCAAAATAACAGCAATGAGGTTAGCTTCTTTTAAAAATGTTGTATATTTGCTTAAAAGTTTTAAAAATTCATCCTTTGAAAGGATACGCTCACCAACACTTTCCAAAATATCTCTTTGAAAAGGTTGATATTCTTTAAGCTTGTCGTTTAAAAAATTGATAAAATCTCTATCGACATTTTTAAAATGCTCATAAATAGCCTCTTCAAAAAATTCCAAAGTATCAACTAAATACTCTTTACCCTTTTTTCTTTTCATTAAAATTTCTGCTATTTTTCTTTTCATAAACTCATGCTCTCTTTTGTGTTTTTCAAACCCTGGATATCCAGTTCTCTCCATCAAAGCTTCTTCTGTGAACATATGTTCTACGTTTAACTTAATAAGTTCATCTAAAACTTTATCCAGTTTTTCTTTTGAATAGCCTATTTTTTGTCCAGAATAGAACAAGTCTAATAACTCAGAAAGTCTTCTGTGTTGTTCATCTATTTTTTTAATTCCTGAGGCTAATTCCTTCCATTCTGAAAGATCCATTATTTTTTACTTCTCCCTTATCTTTGATTTTTTGTTATACATAATAAAATATAAGAATTAAAACAGAAAGTAAAATGGATTATCTAAAAAAAATTTTAATTCATATATCTCTGTTTCTACTTGTATTTTTTCTTACCCTATCAATCTATTCTTTTAATCCTTATGATCCTGGAATTGGAGTTTCTGGAGCTTATGAGGTTAAAAACTTTGGTGGTTTTTTAGGTGCCTATATATCCTCTCTTGCAATTTTTTTATTCGGATTTACTGCTCTTTTTATTCCTCCTTTCTTTCTTTTAGGTATTTTTGCATATTTTATGGGAGTTTCTATTAAACGATTAACAGGCATTTTTCTGCTTTCTCTCACATGGTTCTCCTTAATCCTATCTTTCTTCTTTCAGAATATGAACATTAAAAACGCCTATCTCTTCGGAAAATATCCTTTAAATGGAGGACTTATAGGAGAGCTATCTTCTGTAATAATCCATTTATTTGGATTGTTTGGATTTTTCCTTTTTCTTATTTTTATTCTCACTTTTATTCTATTTTTAAGTTTTGAAAATCCCAAAGATTTATTTAGTAAAGTAAAAAAAATTTTTAAATCTGAAGAAAAATCTGAAATAAAAAAAGTTGAGAGTTATGAAAAAGCCGAAGCAATTTCTAAAAATTCCAAACCAAAGACCTCTGAAGCAGAAAAACAGGAAGTTGAAATTTCTTTTCCTGAGAAAAAACAATTTCCTCCCCCTTTAAAACTTTTAAATAATATTCCTGAAGTTTCCTATCGTATAAAACCTGAGGAATTAAAGGAGAGAGCATCTCTTCTTGTCTCAAAATTAAAAGAGTTTGGCATAGAGGGTGAGGTTGTAGGAATTAATCCTGGTCCTGTAATCACAGTTTTTGAATTTAAACCTGCTCCTGGTATAAAGTTAAGTAAAATTTTAACTCTGGTTGATGATCTTGCCCTTGGGCTTTCAGCAAAAAGTGTAAGAATCATAGCTCCTATTCCTGGAAAAGATGTAGTAGGAATTGAAATTTCCAATCCTAAAAGAGAGCTGGTTTATCTAAAAGAGATACTTGAAAGTTCGGTTTTTAAAAATTCAGACTCACCTTTAACCATTGCTCTTGGAAAAGATGTTTCGGGAAATCCGGTAGTAACAGATCTGAGAAAGCTTCCCCACCTTTTGATTGCAGGAAGCACAGGTTCTGGAAAGAGTATTTTCTTACATAGTGTAATTCTAAGTCTTATCTACAAAAGTCCTCCAGATACTATAAAATTTTTAATGATAGATCCCAAAAGGATTGAACTCTCAGTATATGAAAAAATTCCTTATTTGCTTCATCCTGTGGTTTTAGATCCAAAAACTGCAACTAAGGCCTTAAGATGGCTGGTAGATGAAATGGATAGGAGATATGCCATTTTTGAGGAAGTAGGAGCGAGAAATTTAGACTCTTATAATGAAAATTTTGAAGAAAAGTTACCTTACATTATCGTTATTATAGATGAATTAGCAGACCTTATGGTAGTGTCTTCAAGAGAAGTTGAAACATTGCTAACCAGACTTGCTCAAATGGCAAGAGCAGCAGGGATACATCTCTTAGTTGCCACCCAGAGACCATCGGTAGATATAATAACAGGAACCATAAAAGTTAATTTTCCTGCTCGCATATCCTTTCAGGTAACCTCAAAGGTTGATTCAAGAACTATACTTGATACACAGGGAGCTGAAAGACTGCTTGGAGCAGGTGATATGCTTTTTATGCCTCCTGGTTCTTCCTATTTAGAAAGAATTCATGCTCCCTATGTTTCTGAAAAAGAAGTAAAAAACATAGTGGAATATTTAAAAACCTTAGGTGAGCCTGAATATCTGGCAGATTTTAAAAATTATGATAATGAGGAAGGGATTTTAGAGAAAACCGAAGATTATGATGATGAGCTTTATGAAGAGGCTCTAAAAATTGCCTACCAATACGGAAAAATTTCTGTTTCTATGCTTCAAAGAAAACTTAGAATAGGTTATAATAGAGCTGCAAGGCTGGTAGAAAAAATGGAGGAGGAAGGAATTGTTGGTCCGAGTGATGGTGTTCGTCCTCGTCCTGTTCTGGGTCCTCGCAAACAATTTTAGTTCTTTAAATGCCCAGAATATAAACGAGGTTTTAGAAAAAATTCAATACTTTTATGAAAACATTAAAAACTTGAGAGCTGATTTCTTACAAGAAACTACCTTCTTAGACGGAAGTAAAGAAATAAGAACTGGGAAAGTATGGATTAAAAAACCTGGAAAATTTCGCTGGGAATACGAAAGCCCAGAAAAATTTCTGATCGTCTCAGACGGAGTTCAGATTTTTATTTATTATCCAGAAGAAAAAGAGGTTCTGATTTATCCATCTGGAAAGATAATATCCTCTCAACTTGCTTTAGGTTTTATGAGTGGTAGAGGAAACATAAAAAAAGACTTAAAACTTGAAAGCTTTGAGATCTTGAATAAGAAGGAATGGAAAATATCTTTTATTCCTATTTCTAAAGATACCTATATAGAAAAGATAATTTTAATGGTAAATCTTGATACAGGAGAAGTAAAAGAACTTTACTTTATAAACACTGTTGGGGAAAAGATAAGAATAGTATTTAAAAACTTGAGATACAACCTTGATTTAGGAAATAATCTTTTTACCTTTATTCCTCCCAAAAATTCAAAATTATTCAAAGCTTTGCCAGAAAATTAACTCATTTCTTAAGCTTAAACTTTATATAGAAAGCAACTAAAATAATACAGAAAATTATAATTCCGTAAGAACCCTTATGAAGATATTCTTTTAGTAAAACCTCATTTTTACCAAAAAAATATCCACAAAAGGCAAGAAAGGCACACCATATTCCTGCGCCAAATGTAGTAAAAAAAGAAAACAATAATAAATCCATTCTGGCAAGACCAGCTGGGATAGAAATTACATGCCTAAAACCTGGTAAGAGTCTTCCTATAAAGATACTTATGTGTCCGTGATTTTCCCAAAATCTTTCTATTTTATAAAAACCTTTTTCTGTTAATAAAAAAATTTTTCCGTATCTTTTGATAAGATAAAGAATAAAAGGTCTTCCAACTCTTAAAGCCATAAAGTAGTTAAACAATGAGCCTGCTAAACTCCCCAAGGTTCCAAAAATAATAACTCCAGAAACAGACATTTTCCCTTTATAAGCTAAATAAGCTGCAGGAGGGATAATAAGCTCACTCGGTATAGGAATCAGAGTAGACTCTAATGCCATCAAAAAAAATATTCCCAGATACCCACTCTTTTCAAAAAAGAAAAGTGTCTGATTAATTAAAGAATAAATTATTTCCATTTTATACCCTCAATTATGTATTTTGTGTTTTTTAGTTTAAGTTTTGAAATTATAACTATAATCTATATTTTTAAAAGTCTGCTTAGCTTGGGTATAACAAATTATGTTCTTGACTTTTAAACTTTTTACTAATAAACTTACCTTTGTAAGTTATTAATTAAAACTTAGAAAAAGAAGATAGTAAAAATGAATAAAAAATTTTTAGTGTTAGTATTAATGTTCTCTTGCTTTTTTGTAGCATTTAATGTTATGGCTGAAGGTCTTAATATGAAAGAAGGGCTCTGGCAGATTACTGTTACAATGGAAATACCAGGAATGTCTATACAAATGCCTCCACATACCTTTACCCATTGTCTGACAAAGACAGATTATATTCCTTTAAAAGAAAAACCTAATAAAGATTGTAAAATAATAAAACATGACATAGTAGGAGATACTGTAACATGGATTGTAAAGTGCAAAACTCCTGAAGGTTCTGTAATAAGCAAAGGCAAAGTAACATATAAAGGAACTACCTTTGATGGTGTTGTAAAGATTGAGCAGGAAGGAATGAAAATAACCCAAAAGATGAAAGGGAAATTAATTGGGAAGTGTAAGTAAAGTTAAAAAATAATACTTGTATAGGAAGGGGGGGAGTAAAAAGATGATTAAAAACAGATGTTTTGCTGTAGTATTAATTTTTCTCTTCTCTTTGTTTTTATTTACAGGTTGTGTTCCTGAAACAAGTCAGAAGACCAAGGAAGGAGCTGCAATTGGAGCAGTTACAGGAGCTGTTCTGGGAGCTCTTATAGATAAAAATAATCGCTGGAGAGGAGCAGTGATAGGTGCTGCTGTAGGAACTCTAATTGGCGGCACAGCTGGCTATATTATGGACAAAGCTGCAAAAGAGGCTGCTACAACAAAAAAACCTGTCACCTATGTAAGTGAAGACGGAATTCAGAAAGTTTATGCTAAACCTGTAAAATCTGAAGGTAGCTGTGAATGGATTACAGTTCAATATTATGAGTATGGAAAACTCGTCAAAGAAGAAAAAAAGCTGATTTGCCCAAATTAAACTACTTTAAGTTTTCCAAGGCTTTTTTTATATTTAAAACTGCTTTTTTTAAGTTTTCCTCTGAATTGGCAAAAGATATTCTTACAAATTCATCATTTCCGAAAGCTACACCTGGAACTACTGCAACCTTTGCTGAATCCAATAAATACTCTGAAAAACTAACAGAGTCTTTTATCTCTTTTCCTTCTTGAGTTTCCTTACCATAATAGGCTGAAACCTTAGCAAATAAGTAAAAAGCTCCCTGAGGAGGTATAAACTCAATTCCTGGTATTTCCTTTAAAAGTTGAGATAGAAGTTTAGCTCTTTGAGCAAAAATTTTACACATACTTTCAACTTCATCTTGGGAAGATGTAAGTGCTATTTCTGCTCCTTTTTGAGCAAAACTTGTAGCATGAGAAGTGCTCTGCCCCTGAATATTAGAACAAACTTTAATTATTTCCTTAGGACCTATCAACCATCCTATTCTCCAGCCTGTCATAGCATAAGTCTTTGAGACTCCGTTTACCATAACAACCCTATCTCTTAGGTCTGGAGCAATAGAAAGAATGTTTTTAGGTGATTTAAAATCAAATCTTAACTTATCATAGATATCATCGCTTAAAACCCAGAGGTTATATTTTTTCACAAGTTCTGCAACACCCTTTAAAAATTCATCAGAATAAATAAGTCCTGTGGGATTGGAAGGACTATTAAGTATTATTCCAACGGTTTTTGAAGAGATGCTTTTTTCTATTTCTGAAATATCTGGTTCAAAAGATTTTTCTATAGATGAAGAAACTATTTTGGGAATCCCTTCAGCTATTTCAATCATTGCAGGATAAGACACCCAGTAAGGAGACAAAATTAAAACTTCATCTCCTCTATCTACTGTTGCTAAAAGAAAATTAAATATTGCCTGTTTTGCTCCTGTGGTTACAAGTATTTCTTCAGGACTGTATTCAAAGCCATAATCTATTTTAAGTCTTTCACAAATAGCCTTCCTTAAACTTAAAAGACCAGGGGTAGCTATATATTTAGTGAAACCGTTATCAAGAGCTTTTTTACAGGCCTCTTTTATGTGTGCAGGGGTGTCAAAATCTGGTTCTCCTGCGGAAAGATTTATTACATTTACTCCAGCTTCTTTTAGTGCTTTTGCCTTTGCATCAACTGCAAGAGTAGCAGAAGGCTTAAGATTTTTTACTCTTTCTGCCAATTTGAACATTTTTCCCTCCGCTTTTATTTTATTTTTCCTATACCTTCACTTTTAAATTCAACTATTAACTTGAGGCTTCTGTTAACTGGTAAAGGCGATGAAACTTTTAAGCATTTCTCAACTGCCTTATTAAACTCAGAATTACTTGATTTTTTTAAAAATTTATAGTGTAAAATCTTTCCCTCTGAAGACAATTCTATATTCACTACTGCATAGAGATCTTTTTGAGACCTTAAATAAATAGGAACTTCAAAGTTGTTTTGAAGTTTTCTTTTTATTAAAAAAAGATATTCCACACCTAAGGCTTCGCCAAAGTGATCTCCAGTCCGAGTATTATTTAAATGTGTTCTCTTTTGGAATGCCAGTAGTTTTTTTTCAAGTTCCTTTATTTCCTCCTTAGAAAGAGAATAATCAGGTTCAGCACCCTTTTCAGACATTTTACTTTCTATTTTTGCCAGTTTTTCTTTTAAGATCTCATCTTCCGAAATTTTATCTTCTTTTATAACTCCTTTTTTTCTTTTGTTAGCATTTAGTTTTTTTGTCTTTTTTTCTGTCAGTACAGGTTTTGGTTTAGGCTTTTCAACAGATAAGGAAGGAGGAGGTGAAAAAATTTTTTCCTGAGAAATAAGTTTTATCTTTACAATATCTTTCTTAGATATTTTAAAATTAAGCGTTGAAAAAAATATCAATAAAAACAAAAAATTGACCAAAACTGACAAAAAATAGGAAAATGCGTCATACTTAGTAAACATAAAATTTAGCTTTCTGGTTGTGTTAACAATCCCAGTTCTTCAATCCCAGCTCTTTTCAATTCAGAAAGAACTTTGGCTACAATTCCATAAGGACAACTTTTATCTGCTTCAATTTGAACTTCTCTTACTAAATTATTCCTTTTTGCCTCTGCAATCCAAGAAACCAAACTATTCAAACTCACTTCCTCTCCATACACCTTTATTTTGCCTTCCTTAGTAATGGTTATTTTTAAGGGCTTTTCTTCTTTTTGAGTAAGAGGAGTATCTTTAGTTTTGGGAAGCTCTACCTCAATGCCTGAAGTCAAAAGAGGTGCTGTTATCATAAAAATTATAAGAATGACAAGGACTATATCCACAAGGGGAATAATATTAATTTCCCCCTGCAAATCTTTCCCAATTTTCATAAATTTAAAAATTTACCAGTTTAGATTTTCCTCGGTTAATATATTATCTCTTATAAAAATTAATCCCTTTTCTAAAAGTTCTTCATCTGACAAATCTGCAAATTCCTTAGGGAAACCTTCTATTTCCTCCTCTTTTATACTTTTTCTTAGTTCTGGAAGGTTGTAAGCTATCAAAAATATGGTATCCAGTATATCTCCTGTTAAAGGTGTATCAGAAAATTTTTGTCTCTTTATAACAACTTCTCCCCAGAGGTCATTAAAATAAAGATAAGGCTCCAATTCTTGCTCTTTGAGATAGTCTTTTATCTTAATTGGACGATCTTCATAATGTCCCTTACAGTGCGTTTCTCTTATTATTTTAAATACCTCTTCTTTTTCTCCTTTTTCATTTTTAATAAGATAGCGTGCAAGTGGATAAAGACGACAGGAAGCAGGTCTATCTTTATATACTTTACATCCTTCTTTTTCATCTAAAAATGGACAGGCAAAGGAGTAGGAATCCATATTTATGGAGATAACAGGAAGTTGGGTTACCTCTCCCAGATAAAACTCTCCATACTTTTCAATAAATTCTTCTACGCCAAGGTTAAGAGCTTTTCTCAATCTTAAAAATTCATAAGGAGAAAGAACAAGTTTAACATCGTAGCAACACTTGTTGAAACAAACTATTCCTTTATAACAGCGAAACTTAATTTCGTCTTCTAAACTGTATTCTTTAGGATCAAAAACATAGGGTTGAATCATTTTTTAGCTTCTACTAATTTAAATCTATCTTTTAATTTTTCTAAAACCTTAGGAAGTGTGGTATATTCCATTTCCTCAGGAGGTAATCTGTGTGGTTCAAAGATACCCTGTCTTCTAAGGATATCAGCCATATTATTGCACTGCCTACGGGCTTCATCAAAAGCTGGATCATCAAAAAGATCAGAAGGTCCAATAAGATATCCATCGGTTATTTGATATCCTGCAGCAATCACACGAGGAGGGCCATCAAATCTTGTAGGTTTAGCATTTTTAAAAGAAACAGGCATAAGTGGCCCAGTATGAGAACCTCTCATCCATCCTTCAACCAACCAAGGACGAGCAAAAGGCTCTAAAATTTCACCTACTGCTGGAAAACCACTTTGAGCTCTAACTATAAGAACTGGATCATCCTTCCCTACATATCTTCCCGCCATAAGTGACAACCTTTGAGTTGAAGCAGAAGCTGCAATTTCCTCGTCTGATTTTCTATAAACAGCCCTTATTACATATCTACTTGTTGCTCCGATAAAAACTAATAAATCATATAATTCTTCAGGAGCTTTAAGTCTTATTCCCATTCCTGTATAAACATCCATAACATCAAAAATAAAACCTTCGTGCATAGAAGGATCTATTACAAGTCCTGCTGTATTCATGGGATCAGCAAAAATTTCATACAAAGGAAGATTCCAAGCACTTGGAGCAGTTTTATCAGCAAAAAATATAACCACAGGTTCACTTTTTCTTTCTTCAAATTCCATCTCAGCAACACCAGGTCCCATACCTTTAACATTGCCAGAGAAAGCATCTGCCAGAAGGTCCTGACCTGCTCCATACATTTTCATTTTTTTGGAGACTTCCGTTCCTTCTTTAAAGGCATTCCAAGCAAGTTCATGAACATCTGAAGAATCCACTCCTTTAGTATGGGTCATTACCAGAGCAATATCATCTCCACAAACAAGAATTGATACATCTCTGATAATCCCTCTATCTTTTCCATCTTCCGCAACCTCTCTTACCTTTTCAACCACTTCTTTATGGACTGAAGAGTGCCCAACAAAACCTCCTATATCTGCTTTTATTACAGATAGAGTTAACTTCATAAAACACCTCCTTCACAATTTTCAATTTTTGCCGAAAAAATTATTATAAATATAATTAATTATAAAACAAAATTTAATAAGATTATAGCACATTCCCACAAAAATGTAAACTTAATAAAAATGGAAAAGAAAGAAAAACTAACAGTTGCAGTTAAATACAATCCACAAGAAGAGGCTCCTAAGGTTGTTGCTAAGGGTAAAGGGTATCTTGCTGAACTTATTCTCAAAATTGCCAAAAATCATAATATACCTATTAAAAAAGACTCCAAGTTAGTAAAAGAGCTCTACAAATTAGAACTTGACAAACCTATTCCACCAGAACTCTACAGAGCAGTAGCTGTAGTGCTGGCTTGGGCTTATAATCTCAATAAAAAATTCAAAGAAAAAATTTTAAAAAATTTTTCTTCTTAACTCTTGCCATTTTAAAAATCTGGTTATAAAAACATAGAAATATTATTTTTGTAGGAGGTAGGTAAATGTTTAAACTTCCAGAGGATAGACTTTATTCTGATAATCATCTGTGGGTGAAGAAAAAAAGACAAAAGTTAGCAAGAATCGGCGTTACAGATTACTTTAGTCTAAAAAATCTGGAAGTTATAGAAATTGACTTACCAGAGGAAGAAGAAGTTTTTGAGAAAGATGAAATTTTCGGAAGTATAGAAACAGTAGAAGAAGTATTTGATCTTATTATGCCTGTTTCTGGAAAAATTGTAGCAGTAAATGAAAAAGTCTTAGAGGATGTAGATATCTTAAATGAAGATCCTTATATTGAAGGATGGCTTGTAGAAGTTAAACTTCTAAATCCATCTGAACTTGATGAACTTCTTCCTCCGGAAGATTATGAAATAAAATTTTTAGAAGAAGCAGAAGAAATAACCGAGGAAAAATTGATAGAAGAGGAGGAAGAAGAGTGATTGCTCTCATCTTTCCGGGTCAGGGTTCTCAATACATAGGGATGGCAAAAGATTTTTTTGAAAGGTTTGATTTCATTAAGGATCTTTTTACAAAGGGAGAAATAATAACTAAACTTCCCTTGAGAAAACTCTGTTTTGAAGGTCCTTTTGAAGGATTAACCCAGACCATAAATCTTCAAGCCTGTCTCACTATGGTTAATATTTCCTGTTATGAAGTTTTAAGGTCCGAGCTTGAAAAAAGAAATATTAACATTTCCTTTGTTGCAGGGCATAGCTTGGGAGAATACAGTGCTCTTTATGCAGCTCAGGTTCTTTCTTTAGAAGATGTATTAACTGCTGTTAAAGAACGTGGAAAATTGATGGAGAAGGAAGGTAAGAAAAGCACTTCAGCTATGTATGCTATAATAGGGTTTCCGCTAAATGAACTTGAAAATCTGATAAAAAAAGCCAAAGATGTGGTAGTAATTTCCAATTACAACTCACCAAAGCAATTCGTAATAAGTGGAAAAATACCAGCTATTGATGAGATAGCAGAAAAAGTTAAAAATTTAGGAGCAAAGAGAGTGGTTAAGCTGAAAGTTAGTGCTGGTTTTCACAGCCCTTTGATGAAAGAAGCTGAAGAAAAATTTAGTAAAATACTGGATTCTCTTACATGGAACGACCCGGTAATTCCTTTTGTCAGCAATGTAACTGGAAAAGAAGAAATATTCAGTAAAAATATTAAAGAACTTATGAAAAAACAGATAACATCTTCTGTAAGATGGATTGACTGTGTAGAATACATGTATAACAAAGGGGTTAGGGTATTTGTAGAAGTTGGTCCTAAAAAAGTGCTTTCTGGACTTGTCTCTCAGATATTAGAAAAAAAGGAATTTAAGTGTTATAATATAGAGAACTCTGAAACCCTAAAAAATTTTCTGGAAAATCTTTAAAAAGGGGGGAATATAATTTTTAAAATAAAAATTCTTGAAGAACGCTGTAAATCCTGTGGTCTTTGTGTGCATTTCTGTCCCAAAAAGGTTTTAGAACTTTCTTCTAATAGAAATACTCATGGCTATAGAGTAGTTTACGCTAAAAATCCAGAAAAGTGTAATAGTTGTGGTATATGTTATCTTATGTGTCCGGATGTGGTTTTTGTAAGAGAGGAGGATTATGAAAGCAAAGAAGGTTTTAGCAAAGGGAATTGAAGCAATTGCTTTTGGTGCCTTAGAAGCTGGCTGCAAATGTTACTTTGGATATCCCATTACTCCCCAGAATGAAATACCAGAACTTATGGCAAGAGAGCTTCCAAAAAGAGGAGGGGTGTTTTTGCAAGCAGAAAGTGAACTGGCTGCTATAAACATGGTTCTGGGAGCCTGTGCAGTGGGAGTAAGAGCCATGACAAGCTCGTCAAGTCCAGGAATCTCTCTAATGTGTGAAGCCTTCTCATATATTGCAGCTTTAGAGCTTCCTGCAGTCGTGGCAAATGTAATGAGAGGAGGTCCTGGCTTGGGAGGGATAGAAGCTTCTCAAGGAGATTACTTCCAGGCTGTAAAGGGCTCTGGACACGGAGATTTTCATTTTATGGTGCTTGCTCCCCATAATGCTCAAGAGGCTTACGAACTTACTGCAAAAGCCTTTGAATTTGCAGAGAAATATCGAAATCCAGTTATGATACTTTCAGATGCTATTTTAGGACAAATGAAAGAACCACTGATCCTAAAAAAGTTAAGAATAAAAGAATATAACAAAAATGATTGGGCTCTTACCGGAGCAAAAAATAGACCCAGCAGAATTATTAGAAGTCTCTTCCTAAGTTCTCAAGAACTAAAGGAAAGAAATCTTAAGCTTGCAAAAAAGTATAAAAAGATGAAAAAAGATATTATTTATGAAAACTTGGTAAATGATGAAGACAGAGTTATAGTGGTTGCTTTTGGATCAATGGCACGTATAGCTAAGGATGCCTGTTTGAACTTAAGAAAAAAAGGATATCCAGTAGGTTTTTTTAGACCAGTAACCCTTTTCCCCTTTCCTGTAAAACCAATTCAGGAATTAATCAAAAAGGCTAAAAATCCGCTTAAATTTGTTGTTCCAGAGCTTAATTGTGGACAAATGGTTGAAGATGTAAAGCTGGCTGTTAATGGAGAAGCTTCGGTTATTTCCCTGCCCTACCCTCCAAGTGTTATACCATTTCCAGAGGAATTGGAAAAGGAGATAAAAAAATGCCTGAGCTCTTCAAGTTTCCAAAAAGCCTAAAAAAAACTCTTTTTCATTATTGCCCTGGTTGTCATCACAGCATAGTGCACAGATTATTATGTGAAGTTATAGATGAATTAAATATACAAGAAAAAAGTGTAGGTATTGCTTCAATAGGATGTTCTTGCTTTTTGTATTTTTATATAGATGTGGATATTTTGGAGGCACCTCATGGAAGAGCCTGTGCTGCCGCAACAGGAATAAAAAGAGCAAAACCTGAATTGATTGTGTTTACCTACCAAGGAGATGGAGATTTTGCAGCTATAGGATTTAACGAAAGCTTTCATTCTGCTTTAAGAGGAGAAAAGATAACTGCTATTATGATAAACAATACAGTTTACGGAATGACTGGAGGACAACTATCTCCCACCACACTTCCTGGACAAAAAACAACTACGACACCAGAAGGCAGAGACCCTAATTTTTACGGATACCCTCCCAGAATCGCAGAAATTTTTGCAGAGCTTGAAGGTGTTGCTTTTTCAGGAAGATTTGCTGTAAATACTCCAAAAAGGGTCTTGGAAACCAAAAAAGCCCTTAAAAAAGCATTTCTTGCTCAAATTAATAATTTGGGATTTGGGTACATAGAAATCTTATCAGCATGTCCAGTTAACTGGAAACTTGACCCAGTAAGTGCTAACAAAGAGGTAGATAAATTAACAAAAGTTTTCCCACTTGGAACTTTTAAAGACAAAGTTAAGAACATTTTAAATTCTGAAAAGAAAGGAGAAAAACCTTGAGAGTGGAACTGATAATATCGGGATTTGGAGGACAGGGTGTTCTTTTTGCAGGCAATCTTATTGCCCTTTCTGCGATGAGAGAAGGTTATCAGGTTACCTATTTGCCAGTTTATGGACCTGAAATGAGAGGAGGAACTTGCAATTGCACAGTAATTATTTCTGAAAACGAAATAGCATCTCCTTTGATTTCAAGCCCTTCTTTTTTAATTATTATGAATTACCCCTCTTTTGTAAAATTTGTTCCTGCTCTTAAAAAAGGAGGAACAGCGATTATTAACTCCGATCTGATAAAATCTGAAGAAATTAAAAATCTAGATATCTTGAAAAAAAAATATAAACTCTATTTTGTTCCTGTTACTTCCTTAGCTGAAAGTCTAAATACCCCTCTTCTTGCAAATTTGTGTGTAGTAGGAGCTTTTTATGAAATAACTAAAATTTTTAATAAAAAAAATTTTAAGAAGGCCTTAAAAGAAATGCTGAGTAATACAAAAGCACATCTTTTTGAACCAAATTTAAAGGCTTTTGAACTGGGAGCAAATTACATCAAAAACAATTACAAATGAAGGTCGCTATACAGAGAGTCAAAAAAGCATCTGTTATAGTAGATGACCAAACAATTTCAAAGATAAATCATGGTCTTCTTGTGCTTGCCTGTGTTGAAAAAGGAGATAATGAAAAAGTTTTAGACTGGATAGCAGAAAAGCTTGTGAACTTGAGAATTTTTTCTGATGAAAAAGGAAAGTTCAGTTTAAATATAAAAGATGTAAACGGAGAAATTTTGCTAATTTCAAATTTTACGGTTTGTGGATTCCTTAAAAAAGGGACCAGACCAACCTTTCATCTTGCTGAATCTCCTGAAGTAGCCAAAGATTTACTCTCAAAACTTGCTCAAAAAATAAGAGAAAAAGAAGTCTCTGTGAAAGAGGGGGTCTTCGGAGCATATATGCAAATAAAACTTGTCAATGACGGTCCTGTTACCCTTTTTTTAGAATATCCTCGTAAGTAATTAATAATTTTTTATGGAAAGGTTGATAACTTTAGGATTTTCCCCTCACAGAATAGAAACTCTTCCCCTTGCAGAAAAATTAATGAAAGAACACGACATTATCATTCTTGAAGAACCCTATAATGAATTGTTCTTTTCTTTTCTTGAAAATAAAATTTCCCTTGAAACATATGTAGAAAATAACGATTTCTGGTTCCCCAATTTTGTAAAAAGTACCTCCTTAATTTTAAAAAATCTCTATAATCAGGGAAAAAAAATATTCCAGATAGAACCTTATCTGGAAAGAATACTTTTAATTCAGAATAAATTAGCAGAAGGGCAAACACCAGAAGAAATTCTTCAAGATTCCAAATTAAAAGAAGTTTATCATATAGAAAATAGAGCTATAGGAAAATTACTGGATTATTACAAAACTTCGCTGGAAAACGATTTTTCAAAAATTATAGAAGCTGTAAAAGTTTTCTCAAAAGCTGATGCTGAAAGGTTTCGTTTAAGGGATAAACTAAGAGCTAAAGCTATTCTAAAGATACTGCCAGAAAGAGGAAAAGTTTATGTAGAGGCTGGAACTATACATATCTATCTTAAAAAACTTTTACATATCTATCTTGGAAAACAGTGGAAGATTCGGCATAAATTTCTATTAGAAGATTATTTTAAACCTCTTACTGGTAAGTCCTGGATTTTTCCTCCTGGAGAACTTTTAACTTTAAGGTATATTCTAAAAAGAAAAGAGGATCCTCAAACAGAAAACTTACTTGCTGCAAGATCCTTAATTTACATAAAAATCATTCCAAAAGAAGAGCTTGTACCTTCTGAGAAAGAATTATTTCCTCACGCTAATAAAGAATTAAAAGCCATTCAGATGGTAAACAAACTTTCTTTTAATGAATGTGCAACACTTTATAAAGAACTATTTTTCATAAAAGATCCAGATAAAGCCAAAAAGGTGGTAAAAAATTTTTTAAAACACCAAAAAATTAATCCTTGAGTTTCTTAGAGGTTTTTGAAATTATAATATTACCTAAACAAACTCCTAAAAATGCTCCTGCTATTAGGTCTGAAGGGAAATGGGCAAAATTTAACAATCTTTCCAATGCCACAAGAATTGCAAAAGCGTAAAAAAAAATTCTGTATTTTGGATAAATATGGGAGTAAATCCTTGCCATTGCAAATATAAAGAAAGTATGCCCGGAGGGAAACGAAGCATAAACATATTCTTTAGAAGGACCTGTAAAAATTGTCTCGTAAGTTATCTTTGGTCTCGCTCTTCCTAAAAGATACTTTACCTGAGAAAGAATTCCTACAATCACCATTCCTAAAATTATCTTTATCCCTTTTTCTTTCTGAATTTTAGAAAAAAGGTTATAAAAACCCAGAATAACTGAGATTGCTATAAAGACCCGGTAAGCTCTTTCTATGAAATTATTAAAAATTTTCAGATAAGCAAACTCTTCAGGATAAGCTAAACGCACATTCTTAATAAAAAGCATAATTCCTTTATCAAAATATACAAAAAATAAAAATAAAATAAGAAGAAATAAAATCCATTTTCTATATTTTGAAAGGTGTTCCAGAGAGAATTTCATAACTGTTTAAATATACCATAAAAATTTAAATTTAATCTTTTAAAAGTTGAAAGGTTTTTTGTAGAGTGCTATAATTCAGATAAGATTTAGAAAATTTTAAAATTGCAGGAGGTAGGAGATGAAGATTTATAAGGATAATGATGCTGACCTTTCTATTTTAAAAAATAAAGTAATTGCTGTTCTTGGATACGGAAGTCAGGGGCATGCTCATGCTTTAAATTTAAGAGATTCTGGATTGAATGTAGTTGTGGGAGTGAGAAAAGGTGGAAGAAGTTACGAAAAAGCGAAAGAGCACGGCTTTGAGCCCTTATCTATTCGTGAAGCCTGTGAAAAAGCAGATCTTATAATGATTCTCCTTCCTGATCAAACTCAACCTGTAATTTACAAAGAAGAAATTGCTCCTGCCTTAAAACCTGGAAAAATGCTTCTTTTTGCTCACGGCTTTAATATTCACTACAATCAGATTGTACCACCTGCCGATGTGGATGTAGCTATGGTTGCTCCTAAGGGACCTGGGCACTTGGTAAGAAGAGAATTTGAAAAGGGAGCAGGAGTTCCCTGTTTGGTAGCTGTTTATCAGGATGCAACAGGTGAAGCGTTTAAATTGGCTCTTGCCTATGCTAAGGGAATTGGAGGAACAAGAGCAGGGGTTATTGAAACTACCTTTAAAGAAGAAACAGAAACCGATCTTTTTGGAGAACAGGCAGTTCTTTGCGGAGGGGTTTCTGCTCTTATTAAGGCAGGTTTTGAAACACTTGTAGAAGCTGGTTATCAACCAGAAGTAGCTTATTTTGAATGCCTTCACGAATTAAAACTTATTGTTGATCTTATTTACGAAGGTGGCCTCTCTTTTATGAGATACTCCATAAGTGATACCGCAGAATACGGAGATTTAACAAGAGGTTCAAGAATTATAAACGAAAGTGTAAGAGAGGAAATGAAAAAAATTCTAAAAGAAATTCAAAGTGGTGAGTTTGCAAGGGAATGGATTTTAGAAAATCAGGCTGGAAGACCTGTTCTCAATGCCTTAAGAAAAAAAGAGGCAGAACACCCAATAGAAAAAATCGGCGAAAAATTAAGGGCTTTAATGCCCTGGATCAAAAAACCAGAAAAATAATAAATAAGGGAGGTGTTTCCCTCCCTTATTTATTAACTCATTTCTTTTAAAGATTCATAAACCTTTTCAACAGTTTCCTCTATTTCTTTTTCTCCATGAGCAAGAGAAACAAACCAAGCTTCAAATTGAGAAGGAGGCAAATAAATTCCTTTATCAAGCATTTTTTGCCAGAAAATAGCAAATTTTTGTGTATCTGAACTCAGAGCTGTTTGAAAATCTATGACTTCCTTTTCGGTAAAAAATAAAGTGAGCATAGAACCAGCTCTATTAACTCTATAGAAAAGCCCCAATTTTTTGAGAACTTCTTTAATACCTTCTTCAAGTTTTTGAGATATAGCTTCCAGTTTTTCATAAGTTCCTGGTTTCATAAGTTCTTTCAGAGTGGCAAGACCTGCTGAAATTGCAATAGGATTTCCTGAAAGTGTTCCAGCTTGATAAACAGGACCTTCTGGAGCAACAAGACTCATAATTTCACTTTTTCCACCATAAGCTCCTACAGGAAGACCCCCTCCTATGATCTTTCCAAGACAAGTTAAATCAGGAGTAACTCCAAATTTGCCCTGTGCTCCAGAGAGTCCAATTCTAAAGCCAGTTATAACTTCATCAAAAATAAGAAGAGCTTCATATCTGGTTGTAATATCTCTTAAAAATTCTAAAAAACCCTCCTTAGGCAAAACCACTCCCATATTTCCTGCAATAGGCTCAACTATTACACCAGCAATTTCTTTTCCATATTCTTTGAAAGCCTTTTCCACTGCTTCAAAATCGTTAAAAGGCAGATTAAGGGTGTGGGCTGTAAGTTCTTCTGGTATTCCAGGACTTGCAGGAATTCCAAAGGTAGCAAGTCCTGAACCAGCTTTAACAAGAAGAGAATCTACATGTCCATGATAACATCCTTCAAATTTAATAATCTTATCTCTTTTTGTATATGCTCTTGCAAGTCTTATAGCACTCATTGTGGCTTCAGTTCCGGAGTTAACCAAACGGATTTTATCTATAGAAGGAAAACAATTTTTTATAAGCTCTGCTAATTCCACCTCCTGCCAAGTAGGAGCACCAAAACTCGTTCCTCTTTTTGAAGCAAAATAAACACTTGCTATAACCTCTGGATGAGAATGTCCCAAAATAAGAGGTCCCCAGGAGCATACATAATCAATATATCTATTTCCATCAACATCAATTAAATAAGCCCCTTCTCCTCTTTCAAAAAAAATCGGGTCCCCTTTTACTGCTTTACAGGCTCTAACAGGACTGTTAACACCACCAGGAATGGATCTTAAAGCCCTTTCATAAAAAAGCTTAGATCTTACTTTCATAACCAACCTCCAACTTCATCTTTAAATATTCTATTTTACATAATTTTTCAAGAATTAAAGTAAGATTAACAGCCTCTTCCAGACTTTCACCCCAAGTTAAAGCACCGTGATTACTTAATATTATCACTTTGGAATTTTTTGCAAGGTTAGATGCAAATTCCCAGAGTTCTGAAGAACCTGGTTCTAAATAAGGTAACACCTTTATATCTTTTAAAAGATACTTTCCTTCAAAATGAGAAAAAGATTTGAAATCAAATCCACAATAGTTAAGAACAAGGGTAAAAACTGGGTGAGTGTGAACAATTGCTTGAGCCAATGAATTACTTAGGTAAATTCTATAATGCATACCCCATTCAGAAGAAGGCTTCCCTTTTATAAACTGTCCATTCCAATCAACAAAACTTAAATCCTCTGGTTTTAAAATTTCTTTTATTTTACCAGAAGGAGTAATCCAGAAACCTTCTTTATCTCTTACAGAAACATTTCCCTCAGATCCTGAAATAAGGCCTTTTTCTGAAAGATATTTTGTAAAAAAGCAAAGTTCTCTTGGTTTTTCCATTATACTTTTATGCTTTTAACAAGTTCAATATTTTCCCGAGCCCATGAAACAGTTCTTTTAAGTCCCTCTTCTATGTTAATTTCTGGCTCCCAGCCGAGAATTTCCTTTGCTTTTTTAATTTCAGCCCAGGTGATTTTAACATCTGCTTTGTGAAAGTTCAAATACTCTCTTTTTGCCTTTTTACCGATCAGCCTTTCCAGAATATCAATTATCTCATTTATAGAAACAGGATTTTTCCCACCTCCTAAATTAATAATCTCATATCCCAGAGGCTTTAAGGCAAGAATTGTTCCTCTTGCAATGTCATCTATATAAGTAAAATCTCTTGCCTGTGTTCCGTCTCCATAAATCCTTATTGGAAGATCCTCATAAATCCACTTTATAAATCGGAAAATACTCATATCTGGTCTTCCAGCAGGACCATAAACTGTAAAGTATCTGACTACTGAAATGTCAAGCTCATAAAGGTAATGATAAGTATAAGCCAGAAGCTCAGCACTTTTTTTGGTTGCTGCATAAGGAGAAAGAGGAGTATCAACCTTTAAATCCTCATGAAAAGGAGATTTTTGCCCTGCATAAACAGAAGATGTAGAAGCAAGAACCATTTTTCTTATACCAAACTCTTTCATGATTTCAAGAAGATTGAGAGTAGATGTTATATTAGACTCTACATAAATCCAAGGATTTTCTAAACTTTTTCTAACTCCCGCCCTTGCTGCTAAATGTATTACAGCTGAAATAGGATAAATTTCAAAAAGAAGTCTTATTGCCTGAAAATCAACTAAATCAACTTGATGAAATTTAAAATTTTCAAATTTTCTTAGCTCATTTAGTCTCCACTCTTTGAGTTTTATATCATATGCATCATTAATATTGTCAACACCTAAAACTGCTTTTCCATCTTTCAATAAAAACTCCGCTACTTTCCATCCTATAAAACCCGCTACTCCTGTAATCAAATAGTATTTCATTTTATCTTACCATGCTTAAATACGGAATTATATACTTTTTATTTATGTAGTCTGCAAGTTGGAAACTAATAATTGCTTCATCTTCCATAGCGTGTTGGATTTTTATAAGTTTTTTGTGTCCCAAGAATTTTGAAAGTTTATCACAAAAAAAATTCCTGCAAAAAAGAGGAGTTAATATAAGACTGCAACCTTTTTCTCCCAAAAACAAACAATCATCAGGTCTTTCCAGATTTAACTTTATAGAAAAACCTGTCTTTTCTGCTAATAAGAGATTTATAAAAAATTCAGATCTATTAAGTTTCCATTCCAGACCAGCCTGACAGCACTTCTCACCTGCTCTTGCACACTTAGCACAAAACTCAAAAGAGCCTGTTTCTATAAAAGCTTTTCTTGAATTATTAATAGCCTGTAAAAGGCTGTCAAGTTTTTCTCTTATAAAAATATCCTCCTTAAGCTTTTTTCTAAAAAAATTTCTATAAAGTTCTTCTAAATTTTTGAAATACTTAATACTATCATCAAGCATTACAAAGTGTTGTATTTTAAATCGTTACCATTTATTTCATTCAATACAAGACCTGTTAAAATTTTAGGATAAAAATATGTGCATTTATGAGGCATAAGTTTTTGGGCAAGGGCTACTTTTTTTAAAATTTCAGACGAGATGAAAGGAAATACAACACCCAAAGCACCTTTACTCACTTCTTTCAGCAATTCCCTTATATCTGAAATAAATTTTACTTTCCCCTTCTCTTTTAGAGCTTCCTCTTTTACTTTTAAAATTTTTTCAAAAACCCATAAAAAATTATAAAGTGGTATTTCTGAAAAAATAGAATCCCTATTTTTAATATCTTCAAAAACTTCATCTTTTAAGGAAAAAATTTTTATCTCCTCTCCAAAAAGAATACCCCATTCCTTAGAATTATCTTCAAAACAATGATTTAGTTCTATACCTTCATTTATTTTCAAAGTTTCTTTTTGAGTTGCGAATCTATACATTTCTTTTATTAAGCCTTCTGCCTTTTCAAAATAATAGGCTCTATAAGTGGGAAGCATAAGTAAGTTTTCATCTTCTAAGGGTGAAATATACATAGATATATAGTTGTAATCTTTTGAGGAACTTTTTCCGTAAATACTTTCCATATATTCCTTAAATCTTAAAGCTGTTTTATAACGATGATGTCCATCAGCAATATAAAACTTTTTATTCTTAAAAATTTCTAAAAGATTTCTTATAAGTTTTTTTTCAGAAATTTTATAAAGTCTGTGATCCTCGTCTCCGAACTGTATTCTATACAAAAACTCCTTGTTTTTATCAACAGCTTTAAGGGTTTCAAGAAAAGGATCTTCATAAAGGGCAAAAACTTGGCTAAACTGAAAACGAGTAGTTTTTAGCAATTCAAATCTGTCATCGGTAATTTTAGAATAAGTTCGTTCATGAGGAAAAATTTTTCCTTCTTCAAAAGAACTAAGTTTTACCAAAAGAATAAATCCTTTTCTTACAAAGCTTTTGTTTTGATACGAAAATTTCAACTCGTAAAAGTAAATACTTGGGGTTTTATCCTTAATGAGTATCTCAGAATTTATCCAGCTTTCCAACAAGTCTTTTGCTTTTTTGTAATCTTCTGGAAGTTCCAAATGAAATATGTTGTAAGGGCTTTTAATTTTAAATTTTCTTATCTCTTCTTCTGAAACAATATCATAAGGTGGAGCAACAACTTCTTCTATTTTTACTTTTTCTGGGTTGTATCTCCAAGCACAAAAGGGCAAACACTCAGGCATGTTTATCTCTAAACAAAAAATTTTCCCTAAAAATACCAAAAAAATGTAAATTCGCAAGGAAAATTTAAGTATTAAATAAAGAAAGGGGACCTGTTCTTAGGTCCCCTTCTTTGTTATAGGAAATTGATTATCAAATTGATTATCCTCACTTTAGATAAGTTTCAGGACATCTTTAACAGAAACTACTCCAACAACTCTGTTGTCTCTAACTACTGGAAGATGTCTTATCTTATTATCAATAAACTTCTCCAAAGTCTCTTTAAGTGTGCTATCAGGTGAGACAGTTATCACATCTTTGATCATAAACTCTTTTATAGGTTTGTCTTTATTAGATATATCACAGCAAAGAACACTCATAAGATCTTTTTCAGAAATAACGCCAACAAGTTTGCCTGTATCTGCACTTACAACAGGCAAAAATCCTATCTCTTTTTCACTCATAAGTTTAGCAACTTCTATAACAGATACATTATCATTTACAGTGAATGGACGATTCATAAATTCTTCTACTCTTACACGCTCGGTAAAAGGCTTTTTAATTCCTGCAGTTATAAGTGCTACCTCATTAAAGACATAACGAGGATCTACATAACCCAAAATGTTTTCATTTTTATCTACTACTGCAATTCCTTTGACCCCGGTTTCTTGAATCAATACAATTGCATCAATAATTCTTGCTGAATCTAATACTGCATCAACTTCAAGTTTTGCCTCTTTTAGAGGAGTTTTTATAGTATGCCCTGAAACCAGAGCTTTAAGAAGTGACCTTTCTTCTACAATTCCAAGATACTTTCTATTTTCACTAACAATAGCAATACGTTGCCCTTCTTTTTGCATTTCTTTCATAGCTTCACCAATACTCATATTAGCAGGTAAAATAAGGGCTTTGTGAGCAAATTTTCCAGCTGAAAGTTCTTCCCAGAGTCTTTCTCCTTTGGTCTCCCAACCCTTGAAAAGATAAAGAAGTCCCATAATCATAGGAATAATGGTTGACCAAACAATAACAGAAAAGTAATGATTATCTGTTACCTTAAAAAGAAGCGTAATCATAAAGGGAGTAAGTCCTCCAAAGACACCATATCCCATATTGTAGGTAAAACCAATGGCCGTAGTTCTGATCTTTGCAGGAAAAAGTTCAAGAAGCATAGCTGACATAGCACCACTGTAACCAATACCATTCATAAAAGTTCCAGCTGCAAAAAGCAAAAAGAGCGCAGTAATTTCAGGAGGATTTACATAGTTTTTCATGAGATAAAATGTTATAGGAAAAAGAAGGGCATTTCCGTAAATTCCAAAGAGAAGAACAGGTCTTCTTCCGATTTTATCAGAAAGCCATCCAAAAAAGAGGTAGGTCCAGAGAACTGCATAAGTAGCATAAGCAAGAAGTTGATTACTGAGTTTAGCTGGAACTCCTAAGTCATTTGCATAGAACTTTATATAAAGCTGGTTGGTGTACCAGATGGGTCCGTGTGCTCCAATTACTCCAATCCAAGCAAGAACGAAAAGCCAGAGATAATGTTTGTTAGTAAAAAGTTCCTTAATTGGTGCACTGGTAACTCTTCTTATCTGCTTTAAAGCAGTAAAAACAGGAGTCTCTTTGTAAAGGAAGTGAATGATAAGTGCAACTAAAAACACTATAATACCTGCAATAACAAAACACCATCTCCATCCATAGGCATTAAAAGCTTCTATACCAAAATGGCTTTGCAAAGCTGAGGCCAAGTTGGCAGCTATTGCCATACCAAAAGCCGGTGTAGTAAAAAGAAAACCAGTGATTAGACCTCTCCGATGGTCAGGGGTAAATTCTCCAAGATAGGTTATAGCTGCACCATAACCTCCTCCTAAAGCCAAACCCTGAATAATTCTTAACACAAAAATTCCTATAGAAGCAACAATTCCAAGAGTAGCATAACCAGGAAGAGCCGCGATTCCAAGAGTTCCAACCATCATCATGCTAACAGCTGTTAGAAAAGCAACTTTACGACCAAACTGATCCCCTATTTTACCAAACATAAGAGCTCCAAGGGGCCTAAAAAGGAAACCTACGGCAAGAGCAGCAAAGGAAGCTAACAAACTCGCTACAGGGTCGTGACTCGGAAAGTAAATGTTCGCTAAAATCTTGGCAAGAATAGCATAAGTGTAAAAATCAAGCCATTCTAATAATGCCCCAGTCCAAGCAACTATAGCAACAGGTAAAACATCTTTAAAATGAGCTCTTTCTTCCTGCATAACACACCTCCTTTAATAACACTATAGTTATCTTTAAACTTGAAACCATTTTTTTAATTCTTTAAATATTTAGAGATTTTTTTCACATTCTTAAAAACATTTTTGTTAGTCCTCTCTAAAATTCCTTTTTTCATTTTGCATATATAATTATTCCATATCATAACTTCATCAGGTTAAAATAGATTAAAGAATTTTTTCACATATTTAGATAAAATATTTCTTACGATTTCAATAAAGATTAGAAAAATTTAAAATTAGAACTTCTATGAAGTCATATTTTATTTTTTATAAACCTTAATTATCCGATAATATTTTAAAGGATTATCTATTTTAAAATTTTCTTTAAGAAATTTGACAACGGAAACTCCCTTCTTTAAAGGAATTACTGTATAAAAAGATCCGTTAAAAGAAACTTCAAAGTTTTCTGTAGAATTTATCTGAAAGGGGTTCTCTTTGAAAGGATACAGAAGATAAACAGCTCTTCTTTCCGGAGGAGAGGGCTTGCCTTTTTCACAAAATTTAACATCTTTAAAGATAAGCCCTTCATAAATTTTTAACCCTCTTATTTTTTCTTCAGGTACTTTTTCCTTTAAAGCAATCCCTAAAAATTCTCCCTCTACTTCAATACCCACTGAAAGGGCTTCATCGCATACAAATTTAGGTCTCGGATTAAACCCTTGAGTATAAGAAAGAAGAATCTCTTTTCTTCTTAATACAAGTTCTATTAATCTGAGTATTTCAAGCTGAGACAAAAATTTGGAAGACCCCAGTTTATCGTAATAAATTACATACCAGTAATTTTCAGAGAACTTTTTAATAATAAAAGTTGAGAAATTTTTGTCTTGATTTTCTTCTTTATCAATCTCTTTTTTACTTAAATAATTTTTAATTTTCCCTCTGCAAACTCCGCACTTAACACAGGTATTCCACCTACAATCCTCTGTATAGATTTCCTGATAAGCTTTTTTTCTTTCCTCAAGGAGAAATTCTTTTTTAATGCCGAGATTTATATGTTCCCATGGTAGTCTTTCTTCTATATTTCTTTCTCTCAAATATTGTTTAAGGTCCAATCCCAGTTCACAGCTTGTAGCTTTCCACAAAGAAAAATCAAAATACTCCTTCCAAGAATCTAAGCGAGCTCCTTTTTTAAAAACTTCCTTTAAATATGGAAAAAGCTCCCTCCCACTTCTTGCAATAACTCCTTCAAGAAAACTCTGCTCAGGTTGATGATATTTAAAATTTTTTCCCAGCTCTTTCTTTAAGTAATTTATTTTTTCAAAAGCTTCTTCTATGGTTATCTGCCTTTCCCACTGAAAAGGGGTATGTGGTTTGGGAACAAAAATTGAGGCTGAGATGCTTATATGAAGTTTTTTAAAAGCTTTCCTTAATTCTTTATAAAGTTTAACAATCTCTTCCAGATCTTCCTTTTTTTCTGTAGGAAGTCCGATCATAAAATAGAGTTTTATTTTTCTAAAACCGAATTTCAAAGCCAGTTCCAAGTCTTTAAAAAGGGCTTCTATTTCTATTTTTTTGTTAATCACCCTTCTAAGTCTTTCTGAGGCAGCTTCAATTGCCAAGGTAATGGTTGAAGTTCTTCCTTTTTTAAGAAAATCAAGAATTTTAGAAGTTAAACTTCCAACTCTTAAAGAGGGTAAAGAAAAAACGTATTCTTTTTGAGGCAAAGAATAAAACTCCTTTTCAAGACGAGCTATAAGCTTTTCAAGTGAGGTATAATCTCCAGCAGAAAGGCTCATAAGAGATGCCTCTCTATATCCTGTTAGTGAAAAGGCTTTCTTCGCTTCTTCAACCAGTTCTTCCGGGCTTTTCTCTCTAACTGGACGATAATAAATTCCTGCTTCACAGAAACGGCAGGATCTTGTGCATCCTCTTGAAATTTCAAGAGATACTCTATCATGAGAAAGAGGTATTAAAGGAATAGAATTCAGAAAAGAAAAAGATTTCCCAAAAAGAAAAATCCTCCTCCTGGGTTTATTTTTCAAAACAGGAACATAAACACCCTCAACATCTTTAAGCATATTCCAAAGTATTTCCCTTTTAATCTTTTCTTTTTTCCAATTTTCTATTATTTTTAGCACTTCAAGAATAGCTTCTTCTGCATCTCCTATCACTATCGCATCAAAAAGATTTGATACTGGCTCAGGATTTCCGCAACAGGGACCTCCTCCCAGAATAACAGGATCCGAAATTTTTCTTTCTTCTGCTTTAAAAGGTATGTAAGAAAGCTCAAGAATTTGAAATAATCCTGTTATTAAAAGTTCGTATGCATAACTCAGCCCTACAACATCAAACTCTTTTAAAGGCTTCCTGTAATTGTAGCTTAGCAAAGGAAATTTTCTTTTTTTAAGCTCTATTTCCATATCTGGAGCAACAGCATAAATGAGATCGCAAAGATAATCAGGTTTTTCATTGATAATTCCTGCAAGAATGTTAATTCCGAGATGAGATCTTCCTACCTCGTATAAGTCTGGATATCCCAAACAAACTTTAAGTTTTGCGACTTCCCAATCTTTGTAAGGAAAGAAAGGTTCTTTTCCTAAATAACGAGAAGGTTTTTTAACAGATATTAAAATTTCTTCTGGATAATCTTGCATCATTTATTAAATTTTAATACATGATTTCTTAGAAATTAAGTTAAAATTACTTTTATGCTAAAAAGACAATTTGCTCAACATCTACTCATTGGGTCAGGGATTTTACAGAAATTAGTAGATTTGGCAGAAATTAAACCCAAAGAAACGGTTGTAGAAATCGGCCCCGGCACAGGAAACTTGACAAAAAAACTGTTAAACACTCCTTTAAAAAGGCTTTTTCTCATCGAAATAGATCCCGAAATGATAGAGCATCTTAAAAATATCATAAAAGATGAGAGAGTAGTTTTTATCAATGCAGACGCTACAAATTTTGACTTTTCTTCCTTAGGAGAAAAAAACTTAAAGTTGATAGGAAACTTACCTTACAATGTAGCAAGTTTGATTATAGAAAATACAGTAAAGCATAGCGAATACATCCCTTATAGTTTTTATATGGTTCAAAAAGAGGTAGCAGAAAGAATTATAAACGAAAAATCCTGGCTTTCCATTTTTGTAAAAACCTTTTATGAGGTTAAATATCTTATGAGCATCCCTGCAAGATTTTTTGTTCCTCCTCCAAAAGTTGTCTCTGCTTTTATAAGATTAGAAAGAAAGGACATTAAATATATTTTTGACCTTAAAGATTACAAAAACTTTCTGACAAAACTCTTTTCTCAAAAGAGAAAAATGCTGAAGCACAAAATCAGCCAAACCTGTTTAAAGAATGCTGGGATTTCAGAAGAAAAAAGAGTGGAAGAACTTGAGCTTAAAGACTTTATTTCCTTATACTTTGCTTTTCAGAAATCAGAGAAAGGTCTGAAGTTTGATTAAAATTCTCACTCCTAATTCTTTTAATAGCTCTTAAGTGTTCTTTATAAGTTCTTGAAAAATAATGAGTTCCATCACCTTTAGCTACAAAATAAAGATAGGAGACCCTTGCAGGGAAAAGCACGGCTCTTATGCTATCTTCTCCTGGATTACATATAGGGGTAGGAGGCAACCCACTATTTAAATAAGTGTTATAAGGGCTTTTGACTGAATAGTAGTCTCTATAGGTCAGTCTTCTAAACTTTTTTAAAGCATAATTTATAGTCGGATCTGCTTGAAGAGGCATACCTTTTTTTAGTCTGTTTAAATACACAGCAGCAATAAGGGGCTTCTCTTCAGAATACAAGGCTTCTTTTTCCACTATAGAAGCTAAAGTAATAACCTCTTTGAGTGATTTTTTTTTCTTTTTAGCAATATCTTTAAATTTCTTCCAGTGTTTCCAAAAATTTTCCACCATGGTTTGAATAACCACTTCTGGTGGTGTGTCTTTGTGAAAGAAATAAGTATCTGGATATAGATATCCTTCTAAGGTAGGACCAGGCAATTCAAAACTTTCAGCTATTAAAGGATCTTCTGCAAAAGATAAAAATTCTTCCCTTTTACATATTTTGTTTTTTTCTAAGATATCTGCTATCTGCCAAAGTGTAGCTCCCTCTGGAATTGTAATTTTACGAAGATAAACTCTCCCTTCCCTGAGATAGGTAAGAATCTCACTTATGCTCTGGTATGGATAAAAGGCATATTCTCCAGCTTTAATTTTGTTGTAAGTGCCTGTTCTTAAGGCTTCAAAAATAAAAATAAGTTCGCTTTTGATAATACCCCTTTTTTTTAACTTTCTGGCAATGTTAACTACACTCTCTCCTCTTTCTATTTCTATTATTAAAGGTTCCAAGTTTTGAGGCTTAAAAAGAGGAGATCTGCTTTCAAAATAAAAAAATATTAAAATTAAAACAAAGATACCAAGAAGTATAAATATCAAGGTTTTTTTCTTATAATGTCTTGAGAACTTCATATTTAATGGTATTCTTTTAATTGCTTTTAAGGAGGTAAGATATGATTACAGAAGAAGCTTTAAAAATTTTAGAAAAAGAAGCCATGGAAAATCCTCATTCAGTTTTTGCCCAACATAGATTGGCTATAGCTTACTTTAATTTGGGAAAATTTCAAGAGGCTAAGGAAGCCTTCAAGAAAGTGCTTAAACTTGATCCTTTTCATTTTGAAGCTATGGTTAACTTGGGAATTTTGCTGGCTCAGGAGGGAGATTTAGAAGAAGCTAAAAAGGCTTTTACCTTTACTCTAAAGTATTATCCAAAATCCTTAGAAGCCTGGAACAACCTCGGCTTGATTGAATTTGAACTTGGAAACCTTGATGAAGCTGAAAAGTGTTACAAAAAGGCTCTTGAAATAGACGAAACATTTGCAGAAGCTTGGATAAACCTTTCTACTGTATTGATTGAGAAAGAGCTATTTGAAGAGGCTATATCTGCTTTAGAAAAAGCCAAAACTTATGCACCTGAAGCAGGAATTATTTATAACAATCTTGCTGTAGCCTATTATTATCTAAAAGATAAGGAATCTGCTATAAAAAATCTAAATCTGGCAAAAGAAAAGGGATACCCTGTTAGTCCTGAATTTGAAAGGATGGTAAATGAAAATCTCTAAACCACCTACCTGTCCTTTTTGCGGAAGAATAATTGCAAAGCCTGATTATTTACCTATTGGTTTTTCAGATTTAGAAGCAGGAATATGTGAATGTGGAAGTGTATATGTTTGTGATGTAACAGGTTATAACAGAGGAGCTGCTTTTGTTGAAGCACTGCTTATTGCCTGCGGAGGAGACTGGGATTTAGCCTGGGAGTTAGAACCAAATGAAGACTATAAAGAAATCTGGATTGAAAACTATGACATCTCTTCTCATTTAGTGGACCCATCCTCAAAAAAAATAAGAGGCGTGCTTTGTTTTTTAAAACTTGCTGACGAAATAAGAGAATTGCAGACCCCCAAGTTAAAAAAATTGCTTAACAAAACAGCTCCAAACAATATACCCAAAGTTGAAAAAAGAAAATTAACCAAAAAGGAGATAGAAGAACTTATAGAAAAAAACGAAATTTCTTTGTTAATTGCCTATCATATGGCTGAACCCCTTAATTTAAATATTTTACAAAAACTTCTTTATCATCCTGATATCGTTTCCAGGAAAAAAACTATAGTAGTTCTGGGCAAAGTTGCTCAAGTTCTTGCTGGCATCTATCCAGAGAAAGTGCTTGATCTTATAAAAAGATTATTGTATGCTTCTGCAGATTCAGCAGCTTCTGCCTGGGGAGCTCTGGAAGCCGTAGGTGAAATCATAAGAAATACCGAGGAGAGATATTCCATCTTTGTTAGAAATCTTTTAGCTTTTATGAGCTACCCTGAATACCGTCCTTATGTGCTTTATGGACTTTACCGAATTGCTGAAAAAAACCCTCAGGTATTGAAAAAACACGGATACTTAAAACTTCTTAACTATATTGAAAATAGCACCCCAGAAGTTCAGGGACTCATTCTTAAAATTTTTGAAAACTTAAAAACCAAGGAAGTTTTGTCCTATCTAAATAAATTTGATTTAAATCAACATTTTGAACTCTTTAACTACGAAACCTTTTCTTTAGAAAAAGTTTTTCTCAAAGATTTAGTAAAAAATCTGCAAAAGGAGACTTAGATGAACAAAAATATTCTTGAGAAAGACAAAGAAAATTTTTTTAATCTTGCAGGAATTCCAGAAAGCCTAAAACCAGCTTATGAGCTCTGTATAAAAAGTTATCACCACTGGAAAGAAGGACGCGTTCTTGATACTATATCTCTTTTAGAAGAAGCTTTAGAAATATTTCAAAAAAATAATGCCTATAAAGAAATGGCTAATATTCTGGATTTCTTGGGTGATCTTTATAGCATGAGAGGGAATTTAGAAAAAGCTTTAAGGTCATACAAAGCATGTTTAGACATTTGTGAAGACTTTGAAGACGAATTTAGTACTGCTATTATTGCAGAAAAAATTGTTCAAATTTACAGAGAAAAAAGAGACTATGAAAAAATGATTCCCTATTTATACAGAATTCTGGAAATTGCAGAAAAATACAGAGATGCCCATAGAGCTGCAAGAGCAATGGTTGGAATTGGGGATGTTCATCGCAATAAAAAAGAATATCAAACAGCTAAAGAAGCTTATGAGATAGCTTTAAAAATCTATAGAGGATTGGGAGCAAAAGAACTTGCTGAAATTGTAGAAAATGCACTTAAAGAACTTGAAGAGGAAATGAATTTAACTTAATTTCGAATAACAATCAGCTTATTTTAATTATCCGAATTTTGTAAGTTTTTCTTCCTTTTTTTCTTTTCGTTCTAAGATAAAAAACTATAAGTTTTATTATTAGAAAAGCTATGTAAATGCCCAGAAGTGTAAAGAAGAAAAATAGAAAACTTCCTACCGCTAATCCGAAAAATAAAAAGAAAAGTACAAATAAAAAGGGGGAAAGTAAAAATAAAATCCAAATTAGAAAACGAGACATTATTTGCTATAACCAGGGAGTTCTAAATGGGCGCAAGTCCCTGTTGGGCAGGAGTGAGTTTCTGTAATTCTTGGTTTATCTGAAGAAGAGCCAGAATCACCTATTATGGAATTTACCACACTCATGAGTCTTTTAATATTCTTACTTCCACAGGCCTTACATTTTACTTCTGAAAGTTCTTCTTTATTTTTCAAAAATACTTCAAACTCAGTCCCACAATCCTGACACTTAAATTCATATATAGGCATCTTCCACACTCTATCTTAAATAAATTTTGATTAAATTCTAACACAAAAAGGCTAAAAATTCAACAATAAATTATATCTTGTAACCAAATTCTTTTAATTTAAGCTCTTTACGTTTGATTTTACCGCTGATGGTTTTTGGTAAATCTTTTACAAATTCAATCTTTCTGGGATACTTATAAGGAGCTGTTTCCTTTTTAACAAACTCCTGAAGTTCTTTTTTGAGCTCTTCAGTAGGTTTATATCCCCTCTTAAGAACAATGAAAGCTTTTACCACCTCACCCCTTACTTCATCAGGACTGGCAACTACTGCAGACTCTTTTACTGCTGGATGCTTAATCAAAGCGCTTTCCACTTCAAAAGGAGAAATTCTATATCCAGAACTTATGATTATATCATCTGTTCTTCCGAGAAACCAGAAATAACCATCTTCGTCTTTATATCCTCTATCTCTGGTAAAATACCAATCTCCTCTAAAAGCTTCTTTCATTTCTTTTTCATCATTTATATATTCTTTAAAAAGTCCTACAGGACGCTCAGGTTTAATTTTTATGGCGATTTCTCCGTCTTCATAAGGTTTTACAAGTCTTCCTTCTTCATCTACAATCTCAATCGTAAAACCAGGAGTGGGAAGACCCATTGCTCCCTGCCTCATAGGTATAAATCTAAACATAGCAATAGTATTTACTGTTTCAGTTTGTCCATATCCGTTATAAATGTATTCCCCTGTGAGTTCTTTCCATAAGTCAATAACTTCAGGGTTTAAAGGCTCTCCTGCGGAAACAAAATGCTTTACAAAAGGAAAGCTCAATTCTTTTGGAGGAACTTCTTTAATCAGCATTCTGTATACAGTAGGGGGAGCACAAAAACTGGTTACTTCAAAATTTTTTAAAGTATCAATCAAGATCTGAGGGGAAAAATTTTTTTCTCTTTTTCTTACAAAAACTGTAGCACCCATATTCCACGGAGCAAAAAGACTTGACCAAGCACATTTACCCCAACCTGTATCTGTTATTGTCCAGTGAATATCTCCTGGCTTTAGGTTTAACCAGAATTTTCCTGTAATTAAATGCGCCAAGGGATAGGAAACCTGAGTATGAAGAACCATTTTTGGAGGACCTGTAGTGCCAGAGGTAAAAAATATAAAACTCGGATCATCAGAATTAAATCTTTCTCCTAAAAAAGTATCTTTTTGAATTAGTTTATAAAAATTTTCCCATCCTTTTCTTTCATCCACATTAACAAGTAATACATCTTTTCCTGTATTGTTTACCGCATCTTCTACTTTGGGAGCATTCTCGTTATCGGATATTATTGCTTTTATATCAGCTACTGATAGCCTGTATTCCAGATCCTTAGATGTTAGTAAAACGGTTGCAGGGATAATTATTGCTCCTAATCTCATTAAAGCGAGTACAGAAATCCACCATTCTACTATATTGGGCAAAAGTATTAATACTTTATCTCCTTTATTTATACCTTTTTCTTTAAATCCTCCAGCAAGTTTACTGGAAAGTTTTGTCAGTTCCTCAAAAGTAAACCTTTTTATTTCTTTTCCATCTGTCCATATAAGAGCAGGTCTTTTCCCCCACTTATCAAATACATCTAAAACAAAAGAGAACTTTTTAGGCACTTCAAGTCTGAATTTTTTTACAATTTCTCGATAATAAGCTAATTCTTCCTTCCCTTCCATTTATAAACCTCTCCTTTTTATAATTTTACCAAATTTTTAACTAAATAGCCTTAAATAAAACATAAGAAGTAATCCAGTAATGAGAGTAAGAAATAAAACAGGAAGTAACACAGCTTTTATAAACTTTCCTTCCTCTTTTCCACTAACTCCTATAGTTGCGGCAGCATTTGTAATTTTAGCAGGTGTTATAGCAGAAGCAATACCACCTCCTACAGCATGAACTGCAAAAATCCACATAAAAGCTGGAGCTCCTACAGTTGCCAATGTTGTCTCCCATTGAATTTTAGCAAATAAAACATTTGAAGCAGCCTCACTTCCACCAACAAAAGCTCCTATTAAACCTATAAATGGAACTACAAGAGGATAAGCCTTGCCAAAAATTCCAGCTAAGGTAGAAGCTATTACTATATTCATATTGTACTCTTTAAAATAAGGACCAAGTGTAAGTTTATTGTTAACTATTTCCATTCCTGACCAAGCCATAATAAAAGCAACAGCAAAAAATAAAGAATGTGCGGTAAAAGGACCTATAATTCTGGTAATCCATAGTTTAAAAACCTTTTTCAAATCATTTGAAGATGGTTTAAGTATGGGAATTGAAATAACTGATACTACAAAAATCCAGAACCACACATGTGCCATTATATTCAAATCTTCTTTCTTATCTGCAAAAACTCTTATAACTTCACATTTTCCAGGTAAATTAGCAAGAAAAGCTTTAATAAAGGGTAAATTAACAACGAGAGAAAATATTATCAGCAGAAAAAAGGGAGAAAAAGCTCTAAAAAGTTCTTTATTAAAGGTAAGGGTTTTATGTGCACTGGATTTATTTTTCCTACGATAATATATGTTTACAAAAAGCATGGTAGAAAGACCAGCAAAAATACCAATAACTTCAACAGGCAAAATCCTTAACCAAGCTATAATTAAAGAGGTAAGGGAAAGGACAAGACCTGAGAAAAAGGCTGGCTTCCAGTGCTTGATTAAAGCTTCTTTACCTCCAACACTCCATAGCATCAAAAACGCAAATGAAATAGATATAGGAGGTAGAAAAGCAGTAATCTTAAAAGTAAAATCCCAGATAAATTCTTGAAGAGTTTCTATTCCTGGAGGATGAATATGAAACACTTTGAAAGCTACCTCAGCGGGTAGTGTTATAGGTATAGAAAACAAAGCAAAAGATGTTAAAGGATCATAACAGAGAATACTTATAGCTATAGCTGCTACAGGAGTAAACCCAAGAAGTCTAAATATTGGAGGAAACATAGCTGGAGTAACCATCCCTAAGGATGTAGATAAAGAACCAAAGCCCATTCCCAGAAAAAGTGTCTGTTCTTCCTTATCTTTTGCAATTCCTTTTATGTACTCAATAATTTTACTTAAAGCCCCAGTTTCTTTCATCAGAAAGATTAAGAACATGGTAAAAGCTATTGCCAGAGTAATACCAAAGGCTTTAATAATACCAACCAAACTTGCACCCAAGGCAACCTTCCAAGGAGTGTGAAAATAGTAAACCGATAAAATTAATGCAAAAATCCAGCCAATCACAGAAACAAATGCTCCTGAACGATAAAAGTTGATCATACCTATAAGAGCTATCAACATGGGCAAAATAGCTAAAAGAAATTTCATTTTTGCCCTCCTTAATACTCTTTATTAGTTTTTAATTTTTTAGTTTTTTATAAATTTAAATGGTGGATTATAAATAAATTTTCTTAGTTTTTCAAGTTTTTGATTTATTTTTACTCTAAATTTTTTCATTTCAAAACCCTTGATTAATAAAAATATCTTGTTAAATAGATTTATTTATGTTATTTTAATTTTAAAATTTTTACATCTAAAAAGATCTTAAGAGGACATAAAATTATGAATAAAGAAGTAACCAATTTAGTTCTTGTAGGCACTGGTGGGCAGGGCATTGTTCTTGCCAGCCGAATCTTAGCCTGGTGTGCTTTTAAAAGTGGTTTTGATGTTAAAGAAAGTGAAATTCACGGAATGGCTCAAAGAGGTGGTTCTGTAATAGGGCAGATTCGTTTCGGTAAAAAAGTTCACTCACCTTCCATTCCCACAGGTGGAGCCCACATTATGCTTGCTCTTGAAGAACTGGAAGCTTTGAGGTATCTTCATTTTCTTAAAAATGGTGGGAAAATTATACTAAATCTCAAACAAATTCTCCCAGCTTCCCTTGAACCTTCTCTCTATCCTGAAAATGTTTCCGAACAGTTAAGAGAAAAAGGATATAAAGTATTTCCAGTAAAAGCTGAAGAGATTGCTAAAACTCTTGGAAGTGTAAAAATTGAAAATACTGTTCTTCTTGGAGTATTATCTCTTTTACTGCCCTTTTCCACTGAAATCTGGAAGGAAGTGTTAACTAATTCTGTTCCATCTAAAATGGTTGATCTTAATCTCAAAGCTTTTGAGGAGGGAAAAAAAGTTGGAGAGAAAATACTACAATCCTCAAATTGAACTATTACCTCGCAAGGAGTTAAAAAAACTTCAACTACAAAAATTACAGAGAGTGGTTCGGAAAGTTTATCAAAAGGTTCCACATTATAAGGAAAAATTTAAAAATGCAGGAGTAAAACCCAAAGATTTAAAAAGTTTAGAAGATTTTAAAAATTTTCCCTTCACTACTAAAGAAGATCTTTTTGTAGATTATCCATTTGGATTGCTTGCTGAACCATTGGAAAAGGCGGTTCGTCTTCACACTTCAAGTGGAACAACCGGAAAACCAAAAGCTATATTTTTTAGTGAAAAAGACATCTGGTCTCAGGCTAAGCTCATAGCCAGATCTCTTTTTATGAGTGGAGCTCGTTCTCAAGATATTCTGCAAAACTCTATGACTTATGGTCTTTTCACAGGGGCACTTGTAATGCACTATGGAGCTGAGCTTCTGGGTATGCTTGTTATACCAGCTGGACCAGGAAATACAGAAAGACAGATAGAGTTGATGAGAACCTTTGGCACAACCTGTATTCATATGACTCCGAGCTATGCACTTTATGTGGCAACTGTAATTCAGGAAAAAAGGCTGGAACCAGGAAAAGATATTAAACTAAAAAGAGTCTATTTAGGAGCCGAACCTTATAGTGAAGAAACCCGCAAAAAGATTGAAAAGATGTTAAAAGTTGATGTCTTTAATTGCTATGGTCTCTCTGAAATGGGTGGTCCTGGAGTTGGTTTTGAATGCCCTGCAAAAAAGGGACTTCATATTTGGGAAGATGCTTTTTATGTAGAAATAATCAATCCAGAGACAGGGGAACCAGTAAAAGAAGGAGAAATAGGTGAACTTGTTCTCACCACTCTTGATAGAACTGCTATGCCCATCATCCGTTATCGCACAAGAGATTTAACAAGATTTATCTCTGAACCCTGTCCTTGTGGAAGAACTCACATTCGTATAGACAGACCTCTTGGAAGAGCTGATGATATGTTCATTGTAAGAGGTGTAAATATCTTTCCACAGCAGATTGAAAATGTTATTATGGGAATAAAGGGTGTTGCTCAAAATTATCAGATAATACTGGAAGGATACGATGAAATGATTGTTAAAGTAGAAATAGATAGAGATTTCTTTGATGGAAGAATTGAAAGACTTCTTAAGCTTAAAGAAGAGATTACAGAAAAATTGAGACAGGCTATACAGGTGCGTCCCAAAGTAGAGCTTGTTGAACCCGGAGAACTTCCTGTAAGTGAAGGAAAAGCAAAGAGGGTTATTGATAAAAGAACCCTCTAAAAGGAGGTGGTTATTTATATGGATTATGTAGAAATCATAAGTATTTTTGCAGAAAATAAACCAGGAAAACTTGAAAAAATCACAGAAGTTCTGGCAAAGGAGAATATAAATATTCTTGGTTTTTCTATTATAAGTGTAAAGGACTTTGGAGTGATAAAGTTTCTGGTTGATATGCCAGAAAAGGCTTATCAAAAATTTAAAGAAAAAGGGTTTACAGTTGCCAAAATTCCTGCCATAGGAATTGAGCTTGAAGATAGACCAGGTGGACTCTATGAAGTAGTAAAGCTAATAAGCTCTAAGGGTGTAAATATAGAAAGTGCTTTAGTTTATGTTGCTGAAACAAGAAAAAAAGCATACTTTGTTTTTGAAGTAGACGAGCTGGAAAAAGCCTGGGAATTATTAAAAAATGAAAAAGTTAAGTTTTTAAAATCCTCTAATTTTGTTAATGAATAAACATTTCCGTAGAGGAGGAAGTCATGTTCTGGAACAAAGAAATAGAAACCATACCTGAGGAAAAACTAAAAGACATACAGCTTGAAAGGCTCAAAAAGGTGGTGCAATATGCTTATGAAAGAGTGCCTTATTACCGCAAAAAGTTTGAAGAAGCAGGTATAAAACCCGAAGATATAAAAACCTTAGAAGACATAAAGTATATACCTTTTACAAGTAAAGCCGATTTAAGAGAAGTTTATCCTTTTGGAATGTTTGCAGTGCCTTTATCGGAGATTGTAGAAATTCACTCTTCAAGTGGAACCACTGGAAAACCTGTTGTAATGGGATATACAAGGGAAGACATAGAAGTCTGGAAAGAGGTAATGGCAAGGTCTCTCACCATGATGGGAGTAACTAAAGAAGATATAATTCAAATAGCCTATGGTTATGGAGTATTTACAGGAGGGCTTGGTTTTCATTATGGTGCTTTAACTATTGGAGCAACTATTGTTCCTTCCTCTGCTGGAAATACTCGCAGACAGATTGAACTTATGCGAGACTTTGGAACAACTGTTCTTGCCTGCACCCCTTCTTATGCTTTATATTTGGCAGAATATGCCAAAGATGAAATGGGGATAGATCCGAGAACTCTTAAATTAAAAGCTGGTAGTTTTGGAGCAGAAATGTGGACTGAAGAAATGAGAAGAGAAATAGAAAAAAGATTTGGAATTAAGGCTTACAATGTATATGGCTTAACCGAAATAATTGGTCCTGGAGTAGCTCACGAATGTGAAGCTCAGGAAGGTCTCCATATATGGGAAGATCACTTTTTACCAGAAATTATTGATCCGGAAACAGGAGAGCCGTTACCTGAAGGAGAAAGGGGAGAGCTTGTTCTTACCACTTTAACCAAAAAAGGTGTGCCAATGATCAGGTTCAGAACAAGAGATATTACTGCTTTTATTTCTGGTAAATGTTCTTGCGGAAGAACTTCACGAAGAATTGAAAGAATTAGAGGAAGAACTGATGACATGATCAAAGTAAGAGGAGTTATGATATTTCCATACCAAATTGAAAAAGCTATTCTTGAAGTTCAGGGAGTAGAACCACACTATCAAATCATTCTTACTCGCCCCCATTATTTAGATGAAATAGAAATTCAGGTGGAAATGTCTAAGGAAATTTTTTCAGATGAAGTAAGAAAAATTGAGGAATTGAAAAAGAGACTTGAAAAAAGAATTGAAGAAACAATTGGAGTAAGAGTTAAAGTAACCTTAGTTGAATCCAAGAGTTTACCGAGAAGTGAAGGGAAGGCAAAAAGGGTTATTGATAAAAGAGGTTTAAAATAAAAGGGGGTAAACCATGAAAATAAAACAAATTTCTGTTTTTTTAGAAAATAAAAGAGGAAGACTCTTTGAAGCTCTCAATGTATTATCAAAAGCAGGAATAAATATCAGAGCACTCTCTATTGCTGATACTTCTGATTTTGGTATCCTGCGCATGATCGTAAATGATCCTGAAAAAGCTAAAAAAGCCCTGGAAAATGAAGGATTTACTACCAAAATTACTCATGTTCTTGCCGTGGGAGTTAAAGATAGACCAGGAGGTCTTGCTGAAGTTTTAAAAATTCTATATGAAGAAGATATCAATGTAGAATATATCTATGCCTTTGTTGAAAAAAGCGGAGAAGAAGCTCTGGTAGTTTTAAGAACAAATAATCTTGATAAAACCATAACCCTCCTTCAAGAAAAGGGAGTAAAACTTTTGGATAGTAAAACTGTTGAAAATCTTTAGACTTTTTTAAACTTTTTTGCTACAAATATACAGGGTCTTCTTGAGATCACCACATGAACTCCGGGGTTTTCAAGTCCTTTTCTTAGAGCAGATACCATTTCATCCTTTTTATAAGGGTCTATTTTAGTTACAGAATCTACTCCGCAAGCTTTACAGATTTCACTAAGATTTACTTTTTTGGTTTCCTCCAATTTTGCTGTTAAACCAAAGTGAGGAGTTGGCTGATGTCCTGTCATTGCTACCACAGAATTGTCAAGTATGCAAACAAGTATATCAGCTTTATTGTAAACTGCATCTATAAGAGCTGGAATGCCTGAATGCAGAAAAGTAGAATCACCTATTACTGCAGCTACTCTTTTTACACCCTGTTTAGCAATACCTATGGCTTTACCAATACTTGCCCCCATACAAAGACAGGTATCAAGAGCAGAAAGAGGAGGTAAACATCCCAAAGTATAACAACCAATATCTCCTGTAACAAAGTTTGGCTTAGCTTCTAAAAGCGCCTTATAAAACTCCCTGTGAGGACACCCAGGACACAGAAAAGGAGGTCTTGGTGGAACCTTTTCAAGGGGCTTTTTTGTGTCCCTTCCAAAAAGTCTCAAGAGAGGTTCAGGACCAAGTTCACCTTCTAATGGCAAATCTCCAGAGAGCTTTCCTCTAACTCTTGAATGAAAGCATCTAACCAACTTTTCTATTAAAGGATATCCTTCTTCCAGAACAATAACTTCTTCAAGACCATTCAGAAATTCTTTAAGGAGTATTTCATCTATGGGATAGGCTGTAATTTTAAGAATAGGTAAATCCTTAGCCAGCTCTAAAGCATAAGTAAATGTGAGACCACAGGCAATGATACCTGTTTTCCCTTTCCCAGCTATTATTTCATTAAAATTATATCTCTTCAGTATTTCTAATATTTTTGATTGTTTGGCATTTAGTTCTTTATGAAGCGGAATAACATGCTTAGGAATAGCGATAAGATGCTGAGGATCTTTGGTCAAATTTACTTCTTTTTCTTTTTCAATCTCTCCGAGAGTTACAGGGCTATAACAGTGAAGAAGCCTGGTCTGACTGCGCACCATAACTGGCAATCCAAGTTCTTCTGAAATTTCAAAGGCTATTTTGGTATAAAATTTTGCAGTTTCTCCATCATAAGGTTCAAGGCATGGAATTTTAGCAAAATAGGCATAGAAACGTGAATCTTGTTCATTCTGAGAGGAATAAGCACCAGGATCATCACCTACTGCAAGCACAAATCCTCCTCTAACACCAAGATAACTTGAGGTCATAAAGGGATCTGCTGCAACATTCAGCCCTACATGTTTCATAGAGCAGAGAACCCTTCTTCCCGTTAAGCTAACTCCATAAGCTACTTCAAAAGCTACTTTTTCATTTAAAGACCATTCGCAAGGGATGTTACTATTTTTTGCAATGTATTCCAAAATCTGAGTGGCTGGTGTTCCTGGATAGGAAGTTACATAAGATATACCTGCTTCTATAGCTCCTCTTGCTATAGCATCAGTGCCCAGCATAAGCACTCTTTCCATAAAAACACCCCTTTAGAATGGATTTTAAAAAACAAATATAGCATTACATTCTCTCTTTTAAAATACTTTAAAACTATAAATAAGGAAAAAAATTATCTTTTGAGAAACTTTTTTGGACTCAAAAGCTCAAATTTGTAGAGAGGTTCTTTTATGTAAGCATTGACTTTAACAATATAAAAATTTTCCGGACTTTCCTTTATTTCTTTTCTTAGAGCTTTACTTAAAGAGTGCGAATCTTCTATTAAATTGTAGAAAGTTGAATCAATGCTAAAAAAGCCATATACAAGATGAACTATTATATGAAATACTTTGCTCAGATAACCCTAGGAGATTTCTAAAATATCTTCAATTTTTGAAAATCCTTCTCTTTTTAATTCTTTAAGAAAATTTAATAAAGTCTCCTTGTTTTTCTCAATACTATATTCCAAAATCTCCCAGAACCTTTCAGAAGTTGGTTTGTGAATAAAAAAATCCTTTATTTCAAAAAGATCGTATCTAACAAGCTCGTATTTATCAAGAAATTTTTTAACATTTTCTCCAGCCTGAAAAGGATTTTCCGCTTTTGTCAAAAAGAAATGAAAAATTTCCTGCATAGAAATTTTTATATTAATAAATACTCTTATGTTTCTCTATCTTGCAACAGTTTAAAATTTTTTTCTTTTTTAAAACTTCTGCCATGCTTTTTATCTCTTTTTGCACATCTCCACAAATTGCTATAAATTCTTCAATTTTTCTAAAAATTGGTAAAAACTTGCATATCTTTTTATAAAGCATACAGGCTAACAAATAACATACCAAAAATGTAAAAATATAATTTACCTGATTTCCTACAAAAGGAATTGAAAAAGGTAGAAAAAATTTAATTTCTCCAAATTTAAATTGCAACCAAGCAAGCACAAAAGGTAGAGGAATAAGTAAACTTATAGATTGAGCTATATTTAAAAAGAAAAGTTTTCCAAAATATTCATTGGCTTCTTTATTAAAAAGCTGGAACTTTTCTGAATCCTCTTTTTCCAAAGCTTCAACTGATAGATTATACCATTTTATAAGTTCTTCGTTTAAGATCTTTATATATTTGCGATTTAGGTAAAAAATAGAACCTAAGAACAGCTTGCCTATTAATACGGCTAAAAAGCCCAGAGTAAAAGTTCCTAAAAAATAAGCGAAAACAGGATTTTTAAAAATAAAATAGAAAAACTTATATGGAAGAATAAATATTCTATCAATGATAAGCAGAAACTTATAATAGTAAATCTCAAATTTTTCAGACATCTTTACCTCTCAAAGATATTAAAGCCCTGAGGTTAAGCCCTCAGGGCTTTTTCTCGAATTAATTTTTTAATAAGGAGGAACTATGCTTTTCCCAAGAAAGCCCTTGGTAGTATAACGCAGTCCCACATAGATAGCAAGTAAAACAAACAAGCGCTTCAACCATATATCAGGAATGTATTTTTGAGTGCGAGGACCTATCATAGAGCCTATAAAAATACCTATGAGTTCAACCCCAATAAGTGGCCACCACACTATTACTCCTTTTGCTAAATAGGTTAAAATCCCTACTATCATTTGAACCATAACCACGAAAGCAGAAGTTCCTGCCACGATAAACATAGGTAGTTTAACAATATCTGTCATAAAGGGCACCAATAAAAATCCTCCTCCTATACCCAAAAATACTGAAATAATGGCAATAGCTAAACCTCCAAAGACAGCAAGTAAAGGATTGAATTTAAACTCAACACCTGCAAAAGTAAACACACACTCAGTTAAACCAAATTTTACGAGTTTAACTCCTTCTACAGCTTCTCCTTTTTTCACAGATTCTTCAAACCTCTTAGCTGCTTCTCTTGCCGCTTTTCTCTTTGCTCTCGCTCTTTCGGTGGTTCCATACCACATAAAACCTGCTATTACGAAAACAGCTAAACCAAAATATCCTATATACTGTTTAAAACTCACTTTTCCAGCTGTAAGATAGGCTATTAAGATTGCCCCTCCAACAGCTCCAATAGTCATTGCTATAGCAAGTGGAGCAACAATTCTTTTCATACGCCAGTAATTAAAAGAAGATATCAAAGCACTCAATCCAACCAAAAACATATTTGATACACGAATTGTATCTGTGAGAAATTTATTTAAAGCTGGATTGATCTTTTTAAATGAGCTGGCATAGTTACCTAATCCATAAATAGTAATATGCCCTACCCCAGCCATAATTCCACCAAAAGCTCCTACTGTAGAAAATATCCATCCTACCCAGATAGCCCATATAAAAGCAAGAATTAAATTAGGTTTAGGCGCTCCAGGAATTCCCAAATAGCCCTTAGGGGCTTTTTCATCTATACATCCTGTTTTTACGGTTTCACTACATACAGGAGTTTTAGAAATAATTTCACCTAATTTCCCAGACAACCCAATATCAGCTATTTCCTGAGAAGATGTGATTGATGTGACATTTGCTGGTTTGAAAGTAGCGGATTCTTTAGCTGAAAGTGAGGCTGTGCCTAACCAATAAATCCATAAAATTGAAAAAACAAGAAAAAATATCATTGATAAAGTTTTAAGTTTTTTTAAAAACTTTAAATCTACATTCATAAAACCACCTCCTGTATAATGTTTTTTCTAAGAAAAGCTGAAGCAAAAAAAATACCATAAATAGATGCTCTACTTTTTCTTTATATTGTGTAAAAAGAAGTTGTTAAAAAACAAAAAATTTGCCCTTTTGGAACTATATTCTGTCCCAATTGGAACAATTCTAAGATATTCAAACTAATCTTTGTTAAATTTCCCCAAAAATTTATAATTTAGGTATCAATTTTGCATTTAATAAAAGATAAAAACTGTTGCTGCTCTCAGCAGGAGGTAACAGAATGAAAAAAGAAGTGTTTTCGGTATGTGGAATGTGTTCTGCAAGATGTCCCATAAGGGTTGAGGTAACCGATGGGAAGATAACCTGGATAGAGGGTAATCCCTATATGGCTGGTATAGAAAGAGCTCTTTGTGCCAGAGGATCTGCAGGAATGGTTCACCTTTATGACAAAGAAAGACCACAATATCCAATGATAAGAAAAGGTGAAAGGGGATCTGGAGGATGGAAAAGAGTTACTTGGGATGAAGCTTTAAATTATATAGCAGAAAAATTAACTGCAATAAAAGATAAATACGGAGCAAAGGCTATAGCTCTTCTTGACAGGGGAGGCGGTCTATTTGGAGAAATGCAAAGAGTTTTTATCCGTGCCATAGGTTCTCCTAACTATTTCAATCATGACGATCTTTGCAGAAAAAATGTAGACCTGGCAGCACAAACCCTTTTTGGAATACCGAGAAATCAGATAAGTTATGACTTCAGCAATGCCAGACATATAGTTTCCTTTGGTAGAGCCTTTTTTGACGCTGTAGCAGTAAAAGAAGCTAACAATGTCCTTAAAGCCTTAGAAAGAGGAGCAAAACTCACCTATTTTGACCCCATAGTTAATATAACTGCTACTAAAGCTACCAAATATTTCAGAATTCGTCCTGGTTCAGACTACGCCATAGTTCTTGCCCTAATTCACCAAATTATTAAGGAAAATCTTTATGATAAAGACTTTGTAGATAAGTTTTTCCTTGGGATGGAAGAACTTGAAAATTTTGTTAAACCATATTCTCCTAAATGGGCAGAAAGTGTTTCTGAAGTTCCAGAAGAAGAAATTATTAAATTAGCAAGAGAATTAAGTGAAGCTAAACCCCAAGTCATAATTTATCCTTACTGGTTTGGTGCAAGATATGTAGATTCTTTTTATTACGCAAGAGCGGTATACATTTTAAATGCACTTCTTGGAAATATAGAACAGAAAGGTGGACTGATTTTAGCTAAATCTCCCAAGGAAGTGGGAGCAAAACCATTAAAAAGCCTTCTCGAACCAATTCCTCAACCTAAGGAAAAACGTATAGAAGCTGAATTGGGCAAAGGATTTCTATATGATGGAGCCGGACATATTTTGCACCTTTTTAAAGCCATCAAAACAGGAGATCCCTATCCTGTAAAAGCCATTATCATTTACAGATACGATCCTTTTGCAGGAATGCCTTTGTCAGATATTAAGGAAATTTTAAAAGGACTTGAGCTTCTGGTTCACATCCCTGTGGATTATGGAACTACCAGCTGGTTTGCAGATGTTATTTTACCTGAATCTACTTACTTAGAAAGAGATGACATAATAGGACTTCAGAGAGGAGCTAAACCTGCTTTCATTGTAAGGAAAAAGGCTGTGGAACCTATTTATGATACCAAACCAAGATGGTGGATTTTTACAAAACTTTGTAAAAAAATGGGATTAGCTCAGTATGTTCCCTACGAAAGTATAAAAGAGATTTGGAATTATCAGCTTCAAGGTACAGGAATAAAAATAGAAGATTTTGACAAAAAGGGATTTGTGCCTTTATGTAAAGAACCTCTTATCTACAGCAGAGAAGAGTTGAAATTTAAAACTCCTTCTGGGAAAATTGAAATTACCTCTCAAAAAATGGATGAAAGAGAAGTCCCCTATTTTATTGACTATGAAGAAAAACCTAAACCAAGCACTGAAAAAGGTGAATTCAGGCTCATATTTGGGAGATGTGCTGTTCATACACATGTAAGAACGCAAAATAATCCAGTATTAAATAAAATACTTTCTGAAAACGAATTATGGATTAACGAAGAAGTGGCAAAAAAACTTGGAATAAAGGATGGAGATTATGTAGAAGTTTCTTCTGAAGACTATTCAGGGAAAATAAAGACTAAGGTTACCCCTTTTATACATCCAGAATGTGTTTTTATGTATAGAGGATTTCAAAATGATGTTCCCTGGCTTAGTAGAAGCTATGGTAAGGGACTTAACGAAGGTCGTTTGTTAAGAGGAGCTTTTGATAAATTTGGAAAAGGAACTCACACAGGAGTTTTATTTGAAAACTTTGTAAAAATAAGAAAAATTTAGAAAGGAGGGAAAAGTTGAGTGCATATCGTATTGTTCAGGATTTTGATAAATGCATAGGTTGTCGTGCCTGTGAAGTGCATTGTATAATTAATAAAAACTTGAGCTCAGGGATTAAAATCTGTGAAATACTTCCTTCTGATATAAAGCTCTCTGAGAATAAAGTTTTTCAAAAATTTGTATTTGTTCCCTGTTTTCATTGCGGTCGTCCGCTCTGTGTAGAAGCTTGTCCCACCGGAGCTATGCAAAAAAGAAAAAAAGACGGAATAGTTTTTGTTGATAAATCTTTATGTATAGGATGTAAAAACTGTATTGAAGCCTGTCCTTGGGGCATACCTCAATATAATCCAGAAGATGGAACCGTTATAAAATGTGACCTTTGTATGGATAGACTTGACCAAGGGCTTATGCCAGCCTGTGTCACCAAATGTACTACCCATGCTCTAAAATTATTATCAGTAAATGAGTTGTCAAGACTTAAAAAGAAAGAACTTTTGAAATAAAAGCTATTTAGAAGGCAATAATCCATAATTTTTCATTTTAGTTCTTAGTTGTTTACGGGAAATACCAAGAATCTTAGCAGCTTTGGTTTGATTCCATCCTGTTTCATTCAAGGCTTTAATTATCAATTTCTTTTCCATTTCCACTAAATTTAAAGTTTCTCCTTCTATCTTTTCCTCTTTATCTGGTTTCTCTATAATTCTTTTAGGTAAGTGTTTAAGAGAAATTCTTCCAGCAGGAGAAAGCACAACTGCTCTCTCAATTACATGTGCCAGTTCTCTTATATTCCCAGGCCATTCATAACTTATTAATGCATCCATCACCTCTGGTTCTAAATAAGGAACAGGTTTATTATTTTCCTTAGCATATTTATTTAAAAAATAATTAACTAAAAGTGGAATATCTTCTTTTCTTTCTCTTAAAGGTGGCAGATGAATTCTAACTACATTAAGTCTCCAGTATAAGTCCTCTCTGAAAGAACCTTCTTTAACCGCTTTTTCAAGATCTCTATTGGTAGAGGCTATAATCCTTACATCTACTTTAATTCTATTTGTATTTCCAAGTCTTCTGATCTCTTTTTCTTGCAAAAATCTTAAAAGCTTTCCTTGTAAAGATAAAGGTAAATCTCCTATCTCATCCAGAAATAAAGTTCCTCTGTTTGCTAACTCAATAAGTCCTTTTTTGGCTTCTGTTGCACCTGTAAAAGCTCCTTTTTCATATCCAAAAAGCTCACTCTCTAAAAGGTTCTCAGGAATAGTTGTACAATCAACTACTAAAAATGGATTGGCTCTGCGGAGAGAATTTTTATGGATGGCTTTTGCTATCAACTCTTTACCTGTGCCAGACTCTCCTGTAATAAGTACATTAGCATTACTTTCTGCTACCATCTCAATAATATGAAAAATCTCTTTAATGGCTTCACTTTTACCAATTATCTCTGGAAACTTTTTTACATAATAATCCTCATCTGCAGAAACAGCATATTTAGTTACCGCTTCTTTTAAAACATTTACTAAAAGTTCTGGATCAACAGGTTTAACCAGATAATGAAAAGCTCCTAATTTTATAGCTTCAACTGCTTTTTCAATTGTACCAAAAGCCGTAAGAATAATTACAGGAATATGATAATTTTCTTTCTTTAAGTATTTTAACATCTCAATTCCACTCATATTAGGAAGAAGATAATCAAGAAGAATACAATCTGGAGTCAAATTTTGAAGCTTAGCAATTCCCTCTTCTGCAGTTTTTGCAGTAATAACTTTAAAACCGGACTTCTCCAAAACTGCAGAAATGGTTCTTAAACTGCTTGTTTCATCATCAACAAAGAGTATTTTGGGTTTCATACCTTTAAAGGCAATTTAATTATAAATTCGGTACCTTTACCTACTATACTTTTTACTTCAATCTTTCCCTCATGTTCTTTAACAATTCTTTCTACACAAGCAAGCCCAAGGCCTGATCCAGTAGTTTTAGTAGTATAAAACGGCTCAAAAATTTTATCAAGTTTATCTTCTGAAATTCCAACTCCTGTATCTTTAACCACTATTTTAACAAAATTATCTTTTTTCTCAGTTAAAATCAAAATAATATCACCTTCTTTTGTAGCTTCTTGAGCATTGATCAATAAATTTAATATAGCCTGCTTTATTTGTGGAGCATCAAAATAAAAATCAGGAATTTCCCAATCAAATTTAGTTTTTAAAACTTTGCCTTCTTCTTCAATTTCTGGTCTAACTAATTTTATCACCTCTTTCAAAACTTCATTAATATTATTCTTTTCGAGTCTCAAAGATAAAGGTCTAGCATAAGAAAGAAAACTGTTTATAAGCTCATTTAACCTGTTTACCTCTTTATCAATTATACACAAAAACTCATTAAGAATTTTACCCTTAAAATTGTTTTTCAAATAGTTTGAAGCAGCCTTTATTGCATTCAAAGGATTTTTTATTTCATGAGCTACTATCATTGACATTTCGGCTACTGCTGAAGTTTTTTCTAACTTAATCCTTTCTAAATTGGTTCTTTCAAGTTCTTCTAATGACTTTTTTAATTTTATAATCATTTCGTTAAATGTTTCAATAAGATATCCTATTTCATCTCCACAAGAGATTTTATAAACAAAACATTCATGACACTCTATATTATGTATTTTTTTACATATTTCAGAGGCTTCATAAATTAACCAGCATCTTGTTTTTCCATAGGCTGGACAATCAATTTGATTACATCTATAAAAATCTTTACACCTTATTAAATTTTCGTTTTCACACAACTCAAGCCTATCAGTTCTTAAATTAGCCATCTTCTCTTTAAGTCTGGAAAGGGGGTTAGTTAAAGTATTAGCAAGAAAATAAGAAATCAGTAGAGTTAAAAGTATTATAAACACAGAGATTACGAAAACATAATTTCTAAGATTTTGAGAAGACATTTCTATGTAGTTATTTACTTCTTCCTCTGAAATACCTACTCTTATAATCCCCAGAGGGTAAGAAGTTTTAAAAATAGGAATATTAATAATTTTTATTCCAGAATCCTCTTTCTCCCAATAAGTAAAACTATCAGGTAAAATTTTAATGTAAGTTCCCAGTTTTTTACGATTACTGTGAGCAATAATTCTACCATTCTGATCCACAATCATTACATATTTAATGCCAGGATTTTGCATCAACAAAGACACCTTTTTATCCAGTTTTAAGGGATTCAAAAATATAACATAGTCTATAATTTCATAATTTAAGGCATCCAAATCTGACTTTAATTTTTTATGAATCTCAGTTTTGAAAGATCTTTTCTGATAATCCAGGATAAGAAAATCAGTTAAAAAAGTTATAATAAACACAATAACCAAGAAAGAAACAAAAATTTTTTTTCTTATACTGAAACGGTTCCAAACAAATAAAACTTTTTTTCGAAAATTAAAAATCTTATTCTGCCAATTTTTTAAGAATTCTATAATCTTCATCTGATACCGGACTGAAACCTTTAATATAAAGATTTTTTAAAATTTCTTTGTTTTTTATTTGAATTAACAGATCTTTCACCTTATTAGCCAGTGCAGGATCTACATTTACTGCACAAAAAGGCCAATTGGGAAGATACTCTGTAAAGGCAAGGACTTTTATTTTTGTCATATCAACTTCCTGAGAAAAGACTGAAAGAGCCGCTTCTCTTACAAACCCAGCATCCGCTTCTTTTCTGTATACTCCTATTATCACTTTTTCCTGTCTTTTAGCATCAACAAGCCTAAAATCTTTATATACATTGAAACCTTTCTTTTCTAAGAACAACCTTTGAGATAAAAATCCTCCTGCAGAATATGGAGAAACAATAAAAATCTTTTTTCCTCTTAAATCCTTTACAGAACCTATACTACTATCTTTTCTTACAATAATAACCCCTCTAAAAGCTTTTCCACCACAAACTTTTTTTACATTATTAACCTCACATTCCTCTCCCACAGTTATAACTAAAACTTTCAAGGGATATTTTTTAGCAATAAGAGCATATACATAAGGATTTTGGTAAGAAAAATGCACCTTTCCTTCACTAACAATTTTAATAAATTCCTCAAAGTCCTTAGGGATTACCAGTTTAAACTCATAACCAGTCTTTTTTGAAAGATACCTCATAAGAGGATCAAATTTCTTATAAATAGTTAAGGGACTGTAAAGAGGAAGAATAGCAACTTTTATAGTATCTTTTGAGTATTCTATATAATCTTTTCCTTTAAAATTGCGGATTAAAACTCTTATATAATCAAAATCCCTATCTTCGGCAGGCGCAAAACTTTTTATATTAAGAATTTGCAAAATTTTTTTATCAACTTGATTCAATAAAAGTTTTTTTATTTTATCTTTTTCCTGAAAATCTACTCTTGTGGCAACAATAAACTTCGGAGTAATTTCTGATCTTTTTATAATCTTTAGACCATCTTTCAAATATTTGTTAGCTACAGATTCGCTTAAAGCCCCTACTTCATACTCTCCTATAAGCACAAAAAGAGCAATATTATGTTCATTTTCTATCCTATCAACTCTTTTAAAATCTTTTAAAGATAGTCCCACATCTTTTAACATAGAAACAGGGATTAAATAACTAAAAGATGATCTTTCATCTCCAAGCGCAAGTCTTTTATTTATAGCATCAAAAATTTTTTCTATGGATCCACCTTCCTTAGCTACAAAAACACTTCTTATTTCTCCTTCTCCTCCCTCTGGTTTAACTAAAGGAATAATATACTTTTGTGTTTTCCATCTTATTTCACAGTAAGAAGCTGGATCTAAAATTAAAATATCTATTTCTTTTCCTTGGATTTTCTGATAATATTTGTCAAAATTTTTAAATATATAAATCCTTATAGGTTTTTGTAATTTGTTTTCTAAAAAAGCTTTAAGAGGATAAAAAGTATCTAAGACATTCTTGGGAGAATCTTGAGATAGGATTCCTATAACAAGAGGAGGACCTTTTAAATCTTTAAACTGGACTTCTTTAAAATTTTTTGAACTGTTTTTACAGCTGATTAAGAATAAACTAAGAAAAAGTAAAATCCAAAAATTTTTCTTAAAAAAATTGTGCATTTAACTTTAAGTTTATAATCTTTCACAAAAGTTTCAACATCAGAAAAAGTTCTTTAGAGACTATAGGAAAAGGGGGGTATCCCCCCTTTTAAGATTTATTAAAACTGTGCATAAACACCTACATACCAGTTTGTAGTGGAATCGTCCCAATTATTATCTTCAAAATATTTCTCTAAGGCATCTTTTGCCTTCATAAAATCAACCCCTACTGCAATTCTTGTGCTTCTTGTAAACCAGTAATTAAAGCACAATCCATAACGATCATAAACAAGATCATCTTCGTTATTATATTTTCCATCTATGTTAATATATTCATATCTAAAACCAATTCCGGGGTAACCCATTCCTATCTTTTCTCCGTAAGTGAAATGACCACTTATATACCAAGTCCAGACATCACCTTTTTTATATTGACCATTAGAGGTTTCATATAAATGAGTATCATCAAAGTACATATAACCTGTTTCTCCACCTATAATATATTTTTTGCTAAAAGTCTTTTCAAAGGCAATATCAGCAGCCCAAGCATCTCTTTCAAGATCCGAAGTTCCATAAGTTGCTTTGTCAAGACCATCTAAGTGTTTTTCATGATGATATCCCAGTCCAATGGTCATAAAATCCAATTTTCCAAGATAAGTCTCAGCTTCTCTTTGATGAGGTTTAAAAACAGTTTTTTCAGAATTAAAACCCCAGAAGGTAGGAGTAAATTCTATCCTTATATCATACTCAAAACTTTTCTTATCTTCTGAAGTTTTGATAGTATTTGCATCAACCCATCCCTTAGAAAGCTTCCAGACCTTGGTTGCATTTGACCTGTCTTCATTAAAAAGACTAACATAATATTTAAAGAGGCCATTTTTAATGTAACCAGCTAAAACCACTCCAAAATCAGTTCTTTTAAAAGGATCAGAGTCCTTATAACCTCCTGGATAGGGATTTACAGCTTTTAGTGCTTCTTTAAATTGATTAGGAATAAAAAAATTTCCACTACTTGACATAACAGGACTTACAAAACGAGCTCTCAAGTTGTTTCTGCTAAAAGGAACTCTAAGTTTGCCCATCTTCAAAATAAATTCAGGAGCAAAGGTTAATTGTACCCCTCCTTCCCATAATTTAGCTTCATTTTGATATGTTTGTGAATTATAATTTGCATCAACCATTGCATAATACTGAACAAGTTTATTAATCTGACCAATAGAAAATATTCTATATTTAGTTACCTGAAATCTATTCCATCTGTAATCATGATCTTTATCTTCGGGTTGGTTTAAATAGTTAACTCTTACTTGAAAACCTATATCAGCAAAGGTATCTTCATCAACTTTAACCTGAAAAGCCTTTGCAGAAACTGCAGAACTTAGTACTAAAGCTCCTGCCAAGCCTAAAATTCCCCACTTTTTTAAATTCATCTATTTCACCTCCCTCAAAATTTTTTGAGCCTTTTATACACAAAAAACATGCCCAATTTTATCATAGAAATTTTTAATCTAAAACCTTAGAATTTTTGAAAATTTCAATAGACTTAAAGGAACTAAAACGAATAAAATTGTCCTTTACAGAACAATTTAAAGAATTTTTCTGTGCTGAAAAGGACAGGAAAAGAGTGCCCGGGGCCGGACTCGAACCGGCACGGAGGGTTTACCTCCAGTGGATTTTAAGTCCACAGCGTCTACCAAATTCCGCCACCCGGGCTTGTTTTCAGTTGGATTTAGTCACTAATATAACACAAGTAAACACATTATCAATACTCTTTTAAATTAGGAAATTATTTATTAAAATAATTTTTAAAACCATGTTTAAATTTATTTTAAAATGGAACTTTTAAAAAACGTATTCTTCTGGACAACTATTGCAACAGCCACTATTGTATTAGAATTTGTCGTATTTTTATCAAGAAGAAAATATAAAAAAATTGTTTATGTCTTAGCGGGGATTTCAGCATTAATATTTTTTGAAATTCCTCGTCTTATTATTCCTTTACTTCCTCAGCCATCTATTGGACTAAATTTAAATATAGCTAAAATTTTAGGAGGATTAATATTCCTCTCTGGTTTACTTATAATAGGGGGTGCATTTTTTCAAATTATGAAAGCTAAAAAAGAAAGTTGGAAATTAAGAACTTCTGGGATTTATGGAGTGGTAAGACATCCTATGTACTTAGGAGATATATTATGGGCTTTAGGATGGAGTATTATATTTAACGCTTTATACGGACTAATTCTTACTTTCTTATGGTTTTTTCTAAGATATTCCCTTGCGATGCTTGAAGAAGAAAAGCTAATTGAAAAATACGGAGAAACTTATAAAAACTATATGCAAAAAGTCCCTAAAAGATTAATCCCTTATCTTATTTAGACTTATATCTTTTGTAAGAGTTTAGTATCCCTCCCAACCTCCACCAAGTGCTTTGTAAAGATAAACATAATTATTAAGAAGCTTTGCTTTTAGTGAAATAAAATTTAGCTGGGAATTAAGATAGGTTCTCTGTGCATCAAGCACCGTTAAGTAATCAACCAAACCTTTTTCAAATTTTTTTTCTGAAAGATAAATCAACCTTTTCAGTGTCTCAAGCTGGTCTTGCTGATAAGAAAGTTTTTTATAAGTTGATGAAATATTAACCAGTGCATCATAAACCTCTTTAAATGCATTCTTAACAGTTTTAACATAATTATAAAGCGCTTCTTTTTTTTCAGCTTCTTTAAGCTCTACCATACTTTTAGTTCTTCCAAAATCAAAAATAGTTCCTGTAATAAGTGCACCCAGATTCCAAACAGAGGCTGAATGTTTCATAAGATTTGAAAGTTCCATACTTTCAAATCCATAGGCTCCTGTTAAGCTAATTAAAGGAAAATAAGCCGATCTTGCAACACCAATTTCAAAATTTAAAGCCTTAAGTCTCTCCTCAGCAGCTACAATATCAGGTCTTTTTTGCAAAAGAGATGATGGCAAAGCTTCAGGAATAGGTAATGGTTTAGGTAAATCCTTTCCTATAGTAATTTCTTTTTCAAAAAGTTCCTTAGGGCTTCTTCCAACAAGTATAGCAAGAGCTGTTTTCAGGTGTTTTCTTTGATTTTTTAATTCTTCCACTCTCAACTTAGCTGCTTCGTATTCAGCTTTAGCTTGTTCAACTACAAGTTCATCAACCAGTCCATTTGAAAATTGCTTTTTTCTAAATTCATAAATTTTCTGCTGGACTTTAAGAAAATCTTCAGCAATCCTTACTTGTTTCTCAACTGCAATAAGATTAAAATAAAGTGTAACAACATTAGAGATAAGACTTATTTGAAAAGCATCTCTTTCAGCTTTAGTTGCCAAAAAACGAGAAAAAGAAGCTTTTTCTTCATTTCTCAGTCTACTCCATAAATCAAGCTCATAAGACACTGATGCAGAAAGATTAAAAACATTTTCTATTCCAGCCATAAATTCATACATTTCTTCAGAGAATCTACTTCTTTCAGCAGAGGCTGAATAGGTAAATTTAGGATAAAGTTCTGCTCTGCTAAATTTAAGGTTAGACAAAGCCTGTTCTACCCTTGAAGTATATATTTTGAGATCATCGTTATTTCTGAGAGCTTCATCAATCAACTTATTCAAAAAAGGATCTCCAAATCCCTTCCACCATTCCGCATGTATAGAGTTTACTTTAGTGGAATTATTTAAAAATTTTTCTTCAATTTTGAAATTTTCAGGAAGGGGTATCTCCGGTTTTTTATACTCAGGAGCTAAACTGCAACCATGTAAAAACAATAAGGCTAACACAATGGTTAAAAGTTTGGAAGTTTTAGAAGGTTTTATTTTTTCTCTTAAGATAGCAATTAAATAATAAAAAAGAGGTATAAAAAATATTCCAAATAATGTAGCAAAAAGCATCCCAGTAACAACTGTTGTTCCTATTACTTCTCTGCTACTTGCTCCTGCTCCATTAGCAAACATCAATGGTAGAGCACCTACAATAAATGCAAAGGAAGTCATTATAATAGGTCTATATCTAAGTCTTGCTGCTTCAAGAGTTGCTTCAAGAACTCCCTTTCCCTTTTTCAATCCTTCTTCTGCAAACTCCACAATTAATATGGCATTCTTTGCAGAAAGTCCAATAAGAACTAAAAGACCTGCCTGAAAATAAATATCATTTTCTAAACCAAATAAATGCATTCCTAAGCTTGCTCCAAATATAGCAAAAGGAACTGAGAGCATAATGGCAAATGGGGCACTCCAGCTCTCATAAAGAGCAACCAAAATAAGATAAACAAAAATAATAGCATAAAATAGAACCTTACCTGTCTTACCTTTTACTTTTATTTCCTGATAAGAAGTCCCAGACCAGGCAATAGTGTAACCAGAGGGTAAAACCTTTTTAGCTACCTCAGAAATTGCTTTTATAGCTTCACCAGAAGAATATCCTGGTTGGGGTTGTCCAAGAACTTTTGCTGCAGGAAACATATTAAACTTTTCAAGAATTGAAGCATCAGAAACCCTTTCCACCTTAATAAGACTGCTAACAGGTATAAGGGCTCCTGTTTTTGAACGCACATAAACAAATCTATAGTCACTCAGCTCGTCTCTGAATTCTCCCTCAGCCTCTATGTTTACGTGAAAAACGCGTCCATAAAGATTAAAATCGTTTACATAATACTTTCCAAACACCATAGCCAAGGTTTTATAAATATCATCTATCTCTACATTGTAAGCTTTGGCTTTTTCTCTATCCACAACAATTTTGTAAGTGGGAACATTGGGAATAAAGGTGGTTCTTACTGCTGTAAGTTCTGGCCTTTGATTGGCTTCGTTTATCAATTCCTGAACATATCTGTAAAGACTATAAACCGTGCCTCCTGTCCTATCTTGGACATAAAGTTCAAACCCTCCTGTAATACTCATTCCTCTTATGGGAGGAGGATTAACCACAAAGGTAAGAGCTTCTCTGTCTTTAAAAAATTCTTGATTGAGTCTTTGAACCAGATTAAAAACTGAATCCTCTTTCCCTTTTCTTTCTTTCCAGTCTTTGAGCATAACAAAAGCTGTTGCTGAATCAGTTTTATATCCAAAACTCTGCAAATCAAGTCCTGCAATAGCAACCCAATCTCTTACTTCTGGTATTTTAAAGAGCCTCTCTTCTATTTTATTATTTACATATTCAGTAGTTCTTTTAAGGGATGCACCAGGAGGAAGATTGGAAAAAAGAATAAAAATGCCTTGATCTTCCATAGGAACAAGGGAGGTCGGAAGTCTTTTAATTAAAATTATACTAAAAAATATAATCAGTAAAAAAATCAAAATTCCTAAAGGAAATCCCTTAATAACTAACTCTGCAATTTTTACAAAGCCTTCCCTTGTTTTTAAAATAAACCTTTGAAATACTTTTACAGGTAAAATAATTTTCTTTTCTTTTTCTTCTAAGAATATTGCACAGAGAGCAGGAGTTAAAGTCAGAGCAACAATCCCTGAAAGGATCATAGAAAAAGCTATGGTAATGGCAAATTGCTGATAAAATACCCCTGTAAATCCACCTGTAAATCCTGCTGGAATAAAGACAGCTGAAAGGACAAGAACAATAGCTATAATTGGGGAAGTGAGCTCTTCCATAGCCTTAATGGTTGCCTCTTTAGGAGAAAGTTTATAAGTTCTCATTATTCTCTCAGCGTTTTCAATCACAATAATCGCATCATCCACAACCAATCCTATGGCTAAAACAAGTCCAAAAAGAGTCAGAAGATTTATGGAAAATCCAAAAACATAAAGAAAAGCAAAAGTTCCTATGACTGAAACAGGAATAGCAAGAACAGGAATAATAGTGCCTCTAAGATTACCTAAAAAAATATAAATCACAAAAACTACCAAAATAATTGCTATAACAAAGGTAATTATTACTTCTTTTATTGACTCTTTCACAAAAATTGAAGGATCGTAAGGATAGGCATATTTAATATCTGAAGGAAATTTTTCTGAAATTTCATTTAATGTTTTCTTTACCTTGGAGACTACTTCAAGCAAATTAGCTCCAGGAGACAGAAATACTCCCACAGGAATGGCAAGCTGTTTCTTGTAAAAAGAATTCCTATTAAAATTTTCAGAAGAAAGCTCAACCTTCGCTACATCTTTTAACTTTAAAGCTGACCCATCAGGATTTGAACGAATAAGGATGTTTTCAAACTGGGAAACTGTTTCAAGTCTTGGTTCTCCTTTTACTGTGTAAGAAAAATAAACTGTTTTATTGATAGGTTCCTGTGCTATTCCACCTGCTGAAAACTGCTGATTTTGACTGTTTATTACATTAAAAATATCAAGAGGAGTAAGTCCATATTTGGCAAGTTTATCAGGTTCTATCCAAACCCTGATAGAATAACTTTTATCATCAAATATAATAACATCTCCTACTCCTGAAATTCTTTTAAGATCCTCTATCACATTTATCAAGATGTAGTTGGATAATTCTACAACTGATCTTTTAGAACCCTCTGAAAAGAAGGCTACAACAATAGCAATATCAGGGGAACGCTCTCTTACAGTGATTCCCTGTCTTCTTACCTCTTCTGGGAGTCTATTTAAGGCTGTTTGAACTCTGTTGTTAACATCCATCTTGGCAACATTTACATCAGTTCCCACTTCAAAATACACATTTATACTTGCTCTTCCACTTGAATCAGCTGAACTTGTCATATAAATCATATTGGGTGAACCATTTATTGCCTCTTCTAAAGGTGTGATAACTGTTTTTATAACTGTTTCAGCATCTGCACCTGGATAGACAGCACTTACTACAATTTGAGGAGGTGTAAGAGCTGGATACTGATTAACAGGAAGCACCTGTATGGCAAGAATTCCAAGTATGATTAAAATAATTGAAATAACAGCTGATAATCTTGGTCTCTCAATAAAGAATTTGGAAAACACAGACCTACTTCCTATAATTGTTTTCTATAGAGATAGGGATACCTGATCTCAACTTCATCAGATTATCTACAATTACGATGTCTCCTGGTCTTAAACCTTCTTCAACAATAAAACAATCTTCTGTAGATTCCCCAAGCTTTATAAATCTCATTTCTGCCTTCCCATTAACTGCAACCCAGACCGCAGGACCAGTTGGAGTTTGTATAACAGCTTTTTGAGGAATAAAAATTACATTTTTTCTTTTTAATCCTTTAATTGCTATTCTAACAAACTGACCGGGAAGAAGCCTTTTTTCAGAATTTTTTAAAATAGCTCTTGCCTTAACTGTGGCTGTCTTTTCATCTACCACAGTATCAACAAAATCAATATATCCATTAAATTTAAATGGTAAACCTTCTATATAAACTTCCACAGGAAGACCTTTTATTTTTGAGATCTTAAGTCCTACCTTGAGCAAATCGTTTTCAGGAATAGAAAAATCCACATAAATTGGATCAATTTTAGTAATTTTAACAAGCTGTGTTCCAGGTGTTACAAGGTTTCCCACATCAACCATGCGTTCACCAATAATTCCCTCTTCCGGAGCTAAAACTCTTGTATAACTTAAATTTATCTCAGCCTGCTCTAATCTTGCTTTAGCATATTCTACGTTTGCTTTAGCAGTTTCATACTTATATAAAGCTTCATCTCTTTCTTCCTCACTTATTACTTTATCTTCAAAAGCACTTTTAATTCTCTTCCAATCTCTTTCAGCCTTTTTAAATTCTGCCATAGCTTTTTCTAAATTTGCCTTTGCACTATCATATTCAGCTTTATACGGTTTTTGCTCAATTAAAAACAATAAATCTCCCTTTTTAACAAATTGTCCCTCTTTAAAATACATTTTTTCCAAAATACCTGTAACCCTTGCAAAAATAGTAACAGATGAGATACTTCTGGTTCTGCCTGGATATTCTAACTTTACTTCTACATCTCTTGGTTTAGTTACATTATACACTGAAACAGGTATTGCTTGGATCCTGGAACTAACCTTAGTCTCTTTCTTAGAACAGGACAATAAAGCTAAAATTAAGAAACTCAGAAAAATTAGATGAAATTGTTTTTTAAACATTTGTAAAACTTTTTAGCTCTTTAATATGCCTTTTAAAAATATATCAACATATGCATTTATTATTTCCTCTGTGTTTTCTTTTTTGAGATTAAGCCATTCCTTTATCTCTTTCGCATAAAAATAAGAAAAAAACATACCTAAAAATGCTCTTGCTCCAAAAATGCTATCAAAGTTTCGCAAAATCTTTTTCTCCTGCAATTTTTTTAAATATTCTGCAAGTAATATAATCGTGTTTTCTATTATGTTTTCATATATCTTTTTTATTTCTTCTGGATACCTTTGCATCTCTGAATGCATTATTTTTATAAGATCCTTTTTACTCTCTAACATTTTTATAAACTCATGAGCAATAATTTTAAGTCCTTTTTCACAGGGTTCTTCTTTAATTTTTTCCAGAATTTCTTTAAGCGTAGGTAAAAAAGAATAAGTATTGATGACCTCACCAAAGAGTAATTCCTTAGAAGGAAAATATCTGAACAAGGTTACTTCTGCTATCCCAGCTTCTCTGGCAATTTCCTTAGTTGTTGTGCCAAGGTAACCTTTTTGCGAAAAAAGCTTTAAAGCTGATTCAAGAATTCTCTGTTTGGTTTTCGCTGTCTGAGACATTTTAAATTGTTTGTAAGTACTTACTTAAAAAATGATATTATATCTTGATAGGTTTTTTTGTCAATAGAGTATAGAGTATTTAGTTGTTTTCTGATATAATTATGCTGATTTTAAATTCTTTAAAAGGGGAAACAAAATGAAAACATGGTTTATATATGTGTTTGGTCGCTGGATCTTTCTTTCAGGTATTGCTGGAGCTTTATTACAGTTTTTATTAAGTGATTATCTTAGAATTCATACTATACCAGCCTTTTTACTTAATCAGTTTATACTTGCAAATGTCTTCTGGTTCGTTGATAAAGCAATATTTAAATCCCATTTTAAAATCCCAGCATTTTTCCCGCTTTGGCAAATTAAAGAAAATGTGAAATGTGCTGATTGTGGTCAGATATGTGAAGGATATAGACTGGTAAAAACCAGAAACTATGATAGACTCAATGACCCGAAGCCAGAATTTAGATGTAAAACCTGTAGAGAAAGAAAGTTGCAGGAATTAAAAATGAGAGGAATAGAACTTTAAAACGCAAAAATTTTTAAGCCTTATAAAATCCCCTTTATTTCCTTGACTTTGTTTTTCTTTTCTGTAGAATTAGTTAGTATATCTTAAACTTTATTTTGATTATGAACTTAACAGGTAAAAGAGATTATTTTGAAAAGATATACAACCCTGTAGGAATTATTTTATATAAATTCCATTTCCCTCCTAATTTAATTACCTTTTTATCTCTTTTAATAGGATCAACTTCAGCGCTTGCTTATTACAATGGAAATTTGCTTAGTGCCATGTTGCTTTTGATAATCTCTGGACTTTTAGATCTCTCTGATGGGGTGGTAGCAAGACTTTCTGGAAAAACTACTAAATTTGGAGCAGTTTTTGACTGGATAGCTGATAAATGGGTAGATGGTTTAGTGCTTGGAATCGTAGGTTATTTTTATGCTAATCCTTTCTGGGCAATTTTAGCAATTGTAACATCTATGCTTCATTCTTTTATAAAACCTGTAGTTTATGCTGAAATAGGATATAAAGTAAAAGTAAAAGGAAAAATAAAAGATCCTTTAGAAAATATAGGATTTTTTGGAAGACCAGAAACTCATATCTTTCTTGTTATTTTTACTATCTTAGAAAAACTAAATGCACCGGTAGGCTTGGGATATGGAATTAAACTAATAACCCTTCTTACCATATTTTCTCTTTTACAAAGATTAATTTATCTTTATAAAAATTTTGGAGACATATATGATGAATAGACCTTACATTATTGTGGTTTCCGAAGTTACCATTGATGGGAAGCTCACTCTTTACAGAGGAGCTTCAAGTAAAGAATTAATGAGTATAATGACGAAAGAGGTTTATAAGTATCTTCACAGCATAAGGGCACAAGTAGATGCTATAATGGTTGGTTGTGAAACAGTAAGAACTGATGATCCAAGTCTTACAGTAAGATATGTGGAAGGGAAAAATCCTATCAGAGTTATTCCCTGCTCAACTGCCAATGTTCCACTCAATGCCAGTATATTTTCCAAAGATGCCCCTACAATTATTGTAACCACTAAACGAGCTTCACAGGAAAGAGTTAAAAAAATTAAAGAACTCGGGGCTGAGGTGATTTATGCTGGAGAAGATCTGGTAAATTTTGATATACTCCTTCCTTTACTTTATGAGAAAGGAATAAAAAAATTGATGGTTGAAGGTGGAGCTTCAATAAACTGGGAGTTTGCAAGGAATGGTTACATTGACGAAATAAGAATTATTCATCTTCCTGTTTTGGTGGGAGGAGAAAATGTCCCCACTTTAGTAGGGGGAGAAGGTTTTAAAAGTCTTAAAAAGGTTCTTAAACTTGAAATAATAAATCATTTTACTATAGATAAATTTTTAATCACTGAATGGAAAGTTCAAAAATAAAATTTATAATGCAATAGCTATTTTAAATAGTTCTCTTATTCTTTCTTTAGGATATTCTTTTTCTGCACCGTAAAGCTCAAAAATCTCAAAAGCTTTGTCAACTAACATATCGATATCTCTTTCTGGTATCCCAATTTCAGCTAAGCTTACAGGAAGCTTAAGTTCTCTTAACCAATTTTCAAAAAGTTCCACACCCTTATCTGAAATATTTCTATCCCTTTTTATAGATAAGTCAAATACTTTAGCAAAAAATTTTCTTATTATGTTATAATCTTTATACTTTTTTATCCATGCTCGCATCAAAATAGCAAGTCCTAAACCATGAGGGATATCGTATCCTCCACTTAAGGTATGTTCTATAGCATGTATTGGAAATCTATAAGCTCCAATTCCTGCCTTTACAATTCCACATAGAGCTAAGGAACTTGCCCACATTAAATTTGCCCTTGCTTCATAATTGGTAGGTTCTTTAATAGCAACTTTAGACCACTTCATTATATTTTTCATAATACTAACCATCAAATCTTCTACAAGACAGTCTTTTTTATACTCTCTATTTACAAAAAATTCAAAAACATGAGAAAAGGCATCTACTGCTCCATAGGCTGTATATTCAGGAGAAACAGTAAATGTTAGTGTAGGGTCTAAAAAAGATACTTTTGGAAAAAGGAGAGGGCTTCTTAAAGAGCGTTTTACTTTTTTTATATCATGTACAATAACACTAACTTCATTGAGTTCAGATCCTGTTCCTGAAATAGTCAGAACTACTGCTATAGGAAGTGCTTTCTCAGGGTAAGTTTTTTTCTCAAAAAAGTTCCATATGTCTCCTTTATAGTAATATCCACAGGCAATAGTTTTTGCTGTGTCAATAACGCTTCCTCCTCCTACAGCTAAAATAAAATCTACTTTATGCTTTCTGGCTAACTCTATCCCCTCTAAAACTTTTGATAAAAGAGGATTAGATTTAACTCCACCAAGCTCTACAAATTCTACATTTGTTTTTGATAAAAATGCTTTCAGTTTTTCATAAAGTCCTGTTTTTTTAATAGAAGATTTTCCGTAAACCCACAAAGCTTTTTTGCCTAATTTAGGAAGTTCTTTGGGAATTTGTTTGATAGCTTTTTTACCAAAAATGATCTTAGTAGGAATATGAAGTTCAAAATCTTTCACGAACTTATATTATAAAATAAAAGTTGATAATAAGAAAGCCCCCTCAAAAGGGGGCTTTTAAAAAATTGAAACTCTAAAAATTGGTTATTTTATCATAACTGAAGGCTTTTTCTACTTTCAATTAATTTTTCAACTATTTCAGGTTCAGCAAGAGTTGTGGTATCTCCCAGTTCTTCAAATTGTCCAGCAGCAATCTTTCTTAGTATTCTTCTCATGATCTTACCTGACCTTGTTTTAGGAAGTCCAGGTGTAAAATGAATAACATCAGGGGTTGCAACAGGTCCTATTGCTTTTCTTATATGCTGAACCAATTCTTTTTTCAATTCTTCTGAGGGTTCATATCCATCTTTAAGAATAATATAAGCATATATTCCCTCTCCTTTAACCTCATGAGGAAAACCTACTACAGCTGCTTCAGCCACTGCTGGATGTTCAACAAAAGCAGATTCAAGTTCAGCAGTTCCAAGACGATGTCCTGAAACATTTAAAACATCGTCCAGTCTTCCCATAATCCAAAAATATCCCTCTTCATCTTTCCTTGCACCATCTCCGGTATAGTAATATCCAGGAAATCTACTGAAGTAAACTTCTTTAAACCTCTTAGGATCTCCCCAAACTCCTCTTGCCATACCAGGCCAGGCTCTCTTTATACACAGATGTCCACCTTCATTAATATCTGCTTCTGTTCCGTCAGACCTTAAAATTACAGGTTCAACTCCAGGTAATGGACATGTTGCAGACCCAGGCTTTTGAGGAATAGCATAAGGTAAGGGAGAGATCAAAACTCCACCTGTTTCTGTCTGCCACCAAGTATCTACAATAGGGCATCTTTCCTTACCTACATTTTTGTAATACCAATACCAAGCCTCTGGATTGATAGGTTCACCAACTGTTCCAAGAAGTCTAAGGGTTGAAAGACTATGCTTTTGAGGCCATTTCTCTCCTTCACGCATAAGAGCTCTTATTGCAGTAGGAGCAGTATAAAAAATAGTTACTCTGTAACGATCAACCAGTTCCCACCATCTTCCTGGATTTGGATAAGTGGGAATTCCTTCATAAATGAATACAGTTGCTCCAAGGGAAAGAGGACCATAAATTATATAAGTATGTCCTGTAATCCATCCAATATCAGCAGTGCACCAATATACATCTTCGGGTTTTAAATCAAAAACCCACTGAGTGGTATGAGCAGCATATACCATGTATCCACCGGTGGTGTGAAATACTCCCTTAGGCTTACCAGTAGTCCCTGAAGTATAAAGAATAAACAAAACGTCCTCTGCATCCATCTCTTCATACTCACAATACTCAAAAACTTCAAGTTCTTTCTTTAGATCGTCATATAAAACACCTCTTTCATCCTTTAACTCTATAGGATCACCAAATCTATTTAGAACTATATAGTGTTCTATGCAATCGCAATCTTTTATAGCTTCTTCTGCCCTTTCCAGTAAATTAATTCTTCTTCCACCTCTGTAAGTCCCGTCACAGGTAATTAAAATTTTAGCTTGAGCATCTAAAATACGAACCTTTAAAGCTTCTGCAGAAAAACCACCAAAAACAACACTATGAATAGCACCTATACGAGCGCAGGCAAGCATCGCAGCAATAGCTTCTGGCATAGTAGGAAGATAAATGGTTACTCTATCTCCTTTTTTAACACCTAAATTTTTTAAAATTTTTGCAAATTTGCAAACCTCACTATGAAGCATTTCATATGTGTAAACTTTTACATCTCTGTCTGGTTCTCCTTGCCAAATAATAGCTGCCTTATTTTTAGTAGCAGGATCCTCTAAATGTCTATCAACACAGTTATAACATGCATTTAACTTCCCGCCTTCAAAAAATCTAATTTCAGGTTTGTAAAAATCCCAATAACAGGTCCTGTTCCAATATTTGAACCAAGTAATTAGTTCTTTTGCTCTTTCTGACCAGAATTCATCTGGATCATCTAAAGAATACTGATAAATCTGTTTATATTGATAACGGGAAGATATATATGCTCTATCTTTACCTTCCTGAGGCGGATAAAAAATTCTGGTCTCTTTTAATAAAGATTTAATTTCTGCCATCTTCTCTCACCTCCTTTTTAATTATGTATGTGTTCCAAATTACACAACTTTTGGTCTAGTCAAACGGTTAAAGAAAATTTTCACATTCTAAAAATTTAAATTACAAATACTCCCAGTTTTTAGTTTTAAAAGGAGAAAAATATTTCAAAAGATTTAAAAAGTTAGTTTCAAAATTTATTTAACTTTAAACTTTCCTTTTAAAGATTACACAAAGGGTTTAATTATGTCTCTTAAAGTAATCATTCCCACAATTTTATTGTCAGGAGATATAACAGGTAGTCTAACTATATTAGCCATAGCCATAAGTCTTGCTGCATATTTTATATCATAATAATCTGGAACAACTATACAGGGTTTTGTCATTACTTCAAGCACCTTAACTTTTTCAAGTGGCATACCTTTTGCTATCACTTTATAAACTATGTCCTTCACAGTTATTATTCCATATGCATCTTCTTCATCCACCTTTTCAACAACTAAACCTCTGTAACCGGTTTTCATCATAATTTCTGCAGCCTCTTTTACAGTGGCATTTCCATCAATAGTAACAACAGGAGAGCTCATTACATCTCTTACTCTAATTTTTTCTATTTCTATCATCACCCCACCTCCCTAAGGTTATTTGATATCCTTACACTACCTCAAAATAATTTTTCTTCAAGTAAAACTTTTATCCAAGTGAAACTTTTTCTCAAAGACTGACTTAGTTATTTTTAGAAAGAAAAGAAAGAATCTCTTCTTTAATATTTTTTACTTTTTCTATAACTTCTTCTTCCTTTATAGAAGTTATCTCATAATTTCTCATTATCCATTGACCATTTACCATAAGATCAGAAACTAAACCACTTTTAGCGCTATAAACTAAAAGTGCTATAGGATTGTAATCAGGCTGCATTGAATAATGAGACAAATCCAGCACAGCAAGATCTGCTTTGTAGCCAGGTAAAAGCTTTCCTGTATCAGAAAATCCTAAAATTTCGGCTCCCCAGCAAGTTGACATATTTAGCACATCGTTTGCCTTAATAACTGTAGGATCTTCCTTCAACCCTTTCTGAATCAAACAGGCTGTTCTCATCTCAGAAAACATATCAAAATCATTATTACTTGCAGGACCATCTGTCCCCAATCCTAACTTAACACCTGCTTTTAACATTTCAGTAAGAGGAGCTATACCTGAGCCAAGCTTAAGATTACTTTCAGGACAGTGAACAATACCTGCGGAATGCTTTGCCATAAGTTCTATTTCCTCAAGATTAAGCTTCACACAATGCACAGCTATTAAATTCTCATTTATTCCTCCCAACTCTTTAAGTATTTCCATAGGTCTTTTCCCATATTTCTTTTTAACTTCTTTAATTTCTTCTTCGTTCTCACACAAATGAATATGTAACTTAGCATTAAATTTTTCAGAAAGATCAATACACTTTTTAACTGTCTCAGGAGAACAAGTATATAAAGTATGAGGAGAAACAGCAATTTTAATATGAGAATGTTTCTCAAAATTTTTAAGAAGTTCCTCTGTAAGTTCAAAACCTTTCTCTAAGGGACCATAGGAAGGAGAAGGGAAATCAAAAAGACCTTCTCCCAATAATGCTTTTAAACCAGATTCTTCTACTGCTTTTATAACCTCTTTTTCAAAAAGATACATATCACAAAAAACTGTTATACCTGATTTTATCATCTCAATAAGAGAAAGCTTAGTTCCCCAATAAACCCAATCTTCTTTAAGTTTTGCCTCAATGGGAAAGATATATTCTCTAAGCCACACCATAAGAGGTAAGTCTTCTGCTATCCCTCTAAAAATGCTCATGGGAGCATGGGTATGAGCATTAACTAATCCAGGAAAAATGATTTTATTTCCAAGATCAATTAATTCAGCATTTTGATATTTGAGAATTATTTCCTCTTTTAGACCCAAATCAATTATTTTGTCATTTTCTATAACAATACATCCATTTTTTAATGGAACTTTTTCAGGAGAAACTAAAATCCATTTTGCAAAAAGGATTTTTACCATTTCTAAACCTAAAAAATTTAAATATTAAGTTCTTTCAAAAAACTCTCTAAATCAAATTCCTTAGCTATAATTTCCTTAGATCTAAAGGCTTTGTCTTTTTCCTTAAGTATAGCTTTCCCCATTATATCTTGGATTCTATCAACTGCAGAAAAAGTATCCAAGGAAGTAACAATAATAGGTATTCCTTTACTTTTAGCTATGTTTACTATATTTTCATCTGCATGAAGTCCTCCAGTTAAAATGAGACATTTGGTTGATGTCTCCATAGCTAAAATTTGAATATCCGTTCTATAAATTCCTGTAATAACAGCTTTATTGGGCACTCTTAAAAAATAAGAAAGAGCTTGTCCAGGATCCATAGCACCTATCAAGTAATTTTCTACAAATTCATCAAGTTTATCTTCTCCACATGCAATTCCGCCATTTACAATCTCTAACAACCTTCTTATAGTAATTGACTCCAAAAACTTGTCTTTTTTTAATACTCCAAAAATTTTTACTCCTTTGTCTGTAAGATAAGGAACAACGGTTTCTTTTACATACAAATACTGCTCAGGAGGCACTTTATTTAACACCGCGCCCATAAAATTGTCCTTTATCAGCTCTTTTATCCCCAAAATGTCATCAATTGAGGTTTCTCCTTCCCAAGTTTGAATTGCAAGGGTTTTGGCATTTAAAGTTTTTATAATCCTTAAAGAATCAATACCAAGACTATATCCTTCAAAATAGGTATCTCCTCCAATTATAAACAAAATATCTTTATCTTTCTGATTGTTAATTATTTCAAAAATCTTTTCATTTATCCTTAGCTCTTCTCCTTCAAAAAGTTTATACTGCACCTGATATGTAAAAACAAAGGGAGAAGAATATTCTACAGGATCTTGAGACTCTAACATAGAATGAATAAAATAAGCCTCTTCATCTATAATCTGATTGTCCTTTTTATAAGGAAACTTCCCTATCACTTTCATATAAGAAACCTTGTAACCTTTTTCCTTCAGATTCAAAGCCAAACCAAGGGCTATTAAGTTTTTACCTGTAAATGGTTTATTTGAAACCAAAAAAACTGGTACCATTTTTTCCTCCTAATTTTATATTCTTCCTATTATCATCCTTGCATCAAGTGCAATTCCTCCCTGATGCTTTACCACATAGGGATTAATATCTATCTCTTTTATCACAGGAAAATCTATAACCAGCTGGGAAAGTCTTAAAATTTTATCCACAATGTTGTTTTTATCATAAGGAGGTTCTCCTCTTACTCCTTCCAATATTTTACTACCTTTTATTTCTTCTATCATCTCATAAGCTTCTTCTTTACTTACAGGAATTATTCTAAAAGCCACATCTTTTAAAACTTCTACATAAATTCCACCAAGTCCAAAGGCAACCATGTGTCCAAAAGTTGTATCATATGAAACTCCTAAAATAACTTCTTTACCACCTGTAATCATTTCATAAACCATAACCCCCTTTATATAAGCATTTGGCATAAATCTTTTAACATTTATAGTTATATCTATAAAACCATTATAAACCTCTTCTGCATTTTTAAGATTAAGTTTAACACCTCCCACATCTGTTTTATGCAAAATATTTGGGGAGGATACTTTTAGAACAACAGGGTATCCTATTCTTTCTGCTATTTTTACAGCTTCTTCTGGAGTTTTTGCCAGAGCCTTCTTAGGAAACTCAAAACCGTAAAGAGTCAGTATCTCTGTAGCATTTTCGTCTCCTACCGAAGTTACTCCTGCATTTTCCAGAACTTCCAAAATCAACTTTACCTTTTCTTTATTCTCGGCTGGTATTTCAATTTTGGGAAATTCTGGCTCTTTTTTCTTCTTGCTTATACTAAAATCAATGAGCTTCCTGTAAGAAGAAATAGCAGTAGAAGGATCCGAATAACAGGGAACTTGGTGAGATTTTAGGAATTTGACTGCTTCTTTAACTTTTTTTCCACCTATAAAACAGGCAAATACGGGTTTCTCTGAAATTTTGTTTATGTTAACAATTTCTTTTGCTACATTTTCTACATCTGTGATAGCCTGAGGAGTAAGGATTACACATATTCCATCAACTACAGAATCCTTTATAGCTTGTTCTAAAACTATTTTATACCTTTCTGAGGTAGCATCTCCTATAACATCTACAGGATTGTAAAGAGAGGCGTTAGAAGGAAGTTTATCTATTATTGCTTCAATGGACTCTTGGCTCATAGGATTTAATCTGATTCCAAATTTATCAGCTGTATCTGCAGCAATAATTCCTGGTCCTCCTGCATTAGTTATTACAAGAAGATTGTTTCCTCTGGGTAACTTTTTCACCTTAAATATCTCAGCTGTTTCAAAAAGTTCTTGAATAGTGTTCACTCTTATTATTCCTGCCTTTTTAAAGGCTTCGGAGAAGGCTCTATCAAATCCAGCAAGAGCACCGGTATGAGATGATGCTGCCCTTGCTCCCGCTTCTGTTGCCCCTGCTTTAATAATTATTACAGGTTTAACCTTAGAAACCCTCTTAGCAACTTCTAAAAATCTTTTTCCATCTTTTATATCTTCAATGTAACCAAGAATAATATCGGTTTCGGGATCTTCTCCAAAATATTCCAAAAAATCAGTTTCATTAAGATCTGCTTTGTTACCGAGACTCACAAATTTACCAAAACCAAAATCATTTTCTATAGCCCAATCAATAAGAGCTACTCCCAATGCACCTGATTGAGAAAAAAAAGCAACTCTTCCAGAAGGTGGTAAATCAAAAGCAAAAGTTGCATTCATTCTGTTAAGTGTATTAATCACTCCCAAACAATTAGGCCCAACCATTTTGATATTTGCAGATCTAACCAGTTTTACAATCTCCTTTTCAAGTTTTACCCCTTCTTCTCCTATCTCTCTAAATCCTGCAGTTATAACAACCAATCCTTTAACTCCGTGCTCAGCACAATCTTTTACTACCGAAGGAACCCCTCTTGCAGGAATTACTATAATAGCTAAATCCACTCTGTCAGGGATATCTTTTACAGAAGGATAGCACTTTATTCCGAGAATCTCTCTTCTTTTAGGGTTTACAGGATAAACCTTTCCTTTGAAGCCCTGCTCAACAAGATTTCTGAATACTACATGTCCTATCTTTCTTTCATCCTCTGAAGCCCCAATTACTGCTATAGATGAAGGCTTGAAAATAAAATCAAGCATAATCTAATCCTTTATCCACAAAATTTTTTAAAATTTTTAAAAATTTCTAAAAAATTATTTTAAAAATTTTTCTTAAAATTTCAATTTTCAAACAAATTTAAATAAAATTAACTATCCATGCAAATGTAAAAGAGATTTTTAAATTACACATTTTGAGATTAAATGATATAATAATAATCTAATTTATTTCAAATTTAAAAAAAACGGAAAAAAACAAATGAAAGGCTTGAAAAATTTGCTATACCTTAGTTTAATATTTTGGTTATTCTTAAACCTAAATAGCTGTAGTAAACAAGAAAAAACCTATCTTCCTTATAGAGTAGCCAAAAATATAAACTCTATTCTTGTTTTACCTTTTGAAATCTGCTCTGAAAATAATCAAAGTTTCTTTTATTGCCCTGCAAGAAACATAATTTCAGGTTATATAGAACCTGATGCAAGAGAAACTATGAATAAACTGTTGAAAAATGAGTTACATAAATATTCCTCCTATTATAACTTTGTGTTTCTTTCTCAAAATGAGTTTGAAAACATCATTTCTCAAATACTTGAGGAAACACAAAATCCAATAGAAATAATTAAAAAATTAAGCCAAAAGACAAACACTCAAGGAATATTATATGGTAGAATTTATAAATTCAGAGAAAGAAAAGGCAGTTCTTTTTCTGTAGTAGAACCTGCAAGTGTAGCGTTTGTTCTAACACTTTATGATGGCAAAACAGGAAAAATTTTATGGATGGAAGAATTTGACGAAACACAAAAACCATTAAGTGAAAATGTTTTCAATATTAAACTATACGGTAAACTTAAATGGCTTACAGCTGAAGAACTGGCTGAAAGAGGTTTAATAAAAGTATTAAGAACCTTTCCTGTAAAATGAAAAATGCTTGTTATTCCTGCTATAGATTTAAGAAATAACAAAGTTGTAAGGCTTTTTCAGGGAAAATATGATCAAACTAAGGTATATGGGGACAATCCTAAACACTATGCCCTTTTTTTTGAAAAGCAGGGGGCAAAAAGGCTTCACATCATAGATCTTGATGGAGCAAAAGAAGGAAGACCTGTTCATAAAGAGCTGATAGTTGATATAGCAAAAAGTATAAAAATTCCTGTTCAGGTAGGAGGAGGTATAAGAGAGGAAGACACTCTTAAATTTTACCTACAAAATGGAATTTCTCAGGTAATTCTTGGAACAAAAGCTATTGAATCCATAAACTGGTTAAAAGAAATTACAGAAAAATATCCTCACAAAATAATAGTGAGTGTAGATGTGAGAGGTGAAAAGGTTGCAGTTTCAGGGTGGATTAAAGTCTCCAAAATAAATTATTTAGATTTCTTAAAACAATTAAACAGCCTCAAACTTTTTGCTATTATTCTTACTCTTATAGAAAGAGATGGGACACAACAGGGAATAGAACTTGAAAGACTAAAAAATGCTCTTAAAGTTTCTAATCATCCCATTATAATGGCAGGTGGAGTTTCTAACATAGAAGATATAAAAAGGCTTAAACTCTTAGAAAAAGAGGGTCTTCTCGGAGCGATTACGGGTAGAGCCCTTTATGAAGGCTCCTTAAATCTTAAAGACGCTCTCAAAATTGCTGATGAATCTTGAATTCCTCAAAAACAGATTTGCAGAAGTTTTCTATAAAGGGAAAATTACCACCGCTTATATAAAAAACACAAAAGAAAAAAGGCTTCATCTTATATTACCTTCAGGGAAAGAAGAGCTAATAAATTATTCTTCTCTTGTGTATTATGAAGAAAAAGCTGCTTCTTTGAAAGACTTAAATCAAATTATAGCTATGATAAAAGAAAAAAATGAAGTAAGAGAAAAACTAAAAAATACTTTTAATCCTGAAGAAGTGTGGGAAGTTCTTGTAGAAGAAGTAGAAACCATTTTAGCCAAGGAGATAGTAGAGCTTCTACTCGGACAACCTCCTACAGAAAACGAAATAGCAAGTTTTATCAGAAAAGCGTTAGAAGATAGAATCTATTTCAAATTGAAAGAGCCTAATGTATTGCAAATAATCTCAAAAAATGAAGTAGAAAAAGTTATACTTCAGAGGAAAAAAGAATTTGAAAAGCTCAAAAAAATAAATGAAGGAGAAGAGTTTGTAAAAGCTTTACAGTCAAAAAATATTGAACATTTTTCTGAAGCTCAAAAGGAATTTTGGTTATCTGCTTTAAAAGAATTTGTTTTATGGGAAAATCAGACTCCTTCTGGCAAATTAGCTTATGAAGTTTTAAAAAGATTAAATATGGTCAATTCCTATAAAGTTTTTAACCTTCTTGTAAATGCTGGAGTTTTTAAAGAAGATGAAAATCTGGAAATAATAAAAACGCATTTCCCAGCCAGTTTTTCAGAAAAGGAATTAGCTGAAACAAAATCAATAGTTAAAATGGATATTTCTAAAGACCAAAGAGTTGATCTTACTCATCTTTATACTGTTACAGTTGATGCAGAGGAAACTCAGGATTTTGATGATGCTTTAAGTTTTGAAGAAAAAGAAGATAAATACATTATTTATGTTCATATTGCAGAAGTTGCAGGATTTTTAAAACCAGGTCTTTCCCTCTGGGAAAAAGCACTCGAAAGAGCCTGCACACTTTATCTTCCTGATGCGATTTATCCCATGCTACCTTTTCCTCTCTCACACGAAAAATTTAGTCTTAAAAAAAATGAACTCAAACCAGCTTTAACATTTAAAATAGAAATAGATAAATCTTACAATTTGCTTTCCTTTGAACCACTCTTATCTCTTATAAGAGTTAAAGAAAGATTAACCTATGAAAAAGTAGATAAACTTTTAGCAAAAGAACCTTTTTGGCAAAAACTCTATGAGATTTTTATGCATTTTAAGAAAAAAAGAGAAGAAAAAGAAGTCTTTGCAGTTTTTCTCCCTGAAATACACATTAGAGTAAAACCAAATGGAGAAATAATTATAAAGAAAATTGAAATGACCCCTGCAAGGCTTCTTATTGCTGAAGCCATGATTCTTGTAAATGCTTTATCCGCTGAGTTTTTATACAAAAACCAAATTCCTGCTATCTACCGTTCTCAACCTAAACCCTTAGAAATAATAGAAAACAGAGAAAAAAGTCTCTATTCAAAACTTTTGCAATTAAAATACATGGTAAGATCAGAACTTTCTACTCAACCAGCTTATCATTCAGGACTTGGGCTAAATTACTATACCACTCTAACCTCTCCTATTAGAAGATTTCTGGATCTGTTGATGCAGTATCAGCTGAAAGCTTTCTTGTTAGGAACACCTACTTTATCAGAAAAAACAATTACCGGAATACTTTCTGAGCTGAATGAAAACTTACAGAGGGCATCGCAAATTCAAAGTAAAAGAACGAAATATTTTCTATTAAAATATCTTCAAACTTACATGCAGAATAAACCCTTAAAAGGCTTAATAACAGATGTTCAAAATAGAAAAACAAAAGTATATCTGATTGACTATAACATAACTGGAGAGATCATGGGGGAAGGAGGTGATTTAAGACCAGGAGAAGAAATTATAGTAAAGATTGAGAAGGTCTCTCCTCACTTTGAAGTTCTTCGCTTGAAAGCTGTTTAACACTTTCTTCATCAACTTTCCAGTTGTTTACCTTGTCTTTTTTAGCTTCATACATTGCTTTGTCTGCTCTATTTATAAGATCTGTAATTGATTTTTCTAAGTCTTCCCTTTCAATTAATTGAGCTATCCCTATAGATAGGGTGACAGAATTAAATTCTTTTTCTTCCCAAGCTTTACAAATTCTTTCTGCTATGAGGGCTGCATTTTTCCAAGATGTATGAGGCAAAATAACTACAAATTCATCTCCTCCGTATCTACAAACTTTATCTATTCTTTCTCTTACATTTTCCCACAAAATTTTACCAAAACTTTGTAGGAGTTTATCTCCTTCCTGATGCCCAAAGTTATCGTTATACCATTTGAATTTATCAAGATCTATCATCATTAAACTCAAAGGATATTTCTGCCTTAAAGATTTATAAACTTCTTCTCTTATTATTTCTTCAAAATATCTTCTGTTGTAAACATTAGTAAGTGGATCCTCTATTATAAATTTCTGAAGTTTTATATCTAAATAATGCTCTTTTAATAATTTGGCAATTCTGGCTTTAAATTCATTTAATGTAAAAGGAGTTAGTATTATCTCATCTACCCCCATTTCAAAGTATCTGCCAAGATCTTCCTCCTTAAAATAATCCAAAATAATAAATACTTTAATATTAGGGTTATTTTCTTTAAGCTTTTCTATTAAAAGTGGTAAATGTCTATCTTTCTCAGAAACGGAAAGAATTATTATTTGGTAAAGGGGATCATGAGAAATAATGTCAATTATTTTATTAGAGTCATTAACAAACCCTACTACTAATTCAGTATTTCTGAAAAATTCCTCTAAATATACTTTTAGAAACTTATCTCTTACACTAATTATTATTTTAGGCTTTCCCTTTAGTTCCTTTTCAATTAAATTAAGCCATGTAATGTAACACATCTCCTCTCCTTTTTAGATAATCTTTTAAAATTTTAGCATGGTCAAAAGCAAGATCATTCCATGGTATTTCTTCTATTTTAAAAAGTTTTGCCAATTTAGCATCATCCTTAGCTCTAAGCTCTCCTTTACCTTTTGCCACAAACACAGTTGTTATAGTATGAAACCTTGGATCTCTTTTTGGATCTGAATAGCAACCTAAAAGATAAAGAAGTTCAACATCTAAATTGGTCTCTTCCTTAGCCTCTCTAATAGCTGCTTTCTCTAAAGGCTCTCCATAATCTACAAATCCACCAGGAAGTGCCCAACCATAAGGTGGATTTTTCCTGTAAATTAACACTATTTTGTCTTCAACTTCTATAATTATGTCTACAGTAGGAAAGGGGTTCCTATAAGGCTTAAAATAATCTGGATGATATTTAGAGGTAAGTTCTATCATTTGAGAGTGAATTTTTCCATTAGAAGCAACTATAGTATTTAAAAAGGGATGATAAGGATTACCAAAGTAATCAGTCACCTCTCCTCCTGCTTCTCTAACCAGTAAAATTCCTGCTGAGGTATCCCAAGGCTTTAAATAGGACTCCCAAAAACCTTCGTATCTTCCACAGGCTACATAGGCAAGATCAAGAGCTGCTGAACCAAATCTTCTCACTCCTTGAGATTTTGTCATAAATTCTTTAAAAAGAGGAATAAAAAGATCTGGAGAATCTAAAATTTTGGATACAGGAAATCCTGTGCAGAGAAGGGAATCTATAAGTTTATCTTTTTGAGAAACTTTAATAGGTTTTTCATTAAGATAGGCTCCTTTTCCCTTTATAGCATAAAAAAATTCTTCTACTATTGGATTATAAATTATACCTAAAATTGGTTCTTTTTCTTTTAATAATGCAACAGATATAGCAAACCAGGGAAGACGATGAGCGAAATTGGTGGTTCCATCAAGTGGATCAACTACCCAAAAATAAACTCCTTCAAGTTTTTCTTTCTCTGAGAAACTCTCTTCGCCAATTATTGGTATATCTGGAGTAATCTCTTTTAAACCTTTTTTGATAAGTTCTTCTGACTTAATATCCGCTGTGGTTACAAGATCAATTGTTCCTTTGTGATAAACCTCCCAGGTGGAAAAATACATTTCTCTTAATAAACTCCCTGCAGATCTAACTATTTTTTCAACTTTTTCAAAAAGTTTTTCTATCTCCATAGATATTTTTAAAGAATATCCTAAAACCTCTTTTTTACAACTTTTTAATTTTTTAAAAAAATGCTATATTATAAAATTGTTTAAAAACTATACAAAATTTTTAATTTTAGGAGGAAATATATGCCAAAAAAAGCCTTTGAAATCATGAACACCAAACTGGAAACTATTTCTTCTGAAGATTCTATTTATTCTGCTATAGAAAAAATGATTGACAGAAGAATAAGGTCTCTTCTTGTTTTACCAAAAGATGAAAAAGATGACTACGGTGTGGTAACAGTAAGAAACATAATTTTCAAAGCCCTTATTAAGGGCATAGACCCTCACAAAGTAAAAATAGGCGAGATAGCTTCAAAACCCCTTGTCACTGTATCTAAGGATGCTTCTATAGAAGAAATTTATAAGCTTATGGAAAAAAACAACATTGCAAGAGTATTTGTAAAAGATAAAGAAAAAATTATAGGTGTAGTATCCTTCTTTGACATAATGGCTCATATTCTTATAGAAAGAGCTAAAACTTAAAAAGGGAGTTTTTTATGTTAGAAAAACTCTTGGGAGGAGGGAAGTTAGAAAAAAAGGCTCTTGAAAACATAAAAAATTATCTTCAAATCTTTATTTCTGCTCAGGAATGTTTAAAAAACCTTTTTCTTACTGAAAATTTAGAAAAAAGTTACTGTATAGAAAATCTGGAAAGAGAAGCTGATTCTGTAAGAAGAGAAATAATTTCCACTATTTATGAAGGAGCCTTTCTGCCTTACATAAGACCTAATCTTTGCACATTTATTGAAATAACTGAAAAAGCCTTTGACTTTTTGAAAACCTGCGCTTTTGAGTTCCGTTATTTTGATAAAAAATTTTATCAAACTATTAAAGAAGAAGTATTAAGAATTGCCAATATTAATATTGAAATGGCTGAAATTTTATACAGAGCCTTCCAGTCCCTTATGGAAAAAAATAATTTAAGAGAAAAAAATCTGGCTATTAGAATATATGAGAAAAAAGTTGATGAAATCAAACTTGATCTAATAGAAAAGGTTCGTCAAAAAGAAGTTACTAATTTTTGGGAAGGCAAAAATATTGACGAGTTTTTAAATGCTCTTGTTAAAATTAGTGACATTATAGAAGATGCAAGTGATTATCTCTACATTCTTGACATCAGTCTCAAATAAATTTCGTTATGACAGAACTTATTCTTTTAACCAGTTTTCTTATTGCCTTTGCCATAGGCTCAAACGATGCTTCAAATGCTTTAAGTATCTCCATAGGTGCTGGAGTTATAAGGTTTAAAAAGGCTGTTTTCCTTTTCGGAATCCTTGTCTTTGCCGGTATCTGGTTAAATGGAAACAAAGTTATGGAAACCGTTGGTAAAAATCTTATACAGGTTAATCCTGAAACTCTCGGCTTTTCTCTTCTTATTTCAGCTATACTAATAATCCTTTCCAATTGGAAAAAATTTCCTCTTTCCACTCATCAGATCATAATAGGAAGCCTTGTAGGAAATGCTCTTGCCTCAAATTCTCCTGTTAACTTCCTTTCTTTATTTAAAATCCTTCTATCCTGGATTACTTCTCCTATAATCGCAGTTTTTATTTCATTTTTTGTTTACAAACTTGTGGAAAAGTTTTTTCTAAAAATAGCTTTCTTTAAAATAGAACGGTTTTTAAAAACTTTTTTACTTATCAGTGCTTCTCTCATTTCTTACAATACAGGAGCAAATGAGGTAGCCACAGTTCTTGGACCAGTAGTATATTCTGGAATTTCTATAAATTTTTTTCTACTTCTTTCAATTTCTTCTCTCTTAGTTTTTCTGGGAGCTTATATTTTAAGCAGTAGAGTTATTGAAACGGTAGGAAAAGGTATTTTACCACTTGACCCATTTTCAGGATTTGTAGCCCAAATAAGTGCAGGTGTTAGCCTTTTTTTCTTCACCCTTTTAGGAATGCCTATTTCCACTACTTATTGTATGATAGGAGCTATCACCGGAGTAGGTATGAGCAAAGGTTTAAAAACTGTTAAACTTGGTCTTATTAAGAAAATAGCTATAAACTGGGGACTCTCCCTTTCTCTTGCTTTTTTTCTTTCTTTTGTAATTACTAAAATAATACTAATAAAATTCCATTAAAAAGGAGGAGCTTGTTATGAAAAACTTCAAAAAAATAGGAATTATCGGTGGTGGACAAATGGCAGAAGCCCTTATAAAAGGTTTTCTCAAAAAAAAGATATTTAAAGCTGAAGACATCCTCGTTTCAGAGCCTGTTAAAGAAAGGAGAGAGTATTTGAAAAATTCTTACAATGTAAATACCACCAAATCCAATGTAGAAGCGGTTGAAAAAATGGGGCTTATTCTTCTTGCAGTAAAACCTCAGGTTATGAAAAAGGTTTTAGAAGAAATAAGTTCCTACATAAATCCTGAAAGACATTTAATTCTCACTATAGCAGCTGGGGTTCCTATAAAGTTTTATGAAAAAATACTTCCTCCCAAAACAAAAATTATAAGAATTATGCCTAACACCTGTGCTCTTGTTCATCAGGCTATAAGTGGTATCTCAAAAGGTTCTTTTGCTACTGAGAAGGATTTAAAAATTGCAGAAAGTATTTTCTCAGCTATAGGTGAAACTATGCTCGTAGATGAAACTCTTATGGATGCGGTAACAGCTCTTTCTGGGAGTGGACCTGCTTATGTATCGCTATTTATAGAGGCTCTTGTTGACGGAGGAGTAAGAGCTGGTCTTCCAAGAGTAATTGCAGAAAAGCTTGCTTTACAAACAGTTTTTGGAACAGTAAAACTTATGCTTGAAACAGGAAAAAATCCTTATGAAGTAAAAAGTATGGTTACCTCTCCAGGAGGAACAACCATTACCGCTATGCAAGAATTTTACGAAAAAGGATTTCCAGGAATAATAATTTCTGCAGTTTATAAGGCATTTTTAAGGAGTAAAGAGTTAAGCGGAGTTTTCAGTTAAAAGTTTGCCATTTTCCAATTTTAAAATAATATCTCCCACTTTTGAAGCAAAATATGTGTCGTGCGTTGCTATAATAATAGTTGATTTCTCTCTTTCTTTAATTTGAAGAAGAATTTTTTCAATTATTTCTGTATTTTTCATATCAACAAATGCTGTTGGCTCATCTAAAAAAATAAACTCAGGCTCTATCACTATTGCCCTTGCAATTCCCATTCTTTTTGCTTCACCACTTGAAAGGGTTAAAGCGTTTTGCTTTTTCTTATGTATTAACCCTACAAAATCAAGAACCTCTTCTACTCTGGCAACTATTTCTTTTTTCTTAAAACCTCTTATCTTTAGCCCATAAGCCACATTGTCAAAAACCGAAGCATTAAAAATCCCCACTTCAGGAAATACATAAGTTATTTTTCTGAAAAGATTTATATCCTTAGGAAGACGCTTTTTATCTGAATTGAGATAAAAAACTTTTCCTTTATCAGGAACTTCAAGAAGAGCACATATTTTCAAAAATGTAGTTTTCCCGCTTCCATTGGGTCCCATAATCACATAAATCCTTTTTCTATCAAAGACAAAAGAAAGATCTCTTAAAACAGGTCTGCCCTCGTATATTTTCCAGATTTTAGAAACTATAAGTTCTAAAGCCATGTAGTATTAGCAGGAACTCCTTTTTTCTGAATAAAATAAAGTGTAATGTTAATTAAAAAAGATATGGTAAGAAGTATTATACCCAAGGCAAGGGCAAGTTCAAAGTTACCCTTATCAGTCTCCAGAGCTATGGTGGTTGTCATAACCCTTGTATAACCTGCTATATTTCCTCCCACAATCAAAATAGCACCCACCTCAGCCATAACTCTGCCAAGTCCTGCTATAACTCCTGCAAGAATTCCATATCTTGCCTCTTTTATTATAGTTAAAGCAACCTGAAAAGGAGTTGCTCCGAGAGTTTTAGCAGTAAGCTTAATTATAGGATCAACTTTCATAATAGAAGCTTGGGAAAGGGCTGTAACTATAGGAAAAGCCAGCACGAACTGTGCAATTATCATAGCAGTAGGAGTATAAAGCAAATGCAGAAATCCCAAAGGACCGCTTCTTGAAAAAAGCATATAAAGAAAAAGCCCTACAACAACCGGAGGAAGCCCCATTCCTGTATTTAAAAAAATTATAACAGCATTTTTACCCGGAAATTTCTTCATTCCCAGAAAAGCTCCCAAAGGAATACCAAAAATGGATGCTACTATAAGTGCTGAAAAAGAAACTTTTAAGGAAAGAAAAATAATTTCAAGAAGCTCTCTGTCCAAATTAATAATAAGAAAAAGTGCCTTTTTAAAGGCTTCTATCAAAAATTCCATAAACTATTTAGCATTCGGTATAAAGAGCTGATTTCCAAACTTATCTCTAAATGAACCTATAAGTTTTTGCCCTTCAGTTGAGGTAATCCAGTTAATAAACTTCATAGCTTCTTCATAATTTACATGAGGATGTTTTTTTGGATTTACTGCCATGACACTATACTGATTGTATAGAAGCGGATCCCCCTTAAAAAGGATCGTTAAGTATTTCAGACGGGCTCTTACAGCAAGCCATGTACCTCTATCAGTAAGGGTATAGGCATCCTTTTCGTTTGCCATAAATAAAGTTTTTTCCATTCCCTGCCCGGCTTCTAAATACCAAAACTCACCTCTTGGATTGATACCTGCTAACTTCCAAATTTTTAGCTCTTTAAAATGGGTTCCTGAATTGTCTCCACGAGACACAAAAAGCGCCTTTGTATTGGCAATTTTTTTAAAAGCTGAAACTACATTTTTAGAAGTTCTCACCTTAGCTGGATCGCTTTTTGGACCAACAATAATAAAATCGTTGTAGCAAACTTCTTTTCTATTAACAAAAAAACCTTCTTTAACTGCTTTAATTTCAAGTTCTTTTGCATGAACAAAAACAACATCTGCATCCCCTCTTTTACCCATCTCAATAGCAGCTCCTGTTCCTCTTGCCACTACTTTTACTTTAATTCCTGTTTTCTTCTCAAAATAAGGCAAAAGATATTCTAATAACCCTGAATTCTCTACTGAAGTAGTTGTTGCAAGAATTAATATTTTTCCCTCTGCAAAACTCAAATTTACTAAAAAGAAGAAAAGTAAGAGAATAATAGAAAAAAGACTTTTCCATCTCATTTTGTTTTTCTCCTAAATTAAAATTTAAAATTTTTAATCTCCTTTTCTAAAAAATTTTTAAAACGACTGTAGAGTTTTTTAAACTGTCTCAAAATTTCTTCTCCTTCTGGAGTAAGTTGAGCACCTCCACCCCCTTTTCCTCCCACCTTTGTAATTACCAGAGGACTTTTAGCCTGTCTGTTCATGGATTCAACAAGATCCCATGCTTTTTTATAAGAAATATTCATAGCTCTGGCTGCTTTAGAAATGGAACCGTATTCTTTAATTTTTTCAAGGAGCTCAGCTCTTCCCATACCAAAAAAAGTCCTGCCCTCCCCTTCTATCCATATCTTCCCTTTTAACCTAAAACCCTCTTTTTTATCACTTTCAACAATACAAAACCGATGATAATCCTTCTCAAGATTTTTTTTCATAAAGATTTATTTTATTAAAACCCCTTTAAAAGTTCAAGGTGAAAAAATTAATCTTATCTCAGATACGGCTTTTATCATTCTATCGGCAAAAATGTCCCCGGAGGAGAGCACGACGAACTTACCGCCCTTATCAATCGGACTTTGATTAACCTTATCAGCAATAAATACCCTCTCTCCGGACAGGAATATCTCTCCCAGAGAAAAAACGCCTCTGTATCCGTCAATTCCGTAAACCACCACCGCCCCGTTGAGGGTTTTCTCAATGTTCAGGTTCTTTAAAACTTCCTTCAGCTCAACACCCTCAAAAACTTTTATTCCGTGATATCCCCTTCCCTCTCCCAGTACCTTCACTTTAACCTCTGACCTCTCCTTTCCATACAATTCTGAAATTTCTCCGACCTCAACACCGTTTTTGAGTATCCTTATTCTGTTTGAATAAAACCTCTCCAACTTTTTATGAACCGTGAAATTGTCCGTCTCCACCACTTTAATGGTTGACACATCCTCTATACACCTATCCGTGTAAAAGTCGTCTACTATAACAAGTTTGGGCATCTTTACAGGTCTTTCAAGTTGACTCAAAATCTGGGTGTAAAACTCCTTTGTGTGACATTTACCGCAATTTAGGTGATGGGGTCTTATTAGTTTGTAAGAATAGGCTATTAGCACCCTCTCCGGATCCCTGTAAAAAATTTCTCCCCACGAGACGAAAACCTTTTTTCCTTGCTTATTCTCAATCATCACACCGGTGTCAATTAACTTTGAAAAACCCTTGCTCTTCTTCTGAATTTGAACCTGTTTCAAAAGGTCTCTCAGGGATACCCCTCTGTAAACGAATGCACCGTGATACCCTCCATCGGATGTCACTTCCACCAAGGTTACCTCATAAGGTGTAAAGTCTTTTAAGAGGTCTCTTAAGTTGAGCTCGGTCCTGTTTTTTACCGCTCCCTCTATGATTAAAACCCCCTCCTCATCCGGTTCCTCGTATTTTTTAGCATAATCTGCGTCCCTGTAGAGCGCTTCTCCGTAAACTTCCCTGCCGAATTCTCTTATAATCCTCTGTCCCTCTTCCGAAGCCAAAAAGTCAATAAACCTGCCCGCGAAAATATTACATTCTTTTTGACACAGAGCGTGATACACATTAATAAGAAGCTTATCCCCCTTAAACAGGATTCTCAAGTTGGGCAATCTATCCCTCATCACTATCCAGGTGCTACTGTCAGTCATAAAATATCCTTTTTCATCATTCGCCATTCTAAGAGTTTTTGACATAAAAGTTTTGGTAACCACATACCAGCTCCCCTGTGGAATTATTCCAGCTTTATGCCATATTTGCATTTCTCTTTTATGGGTACCAGAGTTATCACCCCTTGAAAAAAACCTGGCTTTAACCTTAGCTATTCTTCTGTAAGCCTCAATGACGCTTTTACTCTCCGCAACCCTTGCGGGATCATTCCGGGGGCCCACTATGTAAAATTCATTGGAAGCTATCAAGGTTCTTCTGGTAGCCCATCCCTCGGCTACTGCCTTTTTTTCAGCAGCGGAAGCGTGAACAAGGACGAGGTCAACCTTTTTTTCCTTCAACAGCTTCAGAGCCTTCCCGCTTCCGGCTTTTATCCAGCAAACAGAAACATTGTGATCTTTTGCAAACTCCTCAGCAAGCACCTTCAACAAACCCAGTTCTCCTGGACTTCCTGTTGCAACATAAATTTTATTTTGTCCCTTTCCATAAATCTCATTACATTTAAGCTGTGCATTTAACTTTCCAATTGAAATTAGAATAAAAATTAACAGAATAAATATAATTTGCTTTAATCTACTCATTTTATCTACCCCTTTATAAATTTTGTAGTTGAACTTTTAGCATAGCGTTATTTTCAGTTATAAATAACGATAACCATATGGTTATATATGGATAAATATAACGGAAGTCAAAGTCAAAAATTTAAAATTAAAGTTAAATATTTTTTAAATTCGCTTTAAATTTAATTTTTTCAAAAAAATTTCCAAAAATGCGCTTTTTTGTGACACTATCTAATTGATTCCAAGCTTTCTAAAACTGCTTTGTGAAAAACTGGTCTGAAATCTCTTATTTTTGAATTGTTTCTATCAGGGTGAACCCTGTTGGTAAGTAAAACCACAATAAGTTCTCTCTCTAAATCCACAAAAAAGGAACATCCTGTAAAACCGAGATGTCCCACTGTTTTATCAGAAAAAACACCAGCAGTTGCTGAATATCCGTTTAAACTTTGCAACATAAAACCAAGTGAAAAATTAAAATTTCCCTCTCTAAAATCCAGAAATTCTTTTACTATTTCCTGAGAAATTATATCTGTATTCTCTTTATAAGCCTTCAGAAGAAACTCAAGAATTTCTAGAACTCCATAAATATTTCCAAAAAGACCAGCTACTCCTGATACTCCTCCAAGAGCTCTTGTATTTTCATCTTCAACCACACCTCTTAAAATCTTTTTACTCCAGGGACAAACTGAAGTCGGAACAATCTTCTCCTGATCAATCCCTTTTTCAAGAGGTTTAAAACCAAGATAAGCCTTTCTGCTAAAGGTGAAAACACTTTTGGCAACCTCAAAAAGAGTCTCCATGTCTTTTTGATAAACCTTTTCCAAAAGATAAGTCAATATAAAATAATTCAAATCAGAATAAAGGCATTTTTCTCCTGGAAAATATTCTAAAGAGAGCTCTTCTATTTTTTTAATTAATAAACCTAACTTATCAGTTCCTTTTTCTTTTTTGAGCTCCTTATAAAAAGGATACCAAGCTTTTAGTCCTGCTGTGTGATTAAAAAATCTATAAACAGGAATTTCAGCAAGATCTTTTCTTAAGTCTAAATAATTTCCTATAGGAGTATATAGATCAACCTTGGATTCCTTAGAAAGAAGATACATAAAAGTAAAGGTAAGAGCTAAAGGTTTGGTAAGAGAGGCAAGATCAAAGATATCAGTTTCTTCCAAAGGTTCAGGAAAAGGACAAAGAGCTTTATATCCTGCCTGAATAATATATTTATTACTATTGTAAAAAATTCCTGCTACTGCTCCAGGGAAAACTCCGTTTTCAACAGCCTCTTTAAGTAGCTGAGAAAGAGAACTTATCATCTTACAAGAAGCCATGTTCTTTAAGAAACTCCAAAGTGAGTGCTTTTTTTGATCTTTCAAGACTTTCTATATAGGGAGAAAGCCATTTATAAACCATTTTTGCTATCATATCTATCTCTATGTTTACGAGATCTCCTGGTTTTTTAAGACAAAGAGTTGTAACTTTTAGAGTATGAGGAACTAACATAAGCTCTACCAGATTGTTCTTAAAATCATTTATAGTAAGACTCACACCATCAATAGCGATAGAGCCTTTTTTAACTAAGTAAGAGACAAGCTCCTCTGGAATTTCTATCTCAACCTTCCAGAAATCTTCTATAGGAGTTATGGAAACTACTTTTCCTATACCATCTACATGTCCAGAAACTAAATGTCCTCCCAATCTTTCTCCCAGTCTAAGCGCTCTCTCTAAATTAACAAAATCTCCTGAATTTTTGTATCTGAAAGTTGTTTTAGCAAGGGTTTCCGGAGAGATTTGAGCTTTAAAAGAAGAACCTCTTATCTCTGTAACAGTCAAACAAACTCCATCAACTGCTATGCTATCTCCTATATTTGTGTCTCTTAGGGAAAAAGAGGCTGAAATTTCTGCAAGCAATCCTCCCTGATAAGATTGTAAAGAAACTATTTTCCCTATTCCTTCAACCAATCCTGTAAACATACTTTTATTATAACAAATTTTAGGACTAATTAAAATAACTCTTCAAGCTCTTCAGGATAGGGCTCTAAGTAAAACTCTGGAAATGTCTTTCCTTTCTCTTGCAAAAGACTTTTTAACTCTCTAATTACCCTGCTTAGAACTATCTTCCTTCTTTTATAGTTTTCAATAAAATGAAAAATTCTGGCTTTTTCTCTTTCTCCTAAGTGCTTAGAAAAATTTTCCAGAATGTGCAAAATAGCGTTAATCTGTTTGCCTCTGCTAAAAGGTTTGGCTAAGGTTTTTTTAAAATAATTTTCATATCTTTTTAAAATCTCTTTAAATGCGGTGTCTTTGGAAAATAAAAATCTTTCAATTTCCCGAAACCCTGAAGGATCATAACTCATGAGAAGATGGTAAGCTTTTTTATGAAAAGAAATAATATCCCTTTTATCTTTAGCTTTTTCCTTAAGCTCTCTTAATCTTCTTAAGGCAAAAATTCTGATGAAAAAATTCTCAAGCTCATCTTTGTTCTTGATAATTTCTTCATCAACAACCGGTAAAAGTGGAAAGGCTTTTAAAATTTGCTTAGCAAAAATTCCCTGAGATTTTCCGTATAAATGCTCACCTTCAATATCTTTGTAAGTCTTGGTTTTGTGAGAAACTCCACAGGAAGGGGATTTACTTTTCAAAAAAAATCCTTCAATTTCTGGAAAATTTCTGATAGTTTCTTTGGAAAAGGATATCAGTTTTTCTGTAAAATCTTTTCCTGTAAAAATTTCAACAGCTTTTATTTTTTTGCTATCTTTGTAAAGAATTATCTTCTCTCTTGGAACAGAAAGCCCAATACTTATTTCTGGACATACAGAAATTACATCACAAAAATTACGAAGTTTTATAGCTACAGGATTTTCTATTAATTTTCCGTCATACCTTGTTCTTTCTAAATTTAAACAGGCACTTAAAACCAGCCGAGGTTTTAGCATCAAAAATTTTTAAGTTCCCTCTTCCCAAGAACTTAGATACTTTTCTTGCTCAGGGGTCAGGGTATCAATTTTAACTCCCATAGCTTTTAGCTTCAGCCTTGCAACTTCTCTATCTATCTCTTCTGGAACAGAATAAACTTTTTTCCCAAGATTTCCCCGATTTTTAGCTATGTATTCCACACAAAGAGCCTGGTTGGCAAAACTCATATCCATAACTCCAGAGGGATGTCCCTCAGCAGAAGCAAGATTAACTAATCTTCCCTGAGAAAGCACATATATTCTTCTTCCATTAACGAGTTTATACTCTTCAACTTCTTTTCTTATTTGTCTTATTTCAGTAGTAATACTTTTAAGTCCTTCAAGGTCTATCTCTACATCAAAGTGTCCTGAATTGGCAACTATAGCTCCGTCTTTCATCTTTAAAAAATGTTCTTTTCTTATAACTGATTTATCTCCTGTAACTGTGCAGAAAATGTCTCCTATTTCTGATGCTTCCTCCATAGGCATAACAAGATAGCCTTCCATCACAGCTTCAAGTGCTTTAAGAGGATCAACCTCTGTTATTATCACTTTTGCTCCCATTCCTCTTGCTCTCATAGCAAGACCTTTTCCACACCACCCAAAACCTGCCACAACAAAATAGGAACCTGCAAGAAGTCTGTTTGTTGCCCTCAAAATTCCATCAATCGTTGATTGACCTGTTCCATAACGATTATCAAATAAATGTTTTGTTAAGGCATCGTTAACTGCAATAATAGGGTATTTTAAAACTCCATCTTTTGCCATAGCTTTAAGTCTTATAACACCTGTGGTTGTTTCTTCAGTTCCACCCCAGACCCTCTCAAGCTTTTCAAATCTTTCTCTGTGAAGTGTAGTTACAAGATCTGCTCCGTCATCAATGGTGATGTGTGGCTCTCTGTCAAGAACAGCTTTTATGTGGGAATAGTAAGTTTCTCTATCTTCTCCTCTTATAGCAAAAACAGATATGTCAAAATGTTTAACCAATGCCGCTGCTACTTCATCTTTGGTAGAAAGAGGATTTGAAGCACAGAGGTAAACCTCTGCTCCACCCTCTTTTAATGTTCTTGCAAGATTTGCTGTTTCTGTGGTAATATGAAGACAACCACCAATTTTTACACCTTTTAAAGGTTTTTCCTCTTTAAATCTTTCTCTAATAAGTCTTAAAACAGGCATATCCATTTCAGCCCATTCTATAAGCCTTAAGCCTTCATCCGCAAGTGATAAATCTTTCACATGATAATCCATAAATACCTCCTTTTATTTGTCAAAACCTGCCAGCTCTTTTATTTTTTCAACCATATCAAGCTTTTCCCAGGTAAATTCAGGCTCACTTCTTCCAAAATGACCATAGCAAGCCGTCTTCTTAAAAATGGGTCTTCTGAGATTTAGGTAGTCTATCATGTGTTTGGGTCTGAAGCAGAAAAGTTTATTAATTATTTCCAGTATCTTTTCAACAGGGATGGTATGTGTTCCATAGGTATTCACATTTATAGCTAAAGGATCTGGCACTCCTATGGCATAGGCTACCTGAACTTCCAGCTCCTTTGCAACTCCTGCAGCAACAAGATTTTTCGCTACATATCTGGTATAATAAGAGGGAGTTCTATCAACTTTTGTGGGATCTTTACCAGAAAAAGCTCCACCTCCGTGATGTCCTCTTCCTCCGTATGTATCAACTATTATTTTTCTTCCTGTCATTCCGCAGTCAGCAAGTGGTCCGCCTATTACAAATCTTCCTGTTGTATTTACAAGAATTTTTGTCTCAGAAGTTAAATGTTCAGGGGCAATAACTTTCTTTACTACCTCTTCAATTATAGCTTCTCTTAGCTCCTTTTGGGTGACTGTAGGATCATGCTGAGCAGCAATAACTACAGTGTGCACATCAACTGGTCTTCTATCTTCATATCTAACTGTTACCTGTGTTTTTCCATCAGGTCTTAAAAAGGGTAAAATTCCTTTTTTTCTTACTTCTGCAAGCCTCATAGCAAGTCTATGAGCATACCATATAGGCATAGGCATATAATCTGGAGTTTCATCACAAGCATATCCAAACATAAGTCCCTGATCCCCTGCTCCAATCTCCCCATCTTTATCTATTCCCATAGCAATATCAGGACTCTGTCTATCAATACTTATAAGCACTGCACAGGTTTGATAGTCAAAACCAAGATCAGAATGGTTGTAACCTATTTCTTTAACCACTCCTCTTGCAACGGTAGCATAATCAACACGAGCCTCTGTTGTAATTTCTCCTGCAATAAGAATCATACCTGTATTAACCATTGTTTCACACGCAACTCTTGCATAGGGATCTTTTTCTAAAATCGCATCTAAAATGGCATCAGAAATCTGATCTGCGACTTTATCAGGATGTCCCTCTGTAACAGATTCAGAAGTAAAAAGAAAATTTTTTAACAGCATTTCCTACCTCCAAATTAATAGTCTGATAAAATGCAAGTTTAATATATATTTAAAATAAAGCAACGATAATTGAACCTTAGAATTTTTAAGTTATTCCTATTCCAAGTGTTATACCAATATCTCTGGTAAGCCGAGGTTCTCCATAAATAAGAACAGCTTGTCCACTAATTATAAAAAACCTGCTCTACTTATAAAGGATCGCATAAAGAAAAAACTTTCTAAAGAAATTGCTAAAATTTCAAAATCTCTTAAAATAGATTTAGTCAAATTAAAATTTTGAATTTTTAAGAGCTTATGAAGGGAAAAGAAATAAGAGCTCTATTTATTGATTATTTTAAAAATCTGGGACATGAGGTTGTCCCAAGCTCATCTCTTATCCCTTATGATGATCCAACTCTTCTTTTTACCAATGCTGGAATGGTTCAGTTTAAAAAAGTATTTTTGGGAGAAGAAGTAAGACCCTACACTCGAGCTGTTAGTTGCCAAAAATGTGTCCGTGCTGGAGGTAAGCACAACGATTTGGAAAATGTAGGCTACACTGCAAGACATCACACCTTTTTTGAAATGCTTGGAAATTTTTCATTTGGAGATTATTTCAAAGAAGAAGCCATAGCCTATGCATGGGAGTTTGTTACCAAAGTATTAAATCTTCCGAAAAAGCGTCTTTATGTCACTATTTACGAAAAAGATGACGAAGCAGGTAAGCTCTGGAAAAAAATAGCAGGTCTTTCTGAAGAAAGAATTATAAGGCTTGGTGAAAAAGACAATTTTTGGGCTATGGGAGATACTGGCCCTTGTGGTCCTTGCTCAGAAATAATTTACGATCAGGGAGAAGAATTCGGTTGTAAAAAACCAACCTGTGCCCCAGGCTGTGACTGTGATAGATTTCTGGAAATATGGAATCTCGTTTTTATGCAATACGAAAGGGACGAAAAAGGTAATCTCAAACCACTACCAAAAGGATGTATAGACACAGGAATGGGTCTCGAAAGAATTACTGCTGTTATTCAAGAAGTTTCCTCAAATTACGAAACTGACCTTTTTACAGGAATAATTAGCAAACTTTCAGAAATAACTGGAAAATCTTTTAAAGAAGATAAGAACACCGAAATCGCCTTCAGAGTGATAGCTGATCACATAAGAGCAAGTGTCTTTCTTCTTGCAGAAGGAATTATGCCTTCAAATGAAGGTAGAGGTTATGTTTTAAGAAGAATTATAAGAAGGGCTGAAAGATTTGGAAAACTGCTTGGACTGAACTCTTCCTTTCTTTACAAGCTTGTTAACCCTGTAATTCAGGAATTCGGAGATGTTTATCCAGAGCTTGTAAAAAATGAGGAAGTTGTCAAAAAAGTTCTTAAAATAGAAGAAGACAAATTTTTAGAAACTCTTAGCCTTGGACTTGAAATTCTTGAAAAGGAAATAAAAAAGCTGCAGAAGGAACAAAAAAAGCTCATACCCGGTGAAGTTTTGTTCAAACTTTATGACACTTATGGTTTCCCTTATGATCTGGTGAGGGATCAGGTTTTACCTCTGGGTTTTTCTCTGGATCTGGAAAGTTTTGAAAAATTGAGAAACAAAGCAAGAGAAAAAAGTAGAAAATCCTGGAAAGGTGCTCTTGAGAAAGTGCCAAAATTTATCAAAGATATGGTAAAAAAAGAAATCCAGACCATGTTTGTAGGCTATGAAACTCTTGAGACAAAAGCAAAAGTGTTAGAAATCAAAAAAGAAAACAATTTTTATTACCTTGTTACCAATTTAACTCCCTTTTATCCTGAAGGTGGTGGTCAAGTTTATGATACAGGCGTGATTATTGGTTCAAAAGGAAAAGCTGAGGTTTTAGAAACTCAAAAAGCAGGAGATCTTATCTATCATAAAATAAAGCTTATTGAAAGACTGATTGAAAAAGATGAAGAAGTTTTAATGAGAGTTGATAAAGAGAAAAGATTTCACATACAAAGACATCATACAGCCACTCATCTACTTCATTCGGCTTTAAGAAAAGTTCTTGGCTCTCATGTAAGGCAATCTGGTTCTTTGGTTGAAGAAAAAAGGCTTCGTTTTGATTTTACCCATTTTCAGGCTTTAACTCCAAAAGAGCTTAAAAAGGTAGAAGAATTAATAAACAGATGGGTTTTAGAAAACTATCAGGTTGAAACTTTTTGGGTTAAAAGAGAGGAAGCAGAAAAGTTGGGAGCTATAGCAATTTTTGAAGAAAAATACGGAGAAATTGTAAGAGTGGTAAAGATTGACGAAATTTCTATGGAACTCTGTGGAGGAACTCATGTAAAAAGAACAGGAGATATAGGGCTTTTTAAGATAATTTCTGAAAGCAGTGTTGCTTCTGGAATAAGACGAATTGAAGCAGTTGCTGGATTGAAAGCCTATGAATGGACTAAAAATCTGGAAGAAAGAATTGAAAAAATTGCAGAAATATTAAAAACAACCCCTAAGGACATAGAAAAAAGAGTTAAAAGTCTTTTAAAAGAGATAGAAAACCTTGAAAGAGAAATTAAAAAGCTAAAAAGTGTGGACCTCAAAAAAGTTCTTGAGGAAAAACTAAGAGAAGTTAAAGAGATAAACGGAGTTAAACTTCTTGTTACCTCTTTTGAGACAGATAATATGGCAGAGCTGAGAGAAATGGGTGATTACTTTAAAAATAAACTTGGCTCTGGCATAATTTTTATTGTTGGAGAAAGAGAAAACGGATTCCCCTTAGCAGTATGTATGGTAACAAAGGATCTGGCAGAAAAATATCCTGCAAATAAAATTTTTCAGAAATTAGGAGAATCTGTAGGTTTAAAAGGTGGAGGAAAATCCGAGCTATCTCAAGGTAGTTTTAAAGAAAGGGTAAGTTTAAATAAAATCAAAAATCTGTTAGAAGAAAAACTTCCCAGTCTGTAAAAAGAATGAAATTTTATACTGTAGAATGGATAATCGAGGTTTTAAAAAGATACCAAGCCGAAGAAACTTCTTTTTTCATAGAAGACAAAGAAGTAAGTTTTAAACCTAAACACTTTCTCTGGGCTCTTTTACATATTTACAGTAAAAAAGAACTTCCCTTTTTGGGAGAAAATTTGGATATAAAAGATTTAGAGTCTGTTTTGGAGCATCAGGGATTTGATTTTATGTATCTGGTAGACCTCTTGAGAAAAGAGTTTTCCTACTGGTTTAAGGAAAATATTCTCCATAGAGATTTTTCAGAGGAGAGTTACTTTACTCTTGCTCAAGAATTTTTACTCCTTGAAGAGCAATTAAGAAAGCAGATTCAGATCCCGCTTCTTGATCAGATGAAAAAACTCATTCTTGATCTGGAGGAAATAGTTGAAGAGGAAAAGCCACTTGACAGCTTTGATAAAAAAAAGTTTGTCAGACTTTTAAAATTTTTTAATTTGGTAGAAAAGATTGAAAAATCTAAATGTTCAAGACTTGTTAAAAGAGCTAAAAATATCGTTGAAAAGGCTTATAAAAGCGATCTCCATTTCGATTTCCCAGTGCCTGCCATCTCTAAGGAGACTTTCAAAACAACTTTAAAAAAAGAATTGGACAAACAAATTTCTTCTTGTTTAGAGGTGTAAAAATGGCGAAAAAAGAGGTTAAGGAAAAAGCAAAAGAAGTGATTAAAAGATTAAAAAAAACTTATCCTGATGCGAAGATAGCCCTTAAATTTGAAAATCCGCTTCAGCTTCTTATAGCAACAATTCTATCAGCTCAGTGCACAGATGAAAGGGTAAATGAGGTTACTAAAGAACTTTTTAGAAAATATAAGACTGCAGAGGACTTTGCAAAGGCAGATCTTAATGAACTTGCAGAAGACATAAAAAGCACTGGTTTTTACAAACAAAAAGCTCAGTATATTAAAGAGGCCTGCAAAATAATAGTAGAAAAACACAAAGGAGAAGTTCCCAAAACTATAGAAGAACTTATGGATCTTCCAGGAGTTGCAAGAAAAACTGCAAACATAGTGCTTGCAAATGCTTATGGAATTGTAGAAGGAATTCCTGTTGATACTCATGTTAGAAGACTTTCTCAGCGTATAGGATTAGCAACTTCTAAACAGCCTGAGAAAATTGAAAAAGAGCTTATGGAAGTAGTGTCTAAGAAAGATTGGTTTATTTTCCCTTATCTAATGCAGGCACATGGAAGAAAAATTTGTATTGCAAGAAAACCAAAATGCGAAGAATGTATTTTAAAGGATCTTTGTGATGCTTACTTATCCTAAAATTGATCCTGTTATTTTTAAAATCGGTCCTTTTGCGGTAAGATGGTATGGTTTGATGTATGTAATAAGTTTTCTATGCTGTCTTCTTTTATGTAAATATCAGCTTAAAGAAAGAGGGAAAAAAGATCTTTATCCTTTTCTTGAAAATTTGCTTTTTTACAGCTTTTTAGGACTGATAATAAGTGCTCGTTTGGGTTTTTGCTTTTTTTATTATCCTGATTATTTCTTAGCTCATCCTGAGGAGATAATAGCTATCTGGAAGGGTGGAATGTCTTTTCACGGAGGCTTAATAGGAGCGATTTTAGCTGGATACATTTATATAAAAGTGCACAGGCAGTCCTTTTTGTGGTGGGCTGACTTGGTTGTGGTTACAGCTCCAATTGGGCTTTTTTTTGGAAGGATAGGAAATTTTATAAATGGTGAAATCTACGGAATCCCAAGTAATCTTCCTTGGGCTATGGTTTTTCCAGAAGGAGGACCTATCCCAAGACATCCTGTTCAGCTCTACGAAGGTCTGGTTACAGGACTATTTTTATTCCTATTTTTATGGAGTTTGCGAAAAAAGAACTGGATACCAGGAACAAAACTTGCTCTATTTTTAATCCTTTATGGAATACTCAGATTCCTATTTGAATTTTTAAGAGATCATACAAATACCCAGAGTTTACCTTTTATCTTTGGCTGGATGAGTATGGGACAAATTTTGTGCTTGGTAATGATTTTTTCAGGACTTCTTCTTCTATACCTCATCAGGAAAAACTTCGTTCAGAAGTTTCTCTAATTCCTTTGCTATCTCTTTTGCAAAATTGAAATGCTCTCTAAACAACTCCTCTGCTTTTTCTGAATTAAATGCCTTTGCTAAGATCTTGCAATTTTTACACAAAAGATTTCTAAATTTCTTTCCCAAAGGATTTTCAAGCTGAATTTTTGCATAAAGATTTGTATCCTGTTTGGCAAGTCTCTTTAAAATATGAAGTTGTCTTAAAAAACTCGGAGTAGAAAGATATACCAATTCTTTTAAGGAAAACTCGGAATCTTTAATAACCTTAGCTAAAAGTATAAGCCAGAAATGATTTATTACCTGAACAAGTGCCATTATTTCATCATGCTTTTTAGGAGATATTTTCACCAAATTTAACCCCTCATTTAGCATAAGTTCTCTAAACCATCTGGATACATTTCTTCCCCTAACAGGATAAAAAACAATAGTTTTTCCTCTTAAGTCCTTCTCATAAGGACCAAAGAGAGGATGGGTTGCCAGAATTTCTCCCTTTTTTAAATATTTTCTCATTATTTTTACAGGTTCTCTTTTAAGAGAACAAACATCGATTATCCAGTGATGATTTTCAATAAAAGGTGAAATTTCTTTCACCACCTCTGGGAAAATTTCCATGGGAACAGAAATTAAAACTACTTTGCTTTTCTTCACAAGCTCGGTGTTGGTAAGAGCTGTGTTTACATCTGATATTTCAACAGGGTAGCCATTTTTTTTAAAAAGGATCTTAAAAAGATTTCCCATTTTACCTTTTCCACCAATGATTCCAATTCTAAAGTTATCATCCATTTAAGCCCTCCTCCTTGTAGTATTTTTAAGCCACTTCAGAAAGTTTAAGTCTTTCTTCCCATCTTCTCATCAATTCTTCCTTTAAAATAGGATAATTTCTTAGCTCTGGATCTTCTTCTATAAGTTTAAATGCCTCTTCCCTTGCCCAAAGAAGAATCTGGTAATCTTTTACGATGTCTGCTCTTCTGAACTCTAAGTAACCCGATTGTTTAGTCCCCAGAAATTCTCCAGGACCTCTTAACTTCAGGTCTTCTTCTGCGATCTTAAATCCGTCATTGGTTTGACACAAAATTTGAAGTCTTTTGTAGGCATCACTTTCCATAGAGATCTTATAGGCTATCAAAAAGCAGTACGACTGATATTCACTTCTACCCACCCTTCCTCTTAACTGATGAAGCTGGGAGAGACCAAATCTTTCTGCATGTTCTATAATCATAACCGTTGCATTGGGAACATCCACTCCCACTTCAACAACTGTTGTAGAAACAAGCACATGGATTTCGTTTCTTTTAAAAGCATGCATGATTTTCTCTTTTTCGTATGAGCTCATTTTGCCGTGCAAAATTCCTACTTTATATTCTGGAAAAACCTCTTTTTGAAGATATTCTCCATAAGTTGTTACCGCCTTAAGATCCATTTTCTCTGATTCTTCAATAAGAGGAAGTATCACATAAGCCTGATGCCCCTTTTTAAGTTCTTTTTTAGTTTCTTCATAGGCTTTGCGTTTGTTATATTCCAAGAAGAGTTTTGTAATGATGGGTTTTCTTCCTCTGGGCATTTCATTTATTATGGAAAGATCAAGGTCTCCGTAAATCGTAAGAGCAAGTGTTCTGGGAATGGGAGTTGCAGTCATAACAAGAGTATCAGGAACTACACCTTTTGCCTTTTCTCTGAGTGCTGCTCTTTGTAAAACTCCAAAACGATGCTGTTCATCAATTATAACCAGTCCAAGTTTTTTAAATTCCACTTTTTCCTGAAAAAGAGCATGAGTTCCAATTACAAACTTTATAAACCCTGTGGAAAGCCCATGATAAATTTCTCTTTTTTTAGATGGTGGTATTCCTCCGGTAAGTAAAGCTGCATGTATTCCCATAATCTGAGCATACTGTCTGAAGTTATAATAATGCTGTTCTGCAAGAATCTCTGTGGGTGCCATTAGAGCTACCTGATAACCATTTTCTATAGCTATTAAAGCTGAAACAAAAGCAACTACAGTTTTACCACACCCCACATCTCCCTGAAGAAGCCTGTTCATAGGTAAATCGCTTCTCATATCTTTTTTTATCTCCTCTATAACTCTTTTCTGGGCAGAGGTTAATTCAAAAGGCAATTTTTTAATAAATTCATTAACCAGTTTGCTTTCCGTGTTAAAACTTATACCGTTCTCCTTTTTTATTCTTCCTTTTCTTAATCCAAGAGCAAGTTCCAGAAAGAAAAATTCATCAAAAGCAAGACTTTTGTGATAAATGCTTTCTTCTCTTTTTAATAAGATTATATCTTCTGAAAAATTTGGAAAATGCAAATTTTTAATAGCTATGTTTAAGGGATAAAGCTTTTTCCTCTTTAAGATTTCCGTAGGTATGTAATTATTAAGATAATCTCCATATTCTTCCACAGCACTTTTCATAATTTTTCTGAAATACTTTTCAGAAACACCTTCTACAGAGGAATACACTGGTACAATATGCCCTATTTCTGTAGCAAGCTTTTCTTCATCGCCTTCTTCAATAAGTTCTGGATGTACAATTTCTAAATCTCTCCCAAAACGGGAAACCTCTCCTATTGCATAAAAATTTTTTCCAGGTGTCAAAAGCTTTCTCCATACACTTTCATTAAAATTAAACCATTTTAAAGTTAAAAATCCTGTGCCATCTGTAAGATAGGCATAAAATATTTTTCTTTTATAAAAATGAGCAGTTCCACTTTTAAGAACTTCGCCAAACACCACAGCTCTTTGTCCTTCTTTTAAATCTCCTATCGGGGTAACCCGCCTTCTATCTTCATAATCTCTTGGCAGGAAAAATAACAAATCCTCCAAAGTGTGAATATTCTTCTTTGCCAGTTTTTTAGCAATACGAGGTCCTATGCCTTTTAAAAACTGAACAGGTTGTTTGAGAAGTTCTTTGTATCGGAGATAGGTCTCTAAAGAGATTTTATTCTCCGATATCTCCTGATATTTAACAAAATTTTTATTGCTTTCTTCTAACCCAAAGGAATTCTCTCTCTCAGATGTAGAAGATCTTAAAGACCTCAAAAGATCTATCATTTTAATTATTTTTTCTTTTTTTTCTTCTAACGAGCTTTTCTCTAAATCTGTGCAAAGTTCCAGAAGCTCTTTTTTAATCTCTTTTAATTCTTCAGGGGCATTGCTTATAAGAAAATTGAGAGTTTTCTCAAGCCCCTTAGTCTTGGAAAGATTTGCAAAGTTATTTTTGGAAACAAATTCAAGAGGTCTTGATATTTTTAAAAACCACTCTTCAACATTTAATCCTTTTTCCCTTTCCATATTTGTTTATTCAATACTTCGGAATGAAGTTATTATAGAATTACCAAAGGTTTCTCTAAAAACTTTCTTAAGAAAATAAGCTTTTTTAAAATTTCCATGCTTTAAAGCTCCTTTATAAAATATCTCAAACTTCTTTTTTGCTTCAGCATAAAGCATGAGCTTTTGTTCTAATTTTAAATCTTTTTGATAGTTCTTAAAGAGTTTTATAAGCGCTAAGGTTCTGTAGTAATCAAGTCCTTTCATAGCAGAGAGCTGATCAGGTCTTCCTCCGCTTTTAATTACCAAATATTCCTTAATAAGACCAACAGGCATTTTTAGTGAAACTCTCAGCCAAAATTCATAATCCTCACATACTGGAAAATTTTCATCAAACAGCCCTATTTCCTCAAAAACTTCTTTTTTTATCAAGACCGTAGAGATTGAGACTACACAAAGCTTTATAGCTCTGTCAAAAAACCATCCTTCAGCTTTTTGATGAATTTTTTTGGGATTTATTCTTTTTTCTCCTTTATACCAAACTTCTTCAGTTTGAACAATTTTATAAGAAGGCTTTTTTTCTAAAAACTTAATTTGTTTCTCTAATTTTTCTGGAACGAAAACATCGTCACTGTCAAGAAAAGCGATAAACTCTCCTTTGGCCTTCAAAACTCCTACATTTCTTGCATGAGAGACACCTCTATGAGGCTTTCTCACATAAATTAGAGGGTATTTAGCAACTAAATAAGGAGTTTCATCCGTTGAACCATCATCAACAATAATAAGCTCTAAATCTCTAAAAGTCTGATTAAAAACACTTTCTATGGCTTTAGGAAGAATATAAGCTCTGTTATATGTGGGGATAATAACGCTTATTAAAGGTTTTTTCATTAATAAACATTTTACTCTGAAAATCCAGACTAAGCATTAAATTTAAACTCTTCAACGAGTTCAGTATACTCATCAAACCAGCAAGCAGAAGGATTTCTCTTATAAACCATAATTTTCCCTGCATCTTCAGGATTGGCAGCTCTGTGGTATCTAAAAAAGATGTGTTCTTTTGTCTTACCAAGGATCTCTATTTTCCCTGTTTCGTGAGACATTACATATCTCACCTTAGCTGCAAGTCCAGAGACCTTAGATCTTGCAGATTCCACAATGTCTATAGTATCCTCAATATTTGTTGAAAACATTCTATTTCCCACAACTGGTCTACACTGGAAAAAGTAATAAGGGGTTATTCCAGTAAAGGAAAGTTCTTCAATAAGGGCTTTTAGTGTTTCAGCACTATCATTTATTCCTTTTAAAATAGGGGTTTGATTACAAGTAATTGTGCCAGTTTTTTGCACAAGTCTTATTGCCCTTTTAGCCTCTTTTGTAATCTCTTTTGGATGATTAAAGTGAGTCATAAGATAAAGCTTTTTGTTTTTCTGCGAGTTAAACTTTTCAAAAATTCTGAGAAGTGAGGAGTCATTAATTATTCTAAAAGGATTGGTAGCAGGTATTTTTGAACCTATTCTTACTATTCTTACATGAGAAATATTGCTCAGTTCCTCCAAAATTTTTTCAAGTTTAGATGTGTTAAGAATTAGGGGATCACCTCCAGTTAAAAGCACATTGTTTATCTCTGGATGCTTTTTTACATAATCTAAGGCTTTTGAAATATCAAGAGCTACTTCCTCCCCTTTGTTAATAAAAAGTCTCTTTCTAAAACAGAATCTACAATACATAGCACATACATTGGTTGTTAAAATCACAGCTGTATCTGAATATTTGTGCTGAAAACCACGGGCTTTTGTATATTTCTTCTCATTTGAAGCATCCAGTTTCCCCCATACAGTAAGCTCTTCCTTAGATGGTATGGAAATTTTTCTTATTGGATCTTCAGGATCTTCCCAGTTAATAAGGGAAAGGTAATATTCATTGGTTCTAAAAGGAAATTTTTCACTAACTTTCTTTAACTCTTCTCTCTCTTGCTCTGGTAATTTCTCTACATGATCCAATTTTATAATATAATTAATCCTTCTCTCCATTAACCACCTCCTATTAAAAATTTTCAAAAAGCTGTATAGAAAAACTTGTTTGAAAGGATTTATGTATACTTAAATTTTATTCTGATTTTAGGTCAAAATTTAACCTATTTTTTCAAAAAAGTCAAATCCATCCAATTTTTTATTTTTTATATTAAAAAAGTAAATCCTTTTAAAATTTTTTCCATTCTTTTATTTTCTTAAAATTTGTTCATGTGAAAAATAAAAACACTAAAAATCCCTAACTACAATGATTAACTCCTTTTCCAATCTCTCTATATCTATGCTGAAAGAACTTATATAGCTAAGATAGTTATTGCGAAAAATTTTTATAAAATATTTTAAACTTGACTTATTTATAATTTTAAAATAACTTATTTAACTATATCCAGAGGGATATAAATGCGTTTTATTGAGTGGAATGACAATTTTATTACAGGTGTTCATGAATGTGATATACAGCACAAGAAAATTATAAATGTATTCAATGCTATTTATGATGCTATAAGATTGAATATAAATAAAAGAGCTTTAAAGGATTCTTTTAACTCTTTAATAAATTATTTTGATAAGCACTTTACTTTAGAGGAAAATTTGATGGAAAAATATGGATATCCCGAACTTCAAGAACACAGAGAGGAACATAAAAAACTTAAAGAAACTATAGATAAGTTCATGCAAAAACCTGAAGAAGAAATAAATTATTTAGAAGTGTTAAAGTATCTAAAAAATTGGTGGGTAAATCACATAATCACTATGGATAAAAAATACGGTCTTTTTTTAGAAAGTAAAATTAAGTAAGGAGCTATAAGTACTATAACATAAAAAATTGCAGGAGGTTTTTAAATGGGATTAATAAGTTGGTTTCGAAGGTTAAATAGAACATTAGAACTCCATCAAAAAATAGTGCCTATAATTGTTGTTTGTTTTATTATTTTAGTTCTTCTCACCATTGGTGTTACATCTTTTATGACATACTATTTCGGGATTGAACATGCAAAAAATGTTAACTTAAAAAATCAGTTTAATCTTGTTCATGATACACTAATAAAACACGGAAATTTAATTGAAAAGATGGAAGGAGATCCTATAGCTAACTATAAAACGATAAGAGAGGAATTTTTAAAAAAGCAAAAAAATATAAGGATAATAAGAACTTCTAAGATTGATGAACTTTTTGGAAAAGAAAGCCCAGAATACTATCCAATGGATAAGGATGAGGAGCAGGTTCTTTTGGAAGGGAGTGAAAAATTTCATCTGGACTTCAAAAAAGAAATAATAAAAGGGGTTTATCCAATTAAAGCAGAAACATCCTGCTTAAGGTGTCACTACAATGTATCAGAAGGAGAAGTTATAGGAGCAATTAGTATTGTTTTGCCTATAGATTACATAATTAAAGAACTTAAAATTATAGTTCCTCTCTATGTTTTTTTAGGTTTGGGAGGCATTATTACTGCCTCTTTACTGGTATATTTTACTTATATTTTAATAGCTCACAGACCTTTGGAAAAGATAACTGCAACCTTAAATAAAATTGCAGAAGGAGATCTTACTGTATCTGTAGAAGAAAAAATAAAGAACAGAGAAGACCTCATAGGGAAAATCGCTATAAGTGCTGAAAGAGTTTTAGAATATATGAAAAACTTTTCATCTAAAACTCTTGATTATTCTGTTAAATTAGTTGAACAGGTTGACGAAATATTTAAACTGGTGGAGAATGTAAACGAGAGGATAAAATTTCAGAATTTAAAGGTTGCTCAGACCTCTATAGTTGTAGATGACTTTAGTTTAACTATAGGTGAAATATCAAGAATAACAAGAAATATTAACAATATTGCTAAAGAAATCAAAACCAAGATTGAAAAATCTCAGGAAGGAGCCAACGAAGCTGAACTTAAGGAAATTTTATCTGAGGTGTTTAATTTAGGAGATAAAATAAATGAACTGGGGCTGGAAATAGCTATGAATATTGAAAAGGGAGTAAAAACCTCAGAAGCAATAAATCAAGCATTTGACGAATTAACTCAGGTATCCTCCGAAATTAGTGAGTTAATGGATAAGATAAGTGAAAGTTCTTATGAAACATTGCTAATTTCTTCTTATATGAAAACTATAGCCTCAACTGTGAAAACAAGAAAAATGGAAGAAATTCTCTTTGATCTTTTTGAAAAAGATGTTGACCGTTATATACTTCGTTTGCAAGCTCATATCAAAGGCATTGATAGGCTTGATCCAGAAAGATGGGGTGACTATAAAGCCTTTCCTATTGGTAAATGGTATTACAGCGAAGAAGGTGAAAAACTAAAACAGATCATTAAAGATTTTGATTTTGGAGAATTTGAAAAAACATATAAGACAATGCATGATATAGGTAAAGAATTGATAATTGCTTATAACATGGAAGATTCCTTGAAAGTAGAAAGATTATTTCAACAGTTAAAAACTATAAGTAGAAGATTGAAACTTTACTTAGAAGACCTGAGAGAAAGATATAATGAATACTTTTTAAAAGGTTAAGCACAATATGTTTACAGAAACAGCTATCCAAAAAAACAATTTGAAATTACAAGATTATAAAATTTATAAGCAGCAGATACTGGACATATTTCAAAATTACAAAAACCTTAGGGGTGAAATAAATGACGGAATAGATTTGAAAAGTTTAGAAAGAAGAATAGAAAATCTTAAAAACAATCAATTTTTGGTTGCTGTTGCAGGAGAGGTTAAAGCTGGTAAATCTACTTTTATAAATAGCTTAATAAAAGAAGAAATACTCCCCACCGATGTTTTACAAGCAACCAATGCATTGATAGAAATTTTTTACTCCAGCAAACCTTATTTAAAAGTTACTTATGCCTCAGGAAAGATAGAAATACTTGAAGATGAGGCAAGAGAAGTTTTAAAAGAGAAGTTAAAAGAAATAGCTTCCATCTCCGAAGAATACAGAGATATTCCTGTTACTCTAATTGATCTGTATATTCTGGAAAACAAAAAATCTCCTTTTATAGATGACGAGTTTATTAAATACTTAGAAGACAAATCAGGAATGGAAAATCTCAAAGAGTTGAAATATAAATTAGAAAATTATGCTATGAATAGATCTCTTGATAACATACCTGTTAGAATAGAATTAGGTTATCCCTTTCCCTGGGAATTTGACGAAATAAGACTTGTTGATATGCCAGGGGTTAATGCTGTAGGAGGTGTTCACGATATATCCTTTTCGTTCTTAGATAAAGCTAATGCTATCTTATTTGTTCATCCTATTAAACCTGTAGAATCAGAATCTTTTAAAAAATTTATTTCTTCTGTTATTACTAATAAAAGTAAAGAAAATCTCTTTCTAATATTAACCCATTCTGCAGTATTTTTTGAAGAAAAAGAGAGACTTTTAGAAGAAGCTAAGAGAATTTATAGCTCTCTTGTTTCTCCTGACAGAATTTTTGCAGTAGATAGTATTTTAAAATCAATTCACGAAGATTTACAAAAGGGTAAAACCCTTGCAGAAATAAAAAAAGAATACAGACATAAAAGAAAGTGGGTAGTTTATTTTCAGGATCTTGCAGAAGAAGAAGGATTGGATGAAAAAGAAGCATTTATTAAATATTCTGGATTTCATGAATTAATTCCGGTTCTTGAAAATTTTTTAATCTCTGCTCCCTTTAAAGAATTAATAGATATTTTAAAAACAATAAAAGCAGGCTATGAAGAACAAGTAAATATTCATAAAGAAACCATTCGTTTGTTACAAAGTCAAAAAAAGGATAGAGAAGAGTTCATAATAGAAATTGAAAAAAAACAAAAAGGACTTAAGAAATTGGAAACCTACTGCTATTTTGTCCTGGAAGAAGCATCCTCTATTTTTATAGGAGTTCATTCACCTATTGAAAACTCTCTTGATCAACTAAAAATAGATTACTATGACAGATTTTTAAATTCTAAGGATTTGGAAGAAATAAGAAAACATTACAGAGATGCCGAAAATGATCTGAACAGAATAGTTCAGGAAAACCTTAAAAATATAAGCAAGTTTTTTAGAGAAAAACTTGAACAAATAGGGGAACAATATAGAGAGGAATATAATATCCAAATTCCCAAGATTGACTTCTCTGCTATAGAAGAAAGATGTAGAAAAGAGGTAATCAGAAAAGAAGAAATCACTAAGGAGGTAGTAGAAAGCATTATAGAAAACTGGAACTTTTTAAAACCTTGGAAATGGTTAAAATCAGGGAGAACAAAAAGAATAGTAGTTGGAGAAAGAGAAGTTTTAAATGAAGAAGCATATCTTAAAAGTTTAAAAAACAACCTTATAGAGTCTTTCGTTGAGGTAATTGAAACATTAAGAGATCAATTTTATAAAGCCTTTGAATTTTATAAAAAAGGAATTGGAAAATTATTGGAAGAAAAAAGAAATTATTTAGAAAATCTTAAAAAAGAGTTGAAATCAAACGAAAAAATTGATTATGAAATTCTCATGCTGGAAAAAAATATTGCTTTAATTGAAAAAGAGGTCAAAATAATAGAAGGTTTTCTTAAAGGATTATCTTAATGATTAAATCAAAAACACTCAAACAAATTGAAAAAAAGTTAGATGAAGATATTTCTAAGGAAATTGAACTTATCAAAAATGAGGTCTATTACATTTTAAACAAAGATCTGGATTTGTATTTTTTAAAAGAATTTATAAAATACTACCCTCGTAAACTTTTAAAAGAAAAAGCTGAAATCTTGTTAGATACTCTTCTGAACTATCTTATGCAAGAGGCATTAAAAAATATTAAAAATTTAGATCTTGACTATCAATACGAATTTTTCAAAGAAAACCTGCGTGAAAAGATCAAAAATAAAATTCTTTCAGAAAACGGTGGTTTCAAGCCACAACCTTTAAGAATTAAAGAGGATGAAGATTTATTAGACAAAACTTTAACCGCTGCTCCGGGAATTGCAGTAAGTGCAGGAGGACTTATAGCTACTATAGCTATACCTGAAACATTACCCTTAAAAGCTATTCCAGCAGTTTCCACACTGGTAGGTCCTATATATGTTGTAAAAAAATTCAAAGAGAAAAATAGAAGGCTTAAAAATATGTGGAAAAAGCAGATTAATACTTATCTAAAAAATGCTAAAAATGAATTAAAAAGTTGGCTTTTAAAGGTAGAAAAAAGTTTTTTAGATAACTTAGAAACATTTTATAAAAAACTTGATCAAAGTTCTGTTGAAAATATAATAAATAAAAACAATATAAATTATGTAAAAGTTAAAAATTCGTGAGGGGTAGTTATAAATTATGATAGATAAAATTTTTTCTAAGGTTATTAAAACTATAACTACAGGTGGTTCAAGAAAAAAAGGAATTTTAGCCTTTGATCTGGGAATCCATTCCATAAAAATAGCCGAAGTTCAAATCATTAAAGACGAGCCGGTTTTAACTAATTTTATACAAGGAAGAACATATAAAAATGTAATTATAAATGGAATTATTAATGATTTTCAATATCTGGTATCTAATCTAAAAAACATTTTAGATGTTTTTAACACTAATATTACTACAGTAAATATTTCACTTCCCTATGATCTTGTAATTTTTGATTCTTTTAATAGCCAGCATATTCCTAATGAAGAAGAAATCAAAAACAAGATAAATGAAGAAATTCCCTATAAAATTGAGGATGTTTATTACAGTTATTATATATTTCCTAAAAAAGATTTTTACCAGATTTTTTATCTTGTTGCTAAAAAGGAAATAATTGAGCAGTATGAAGCTCTTATAAATAATTTAGACTATAAAGCAAATAATATTGATGCAGATTTCATAAATCTTCACAACCTTACAGAAATACTTTATGGCGAAAAATCAAAAGTTATTGTGGACTGGGGAAGTAGCAAAATCAAATTATTATTCTGTGAAAAAGAATTTCCTATTTATAACAGAGAACTTTTTAATTTGGGGATAAAGAACCTAAAGAAAAAAATAATAAAAGAATTGAAAGTAGATGAAGATACAGCAGAAACCTTAATAGTAAATCCAGAAAAGAACAATTATCCTCAGCTTAAGGATATTTATAAAAATTATATTAAAGAAATCCTTGAGGAGCTGGATGCTACTATTAAGTTTGTAAGCGGTAAGTTTAATCTATCTATTGAAAATATTTTTTTAGTGGGTGGAGGAGCAAGAATTCCGAATATATGTAATATTTTCAGCGAATACCTAAAAATTAATACCAGATTAATTGAACTGGAGAAGCATATTAAATTTTCTAACAATTTTGACCCAGAATATATAAAGGTTGTGAATACTCAGGGAGCAATAGCTGCAGCCACTGCACTTAGAGACTTTATCTAATCCTTTTTAGCTAAAAGCCTTTTAATTTCTCTATAAAGATCAGGCAGTTTAGCAAAAATAACTACTGCTCTTCTCCAAATACTTATCTTTATAGCAGGTATACCTGCTACTTCCTCTCCTGGAGAGATTTTTCCTGAAACTCCAGATTTTGCCGCTACCTTAGCTCCTTTTCCTATTCTGCTATAAGGTGCCACCCCAACCTGTCCTGCAAGCATTACATAATCTTCTAAAACTGCACTTCCTCCAATAGCTGTGTGAGAAACAAGAATATTTTGTTTCCCTACTCTTACATTATGTCCTATCTGCACGAGATTATCAATTTTAGTCCCCTCTCCTATAACTGTTTTTCCGAAAACAGATTTATCAATGGTCGTATTTGCTCCTATTTCTACTTCGTCTCCAATTTCCACACTTCCAAAATGATAAATTTTTATATTTCTATAACCATCTTCTGTTTGTTCTTGTGCAAAACCAAATCCATCAGCTCCAATAACTACTCCTCCATGAATTATACAATTTTTACCGATTTTAGTATAAGGATAAATCACCACATTGGAATAAATTATCGTATTTTCACCAATTTCTGAATAAGCTCCTATAAATGTCCCTGGATAGACAACCACATTTTTTCCTATTTTAGCCCCCTTTTGAATATAAACCCAAGGGTATATAGAGCATGGTTCTTCTATAGAAACCTCTTCCTCCACAATAGCTTGAGAACTTATACCCCATCTGGGTTCAATCTCCTTTTTAAAAATTTCTGTAATTTTTGCAAAAGCCACTCTTACATCTTTTACTTCTATTGCTGATTTATCCACAAAGTATTGAGAAAAACCCTCTGGACAAAGAACTGCTTTAGCTTTTGAGTTTTGAGCTTCAGCTACCCTTTTTAAAGAATCTACAAAAATCAACTCCTTTTCATTAGCCAAAGAAATAGCATTTATTCCCTCTACTTCAAAATCCTCACCAATAAAATTTCCATCTAATCTTTTGGCAAGTTCTGAAACTTTAATCTTTTTCATTTTCAAACCTATTTATAAAGTTTTCTAATTCTTCAGGACTAACATATTTTCTCTCTCCGGTTTTTCTTATCTTTACCTCAATTTTTCTATTTTTTTCGTAATTTTTTCCAAAAATTACCTGCACAGGAATTCCTATCAAGTCAAGATCTTTAAATTTTACTCCCGGTCTTTCTGCTCTATCATCTAAGATTACATCCCATCTCTGAGAAAGCCTTTTATAAACTTTCTCTGCATTTTCTTTAAAGTCTTCTTTTAAATAAAGCACTGCTATTTGAAAAGGAGCAATTTGCCACGGAAAAATTATTCCGTTTTCATCGTGATTTTGTTCAATGGTTGCTGCAAGCACTCTACTTACTCCTATTCCATAACACCCCATTATAAAAGGCTTCATTTTTCCGTCTTTATCTAAAAATGTAGCTTTCATAGATTCACTATATTTTGTTCCGAGTTTAAAAATGTGTCCTACTTCAATACCTCTTGTAAACTGTAAAGGCTCTCCGCATTTTGGACACAAATCTCCTTCTGTTGCCTTTCTGATATCAGCCACAAGGTCTGGCTTAAAAGTAGAACCAAGATTAGCATTTATGTAATGATAATCATCTTCATTTGCTCCTATCACAAAATTGGGATATCCCTCCAGTGCTTTATCTGCGATAACTTTTATCTTTAAATTCTTGGGTCCTATAAAACCAGGGCTTGCTCCTACAATTTTTCTCACCTCTTCTTCATTTGCCATTCTAAAACTCTTGCCAGAAAAAAGCTTTTCAAGTTTTACTTCATTTACCTCATGATCTCCCCTTACACAAACAGCTACTGCTTCTTCTTCGTTAAGAATGTAAATCAGAGTTTTAGTTATTTTAGAAACAGGCAACCCTAAGAATTCTGCTACTTCCTGAGCGGTTCTTACTCCAGGAGTATAAACTTTTTCCAACGGCTTTTCAGACTCAAAAGAATATTTTTCTCCTGAAACAGCTGGAGTAAGTTCTATATTTGAAGCATATCCACATTTTTCACAAAAGGCAAGAACATCTTCTCCTGTTTCAGCAAGCACCATAAATTCGTGAGAAACATCACCTCCTATAGCACCTGTATGAGCTTCAACTGCTTTAAATTTAAGTCCACAATTGGAAAAAATCTTTTGATAGGTTTCATACATCAACTGATAACTCTTATCAAGTCCATCCCAGTCTGCATCAAAAGAATAGGCATCTTTCATTATGAATTCCCTTGCTCTCATGATTCCAAACCTTGGACGGATTTCATCTCTGAACTTTACCGCAATCTGATAAAGGATAAGAGGGAGATCTTTATAAGATTTTACATCTCTTCTTACTATATCGGTAACAACCTCTTCATGAGTGGGACCAAGACAAAAATCGTGGTCCTTTCTATCTTTAAATCTCAAAAGCTCCTTTCCGTAATCATTCCACCGTCCTGTTTCCTGCCAGAGCTCAGCAGGTTGAACCAGCGGCATAAGAATTTCCAGAGCTCCAGCACTATCCATTTCCTGTCTAACAATATTTTCTATCTTTTTTAAAGCTCTAAAGCCTAATGGCAAGAAATTGTAAATACCTGAAGCAAGTTTTCTTATCATACCTGCTCTTAACAAGAGCTTATGGCTTATTACCTCAGCCTCAGAGGGGTCTTCTCTTAGTGTGGGGATAAAAAATTTGCTCCAGCGCATAGTCCTTTTCTCTCCTTAAAAAATTATTTTTTTATGTTCCTTTGTTTTTAAGTCAAGAATCACAAAACTTGGTTTTCCTTCCTTCCCCAATATCTCTCCAGGATTTATAACCAGAGTTTTACCTATTTCCTTAACCTCATATCTGTGGGTATGTCCACAAAAAATAAAATCGTATTCCTCTGTTCTGGCAAAAGCATAAGCTACTTTTGGATAATGTACCATAGCAATTTTGTATCCATCTACTTCAAGAAAAGCACTTTCTCCGTGAAGTTTTATATTAGGATAATCTAAAATCTTCTGAGTTAAAAGATAAATGTCTCCAGGGTTATTTCCGAGAATCAAATGTATTTCTTTATTAAAATTTCCTAAAAAAGGTACCATAAAAGGTGATATCAGATCACCACAGTGAAAAATCTTCTCAACCTTTTCTTTTAAACAAATTTCTATGGCTTTTTTTAAATTGGAAATAGAATCGTGGCTATCACTCATTATGGCAATTTTCATAAAACTCTACCTCCTCTTTAAAAACTCTTCAATTCCTATTTTTTTCCAGATCTTATCAATCTTTTTCTTAACTTCCGCTGTCATCACTGCCTCCTCAGGCCATTCCCTTTGATAACCCTCTTCTTTCCACTTTTTTGTAGCATCAATACACATCTTGGAACCATAAGCTGGATATGGGCTTGCATGATCTAAAGCATCAACAGGGCCTTTTACAATCATTATATCTCTTTCTGGATCTACATTTCCACTCATATAAAATAGAGCTTCACTCAAATTTTGCACATCAACCTCTTTATCAAACACCACTATAATTTTAGTAAACATCATTTGCCCAAGACCCCAGAGAGCTGAAGCCACTTTAAAAGCATGACCTGGGTAACGTTTATCTATGGAAATAAAGGCCAAATTATGAAAAACCCCTTCCCAAGGGAGATTTATATCTACTACCTCTGGCAAAAATTTTTTTATCAAGGGTAAAAAAAGTCTTTCTGTGACCTTTCCAAGATAACAATCTTCCATAGGAGGTTTGCCAACTATTGTTGCAGGATAAATAGCATCTTTTCTCATGGTGATACAGGTAACTTTAAAAACTGGATATTTATCCTGAGGAGTATAATAACCTGTGTGATCTCCAAAGGGACCTTCTATCCTTCTTTCATATGGTTCTACATAACCTTCAAGCACAATTTGAGACTCCGCAGGAACTTCAAGAGGAACTGTTAAACATCTGGTCAGCTCAATAGGTTTACCTCTTAAAAACCCTGCTAAAATAAGCTCATCTATATCTTCAGGAAGAGGAGCAGTTGCAGAATAGATTACCGCAGGATCTGGCCCTATAGCAACTGCCACAGGAAGTTTTTGACCAAGTTTTTCTGCTTTTTGATAATGCTTTGCACCAACTTTATGAATTTGCCAGTGCATACCTGTTTCATTTTTACTGAAAACCTGCATTCTATACATTCCTATATTACGCACACCTGTTTCAGGATCTTTAGTAATTACACAGGGAAGAGTAATAAAAGGTCCTCCATCTTTGGGCCAACATTTTAAAACAGGAAGCTTAAAAAGATCAACTTTTTTTCCTTCCCACACTATTTCCTGACAAGGAGCTTTTTCAACTATTTTGGGAAATACATTCTTAGCCTGCCAAAGTTTAGGAATAATTTTTAATTTCTCAAAAAAACTTTCTGTCTGTTTTAATTCCATAAAATTTAGCAAAGCCTCAGCAAGTTCATCAATTTTTTCCACTCCAAAAGCAACACACACTCTTCTAAAACTCCCAAAGAGATTGGTTACCACGGGAATTTTATGTCCTTTCACTTTTTCAAAGAAAAGTGCAGGTCCGTTTAACTTACACACTCTATCAGTAACCTCTGTAATCTCAAGCTCCGCTGAAACCTCTTCTTTTATCCTAAGAAGCTCTCTCTCTTTCTCTAAGGTAGCAATAAACTCTTGCAAATTTTTATAAGCTTTCATTTGAATAAACTCCTATGCCAAAAATTCAGAATACCTAATTTGTCACACAAAGTATGTTTAAATATCATGAGTTTTTAGAAAAACTTTTTTAAATCCTTTTGGATTCATAAATGATACCTCAGCCATATCCTTTTACATTTGACATTTTACCATGCTTTACCTTCCTTTCAAACCAAAAAACTTTATACTTGTTAATAATTGTTAAAATAGTTAAATTAATTAAAAATAAAAAGTATAAAGTATATAAAATGCATCTAAAAGAAAAAGTTAAAAGACTTAAAAAAAAGCAAGCAGAAGAGATAGAAATAACTTTAAGTTTAACTTTTCTCCAAGAAGAAAAGGTGCTATATGATAAAGGGAACAGAAAAAGCTAAAAGATGGCTCAAGCAAGCAATGGAAGATCTAAAATGGGCAAAGTATCTTTTAAAGGAAGGAGCTTATTATCTCGTATGTTCTCTTTCTCAACAAATTGCTGAAAAATCTTTAAAAGCTTATCTTTTACTATAAAGGGGGAAGAAATAGTAATCGGGCATTCTATCCATAAACTCTGTAAATGGGCAGGAGAGTTTGAAGAAAAATTTTAATGAAAAGCTTAAAGTATGGAGTATTCTTGATACTTATTATATTCCTACCAGATAATCCCAATGGAATACCAGATGGAATTCCAGCTGAAGTTTACACTATTAGCTTCCTTTATACCTCAGCAATAGTTTTTCTAAAACTAAAATCTACCTCTATTGGATACTCTCCTGAAAAACAGGCTAAACAGACTTTGTCCCTGAGTTCCTCCACCGCTGAAAGAAGACCTTCAATACTCAAATAATATAAAGTATCAATATCAAGAAATTTTCTAATCTCCTCTACAGAGTGTTTATGAGCAATCAATTCAGCAGAAGAGGGAAAATCAATTCCAAAAAAACACGGAAATTTTATAGGAGGACAGGAGAGCAAAAAGTGTATCTTTTTTGCCCCTGTTTCTTTAATACTTTTTAATCTGTTTTTAGAAGTTGTTCCTCTGACTAAGGAGTCATCAATTATTATTACCTCTTTTCCTTTCAGAATATCTTTTACAGGATTTAACTTCATTTTTACAGAAATATTTCTAATTTTTTCTGAAGGCTGAATGAAAGTCCTTCCTATGTAGTGATTTCTTATCATTCCAAATTCAAGAGGTAGGCCACTTGCCTGAGCATATCCTATAGCAGCGTAATTGCCTGAATCCGGAAAAGGCATAACAAAATCTGCAGAAAGAGGGCACTCTTTATAAAGATTTTTCCCTAAATTTTTTCTTACCATATATACATTTTTGTTAAAAAGATAACTATCTGGTCTTGCAAAGTATATGAATTCAAAAATACAGTGGCTCAAATTAAACTTTTCTTTTTTAAACACTTTGTAAGACTTTGGACCGTCTTTATCTATTACAAGAATTTCTCCTGGTTCTACATCTCTTAAATACTGCACCCCTACCAAATCAAAAGCACAGGTTTCTGAAGCAATCACATATCCTCCGTTAAACATTCCAAAAGAAAGAGGTCTAAATCCCCAAGGATCTCTAAAAGCAATGAGAATGTCTTCATAAAGAAGTAAAACCGAATATGCTCCTTTAATTTTTTTCATTGTAGTCTCAATTGCCTCTACCAGGCCTTTTTTTAAATTTTTAGCTATTAAATGAACTATTACCTCGCTATCCATTGTGGTCTGAAAAATGTGCCCCTTTTCTTCAAGTTCACATCTTATCTGATATGCATTCACAAGGTTGCCATTATGAGCTATAGCAATGGTTTTTTTAGCAAAATTCACACAAAAGGGCTGAACATTTTGAAGAGCAGTGGATCCTGTGGTAGAGTATCTAACATGTCCTATGGCTATATAACCATGAAGTTTTTTTAAGATCTCCTCATTAAATACTTCACTTACCAGACCAAGACCTTTCCACTCTTTTACTTTCTTTCCATCGTAAACCGCTATTCCTGCACTTTCCTGACCTCTGTGCTGAAGGGCATAAAGTCCGAAATAGGTGTAATTAGCTGCTTCTTCTATCCCGTAAATACCAAAAATGCCACACATATTCATCCCTCCTCAATCTAAAACTCCACCTACAGTTATTTCAGGTATTCTGAGAGTTGGCTGACCATCAGCTACAGGAACACCCTGCCCATCTTTACCACAGGTGCCAGGAGTAAAACTTAGGTCATCTCCCACCATATCAATTATTTCTAAAACCTTCGGACCATTCCCCACAAGAGTTGCTCCCTTAACAGGATAAGCAATTTCTCCTCTTTCTATGTAATAACCTTCTATAACTTCAAATACAAAATCTCCTGTTAAAGGGTTAACCTCTCCTCCACCCATCTTTTTTACCAAAAGTCCTTTATCTACGCTTTTTATTATTTCCTCTGGTTTGTAAGTTCCTCTTTCTATATAAGTATTTGCCATTCTCGGAATTGGAATGTGCCTGAAGTCCTGTCTCCTTCCATGACCATTGGATTCCTTTCCATATTTTAAAGCAAAGTATTTGTCATAAAGAAAATTTTTTAAAATTCCTTTTTCTATTAAAACTACTTTTTGAGAAGCAATTCCTTCGTCATCAAATCTATAAAAACCATAAAGTGAAGGTAAAGTGGCATCATCTACAACAGTTATGAGCTCACTTGCCACCTTTTCTCCAATTCTTTCTGAATAAACAGACAAACCTTCTTCTGCATGGTCTGCCTCAAGTCCGTGTCCTACTGCTTCATGAATCATAGTTCCACCTGCAGTTCCTGAAAGAACAACAGGCATAACCCCTGCTGGAGCCTTTCTTGCAGAAAGCATTGTAAGAGCTAAATCACTTGCCCTTTCAGAAACATTCAAAACTTCTGGTAAATCTTTAATTTCCTCAAAGGGAAGAGATCTTCCAAAAACCTCATATCCCCTTTCAAGCCTCCCATCCCTTTCAGCAACAACAACTGCAACAACCCTTGAATAAAATCTTTCATCGCTCACCAAAGTCCCTTCAGAATTTATAATAAAAATTTCTTTTTTAATCTCACTCAGTCCTATTTTATAGTGCTTTATCTCTTTTAGATTTTTAACTTTCTTTTTTAAATTTTCTAAAAATTCAAGCCTGCTTTTAAGATACTCTTCCTGATTATTTAAAATTTCTTTCTCTGAAAATTCTTTTTCTTTTCTGTTAGAAATACAAAAAGTTTCTTTTGTAACACCCTTTACCAGATCCTCAAGCTCTGATAAATTTTCCAAATCAGAAGAATAGGCAAAATGGTTTTTAAGGTTTTCGTCTATTTTTCTAAAAGCTATACCTTCTTCTTTGCCCCAGTTTATTTCGTCAATTCTTTCTGGCTCAACAACCAGCTTAAAGGTTTCTGTATGCTCCAAGTAGATTTCTCCCAAAAGAGAGCCTTGCACAGATAAAATTTTTAAAAACTTCTCAATGTCCTTAGGAATTTTTTTTTCAATCTTCATTACTTAAAATAAGAACACTATGTTTAACAAAATTCTATTTTAACAAATTAACATATTTTTGAAACTCCTCCTTAGTTAAACACCCTTTTCTTCCAAAATCTCTAAGGCTAAAGCTGGCTGAGTAAATACCCAGCTTCAAGGCTTTTTCCTCAGAAAACCCAAGTCTAAGTCCCGCAATAACTCCTGCATTAAAATAATCCCCTGCACCAGTGTTATCAACAATTTTCTCAATTTTTAAAACGGGTAATTCTATTCTCATTTTCTTAGAATAAAAAATTCCTCCCTCTTTACCTCTTTTCAAAAATATTTTACTGATTCCAAGATCTAACAATTCTTCCAGAGATAAACCAGTTTTTTTTAATTCGTATTCTGTAATAAATAAAATTTTTGTCTTTTTCAACCAAGGAAGCAAAAAATCCTTTCCGAGATTGGCATAAACCTCTCCAGGATCAAGAGAAATTTTAGAGTTAAGTTCTAAAAGTACTTTTTTTTGAAACTCTTGCCCACTTTTACTTGCAAATGAAGAAAAATGAAAAAAAGCTTTTAAATGATTTAATCCAATTTCTAAATCAGAAAGTGCACTTTCGCTACTTCCCGGGCTGACAGCTATAAATCTGTCTTTCTTTTTGTCAAGAATAACCACTGCCAAACTTGTTTCACCATTTTTTACAATGAAGCTCGTATCAACTCCTACCTTTTCGAATTCTTCAAGAACCCCTTTGCCAAAACTATCTTCTCCTACGCTTCCTATAAAGCAACAATTAAAACCCCAGGAAGATAAAGCATAGATTGTATTAGCTGAAGAACCCCCTCCGCATTCAAAAAGAAATTCCCCCTTTTTTTCAAGAAATTTTAAAAACTTTAAAAACTGATCTCTTTTTAAGACTGTTTCTCTTCCTGGGAGAATAACAAGATTCTCAAATTTAAGTTGAGAAAGATCCTCTACTTCAAAAAATATGTCCCAGTTTAAAGCCCCGCATCCAACAAAATCAAACACCGGCTTATTCGCATTTATCAGTTGAGCGCACACAGTTTCTTCCCTCTGATTTAGCTTTATACATCATGGCATCAACTCTTTCAATAAGAGTTTCTACAGTATCTCCTGGACAATATCCAACAACACCAAAACTTGCAGTAATATGTGTATCTATCTCAGGAATGTTCATATTACTTAAATTTTTTCGCAACTCTTCAGCTACTACCACAGCTTTACTAACAGATGTTTTTGAAAGTAAAATAAGAAACTCTTCTCCTCCCCATCTACAGATTACATCAGTCTTTCTAATTCTATTTTTAATTAATTCTGTCATTCTTACAAGAACTTTATCTCCCACTACATGACCAAAGGTGTCATTTATTCTCTTGAACCTATCTATGTCAATCATAATAAGAGAAAATATTTCACTTTCTCTTTCTGCTCTTCTTATCTCCTCCTCAAGCCTTTCTCTAAAGTAATATCTGTTATAAACCTGAGTTAATTGATCAGTGATAGAACTTAAATAAAGTCTTTTTTCTTCACTTAAATCACGCCACACAGAATAGAGTAATTTTTCTCCTTTATAAATTATTGGAGTTAATGAGATTTCTACTGTTATTTCTTCACCTGAAAATTTAAAACATACCCATTCAAATTTATTATATCCCTTATTAAACGCGATCCTTACCATTTCTCTTGCCTTTTCTACAGAATCTCTCCCATCAGGCTGTAAAGGAGGACTAAAATCGCAGATTGAAAATGATGACAGCAAGAACTTTTCTCTTGAGCTGTAGTTTAATAATTTTACTGCTGAATAGTTGCAATCTCTAAATCTAAAATCTTTATCTACTAAGAATAAAGGGGTTTCGGAAGTATAAAAAATTTTTTCAAACCAAGTAATTTTTTCATAATCTTTAATAAATTCATTCAATACTTTAGCAATTTCTCTGATTTCATCTTCTCTTTCTATATCTATCCTTTCACCAAAATTTCCCTCTCTGACTTTTCTTATAACTTCCACTATCTTATTTATATCTCTATTAAAGCTGTTTATTATAAAAACTAAAAGTAAGAAAAGAGCACCAAATCCTAAAATTGTAATAAGAGAAAGAAGACCGATATTTTTCCACATTTCTGCTTTAACATCATCTATATAAATCCCTGTCCCGATAACCCATTCCCAAGGTTTAAAAAGTTTGACATAGGAAAGCTTAGGAAAAAGCTTTTCATTAAAATCTTTCTTGGCTAAAGGTTTAGGCCATTCATAAAAAATAAAACCTTCCTCTGCTTCTTTTACTACCTGAAGTATTACCTTTAGGATGTGTTTTTTTTCTTTAAATTTTATATTTTTTTCTCCAAATTCAGCCCTTTTTACACATATAAATATTGGGTCATCTGGAAACTTTCTCTCAAACTGTGGCATTATAGGATGTACAATTAAATAAGGCATAGGTTCTTCTATATTGTTAATCCAAAAATAATTGTTTCCAAACCTTAAACTCCTTATAGCTGATTTTGCTTTTTCCTTAGCTTCTCTTTCAGAAAGTTTTCCCTTTTTGTAAGCATTATAGTAATTTTCGATCAATCTGTAGGCTATCTCAACCCGAGACTTTAATTGGCTTTTCTTTTCATTTAAATGAACTTTTTTTAAACTAAAAATTTCCATTAACGAAATTACTATAAAGATGAACAGAAAAATAGAAAAGTAAAAGTAAAAAAGCTTTTTTATTGAGATGTGTTTTAAAATTTTCATTTTTAAATGTTACCATAAATTTTGAAATCAAACAAAAATTGAATAAAATTTATCATTATGAGTGAAATAATTTTTTTAGGAACTGCAGGAGCTCGTTATGTGGTTGCTAAGCAACTGAGAGCATCTGCTGGAACAATTATAAATATTGAAAATTCTTATCTTCTTTTAGATCCTGGTCCTGGAACACTGGTTTATCTTGCTAAAAGAAAAATTCCTGTAGAAAAAATAAAAACCATTGTGGTTTCTCATCATCATTTAGATCACTCCGCAGATCTGAATGTAATAGTAGATGCAATTACTGAAGGAGGATTCAAAAAAAGAGGAACTTTATTTTTAACAGAAAGCGCTTTAAGGGAAAATATTTTATTACCCTATCTCAGAAACTATCTTAAAAAAATAGAAATTTTAAAACCGCATACTGTATATGAGGAAAATCCTTTTAATTTTAAAACCACTTGTTTACTTAAGCATACTGCAGAAAATTATGGACTGCTTTTTTATTTTCCTGAAGGAAAAATTGTAGGTTTTATTACTGATACAGCCTATTTTGAAGAATTGGCAAAAGAATTTGCTGAAGCAAACATTCTTGTTATTTATACTGTAAGATATAAACCAAAAGAGGGTGTTTTACATTTAAGTATTCCAGATGTTAAAAGGCTTTTAGCTAAAATGAAACCTGAAGAAGTAATTCTTACTCATTTTGGAATGACTATGATCAGAGCAAATCCTTTTAAAGTGGCACAGGAACTGAGTAAAGAGCTTGAATTAAAAATTAGAGCCTGTTATGACGGAATGTCCATAAAATTTTAGCTTGAGTTTTTTAATTTTGCCAAAATAAATTTTCTAAGTGGCTCTATTCCTTCTTTCTCTTTACAGGAAGTTAAAAATATTGAAAACTGTGGATCCAGATTGAAGTTTTCTGTATAAACTTTGACTTGCTTTTTAATTTCGTTTTTAGAAAAGGTATCTATTTTATTCAAAACTATACAAAAAGTTTTTTTTATATGTTGTACAAATTCAATTAATTTTTTATCCATTTTGTCAGGAACTCTTCTTATATCAAAAATCAAGACAAGCAAACGAAAATCTCTTGTTGCTTTAAGATATCCTTCAACTAAATACTTCCATTTTTTTTGCAATTCAATTGGTGCTTTGGCAAAACCGTATCCAGGAAGGTCAACAAGATAAAATTGATGATCAATTCTGAAAAAATTTATAGCTCTGGTAAAACCAGGAGTTGATGAGACACGGGCTACCTTTTTTCTATTAAGAAGAGCATTTATTAAAGAGGACTTTCCCACATTTGATCTTCCAAGAAAAGCAATTTCAGGAAATTTAGGAGGTGGAAGTTCTTTGAGATTATAGATACTTTTGACAAATTCTATATGTTTAAACATTTTTAAAAAAAAGGGGTAGGGTTTAAGTAAGCCGGGTTCTGTTACCCGGGATGTTCCCGGGCGGTGGTTATTTCTCTGGGGAGAGGGTTACCCCTCTCCTCAAGCGGCCTACCTGAGCGCTTTTGGGCGGGGCACCCTTGCGCTCTGTTTGGCCTTGCTCCGGACGGGGGTTACCGTGCCGCAGGATGTTACCATCCTGCGCGGTGGGCTCTTACCCCACCTTTTCACCCTTGCCCGCACTAAGAGAGCTTTTAGCTCTCTTAGCCGCTGGCGGTCTGTTTTCTGTGGCCCTTTCCAGGGATTACTCCCTCCGGGTGTTACCCGGCGTCCTCCCCTGTGGAGCCCGGACTTTCCTCCCTGGAAGATCTTTTTCAAAGATCTTCCAGAGCAACCACCTCTTAAACCCTACCCCTCTGTAAAATTTTAAAACAACTTTTCTTTAATTTCAACCTACCATCCTTTGCTACCTTGCTATCTCCACATAAACACTTTTCATAAAAAAAACTTGCCAAAAGGTCTTTTTAAAAAATGAAAATTAGAAATTGAAATTTTTCAAAAATTGATTAAATATATTAATTTACTAAAATTTTAAAAAATGAAGGAGGTAAGCCAGATGGAAAAAAGAAAAAAGGTTCTTTTAATCTGTCCCGACAATACCCTAAATACTGTATATCCAGCTTTAATTTTATCTCTTCAGGCTGCAAGAGCTAGAGCTAAATCTATGGTATTCTTTACTTTTGAAGGAATAAAAGTAATTTTAAAAGGTGGGGCAAAAAAAGTAAAATACTATCCCAAAGGCTTTTTAGGATCTATTCCAGGTATTCCTACTTTGTTTACAAAATTAATGATTAAAATGGCTGAAAAAAGAGCAGGTGTTCCACAACCTGAAGATCTTTTAGAAATATGTCAGTTAGAAGGAGTCAAGTTTTATGCATGTCTTATGACTGTTCAAATGATGAAACTTAAAAAAGAAGATTTTATTGATGGAGTGGAAATAATTGATGCTGAAGGGTATATGAAGCTTGCCCTTGATGCAGATATTAACATGTTCATTTAATTTTACCAATGCTTGACAAATCTTAAGAGTATATTATTTTAAAATTTGATAATAGGGGCCGTTAGCTCAAGTGGTAGAGCAATGGACTCTTAATCCATAGGTTGGAGGTTCGAGTCCTCCACGGCCCACCAGCTTTTCAAGAAATAATCAGG
>JACDNX010000002.1 GCA_017656385.1 Thermodesulfobacterium sp. | reverse complement strand
CTATATGTCCAAACTGTAAAGCTGTTTTTAAAGATAAAAGATGGTTTTTAGATGATGAAGTATATGAAGAATTAAAAGAAATAGACACTGTTCCTCAAATTATTTGTCCTGCTTGCAGAAAAATACTTGACAAATATGCTATGGGATACCTTTACATTTCTGGAAATTTTTGGGAAACCCATAAAGAGGATATAATAAGGCTTATTAATAATGAGGTTGAAAGAGCAAGGGGATTAAATCCTCTTCATCAAATAATTGATATGTATGAAAAAGATGGAAAAACTGTTATAGAAACAACTACTGACCATCTTGCTCAGAGGCTGGGAAGAGCTTTATATAAAGCATATAAAGGAGAGCTTGAATTTAAATGGTCAAAGGGAGATAAACTGGTCAGACTTTACTGGTCAAGATAGATGTTTAAGCCCATAGCCTTAGCTATAGATTTTAAAAAATTTACTCATTCTATCTTGGAAACAGGTTTATTTCTAAGAAAAAATCTTTATTCTAAAAGCGAAGTAGTTCTCTTTCACGCAGTTGAATATTTTTTAACTCCTCCTCACTATCTGGTCTCCTATTTTAAAAAAGAAGAAGCCCAATTGGAAATAAAACTTTCAGAGCTTTCTCAAATGTTTGAAAAAGAAAACATTTCTGTAAAAAATAAGGTAATTTGGGGAAACTTTTGGAAAGCTTTAAAAAGTTTTACGAAAAATTTAAATCCTTACTTAATAATTCTTGGATATCAACCTTACAGATTCAAAATTCCTACTGCTGAAAAAATGTTAGAAAGATTGGAATACAACTTTTTGGTTGTAAAAGATCAACCTTTGCAGAGGGTAGAAAAAATACTATGCTGTATTGATTTTTCTGAAAAATCCCTTAATTGTTTAAAGATGGCTATATTCTGGAATAAAAAACTAAAGGCTGAGCTTAAGATTTTAAATGTAATTCCAAAAATTAAAGTAAAAGATAGAAAAGTGAGAGAGGAAATACTAAAAAAGGAAAAGTCTGAAAGAGAAAGACTGTGGGAAAATTTGGTTAATTCCTTAGAGAAAAGAGAAAAGATAAATAATTTTAATTTTGAGATAGCATATGGGAATAGATTAAAAGAGATCTTTGAAAATGTTAGGCTCAATTCTCCAGATTTATTAATAGTTGGGAAAACAGGAAAAAATATAAAATCAGGGCTTGGTTCTATAACCAAGGAATTATTGAAAAAAACGCAAATTCCTGTATTGATAGTTGAGAATTTTTAATTCTCTATGGAACTAATACTTTTATTTGTATCTCTGGGAATAATATTAATCTGTGCAGAGCTTTTTACTAATGGAATTGAAGTTTTTGGAGAAAAATTTTCTCTATCTCAGGCAGTAGTTGGAAGTATTTTAGCTGCTGTAGGGACTGCGCTTCCTGAAACTATAATTCCACTTGTTGCCATTTTTTTATATAAAGGGGAAAGTGGAGCCCATATCGGAGTGGGAGCTATCTTGGGAGCTCCTTTTATGTTAAGCACTATGGGACTGTTTTTGATTGGGTTAGGAGTATTTATAAGTTATTTTCTAAAAAAGAGAAAAAAACTGGAAATTCATCTGGAACCTCAAATCTTCATAAAGGATTTTAGTTTTTTCATTCTGAGTTATTCCTTAGCCATATTTCTACCTTTAATTTTCCCTAATACTCGTTTGCTTCACTATTTCATCGCAGTATTACTGTTATTAAATTACATACTTTATCTTTTCTTTACCTTTAAAGCTGAAAGTTCGGAAGTGGAGTCTTCAAAAGAATTATATTTTCTCAAACTGTTAAACCCTCTAAAATTTAATACTGATAATAAATTTGTTTCTGTTTTTCTTTCAGTTTTTCAGGTAATTTTTGCTCTTTTTGTGATGATAAAAGGAGCCCATCTTTTTGTGGAAAATTTGGAAATACTTGCAAAAACTTGGGGAATAGATCCACTTTTATTTTCGCTTATTTTAGCTCCTGTAGCAACAGAGCTTCCTGAAAAAAGTAACAGCCTTCTCTGGTCTTTAAGAGAAAAAGACATCCTTGCCCTTGGTAATATGACAGGAGCAATGGTTTTTCAATCAACCTTCCCAGTGAGTATCGGGCTTCTTTTTACTTCCTGGGAAATTAAAGGTCTGGCTTTAATTTCAGCACTAATAGCACTTTCTCTGAGCATAGTTTATCTCATTTTTTTAAAAATTTTTAAAAAGCTCCCTCCCCATCTTTTAATACTTTCTGGGCTTGCTTATTTAATCTATATTTATTTCGTTATAAAAACATTTTCTTAATCAAAATGAAAAAAAAACTTATAGAGTGGCTCAACTCTTATCAATTTCACGGGATAAAACCAGGTCTAAGAAGAATTAAAGAACTTCTTAAAAAGCTTGGAAATCCTCATAAATATATTTCTACTATTCATATAGCTGGAACAAATGGAAAAGGATCTACTTCTGCTATTTTAAGTGAAATTCTTTACCAGCATGGATTAAAAGTCGGGCTTTATACTTCTCCACATTTGTTTCGGCTAAATGAGAGATTTAAGATCAACGGAAAAGAAATAAGCAATTCCGAACTAAATGATTACTTAAAGTATATTAAAAAATGTATTAAAAATTCCCCAGCTACCTATTTTGAAATTACCACTGCCCTTGCCTTTTTGTATTTTTTTGAAAAAAAAGTAGATATAGCAGTTATTGAGTGTGGACTTGGCGGAAGGCTTGATGCTACAAATGTTATAAAGCCTGAAGTTTCTATAATTACCAGTATAGGTTGGGACCATACTAAATATTTAGGAAAAACCCTTAAAAAAATAGCCTCTGAAAAGGCAGGGATAATAAAAAAGGAAACCCCGTGCGTTTTGGGAAATGTAGAAAAAAACTTAGTTTCTATTTTTCAAGAAAAAGCCAAAAGATTAAATGCACCTCTTTTTGTTCTGGGAAAAGACTTCTTGATAGAAGCTAATGAGAATAACAAGTGGAATTATAAAGGAAAGTACAGGTTTGCAGATTTAGAATTAAGTCTTAAAGGATATTATCAAGGAAACAATCTTTCCTGTGCCTTAAAAGCATTAGAATTACTTGAAAAAAAGAATTTCCTTAAAATTTCAGAAGAAAAACTCAGAAAAGCTTTAAAAGGAGTTAAAATACCTGGTCGTTATGAATTCTTAAAAATAAAAGACAAAACCATTTTAATTGATACCGCCCATAATTTAAGCGGAGTTGTAGCCCTTAAGTCTTCTCTTATAAAAGATAATTTTAAAGACTTTTTGTTGATAATAGGTGTCACCAATGGAGACGGAGAAAAACCCTTTATTAACATGCTTGAAATTTTACTTCCTCTGGCAAGAAAGATCTATATATGTGAATTCCCTTCTCCAAGAAGGTTAGTTACTCTGGAAGACTGGAAAAGGGAACTAAATAATGTTAGTTCAGATTTTGATAAAATAAAATTGATAAAAGACTACAAAAAAGCAGTTGAGATGGCTTTAAAAAACGATTTTTCTAAAATTCTTATTACAGGTTCTATTTATTTAATAGGAAACTGTTTTAAAATTTTAAAAAAATGAGTAAAACCTCGCTTCCCTGGGAAAAACTTGATCATAAAGATTGGGAAATTTTAAAAGATCTTTATAAAGACGGGGCTGATTGTGCTAAATTTATTGCAAGAAGATTTGGATGGGATCTTAAAGAAACTATAGAAAAGCTTAAAAAGCTTGAAAAGGAAAAATTTTTAAAAAGAGTGAAGGGAAGATTCGCAATAATTAGAGGCAAACTTAAGCATATGAATCATACATATTATGAAGTAACAAGAGAGGTAAAACTTTATTTCAGAAGATCCAAATATTCTTTCAAAAGATCATAGGCAGGTTTTACAATATCTACATACTTCTTTTTCTGATTTACGATATCTTCCAGACTTTCTTCCATCTTTGAAGTAAATTTATAATCCAAAAACCTGGGAAATTTTTCTGTCAAAAAATTGCAAACCTTTTCCCCAAGTTCTGTAGGTTTAAGGTAGCTTCTTTCTCTTGTTACATATCTTCTTTTGTAAAGAATATCAAGTAAACCTGCATAGGTAGAAGGTCTTCCAATGCCCATGGATTCAAGTTTTTTAATTAAACTCGAAGCTGTATATCGAGAGGGTGGCTGAGTAACATGTTTTTTAATTTCCCAGCTTGAAACTTTAAAAGTCTCTCCTTTTTCTAAATCTACAAATTTTTCTTCTCTTTCATCTCCAAAAACTTTTAAAAATCCTTTAAAAATGAGTTTTTTACATGTGGTTTTTAAAGTAAAATCTTTTCCCAAGTTCTTAGCTGAAAAAATGTAAGTTCTTACGAGATATTCTGCTTGAGCCATTTGACTTGCTATAAAATAAATTCTTATAAGATGATAAAGCCTTCTTTCAGACTCGGAGAGAGAAACATTTTCTCTAAACACATCTGTTGGTCTTATACATTCGTGGGCATCCTGAACGAATTTACTCTGTCTAATACTTCTTCTCTTACCTACAAAATCCTCGCCAAAGTGCAATCTTATAAATTCTTTAGCTTTTCTTTTTGCGTATTCACTTACTCTTACGGAATCGGTTCTCATATAAGTAATATAGCCATTTTCATAAAGTCTCTGAGCATAATACATGGTTTGCTTTGGCTCGTATCCTAAAATTTTTTGAGCATTTTCAATTAAAGTTGTGGTTTTTAAAGGTAAAGGTGGTTGCTTTTTTTCTATCTTTTCTTCTACTTTTTTAAGAAAAAATGTCTCCTTTAAAATATGTTCTTCCAAAAATTTTGCCAGTTCCTCTTCATTTTTTGTTTTATAAAGTTTGTTTTTATAATAAAGTTCGGTAGAAATTTTCAGAGAGTCTTTTTTTAAAGTAGTCTCTAAGGAGTAGCTTATTTCAGGAGTAAAATTTTTTATCTCCTTTTCCCTTTCTACGATTAACCTTAAAGCTACACTCTGCACTCTTCCTGCCGAAAGCTTTTTCTTAAAAGTTTTGGATAGAGAAGGAGAAATTAAGTATCCTATAAGCCTATCCAGCACCCTTCTTGCAAGCCAAGATTCGTAAAGGCAGACATTTATGTTCCTTAAGTTTGAGAGGGCTTTTTTTAAACCTGTTTCAGTAATTTCTATCAAGTCAACCCTTCTAAATTTTAACTCAGGCTTGATCTTGGAAAGATATTCGTAAATATGATAAGCTATAGCTTCTCCCTCTCTATCAGGATCTGTAGCAAGATATACCTCATCTACCTTTAAACCGATTTTTTTAAGATCTGAGAGAGTCTTTTTTTTACCGGGAAGACAATATAGAGTCGGTTCAAAGTTTTCTAAGTTTACTCCCAGTTTAATCTTTGGAAGATCCTTTATGTGTCCAAAGGTAGCTCTAAAGATAAAACCATTTTTTAGAAGTTTTCGTAAAGTTTTTATTTTGGTTGGGGACTCTACTACAAAAAGCACCACAAATTTTTCATTATACCACTTTTTTAAAATCTACCACTTCGGAAGTGGTAGATAATTGGTTGATTTATAGAAATTTTGTGATATTTTATAAAAACTTTCAAAAATCTTTCTTAGGGGGTATTTCTTATGGAGGAAGAAAAAATTACAGAAGAACAGATGGAAGAAGAAAAAAAAGAGCTTCCCAAACTTGAGAAAAAACTTGAAAAAATGACTATCAAAGAGTTGAGAGAAATTGCGCTTCAAATTCCTGAAATTACAGGTGTTCACGGAATGAACAAAGAGGAACTAATCTCTGCTTTAAAGAAAGTCTACGGAATTAAGGAAGAACCGAGAAAAGTCGGAGAATCAATGAGAGAGCTTAAAGCAAAAGTCAAAAAATTTAAAGCCCTTGCTGAGGAGGCTAAAAAGAATAAAGATTGGATAAAATACGAAAGATACAGAAAACTTGCAAGCAGATTCAAAAAACGTACAAGAAAATTAGCTAAGGGAATTGCTTAAGATGGAAAAAGCCATCTTTGAAACAAATATCAAAGAAGTTCCTCTTTTAAAAAGGGGTAAAGTAAGGGATATTTATGATCTGGGAGATGCCCTTCTTATTGTAGCTACAGACAGAATCTCTGCATTCGATGTTGTATTACCCACCCCTATCCCTGATAAAGGTAAAATACTAACTTTGATGACCCTTTTTTGGCTTGATTTTCTCAAAGATGTTGTAGAAAACCATCTCATTACTGCTGATACAGAAAATTATCCAGATGTGCTTAAATCATATAAAGACGTTCTTCATCAAAGAAGCATGATAGTTAAAAAAGCTCGAGTTTTTCCTGTTGAATGTATTGTGAGAGGTTATATCACGGGATCTGCAATGAAAGAATATCAAAAAACTGGTAAAATCTGCGGAATAACACTCCCATCTGGTTTGAAAGAAGCTGACAAGCTTCCAGAACCAATTTTCACACCTTCAACGAAAGCAGACCAAGGACATGATATTAACATTACTTTTGAAGATATGGTAAATTTAGTGGGCAGGGAAACTGCAGAAACTTTGAAAGAATTGTCTCTAAAAATTTATAAAAAAGCTTCAGCCTATGCTGAGGACAAAGGAATAATAATTGCAGACACTAAGTTTGAATTTGGCATCTATGATGGGAAGATAATACTTGTTGATGAAGTATTAACTCCAGATTCTTCCCGTTTCTGGCCCAAAGATGAATATGAGCCTGGAAGAACCCAAAAAAGTTTTGATAAACAGTTCATAAGAGATTGGTTGAAATCAATTTCTTGGAAGGATAATACCCCTCCACCACACATTCCTTCTGAGATAGTAGAAAAAACAAGAGCTAAGTATCTTGAAGCCCTTTACAAACTTACTGGTAAAATTCTATAAAGGTGAATTTTAAATACTGCGTTGTTTCAATTGAAAGTATAGATCTTGAAGATAGAACCTATCTCTTTTCTTATCCCAAAAGAACAAGTTTTTTAAAGGAAAGTATAAAATCTGTAGGGCTTATTCAACCTCCTGTTCTCTTTTTAGAAGAAAGTTCTTCAAGGCTTAAAATTATATGTGGAGAAGGAAGAATAAATGCGTGCCAAGAGCTTGGAATATCAGAAATCCCTGCTTTTATTGTTTCTAAAAAACCTACTAAGGATCTTCTCCTTTTATCCCTTGAAAGCAATCTTTTCAGAATATTAAACATAGTTGAAAAAGCAGAATTTATTGGCAAAGCTCTGAGGATTTTCTCTACAGATGAGGTAATAAAGCTTCTTCCCAAATTAAACCTGAGCCCCTCATTTTACTGGATTGAATTTTTACAGGCTATAAACAGGCTTGAAGATACATTTAAAAAACTCCTCATAGAAGAAGATTTAAACCCAAAAATTGCTAAGATACTTGCATACTTATCTCCAGAAGAGAAAAAAGAATTTTTGGAACTTCTAAAAAAATTAAATCTCAGTTTTAGTGAACAAAAGGAAGTGCTGGAAAAACTTTTGGATTATAAAAAAAGAAAAAATCTTTCTTGTCTTTTACCAGATAAGCTCAAAGAAGTTCTTGATATTGAAGATTTTAACAAAAGAAAAAAAGAATTTTTTGAAACTTTAAGAGAGCTATACTATCCCCATTATGTCTCTAAATTAAAAAACATTTCTCCTATCATTAAAAAATTTAAGAAAAAACATATTAATATCAATTTTTCTCCATATTTTGAAAAAAAAGAACTAGAAATTCAATTTAAAACCATATCCTTTGAAGAATTTAAAAGAAAATTAGAATTCATAGAAGAAAATAAAGATAAAATAAAGAGAATTCTCAATAAGATTTAAGGTTGTTTTTTTTTAATCTGATACCACAAATTGAGAAAAAACTCATTAAACACTTTTGCCGGATTTTTGAATTCTTTTTTTATAGCACAATCAGCTTTAAAAAGCTCTTCAAAAACAAAGTTAAAGCTTTTCACTTTTTCTAACTGTTTTTTAATGTTAAACAAAGAATAAGGGTGGGACTCTGCAATTATCTTGGGAATTTCCGCTAAAGGATCTTCTTTTAGTTCCTGAAATTTTTTGCTGAAATTGGAATACCTTTTTTCTGAAGCGAGTTCCGGATGTTTTTCCAGAAACTCTTTTAATATCTGCATTTTTTTAAAAAACTTGTAAAGATACCATAAAATTTTAGGAGGATCTATTTTCTTATCTAAGAGATTTATAGCCACTCTATATGCTCTTTCAGGTCCATAATTGAAAAAAGTATCTGCTAAAAGATACAGAGCATTTTCTTCCGATGGAATCACAACTTCCCAGATATCTTCTTCAGTAATTATTTTTTTATCTTCGGTGTAAAAAATCAATTTTTCAAGTTCGTTTTTAAAATAGTTATAATCTTTGCCAACCAAGGAAAGAAAAAGATTTGCAGTGTTTTTATCCATAGTTTTCCCATAATTTTTTAAAATCATCACAAGCTCTGACTCCAAAAGATCTTCCTCTTTTTTGGTGGTAAAAGGAACAATTGCCCCTTTTTCAAATGCATACTGATATAAAGGATGGGATTCAGGAAAATTTTCACTGATCAGAAACCAGCTAAATAAACCGTTATTTTCTTTAAGACCTTTAATCATTTCTTCGCCTTTTTCGTAGGGAATATTTTCTGCTCCCAAAACAAGATAAATTTTTCTAACACCAAATAAACTTTCCTGATAACCTTTTGTTTCCAAAAAACTTCTTTTATTTTGGTTATCATTAAGGTTGTAAATCTCTAAAAGAGAATTTTTTTCTTTTAAAATCTCATATATTTCTCTGGCTTTTTCTTTACAGATGTTTTCAGGTCCTATTAAAAGATAGATAGGTGCTATGCGATTTTTTTTGGCAAGCTCAACAAGTTTAACTATCTGGATAGGAGTAAAAATAGGCATTACTCTTTTTCAGAAATGTATTCCAGTATATGTTCTTTTTTGACTACTCTTATAAGGTTTGTAGAACCAATTTTACCTACTGGATAACCCATGGTCAAGACCAGGATATCATCTTTATCAATTAAATTATCTCTATAAGCTTTTTTTATAAACTCTTTTACCATACTTTCTGTATCCTCTTTTTCGGAAAGAACCATATAAGGATGAATACCCCATACAATTTTAAGCCTTCTCAAAATTTCTTCGTCATGCACATTTACTATAATAATAGGTTTTGGTCTAAACTTAGCAACTCTTTTTGCTGAACTTCCAGATTTGGTAAAAACAACTATTGCTTTAGCATCTATTTCTTCAGCAAGAATACAACTACTGTAGGCTATGGCAAAATCTGGAGAAACATGGGGGTGTTCTTCCACTCTGTATTTACAAATTTTTTCTGCCTCTTCAATTGTTCTTGCCATAACCTTTACTGCTTCAACAGGATACTTTCCCACTGCTGTTTCATCAGAGAGCATAAGAGCATCTGCACCATCAAAAACTGCATTAGCAATGTCTGAAACATCTGCTCTTGTCGGCATGGTTGAGTTTATCATCGAAGTTAGCATCTGAGTTGCAATAACAACAGGAATACCAGCCTCTCTTGCCTTATTAACAAGTGTCTTCTGAATCACAGGGACTTTTTCCACAGGAACTTCTACTCCCAAATCTCCTCTTGCAACTATTAAACCATCTGAAGCTTCTATTATTCCCTCTATGTTTCTCAAAGCCTTGAGAGTCTCAATCTTTGCTAAAATTGGTGTATCTTTATCATATTTTTTGATAATCTCTTTAGCTTCCAAAATATCGTTTTTGTCTCCCACAAAAGACATTGCTATAAGGTCAACCCCCATTTTAAGGCCAAAAATCAGATCTTCTTTATCTTTGTCTGTTAAAGTCTTTATCGAAATTTCTGCTCCAGGAAAATTAATGCCTTTTCTCGAAGAAATAACTCCTCCTTGAATAACCTCTGTAACTATCTTATCACTACTTTTTTCCACCACTTTAACCTTTATAAGCCCATCTGCTATAAAAACAAGATCTCCTTCCCTAAGCTCTTCTAAAACCTCTGGATAATCTATATATACCTTACCAATACCATTTGTTTTTTGGCATGAGACAGGTTTTTTGTAAATTTCTAAAATTTCTCCTTGATATAAAGAAAAAGGCTCCTTAACTTCTCCTATTCTTATCTTTGGACCTGAAAGATCCTGCAAAATAGCAACAGAATTTTTTAACTCTGCAGAAACTTTCTTTATCCTTTCTATATTTTCTCTATGATACTCTATGTCTCCATGAGAAAAATTAAGCCTAAAAACATCAACTCCAGCTTCTATAAGAGCTTTAATAACTTCCGGATCTCTGGAAGAAGGACCAACTGTTGCTATTATTTTAGTTTTTCTCATTTCAACTTTAATAATTTAACTCAATAATCTTAAAAAGAAAATGATTGACTGACAAGAAAAAATAATATAATAATATTCTTAATTATAAATGAATGGGATTACATTGTGAAATCACAATTTAAGTTAAAAGTATGTAGCTGTCAAAGAGATAACATCAATTTTTGGAAAGATTTTGCCAAAGCTTTAGAATCTTTAATCAAAAGAAAAGTAAATTTTGAGTTAATTAAAGATACACCTTTTCCATTAAAAGAAAAAGCAGACTTATTCTTTGCTTCTTTTTCATTTTCTTTAGAACTTTTAAAGAAAAATTATCAGCCTATTGCAAAAATTAAAGGCCAAAAAGATAATTACTTAATCATAGGAATTGAGAACTTAGAAAAAATAAAAGAAAAAGAGAAAATCAAAGTTTTAATTTTAAATCATCCTCTTTATTTTTCACTTCTCTTTTTTCTTATTCACAATTTTAACTTAGATCTTTTAAAAATATTAGTTCTTACAGTTAGCTCTTGTGAGGAAATATTTCAAAAAATTCTAAATAAAGAAGGTGATCTTGGCATTGTTCCAGAAAAAAGAGTAAAACCATATTTAAACAAATTTTTATTTGCAAAAAAATTTCCCATTGAATTTTCTCATTATTTTTTAGTTCCTATTGAATCAAATCTTGTCTCTGAAATAGAAAAAGCTCTTTTTTCTATAAATAAAGACTATATAAAAACTCTAAAATTTGAAAATATAGAACCCTTAACATCATGGGAAAAAGAATTTATTAAAAATTTCTATTTTTTGAGTGAATTTATTCCAAAATTAGTAGAAAAATGCACTATATTAGAGACTTTCTTAAATTCTCCTTACTTTGGAATAGGAATATATCACGATACCTATATTTATGCCAATTCTTATTTATGCAATCTCTTAAACTACTCTCTTGAAGAATTTAAAAAACTAAAACTTGAAGACATTTTGTATTATGAAAAAGATAAAATTTTTATAAAAGAAATAGCTAAAAGACGCTTAAGCAAAGAATTTTTCATTCTTCCTTATCAGGAAAAAGCTTTAAAAACTAAGGAAGGAAAAAAATTAGAAGCTTTGATTTTCACAAATACCATTTTTTATCAAGGCAAATACTGCGGTATGATAGTAGTCATAGATATTAAAAAGCAAAAAATCTTAGAAAAATTTGTTAATCTTTTAAGAAATGTTAATCAGATATTGATCACATGTAACAGTAAGAAAGAAATTTATGGAAAAATTTGTCCCGAAATTTATAAAATTTTAGAGTTGAAAAGTTTATGGTTAGGAAGAGCTGACCATGAAAAAGGTATAATTGAGCCTCTTCTTTTTTATCCAGAGAATTTAGATGTATTTAAAAACTGGAAATTTACTCTACCCTCCTTTCAAAAAAATGTAAAAATAATTTCAAATATAAAAAATTCAGACTTTCCTTATAAAAAAAATCTGCTTTCACTTGGTGTGAGCTCTATGGCTATTATACCTATTGTGGAAAAGGAAAAAATAGAAAGCGTTCTTGTTTTATGTTCTGAAGAACCAGTTTTCATAGATGAAATTAAAGATTTATTAGAAGAATTACAGAAGGATCTTTCATTTGCTTTAAATAAAATAGACCTATTATTTAAAAATTATATTATCAACGAATTTATTAAAAAAACTGATGAAATTTTAATCATTTGTGATGAGAAAGGTAATATTGAATATGTTAATCCTTTTGGATTTAAACTTTTGAGTAAACTTGAGGAAAATTTGTTAGAAACAAACTGCTTTGAACTTCTGTACCTTTCTAAAAATATATTAAAAGAGTTGGAAAAAAAGAAAGAAGGTATTAGAAGAATTGGTACATACTCTAAACCCGGGAAGGAAAAACTTATATTGGATCTTAAAATTTCACTTATTGAGTTAGCTGGAAGTATTAAAAAATTAATAATTTTAGGAAAAGATTTAACTAAAGAATTTGAATTTGAAAAAGAAAAACACGCCCTTCAATATATTGATTCTTTAACTGGGCTTTTAAATTATTTTGGATTTTCTAAAAGGGTTTCTGAAGTATTAAGCTTTTTAAAAGTGCATAGTTTATTTATTATTATAGATTTTTATAATTTTTCTTATATAAATCGTTTTTATGGATTAGAGGTGGGAGATTTTTGTTTAAAAGAATTAGCAAAGAAATTAAATGTTTTAGTAGGGAAAAAAGGAATAGTAGGAAGAACTGGTGGTGATGAATTTAGTTTATTTCTTATAGATATTAAAGCAGAAGAAGTTATCGAATGGTTAAATAAAATAAAAGCTCTTATTTCTCAACCTTTAGAATATAAAAACAAACTTATTTCCCTTGAATTTAATGCTGCTATAGTTTCCTATCCTGATGATGGAAAAACTTTTGAAGAGCTTTGGGAAAAAGTAAATGTACTTCTCTTAGAAACCAAAAAGAAAGGAGCCAATGTAATAGAAATTTTTAATTCCTTAATAGAAAATGAAGTAGAGCAAACATTTAAAGTGAATACCTTAATTAAAAAAGCTCTCAAGGAAAATCTTTTCGTCTTTTACTATCAACCCTATTTTGAGACTAAATCTTTAAAGATAGCAGGGGCTGAAGCACTGGTAAGGATCAAAGATAATGAAAAACTTGTTTTACCTTCTGAATTTATAAAACATTTAGAAAATAATCCTTATTTAATTGAGTTTGAAAATTTCAATTTTAGAAAAAATTTAGAAAATTTAAAAAATTGGAAAATACCAATTTCTATAAACATTTCTTCGAAAAGTTTCAAAATTTTAGATTTTAAAAAAATTTTTTCGGATTTTAAAGATACTTTATCCGCCTTCCCTTTTTACCTTATTTTAGAAATCACTGAACACACTTTAGCAGAAAATATTGAGACAGCAAAAGAAATCTTAAAAACCATAAAATCTTTCAACATTAAAATCGCTCTGGATGATTTTGGAGTAGGATATTCTTCTTTAAATTATTTAAAAGATTTACCAATTGATATATTAAAAATTGATATTTCTTTTACAAAGTCTTTACTTAAGGATATAAAAACTTATAACATCGTAAAAACTCTCATAAATCTGGCAAAAGATTTAAACCTGAAAACTATAGCAGAAGGAGTAGAAACTGAAGAACAGCTTAAAATTTATAAAGATTTGAAATGTGATTATGTTCAGGGTTTCTTTTTGTCTTCACCCTTGCCCGAAAAAGAAATGGAAAATTTACTTAAAATGAAGAAACAATTCTCATAAATCTTGCTAAATATTTTTATGTTATCTTAAAATTTATCTTGAATTTACAAAACAAGGATTTAATTTATTAAAAGTGAAGTATATAAAAGTATAAAATAAGATATCCATAAGGAGAAAATTTATGGATAAATGGAATAAAATTGATAAAACAGAGAGAAAAGAAGAGAGTATTTATGGTATAGGTGAGCCTGATTTAAAATCTATTTATACTGGTAGCCAGGCTATTAAAAAAGCGCCAAAAGTATATGGTGTTCCAACAGGTGTAGAAGGACTGGATAACCTTTTTTTTATAGTAAGTTCTGAAAATGGGAAAATAGTTAAAAAAAATCTGAATGGAATACCCGCTTATTCAGTTTTCAACATTACAGGTGTTTCTGATACTGGGAAATCTTTGATGGTGGAGCAATTTGCAGTGAAACAAGCATCTTCAGGTGAAAGAGTTGCTTTTATAACGGTTGAATCTCCTGCCAATTTTGTTGTAACCTCTTTGAAATTGAGAGCAAATGCTATGGGATTTAATTTTGAAGATTTTGAAGACAATATTATTCTCATTGATGCAGCATCCTCAACCAGATTAAGAGAAAACATACCTGATCTTCTTGCAACCTTAGCCTATGTGATTCAAACTTATAAAGTCAATTTTACCATTATAGACTCCATTACAGGTCTTTTTGAAACCAAGGAAATGCTTGCCCGTTCTATCGTAAGAAGGCTTTTTAATTTCATGAAAAAATGGTATCAAACTGCTCTCTTTGTTTCTCAGAAAAGAAGCGGACATGAGGAACTAACTGCTGAAGCAGCAGGTGGATATGCAGTAGGACACATTGTTGATGGAACCATGGTGTTAGCAAAAGAACTTATTGACTCTTCTTTTAAAGCTAAGCTTTATAAAAAAGAGGTAGGAGAAATAGTTAGGCTTTTTAGAATTGATGGATGCCGAATGTGCGGGCATGACACTAAAACTCGTTTTTTAGAAATTACAGAAGAGGGTTTGGTGGTTATAAAAGAACCTATTTCTAAAACTAAATAAGGAGGTGATGAGGAATGGTTATACAGATTGGAGCTCCTGTTATTTCTGAGGCAGAAGTAGAACATCTGGTAAATCGTGTATTCTTTAAAGCCATAGAGCTTCTCGGAGGACTTAGTAAACTTGCTGAATTTAGAACACTAACTTGGTTGCCCTCTCTGGCAAGAGCCTCTTTTGTAGTGGTTTTAAAAGAAGAATATATGAAAACAGATGAAGAAATAGCTTATAAAGTGGGATTAACTAAAAATACAGTAAGAAATATATTGAGAGCTGATCCAGAGCTTGCCCTACAGAAGATAAAAGCTATGGAAGAGCTCGTAAATGAAGAGACAAGAGAGCTTAAAGTTCATACTGCTGGAGGTATAGCAAAACTTGCCTACAAAGAAATTAAAGAAGGAAGAGATGCCCAGACACTTCTTCATTTCTCATCAACACTTGCAGAAGATCTGGTAAGAGGACTTGATATACCCTGGGCTTATCTGGTCTTGAGAAAAACTAAAGGAATAAAATATCCTATTAATTCTCCTGAGGAGCTAAAAGAAAAACTCGCTGGTCTAACCATTAAAGGTATTCCTGTTGAAGAAATAATTAACAATTTACAATATCCCATTAAAAACCCTGCTATACTCCTTCATGAAATAAAAGAATACTTAAAATTAAAAGAAGTTTAATTTTTAAATCTTTGAAGTGTAAGAAAAAATTTTTATTTCCAGAAATTCTTTGGTGTACCTCTTTCCTCACAAAATCTACCTACAAGAGTTAAAATTTAGACTATAATTTTAATGTTTATGTGGTATAATAGATGAGACTATTCTTGTAAAAGATTGATGTTTATTAAAAGATTAGAAATTTACGGGTTTAAATCTTTTCCTTACAAAGTTTCTATTCCTTTTTCTCCAGGAATTACCGCTATAGTTGGTCCTAATGGTTCTGGGAAAAGTAATATTTTGGATGCTATACGCTGGGTTCTTGGAGAACAAAGTCCCAAAAAACTTAGAATAAAAGAATTTTCTGATCTCATATTCTCTGGCAATAGTGAGAGAAAAATTGACTTTGCAGAAGTTAAACTTTTCCTAAACCATGAACCACCTGTGTGGGAAGCATATAAGGATTTCCCGGAAATAGTAATTGCAAGGAGATTTTATAGAGACGGAGAAAGTGAGTTTTTTATCAATCAGAAACCCTGCAGAATGAAAGATATACAATTTCTATTTTTGGATATGGGGGTCAATCCCCAAAGTTATGGAATTATTGAACAAGGAGAAATAAGTAAATTTATTGAAATTACCCCTAAGGAAAGAAAAACATTTTTAGAAGACCTGGCTGGAGTTTCCAGACTAAAAATTACTGAAGAAAATACACTAAAAAATCTTCAAAAAACAGAAGAAAATCTGGTAAGACTAAAAGATATAATAAATGAAGTAAAACTTCAATACGAACATTTAAAAAAACAGGCAGAAGAAGCAAAAAAATATCTGAGTCTTAGAGAAAAGCTTCAAACTCTTTTAATAAAAAAAAATTTATATCTTTTAGAAGTCAATCAAAAAGAAAAAGAATACATAAAAAAGAAAATAGACGAGCTTTTGCTAAAAAAACGGGCTCTTGAAAGAGAAACAGAAAAACTTGAAAGAGAAGAACAAGAGGTGTATCAAGAAGTTCTTCTTTCTGAAAGAAAAATAAAAGATCTTAAAACTGAATTGCAATCAAAGGAGAACTACTACAGAGAACAAAAAGAAAACTTGGAAAATTTAATTAAACAGGAAAGAGACCTTTCTTATAAACTGGAAAAAATAAAACTAAAAAGGGAACACGAAAAGGAAAAACTTAACAATCTTAACCAAGAAGCTTTTTCCATAAAAAACACACTGGAAATATTAAGAGGAAAGAATGAAAGGTATAGCCAGGAATTAAAAAAAATTAAGAAAGAAAAAGAAAAAAATTATAAAACATTTAACGAGAGGCTCAAAAATTTCCAAAATTTTGAAAAAGAATATCTTTTAATTAAAAAAGATGAAGAAACTCTCAGAGAAAAAATAAACTTTATAGAAAAAGAATGTTCCCGTTTAAGAAAAGAAAAGAAAATAAATAAAAAAGTTTTACAGGACATTTTATTAAATTTAAAAAAGTTTGAAGAAGAAAAAAATTCGTGGAACTCTTTAATTAAAGAAAAGGAAGAAAATTTAAAAACTTTAATCTACGAGCAAAATAAAATACTTGAAGAAAAGCAAAATATATATAAAAAGCTAGAAGCTCTTACCAAAGAAAAGCAAAAATTTTTAACTCAGCTCCATTCCCTAAAAGAAAAGCTTGCTCTTATAGAAAAGATACTTTCTAAGAGTTCTGCCTCTAAAAATTTGTTCATTAAAAATCTTAATCTGCCTTCCTTAGAAAGCTATATTAATTTAGATGCTGAAGAAATGTTCTTTATTGAATTGGTATTTAAAGAAAATCTCAATGCATTTGTTATAGAAGATTTAAATTTAATAAAAAAACTTGTTAAAGAAGATTTTAAGAAAAATATCATTTTACTCTGGGGTAAACCCGAAATAATTAAAAATTTCTCTGCGATAGAAAAAATTGATTCACTCTCTGATGAAGTTCTAACAAGTTATAAAACAAATCCCAGATTTATTTATCTTTTAAAGGAAAGGATTTTATTAACCCCTTATGGATTTATTTACTTTATAAGAAAAAAAGAAAAAGGAATTTTCAGTCTGAAAAAAGAAAAAGAAGAGATTTTAAAAAATATAAAGTCTTCAGAAAATTTGTTAAAGGAAATTAACAATAGAGAAAAAGATTTAAAATCAAAAATAGAAAGATTAGAAAACCACCTTAAAGAAATTGAAAAAAAGGTTAAAGAAAGCAACAAAGAATTACAGAATTTTCAATCCCAAAAAGAAAGATTAGAAATGTCCTGTATAAAATTAGAAGAAAGGAAAAGGAATCTTGAAGAAAAAATTGAAGAAATTGAAATAAAAATAAAAGACTTAGAAAAAGAAAAAAAGGAACTTGTTGGAAAAATAAAAAATAAAAGTGCTTTAATTGAAAAGAAAAAAAAAGAATACGAGCTGATAAAAAAGGAAAAAAATGCTCTTGAAGAGAAACTAAGGAAATTGAATAAAAAAATTTACTCTCTTGAGCAGGAAATAGTAAAGCTTCAGGCTAAGGAAGAAAATCTTAAAAACAGAGAATTCTTTATTAAGGAATCTCTTAAAAAAATAAATGAGTCCCTAAAACATTATGACTTCAATAGAGAAACGCTGTTAAAAGAAATTGACTATGTAAAAAATAAAATTAAGGATTTTAACCAAAAAATAAAAGACATTAGCTTGGAGCTCTCAAATCTTAAACAAAGCATAGAGAATTTATTAACTCTAAAAGAGGAAAAAGAAAAAATACTGAAAAATTTGGAAACTAAAAAAAGAAAGATAGAAAAAGAACTTAAAGAGCTGGATAACAAAAAACATAATCTGGAACTCAATTTACTGGAAAAAAATTTAATTCTTAATTCTGTTGAAAAAGAGTTGAAAAATCTTGTAGGTGAAGAACAAATTACAACTAAAAAAGAAGAAAAAGAAAAACTTGATCTTAAGGAGATTGAGAAAGAAATTGAAAATACAAGAAATTTATTGAAACAGTTCAGTGAAGTTAATTTGGCAAGTATAAAAGAATTTGAACTTGTATCTCAGAGATACAATCAACTGATCAAACAAAAAGAAGATCTTGAACTTAGCATAAGAGAGTTTAAAAAAATTTTGCAAGAGATCAGAGAAATTTCAAGAGAAAGGATTCTGAAAACCTTAGAGGAAGTAAATAAAAAATTAGAAGAGGTCTTTTCTTTTGTTTTTAAGAGCGGAAGGGCTTTACTTGTTCTCTCTGGAGATGATCCCCTGAGTGCTGGTCTTGAGCTAAAAGTGGAAATGCCTCATAAAAGATTAAAGCATATAAATATGCTCTCAGGAGGAGAAAAAGCTCTCTGTGCTTTGGTTATTTTAATCTCTTTTTATTTAGTAAAACCTGGTCCTTTTTGCATACTGGACGAAGTAGATGCATTTTTAGACGATAAAAACTCTCTTGAATTTATAAGACTTCTTAAGTTAATTAAAAAAACTTCACAGATAATTTTAATTACTCATAACCCACATGTTATGAAAGAAGTGGATACCCTTCTGGGTGTAACTATGGAGGAAAAGGGAATTTCCAAAGTTTTTATTCTTAAAAAAGAAAATTTTCTTAACGAGTATACAAATCACTAAGAGATGAAAGAGCATACTCTGAAACAAGAGATGACAAAGCTTCTCTATTTGTCATATCCATCTCTGTAAATCTTATACCAAATTCTGTAAAAAATTTATCGTTTTTTATCCATCTTACCTCAGCCTTGGCTTTAATTGAAACTTTCCACTTGATTACTATATTTACACTTTCATCTTCAACTAAAGAAATCTTAGAATCTGTTCTTAATCTTGCTCCTTCAGTACTTACATCTAAAACTTCCACAGAAAAAGAAAAACCTTTTTCTGTTGCCACTCTTCCTTTCAAAGAAGTCTTATAACGAGTATAGTAACGCTTGTCAACATCCATTTATTTATCCTTTATTTTAGTTCTAAAAGATAATGAACTATTTTATCCAATCTTTCCTTAAATTCCTTGTAATTATTCTTTTCTTTTTCTACCACTTCCTTGGGTGCTCTCTCAAGAAAATTTTTATTTTTTAACTTTTTCTCAATCTGAACTAACTTTTTCTCTATTTTTTCTTTTTCTTTCTCAAGTCTTTTCACCTCTTTTTCTATATCAATTAAATCTGCAAGATTTATAAATATTTCTCCCTCTGATGAAACTACAGAAACTTCTCCCTTTCTTTTTTTATATTCACTTTTCAGATCTATATCAGAAATTTTAGCCAGAAATTTAATTACCTCCTTTTGTGACTCAACAAAATCCAAAATTTTTTTATCGGTGCTTTTAAAAATTATATTCAAATTCATTTTTGAAGTCAAATTATATTCTGCTTTTACACTTCTTATTCCTACAACTAATTCCTGCAAAATATTAACCAGTTTTTCACACTCCTCATCCACAAATTTTTTCTCAAATACAGGGTATTTTGCCACAATAATATGTTCTGTCTCTTTTTCAGGCAAATACTGCCATATTTCTTCGGTAATAAAAGGAATAAAAGGATGGAGCAATTTTAATGAATTCTTAAAAACTTCCAAAAGAACCTTCTGAGTGTTTCTTCTGTATTCAGAATGTTTAAGATAAATTTTTGAGACCTCTAAATACCAGTCGCAAAACTTATCCCAGAAAAAGTGATAAATTTGCATAGCTGCCTGATCAAACTCAAATTCTTCAAGTTTTTCTCTTGTTATTTTTATGGTTTTTTGAAGTTCAGAAAGAATCCATCTTGAAAATAAAGGTAGTTTTTCGGTATCGAGCTCTTTTTCTTCAGGCAAATAATCCTTTAAATTCATTAACACAAATCTGCCTGCATTCCAGATTTTGTTAATAAAATGCTTAAATCCCTCAATACGAGCCTCAGAAAGTTTTATATCTCTTCCCTGCGCAGCAAGGGCAACCAGAGTAAATCTCAGAGCATCTGTGCCATATTTTTTTATCATTTCCAGAGGGTCTATTACATTCCCTCTACTTTTACTCATTTTTTGACCTTTTTCGTCTCTTACCAAAGCATGAATATACACATTTTTAAAAGGAACTTGCCCCATAAAATGGATTCCCATCATTATCATTCTGGCAACCCAGAAAAAGATAATATCAAAACTTGTTACCAGAACCGAGGTAGGATAAAATGTTGATAGAGCTTCTGTTTTTTCAGGCCATCCCAGAGTAGAAAATGGCCAGAGGGCAGAAGAAAACCAAGTGTCAAGCACATCTTCGTCTCTTTTTAATTCTTTAGAACCACAATTAGGGCATTCCTTTACCTCATCTTCCTTACTAACTATAGTTTCTCCACAGGAATTACAATACCAGACAGGAATTCTATGTCCCCACCATATTTGCCTTGAAATACACCAATCTCTTATATTTTTCATCCAGTCAAAATAAAGATTAACCCAGTTCTCAGGAATAAATTTAATAAAACCGTATTCCACTGCTGAGATAGCAGGTTGAGCAAGGGGTTTTGTTGATACAAACCACTGCTTTGAAAGTAAAGGCTCAATAACTGTATTACATCTATAGCAATGTCCCAATACAAGTTGGTAATCTTCTTCTTTTTCTAAAAATCCCTGTGATTTTAAGTCTTCTATTACCTTTTTTCTTGCTTCAAATCTATCAAGACCTGTATAGCTTCCTGCTTCATCAGTCATTTTCCCTTTTTCATCTATTACCTTTACAAAAGGAAGCTTGTGTCTTTTTGCTATTTCAAAATCTGCAAAGTCATGAGCGGGTGTAACTTTTACAGCACCAGTTCCGAATTCTGGATCAACCACTTTGTCAGCAATAACAGGAATTATTCTTCCTATCAGAGGTAATTTGATTTTTTTGCCAATCAAATTACTGTATCTTTCATCTTCTGGATGAACTGCTACTGCTGTATCTCCAAGCATGGTTTCTGGACGGGTAGTTGCAACTGTAATATATCCACTTCCATCTTCCAGAGGATATCTTATATACCAGAGTTTTCCCGCTACACTTTCAAATTCTACTTCCAAATCTGCAAGAGCTGTTTGGCATCTTGGACACCAGTTAATAATATAATCACCTTTATAAATCAACCCTTCTTCCCAGAGTCTAACAAAAACTTCTCTAACTGCTCGGGATAGTCCTTCGTCCATAGTAAATCTTTCATAGGACCAGCTACAGCTTGCTCCCAATTTTTTAAGCTGATTTATAATTCTGCTACCATACTGAGCTTTCCATTTCCAAACCCTTTCTAAAAATTTTTCTCTTCCTAAATCATATCTCGTAAGCCCTTCCTTGGCTATCTCCTTTTCAACTACATTTTGAGTTGCTATTCCTGCATGATCCGTCCCAGGAACCCACAATACATCGTAACCATCCATTCTTTTATATCTCACCAAAACATCCTGAATAGTATTATTCAAAGCATGACCGATATGCAAAGCACCAGTAACATTAGGAGGAGGAATAACTATAGAAAACTTTGGCTTGTCTTTGTCATAGGTAGGTTCAAAATAGCCCTTTTTTTCCCAGATTTCATACCACTTTTCTTCAATTTTCTTGGGATCATAACTTTTCTCTAAGATCTCTGGTTCCAAGGCTAACCCCCTCCTTTTACCAAAATTTGAGTTCCCAAACCCTCATCAGTAAAAAGTTCTATAATTAAACTGTGTGCTATTCTTCCATCTATAATATGAGTTTTTTTTACTCCTGATAAAAGTGCCTTTCTTGCACTCTTTAGTTTAGGTATCATTCCTCCTTTTGCTATACCTTTTTCTATAAGACCCTCTATCTCATCAACATAAAGAGTGGATATAAGTCCTCCTTTTTCGTCTTTTACTCCTTCCACATCAGAAAGATAAATGAGTTTTTCTGCAGATAAAGCTCCTGCAAGAGCTCCTGCCACAAGATCTGCATTTATATTATAAGCCTCACCGTCAGGTCCCACTCCCACAGGAGCTATAACAGGAATGAAGTCATTTTCAATAATGGTATACAAAATTTCTGGATTAATTTTTTTAACCTTACCCACCCTTCCGATATCAATAATTTCTGGCGGTCTGTCTTCTCCACTATACTTATAAATAGTCATTTTTTCCGCTAATATAAGATTACCATCTCTTCCTGAAAGACCAACAGCTTTTCCTCCTGCCTTGTTAATAAGACTAACTATTCCTTTATTCACTGTTCCCACAAGCACCATCTCAACCACATTCATAGTTTCCTCGTCTGTTACCCTCTGTCCCTCAACAAATACAGGTTTTAAACCCATCTTTTTCATAACATTATTTATCTGAGGTCCTCCTCCATGGACAATTACAGGTCGAATCCCTACATATTTCATTAACACTATGTCCTGAGCAAAAGCAGATTTCAAAGACTCATCTACCATAGCATGACCACCATATTTTATTACCATGATCTTTTTATAAAAATCCCTAAAATAAGGAAGTGCCGAAATCAAAATTTGAGCTTTTTCATGAATCTTTGTATTCATAAACACCTACCCTACCAAAGAGCTGGAGCATGAACAATATAACACTTCAAAGACTTTTCACCTACTGCTTTTACTCCGTGCACCTCTTTGGGACTAACAACAATCACATCCCCTTCTCTTACACTTTTCCATGATTCTCCTAAGAACACCTCTGCAGAACCTTCTAAAATAAAAATAGTGTCTACCTCTTTTTCATGAGTATGAAGCGGAATTTCAACTCCAGGTAAAACCTCCAGAACAGTAATACTCAATTCAGGATGTTTTTCTTTGGTAAGAATATAGCCTATTTTAACTCCTTTAAATTTAGGATGCGGTTTCATCTCCAAATTATCTAAATTAACAACAAAAGCCATTAGCTATACCTCCTGCTAAATATTACTTTTAACTTTATATACTACCATATAAGGAAAGTCATCCAGAATTAAATCAAAATATTGTGAATTGTAATTTCTTAGAATAAACATCTGATTGAAAAGGGTTTTAAAAACTTTTGGTTCTATTATAAAAACCTGTCCTTGACCACTTTTTAGCTTTACCACTTCAACCACATATCCGTTATCAAAAAATTTTTTTTGATAAAGCTTATCAGGAGTTTTAAGATAAAAATATTTTATATTAGTTAAACCACTGGAAGTAGTTATTATACCATTATTTAAATCTATGGAAATTTTTCCGTTTTCACAGTCAATAAAATTTTTAGCTACAATTATGCAACCATCAGGTGCTATAATTCTCCCAAAATCTCCCTTTTTGGTATCAAAGTCATAACTCCCAAAATAGTGAATCCAAGAAAATTTACCAAATAAGTCAAAAGTAAAAACCCAATAAACAGGTATTTCAATTTTTTTTGCATATCTCCCTTCTTTAACATTTTCTACCAAATCCTTTGCTGAAATTCCTTTTTTTAATTTCTCTGCAATGCCAGTTAATCCATAGTTACTTATAAAAGAAGTGATATACCAAGCTTCTGCAGGATTAGAAGTGGTAAAACTTCTTGCTATGAAAAAGGTTTTTGGAGTTCCCTGGGAACCACCATCGTGAAATGTTGTCCTTCTTGAGTAAAGCTGAAAAGCATAACCATAATCCCACCAAGTCCAGATGGCACTATTTTCAGGAGTATGCTCTTTAATGTAATTCATATCTTTCACTACCGGAGAAAAAACCTTGGGAAAACTGCTAAACCCCAAAACCGGTCTCTGAACCCATATAATTAAGACTAAAATTAATGTCCCTACAAAATGATTAACCACTTTTTGCTTTTCCTTTTCTTCAAAAAGAGTTAAATAAGGCATAAGCTTATTAAAGAAGAATGAAATAAGATACCCTATGCCTATTCCTATAAATGGTGCTAAATACATTGCAAAACGGGCTCCTGAGAAAAACGATAAAAGTCCTATTCCAAAGAAAGGAAGAAGAAAAATTGTATTTCTTAAATTAAATAAAAAGAAAAGAAAAATACCTACAAGTCCTGCAATACCTAAGGGTAAACTGAAAACCACATTCTTTAAAGCACCTTCAAAACCAACTTTTTGCAACTCTGAAATAGACATGAAAATATTGGGAAAGTCTTTGAATAAAATATCAGCAGATGTAGGACTTTTGATGTTAAAGACAAGCGTTTTTACCTGTTTGTAAAGATAGGCTGGACCTGAGTAAACATACCAGATTTGAGGAAGAATAAGTAAAGCCATAAAAACAATATCTTCTTTTGTCCAGTTTAGCCTTTTATCCCAAAAATATCTTAGCAGAAACATAAATATCAAAACAAAATTAAGATTGGAATGCCCATACCAGAGCTGATATAAAACCAGAGATAAAGAGGATGTTACAATCCATGTGTATTTTCTTTTTCTGTCTTCAGCTTTAAAAAATTTGTAAAAAGTATAGGCAATAAAAATTGGGAAGAACAAATTTAGCATATCATGATCAAGTCTCATAAGATTGGTTCTGGAAAGATACATAGGAGCTGAAATAGCTACCAATCCTCCTATTAATCCTGCATAAGGATAGCCCATATCTTTGAGATATATAAATAAAGGAATAGCAACAAGCACAGCCAGTATAGGAACCAAATACCAGGTAAGCTTCTCAAGAGAAATGCCAAACCATTTAGAAAGATAAGCCCAAAGGATGCTTAAAAATTTTCCAGAAATTGTATACTCTGCATAAAATTTTGTATCCTCATCCAGCTTTGCCTCAGAAGAATTGTCAGGGAAAAATCTATAATTATCAATTAACCCAGGTTTAAACTTTTCTTCTTTAACATCTAAGGAAAGTCTCGCAAAATAATAAGAATCATACTCACTATAAATAGGTGATTCTTTGTAAAAAAATAAATTTTTATTTTTTTCCCAGAAACTTATATCGTCAAATCTTATATAAAGACCAAAAAAAATTACTATCAAAAGAAGAAGATAAAGATAAATTCTTTCAACTTTCATTTTTGTATTAACGGATTTAAAATTAGAAAAATTATATAAAATAATCTTAAAAAAACAAGTATTTTCAAGTGTCTTGCATTATATTTGCTAAATAAAAAGAATCTTTTAATATTAATGAAAATGTTTGAAAATCTGACTCAGGAACAGAAAAAAGTTATATTTGAAGACGGTGATTTAGTTGTTATAGCTGGTCCAGGTACAGGTAAAACCTATACTCTTGTAAATAAAATTAAATATCTTTTAGAAAACAAATCCATTCCCCCCGAAAAAATTTTTGTCTTAACTTATTCTGTAAAAACTTCCCAGGAATTAAGATCTCGTTTAGATAAAGAAAATCTCAATTTTATAAAAGTAGATACCTTTCATGGACTGGCTTATGATCTCTGGAAAGAACATTTTAATAAAGCACCTAATTTAATTTCCGAAAATGAAAAGACAAAAATTTTGAAAGAACTTTTTGCAAAAACTAAAAACCCTTTAAAAGACAAAAAGAACAAAGAAATCTACTTCAAATACTTAAAATCAAGAGGATTACTGGATTTTGAACTTCTGCTTTACGAGGTTTCTAAGCTTCCTTTACCTGAATTTAAAGGTTGCTATTTTATTATTGACGAATTCCAAGATCTTTCGCCAGATTTACTGGAATTTCTTATTTCTTTCCAAAAAGCTAATTTTATACTTTTTGGTGATCCTAATCAATCTATTTATAGCTTTAAAGGAGTAAAGTTAGAAGAACTTTATCATTTCTGGCAAAGATTTAAACCCCAAATAAAAATACTTAATCTTACTCTTAGTTTTAGATGTCCTGAAACAATTTTAAAATACGCTGAAAATTTTAAAAATGCTCCCTGGGAAGTGCCACCTTACAAAGGTATAAAAGAAAATGGAATTGTTCAAGGATTTCTATTTTCAAACACCTTTGAAGAAAGTGACTTTATAGTTAAGCTGGTTAAAAATCTTTTGGGAGGACTTCAATTGGAAAATCAGAAACATCAGTCTGTATCTCCTAAAGATATTTTTGTTGTTTCAAGAATAAAAAATGTTTTCTTATCTCTTAAGAACAAATTTTTAAACGAAGGAATCCCTGTTAATGTTGCAGAAGATGATGCTTCAGAGCATTTTGAAAAAATCACTGAATTTTTAAACATTGTTGAAAACTCCACAACTCCTGTAGAAGAGGTTATAAAAATCAGTGATGTAGAAATTAGAGTTTTTCTGGAAAATTTATGGGCTATGTCTTTTGGAGAGAAAGAAAAATTTTTAAGCTATTTAAAAATTCTTGAACCTTCTGACTTTATAATTCCCCAGAAAGAGGGAGTTAACTTTCTTTCTATACATGCATCAAAGGGCTTGGAAGCGGAGTATATAATTCTGATAGGTGCTGAAGAAGGATTAATTCCTTTAGAAATTTTTAAAGACACCTTAAAGGATGAGGAAAAAAGACTGGTTTATGTTGCACTAACCAGAGCTAAAAAGGGATTTTATTTTACAGTGGTAAAAAATAGAAAAATATTCAACTTTACGTTAAATAGAGGTGTGTCTTCTTATTTTAAAGATTTTCCTTTAAAAGTTTTTTCTCCCAAACCTAAAAAACCCAAACAAACAGGACTTTTTTAATCCCTAAGATCAAATTTTTCTTTTTGAGCAAGCTGTCTCATTTTAGCCAGAGCTTTTTTCTCAATCTGCCTTATCCTTTCTCTTGAAACCTTAAACATATACCCGATTTCTTCTAAGGTATAGCCTTCATACTCTCCCAAACCAAATCTCATACGAATTATCTTTTCCTCTCTGGGAGAAAGGGTAGCTAAAAACTTCTTTAACTTTTCAGAAACATCTTTTTTCCGGGTAGTATCATAAGGAGATGGACTTTTCTTGTTCTCTATAAAATTTCCGAGAGTGCTGTCCTCATCTCCAATAGGAGTTTCAAGAGATACAGGTTCTTTTGAGGTTTCAAAAATTACCAAAATTTTTTCATAGGGAACTCCTGTTTTTTGTGAAAGCTCTTCAGGAGTAGGCTCTCTTCCCAATTCCTTAGAAAGCTCATAAAATACTTTAAATATCTGGTTTCTTAATTCCAGAAAATGCACAGGTAGTCTTATAGTGCGAGTTTTATCCAGTATAGCCCTGGTAATAGATTGTCTTATCCACCAAGAAGCATAAGTGCTAAACTTATTTCCTTTTCTATAATCAAATCTATAAACAGCTCTCATGAGACCAAGGTTTCCTTCCTGAATTAAATCTGCTAACGGTAACCCCTGCCTTATATACTTTTTGGCTATAGATACCACCAATCTTAAATTGGCTTTAACCATCTCATCTTTTGCTTTTTCTATTTGCCCAATGTATTTTTTAATTTCGCTGCAGAAATTTAAAATATTCTTTTTGTTAAAACTTTTATACTTTTTCTCACAAGAGCTTATAGTATTTTCCAGATAGTTTACATAACTTTTCTTTGGTTTTAGATTAGGATCTCTTTTTTTCCACTCCTTAACCGTTTCTTTCAATTCTTTTATTTCCTTATAAGAAAGTCTGGTCTTTTCTATCAACTCTACTATTTTCTCAAAGCCTTCTCTTATTTGTCTGGATAACTCCTCTTCCCTTTCTGGAGTAAGTAACTCATATTTACCCATTTCTTTCAGATAAAGAGATAATAGCTCTTCACTACCCGGCTCAGAAACAGGCTCTTCCTCCTCAAGTTCACCTTTGACAAAAATAGACAATTCTTTTATTTTGTCCTGAACTTTTTTTTCTATAAATTCGTCTTTTTCATACGGATCAAGCTCTTTCAATTCTATTCCGTAAGACTCAAGAAGATCAAAAATTTCTTCCATCTTATCAGGATCATTATATTCCTCTGGTAACATCTTATTTAACAGATCATAAGTAAGTTGCCCTGATTTGCCAAGTTTTACAATTTTTTCGTGCAAATCCTTAGTAGCCATTTTCTTTTTATCACCCCTCACCTTTTATAAGTTTATGCTATAATATTATTCAATTTTTATAAGCCTATACTTTAAATAATAATTATTCAAAACTTTATATTCAATGACAAACAATTTACTTTTTAAATTTTTAAAATATCTTTTAGCTCACCACCCCGAAGAATTCGGTTTAATACCTGATAATAATGGATTTTTCAAAATTAAAGAAATTTTTCAAGTTCTAATTTTTACTAAAAAATATAATAAAATAAAATTACAAACATTAAAACAACTATTTTCTTATTATTACAGAGATTTTTTTGAAGTTTCAGAAAATTTTACTCTGGTTAAACCTAAAATTGTATATTACTCACCTCCTCAAAAAATTAAGATTTCACAAATTTACCATTATAACACCCTATGGACATATGTCAAGCCAAAAATATGGTATAAAGTCTCCTTAGAAGGGCTTTGGAAACCATACAATTCTTTTATTCCACTTTTCACTAATAAAGAATTAGCACAAACCTGGGCAAAAGTAAAAGGATCTATGTTATTAACTGTTTTTCCCAAACTTATTTCCTCTGAAATAAATCTCTTTAGTTTTGGGGAAAAAATTTTTCTTGTAGACAGAATAAATTACGAAGCTCTTAAAGGACCTCCAATTGATCAAAAATTTATCAGAAAATATGGTCCAAAAACTGAGATACCTTCAAAACCTTCTCAAATTATTCCTTTTAAAGATACAACAAATAAAATTGAAACAGAAAAAGAAAAATTACCCTATAGAAAAATTACTCACGGAAAGAAAAAGGAAAAACCTTGGAAAAAATATCAAAAAGAAAAAGCTAAAAAGAAAAAATTATTAAAGTAAATTTTTTATTTACCAACTGCTGCCATATAAATTACACTTTCTCCTTCTTCTAATTCTAAAAACTTATTCAGCTCTTCATCAAAGAAAGCACCTACTGGACAGGCTTTCAACCCCATGGCCTCACTTGCTAAAAGCACATTTTGACAAATATGAGCTACATCCATAAAAATGTATCTCAAGCCTCTGCTTCCGTATTTTGAAATAGTTCTTCCCAAAACTGCAGACCAGATAAAAATAACACTTGCACTTGCTAAAAATGCCTGACCAAGAGCTAACTCGCTCAGGACTTTTCCCATGTATCCATTTTTTAAAAGAGCAAGAGAAAAATCTTTTACTTCTAAGTGATAAATACCAGCTTCAATTTCTGAAGAAAAATTAACTGCCAGATAAGTTTCTATAGGATAAAGAGCTCCGGCAGAGGGTGCGGTTCTTAAAAAATAAGGACCAGCAACCCCTGTTATTCCCTGTGCAGAATAACATAACAAAGAAATTTCCTTTAAAGATAAAGAAGCCTTTTTATATCCTCTTTTGCTTCTTCTTCTGGATAAAATATCAAAAAAATTGGGAACTGAAGGAAATTTATCTATGGAAAGCTTTATTTTGGTTGCCTTTGGATATTCCTTAAAAGGTGGAACAGGTGGAACTAAAGCTTCTCGGTGTCCAAGATTTTTTAAAGATAAATTAGTAAACTTTAAAAATTCATAGGCTTTTGTTTCCCTTAATCCCATAAGCTCCTCCTTGATTTAAAGAACTTTTCAAATCTTATTTATAAGCTCTGAGAAACAGCCTTAGAACCTGAGTGTTTTTTTAAGTAAATCTGAATAGCTGAAATAGCTGCAGGAGTTACTCCCGGAATTCTCAAAGCCTGACCTATAGAAGTGGGTCTTACTCTACTAAATTTTTCTTTCATTTCATTTGATAAACCCGGAATTTCATAATAGTTTAAATCTTCTGGTAGTTTCATACTCTCAAGTTTCTTAAATTTTTCAACTTCTTTAAGTTGTTTGTTAATGTAACCACTGTATTTTATTTCTGTTTCTATTTCAGACAAAATATCATCTGAAAACTCTTTTAAATCAAGTATTAACTCAGAAAGAGCCTTTATCTCTACTTCAGGTCTTTTTAGAAGTTCATAAAGTTTCATTCCTGATTTAAGTGGGGTAGAACCTATACTTTGAAGATAACCGTTTACCACATCTGGAGAAACTTTTGTTTCTTTCAGAAATTTTTTAATCCTCTCTAATTTTTCTTTTTTATTAAGGTAAACACTCCACCTCTCATCATCAACAAGCCCTATTTTTTTCCCAATTTCAGTAAGTCTTAAATCTGCATTATCTTCTCTGAGCAGCAGTCGGTATTCTGCACGAGAAGTAAACATTCTATAGGGCTCATCTGTGCCTTTTGTTACTAAATCATCTATAAGAACTCCTATATAAGCCTGAGAGCGGTCAAGAATAAGGGGCTGTTCTTCTTTTACATAAAGTGCTGCATTTATTCCTGCTATAAGCCCCTGAGCAGCTGCTTCTTCGTATCCCGTAGTTCCATTTATTTGCCCAGCCAGAAACAAACCTGAAATGAATTTTGTTTCCAGAGTATGTTTCAATTGTGTTGGAATCACATAATCGTGCTCTATTCCATAGCCAGGTCTTAAAATTTCAGCTTTTTCAAGACCTGGAATAGATCTTACCATTTCCCACTGCACATCAATAGGAAGGCTCGTGCTTATTCCATTAGGATAAACTTCTACCGTATCAAGACCTTCTGGCTCAAGAAAAACTTGATGCCTTTCTTTATCTGGGAATCTAAAAACTTTATCCTCAATAGAAGGACAATACCTAACTCCCCTTCCTTTAATTTTTCCTGTAAAGAGTGGTGATCTATCAAGAGCGTTTCTTATAATTTCGTGAGTTTTTTCTGTAGTATAAGTAATAAAACAGGGAATCTGAGGTAAAGGTGGTCTCTTACCTTTATTTTTAAAAGAAAATAAAGGTGGAGGAAAATCTCCCCATTGAATCTCAAGTTTACTGTAATCTATTGTTCTTCCATCAATTCTTGGACAGGTTCCGGTTTTAAACCTTCCCATCTCAAAACCAAGCTCTCTAAGATGTTCAGGCAATCTGTTTGATGGAGGATCACCCATTCTTCCTGCAGGAAAACTTTCTAAACCAATATGGATAAGTCCATGAAGAAAAGTGCCAGGTGCAATAACCACTGCTTTAGCTCCAAACTCTTCTCCTGCCTTGGTTTCAATTCCTATTATTCTTTTATCCTTTATCAAAAGTCTTGTTACTAAAGCCTGTTTTATAAAAAGATTGGGAACTCTTTCAAGAGTCCTTTTCATTCTCTCCTGATATCTAAATCTATCTGCTTGAGCTCGTGTAGCTCTAACAGCAGGTCCCTTTTTGGTATTGAGCTTTCTAAACTGAATTCCTGTTTCATCTATAGCTAAGGCCATTTCTCCACCAAGGGCATCTATTTCTTTTACAAGATGCCCCTTCCCTATTCCTCCAATAGAGGGATTACAGCTCATAGCTCCTATGCGTTCAAGATTGATAGTAATAAGAAGGGTTTTGCATCCCATTCTGCTTGCAGCAAGACATGCCTCAATCCCAGCATGACCAGCTCCAATAACAATTACATCAAAACTCTCTAAAAATCTCATCTTTTATTATCGTTTTTTAATTTTATTTAATTATATCTATTGTAATAATAAGTATAATATTTCTTTCATTTTTTACCATGGCCACTTTTAATTTCATTTAAAATAAAAAAGTTGAATTTTTTCTCAAATCATCTTATTTTTTAAAAAGTATGAAGACACAAAGGTTTTATTACACCTTAAACGAATTTTTAAAGTCCAAATTTGGAGAAAAAGTAAAAAAAATACCTCTTGATGCAGGATTAACCTGTCCAAATAGAGATGGCACCAAAGGTTACGGAGGATGTATTTATTGTGATCCTAAAGGCTCTGGAACAGGTCTTTATAAACAAGGGAAGTCATTAGAAGACCAGATAAAATTTTTTCTGGAAATTTTTAAAAAGAAAAAGTTTAATAAGTTTATAGCTTATTTTCAGTCTTTCTGCAATACATATGCTCCAGTAGAAACTTTAAAAAAAATTTATGATGTAGTATATTTGGATTCTTCTATAGTAGGGTTAGCTATTGGAACCCGTCCAGATTGCATAAATAAAGAGATAGTTAATCTTTTAAAATCTTATCAAGAAAAGGGATATTTTTTGTGGATTGAACTCGGGCTACAGAGTATTTACAATCAGACATTAAAGCTTATTAATAGAGGACATACTTTTGAGGACTTTATGGAAGCCTATCATCTTCTTAAAACAAACGAAATCCCTGTAGTAGTCCACATTATTTTTGGGCTTCCTGGAGAAACACGAGAAATGATGCTTGAAACTGTAAAAACTCTGGCTAAACTCAGAGTGGATGGAATTAAATTTCACGCCCTCTATATAGTAAAAGGCTCTAAAATGGAAGAATTATACTTGAGCGGAAAATACACTCCTTTAGAAATGGAATATTATGCAGAGCTTGTGGCTGAAGCCCTTACCTATCTTCCTCCAGAAACTGTAATCCATAGGCTCTGCTCAGAAGCAAAACCTGAAGATATTGTAGCTCCTCTATGGGTAGCAAAAAAAATGGAGGTTATTAATCTCATAAGAAAATTAATGAGTGAAAAAGGACTTTATCAGGGAAAAAATTATCAAAAATAACTTTTATCTTTTTATTTGAAGATTATCAATTATTTTTATTACTCCAGAAACACTTTTAGCATGCTCTATTGCTTTTCTTTTTTGATATTCACTTGTCACAACACCTGTTAATGTTACCACTCCATTTATTGTGTCCACATCGATTGAAAGTGCTTTAAGTTCTGGATCTTTTATCAATTTAAGCTTAATTTTGGCAGTAATCTCTTTGTCAGAAAGATAAGACCCTATTCCTCTTTTTCCAATTTTCAAATTGTTTACTACCTTTTTTACACCTGCTACACTTTTTGCTATTTTTATAGCTCTTTCTATTTCTTTTTCACTCTCTACAACCCCGGTAAGAGTTACTACTCCATTTACTGTGTCCACATCAATTTTCCGAGCTTTGGTTACAGGATCTTCAAGAAGTTTTAATTTTATCTTTGCGGTAATAGTTGCGTCGTCTATTTGAGTTCCCACGCTTCTTGGATCTGAACCAACTTTATAACCGTGGTAAGCTCCGCTTCCACCAACTACAAGCCATCCACAACCTGAAACAAAAAAGCTAATAGAAAAAATTAAAACAAGAATCTTAATCTTTTCTTGAAATTTTCCGATAATTTTATTAAAATATACAATCATAGGAGGTTCTCCATGAAAATAGATTCAAAATTTATTTTTCCAGTTAATTTTACTACTGAATCTGTAACTTCAAAGGGGGAAAAAAGTCTTTTTGAAGAATATTTTAAGCTTGCCCTTTCTGAAATTGAAAAAAAAGAATTTTTAGAAAAAACTCAAAAAGAAAGATTTAATCTAATCTATAAAAAACTGGAGAAAAGTTTTCAGCTTTTAGAAAAAATTATGAGTATGGAGTTAAACGAAGCCTCCTCCAAGACTGTGGGGGACTTCCTTCTGGCTCAGGCTTTGGAAATCAATAGACTCTTGGAGACCTTCCCAGAATCTTCCCTTAAAAACCTTTTAAAAGAGGGCACATTTTTCGTAGGAGTTGAAGCCCAAAAAATTAAACAGGGCTTTTATTCTTAAGTCTTTCTTTTAAAGTTAATTCTAACAGTTTCTGGATAAGTTTCTCAAAACTATATCCTGCAACCTTAGCTGCAAGAGGTAAAAGGCTTGTTTCTGTCATTCCAGGAATGGTATTAGTTTCAAGTACATAAATTTCGTTTTCTACCACAATCATATCGGTTCTGCTGTAATGTCTCAACTTTAAAGCCCTGTGAGCTGTAAGAGCATATTCTTGGACTTTTTTTGTTAAAGTTTCAGAAAGTTTGGCAGGGCAAACTTCTTCTGCAAGTCCAGGAGTATACTTGGTTTTGTAGTCAAAAGTCTCTGAAACTTTTGGAATTATTTCTACTACTGGTAAAGGCTCATCATCTAAAATTCCTACCGTTATTTCTCTTCCTCTAAGATACTCTTCAACAATAATTTCTTCATCTATAGTAAAAGCCTTATCCACAGCTTCTTTTAATTCCTCTTCTCTTTTCACTATACTCAATCCTATACTTGAACCTTGAGTAGCTGGTTTGACAACTAAAGGAAATTTAATTTTCTTTACATACTCTTTAATTTCTCGAAAAGGTGTGTATTTTAAAAAGGTCTTTCCTTCAGGAACTTTCAGTCCTGCAAGTTTATACAGAATTTTAGAAATTCCTTTATGCATAGCAAGGGCACTTCCCAAAACTCCTGCTCCCTGATAAGGAAGATTTATAGAATCAAGGAAGCCTTGCAAAGTTCCGTCTTCACCTCCGGGACCGTGAATCACTAAAAAAGCACAATCAAATTCCTCTGCCCTCTGAGTAAGTTTAGAAAGATCTTTAGCAGGATCAAAAAACTCGTAATAATGTCCAAGCTTTTCTAAAGCCCTCTTTACTGCCTCTGCTCCTTTTAAGGAAACCTCTCTTTCAGATGAAGTCCCGCCAGCAAGAAGGGCAATTTTTAATACATCTGAAAAGGACATCCCTTACCTCCTTTACTTTCTCTAACTCCAGTATCTTATCTGGTGTAAAAGGAAGCTTTTTAAAAATGCGCTTCTCAAGCCTATAATTTAATTTTTCCAAAAATTCTAATCTCAAAATACTTTGCTTATCTTTACCGTATCTCTTTTTTAGGTCTTCAAACCTTTCTTTAAGAGTAACAATTTTGTCATGCATCACCCTTTTGTCTGCATAGTGCACTATTTCTTCTTCACTAATTGGAGCATCAAAAGAACTGATTTCCAAGTAAATATGTGCTTTTATAATATCGCCTATTCTTTTGTAACCCATTTTTTCCATAAATTCATACCCAAGCAAAGCATGATTCTCTCCTGTTAAAATAGATTCATATTTTTTTATGTCATGCAAAAGTGCTCCTGTTACCAGAAGAGAAATATCAACTTTTTCTCCGATCTCCTTCAAGAAACACCCTATAAATAAAGAAATAAGTGCCACTTTTTCAGAATGTTTAATGATGTGTTCAGGAATTTTTTCCTTTTTCAAAAGGAAATAAGCTTCCTCAAGAGAAGGAATCATATTTTATTTAAATATTTTTAAAATTATCAAAAATAAAGGTGAAGCAAGCAATATACTATCCAATCTATCAAGCATTCCTCCATGTCCTACAATAATTTTACCAGAGTCCTTTTTATTAACAGCCCTTTTAAAAGCTGATTCAAGAAGATCACCTATACATCCAGCAATAGCAAGAACCAAAGCAATTATAATATTTATTTTGTTTCCAAACAGTTCTAAATAATAATTTAAGATGAGTGCCACTATCAAACTCAATACTATTCCACCGAAAAATCCCTCCCAGGTTTTTCTGGGTGATATTTTGGAAAAGAAAGGGGTCTTTCCAAAAGTTTTACCTGTTAAATACGCCCCTGTATCATTTGCAAAAACTACAGAAAAAAAATAAATTAAATATTCTCTTTCAAAATGCTGCAGGATTTCCCAAAAAGGATAAAGTCCTATAAAAATATACATAAGTCCTGCTAAAAAAGGATAAAAATTTTTTTTAAACAACTCTTTTTCATAAATAAACAAATGAGGCAAAAAAGAAAAGAAAAGAAAAAAATAAAAAATGAATAAAAATGCCACATTATATTTAAAAACTAACAAAAAGGCGATTAAAAGAAGAATTTCACCAAATATCCACAGAAAGAAAGAAAATCCGTGAAGATTTTTCCACTCATAAAAACACAAAAAAGCCGTAAGAAGGATAAGTAAAGAAACTACTAAAAAATCTGCTTTCAAAAGAACAAACACAAGAAGAGGGAAAAGGAGAAGAGCTGTAATAAACCTTTTAAGATTCATAAACTCTACCAAATCTTCTTTCTCGCTGTTGATAAGAATAGAGTGCTTTTAAATATTCGTTTTCATCAAAATCAGGCCAGTAAATAGATGTAAAATAAAATTCTGTATAGGCTAATTGAAATAGCAAAAAATTAGATATTCTCATTTCTCCACTTGTTCTTATGAGAAGATCTGGATCAGGAATATCCTTGGTGTCTAAGAAATTTCTAAAAAGTTTTTCATCTATATCTTCAGGAGAAATTTTGCCTTTCTTCACTTCTTCTGCTAACTTTCTGGTAGCTTTAACAATCTCATTTTTTCCTCCATAGCTCAATGCCATACATAAAACCATCTCATCGTTTTTTTCTGTAGTTTTTTCAATCAATTCTAACTTTTCTTGCAAGTCTTTAGGAAAATCTTCTTTATCACCTATTACTTTAAATTTAATCCCCCTTTTTTTCATTTCTTCAAATTCTGCATCCAAGTAAACTTTCAGCAATTCAAGAAGTGTTTTAATCTCTTCTTCAGGACGGAGCCAGTTTTCCTTGGAAAAAGCAAAAAGGGTAAGATAAGGAATACCAAGTTCCTTTGTTTTATAAATAATTTTCTTTGCTACCTCTGCTCCTTTTTTATGCCCATAGATCCTTGGCAAACCCTTGCTTTTTGCCCATCTTCCATTCCCATCCATAATAATAGCTACGTGACGAGGAAGCTTTGAAGGATCTAAAACGATATGAGAATTATTAAAACATTGATTCATTTCTATGGAGTTAAAATTTCTTTTTCTTTTTCTTTTAAAACTTCATTAATCTTTTCAACATACTGGTCAGTTAACTTCTGAACCTTCTTTTCTAACTGGATATAATCATCTTCAGAGATTTCTCCTTTCTTTTTAGCAGACTTAAACTTATCCAAGACATCTCTCCTGATATTACGAATAGCTATTCTTGCTTCCTCAGCAAGTTTTCCAGCTACTTTTATCAGCTCTTTCCTTCTTTCTTCAGTCAAAGGGGGGATAACAAGTCTTATTGTTTTTCCATCACTTGTAGGATTGATCCCCAAATCCGATTTTTGAATAGCTTTTTCAATCTCTTTAACTAAATTTACATCCCACGGCTGTATAACAAGCATTTTACCTTCTACCACATTTACAGTAGCTATCTGAGGAATAGGCATTTGAGTTCCATAACAATCAACTTTAATAGCATCTAAAAGTGCAACAGAGGCTCTGGAAGTTCTTATGTGAGAAAGTTCTTCTTTAAAATTTTTTAAACTTTTTTCCATTTTTCTTTTAGCTTCATCCAAAACCTCATTCACAATTTCATCACCTCCTTTTTAAGGGGTCACTAAGGTTCCTATATTTTCCCCTAAAATTGCTTTTTTAATGTTCTCCGGTTTTAAAAGGTTAAAGATCAGGATAGGAAGCTTATAGTCCCTTGCAAGGGAAAAGGCTGTAGCATCCATTACCTTGAGTTTTTTTATCAGAGCTTCGTCAAAGGTAAGAGTATCAAACTTTTTAGCTGTAGGATCTTTTATTGGATCTTTATCATACACTCCATCTACCTTGGTAGCTTTAAATAAGATTTCTGCTTTAAGTTCAAGTGCTCTCAAAACTGCTGCAGTATCTGTGGTAAAAAAGGGATTGCCTGTGCCACAGGCTAAAATAAGAACTTCTTTTCTTGCTAAATATATAAGTGCTTTCTCTCTTATGTAGTTCTCGGCAACTTTTATTATTTCAAAGGCAGAAAGAACTCTACAAGGAATATTTTGAGAAATTAAAGCATCCTGAATAATTAAGGCATTAATTAAAGTTGCAAGCATTCCTATATTATCTGCTCTTACTCTGTCCATTCCGCTCTTCTGTCCTGCAACCCCTCGGAAAATGTTACCTCCTCCTATTACAATTCCCAGCTCTACACCCAACTTATATACTTCTTTTAACTCTTCAACTATTTTTTTTACAACTTGATGATCTATTCCAAAAGTATTATCCCCTAATAAAGCCTCTCCTGAAACTTTTAAAAGAATTCTCCTATACTTAGGTTTCTTCACTTTTTATTCACCTATCTGAAATCTACAGAACCTCTTAATCACAATCTTCTCACCTGTTTTTGCCATAAGCTCGTTTAAAAGATCCTGAATAGTAAGATCCGGGTTTTTAATAAAAGGCTGTTCTAACAACACATTTTCTTTATAGAACTTTTCAAGCTTTCCTTCTATAATTTTTGGTATAATATTTTCTGGCTTACCTGCTTCCTTAAGCTGTTCTTCGTATATTTTCTTTTCTCTTTCCAGCATTTCGGGTGGTACCTGTTCTCTGCTTATAGCAACAGGATTGGTTGCTGCAATTTGCATAGCAAGATCATGGGCAAACTGCTGAAATTCTGAGGTTCTTGCCACAAAATCAGTTTCACAGTTTACTTCAACCAAGACACCTATTTTTTTATTGCTGTGAATATAAGCTGAAATCACCCCTTCTAATGTTTCCTTGGCTGCTCTCTTAGCAGCAATAGCAAGTCCTTTTTTCCTAAGAATATCAACAGCTTTCTCTATATCACCCTGAGCTTCTTCCAATGCTTTTTTACAATCCATAAAACCAGCTGCTGTTCTTTCTCTAAGTTGTTTTATCAACTCCAAACTCACTTCAGCCATGTTTACCTCCTGATTTTTTATTCTTTTTCTACCAGTCTTACTGCTTCTTCTTCAAGCTTTCTCTCTTTTTCTTCTTCTACAAGTATCTCCTTTATTATTTCTTCTGCTTTTTCTTCTTCTGTTTTTAAAAGTTCCTCTTCAACTGGAATCTCTTTATCTGCCTCAGCTGCCAATTTTTCTTTATAAATCTCTAATCCTTCTAAACATGCATCGGCAATTTTACTGGTAATAAGCTTTATAGCTCTTATTGCATCATCATTTCCTGGGATAATATAGTCTATAAGATCAGGATCACAATTAGTATCAACGATGGCAATAATAGGTATTCCCAGTTTTCTTGCTTCCTTAACTGCAATCTCTTCATAAACAGGATCCACTATATATAAAGCTTGAGGTAAAGTTTCCATATCCTTTATTCCAGCAAGATTCTTTTCCAGTTTATTTTTTAATCTTTCAAGCCTCAATCTTTCTTTTTTAACAAATCTTTCAATAGTTCCATCTTCAAACCAGGTTTCAAGCCTTTTAAGTTTTTCTACACTTTGCCTTATAGTTTTAAAATTGGTAAGTGTTCCTCCAAGCCATCTATTCACCACATAATACATACCACATCTTTGGGCTTCTTCTTTAACAGTTTCCTGAGCCTGCTTTTTTGTTCCCACAAATAAAATTTTTCCTCCCTGAGCAACCAAATTTACTACAAATTCATAGGCAATCTCAAAATAGTGCAAGGTTTGCTGCAAATCAATAATGTGAATCCCGTTTCTTTCGCCAAAAATAAAAGGCTTCATTTTGGGGTTCCATCTGCGGGTCTGGTGACCAAAATGGACACCTGCTTCAAGAAGCTGTTTCATGGTAATGTGTGACATAAATCTACCTCCTTTGGGGTTTTTGCTTCCGTCTAAGGCGGACTAAAACCAAGCACCCCCTGTATTTAAGGAGGCACCCCAATCCTTAGACGTGCTTTTTAGTCTCATAATTAAATCACTTTTTATTTAAATTTCAAGCTTTTAGAGATCCTTTACAAGTTTTAGTAATTACAATATCTTGAAAAAAATCTATTTAGGTGTTTAATTTCTTTTTAACAAAAATTTTTCATAGTCTAAGGGAGCTCTTGGATGTATAAAAGCTATAAAAAAATAAAATTCTATTTATTTCTCAGCTTTACACTTATTATTTCTCTTTTAGTATTCAATTTTGGGTTTTCTAAGGAAAAAAATGAGAACCAGGAAATATATAAATATCTTAAACTTTTCTCTCAGGTTTTAAGATTAATAGAAGAAAATTATGTAAAAGACGTAAGTCCTAAGGATCTTATTTATGGAGCAATAAATGGAATGTTAAGTTCTCTTGATCCCTACTCCTCTTTAATGAAGCCTGATGAGTATAAAGAGCTGGAAATTGAAACAAAAGGTAGTTTCACAGGAATTGGAATAGAAATAACCATTAAAGATGAAATTTTAACTGTAGTTGCTCCTATAGAGGATACTCCTGCCTGGAAAGCCGGTATAAAACCGGGAGATAAAATTCTAAAAATTAATGGAAAATCTACCAAAGGTATGAGCCTGTTAGAAGCTGTAAAACTTTTAAGGGGCCCAAAAGGAACCAAAGTAACAATCACTATACTTAGAAATGAAAAAGATATTAAGGAAATTACTCTCGTAAGAGATGTAATTCCTATTAAAAGTGTAAAAACCAAAGTATTAGAACCTGGATATGCTTATGTGAGAATTACGAGTTTTCAGGAAAAAACTCCAAAAGAACTTATAAAAGCTCTTGAAGAATTGGAAAATACTCAGCAAATAAAGGGAGTTGTGCTTGATCTGAGGTATAATCCCGGAGGGCTTCTTTCATCAGCAATAGAAGTTGCTGATGAGTTTTTAGAAAACGGTATTATTGTGTCTATAAAAGGTAAGAACAAAGATGCACAGATGGAATTTAAGGCGAAACCTAATCCACCTCAAAGAAAGCATCCCTATCCCATAGCGATTTTAATCAATCATGGCACTGCCTCTGCTGCTGAAATTGTTACTGGAGCACTAAGAGACAACAATAGAGCTATTGTTCTGGGGCAGAAAAGTTTTGGAAAAGGTCTTGTTCAAACTGTTATTCCCTTAGAAGAAAACTATGCAGTAAAACTAACTACTGCCTATTACTATACACCCAACGGTATTTGTATTGATAAAATCGGAATTAACCCTGATATAGAAATACCCGAAGTAGAAATCTCAGAAAAAAAAGATTCTAAAGAAGAGAAAAAAGTTTTTAAACACTTTCCTGATCCTGAAAAAGATTTTCAGGTAAAAATGGCACTTTCCATACTTAAAAAAGTAAAAGAAATCTCTAAATTGAAATTTTAATGTTTGATCTAAAAGTATTTTTATTTCTAACACCACCTTTACTGCTTGCTTTAACAGTGCATGAGTTCTCTCACGGATTTGTTGCATATATGTTAGGGGATCCCACTCCAAAATTAGCTGATAGACTGACCTTAAATCCTGTTAAACACTTAGACTTTTTTGGAACCCTCACTTTATTTCTTACTCAAGCCATAGGATGGGCAAAGCCTGTTCCTATTAATCCCAATTATTTTAAAAAGCCATGGAGAGATATGGCTCTTGTCTCGGTTGCAGGTCCTCTTTCCAATCTCGCTTTAGCAGTACTTTTTGGATTCTTTTTCAATCTTTTCAATAATTTAAACCTGAATTTTCAAAATTTTGCCATTTCTGAGCCTTTATCCTTTATGTGTTATCTTGGAGTAAAAATAAACATAGGCCTCGGAATTTTTAACCTTCTTCCTATTCCTCCCTTAGACGGAAGCAAAATAATAGTAAAATTTTTGCCCTTATCTCTAAGAGTAAATTACCTAAGACTTGAAATTTTTGGATTTTTTATCATTATTATTTTAGCTATAACCGGAATTCTTTATAAAATAATCTACCCTGTTATAACTCTCTTTTCTGACTTCATTTTTTACTTTACAAATATTCTTTAAACAAACTATGGTAGAAATTAAAATTCCAGGAAAAGGAAAAATCACTCTTAAATACTTAGTTTCAGACTTTACAGGAACCCTTTCAGTAGATGGAAATCTTATCACTGGAGTAAAAGAAAAACTCAATCTAATTTCCCAGTTTCTGGAAATTTATATCTTAACTGCGGATACATTTGGAAAGGTCAAAGAAGCTCTAAAAGATGCCAGAGTAAAAATACACCTTCTGGAACCTGAAAATGAAGATTTGCAAAAAGAAAATTTTGTAAAAAACTTGGGAAATGAGTATGTAATTGCTTTGGGAAATGGCAAAAATGATAGAAAAATGGTTAAATCAGCTAAAATAGGAATTGCAGTTATTCTTGAGGAAGGATGTGCGGTAGAAACTCTTATAAACTCTGATATAATGGTAAAATCTCCCTTAGATGCTTTAGATTTAATTTTAAATCCTAAAAGACTTGTAGCTGTTTTGAGAACTTAAAAATGGAAAAAAATGTTTTAATATTGTGGTTTTTAACTATTATTTTCTGGGGTGTTTCCCCAGTTATAGAAAAATTTGGTCTTAAAGATGTGCAACCTCTGCCTGCTCTTTTTATCAGAACCCTTGCTGCTTTAATAGGAATTTTCTTAGCTCTTTTGCTAAGCTCGTCTGTTAATTTGTCTTCTCTTAACTCAAAAAATATAGGGATACTCTCTCTAAGCGGAATTATTGGAGGATTTTTGGGAATGTTTACCTACTTTTCTCTTCTTAAAGCTAAAAACGCCTCTCAAATTGTTCCTTTAACCTCTACTTATCCTCTTATTGCAACTCTATTAGCTGTTTTATTTTTAAAAGAAGAACTCACACTTTACAAGATTTTGGGGACTATCTTTATAGTTATAGGAATATATTTTTTATTCAAAAGTTAATAAAAAATTTTCTTTAAAAGGAGGTGCTTTATGGAAAGAACTCTGGTAATGATTAAACCTGATGGTGTAGAAAGAAACCTCATTGGCAAAATTATCGGTATTTTTGAAGAAAAAGGTCTGAGAGTAGTTGCTTTAAAAAAATTAAAACTTTCAAAAGAACAGGCAAAGGTATTTTACATTGTTCATAAAGACCGCCCATTTTATGAAAGCCTTACAGATTACATAAGTTCTGGTCCAGTAGTTGCTATGGTGCTTGAAGGAGAAAATTCTATAAAAAAAGTGCGTGAGATAATGGGAGCAACAAATCCTCAAGAAGCTGAAGAGGGAACCATAAGAAAACTTTTTGGTGTGAATAAAGAAAAAAATACTGTGCACGGTTCAGATAGTCCTGAATCAGCTGAAAAAGAAATTAAATTCTTTTTTAGTGAACATGAATTAATTGGAGCTGAAAAGTGAATGAAACAGAATGGTTAAAATACTTAAAAAAGTATCTTTTTGAGGGCTCAGAAGTAGTTAAATCGAAAAATGAAGATTGTGCAGTAATAAAGATTTCCAAAAATAAGTATCTTCTTTTCACTACAGATGCTCTTGTTGAGAAAGTGCATTTTGATTTAAAATACACTTCTTTCTTTGAATTAGGCAAAAAACTGGCTATTTCTAATCTCAGTGATATTGCAGCAATGGGAGGAGAACCCAGATGGGGTCTCTTAACTCTGGGTTCTCCTTCCCCCATACAGATTTCCTGGATCGATCCACTTATGGAAGGCATAGTGTCTGCCTTAAAAACTTTTGGAGCTTATTTGATAGGTGGAGACACTGTTAAGAGCTCTGCTTTTTTTTTAAACCTTGCTCTTTTAGGAGAAACTAAAAACCCCATCCTTAGAAAAGGTGCAGTGCCTGGAGATTTAATTTTTGTCTCAAAACCTCTTGGTGAAAGCTCTGCTTTTTTAAGATTAAAAAAAGAAAAATCCTTGGAAGAAATTCCTGATACCATAAAAAAAGCTCATCTCTCCCCAGAACCAGAAATAACTTTGGGAAAGTTACTCTCAAAATATAAACTTGCAACTTCTATGATTGATATTTCAGATGGACTTCTTATTGATCTCTGGAGAATATGTGAGGAAAATGAAGTGGGAGCTGAATTGTTTGAAGAAAAAATTCCTGTAGGAGAGTTTGCTACTTTAGAAGAAGCTTTAAGCGGAGGAGAAGATTATGCTCTTCTCTTTACAGTAAAAAAAGAAAACATTAAAAAGCTTCAAGAACTGTCTTCAAAACTCAATAAGAAATTATTTCAAATAGGAGTAATAACTGAGAAGAAAAAAATTTACTTAGTTAAAGATTCAGAGAAAAAAGTCACTTCTCCAAAGGGATTTGATCACTTTTCTTCCTAATTTCTTTTAAGAATTTTTCTACTTCATCTGCATTTTTCTTAAGTGCCCCAAAAGATTCTATCTTTAAAGCTGAGGCAGCAGATGCAAACATCCCCGCTTCTTTAATACAGAAACCCTGCAATCTTTTATAAAGATAAGCTGCTATATAGGTATCTCCACAGCCTGTGACATCTACTATCTTTGCGGGACTATATGCAGGAATAGTAAAAATTTTGTTGTTTGAAAAAATTATAGAACCCTTTTCTCCGCATGTAATAATTATCTCCTTTATTCCAAACCTTTTTAATCTTTCTATCGCTATCTCTAAGTTATCTGTCTCCATTAAAACCTTAATTTCTCTTTCATCAGCTTTTAATACTGTAACAAAAGGCAGGATCTCTTCTACTTTTTTCCATTTAAATTCTTTTACAATCCCCTCCTCCACTTTTCTTACAAATCCCTGGATGTCTAAAGAGACTTTAGAAATCCTTGAAAGGTATTTTATTGTCTCTAAAAGTATATCATTATTTATAAGAGGACCTAAATGAAAAAATTTTGCTGAAACAGAAGGTATATCTTCAAGAGTAAAAGAAGAGGCTACAGCTTTTACTCTCTGAGTTCTTGTTGTAAGCTTGCTATTATAAATATTTTCAAAAATAGTGGTGTTTTCATTTTCTCTCCAGAATACTTGAATATTCTTTCTGACTAATTCATTTAATAAGTGCTTATCTTCTTTTGAGCATTTAGTAACTACAGCAACTTTTGAAGAAGGATCTAAACTTTTCCATCCTAAAGAAAAATAATAAACAACTCCACCTACCTGTTCTTTTATATTATTTCCTATTTTTATTATATCTCTTGTGATATGACCAATAACACAAATATCAAACACACTCTTTATAGATAAATTAAAAATAAAAAGGGGGATCCCCCCCTTTATATAATTTATCTTACTTTTAATTACTTCTCAACATTAATTTTAATTACTTTTTTCTTTTCTTCTGGTTTCTTAGGCAGTACTATTTTAAGCACACCGTTTTTATAAGTAGCAGAAATTTTATCTTCTTCTACTTCACAAGGTAGCTGAATTGATCTCATAAAACTACCATAATATCTTTCCATTCTATAAAAGTTTTCTTTCTTTTCCTCCTCTTCTTTTTTCTTTTCACCTTTAATAATCAACACATTGTCAGATAAACTTATTTCCATATCTTCAGGATTTACACCTGGTACATCTACTTTTACAATTATTTCATCATTGGTTTCTGAAACATCAATAGCAGGTATCCATTCTATACCTTCAAATTTTTCTGTTAACCAACTTTTACTTAAAACATCTTGCCATATACGATCCATTTCCTTTTTTAATTCTTGTATTGGACGCCATAATGTTAAATCTGCCATATTTTATCACCCCCTTTTATTTTTTTATTTGGTTTTATACTTTTCATTTTTAAAGTAAGCATGTTTTACTTTTTTTCAAGGAGGTATATCAAAAAATTTTTTATTGTATAACTTTTGTTATTTTTTATCTTTTCATCCCAATTGAAACTTAAATAATCGTATTTATTTTTTAATTAAAAAACTTTTACTTATAGGAGGTTTAAGTTATGAAACTTGACAGATTTACTTTTAAAGCTCAAGAAGCTTTGCAAGAAGCTCAGCGCTTAGCTGAGAATTATAATCATCCTCAGCTTGAGCCAGAGCATCTTTTAAAGGCTCTGGTTGAACAGGAAGGGGGGATAATTCCTACCATTCTTGATAGACTGGGAGTTAATTCAAAAATTATTTCTTCTGATTTAGATGAGATTCTGGAAAAATTGCCTAAGCTCACACATGGAAGCTATCAGTTATATCTTTCTCTAAATTTAAAACAAATTCTCGATAAAGCTGAAGCACTGGCTAAAGAAATGAAGGATGAATACATTTCTACAGAGCATCTTTTCTTAAGTATTATTGATAGTCCAACAAGGGCTGGAGAAATCTTAAGAAAAAGAGGCATTACTTTTAACAATGCTAAAGAAGTTATAATGAAAATAAGAAAAGGACAAAGAATTACTGATCAAAATCCAGAGGAAAAATATCAAGCTTTAGAAAAATTTGGAAGAGATCTCACAGCTCTTGCCAGAGCTGGTAAACTTGACCCAGTGATTGGAAGAGATGAAGAGATAAGGAGAGTAATGCACATTCTCTCCAGAAGAACCAAAAACAATCCGGTGCTTGTTGGAGAACCAGGTGTTGGTAAAACTGCCATTGTAGAAGGACTTGCTCAAAGAATTGTTACAGGAGATGTGCCAGAAGTCCTGAAGGATAAAAGAATTATTCAGTTAGATCTTGGTGCTTTGCTTGCAGGAACAAAATTTAGAGGTGAATTTGAAGAAAGATTAAAGGCTGTTTTAAAAGAGATTCAGGCAAGTGAAGGGGAAATTATTCTTTTTATAGATGAAATACACACTCTTGTTGGAGCTGGAGCTGCAGAAGGAGCAATGGATGCAGCCAATATGCTTAAACCTGCTCTTGCAAGAGGGGAATTGAGATGTATTGGTGCAACAACAATTGAGGAATATCGTAAACACATAGAAAAAGATCCTGCTCTGGAGAGAAGATTTCAACCTGTTTATGTAGATGAACCAACTCCAGAAGAAGCTATAGCCATTTTAAGAGGACTAAAAGAAAAATATGAGGTTCACCACGGAGTTAAAATTACAGACAATGCTATTATTGCTGCTGTTATGCTTTCTCACAGATATATCAGTGACAGATATCTTCCTGATAAAGCTATAGATTTGATAGATGAAGCTGCTGCCAAACTTCGTATAGAGATAGATTCTATGCCTACTGAAATAGACGAAATAGAAAGAAAGATCAAACAGCTTGAAATTGAAAAAGTGGCTTTAGAAAAAGAAACCGATCCAAAGGCAAGAGAAAGATTAAAAAAACTCCTTGAACAACTAAATGAGCTTAAACAAAAAGCTGAAAATCTAAAAGCTCAATGGTTGAAGGAAAAAGAGGTTATCCAAAAAATTAGAAAATTGAAAGAAAAAATTGATCAACACAAAATCGAAGCTCAACAGGCTGAAAGACAGGGAGACCTCAATAGAGTTGCTGAAATTGTATATGGTATTATTCCTCAACTACAAAAAGAACTGGAAGAGGAAAATAAGAAACTGGAAGAGCTTCAGAAGCAACATAAATTCTTGAAAGAAGAGGTTGATGCTGAAGATATAGCTGAAATAATATCCAAATGGACAGGAATTCCTGTAAGCAGGCTTCTTGAAAGTGAAAGGGAAAAACTTTTGAAAATTGAAGAAAGATTAAAACAAAGGGTAGTCGGACAGGATCATGCCATATCTGCAGTAGCAAATGCTTTAAGAAGAGCAAGAGCAGGATTAAAAGATCCATCAAGACCTATTGGCTCATTTCTTTTCATCGGTCCAACAGGAGTAGGAAAAACAGAACTTGCAAAAGCTCTTGCAGAATTTATGTTTGATACAGAAGACGCTATGATAAGAATTGACATGACAGAGTATATGGAAAAACATTCAGTTGCAAGGCTTATCGGTGCACCTCCTGGATATGTAGGTTATGAAGAGGGAGGACAGCTCACAGAAGCAGTAAGGAGAAAACCTTATTCTGTAATTCTATTTGATGAGGTTGAAAAAGCACATCCAGATGTTTTCAACATTCTTCTCCAGATTCTTGACGATGGAAGATTAACTGATGGAAAGGGAAGAACAGTTGACTTTAAAAATACAATTATCATAATGACCTCAAATGTAGGTAGTACTTACTTTCAGGATACTTCTCTTTCTCGCAAAGAAATAGAAGATAAAATTTTTGAACTTCTAAAAGCTACCTTCAGACCTGAATTTTTAAACCGTATTGACGAAATTATAGTCTTTAACAATCTAACAAGAGATGATATAATTAAAATTGTAGATATCCAAATCAAATATCTTAATGAAAGACTTGCAGAAAAGGGTATGATTTTAGAATTAACGGATAAAGCAAAGGAATTGCTTGCAACTTATGGATATGATCCTGTATTTGGTGCAAGGCCTCTTAAAAGAACTATCCAGAAATATATTGAAAATGCCCTGGCTTTAAAGATTTTGGAAGGAGCTTTTGATGAAGGCGACAGAATACTGGTTGATGTAAATGAAGCAGGAGAATTTATATTTAAAAAAATTGAAGAAGCAGAAGAATTAAAGAAAATTGCCCTTCATTAATGAAAAAATACAGAATAGTTTTTTTCGGAACCCCTGAATTTGCTATCCCTTCTTTAGAAGGTCTTTACGAGAAAGAAAATTTAGTAGCTGTTGTTACACAGACAGACAAACCAAAAGGGAGGGGCCTAAAGCCATCTCCCTCTCCTGTAAAACACTGGGCTTTATTAAAAGGTGTAAAAGTATTAGAACCTTTAAAGCTTAAAGATCCTCAATTCATTGATAACATTAAAAATTTCTTGCCTGATCTTATCGTAGTCTGTGCCTATGGAAAAATTTTTCCTAAGGAGCTTTTAGAAATTCCTAAATTTGGTTGCTGGAATATACACGCCTCGCTTCTTCCTAAATATAGAGGTGCTTCTCCTATAAATTGGGCAATTTTAGAAGGAGAAAAAGAAACTGGTATTACCATAATGCTTATGGATGAAGGACTTGACACAGGTCCTATCCTTTTACAAAAAAAGATTCCTATTTTAGAAGAGGATACTGCTATTACTCTTTCTCAAAAATTAGCTCAACTTGGAAAAGAAGCTATACTGGAGGCAATTGAACTACATAAAAAAGGAGTTCTAAAACCTTTACCTCAACCAGAAGAAGGAATCTCTTATGCTCCAATTTTGAAAAAAGAGGATGGATTTTTTACCTTTGAAGAACCTGCTAAAAAAATAGAAAGAAAAACTAAAGCCTTTTTGCCATGGCCTACTGCTTTCACTTACTACAAAAATAAACTTTTAAAGGTTTTCTTGGCAAAAGCCATACCTCTTAAGCATAAGGAAAAACCGGGAATTATTTTGGATATAAATAAAGATGGAATACTTGTTGCTACTTCTGAAGGAGTAATTTTATTAAAAGAAATCCAACTGGAAGGCAAAAGAAAAATTTCTGCATATGAATTTGCCTGTGGTCAAAGGCTTAAAAAAGGTGCTCTTTTGGAGTAAGATCTGGAACTTTTCCTTTGTGTAAAGCTTTTAAAATAGGGGAAGCAATAAAAATAGAGCTGTAAGTTCCCACAATAAATCCTATAGTTAAAGCTAAAGCAAAATCTCTTATTACGATACCTCCGAATATAAGAAGACTCAATGATCCAAAAAGTGTGGTAATAGTGGTAATAATTGTTCTTGCAAGCATTTCATTTATACTTGTATTTATCAACTTGTCAAAATTTTTAAATTTTTTATTCAATATATTTTCTCTAATCCTGTCAAAAATAACCACTGTGTCAGTTAAAGAATAACCTGCTAAAGTGAGCAAGGCTGTAATAAAAAGAAGATTAATTTCCTTACCCAAAAGATAAAAAATACCCAAAGTCACAAGAACATCATGAAATGTGGCTATTCCTGCTGCTAAACCAAAGTGAAAATTAAATCTAAAAGTAAGATATAAAATAATACCTAACAGCGCACCAAGAATAGCTAAGGTAGCTTTTTTCTTCAATTCTTTACTTATAGTAGCTCCTATTTCTTCTTTGGCTAATAAACTGAATTTATATTCAGGAGCCTTATTTTTTAAAGTTGCCAAAATCTTATTTACATCTTCAGTAAGTGTTTCCTTGGAACTTTTTAACTTCAAAAGCAACATGTTTTCACCTTTTACATCTTGAAGAGTAAAATCTTTAAATCCTTCTTGAGAAAGTACTTTTCTTATCTTATCTAAGGAAGGAGGTTTTTCACTCTTTAAATAAAGAAGTGTTCCTCCTGTAAAATCAATTCCAAGATTGGCTTTTCCTCTAAAAGCCTGAATAAATGCAACTAATCCTGTTATACAAAGAAAAACAGAAATTACTGCAAAAACTTTTTTATACTTCATAAAATCAACTTTTGGATCCCTTACAATTTCAAAGAATTTAATCTTAAAATCCTTTCCTTTTTCATACAGGTATTCATAAAATATTTTGGTTGCAAAAATAGCTGTAAATAGATTTACAATAATAGAAATGGATAAAGTTACTGCAAAACCTCTAATAGGACCTGTGCCAAAAGTAAACAAAATTAAAGAAGTTATCAGAACTGTAATGTGTGCATCAAATATAGTCCAGAAGGCTCTTGAGTATCCCTGAAAAATAGAAGAATAAGTGCTTCTTCCCAATTTGAGCTCTTCTCTAATCCTTTCAAAAATAAGAACATTTGAATCAACCCCCATTCCAACACTTAAAATAATTCCGGCAATTCCGGGAAGGGTCAAAGTTGCCTGAAAAGCTGATAAAAGAGCAAGAAGGAAGTATATGTTTAAAATAAGTGCCCAAACTGCTATTACTCCAGAAATTTTATAATAAACAGAGGTAAAAACAATAACTGCAACTGCTCCTATTAAACCTGCTATAATCCCTTTCTGAATGGAATCTCTTCCGAGTGATGGCCCAATGGTTATGTTTTGCAAAATTTTAACTGGTGCAGGCAGAGCACCTGCTCTTAAAACAAGAGCAAGATCTGATGCCTCTTCCATTGTGAAACCACCTGTTATCTGAGCTTCTCCACCTGAAATCTTTTCTCTTATAACAGGTGCAGAACGAACTACCTCGTCAAGCACAATAGCAAGCCTTCTCCCTACATTTTCTTCTGTAATTCTTTCAAATATTTTTGCTCCCCTTGAATCAAATTGAATCCATACATAAGGCTCGTTAAACTGAGGATCTATTCTTACTTGAGCATTTTTAAGATAGGTTCCAGTAAGAATTGCCTCTTTTTTAAGAATAATGGGCTTTTTTACTATCTTACCTGTCTCTCTATCCCTTTCCACCAAAAAGTAAAATTCTGAATCCAAAGGTATATAAGGCCTAATAAGTTCTCTCCATTTCTCTAACGGCGCATCAAAAGAAATTTTCTTTTCTTTCATTAAAGAACTAATAAGAGCATTTAAATCCAGTTTTTGCATAGTTTCTTCATCTACTAATTTAAATTCAAGCTGAGCTGTCTGACCTATTACTTTTATTGCTCTTTGAGGATCTCTTAAGCCTGGAAGCTGAACTACTATTTTATCAGATCCCTGTTTGGTAATAACAGGCTCTGTAACTCCAAACTGATCAATTCTATTTCTTATAACCTCAAGAACCTGATCTAAAATGTGTTCCTTTATATAAGTAATCTTCTCCTCAGATAAAGAAACCTCTACCACAAAGGCATTTTCTTCTTTAAGTTTTTTAACTATCTGAAGTTCTTTAAAATCTTCGATTAATTTTTTAAAAAATTTTACATCTTCTTCTTTATAAAACTTAAATTTGGCACTCTGTTCTTGATAGATTAAATCAAAATTTATGGAAGCTCTTACAAGTTGAGCTTTTATATCCTGCAAATAATTATCAAACTGATTTTTTAAAGCCTTTTCTAAATCTGGTTTTAAAACAAGATGAACTCCTCCTTTCAAATCAAGACCGAGCTTTAGTTCCCCTCTGTAGATATATTTTTTAAACCAAGGAGGAAGATCTTTTACAAAGGTAGGGAGTAATAAAAATCCGGAAAATAATATTAAAAAAATCAGAAGTGCTATTTTTAATTTCAATCTCACAGACAAGGCTTAAACCTCTTTATTTTTCTTCACATTTAAGTGCCTTTTTAATGTTTTTTAAATTGTATTTTAAAAGTTCTGTATAGCTTCCAGCCATAAAATAGGTTCCACCAGACCACAATTTAATAACCCTTATGCCCTTTTCTTCAAAAAAATTTCTGTATTTTTCAAATTCAGGATCTGTCAGAAATACCATACTATCTTCCTTAGTCTTAACTTTTTCATATATTTCTGTTAAAATTCTAATACTCGGTTCTCCCTCTTTATGGTAACCCTTGAGAAGTGTCACTTCCCTTATTCCTGCACTTTTAAGAAGATAACCAAAAACTGGATGACCCAAAATATAAATTTCTTTATATTTACAGCTCTTAAGCTCTTGATATTCTTTTTGAATCTCTTTTAAAGTCTCTAAAAACTTTTCTACCTTTTTTTGATATACTTCTTTTTTTGAATTTTCCTTCTTAATTAAATAATTAATAAATCTTTTTACTAACTTCTCTACCCTTTTTAAATCAAACCATAGATGAGGATCAGAAAATTTGTCCTCTCCCTCTGCAAGACTTAGTGTTTCCTTGTTTTTTCTTAAACTATATACTCTCTTTGCCCAGGCTTCAGTCCCTACAAGAATGACAAGATCTGCTTCTTGAATCTTTTTCCATTGAAATAAAGTTGGTTCATAAAAGTGGAAATCTTCTTTTTCACTTTGAAGCCGATAAATTTTATGCTCTATTCCTATTTCTTTTATAATTTTTTCAAGAGGAGAATTGGAAACTACAATTTCCAGAGCATAAAGCCCCTCAACCAAAAAAGAAAAAAATACAAAAAATATAAGTATACATAAAAGTTTGAGCTTTCTCATAACTCTAAAAACTTTAAAAATTTTACTTAATTTTTATTAAAAAGCAATTAAGAAATTTTAATTTCTCACTCAGGAAAAGTAACAATATTTATTCTCTTTCTATAAAATCTCTTTCTTTTTACAACGGTTTTCAATGAAGAAAGTTCTTCTTGAAGAATTTTCTTTTTTCCAAACGGTATTTTCAACTTATAAAAAGTACCAGGTGGTGTTACTTTTTTTCTTAATTCTGCATTTAAAAGAAGAAGCATTTGATAATCAATATCACCTGCAACAGAAAATACCTTTAAATCTACTCCACCATTTACTGTTATTTCCTCATAATCAACTACTTCATTCGTAGGCACTGAAAATCCATATTCTTCCGGATTTTTAGCTATCAGAGTGATAGCCATCCATTTAGGTAAATAGGCATTTGTTTCAGCTGGTATTCTATCTGAATTTATCACCTGCCAATAATCAGCAAAATTTCTGGCTTTTAAAATCCTTCTTAACCTACTTTCACCTAAGTTATAACTTGCTATAGCTATTCTCCAATCTCCAAATTTTTTGTATAAAGTTTTCAGATACTGTGCAGCTGCATGGGTAGATTTAATAAAGTCTCTTCTCTCATCAACCCAGTAATTTATTTTTAATCCATATTTTTTTGCTGTAAGTTTCATAAACTGCCATATCCCTGCTGCACCTGCAGGAGAAGTAGCAAATGGATTACAACCACTTTCAATATAAGCCAGATAAACCAGATCTTCGGGAAGTTCATACTCTTTAAAGATTATTTTAAAATAAGGCAAAAATAAAGAACATCTTGCAAGCCAATTTTCTACAACCTCTCTTTTTTGCTCAGTAAAATATTTTAAAAAATAAGCTACCTGAACATTTATATCAGAAGGTAAATTTTTTATAACCTCTGAAGGAAGCTCATCTGTAGCTTCATAAGCATCATTTTGATAAAATTCTTTGTTTAATAACTCGCTCTCTGAGTTTACCTTAATAGGCAAAAACAAAAACAATAATAAAAAAAGGAAAAAAGTAACATTCACAAACTTTTTACACTCTAAACATTTACCCAAACTCATGCTCCTTCAGTTATTACAGACTCAAAACTACATCGGAAAGAATCTCTATATTTACATAAGTATCTTCTTCGTTATGGGCTTCAGAAGTAAGAATTGGCTTTATTTTCTTTTTCCTTAAAAATTCAAATATCTCTTTAAATTTTAGCTTGCCTTTTCCTATAGCAAGGTGATCATCATGCACCCCTAAATTATCATGGCAATGCATTTCTTTTAAGTAATGATGAAGAACATTTAACCATTTCGTTTCTTCTTTTTCAGAAAAAACTCTTGCATGGGCAGGATCAAAGCACCAAAAAAGTCTGTTTTTAAAACTTTCAAATACAGGTTTTAAAAACTCAGGTTCAGGTTCAAAAACATTCTCTAAGGATATAGTTAAATTAAGATCTTCTGCAAACTTCAAAATTTTACCCATACTTTCTATAAAATTCTCTCTCCATTCCTCTTTTACTTCCCTATGGTAATCCATATGATAACCAGAGTGCAAAACCAAATTTAAAGGTTCAAAAACAATCGCTCTTTCCATAGCAAAAAAAATTCTTCTTAAACTTGCTTCTTTTATCCAAGGATCCAAAGCTCCTAAGGAAAGATCCATAAAAGGTAAATGAATAGTTGTTTTTATACCTGATTCTTTCAATTTTTTTGCCACATTTTTAAAATCCAAATAGGAATAATTATCAAGTGCTTTTGCATTTAAAGCTATTTCTACATTTATTTTATTTTCTAAAACTAAAGGTAGGTATTTATTTATCAAAAGCTCCCAGGGAATGGAAACAAATACTAAATGTTCCATTTTATTTACTTTTATAAAAATCTCTTATAGATGAAATAACATAGTTAATTTCTTCTTCAGTCAAATAGGGATGCAAAGGTAAGCTTAAAACTTCTTTAGCAAGTCTTTCTGTAATAGGCAATTTTACATTTCTAAAATTTAAATTTTTATAAACAGGTTGTAAATGAAGTGGTTTACTATAGTATATCCCCGTTCCTATTCCTCGACTTTCTAAAAATTTCTTTAATTTATTTCTATTTTTAGCTCTTATCGTAAACAAAGAATAAGAAGAGAAATAATCCTTAGGAAAATAAGGAAGTTTTAAATGAGGATTTAAGTTTTTTAATCCCTCTATATATTTTCCTACAATAGTTTTTCTTAAAGCTATTTCTTTTTCAAAATGTTTGAATTTAACCAATAAGATTGCACTATGTATTTCATCAATTCTTCCATTCACTCCATGATACTTATAGAAATAAGGTTTAATTTGACCGTGTTCCTTTAAATATCTTATTGTTCTTGCTATTTTTTTATTAGAGGTGAAAACCATTCCCGCATCTCCAAAAGTGGAAAGAGGTTTTGTAGGATAAAAAGAGGTTGCAGAAGCAATACCAAAAGTTCCCACCTTTTTGTTAGCAATTTTTGCACCAAAAGCCTGACATATATCCTCTATTAAGTAAATATCCTTTTCTTTACAGAATTTTTGAATTTCCTTTAAATGAGCTGGTAACCCAAAAAGACTCACCGCTATTACTGCAGAAACCTTTTTCCTTTGTTTTGTAAGCCTTTCATAGCTTTCCTTTAAACTTTCCAAGGAAATATTATAGGTGTCTTCTTCTACATCAACAAAAAAAGGAACAAGCCCTGCTCTCATTACCACTTCAGCAGTAGCAACAAAGGTGAAAGAAGGGACCAAAACATAAGTATTCTGAGGAAGGTCAAGGGCTTTTAAAATAAGATAAAGAGCTTCTGTCCCTGAAGAAACTCCAATAGCACAGGAAGTTCCTAAGTAATTAGCCAAAAGATTTTCCAGCTCTTTTGTCTGCGGACCATTTAAATAAATTCCACTTCTTAAAACTTCTAAAACCTTCTTTTCCAGTTCCTCCTTATAAACTTGGTAGCACCTCTTTAAGTCTATAAAGGGCACTTTTTTCATTTTTCTTATGCCTAAAAAATATCTTGAAATAAAAAATCGCAATAATTATACTTTAGTTTTCAAGAATTTCCAAATTTAAAAATATCCAGATACTGATGAAAAAAATTCTTTTTTACCGAAGAGGTGCTCTTGGAGATACTCTTCTTACATTTCCTCTATTTGAGGTTATGAAAAAAAGAAATCATTACATTGTAGCCATAGGAAATACTGATTATTTAAAAATTGCAAAAGAACTACACTGGGTTGATGAAATTTACAGCGATCTTTACCCTGATATTGTAAATAAAGCTTATGATCTCAAAATTATCTTTTCCAGAAAAGAAGGCTTTAATCCCTTTCCATCTGAAAGAATATGGATAGTTGATTATTACTTTAATCTACTTCATTTAAAAAAAATTTTTTCTTCTGTTTTACCTTTAAAAGGTTCTCTTAAAAGTCCTTTAAAAGACAGGGTGGTCCTACATCCAGGAAGTGGCTCATTTAAAAAAATTCCCGACTTTTCTCTCTTTGAAAGAATTGAAAAATATCTGATCTCACAGGGATTTAAAACTATATATCTTATTGGAGAGGCAGACAGCTGGATAAAGGATTTTACGAATAACTACTGGGAGTGTCTTGATCCTTTGCTCGTAGCTAAGGCTTTAAAAAGTGCAAAATGTTTTATTGGACTTGACAGCGGTATCTCTCATCTTGCAAGTTATTTGGGAATTAAATCTTTTCTTTTTTATGGACCTACGGATCCTGTGGTATGGAAACCAATAGGGAAAAATTACAAAATTATCTCTCTCAATTTAAACTGCAGTCCCTGTTTCCCAAAGGTCTGCAAAGAGAAAAGGTGTCTTGATGTGAAATTGCTTTTTAACAAATTTTTAGAAACTTTCAGTAATTAATTAAAGTTTATCAATAAATTTCTAAAATTTTATTGATATTTTTTATTAGAATTCCTGTTCTTCGGAGATAAACTAAGTATAAAAAAATTTTTAGGAGGTTAGCAAGATGAGAGAAGTAAATGCAAAGGGACTTCCCTGCCCTCAACCGGTAATTAAAACAAAAGAGGCTTTAGAATCCATAAATATTGGAGAACAAATAAAGGTCATTTTGGATAATGAAACCTCTTTAAGAAATGTACAGAAATTTGTAAATGCTCAGAAGCACAAAATTGTTTCTGTAGAGGAAAAGGGAAATGAATACATTATCATTATTGAAAAAGTAGGAGACATTAGTAAAGATGTGCCAATTTCCTGTGAAATTCAGAATGAAGAAAAGAAAGACCTTTTTGTTATTATTGCTACTGATACTATGGGAAAAGAAGAAAAACTTGGTAAAATTTTAATGAAAGCTTATTTCGAAACTATGCTTGTTCACAATCTTTTACCTGATAGAATATTTTTTATGAATACAGGAATAAAGTTAACTACTTTAGAAAAAGATTTTATACCTTTGATAAAAGAATTGGAGAAAAAGGGAGTAGAGATTTATACCTGTGGAACCTGTTTGAAATATTTTCAATTAGAAGATCAATTAAAGGTCGGAAAAAGAGCAGGAACTGATGTATACTTAGAAGGAATTTTTTATTCTAAAAAAACAGTATGGATTGGATAATAAAGGAGGTATTATGAAGGTAGGGATCCTTATGGGAAGTGACTCAGATCTTCCTGTGATGAAAGAGGCTGCAGAAGTTTTGGAATCCTTTGAAATTTCTTATGAAATTTCTGTTATTTCTGCTCACAGAACACCGGAAAAGGCTATGGAATATGCAAAAACCGCTGAAGAAAGAGGACTTGAAGTTATAATCGCAGGTGCAGGAGGAGCAGCTCATCTACCAGGTGTAATAGCAGCATTAACTACTCTTCCTGTAATAGGTGTTCCAATTAAAACAAAAGCCTTAGATGGTCTTGATTCTCTTTTTTCTATTGTTCAGATGCCAGCAGGAATTCCTGTGGCAACAGTTGCTATAAATAATGCCAAAAATGCTGGACTGCTTGCGGTTCACATACTTTCTATAAAATATCCTGAAATAAAAGAAAAACTTAGGGCTTACAGAGAAAAAATGAAAAAAACTGTAACAGAGAAAAATGAAAGGCTTCAAAAACTTGGATATAAAAAATATTTAAAAGGAGCCTAAGTATTTAAAAACCCTTTTACCTATATCTTTTCTGTAATGAGCCCCTTCAAAGTGAATTAGAGATACAGCCTTGTAGGCTTTTTCTATAGCAGAGGGAATGTCCTTATCAAGGGCAGTTACTCCTAAAACTCTTCCTCCATTAGTATAAAACTCATTATTTACTTTTTTTGTTCCTGCATGAAAAACAATAACATCCTGTATCTGAGAGACCTTTTCAAGTCCTTCTATTTTTTTACCCTTTTCATATTTGCCAGGATAGCCTTTACTTGCCATAACAACACAAACCGCTGCTTCCTTTCTTTCCTTTAATTCTACTTTATCCAAATTTCCTTCTAAAGCTGTTTCTATAATTTCAAGAAAATCATTTTCCACCCGAGGTAAAATCACCTGAGCTTCTGGATCTCCAAGTCTGCAGTTAAATTCAAGAACATAGGGCTCTTTATTCACAATCATTAGTCCTGCATATAAAAAACCTAAATAGGGATGTCCTTCTTTTTCAAGAGTTTTTAAAACAGGAGCTATTATCTTTTTTTCTATTTTCTGTCTTAATTCTAAATCTATTAATGGAGTTGGTGAATAGGCTCCCATTCCTCCTGTATTGGGACCTTCGTCATTATCTAAGAGCCTTTTGTGATCCTGTGAAGTTGGTAAAGCTTTAAAATTATACCCATCTGTAATCACAATATAGGATGCCTCCTCACCTACCAGTTTTTCCTCAATTACAACTTTATTCCCAGATTCTCCAAAAATCTTTTCTTCCATTATTTTTTCAATTGCCTTGATAGCCTCTTCCTTTGTTTCACAAACAAAAACTCCTTTTCCAGCACAAAGCCCATCAGCTTTTACCACTATAGGCGCTCCCTTTTTTTCTATATAAGCTTTAGCTTTTGAAGGCTCATCAAAGACTTCAAACTTTGCTGTAGGAACTCCTGCTTTATCCATTATTTCCTTAGCAAAAGACTTGCTTCCCTCTATAAGAGCTCCAACACTATCAGGGCCAAAAACTTTAATTCCTTCCTTTTCAAGAAAATCCCTTAATCCCTTTACTAAAGGTTCTTCAGGCCCGGGAAATACAAGATCAATTTTGTTTTCTTTACAAAATCTGGCAACACTGTCAAAATCTGTTACGGAAATACCTTCTACAATATCTGCTATCTCCGAAATTCCTCCATTACCAGGGGTACAGAATAATTTTTCAAGTTTAGCACTTTTTGAAAGGACATAACAAATTGTATGTTCTCTTCCTCCTCCACCTAAAACAAGTATTTTCATCTCTCACACCCCATCTAAAAATTTTTTTTATTAGAATTATAGAAAAATCCATTAAATGTCAACCTTTTTAACTTATAAAATATCAAAACAATAAGAAATATTCCACCTATTTGAGTCCAAACAAAGGTTTCCCTGAAGGTATCCTGAAAAGCAAAACTTAAGGCTTGAATGTATTCTGCTTTATATAAAAGTGCTTTTGCTTTTTTTAATGCATAAGCTTCTGAAAAATATTTTTGAGTCATATACCACCACTTTTCTACTAACATGTTCACATATCTGAATTCCTGCAGTTCTGTAATTCTTAAAAAGTGATAATTTGTTCTCTTCTCAAGAGTGTTTGTAGCTATTGCAATCCCTATGGAACCTCCAACAAATCTTTGATAATGAAATAATACCACTCCCAAACCAGTTTTCTCTCCAAGATTTCTTAAAGCCAAAGTCGTTAAAGGCGCAAAGAAACATCCTATGGCAATACCTAAGGGAATAGTTAAAATAGCTGCTTTTAAAGCCGGAGTATAGTAGTTTAATTTGGGCAAGAGAAAGATTGTAGTAATACTCAGAATTAAAAAATTAACAAAAAGAATTGCTTCTGGTGGTATTTTATCGGAAAGTCTTCCGGATATTATGGAAAATATACCTACAAAAGATGCATAAGAAAGCATATGAAGTCCAGCCTGAAATGTAGTCAGTCCCTTTAAATTTTGATAATAAAGAGGAATTAAATAAAAAACTTGATACATAACAAATCCCAAAATAAAAAACTGAAAAGCCATAGCCAGACCAAATTCTGGAATAGTGTATATTTTAAAATCTATTAATGGTTTTTTGCTTACCAGTTCAGAAGCAAAGTAAAGTGAATAAAAGGTTAAACTTAAAATAAGAAAAGACACTATGAGAGTTGATTGAAACCACCCATATTGCTGACCTTTTGAAACAGATATAAGCAAAAAGATAGTAGCTAAGGAAATAAAGCCATAACTTATAAAATTAAAGGAAAACTCTTTTCTTCTCCCTAAGGCAAAAGGTAAAAAAGAGATAGCAGCAACTAAATCAAGAATCCCGATGGGAACATTTATATAAAAAGCCCATCTCCAGGATATATATTCAGTAAGAAAACCTCCTACCGTGGGTCCTAAGGCTGGTGCAAAACTCACCCCTAAGCTGTAAATTCCCATAGCAGTTCCTCTTCTTTCTGGAGGATAAACATTAAGAAGGATGGTTTGGGCTGTAGCCATAATAAAAGCTTCTCCAATGCCTTGAAAACTTCTAAAAATAATCATTTGAGGAAGACTTTGAGCAAAGCCACAAAAAGCACTAAAAACAACAAAAAGCACAAGACCTGTTGTATAACACAGAGCATATCCCACGTATCTTGAAAAACTCTCCACAAACAAAAGGGCTATAGCTGCAGAAATCATATAACTAATGCCAACCCACTGCACTCCATACAAATCTGTAGATAAAGGCCCGAGAAGTTTGGGCATTATGGTATTTACAACAGTAGTATTTAAAATAGCCATAAAATGGCCAATCATGAGTGTAATAGTTATGGTTATTCTTTCAAAAGTAGAAACCTGATGATAAAATTCTGCAGATCTCATTCAAACTTTAAAAATTTGTTTTAAGTTTTACATATTTTCCGGGTAAATTTTCTATCAAACCTTTGAGTTCCAGTTCTGTGAGAATGGAAAGAACCTCAAAAGGGGTTTTATTTATTTTAGTAAATATTTCCTCTATATGTTGAGGATACGGAGACAGGAGTGAAAGTATTTCTTTTTCTTCCTCGGTTATTTCTATCTCTGGATGTTCTTTTGGCAAGGTATTTTCTTTTTCCCATCCAAAATAATCTAAAATCTCTTCAGGAGAAGTAACAACATTAGCTCCCTGTTTTATAAGATAGTGAGTCCCTTCGCTTTGGGAAGAAAAAATGCTACCCGGTATAGAAAAAACTTCTTTTCCCTGATTTAATGCCCATTTAGCAGTTATCAAAGTCCCGCTCTTTTTTCCTGCTTCTATCACAACTATTCCTTCAGAAAGACCACTTATTATTCTATTTCTCATAGGAAAGTTCTCTTTCCTTGGTCTGGTAGTGAAAGGAAATTCAGAAATTATAGCTCCTCCGTTTTTAATAATTTTTTCAAAAAGTTCTCTATTTTCTGCTGGATAGACAATATCAACACCACATCCCAAAACTCCTATAGTATAACCATTTCCATCAAGAGCCCCTTTATGAGAAATACTATCAATTCCTCTTGCAAGACCAGAAACTATCCCTACACCTTTTTCTGCCAGATTTTTGGAAAACTTATATGCAACCTCTTTTCCATAAGATGTAGGCTTTCTTGAACCTATAATAGCAAGTAAGTTTTTATCCTCCAGAAGGTAACCTTTTATATATAAAAATAAAGGTGGATAAGGAATAACCTTTAATTTTTCAGGAAATTTTTCATCTTTAATAAAAAGAATTTCTACCTTTTCTTTTTCTGCCTTTTCTATTTCCTTTTCTGCTAAATTTATTACTTCGTTTTCTGAATATTTTTTAAACTTTAAAATTTCCTTTATTTCTATTCCTTCCTCAAAATACTTTATAGTTTTAAAAATATTTCTTTCTTTGAGATAAAAACCTAACCAGAGAAGTTTCTCTTCCATTTTTTAAAACTGGAGAGAAAGAAAACCTTTATCTACTACTTTGATATTTGCTAATTCTTTAAAAATTTGAGCCAGTTTTTTTATATTTTCGTAAACCGAACTGTTTATTTCTTTGTCCCAAAAAAATTCTATTTTTTTGTCTTTTTTAATAAAAATTTTTAAAGTTGTATTTTCTTTAAAGTTTAAAAACAGTTCCTGACAAAGATTGCAGAATAATCCTTTTAATAAATTATAAGGGATCTCTATAAAAGCTTTCTCTTCTTCTATGATTTCCTTTTTTACTTTGTGTTTAAAAGGCAAAAATGCTTCCCAGAATAATATTTCTTTTTCTACAATTTCTTTAAGATCCCATGGACCAGTTTTTTCATTATAAATATCATCAAAAGCTGTATCTATTTGATTTTGAAGTTTTTGTAAAAGAGAAAAGGCTTTATTAACTTTTTCATAAACTTCTGGGGTTTCACAAATCTCTTTTTTCATAAGTAAAATTTGCAATTCCAAGGAAATTCCTTGAACAGTGCCCCTTAAATTATGAAAGTAGCCCTGAAGAAGGCCTCCCAGAGCTATTCTTTTGCAAAAGGAGCTAATCTCTTTCATTTTTCTTTTAACACTTCCCTTCCAAAAATGGCTTTTTTTAAGGTTAAAGGATCTACAAATTGAATCTCCATACCCATTGGGATACCACAGGCTATCTTAGATACTTTAACGGGATAGTCTTTTAATATCTCAAGGATATAAGAAGCTGTTGCCTCTCCTGAAAGAGTTGGAGAAAGAGCTATGATTATTTCTTTTATATCTCTTAACTTTATAAGATAAGTGAGATGCTCAAGACCCAGTTCTTTTGGTCCTATCCCATCTTTAGGAGACAAAAGATAGTGTAAAACAAAGTAATAACCGTTAAAAATTCCTGTTTCTTCTATATAGGAAAGGTTAACGGGATTCTCAACGATGCAAAGAATATGAGGATCTCTGTTTTCATTTTTACAAATACTACAAACCTCTTCTTCAGAAAGATTTCTGCAAAACTTGCAAAGTTTAACTCTATAAGGCAACTCTTTAATCAACTCTCCCAAAGTTTCACACAGTTCTGGTTTAAATAAAAGGAAAAGAGAAAGCCTTGTTGCACTCTTTTCTCCCAATCCGGGAAGCAAGGAAAAAGTTTCTATTAATTTTTTTAAAGTATAGGGATAAGCTCCAGACATAAAATTAGAATATTCCAGGAAGATTTAGCCCTGGGAATTTAAGCCCTCCTGTAATCTTAGCTATTTCTTCCTCCACCATTTCTTTGGCTCTCTTTAAAGCCTCATTAACCCCTGCTATTATCAAATCTTCTAACATTTCTTTTTCCTCAGGATTTATAAGTTCATCCTCAATCTGAATAGAAATAATCTCTTGCTTACCATTGGCTGTAACAGTCACCATACCTCCACCTACCTGAACTGTTACTGTTTTTTCTTCAAGTTGCTTTTGGGTTTCTTCCAATTTTTTCTGAATCTTCTGCATTTCTTTAAATAATTGCTGAAACTGTGGTGGTATCCTCATTTTTCTACTCCTTTAAAGGTTGTATGTAGGCTATTTTTGCAGAAAATGTTTCTAAAACTTTTTTTACCTCTTTCCTTTCTTTCACATCCTCTAAGTTTGTTCTCTTTTTCTCTTCTACTTCCACTTTAAAAGGTTTATTAAAATAATTCTCTATTTTTTCTTTTAAAAGTTTATAATAAGGAGAATCAGTAAGACTTGTTAAAGAACTGACTTTTAAAAATATTTCATTTGTTCTTATTTCAGGTTTAGGCAAACTGCTCACTAATCCATAGAGTGGCAAACTTTCCTTTCTAATTTCTTCCACAAAACTCTCCCAAGTTTTTTCTTTTGCACCTTCTTCTGAAGAAATGGCAGAAACAGGAATAGAAAAATTGGCATTTGAAATTTGATTAAGTTTTTCTATTATCTCCTTTAAAGGAACAAGTTTCCCGTATTCACATATTTTTAATAATGCAGTTTCAAATTGAAGTTGTGGATAACTGCTTTTTCTCAGGATTTCCAAATCTTTTACCAGACTTTGAAATATGAGTAAAATATCTTCCAATTCGTTTTCAAACACAAGATCTCTAAGCACCGGGGTCTGAAATTCAATTTTGCTTTCCTTAGGAAATGCTTTTATCACAAGAAGTTCTCTGAAAAACTCAGTTAACTTTTCCATTAAATATACCAGGTCTATTCCCTGTTCATAAACCCTTTGAGCAATCTCTAATGCTTTTTTTAAGTTTCTTTCTAAAAGCACGCTTGCAAGCTCTTCTATTAGAATAGCTTCATGCCATCCAAACGCAGAAATAACATCTTCTCTTGTTTTTGTTCCATATGCCATTGCCTGATCAAGCAAAGATAAAGCATCTCTTAAACTTCCCTGTGCCTCCTTTGCAATAAGCTCTAAAGCTTCCTGATCAATTTCATAATTTTCTTTCTCGCAAACCTCTTTCAGATATTTCACTATTAAAGGGTGTTCCAATCTTCTAAAATCATATCTCTGACATCTTGAAAGAATAGTGGGTAAAAGTTTGTTTGGTTCTGTTGTTGCAAGGATAAAATACACATGAGAAGGAGGTTCTTCAAGAGATTTTAAAAGGGCATTAGAGGCTTCTCTTGTTAACATGTGAGCTTCGTCTATGATGTAGACCTTGGCTTTTCCCTTGGTAGGAGCAAATTTCAAATTTTCAATGAGTTCTCTTATTTGATCAATTCCTCTATTTGAGGCTGCATCAATTTCTATAACATCCACAAATATCCCTTTGCTGATTTCTAAACAATTAGAACACTCGTTACACGGTTCATAATTATCTATCAAATTCAGACAATTTAGTGCTTTAGCAATAATTCTTGCAACTGTTGTTTTTCCAGTTCCTTTTATACCTGAAAATAAGAGAGCATGTGAAAGCTTTTTATGTTTTAGAGCATTGGTTAAAGTTCTTACTACATGAGTTTGACCTATTACTTCTCTAAAGCTCTGAGGACGATAGCGACGAGCTAAAACCAAATAAGACATGTGTATATTTTAAAACCTTTTTGGAACTTGGCAATAAATTTCTTTTATTAAGCTTTCTTTAAGAGCTTCTATCTCTTCTTGATACTCCTTAGCCGGTCTTTCAATCCCACAGGTAAGGCACCTTACCCTTGCTTTTGCTCAAGTTCCTTCTATAATAGCTTTCCCTCCACAATATTTACAGACCAAAAATTCTTTTTTTATTTCCTTCTCCATACTTAAAATTAAACACATTAATTCTTAACTTGACAAGCTATTTTTTAAAGTTAATTTTAATAATAAAAAATTACGGGGCGTAGCTCAGCCTGGTAGAGCTCCGGCTTCGGGAGCCGGATGTCGCAGGTTCGAATCCTGTCGCCCCGAAATTTTAAAAAGCCGGGGTGGCGGAACTGGCAGACGCGCTGGATTCAGGATCCAGTGGGAGTTAATCCCGTGCGGGTTCAAATCCCGCCCCCGGCATTTAATCAGACTTAAAAAAGACTTCTTAATCACTCCTATCACTCGCCACACCATTTTCTTAAAAGCCTAATAAGATTCTTATTTTAAAAATTAAAAAATTATATTACACAAGGAAAAATAGCGTTTTGAGCCCATTTCAGAAAAAAGGACGAGAAAAATATGTATAAAAAACCATAAGTAATCCTGAGAGTTTTACTGAAGAGGAACTCAAGAAAATACTACCTGATTTATTTGTTGATAGAAATAAATTAAAAACTTTATCGTTTAGAACGAGCTTTTAGCCAAATAGTTTTAATTTTGGGAAAGGAAAGAATAAAAGGATTAATTGTAAGGAATTTAGGAGATGAGGATCCATGTATATTTTCAAATATTCCAATAGGGTACGATTTTCCTATAGGGCATATTAGTCAAAATTAACCTTTATTTGTGGAAATAGCTTCCTGGTTTAAAGTTAAAAATAAAAAAACAGAACTATATTAGAAGATAAACAATTATAATAGCCTTTTTTTGTTAATACTTGGTTTAGAGAGGTTATATTAGAACTTGACTTAATGTATTATTCTAATTATTTTAGAAGACTTCGATAATCTTAATTATCAAAGTCTTCTAAAATAATTAGACAATTAAACATTAAAATAAGGAGGGGGCTTATGGAAATCTCAAGCTCTAAAAAAAATGATGTTCGTAATTCTTTGTCTTTAAGTTATAAACTTTTTCTATCTGTTTTTATAGCAGTAGTCATAGTTTTTTTTCTAACTTCTTTGTTTATAAGTTATAAAGAAAAAAAAGAGATTGAAAAGCAAACTCTAAACATGCTAAAAAGAGAAATTGTATTATTTAAGCATCAGTTAGAAATTTTTGATCGTTCTAATAAAAATGCAGTTGATAAACTCATGAAAATTTTTGAAAAAATGGTTCCTCCGGGTGAGAAAGGAATAGTAGCTGATAACAGCATTCCTGATAAATTTACTGCTATAACAGGTGGTTCTGTGGCCACGATTTTTAAAAGAGTAGGAGATGATTTTCTTAGGATAGCAACCTCTCTTAAAAAAGAAGATGGAACTCGTGCTGTAGGAACTTACTTAGGAAAAAATCATCCAGGATATCATTTGTTAATAAATGGTAACCCTTATAAAGGGCTTGCTTTTCTTTTTGGAAAGTGGTACATGACTGAGTATTTACCTGTAAAAGATAATAATAACAGGGTAGTAGGTATTCTTTTTATAGGATTTGATATTACAGAAGTAATGAACAATTTTAAGGAAAGACTTAAAAACATTAAAATAGGGAAGACAGGTTATTTGTATGTAGTGAATACAAAAACAGGGAAGATCTTGGTCCATCCTACAAAAGAAGGAATAAATGGATTTAAGCTAAAGGATAAAGAAGGAAGGTCTTTTATTCAAAAAATGATAAAGAAAAAAGAAGGAATATTGGAATATAAATTTTTAGATAATGGACAAGAAGAAGATAGGGTAGCAGCTTTTACTATGTTTCCTGAATGGAATTGGTTAATTGTAGCAACTATAGATAAAAATGAAATTAAAGCCAAAATAAATAAATTAAGATTAATGCTTTTAGGAATTAATATAATTGCTGCTATTTTAGTAGGAATTTTAATATTGGTAATAAGTAAAAGATCTTTAAAACTAATACCTACTATAGCGAGTACTTTGGAAAGAATGGCAGATGGAGATCTTACTCAAAAAATTGAGTTTGGAGAAGAAATAAAGCGCAGAAAAGATGAAATAGGGATCCTTGTTACTTCTATAATTAAACTTGAAAATTTTATAAAGAACACTTTTTATGAAGTAAAAAATTCTATAAAAACTACGAATTCAGCTATTGAGGTATTGGAAGCGAATATAGGGAATGTTAAAGAAAAAACTGGTACACAAAATTCTTTAACTAATCAATTAGCCTCTGCTTCTCAGGAAATGACTACTACTATCGCTGATATTGCTAAAAATGCTACTACTGCTGCTGAATTAGCAACAGAAAGCGCTAAAGTAGCAGAGGAAGGTCAGAATATAGCAGAAGTGGCTGGTAAGACAATTTATTCCACTAATCAGGCTACTCAAGAACTTAAACATACCATAGATGAATTGAATAGTAATGTTCAGGAAATAGGAGGAATTGCTACTTTAATTAAAGAGATAGCGGATCAAATAAATCTTTTAGCATTGAATGCAACAATTGAAGCGGCTCGTGCAGGAGAGCATGGGAAGGGTTTTACTGTAGTTGCTGAAGAAATTAGAAAACTTGCAGAAAAAACTATTAAAGCTTCTGATGAGATAGCAGAAAAAATTAGTAATGTGCAAAAAGTTAGTAGTGACACTATAAACAAAATGGATGTTACTGCTAAGGAAGTAGAAGGTGCAATAAATACCTTGCAAAATGTTAAAGAAGCACTTATTAGAATAGTAGAACATTCTAATCAGGTAAAAGACGCTGTTTCTCATATAGCAGCAGCTACAGAACAACAATCTATTACCAGTGAAGAAATTAATAAACACATTGAACAAGTTGCCCAATTAGCATTAGCAATTAATGAGTCTACTTTAGAAGTAGATGGAGCTGTTAAAAGCTTAGAAGAAGTTGTTCGACAACTTGTAGCTACAGGAGAAAAAATTAAAATGTAAAAAGAATTGACAATTGATAAATGCTTTTAAAATTTATATCCTTCCTTAAAGAAGGAGGGTAAAAGATTCTTATCAAGGTTATCTTTTACCCTCCTTCTCAAGCTATAGAAAAAATACTATTTCAGTTTTAAAAAAACCATACATCATCGGCCTTCCCTACTCTAAAATTTTTTAAAAGATTCTCAGGCTTAAATCTTGTGTCTGTCTATGTGGTCTTCCTTGCAGGATAAACTGCTCTAAGCCCTAACTTCCTCATTAGCCTTTCTACCCTCTTATGATTTACCTGATACCCTAATTTCCTTAAATATGCCATTATCCTCCTCACCCCATATGTCGGATCTTCTTTCAAACCTCTTCATTATAATCGTCATTATCTTCAAATTCCCCTCGCTTTATCCCTTTCTGCGATAATAAATCAAGTACCTTGGAACATAAAAGTAGCCTGCATTGCTTTCTTACGCTTAATTTCTCGTAATTCCTGTTCACAAGTTCCGCTCTCTCCTTAGTTGTCAGATTTTCTCTAAGCATCCTCTTAAAAAATCAAGCTCAACCTTATCTATTTTCTTATAGGCTTTATCAAGTCCTTTTTTAAGCTGTTTTTTCTGTAAAGTTATTAGGCTTTTCAAAGACTTTATGGGCAGAAGCAAGGAATTGATCAACCTATCTTTTTGCTTGTTGAGGGTAGATCCCATATTCAGAGGCTATTTCTGATAAAGTCTTTTCACCTTTAATAACTTCCAAAGCCACCTTGGTTTTAAATTGAGGAAAATAGCTTTTTCATGGTGCCCACTCCTTTTTAGTTTTGCCCTCTTTTTGTTAATCAATTTTACTATATGGCCTTAATTTTGGAAAATACCTTACAGGACTGTATCATCTTTTAAACTCAGGTTATGCCTCTCGTTATGAAAAAAGAAATAGCGATTTTTTTACATTTTTTGTTGTTGGTGTATAATTATTCCAATTATATTAAACAAGAAGAATATAAAAAGAAAATATTTAAAAATCAGCCTATGAAAAAAAATCAAAAATTTCCTTCTAAAGAACTTTTAGAAAGGATCTTTATAGCAGATCTGCACGTTCATTCTAAATATAGTCGTGCTTGCAGTAAATTTATGGAAGTTCCTATTTTGGCTAAGGTTGGGAAGTTAAAAGGACTTCAGCTTATAGGAACCGGGGACTTTACTCATCCAATGTGGTTAAAAGAATTAAAGGAACATTTAGAGTATGACCCTGGATCTGGTCTGTATTTTTTTAATGAACTTCCAGAGGGACCGAAATTTATTTTAACCTCTGAAGTATCCCTTATATTCTCCCAGAATAATAAATCCAACAGAAGAGTTCATCTTATCATAATTGCACCCGATTTTGAAACTGTAGAAGAAATAAATCTTTATTTATCAAAGCTGGGGAATCTTCTCATAGATGGAAGACCCACTTTTGGGATAAGTTGCGAAAAGTTAACCTTAGATTTACTTAAAATCTCTGAAAAAATTCTAATCATCCCTGCTCATGCCTGGACCCCCTGGTATTCTGTCTTTGGTGCTTTCTCAGGCTTTGATTCCTTAGAAGAAGCCTTTGGAGAAGCTACACCTCACATTTATGCTATAGAAACAGGACTTTCCTCTGACCCGGAAATGAACTGGAGAATTTCAAAACTTGACAATATAACCTTAATATCTTGTTCTGATGCTCACTCCCCTCCTAAACTGGGGAGAGAAGCAACAGCCTTTTTTACTCCTTTAACCTATAAAAATATTTATAACTCTATTAAAACAGGAAATATTGCTTTCACTATAGAATTTTATCCAGAAGAAGGAAAATATCATTATGACGGACATAGAGCCTGCAAAGTCTGTCTTTCTCCTAAGGAAACAAAAGCCTTGGGATACAGGTGTCCAAAGTGTGGTAATCCTTTAACTGTAGGAGTGCTTCACAGGATTGAACTTTTTGCTGATAGAGAAGAAGGATATATTCCTCAAAATAAACCTCTTTCAGTTCATCTGGTTCCCTTTTTAGAAATAATTGCTGAAGTGTTTAATATTAATAAAGGAAGTAAAACTGCAGAGAAGTTATATAATCAATACGTATCCCTTGTAGGAACAGAGTTTGACCTTCTTTTGAAAGTTGAGTTGCAAGATCTTGAAAAGGCTTTGCCTTCTAAATTAGTTGAAGGAATTAAAAGAGTGAGAGAAGGGAAAGTTTTTGCCAAACCGGGTTATGATGGTGAATACGGGGTTATAAAAATCTTTGAAGCTCCTGAAGAAGAATCATCAGCAGGTTTAAAACAACAAAGTCTTTTCCCTTTGCAATAATTGCAAAAAATTTGAATTTTCTGCATTAAATTTAAATAATCTTTCTTCTTTAATTCCTTCTATCTCTTCTTAAATCGTTTACAAATTGTTTTAAACTTTCTGGCATTCTTTTTGATTCAATCGTGAATAAAAACCCTTAAAAAGGAGGTGCATAATGAAACACTTTAAATTTTTAATTTTTACTTTAACTCTATTGTATTTAGCTTTTTTAAATTTTAACCCTTCTTATGCTAAAAATGTCAGTATAGGTATTTCTTTTAATGATAAAGGAATTTCGGATTTTTACTTTTATCTGGGAAATTATTATCATGTACCTGTAGAAAAAATAGTTATTATCAAAAAAAGATATCCCTTCATTTTAGATGAAGAACTACCTATAATTTTTCTCATTCACAAAAATTGCAAAGTTAAACCTGAAGTTATTATAAAGATGAGAAAAAGAGGCTTTTCTTGGTACAGTATAATGCTTCACTTTGGATTGTATCCAGAAAAAATTTATAAAGAATATATAATTGTTAATGGTCCTCCTTATGGAAAAGCTTGGGGATATTATAAACACCATAGAAAAAATAAAATTATTTTATTCACAGACAAAGATATTATTGAACTTACAAATAGAAAATTTCTGAAAAATTATTTTAAACACAGAAAAATAAAATTCTAAAAGTGAAAAAGCCCCCCCTTTAAAAAGGGGGGCTAAAAAATAATTTAGTGAGATTCTCCAGCGGGTTTTTCTTCGGTTGCTTTTTCTTCAGCGGGTTTTTTTTCAGCTGCTTTCTCCTCAGCAGGAGCTTGCTTTTGTTTTGCAGGGGCTTCTACCTTAGGTGCCTCCTGAGTAGGAGCTTCTTCCTTTTTCTTACATCCAGCTGTCAGTCCAATCATACCTATTAAAGCAAAACTCAATAAGAATGATACCAACTTTTTCATAACCTCCCTCCTTTTTTTAGTAATTTTTAATAATAAAATTATTAGGTTTTTTAAATTTTTTGTCAAGGGTGATCTTAAACGATTAATAAGATTTTCACTTAATTATTCATAACTTTAAACAAATTCTCTTTGAAGTAATATTGATTTGGACAACCCAGCTTTTAGGTATTTATAGATTCTTTCTGGTTCTATTTTAAGCACTTCTAATAAATTTTCGGGAACTTTATAATTAAAAACATCTACCCCACCACCTATACCAATCATGTTTGCCAAGATATTTGATAATGCAACAATACTTGCTATTTCACTTTGAAGCATGAGATCGCTATCATGATGTGCTCTCACTGCAAAAGAAATATATTTGGGAAATTCCCATCTTTCTAATAAATGTGCCCCTACCAGTCCATGATCAACCCCTAATACTAACCATTCAACTTGAATAAAATCCCAGTCTATTTTTTCCTTAGCAATTGTTTGAAATTCTTCAATTTCTAATTTAGTGTATAAATCAAGCACTATTTTACCTATATCATGTAAAATAGATGCTATGTAAATTGTCTCTATTTTATGAAGTGGAAATCCTATATCTATGGCTATTTCTTCAGCTATAAGTCCACAGGCAAGAGAATGGATCCATATGTCCTCTACATTTATTCCATATCCTATTAAATTTTTGTTAAAATAATTCTTAGCAACTGAAGCAATAATAATAAATTTAATTTGATTCATACCCAGGAACATAAAAGCCTTAAATAGAGAGTCTATCTTCTGCGGAAGTCCAAAAGCTGCCGAATTTACGATTTTCAGAAAATTAGCTGTAATACCAGGATCACTTTTAATAACTCTTTCCAGTTCTTTGAAATTTACATCTTCTTTTTTCAGCAATTCAAGAGCCTGAAAAGCTACCTTGGGAAAAGTTGGGATCGTGTCAACTTTATCAAAAATCCTTTCTAAAATCTGTGTTTTCATAATACCTCTTCCTCTCCATTTAAATTTATTTTAAAAACGCTTTCTTTTAAATTAACCTCTAAAAAACTTTGACAGGGAAACCCTATTCTTACTATAATATTATCAGGATTAATTGGATATTTCATTAAAAAACTTTGTACCACTTTAAAATTTACTTCTCCTATATTTAAAGAATCTGGAACATTTTTATACTTACTTCCCCCTGCAATAGCCACCTTAGCTGATGCAAAATCAAAACCTCTTTTTTCCAATTCTTCTAAAAATAAAGGAACCATAGTTTGACCAGATAAAACCATCTCTCCTTCTTCAACTTCAATATCGTGTTCCTTATAAGGTAAAACATAGTGACAAAGACCTGCTATTTCGTTTTCTTTATCAATTATTCCCAATCCTATGCCACTTCCTAAAAAGTCAGTTTTTAAAATTATTCCTTTCTTCTCAACTATCTGATAATGCCCTTTAGGAACTTTTATTATCATTTTCCACCTCTTTATTCTAAAATTCTAAACTTCTTAGTAGAAGCTGTTACCACATCAAGTTTATCTATCTCCTCTAAAGCCTTGTTTACATTTTTTTCTTTTGTCTCATGAGTTAGCATAACTACTGGAACTGAGCCCTTTTTTTTCTGCCTACCTATTTGAACCACAGAAGCTATACTTATATTGTGTTTTCCCAAAATACCAGAAATTTTAGATAAAACACCAGGTTTATCTATAGCTGAAAACCTAAAATAATACTTAAATTCCACTTCTTCTATGCTTCTTATATTAAAAAAATCATTGTTTTTTGTCAACGGATATTTTATAAAAGGCTTTTTTTCAAAGTAAGAATACTCTATAGCATCTATGATATCACTTACTACTGCACTTGCGGTGGGCTCTTTTCCTGCACCTAACCCATAAAGCAAAATATCCCCTACAAAATCTCCGGTAATATAAAGTGCATTATAGTTTAATCTTACAGAAGTTAATACATGGGTTTCAGGAATAAGAGTTGGATGGACTCTTATTTCAATTTTTCTTTTCCTTTTTTTAGCAAAAGCTAACAATTTAACAATATATCCAAAATCCTTTGCAAACTTTAGATCCATTAGGTCTATATCTTCTATCCCTTCGGTATAAACTTCTGAAACAGGAATATAAAATCCGAAAGCAAGAGAAGCCAAAATTGAAATCTTGTGGGCAGAATCAATACCTTTTATATCCAAAGTAGGATCTGCCTCAGCATAACCCTTAGCCTGTGCCATTTTTAATGCGTCTTTAAATTGAAAATTATTTTCAAGCATACGAGTTAAAATGTAGTTGGTTGTTCCGTTTATAATTCCTATTATAGAACTAATACTATTTCCGATTAAAGACTCTTTTATAGTCTTAATTATAGGAATCCCTCCTCCAACAGATGCTTCAAAACCGATAAATCTTTTCCTTTTTCTTGCTTCTTCCCATATCTCATTTCCATATTGAGCCAAAATTGCCTTGTTTGCAGTAACAACCTCTTTACCTTTTTGTAAAGCCTTTAAAATATAAGTCTTAGCTGGTTCTATACCTCCTATCAACTCACATACAATGGAAATTTCGGGATCTTCCAAAATTTCTTCTATGTTTGTAGTAAAATATTTCTGGTCTATTTTTATATCTCTTTTCTTTTTTGGATCCCTGACAAGAATCTTCTTTACAACCGGTCTTATACCTACTCTTTCCTTTATAAGTTCTGAATTTTTTTTCAGTAGCTCATAAACTCCCATTCCTACTGTTCCAAATCCAAGAAGAGCTATTTTTATTTCTTTCATATTCCCTCCAGTTTTTAAAAAAATTAAATTAAAGAAAAACTACAGATGGGACATGAAGGTTCTCTTTCTTCAGCACCTCCTACGTAAATTACCTGTTCACTTTTAGAACCATATCTAAAAATTGTAATCCCTTTAAGCCCCAGTTTATAAGCTTTAAGATAAATATTCTTAACATCTTTCACTGTAACATCTCTTGGTAAATTAATGGTTTTTGAAACTGCGTTGTGAGTATATTTCTGAAAAGCAGCTTGAATAGCTAAGTGCTGTTCAGGAGGTATCTCATAGGTTGTTACAAAAAGTTTCTTTATTTTATCTGGCAATTTAATATCCCTTAAAATGCCTTTTTCTTTAACTTCTTCCAGTATACTTTGTATTTCATTTTCGGAAAAATTCTCTTTTTCTAAAAACTCAATAAAAAGCGGATGAAATTCTTTTATAAAGATGTTCTCAAGGGTCTTTCTCTCATAATAAATTCCAAACAAAGGTTCTATACCTGATGAAACTCCTACAATAAAAGAAATGCTTCCTGTAGGGGCAATGGTTGTTGTAGTTGCATTTCTCATAAATGGTGTTTCAGGTCTATCCCAAATACTTCCTGCATAAGAAGGAAAGTTTCCTCTTTCCATAGCAAGTTCTTGAGAAGCTTTTACTGACTCTTCATTTATAAATCTCATAACCTTCTCAGCAAGTTCCACAGCTTCAACATCTGCATAAGAAACATTAAGCTTTATAAGAAAATCAGCAAAACCCATAACTCCGAGACCTATTTTTCTATTAAGTCTTGTGATTTTAGCTATCTGAGGAATGGGGAATCTATTAATTTCTATTACATCATCAAGAAATCTTACCGCTAAATGAACAACCTTTTTAAGTTCTTCCCAATCAATTTTGCCATTCTCAACAAAGTTAGCAAGATTAATAGAGCCAAGATTACAAGATTCAAAAGGAAGAAGTGGCTGTTCCCCACAAGGATTGGTAGCTTCAATTTTTCCTAAATGCGGAGTAGGATTATATTTGTTTATTGTATCTATAAAAATAACTCCAGGGTCACCACACTCCCAGGCAGATTCAGCTATCAAGGTAAAAATTTTTTCCGGATCCACATACTTTACCACTTTTTTATCCCTTGGATTTATCAAAGGGAATTTACTTTTCTTTTCTAAAGCTTCCATAAATTGATCAGTTATAGCTACAGATAAATTAAAATTATTTAAAATATTTTTCTCTTTCTTAGCCAGTATAAATTCTTCTATATCTGGATGATCAACTCTTAAAACCCCCATATTAGCTCCGCGTCTTTTACCCCCCTGCTTGATAGCTTCGGTTGCACTATCAAAAACTTTTATAAAAGACAAAGGACCACTTGCTACTCCTTGAGTAGAAGCAACTATATCCCCCTTGGGTCTTATTTTTGAGAAAGAAAAACCGGTTCCTCCGCCAGATTTATGTATTAATGCTGTAAATTTTAAAGTTTCAAATATAGAATCTAAGGAATCTTCAACAGGCAAAACAAAGCAGGCAGAAAGCTGACCTAATGGACATCCTGCATTCATCAATGTTGGAGAATTAGGTAAAAAATCTAAATTAACCATCAATTCGTAAAATTTTTCAGCATACTTTTCACGGATATGTGTGTCCTTAGAAAAATTTGTTTCAGCATCTGCTACAGCTTTGGCAACTCTCTCAAAAAGCTCTTCCGGTGTTTCAATGACTTCGTTTTTTTCATCTCTTAGTAGATATCTTTGTCTCAAAACAATAAGAGATGACTCTCTCAGGTTTACTTTTCTTTTTCTCATCGCTTTTATTAACTGGTTAAATCTATTAGTATAAGAGTTTGATACTTTGGATCTGGAGGCTCTTTAAGGTCTATGTATTTAAATTCGTTTTCAAACTTTTTAATCACAAAGCTTAAAAAGGAGTTAAGAAGATCCTTCTCCAGATACCACTTACTTCTCGCAAACTTTTCAAAATTTTCAGACAGTGTTTTTTTCAACTCTTCTCTCATGCAACATATATCACCTTTTTCTTGCATTAATTCTCTTATAACTTCTTTCCATGCACTTCTGGGAAGTGCTTCAAATACAAATTCTTTTTTATAAATCCATTGAGAAAGTGCTGTGAGTATCAGAGAACTCCAAGTAATAAATGGTGCATCAAAATTTCTCCCTGGTTTATTTACTTCATTTATCCACGAAAATGGAGAACCAAACATTTTCTCTATGAGTGGTGCTATGTAACCTATTTCCTCAATACATCTTCTTACTGTTCTTATTTCTTCCATTCTTCTAAAAAAGGTGTATTCTTCTTCAGTTCCTATTTTATCAGGCTGAAACAATTTTATTTCATTTATTTTTTTTACCAAAATTCCCTTTAAAAATCCCTGATAAGGTTGATCAAGATAGTTAAGAATTGATGGATCAAAATCTCTGTTTTTAGTATAGCTAAGGGCAGTTTTTCTCAATTCCTTTAAAACTGTCTGAGACACTCTAAAAATATCTTCTAAAAAATGTTCTTCTAAAACTTTCTTTGCTATTTCTAAATTTTCCATGGACACATACTCAAGACCGATATTTAATGCTCCCCACACCTTTTCTAAGCTTTTTTTAATCTGTTCTATATCATCTATAACCACATTATCAACTATTATCACTTTATTTGCTATCCAAGCAAGCTCTCTTTTTATTCTTTCAATCTGATATGTATCTTTCAAAATATCAAAAACTTTAAAAATGAATAATTCTTCAGAGCCTTTATAAATCGCAATATTAATAGAAGGTTGATACTCTTCATCTATAGGCAGGTACCTGGGATCTATTTTTTTCAGCCTTTTGGGATGGATATAAGAGTATATGTCAAGAGCTTCAAAATAATCTGGGATCCCCTCATCTGCAAGTCTTCCGTTTCTCCATCTATAAGCCCTTTCTTCCACCTCTGCTGGTATTTCCCATATCACGGATTCCATAAGAGCAAAATATACCTCCTGCATCTCCTCTCTTATAATTTCAATCATTCTTCTGAAATAAAATTCCAGAGAATTAACTTTAAAATCCACAAAATAAAAATCATCTAAGGTATAAGGAGGAAGAAAATCCATAGCCTCAATCAGTTCCACATCATCAGGCTTTTTATAAACTCTTACAAATTTCTGGAACACAGCAACTAAAAAGTCCCAATCTGCAAACCTTAGCCATTCAAGAACTTTATCTTCTCCAGCATTAAAAAGAAGAATAATCCAGGAAGCCACTCTTTCTGCTTTTATTCTATCTTTATACCAGGCATCTATATCAAACATAAATTGAATCTGACTACCCTTTGCATAAGATAAAAGTTCTACTGCTAAATCAAGAGAAGAAGCTTTTATAGTAAGAAAAAGTTCTTGAGGTGGAAGATTTTTAACTATTCCTTCTGGATAAGGTGAATAAAGGATAAGTTTTGCCCTCTCTTCCCAAGGAACACTCAAAACAAGATCATATACTTGTTGAAATTTAAGCCCTGCTAAACTTTTTTCTATTTCTTTTTCAGAAAGCTTAAGAAGCTCTTCTAACTCAATACCTGGTAAAATTTCCTTCTTTGTAAAAAGCGGACTCATAATGAACTATCTCCCCTTTTATACCCTTCACTACTATTACATCAAATCTTATTTCCTCTATTTTACTTAATTTTTGTAAATTTTTAAGTAAAAAGTATTCTGCTACTTGTGAAATCTTTTTCTTCTTTTGCTGATTTATCTTTTCTTCAGCAAAAAACTCAGCCTTACTAAATTCGCTTTTTACCTCTACAAAAATTAGGGTAGATTTCTTTTTAGCAATAATATCTATTTCACCGAAAGATGTTCTGAAGTTTCTCTCTAAAATTTTAAATCCTTTTGAAATCAAATAATCTACTGCCAGATCTTCAGCCTTTGCTCCTTTTTCCTTAGAAGTGGATTTTTGTAAAAAATTTTTGATCTTCATTTTTTAAAGCACCTATAGTAAGTCCTGTGAACAGGAGAAAGACCATATTTCTCAATCATTTCAAAATGAAGCCTTGTTGCATAACCTTTATGCTGAAAAAAGGCATATTGAGGATAAACCTCATCAATTTTTTTCATATACCTATCTCTTGATACCTTTGCTAAAATAGATGCTGCTGATATAGAAGGACAAAGTCTATCCCCATCAACTATAGCCTTTTGTAATCCCTTGTATTCAGGAATAGCGTAAGGACCATCTATCAGAACAAGCTCCGGCTTTATTTTCAGCTTTTTTAAAGCGTAAAACATTGCTTTAAAGGTTGCTTTAGAAATACCTATTTGATTGATTTCTTCAACTTCCACATAAGAGATGGCATAATCAATAGCAATTTCACAAATATAGTTAAACAGTTTTTCTCTTTTTTGTGGAGAAAGAAGTTTCGAGTCTTTTATTTCTGGAGATTCAAATTCTGAAGGCAATATCACTGCAGCAGCAAAAACAGGCCCGGCAAGAGCACCACGACCAGCTTCATCTATTCCTGCAATGAGAGAATACCCTTGCTCCCTGAATTTAAATTCTAAATTTGAAGTTTTTAAGGAATTAAATAGCTTGTTTTTCAAATTTTTAGAAATTATTCCATAATCTTATCATCAAATCTTTCTTTTATACGAGCAGCTTTACCAGAACGCTCTCTAAGATAGTAAAGTCTTGCCCTTCTAACTCTTCCTCTCTTAACAATTTCTATTTTCTCAATACGAGGAGAATGGTAAGGAAAGGTTCTTTCCACTCCCACTCCAAAAGAAACTTTTCTTACTGTAAAAGTAGCATTAATACCAGACCCTCTGCGTCTTATAACAACACCTTCAAAAACCTGAACCCTTTCCTTTTCTTCGCCTTCCTTCAATCTAAAATAGACTTTTACAGTATCTCCAGGATTAAATTTAGGAAGATCAGTTCTCATATATTTTTTTTCAATTTCTTTTATAACAGGCAACATAAAACCCTCCTCAAATAAAGCTAAGCCAAATATAGCATAATTTAAGAAAAATGCAAATATTAAAAATAATGTTGCTTTTGAGAATAATTTTTATAAAATAGAAAATAAAAAATGATAAGAAAAGTATAAATGAAAGTAACAATAATTTATGATAATACAGCTTATAAAAAAGAGCTTAAAGCTGATTGGGGTTTCTCGTGCCTTGTGGAGGCATTTAATAGAAAAATACTTTTTGATACCGGCACAGATGGAAATATTCTACTTTCAAATATGAAAAAACTTGGGATTCAACCAAAAGACATCCAAGATATTTTTATATCTCATTATCATTTTGATCATACTGGTGGACTTTCGATGTTTCTTAGCGTAAATAATAAAGTCACATTATGGTCCCCTCCATCCTTTGATGAATCTGTAAATGCAAAAAAAATTATTAAAGTAAATAAACCAATGAAACTTTATGAAGGAATCTATTCTACAGGAGAGCTTGAAGGGATAGAACAATCTCTTTGTATCCAAACAAAAAAAGGCATTGTAGTTATAGTTGGATGTTCTCATCCCAAAATAGATCATATTCTTCAAACTGCATCTCAATTTGGAAGAGTTTATGGAATTATAGGAGGTCTTCATGGAAACCCTCCCGAGCCATTAAAAAACTTGGATTTAATTTGTGCAACCCATTGCACGCAATATAAATCAAAAATAAAATCTCTTTATCCAGAAAAATATATTGAGGGAGGAGCAGGAAAAATAATTGAAATTGAATAAAATATGTGCTTAAACTCCCTAAAAAGAAAGTTTGAACAGATTGATGAGATTTTCCTAATTATAGCTGAGAATAAAAAGAAGTATACAAGCTGGTTACTTAAAGTTAATCAAATTAAGAAAGGTAAGAAAACTCGCTAACTAAAAAGAATATATTTTCATCTTTATTTACCCACCAAAATATATCCTGCAGAAAATGAAACAAAAATTAACGAAAAGGTAGTGTCTGAAAAAAACAAAAAAGCAGGCTCCAAGCGCAGGTAACGGAAAACAGCCGAAGAGTGACTTAAGAAATTTATTCTTTTAGACATTGGAAAGGCATCGAAACTGCATGGTGAATGAGGTTCAGTTATTGATCAGCTTATTATAGAAATTGAGTATCTTCTTTTTCTCGTCTTTATCAATCTAACAACAGAGAAAAAGTATTTTATATAAGCCTTTAAGTAAGGGAGGCTGACGGGACTCGAACCCGCAACACCCGGGGCCACAGCCCGGTGCTCTACCAATTGAGCTACAGCCTCCATTTTTTAAACTAAAATTTAATATATTTTACAAAAAAAACAACTAATTGAAGAAATATTCTCAATTTCTATTATTATACCTTGAAATAATTAAATCAGAAGCTTAAATTTTTATAAAATTTTTTTAACCAAATTTTTATGGAGAAGAAGATGAAAGAAGAATTTGAATTGCAATTATCAGAAATTTCAGAAGGAGAAACTATAGATGTTCCAGAAGTACTGCCTCTCATGGCAATAAGAGATATTGTGCTTTTTCCTTCCATGGTAGTTCCTCTTTTTGTGGGGAGACCCAAATCTCTCAAAGCTATAGAAGAAGCTTTAAATAAAAATAAATTAATAGTTCTCTCTACACAAAAAAACTCCCGTATTGAAAACCCTAAACCCGAAAATCTTTATAAAATTGGAACCATAGGTTTAATTATAAAAACTCTCAACATCTCAGAAGACAGGCTCAGAGTAGTAGTTCAAGTTTTATCAAGAGTTGAAATAAAAGAGTTCTTACAAACTGATCCTTATTTTAAGGTTAAAATTGAACCCTGTAAAGAACTTGAGCCTGAAATTATTACTCCAGAAATTGAAGCTTTAATGCGCTCTGTCAAAGAGAATATAGAAAAACTTTTATCCTTAAAAGGCAATCTAAACCCCGAAATTTCCACAGCAATTCAATCTATAGAAGAACCCGGAAGACTGGCTGATCTCATTACAGCCTATTTAAAGCTTAAAGTAAAAACAGCACAAGATCTTCTTGGAACTCTTAATGGAGTTGAAAGACTAAAAAAGGTATCAGAAATACTTATTCAGGAAATAGAAATAACCACTCTTCAGAACAAAATTCAGGCTGAAGCAGAAGAAGAAATAGGTAGATCCCAAAGAGAGTATTTCTTGAGAGAACAATTAAGAGCAATAAAAAGGGAACTTGGAGAAGTTGAAGATGTAGAAAATGAAATAGAAGAATTGAGGAAAAAGATTAAAAAAGCAAAAATGCCAAAAAATGTTGAAAAAGAAGCCCTAAAACAATTAAACCGTCTTGAATATATGCATCCTGATTCTTCTGAAGCAGCAGTTATAAGAAACTATCTGGAATGGTTAATAGAGCTACCCTGGAATAAATCAACCAAAGACAACTTAAATTTAAAACATGTAAAAAAGATTTTGGATAAAGATCATTACAACCTTGAAAAAGTAAAGGACAGAATTCTTGAATTTCTGGCAGTAAAAAAAATAAATCCAAAAGCTAAAGGTGCTATTATCTGCTTTGTCGGACCTCCTGGTGTAGGAAAAACAAGCCTTGGCAAATCTATAGCTACTGCACTCAGAAGAAAATTTGTAAGAGTGTCTCTCGGTGGAATAAGAGACGAGGCAGAAATAAGAGGGCACAGAAGAACCTATGTAGGTGCTTTGCCTGGAAGAATTATTCAGGGTATCAAACAGGCTGGAACAAACAATCCTGTTTTTATGCTTGACGAGATAGATAAGCTATGCACTGATTTTCACGGAGATCCTGCTGCAGCTCTCCTTGAAGTGCTTGATCCTGAACAAAATAAAGAGTTTGTAGATCATTTTTTAGATGTGCCTTTTGATCTTTCTAAAGTTTTATTCATTGCAACTGCCAATATGACCGAACCTATACCAAAAGTTCTTCTTGATCGTATGGAAGTTATATACATTTCTGGCTACACCTTTAAAGAAAAATTAGAAATAGCAAAAAAACATCTTTTACCTAAGCTTCTGAAAGAGCACGGTCTTACCAAAAGAAATATTAATATTTCAGATGAAGTAATTTTAAAAGTTATAGAGGAATATACTTCTGAATCCGGAGTCAGGGAACTGGAAAGAAAACTTGCAGCTATATGTAGAAAAATAACCAGAAAGTTAGCTGAGGGAGAGAAAGGGCCTTTTAAAATTACCGAAGAAAATCTTGGAGAATACCTGGGACCACCTGAATATGTAGAAGAGCTCAAACAGGAAAAAGATGAAGTAGGAGTTGCTACAGGGCTCGCCTGGACCCCTTATGGTGGAGAGGTGCTTTATGTAGAAGCTGTCATTATGCCTGGTAAAGGTAATCTAATTCTTACAGGGCATCTGGGAGACATTATGAAAGAAAGTGCACAAGCAGCTTTATCCTATATTAGATCAAAACACAAAGAATTAAAAATTGATCCCAAATTTTACACTAAATATGATATTCATGTGCATGTGCCCTCTGGAGCCATACCAAAAGATGGTCCGAGTGCCGGAATAACCATTGCAGTAGCCTTAATCTCTGCTCTCACAAAAAAACCAGTTTCAAAAGATTATGCTATGACAGGAGAGATCACTTTAAGAGGAAAAATTCTTCCTGTAGGAGGTATAAAAGAAAAATGCCTTGCGGCTTTAAGAAAAGGAATTAAAAAAGTTCTTTTACCTTATAAAAACCAGAAAGACTTAGAAGAAATCCCTAAGGAACTCAGAGATCAAATAGAATTTATTTTTGTTTCTCATTTAGATGAGGTTATAAATTTGGTGTTAAAGAATAATTAGGTCTTTTCAAATTTGAATTTTCTGTAATAATTAGGAAAACAAACAGACAAAAATTTTTTAATAAATGTCCAAAAAAAAAGGAAGAAAGCCCAAAGAAAGCCCGGAAGGAATAAAAAGAGAAATTTTAGAAGTTGTAGATAAAGATTGTAATCCAATTACTATTCTCAGTAGAGAAAGTATTCACAAAAAAGGTTTTTTTCATAAAGTAGTTCACATCTTTATTTTTAATGAAAATGGAGAAATATATCTTCAAAAAAAGTCTCAAGCAGTGGATGAAAATCCAGGACTTTGGACTTCCTCAGCTTCGGGACATGTACTGGCTGGAGAAGGTGTCTTGATTTCAGCACAAAGAGAATTGAAAGAGGAACTTTCAATTAAAGTAAAATTAAAAAAAGTCCTAAAATTACTTCCTTCAAAAGAAACAAATATGCAATGTATCTCTTTATTTGTAGGACATACTAAAAAGATACCTAAGCCAAATCCTATTGAAATAGAAGAAGGGAGATTTTTCTCAATTGAAGAAGTAAACGACCTTCTTCAAAGCAATCCTGAAATGTTTTCTCCTACTTTTCGCTTCCTCTGGAAAAAATATTGGGAAAATGTCTCTCAAAAATCTCAACCGGGAAAGTAAGCCCTTCTTTTTCAATTAGAATTTTTAACAACTCAAAATCTTTATACTTTATATATCGAGGAATAGGAGCTAAAGCCAATTTCTGAAGTTTTTTCTCCTTCTCTTCAGAAGAAAGATTTAAGCTAAGAATTTGTTCTCTCAAGTTTTTCATAAGTTTTAAATAAAAATCATACTCTTCTCCTATCAATTCTTCTAAAGTTTCTCTCAATCTTCTTGCAACAGCAGGACTAACTCCTGAAGTTGAAATAGCTATAGTTAAAAGTCCTCTTTTAATAATTGAAGGCACTATAAAACTGCAAAGTTCAGGAACATCAACTACATTGCAAAAAATATGCTTTTCTTCTGCTTCCTTATATATCTCCTTTTGAGCTTTTGGATCATTGGTTGCTGCAATAACCAACCAAGCTGAATTAAGGTCTCCCCTTTTATACACCCTTCTCTCCCATTCAATCTTGCCTTCTTCAACCAATCTTTTCAGACTGGGGGTAACTTCTGGAGAAATAATTTTTACTTTTGCCCCGGTTTTGAGAAGGTTTTCCACCTTTCTTTCTGCAACCTTCCCACCACCTATTACCAAGCAAAGTTTATCCTTAAGGTTTAAAAAAATTGGAAAATACTCGTTAATCAATTTCTCCCCACCCCTCTAATTTGGATTTCCAAAACTGTGTTGCTTTTGGGTATATTTTAGAAAACTCTATATGCAAATATCCATCTCTCCACTCGGTCTTTTTTATCTCTATATTCACTTTTGCCAGACGAAAATGAGCAAGCATGGCAAAAAAATTGCTTTCTTTTTTAAATCTCACTTTAAAAGTTTCATGCACAGGTTTTTCTGTTTTTAAAAACTGAATCGTTTGCTCAAACAAAGCTTTTCCCAGAGTATTATAAACTTCTTCTTTAAATTCTTCAAACTCGTAAAGATTAAGTGCAAGCCTTATTAATCTCAAGGTTATAAAGTGAAAGTCTATATCTCCCAGATAAGGAAAAACAACCCTTAAATCCTCAAGATTTGAAAAAGGAGTTACATATTTCACTCTTGCTCCCTGATAATCTGGTTTAAAAACCACACCTTCTCTTTTTTCCAGATGGTACCTCTTAAGAAGTTCTTTTATTCTTTCATAGTCCCTTTCTGAATCAAAAGGCCCGTTTATCTCTGGAGAATTTAAACTGTACCTTTCTAAAAGTTTCAACTTTTCAGACACATTTAAAAATTTCCCTGTTCCTTTTTTCATAAAATCAAACACAAAAAAATTAATATCTTCTTTAATATAAGCAGGATATTCGCTAACAAAAGGATTTTCAGGTCCTGCAACCTCTGCACAAACTATCAGATTTGGGTTGTCTTCAAAAAATCTGGGAAGTTCTGGCAAAAAATCCTCCCATCTGTCAGTAGCGAACGCACAAATATATCCTCTTCTTGTAAAAGCAAGAATTTCATCTTCCACTTTAATCAACCTTACATTATATCCCTCAATTTTCTCCTCTACATAAAAAGGATATTTTAAATACCTTTTCAAACCCGTTTTTAATACATAAATTCTTGGAATATGAGGATATCCAGGAACCAAAAACCTTTCATTAAAAAAAGTCCCCATAGGATAGCCTTTAAAATCTTTATTCAACCTGAAAAAACTCTTATTCTTCCAGGTAAAAAACAAAAGCTTTCTTTTAAGATAAGCTTCCTCCCATTCCCTTAGAGGGTATTTCTTTAAGTAAAAATTCTTTTTCCAGCAGTATCTTAAATACTCCAATATTTCTTTTTCATCTTCTCTCAATTCTTACCTCCCCTGGTGATCCCTCTTTCCCTGATATTTTAATATCTATTTCCTTTATAAATTGAGGAATAAGCCAAGCTTGAGTAAGAAGGTGGCTGGTAATTTTAGAAGTTGTATATTTAAAGCTTTTTTTATTATTTTTTATCATAACCAAACTTAGAGGAATCAAAATTTGATCTGCAAGATGTTCTTCAAACTGAGCTTCTGTTTTTAAAAATTTTAAAAATTGAATAACCGCATTTTCTCCCACCTTTTCTGCTGGATATCCCCTTTTCCCAAGTTCAGAAAATCCCACTCTCTTTATTCTATCTCTATCTATAGAATAAATAAAAAGCATGGTCCCAGAAGACCTGCTTTTAACTTTTTCTAATATTTCTTCTTTTGGTTCTAATTGGGCAATTAAAAGTTTTTTCTTGGCTGAATTTGCCTGTCTTTCCAGAATGTGAGAAGGTAAATCTTCTGAAACAAGACTTATTATAAAAATCTCTTCTGGATAAAATTTTTTATCCATATCAGGTAATGTAAATTCTTTCCAAGAAAAGATTTTTGCCCTTATTTCCCCTCCCCCTTTAGGATAAAATCCGGCTTTTTCTAAATAGATTTCAGCTTTTAAACCTAAAAATTTTACTACAGGTATAAATACATACTTCAAGTAATGAAAAGAAGGACTAAAGGGAACATGAGTTCCTCCCTTAAGAATTAGTTCTCCCCCTTCTGATAAAGAGAAAGGATAGAGAAGAGTTTGAAAAAGAAGAGAAGTTGAACCTGCTGTTTTTATGTCAAAAGTGTATGTCCTTTTTGTTGGTTTTTTCTTTGGAATAAAAATTATTTCCGTAGAATTAAGCTCTGCACCGCTGACCTCTGCTCCTGAAATCTCTGCACATGCTTTCACACAGGCTAAATGCTGAGGTTGAAGTCCTGGTTTTGATCTGTTTTTTCTTATATTGAAAATTTTAAAAGGCTTTTCAAACACCACAGAAAGAGAAAGGCAGGTTCTTAAAATCTGCCCTCCTCCTTCTCCATAAGCACCATCTATTACAATCATCTTAAACTTCTTTTTCCAGCAATTCTATTTCTTTAACCAAAATTTCTACTAATTTTTCTGCCAAAATCTTACCTTTTTCCTTAGAAGCTTTAAGAGGGTTACCCCATATACCTGAAGACCAATATTTTTCTTTTTCAGCAACGACTCTAAATTTGGGAAAGGTAGGATAATCTTCAAAAGCCCCCTCTTTAACAAGTTCTGGCTTAAAATAAAGTATAAGAGAAGTTTCCCACTCCCCTGCATGGGAATCATTTTCAGGAATGTTTAACTCATCTAAAACTGGTTTCAAAAGCTTATAAATGTCTGCAACAAAAAACTTAACATCTTTGTGCATTTCGATAAAAGTTTCTGCAGTATCAATCAGATAAGCTCCGTGTGTTCCTCCTGCATGTCCTGAAAGAATAAAAAAATTCTTAAAGCCATAACGATAAAACTCAGAAATTATGTTAAGAAGCATAGCTTTTAAAATCTCACCTTTTAAGCTTAATGTCCCAGGAAGAGGTTTTGTGCTTCTACAAAGACCATAGTATAAAGGAGGAGCTATTACAACCCTGATTTTCTCAGCTACAAGCTTACAAACTTCATAAATAGTGTAAAGATCTGTAGCTAAAGGAAGATGAGGACCATGTGCCTCAACAGAACCCACAGGTATGACAACTGTTTTCGTTTCCCTTTTCAATTTTTCAAACTCCTCAGAAGTAAGAGTCTCCATTAACATCTCTTCCTCCTTTGAAAAATGTCTTAAATTGAATTATATTTATTTTTGCTATGAAAAAAAGGGTTTACATAAAAACTTTTGGTTGTCAGATGAATGAGAATGACACGGAAAAAATGTATATTTTGCTCTCAGACGAGTATGAACCTACATTAAATCCAGAAGAAGCAGATTTAATTCTTATTAACACTTGTTCTGTAAGAGAAAAACCACAGCATAAAGTTTATAGCGAGGCAGGAAGATACAAACATCTCAAGAAAAAGAAGCCCGAGTTAATCATCGGAATAACAGGATGCGTTGCTCAGCAGGAAGGCGAAAATATAATAAAAAAACTTCCCTATGTAGACCTTGTTCTCGGAACTCAAGGATTTTATTTCATAAAAGAAGCCTTAAAAACCTTCACAAAGACAAAAAAACCTGTAGTCTTTACCGAGCTTAAGTCTGACTTCAAACCTCCTTTAATTCTTGAAGAAAAAAATTTCATTTCCTCTGATAAAAAAATTACAGCCTTTGTAACCATTATGCAGGGCTGCGATAATTTCTGCTCATACTGTATTGTACCTTATGTAAGAGGAAGGGAAACAAGCAGACCTCCTGAAGACATTCTCAAAGAAGTTGAAGAACTGGTGAAAAAAGGAGTAAGAGAGGTTACTCTCTTGGGACAAAATGTAAATTCTTATGGTCTTAAAGAAAAGGGATATCCTGACTTTGCCGAACTCTTAAATATGGTTTCTCAAATAGAAGGGCTCTGGAGAATAAGATTTACCACAAGCCATCCCAAAGATCTTTCTGACAGGTTAATAAAAGTTATGGCAGAAAATCCTAAAGTTTGCCACCATATCCATTTGCCCTTGCAGGCAGGTTCTAACAAGGTGTTAAAAAGAATGAACAGAAAATATACCAAGGAAGAGTATTTTAAAAAGGTAAAAAAACTAAGGGATGCAATTCCCGATATTGCTTTAACAACTGATATTATAGTTGGATTCCCTGGAGAGGAAAAAGAAGATTTTGAAGAAACTCTGGAAATGCTTGAAAAAGTGAGATATCATGAAATTTTCTCTTTTAAGTATTCTGAAAGGCCCTTTACAGTAGCTCAAAAATTTAATGATAAAATTCCAGAAGAAGAAAAAGAAAAAAGACTTAAGAAAGTGCATGAAGTTCAGGCAAGAATAACAAAAGAAATTTACAACTCTTATGTAGGAAAAGAAGTAGAAGTTCTTGTTGAAGGCTTTAGTGCTAAAAGTAAAGAATTACTTATGGGAAGAACCACAACTAATGTAATAGTAAACTTCAAAGCTCCTCGTCTGGACTTAAAGGGTGCTCTGGTTAGAGTTCTGATAGAAGAAGCTGGAAAACATTCTCTAAAAGGTAAGTATTTAGAAACTCTAAAAACTTAGCTTTTGCAAATTTTACATCTCTTTTGCAATTTTTACAAAGTAAAATCTTTATTACCTTTTTATATCCTCTAAATTTATCAATATTTCCAGAAAAAATTTCAGGCATAACTTTTGTTAATTAAAAATATAGTATTGCTAAAAAAATCCAAAAAGGAGGTGCGTTATGTTTAGAAAGTTAAGTAAAACCTTAGCTGTCTTGAGCACAGTAGGGATATTAGCAGTTGGAGCTTCGTTTGCTCAGAACGAAACCACACCTCAGCCAGGTCAAATAGGACCTGGATACGGACCAATGCATCATGAACCAATGGGACCTGGATATGGACCAATGCATCATGAACAAAGAGGACCTGGATACAGGATTAAAGTTGATCCGCAAAAGGTTCAAGCTTATTGCAAAGAAGTTCAGCCTTTATGGCAAAAAATGTGGCAAATCAGAAAAGAACTTCGTGAACTGTGGAGTAAAAATCCACCTGATTGGTCAGCTATAGAAAAAAAAGAAGAAGAACTTGTTAAATTAAGACTTGAGATGAGAAAAAAAGCTTACGAAATGGGCTTACCCTTTGGTCCTAAGAATGGCTTAAGATTAAGAAGAATTTGTGGCTGGTAATTTCCTAAATTTTTAAGAGGTTTTTAAGGGGCGGATTTTATTCCGCTCCTTAATTTTGTGTTATAATATTTCAATGAGTATGAAGTATTTTATTTTTTTTATTTTTTTTATCTTCTCATTTTTTCCTCTATCAGTCAATGCTGATAGATTTTTTCATCATGAAATTTTAGAAAAATATGATCCGAATACTGAAATCTTCCTAAGAGGTAAAGTCAAAAGAGTATGGATTTTACCCAAACACAAGTTTTTGATAGCAGATGTAAAAAGAAGAAAAAAAATTTATAAAGTTATTATTGGACCCCTCTGGTTTGTCAAAAAAAAGCACATACACATTAAACCTGGAAATGAGATAATTATTAAAGGTTCCAAATTTTTCACTAAAAAGGGAGAGCTTTTTATTCTTACCAGATCTTTATACATAGTAGATAAAAACCGTATCTATCATTTAAGAGACGAAAACTTTAAACCCTGCTGGAAAAAGAAATCAAGGTGTTTTTAGATTGTATTCCTTAATTTTGTAATAAAGAGTTCTCAGAGAAATACCCAAAAGTTCTGCTGCTTTCTTTTTATTACCTCCTGTTTTTTTAAGGACTTCTAATATAGCTCTTTTTTCAAGTTCTTTCAAATTTTTAGGCTCTTCTTTGTCTTGAAGAATTTTATCTTTTTCAAAAAATCCCGACTCCAATTCTAATTCTTCTCCCTTTGCAAGAATAAAGCTTCTCTCCAGCACATTTTCAAGTTCTCTTATGTTACCCGGCCAGGGATACTTTTTTAAAATTTCCTTAGAATTCTTGCTAAGTTTTAAAGGATCTTTCCCTATTTTCTCAGAAAGCTTATTTATGATATACTCTGCGATTTTAAAAATTGCTTCTTTTCTTTCTCTTAAAGGTGGAATGTAAATAGGAAATACATTTACTCTGAAATACAGATCTTCTCTAAATTTCCCTTGTCTTACAAGCTCCAAAAGATCTTTGTTAGTAGCAACAACAAACCTTGCATTTGTTTTTATAGAAGTAAGTCCACCCAGTCTTTCAAAGGTTTTATCCTGCAGAACTCTCAAAAATTTTGCCTGAACTGTCGGATTCATTTCTGCTATCTCATCCAGAAAAAGAGTCCCGTCCTTTGCAATTTCTATTTTCCCTGGTTTAGATTTTACGGCTCCTGAGAAAGCTCCTTTTTCGTATCCGAAAAGCTCAGACTCTATAAGAGTTTCTGGAATTGCTGCACAGTTTATTTCAACAAAATTTCCCTTTCTTCCACTTAAAAGATGTATAGCTTTAGCAATAGCTGATTTGCCAGTCCCTGTTTCTCCATATAGAATAACCGTTGTATCTGTGGGAGCTACCCGCATTATTTTTTCGTAAACATCCTCCATTCCTGCAAATAAAATCTCAAAAGGAGGGAGTTCAAAAAGTTTTTTAAAAATTTTTTCCTTTCTTTCAGGAAATAACTTTGCAATTAAGGATAAAAATTCATCAGGACTTGATAAAGGTTTAGTGATATAATCAACCGCTCCTTTTTTTATAGCCTCTACTGCTGAAGGAATAGTTCCATAAGCTGTAATTACTATAAATTGAGTATCAGGAAATATGCTTTTAGCCTTTTCTAAAAATGTAATCCCATCCATTTTGGGCATCTTTAAATCTGTAATCACAAGCTGAGGAGAAAAGTCCGGCAACCTCTTTAAAGCTGTCTCAGGATCATAATAAACTTCTACTTTGTATCCCTTCTCCTCCAAAATAGTTTTAAGAAAAGAAGCAAAAGATTGGTCATCTTCAACTATAGCGATTCTGGAATAATCAGACATACCCTTGTTCCTTCCCCTTTTTTACTATCTATTTCAAATTCTATATTCAAAGCTTCGCAAATCTTTTTCACTATAGCTAAACCAAGCCCAGAACCTTTAGATTTTGTAGTAAAGAAGGGCTCGGTTGCTTTAACTAAAGTTTTCTCATCCATTCCTATACCATTGTCTACAATTTCAAGTTTAATTTTATTTTCTCTTTTTTCTACATTTAATTCTATAATCTTTTGAACTTTAGATGTCTCTAACACTGCATCAACTGCATTTTGTAAAAGATTAATGATAACTTCTTTTAACTTATCTCTGTCACACCTTATCCTTATCTTACAATCACAATTTAGTCTAAAAATTACCTCTGGATAACTGTTTTTAAAACCTATTAAGACTTCTTCTAACAATTCATTCAAGAAAAAATCATTAACAGATACCCTTACAGGATTTGTATAAAGTAAAAGTTCATCAGTAAGCCTTTCAATCCTTAAAGCTTCCTTAAATATTATTTTCAGTGGTTCTTTAAATTTTTCATCCACTTTCCTAATTAAATACTGAGAAAAGCCTTTAATACTGCCTAAGGGATTTCTTATTTCATGAGCAAGAATTTTTGTCATAAGAGATATACTTTCCAGCTCTTTAAACCTTAATTGTATTTTCTCAACTTTCTTTATAATGAAAGTTGCCAAAATTCCAAATAAAATGAGACCAGTAGCGACTCCTGCTTTTATTCCTGCAAAAATTTTGGCTTTTTTTAACATTTTTTCTGCAGGATAAGTATGCAAAGCTATTCTTAAAATGTAAAAGTGATTTCGGAAAAAAGTGATTTTAAAATCAGCTACAAAAACTTTTTCCAAGGTCTTAAGAATTAAGTAGTGGTAATAAGGATAGGAAGAAACCTTTTCAAGTTCTACTTTTCTACCTATAAGTTCTGGATTAGAATGAAGCACAATATATCCGTTTTCATCATAAAGGCTTATAAAAGCTATCCCTTCCCATTCCTCATTTAGTATTATATCAAAAAAAATTCCGTAATCTAAATCACTTAAATTTTCCAATTCTGCAGATTGTAGAAAGCTTTGAAGAGTAATAGCTATCCCCATAGCTTGCATTTTTAATGTGTCTTCTCCTGCCTTTTTAGTGTTTTGGTAGGTAAATATAGCGCTTATTATCAATGTTGCCGAAGAAATAAGAACCACAATCCACAAAATAAGAACTGGCCAGAAGTTTATGTATTTAGAAAGCAAATTGTAGATTTTTAAGTTCTTCATAGAAAATTTTTGCAAGGATTGGTAATTATTATAAAGCTTTATTATAAAAATTGAAAGACATGTCTTTGATCTTGCTAAAATAGGAAAATACTTTATATTATTTTTAGATGCGCCCGTAGCTCAATTGGATAGAGCATTGGACTACGAATCCAAAGGTTGCAGGTTCGAGTCCTGCCGGGCGCGCTTATGATTATTCAAAAATATTGTTAAAGATGCATTTCAATGAATTCTCAACAAATACCTGCAGAATATGAAAATGAGATAAATCTTTATGATCTCTGGAAGGTAATAGTTAAAAGGAAAAAGCTTATTATTGGTTTGTTTGTTATTGCAATACTTGCATCAGTGATAATAAGCCTTCTGATGCCAAAGATATATCAAGGAAAAATAGTGCTTAGGCTAACTATACTACCAGCAAAAGAAGTAATTAATATTATTGGCAAAATTGATACAAAAGAAGATATAAAAAGGATTTTTCCCAATACAGCTCATTTAATAACAGATGTGAAATTAAAAGAGATAAAAGTTTCCAGAAATCAAGTTTCCAAAGACAAACTCCAATTGATTATTGAAGCAAAGGATAAAAACATTTTAACTCATGCTTTTACAGAATTTATTACATATTTAAACAATCTTCCTTTTATAAAGCGCTTTGTTGAAGAAGAAAGACAAAGACTCTCAATTCAGTTAGAAGAAATTGATAAATTGATAGCAAAGTTAACTAAGAATATAAAAACATATAAAAAACTATTTGAAACTGGAAAAATAACTCTTGTAGGATTTAACCCGATTGAACTTGAAAAAAGCATTTTAGTTTAAAGGTAAGAAAAATTGCAATAGAGCAGGCTCTTAATCGTCTAAAAGGTGTTGAAATGTTAGAAGAGCCTCGCATTTCAGAAAATCCAGTCAAACCAAAGTTAATGTTAAACATAGCCATTGCAGGTATTTCAAGCCTTTTTAGAAGACGACTGGTGGGAAGAACAAACAAGGAGTCTTAAAAATGGAAGAAAAAACAGTAAAAGAAAAATATGAATATGAAATAGATTTTTATGAAATATTCTCGAGAATATGGAAGAAAAAATGGGTTATTCTTTTGTGTTTCTGTTTTATGTTAATAATAGCTACAGGCTATATTTTAATAGCTACTCCTCTTTATCGTATCAAAGCTCAGATTAGACCGGTTTCTTTAGAAGAAAACGAACATTTGATTATCCCTGAGGATATACAGAAATGGTTTAATATTAAAGGATACAAAGCGTATCTTAAAAAGACATACCCTGAATATATTGACAAAGTAGAAATAACTGCTTCAATCCCTCGAAAGGGTAAAACTGTTTTTTTAGAAATGTTTTTTCCAGATCCTCAAAAGGGTGTAAAAATTTTAAGAGAAATTTTAGAATATTATAAAAATATCATAGAAAAAAATACTAAAGATTTTGAAAGAAAAAGAAAATTAATTCAAAAGGAAATAGAAAAAAAACAAAAGGAGATAGAAAAATTAGAGTTAGAAAAAAAAGTTATTACAAGGCAAATAACAGAACTTACTGAGAAAATAAAACTTAAAGAATTTCAAAAAAACTTGTTAAAATCTAATATTCAAGTATATGAAGAAACAAAGAAAAATTTAGAAAAGATAATATCTCAAATAAATAAAAATACACAAGATTTAATCTCGCTTAGAACTAAACTTTTAACAAGACAACCAAATAAAATGGTTAATGACAAAAAAAAGGAATCTGACCAGTTAACGCTTCTTCTTTATTCAAATATTATTCAACAAAATATTAGTTATATTTCAATTTTAGAAATGAGAATCCTTAATTTAAAAAAAGAGTATTTTGAACTTCAAGAAAAATTGAACAGGCTTAATTTAGATATTTTAGCTTTGGAGAACCAAATTGAAAATTTAAAACAAAAAAGAGATGAAAAGTTAGAAAAAAATAAAGCTATTTTGGTAGCAGATATGGAAAAATTAAAAGTTAATTTACAAAATTTACGCGCCTTTGATATTGTCCAACCTCCTATAAGTTCTCCCAAGCCAGAAAAACCTAAAAAAGCTCTTATATTAACAATAGCAGGAATAAGCGGCATCTTTATAGGGATCTTTTTATCTCTTATTTTTTGTACAATAGAAGAAAGAAAAAAATAAAAAACCAAGAAAAAATGATTAAAGTTAAACTGTTATTTCTGATAACCAAAAATTACTTTTAATAGCTGTAATTTTTCTTTTTTATTTTTAAGTTTTTTAAATTTTTTCCGATTGATTAAAAATCAAGATGGGTAAATCGGATACGTTGACCAATAAAAATCCTCCTTTATCTAATCCTATAAGTTTTAAAGAATTTGCAATAAAGGTTTCAGAGAGGCTTCAATTCATCAAAGCCGGAGCTCTTGCAAGAAGTGATATATTTGAAATAGGTTATATAAATCTTATACATGGATTTGAAAAAGGTAATAAGATTCTTGAAGCAGTAGGTAATCTTTTAAAAAAACATGTAAGACATACGGATATTGTTGCAAAAACAGGAGGAGATGAATTTGCAATTTTTGTAGAACTTCCAAAAGAAGAAAATACCGTAGCAATCGTAGAAAAATTGCGACAATTATTTATTTTTCCTATTGAAAGCGTATCAGTTTTTATAAATGCTGGTATTTCTATTTTCCCTATCGATGGAAAAACTTTTACAGAACTTTTTGAAAAAGCAGGTTTTGCTCTTAAAGAAGCTTAAAAAGCAGGTCCAAATGTAATAAAATTTTATACCCTTGCTTTTGAAGAAAAAATTATAAATCTTCTTAAAACTGAAACCCTTACGGAAAAAAATTATTAATAAAAAAATTTTCTTGAGTGGGACCTTGCTAAAATTGATAAAAAAACAAATACCATTAAAATCACCTATGAACATAAAGATAGAAAAGTAGCAGAAGCTATTGTAAAAATAGCACTTGATAAACTTGAAAAGGAATTAAAAGAGTTGTCAAAAAACTATGAAAAGGCACTATTTAAAAATTCCTATGATTTAAAGATTAATAATTTTTTTATCTTAAATGTAATAGAAAAGCCCTTATCTGTTGAGAAGCCTGTAAAACCAAAAAGAAAACTGATTATAGCAGTATCTGGAGTAAGTTCTCTTTTTTATTGGAGTATTTCTTGCCTTTTTCCTTGAGTGGCTCAATTCGGTAAAAGAAAGCAGAGTGTCTAAATAGTCTTTTAAGATTTTTGAAAAATTTTTCAATTTGATGCTTGATTTAGCAGAGAGCGGATAGTTTGTCTGCTAAAATGGTTGTTTAAATATATTTCCTCTCTTTTTCAAAGTCTTTGTCACTGGTTGTAATAGCATACTCATCTTATAAATCTCTCCATGCTTTATCTTCTTCTGGTAAAAGCCAATTCTGCTCAGCTAAAGAGAAGGATTAAAATTAATTTTTAATCTATAATCTGCTAAAGGACGATTTTGTAAAAACTCGCAAAATAAAATAAGAATTGGTTGAGTTATAAGTTTTGGTATGTTAAAATTTGTAAAAATTGGAAAATTTTTTATTAAAAAATTATGAAAGCAGTAATTCTTGCAGGGGGGTCTGGAACAAGGCTTTATCCCACAACTCAGGTTGTAAACAAGCACCTTCTTCCCATATACAACAAACCCATGATTTATTACCCCCTTTCCATTGCCATGCTTCTTAAAATAAGAGAGGTTCTCTTTGTAGTAAACCCTGAGGATGTTGTGAGTTTTAAGAAACTTTTTGGAGACGGCTCTCATCTCGGGATGAAGATAGATTACATTATTCAACAGAAACCAAGAGGACTGGCAGAAGGTCTTATACTCGCAGAAGAATTTATTAAAAACGATACTGTTTTATATCTTCTTGGTGACAACATATTTTTTGGACACGACCTTATAAAAATACTTGAGCAGGCAAAAAAAGAAGTAGAAAAAAATGGTGGTGCTTATGTTTTTGGATACTATGTTTCTGACCCTGAAAGGTTTGGTGTTGTTGAGTTTGATGAAACAGGTAAAGTGTTGTCCATTGAAGAGAAGCCAAAAAAACCTAAGTCAAACTATGCGGTTGTAGGCATGTATTTTTACGATTCTGAAGCAGTTGAAATAGCAAAATCTGTTAAGCCCTCACACAGGGGAGAGCTTGAAATAACGAGTGTAAACCAGAGGTATCTTGAAAAAGGAAAGCTAAAAGTAAAGCTTCTGGGAAGAGGGTTTGCCTGGTTTGATGCAGGAACTCACGACAGCTTTCTTGAAGCAGGAGAATTTGTGGCAACTATTGAAAAGAAAACAGGACTTATGATAGGCTGTATTGAAGAGATAGCTTACAGAAATGGCTGGATAGATAGAGAGGAGCTTCTTAAACTTGCAGAGCCATTGAGCAAGACCCCTTACGGAAAATATTTGATAAGAATAGCCGAGGAGCAGGAACATGCCCTTTGAGTTTATAAGACTTGAAATTCCCGATGTTGTTCTTATAAAGCCGCTGGTATTTCCTGATGAAAGAGGTTTTTTTATGGAAACCTTTAAAAAATCTGACTTTGTCAGGAATGGAATAAATTACGACTTTGTTCAGGACAATCATTCAAAATCTAAAAAAGGAGTTCTCAGGGGATTGCACTATCAACTAAACCCAAAAGCACAGGGAAAGCTTGTAAGATGTATCAAAGGCAAAATCTGGGATGTTGCAGTTGATATAAGGAAAGGCTCACCGTGGTACAGTAAATGGGTGGCTGTGGAGCTATCTGAAGAAAACAAGCATATGCTATGGATTCCACCTGGTTTTGCCCATGGCTTTGTTGCCCTTGAAGATTCCGAGATAATTTATAAATGCACTGAGGAGTATGACCCAGCTCTTGATAGGGGAATTATATGGAATGACCGTGAAATTGGAATAAAGTGGCCTATTACGAATCCCATTCTTTCAAAGAAAGACGCAGGTCTGCCGAAATTGAAGAATGCAGAAAACAACTTCGTTTATCAAAAAGGGGACATATGAAGATACTCGTTACAGGTGGAGCGGGATTTATAGGAAGCGAGTTTGTAAGACAGGCTGTAAAGAAGGGCTATCAGGTTGCAGTAGTGGATAAACTAACCTATGCAGGAGATTTAGAAAGGCTTAAAGAAATCTGGGACTCTATTAACTTTTACAGGGCAGATATTACCAATCCCGAATTTGTAGAACACATTTTTGATAAAGAAAAACCTGATGTAGTTATCCATTTTGCAGCAGAATCTCATGTTGATAGAAGCATTTTAAATCCTGCAGAATTCTTAAATTCTAATATTCTTGGCACTTATGTTTTACTTGAAGCTTCTAAAAAGTATAACATTAACCTTTTTATTAACATTTCTACAGATGAGGTTTATGGAGAGCTTGGAGAAACAGGAAAATTTACAGAGGAATCTCCACTTAAGCCCAATTCTCCCTATTCAGTTAGTAAAGCAAGTGCAGATATGCTTGGAAGAGCTTATTTTAGGACCTATGGGCTTCCTGTTATAACAATAAGACCAAGCAATAATTATGGTCCCTGGCAGTATCCTGAGAAACTTATTCCTGTTGTAATTGCTAAGGCATTGCAAAATGAAACTGTTCCTGTTTATGGGAAAGGTTTAAATGTGAGAGAATGGTTATATGTGGAAGATTGTGCAAATGCTATTTTTGCCATTATAGAAAAAGGGAAACCAGGAGAGATTTATAATGTGGCAAGTGGAGAAGAGAGAAGAAATATAGAAGTGGTTAAAGCTATTTTGGAACTTTTGGGTAAACCTTATGATTTGATAAAGTTTGTTGAAGATAGACCAGGACATGATTTTCGTTATAGTATGGATTTTAGTAAAATAATGAAAGAGTGTGGATGGAAACCAAAAACCAACTTTGAAGAAGGACTTGAAAAAACTGTAAAGTGGTATTTAGAGCATAAACAATGGTTGTTTAAAAAAGTGGAAGATCTGAAAGAATATTGGAAAAAGGTTTATAAGTGAAATTAAAAATAATAGAAGAAGAAATTCATGCAAAGGGTATATTATATAAGATAAAGTACAAAGGGAAGCTTATTAAGATTTTATTTACATTTCACGCAATTGAACGAATAAAAAAATGGAAGTTAAAAGAAACGATGGTTATAGAAACTTTGCTTTTTCCAGAAGAGGTTTTAGTAGGTCATAATAAAAGATTTATTGCTCATCGTAGATATGAAAACCATATTGTAAGAGCTGTATATGAGTATGAAAATAATATTCCAGTATTAGTAACCGTATATTTTCCATATAAAGATCGTTATTTTAAGGGAGGGAATATATATGAAGATAAAATATTCAAAGGATAGTGATATTTTAATAATTACTTTAAAAGAAGGAACTCCTGAGGATTCAATAGATCTTAAAGAAGGTGTAATACTTCATTTAGATAAAGAAGGGAAACCACTTGAGTTAGAAATATTAGATGCTTCCCAGTTTGTACAACTTGAAGAAATTAGTTTTTCCACTTCAATAACCTCATCAGAAAAGATAGCAGGTTTTTAGAAATGAAAATTTTAATTACCGGTGCTAAAGGACAGCTTGGACAAGAATTTGTGAAAAGATTAGAAAAGGGGGAGAAAAATTTTTTAGCCTTTCCCCGGGATAAATTAGATGTAAGTAATTTAAAACAGGTATTGCAGGTTTTTGAAGAGTACAAGCCAGCAGTGGTAATAAATTGTTCAGCCTACAATTTAGTTGACAGAGCTGAAGAAGAAAGAGAAACAGCTTATAAAACTAATGCCATAGGGCCAAGGAATTTAGCTTTTGCTTGTGAAAAATATAAAGCTTTTTTGGTTCATTACAGCACGGATTATGTGTTTGATGGGGAAAAAGAAGCTCTTTATACTGAAGAAGACCATCCTAATCCTTTGAGTGAATATGCTAAAAGCAAATATCTTGGAGAGATTTTTCTTAAAGAAGAAACTGATAGATATTTAATTTTTAGAGTTAGCTGGGTTTACGGTGAAGGCAAACAAAACTTTCTTTACAAGCTAACAGAGTGGGCAAAATCTCAGGAATACTTAAGGGTTGCCTGCGATGAGTTTTCAGTTCCCACATCCACAAAAACAATCGTGGAAGTCACTCTAAAAGCAATTCAACAAGGGCTTACAGGTCTTTATCATCTTGTCAACACAGGCTATACATCCCGCTTTGAGTGGGCAAGGGAATACTTTAGGCTAAAAGGCATAAATAAGTTTATTTACCCAGCTTATCAATCTGACTTTAACCTTCCAGCACAAAGACCACGGTTTTCTGCGATGAGTAATGAGAAAATATGTAAGACTTTAAATATTGAAATAAAGGAGTGGAAAGAAGAATTAAGGGAGTTTGTTGAATTAAAGAGGTAAATAAAAAACCAAATCCAAAACTTATATATCTTGATGTATGTGCTTTGTGCAGACCCTTCGATGATCAATCTTATTTAAGAATAAGAATGGAAACCGAAGCAATTAATTTAATACTTTCAAAAGTAAAAGAAGATTTATATCGTTTAACTGTTTCCCCTGTTCATATTAAAGAGATAGAAGCTATTAAAAATAAAGTTGAACAAATCCAACTGATTACTCTTTTAAATAAATATGGTAAAACTGCTAAAGTTAATCTTAAAGAAGTACGAAAAAGAGCTGAAGAATTGGTAAATCTTGGATTTGGAGTTGCAGATGCAGCTCATGTAGCATTCGCAGAAATGGTGAGGGCGGAATTTATCTCATGTGACAAGAGACTTGTTAAAAAATGTATAAGGCATAAAATAAAAGTATGGTGTGGCACTCCTTTAGACTTTTGTGAAAAGGAGGATTTAAAATGAAAGCTGTTAAATATATGGACGAAAACACATTGATTAAAAAATCTATAGAAGTGCTTATGGAAAAATTAGGTCCTGTAGAGACTATTAGATTTGTAAATCTCTCGAGAAAAAAAAGAATGGAAAGTGTTAGACGACACAGAGAATGGCAAAAAATGCTAAATAAAGATAAATTCTTTAATGAAATTTTTGGAGAATAAAATTCATAGAAATAATAAATATAGTGATGTGATAAAAATCATTGTTGGAAAAGATAGAGAGTTTATACAGGGATTCCTGCTGAGATGTCCCCAAAATTTGGACACTTTTAATGTCAGGATTTATTTTTCAATCTCCATTTTTGGACGTTGGTGTAAAATACATCCAAGTGCACTCCGCAGGTGCACTTTGTAGGTTTAAGGAGTTTTGCCCCCTTGACTATAAATTTTAATAGTTTATTATTTTAATAGAAAGTTATACAAGAAGAACTTGGGCTATGAAAGGTGAAGTAGTGAAAAGGCTAAATAAAAAAGTTGTTTCTTTTACCCTTCCGGTAGATCTGGTAGAGACTATAAAAGAGCTTGCCGGAAGAGAGAAAAAATCGGGAAGTAAAGTAGTGGAGGAATTGATAAGGGAAAGTTTAAGGAACAGAAAAAGGAAGGAGCTGGAGAAGATTGCTATTCCTTCTAAAAAACTGGAATTTTTGAAAGGAATGGTTTCACTTGGAGGGAATGCTTTAAAGGATTCCAATCTTTTCTTGTAGCTCTGCTTGATGCGCGAGATAGCTTACATCAATCACCATGTGCCTTGATTCTGGAGGGGAGCTTAACTTTAACGACGCACTTTTAGTAATCGGAGCTAAAGAATATGGGATAGAATGGATAGTTAGTTTTGACTCTGATTTTGATGAATTTTTAAAAAGACTTTCTTAATCTTAAATTCCTCTGCTTGTAAAGGATAGAATGTCAGGATTTATTTTTCGGCCTCCATTTTTAGACATTGCTGTAAAATAACTAAGCCCAGAATGAAGACTTTTGGTAATGTAATCCTTATATGTCCATTATTAAAAGGCTGCCCAGGTGGTATTACTCACTTAAAAAGTCTTTCAAGATGTTCTGCAACCAAGTAAGGGCTAACTTTTTTATTTTTTGGCGTATGAGTTCATCGTATGATTTCATCGTCTGAGTTTTCTTTTCGTTTTTTCTAATATTAGAAGGAAGAACGAGCAATTTGAAGTCTGGTAAGCACTGTTTTTAGAGAAAGATCTTTTTTAGAGAAAGGCTTGCTTATTTGAATAATTTTTTGCTAACATGAATATGGGGAGCCGTCCAATTGATATTTTTTTCAAATATATTAAAATTAAGATATTGCCATATCCTAAAAATTTAAATATTAGGACACTTTAATAGCCTAAAATGAATATTATAGAATTTAATCCTTGGTGGGAAACAGGCAGTATAGACAGAGAAATAAAATCATTCAAAAGAAGATTTTTATTTACAGCTTTAAAAAATTGCCTACATAAAAACCAAATAGATATAATAATCGGTCTGCGTAGAGTTGGTAAAACTGTATTAATGTACCATCTTATAGATTATTTGCTTACTTCTGGGATTAATCCAAAAGAGATATTTTATTTTTCCTTTGATATAGAAAAAGAAAATTTGGATAGGATTATAAAAGAATATGAAGAAAAAATTTTAAGGGAAAGAATAAAAAACAAAAGGGTTTATCTATTTTTTGACGAAATCCACAAATTAAAAGATTGGGAAAATAAGATTAAAGTTTTGTATGATTTAAATCCAAGGATAAAAATAGTTTTATCAGGTTCTTCATCTTTAAATTTGATGAGACAAAGCAAAGAAAGCCTTGCAGGGAGAGCAAAATTTCATTACTTGAGTCTTTTGACTTTTAAAGAATTCTTAGCTTTTAAAAATGAAAAAATACCTCAAAAAGAAGAATATGAAATATACAAAAGAAAGCTTGATATTTTGCTAAACGAATTTATTTTTAAAGGTTTTCCCGAAACCTTGCAGATGGAAGAAAGAGAAATCAAAGAATATGTTAGAGAACTGGTAATTGAAAGGATAATTTATAGAGATATTCCTGAAAGTTTTAAAGTTGAGGATATAGAGATAATAAAAATTCTTGCTGAATATATTTTTGAAAATCCAGGTGTTATATTAAATATTGATGCCCTTTCTAAGGAGTTGGGAAGACATAAAAAGACAATAAGAAATGCCTTGAACTATTTAGAATTATCTTTTTTGATAAAAAGGGTAAGTAATCTAAGGGGGAGTTTTTTAGCTACAAGCAGGAAAAACAGAAAAGGATATCCTTTGCATTCTTCTCTATCATTGACAAAAGACGAAAATAAAAATTTAGAAACATTGATAAGAAGCGAAATAAATGCTCAGTATTATTGGAGAAAGAATAATAAAGAAGTGGATTTTATTTTAAAGAAAAAGAAAGATATAATTCCTGTTGAAGTTAAAAACAAAAGAAGAATAGATAAAAAGGATGTGAAAAGTTTAATTAAGTTTTGTTCTCTATTTGGTATTGAAAAAGGTTATTTGATAAACAAAGAAGAAGATAAGATTATGGAAATCGAAGGAAAAAAAATTATAATTATTCCTATAACTAAATTTTTGCTTTTTGAACTTTAGGACAGATACGATAATGTTGATTCTAACTTTAACCTTCCAGCACAAAGACCACGATTTTCTGCAATGAGTAATAAGAAATTATCCAAGACTTTAAATATTGAAATAAAGGAGTGGAAAGAAGAATTAAGGGAATTTGTTAAATTAAAGAGGCATATGGATAAGACCAATGGATAGGCAGGCTAATAAACAGGGAACTGGAGAAAAAAACTCTCAGTTACAAATATCAGGAAAGCTTCTTGCAAGAAACACGCTTTTAAACTTCCTCGGTCAGGTAGTACCTCTTTTAGTCGGGGTTGTCACCATCCCCTTCATTATGCGAGGCTTGGGCACTGAACGCTTTGGACTTTTGTCTTTGGCTTGGGTCGTTCTCGGTTATTTTGCCATCTTTGATTTGGGTTTGGGACGGGCAACCACAAAGTTTGTGGCGGAAGCATTGGGGAGATGTGAGGAAGAGCAGATTCCGCAAATTGTCTGGACGGCTATAACTATTCAAGCCATTTTGGGACTTTTGGGAGCTCTGGTATTGGTTGGCATCACACCAATTTTAGTGGAACACATCTTGAACATCCCTCCGGACCTGGTAAGAGAAGCCAAAGCCACGTTCTATCTACTTGCCCTTTCGGTTCCGGTGGTCCTGGTTTCCAGCTCCTTCCGGGGAGTGCTGGAGGCATCGCAGAGGTTTGATTTGGTCAATGCTGTGAAAATTCCTATAAGTGCTTTGACTTTTTTTCTTCCTCTGGTCGGGCTGTGGTTAGGCTTTAAGTTGCCGGGTATTGTGGTCTTGATCCTATTTGCAAGAATTGGAGCTTTAGTAACTTATACAATAATGAATTTTCACATTAATCCAAAGCTAAGAAAATATTCAAGTTCTTTATCCTTTCTCCCTCACCTTTTTGCCTTTGGTGGTTGGGTTACGGTATCAAGCATCGTTGGCCCTATATTAGTGTATCTGGACCGTTTTCTAATTGGCTCGCTTCTTTCAATTAGTGCAGTGGCATATTACTCAGCTCCCTATGAAGCTGTAACCCGCCTCCGGATTATCCCTACCAGCCTAGTTATGACGCTTTTTCCAGCTTTTAGCGCTCTGGAGGGAAGCAAGGACAGACAGAGACTTAGCATCCTCTTCGTACGTTCTGTTAAATACATTCTCTTAACTTTGGGGCCTGTTGTTCTTGTGGTGATGCTGTTTGCCAAAGAAGCTTTACAGATTTGGTTAGGGGATGAATTTGCAGCCAAAAGCACTTTGGCGTTGCAGATCCTTGCTTTAGGTGTGTTGATTAATTCCCTTGCTCACACCCCTTTCGCGCTCCTTCAAAGTATAGGACGGCCTGATATTCCAGCCAAGTTTCACCTACTTGAGCTTCCATTTTACATTGTGACAGCTTATCTATTGGTCAGTCATTGGGGCATTGCTGGAGCAGCAACAGCTTGGACCATACGTGTGGCTGTGGATAACCTCCTGCTATTTGTTGCTACTTTCAAGATTTCTCAACTATCGCCACGCTTATTGATAACGAACGGATTAATACCAGAGATTTTCCTGTTTCTGCTTCTTGGAGGGTTAGCATATGGTTTGAGAAGCTTGACAGATACTTGTCCGCTTTTAATCCAAGCTGTCCTTTTTGGTGCACTTTTTAGCATATTTGCTTATTTTTTTTGGAAAATTGTTCTGGATGCTTTGGATCGAGATATAATTCTAAAAGTGGTGAAAGTATGGCAGAGATGAGAGAAAATATTACAAACAAAAATGAGAGTGTATATGTGCAAGAATTTCCCTTTTGCTTACTGTGCAATAACGAAGGAATGTTTCTTTATAATAACCTTCGAGATTGCCTTTTTGAAGTTCCAGGAATTTGGGCTTTCAGGCACTGTCCCAATTGCGGTTTAGTATGGCTTGATCCACAACCGCTTCCAAGCGAGCTTAGTAAGCTTTACACACAATACTACACACATCAAGTAGAAAGGGCTTCAAGGAAATGGTTGGCAAGCCTGCGGAACGTCATAAAAACAAGCATCTTGCAAACCTGCTTCGGCTACTCTATGGAGCAGAATAAGCTATTAGGTTGGCTCTTTTCTTTGATAGGTCCCTTTAAGGAGATTGTAGGCAGAAGTATCATGTGGCTTAAAGCCCAAGAAAGAGGGCGTCTTTTAGATATTGGTTGTGGTAATGGTCAATTCCTGTACAGGATGCGGGAGTTAGGCTGGGAAGTTGTGGGCGTTGAACCTGATCCAGAGGCTGTTCGCATTGCCAAGGAGCAATTTGGATTGGAAATTTTTGAAGGTAACATAGAACAGGTTGAATTACCCCCAAATAGCTTTGATGCTATCACTATGAATCATGTGATTGAGCATGTTTCTGATCCAATCGGGACACTGGGTAAATGCTATCGCCTTCTTAAGCATGGAGGTAAGCTTGTGATAGTGACGCCTAACATCCAAAGTCTGGGTTTACATCTTTTTGGGAAGTACTGGCGAGGCTGGGAAGTACCTCGCCATCTTTTTCTCTTTTCACCTAAGTCACTACGGATGTGCGCCGAGCGAGCAGGATTTAAAGTGCAAGAACTGAGCACTACGGCAAAAGGGGCACGGTGGATGTGGGCAGCCAGTCGATTGATTAAGAAAAATGGGAAACTTCCTGGTGGTTCTCCAAAAAGGGTAACTCTACAAATAAAGCTTGAAGGGCTGGTGTTTTGGATAGTAGAGCAAGCGCTATGTCAGTTGAAGAATGTTGGAGAAGAAATTATACTTATAGCTACAAAATGAAGGGAGGAGTATGGAAACCTGCCAAGCTATTCAAAGCCAGCAACCAGAACCCAAGGCATGGCCCAAAGGTGAGTACAATCGTCTTCAACTGAAGCAGCTAGTGAATATAGAAGCTAGGTCAGTCTTTTTAATCGTTGTGATGGCAGGCACGATCTATAGCTGTGTTGCAAAAGCAGAGTCTTTGGCTAGGTTTTTTAAAGTAAGATATAGGATTGAGGAGGCTAAGCAGTATGGGGGCAAGCAGCGGTCAAGCTTTAAAGGTCTCTATTGCAATGGCTACATATAATGGGGAGAAGTATCTGCAAGAACAACTTGAAAGTTTCCTGCATCAAACACGTCCACCTGATGAACTTGTTGTTTGCGATGATGCTTCCTTCGATTCTACAATTAGGATTATTGAAGCCTTCGCTAAAAGAGCTCCTTTCCTCGTCCATGTGCACTGTAATTCTCAGAACATGGGTTATCTAAAAGCTTTTGAACGTGCAATACGTTTTTCGAAAGGAAATATTATTTTTCTAAGCGATCAAGATGATGTTTGGTTTCCAGAGAAAATAGAACGTGTACTGAATGCTTTTCAATGCGCTGATTCCCCGCTTGTAGTTATTAATGATGCAACAATAACTGACCATCACCTTAAACCTACAAAGAGAACAATTCTTCAACAAGTACTTTCAGCAAGATTATCCGTTGGAAGTTTTGTTTCAGGCTGTTGCACGGCTTTCCGAAGCGAATTAAAAACCATTCTTCTTCCTTTTCCTCAAGAATATGGTGGGCATGATAACTGGATTCATCAAATTGGAAAGGCATTGGGTCGGCGAAAAGTTATCCCTTATCCCCTTCAGTACTATCGACGTTCTCAATTCGCCACTTCGCAATACTTCGTTAATAAAACTCGGCGTGTAACTATTATAGACCGCATCCTTTTCTATATGAGCCAGAACTCTAAAGAAGCGTGTTTAAAACGGCTAAAACTTCTACACATACTTGTTGAACGTTTGATTGAGCAAGGACCGAAATTGGAGAAAGCCTTGGGGGAAACTTTGGAACTGGAGAAGACTATAAAAAGGATTCGGGAAGAACAGCGGATAGTGAATAAACGTCTAGCTTTATTAGAAAAACCTCGCCTTAAGCGACTGCCTATGGTGTGGCAGATGTGGAGGAAAAAGGAGTACGAGTACTTCAGCGGGTGGATGAGTCTTATTAGGGATTTGGTTCAGAAATGAGTGAGAAAGACGATAAACTTGCTATATTTCTTCCTTCCCTTCGCGGTGGTGGAGCAGAGCGGGTAATGGTGAACCTGGCCCGTGGTTTTGTAGAGCGCGGCTTGCAGGTTGATTTAGTACTCGCAAAGGCGGAAGGACCTTATTTATCCCAGGTGCCGCAATCGGTGCGGGTGGTAGACTTGAAAAGTAAGCGGGTGCTTTACAGCCTTCCTGGTCTCGTAAGGTATCTACGGATGGAACGGCCGAAGGCCTTGCTATCCGCTATGGACCATGCCAACGTGGTAGCGCTTTGGGCTAAAAAGCTTGCCAGGGTTCCTACACGCGTGGTAGTTAGCGTGCATAGTACTACAAGTATCGCCACTAAAAGGGCTAAGAATATGCGCGGGCGGATGATGCCCCTGTTTATTCGAAAGTTTTATCCTTGGGCGGATGCAGTAGTGGCCGTTTCCAAAGGGGTTGCTGAGGACCTTTTGAAGATTGCGGATCTTCCGAAGGAGAAAATACGGGTGATCTATAATCCCGTGATAACCCCGGAACTTTTTGCTAAGGCTGAAGAGCCCGTGGACCATCCGTGGTTCCGTCCAGGTGAACCCCCGGTGATCTTAGGAATAGGGAGATTGACCGAAGCAAAGGACTTTCCCACCCTTATTAGAGCTTTCGCTCTGGTGCGGAAGGAACGTCCGGCCCGGCTCATGATTTTAGGAGAGGGTGAGGAACGACCCAAGCTGGAAGCCCTTGTGCGGGAACTGGGCCTGGAAAAAGATGTGGCCCTGCCTGGCTTTGTAGACAACCCCTACAAGTACATGAAGCGAGCCGCGGTGTTTGTGCTTTCGTCAAGGTGGGAAGGTCTTCCTACGGTTTTAATAGAGGCGCTGGCTTTGGGCATACCTGTGGTTTCCACCGATTGCCCCAGTGGTCCAAGGGAGATTTTGGAAAATGGGAAACTTGGCAAGCTTGTTCCTGCAGGGAATGTCAAAGCACTGGCAAGTGCTATTGCGGGAACCCTCGCTGAAAATACTCGTCAAACTACATCTTACGATACTTATACCCTGGATACGGCGGTCAAACGCTATTTGGAAGTTTTAGGGGTCTTATAAATATGAGCTATTTAGCTTTTTGGATAACCTGGGTTTTCGTGTTTATTGTTCCTTGGGAAAATGTTATTGTATTTCCTGGGGTTGGTACAGTTGCTAAAATAGGCGGAATTGTAGCAATTGTGATAGGGAGTTTGGTTATATTAACGAGGGGGAAATTGCGTTGGCATCCTTTTCATACTGTAAGTTTCCTTTTTGTGTTCTGGAGTTGGGCAAGTCTTTTTTGGAGCATTGACCCCGAATCAACGTTAACTCGATCCACTACTTATACCGGTCTTTGGTTAATAACCCTAGTCATTTACCAGTTTGCAAATACTGAAGCGCGGTGCCAACACCTTATGCGGGCCTATGTATTTGGTGCATGGGTGACAGCACTTGCCACCATCGAGAGCTATCTTCAAGGGATTCAAGTAGTTTATCATCGCTATGCTGCATCGGGATTTGATCCAAATGAGATGTCCTTTTACTTAGGTTTTGCCATCCCCATGGCATGGTATTTAGGGGCCAAGACACAGCGATTATCTATGAGGGCACTATCCTGGGGGCTGATACCCATTGCAACAGTTGCTGTTTTACTTACTGGTTCCAGATCCGGTGCTTTAGGGTGTGGGTTAGCATTAGTGTACGTAGTCCTTTCTATTTCTCGATTGAATTGGAAGTGGCGTTTGGCTGGTATCGGGTTAGCAATAGCAGCAGCTATATTAGCCGTAAACCTTGTGCCTCCGACAATCTATGCCCGCCTTGCCACACTTCCACATGAAGTGCTCCACGGAACCCTCAATGAACGAACTGTGATTTGGCGCGCGGGAATTAAAGTTTTTGCTGAAACTCCGCTTTTGGGGGTAGGGGCCGGAGCCTTTCGTTATGCTGTAGCTCCCATCCTAGGGACAGAGCGGGCTCCACACAACGTTTTTTTATCTGTTACTGCAGAAAAAGGCTTAATCGGGCTCATTTTGTGGTTGGGGATGATGGCTGTGGCCTTCAAAGGAATCTTCAAAATGTCATCTAATAAACGCCTTCTATGGTTGGCGCTTTTCGCTATACTGTTTCTTGCCTTTTTGACACTTAATTTTGAGTGGAGAAAGGCTTCATGGCTAATAATGGCACTGGCAATAGCTCACGCCAGAAAAGCAACTGGCGCAGTGCCTATTAAAGGAGAAGTTTCCTCATGAAATTTACATTTTTTTCGCCGAGCCTGTGGTTGTGCAGAGACTCAAACTACGCGCCTGGCCACAGCACTGAGCTTGGAGGTGGAATTGGGATAATGAGCTCTGCAAGAACTGGACCTAGAATTCTCCATATCTTGGGCTCCGCCGGTCGTGGCGGGACCGAGGTTAATACTTATGCTTTTTGTTTTCTGGGAAAGATAAGCCCCATAGCAGAGGATCTGGAGCATGAAGGACTTAAGACGTATTACTTGCCTTGGACCATCCCTATGGTAGTTCTTGCTCTATACCGTTTATTTCAAGTCAATTACTATTATGCCTTCTTTAAGACTTTGGCTGGGCTTGCTTTTGCAGGAAAGAGGGACAGATGAAACCCGTGAGAATTCTCTACCTTATTACAGGCCTAAACATTGGCGGGGCGGAGACGCAGCTTATACGGGTAGCTACCCGGCTAAAGGCCAGGGGTTGGGACGTGCGTGTAGTTTCCCTTTTGCCGCCGCGGGCCTACGTGAAGGAACTGGAGGCGGCTGGCATCCCTGTCCTTTCTCTGGGTATTAGGCGGAAACTGCCTGACCCACGGCCAATCTTGCGACTGGCTCGGCTCATTCGCGAATGGCGGCCCCACATCGTGCATAGCTATATGGTGCACGCTAATCTCCTTGTCCGATTGGTGCGACTTATTGCACCAATGCCGGTTTTGATATGCAGTGCTCGCAATATCAATGAGGGTGGACGCCTGCGTGAAATCCTCTACCGGCTGACGGATTCCCTGTGTGACCTCACTACGCAGGTGAGCCAAGCCGGGCTTGAACGCTATGTGCGAATAGGCGCGGTGCCGCGCCATAAGATACGATATATCCCTAACGGTGTGGACACGGCACATTTTAAACCCGATCCGGAGATCCGCGTCGCACTGCGAAAGGAGCTGGGACTGGAAAATCTCTTCGTCTGGCTGGCCGTAGGGAGATTCGATCCCCAAAAAGATTACCCCAGCCTGGTCCGAGCATTTGCGCGAGTGGTGGCGGAGGAATCTAACACTGTGCTTTTGATCGCCGGAGATGGACCCTTGCGTCCCTCGGTGAAGGAACTTGTCAGAGAACTAAGGCTGGAGGGAAGCGTAAGGTTTTTGGGTATTCGCAGAGACATGCCTAAACTCATGAACGCTGCCGATGCTTATGCGATGTCCTCGGCCTGGGAGGGGATGGCCAACGTGCTCCTGGAGGCTTCGGCCTCTGCCCTTCCCATCGTGGCTACCGATGTGGGAGGAAACGGAGAGATCGTCCTAGATGGAGAGACGGGTTTCCTTGTGCCTCCGAAAGATCCCGACAAATTGGCCCAAGCCATGCTTCGTTTGATGGGCATGCCTGAGGAAGAGCGGCAAGCGATGGGCAAGGCAGCTCGCAAGCACATAGAGGCCAACTTCAGCCTGGACCGGGTGGTGGATATGTGGGAGAACCTTTACTGTGAGTTTCTCGCTCAGAAGGGGGTTTGCGTTGAGTAGGGTAGTTGTTATTGGCAACCAGGCGTTCTCCCTCCTTAATTTCCGAAGCCCGCTCATCCAGGCGATGGTAGAAAGGGGGCATGAAGTGTTGGCTTTGGCTCCAGATTATGACGATAAGACGAAAGAACGAATAAAGGCATTGGGTGCAGTACCAATAGATTATTATCTTTCCAGAACAGGACTTAACCCTTTTCAGGACGCTTACACCTTTTTACAGCTTTTCTTTCTTTTGCGAAAGCTAAAACCAGATGTAGTTTTGAGCTATGCTGTTAAGCCTGTAATTTACGGAACTTTAGCGGCTTGGCTTGCCCGAGTGCCACGCCGTTTTGCTTTGGTTGCAGGTTTGGGATATGTATTCACGTCTACGAGAGAGCAAGAAAGAGTTACTAAAAAGCTACTGCGGAAGTTAGTTAGTTTGCTATACAGAGAGGCTTTCCATCGTGCAACCCGTGTTTTCTTTCAAAACCCAGATGACCTTCAAGAATTCTATTTGCGGGGTTTAGCTAAGCGAGAAAAATCGGTGTTGATTGGTGCTACCGGTGTGGATATGAAAGCGTTCTCTCCCACCCCTCCGGTTCAAAATCCCGTAACATTCCTGCTTGTTGCACGACTTCTCAGGGAAAAAGGCATTTATGAGTTCGTGGAAGCTGCTAAACGAATAAAGTCTAAATACCCTAATACACGGTTTTTGCTGGTTGGAGGATTAGACTCAAATCCCGGAAGTATCAAAAGAGAGGAAGTAGAAGACTGGGTTAAGGAAGGGATTATTGAGTGGCCTGGTCATGTAGAAGATGTCCGACAATGGATTTCTCAGGCGAGTGTATTTGTCCTGCCTTCTTTTTACAGGGAAGGTGTGCCAAGGTCTATACAGGAAGCCATGGCAATGGGGCGACCGGTTATTACTACCGATGCTCCAGGGTGCAGGGAGACTGTTATTGATGGTATAAATGGTTTTTTAGTTCCCGTGCAGGATGTTGAGGCTTTGGCCCAAGCAATGGAACGATTTATCCAAAAACCCGAACTTATTGAAAAAATGGGTAAAGAATCCCGCCGTATAGCGGAAGAACGCTTTGATGTTCACAAAATCAACGCCAGATTTCTTCGTGAGTTAGGATTGTAAGCCAATTTTTTACATAATCTGCTTCCTTATCATCCGCTACAGTCATTTGCACGATAAGCTGAACTCCGACCCTGTCGGGGGGAAGGACCTCAAAAATTTCATGTAAGACCTTTTCTCGTTATAAGCAGGCAATAGGAGTTTTCCTATTACAAGCTTTCAAATATGTCAAAAATTTGAATTCAATTTGGTGTCCTGAATATATCTTACAAAACTTATAAATTATTATTTTCAAGAAAATATTCTGATTTACATTACAAGGGTGGTGTGGAAATTTAAGAGATGTAATAGTTACAAGTTATAATTAGAAAAGCAAAATGCTTAAAAGAGTTCCCAGATCGGAAAACAAAAAGTGACAGGTGAATAATGCGTGATAATGAAAGTGAAAATAGGAAATCCCTAACAAACCTTTCTACCCGATCCGCCATACGGCAGGTGGGTGAGCTTAGCCGTTAGATTGAAAAATTTTGGGAAGAGTTTAAAATTTTAATAAAAACTTAACCCAGTCGAGGTAAAAAAATGAAACTTAAAATCGTTTTAGAACCAAGTGAAGATGGTGGATATACTGTATATGTTCCGAGTTTGCCAGGATGTATTAGTGAAGGTGATACTGTAGAAGAGGCTATTAAAAACATCAAAGAAGCAATAGAGTTATATCTTGAACCAGTAGAAGATGATTTAATTCCTTTTGCAGAAAAAAAAGCCGAAATAATTGAGTTAACTTTATAAGTAAAGTTCCCAGTTTAAATTACGATAAAGTAATAAAAGCTCTCCAAAGGGATGGGTTGTGGTAGGGCAAAAAGGAAGCCATATTAAACTTCATAAATACACAAAAGATAAAAAATTAAAATTAATAGTACCTGCCCACAAACCGATTAAAAGATCAACTTTGTCTCATATACTAAAACAGGCAGGATTAAGTATGGAAGAATTTTTGCAACTTTTATAATCCTAACAACCCTCTTCAGCGGACGACCTTCCAGCTTGCCGCTGAGTTTAGGCGTTAGATTGAAAAATTTCTGAAAAAGATTAGAATTTTAAATAAGCACATAAATAAGCACAAAATTTAACTCAGGAGGTAAAATGCAGATTCAACTTAACAATTTAACAATTGAAGACAAACTTAAACTAATAGAATTTATATGGAATGATTTGTTAAAAACAGAAAAAGATGTTCCATCACCAGACTGGCATAAAGATGAATTATTAGTAAGAGAAAAAAGAGTAAAAGAAAATAAAGAAAAAATTTTAAGCTGGCAGGAAGCTAAAAAAGACATTTTGAAAATTGTTGATGAAAATAAAAATTCTTGAATCTGCTAAACAGGATTTATTGGAAGGTTATGCTTTTTATGAAAAACAAAAGGAAGGATTAGGTGATTATTCCTTAAATTCATTATTTTCTGACATTGAATCTCTACATTTATATGCAGGAGTTCATCAAAAGTTTTGGGGATTCTATAGAATGTTATCCAAAAGGTTTTCCTTATGCAATATATTATAAACTTGAAAAGGATGAAGTTATAGTAAATGTCGGGAGCTCTAAAACATTATGCAAGTCCGTCTTTTTGGGAAGAATACGAAAAATTGCCTGAAAATATAAAAAAATTAGCAGATAAAAACTTCGAACTTTTAAAGGAAAACCCATATCATCCCTCATTACATTTAAAGAAGATCGATAGATATTGGTCAGTTCGAGTGGGCAAAAAATATGTCACACGCCACTGTTGAGTTTGAGCGTTAAAAAAATTCATTAAAAAATACTTGTAAAATAAGGAATTTGTAGTTTATTATTTAAGTATGAAATATAAACTTACAGCTATAATTCAAAAAGAAGATGATATGTTTGTAGCGTTATGTCCTGAATTGGATATAGCAAGTCAGGGTTATACAATTGAAGAAGCAAAAAAGAATTTAGAAGAAGCTGTAACTCTTTTCTTTGAGTGTGCATCACCTGAAGAAATAAAAGAAAGATTAAAAGAGGAAATATATATATCTCCTTTTGAGGTATCAATTGTCGAAGCTGAAAGTCCTTTCTGGCAGAGAAGTTTGTAAGATACTTCAAAAATATGGATTTAAAGAGGTAAGAAAAAAGGGAAGTCATATAGTAATGCAAAAACAAATTGGAAAAAATACTATTACAGTTCCTGTCCCAGACCATAAAGAAATTAAAAAAGGGACGTTAATGTCTATTATAAGACAGTCCGGGCTACCAAGAGAAGAATTTGAAACAGATTAACCTTTAACAACCCTCTTCAGCGGACGGCGTTACGCACCGCTGCTGAGTTTTGACGTTAGAAAAAATTAAATTTGTGAGGGAAGAAAAATGAAAGTTACGGTAATAATAGAAAAAGATGAGTTTGGATACTATGCTTACTGTCCTGAACTAAAAGGCTGTCATACACAGGGAGATACTTTAGATGAAGTTCTACAAAATATCAAAGAAGCTGTAGAATTATATTTAGAAACTTTAGACGAAGAAGAAAAGAAAGTTTTATTAAACAAGGAGATTTTAACCACTTCTTTAGAAGTAAAAGTTGCCTAAACTACCAAGATTAACTGCTGTTGAAGCCAAAAAGTTATTATTACAGGCTGGTTTTAAATTGATTAGGAGCAAAGGAAGTCATAGAATTTATATAAAAGGAAATAAACGCTTTGTTTTTACCTTTTCATAGCGGAAAGACATTACATCCTAAAATTGTAAAGCAATTATTTGAAATTATTGATAAAGAAAAAGAAAATTTACTCTAACAACTCTCCCCAGCAAACAACCTTCCCGCCCACCGCTGAGTTTAGCCGTTAGATTGAAAAATTATCAAAAAGTCTTAAAATGAAAATCAAAAAGCTTTGGAGAAAAAATTATGTTTGGATTATCCTTAAATAACATAGAACAAAGACTGTCAAATCTTACTATAGAAGAATTATTAGAGCTTGAAGAAAAGATAGTGAAAATATTAAAGAAAAAAATTAAAGAAAAAAGATCTGAGGATTGGAAAAAAGATTTTTTAAGTATTTCAGTATGGGATCATTTAGAAAATGAGGTTGAAGTAAGAATAGATAAATGGAAAATAGAAACATTTTAGTTGATACCAGCATAATAATAGAATTTTTGCGAAAACAAAAGAAACAAAATAGTTATTTATGGAAACTAAAAGAGTTAGATTTTAATTGTTTTATTTCAACTATAACTGTGTTTGAGTTATACGCCGGAGCTATCACCAAGAGGCACAAGGAAGATTTAGAAAAATTACTGAAGTGGTTGGAAATAATACCGTTTACAAATGAGATAGCTCAACGTTCTGCTGAGATTTATAAAGAACTGAAGCTTAATAATCAACTAATAGAGTTTAGAGATATTTTTATAGGAGCAACAGCTTTAGAAATGAAGTTCCCAATAATAACATTGAATGAAGCACATTTTAAACGAATTAAAGGGATAAAGATATATAATAGAAATAACCTCTAACAATCCCCTTCAGCAGACGGCCTTCCCGCCCTCCGCTGCTGAGTTTAGGCGTTAGATTGAAAAATTTTAATTTTTACACCAGTTTTCTACAGCTAAACCCTTAACCTTTTTAAATTCTTTTTCGTTATTTGTAATTAAAATAGCATTTAATGATTTAGCATGAGCAGCTATAAGCATATCCAGTATACCAATCAGATTACCTTCCCTTTCCAATTGAGCCCTGATTTTCCCATACTCAAAAGCAGCCTTTTCGTCAAACGGATAAATTTCAAATACTTCTAAAAAGGTCAACACTTTTATTTTTAACTTTTCACTGTTTTTCTTTTCCAGTCCATGACATATTTCAGCATAGGTAATTGAGGAAATTCCTATTTGATGTTTTTTGGCTATTTCTTCAAATTTGTTAAATAACTTTAAGTCTTTGTGCTTGATAAGATAAGCTATGACGTTTGTATCTAAAAGATAAATCACTAAAATAGCTCCCTTGTTTGCTGAAGGATATTTCTATTTTCCATAAATTCATCTGTAAAATCTTCTATTTCCATAAGTAGCTTTTTTGCTAATTCCCACTTGTCTTTTTTAGGAATTAAGACTACAAAGTCGTCTATTTTCGTAATATAAACTTCTTTTTCTTTAAATCTGAACTCTTTTGGTAATCGGACAGCCTGACTTCTACCATTATTAAATAGCTTAGCTACTTTCATTTTTCTTTGCATAATTCCTCCAAAAGTTTGATATATATTTGAAAGTATATACTCAAATTTTAAGATTTGTCAAGCTATTAATTACTAAGGGAAAAAGTCCAAACTAAAATTCGCAATTAGACTACTCAGCGAGTGATGAAAGAAATTTTTACAAAAATTTAAGAAAATTTTTGAGATAATGGTGTCAGAGGAGTGGAGTATAAATTATAGTGGGGCTTCAGTATCCAAGGGTGATTGAAAACGCAGGTTATCCCATTAGACGAGTAGAGCTATCCCATGTTAATCGAGATTTTATCTATAATTTTATCTAAAAGCCAGTTTCAGGTAAAACTTTTCTGGAAATTTTTTTACTATTATGGCAGGTTATTCTTTAAAAATAGGTTCGTCAAAGCGATAAACCATACCCTCAAAAAAAGCCACTTTCTCGCCGGTGTCTTTTTTGCTTACTGTAATGTGATATGTAGCAAGGGTTTTACCTCTATGAAATTCCTGAGCACGAGCAACAAGTGTATCTCCAGCTCTGGCAGGTTTTATATAGGTAATATGTGCTTTTATAGCAAGTGCCAGAGTTCCATAAGAATTTGAAGCAAGAGCAAAAGCAAGATCAGCTAAAGTAAAAATCACCCCTCCCTGACAAACTTCGGCAGCGTTTAAATGATTTTCTTTAACTTGCATCTCAACCTCTGCAAAACCTTCTCTCATCTCTGTTATTTGGGCTCCCAAAAATCCAAAAAGTTTGTCATTCTGATAAATGTAGTTTTTAACTTTTTCATAAATCTTTTCATCCATTTAAAATCTACCTCCTCCTTTAGCTTAATTTTTAAAAAATATTATAATAAAAGCTCCAAGAAAGCAAAAATAAAGTTTTTTGATATACTAAATTTTGTAATTAAAATTATAAAAAATTGCAGGAGGGTATTCTATGAAATTTTACAGAACTTTACATCCAAGACCTGTTGTTATTATAGGAAGTGGAAATATAGAAGAGGGAGAAGTTAATTTTATGGCTTGCTCTTGGATAACCCCAATTGCAGAAGATGTGCCTGCTGTTGGTTTTGCCTGTGATAAAGAGCACTTCACTCACACTCTTATCAAAAAATATAAAGAATTTTCAGTAAACATAACAGAAGATATTAATCTTATCTGGAAAGTTGGCACATCAAGCGGGAAAGAAGTAAATAAAGTTTCTACTTTTAACATAAAAATTAAACGTGGAAAAGCTCTAAGTGTTCCCCTGATAGAAAACACACTTGCAAGTCTTGAATGTAAGGTTATAAGAGAAGTTGAAGTTGGAGAGGTGGTATTTTACATAGGAGAAGTTAAAAGCTGGGAGGCTTCTGATTTTGATGAATACGGCTATAAAGAATTTTGGAGGCTTCCCCTTCACAAAGGTGGTAAAGCTTTTACCTTTTCTTCTAAAAAATTTTATTTACCAAAATAAAGTTTTTAAATGCTGATTTATACTCTTGGAACTTCAAACAGAACCGAAGAAGAGTTTCTTGAAATTTTAAAACTTTATAAAATTGAAGCTGTAATAGATGTAAGAAGGTGGGCAACTTCTCAGAGATTTCCCCATTTTAAAAAAGAAAATCTGATGAAAATTTTACCTGAAAACTCCATTTCTTATTATCATCTGGAAGAACTTGGTGGTTATAGAATAGAAAGTTATGAAAACTACATGAAAACTTCTGTCTTTAAAAATGCTTTAGGGAAACTTATAAAAATTGCTGAAAGACAATTAACCTGTATTATATGTGCTGAAAAGTTTCCCTGGAGATGCCACAGAAGATTTATAGCAAAAGCTTTAGAAGAAAGGGGGATTGAAGTGCTGCATATTATTGAAAAGAATAAAATCTGGAAACCAAAAATTGCTCTATTTCTTCCAGAAAGCTGGCACAAAGAGAATTAACACTGTATAGTATTCAAGCCTTCCTACAAGCATACAGAAAACGAGAACCCACTTAGCAAGAACAGGAAAAGAGGCATAAGTAGTCGTAGGTCCGGCTTTGCCTAAGGCTGGCCCCACATTGTTTAGAGCCGAAGCTACTGAAGAAAGTGAGGTTAGCACATCTAAACCTGTTGCTGAAACCATAATACTGCTTATTATCCAAACAATAAAAGCAAGAAATATGAAAGTCCATATGCTATCACATATTTCCTGATTTAAAGTCCGATCATTTATCTTGATAGAAGTTACAGCACGGGGATGAATTAGATGGTAAAATTCTTTATATATTTGTTTTATCATGATATAAATTCTGAGTTGCTTTATTCCTCCTGCTGTAGAACCTACCATACCACCTAAAAACATCAAAAACAGTATAATTGTCTGAGCAAAAAAGTTCCACTTTGTATAATCTGCTGTAGCATAACCTGTGGTGGTTATAAGAGATATTATTTGAAAAAGTGTGTATCTAAAAGATTCTTCTAAGGACTGATAAGCAGTTAATTTAAGATTAATAGTAATTAATGTGATTAAAATCAGAACAAGTGATAAATAAAACCTCAATTCGCTATTGTTTAAAACTTTGTTAAACTCTCTTCTCAACAGCAAAAAGTAGAGTCCAAAATTGATACTTCCTAACAGCATGCAAAATCCTGCTACATATTCAATTAAAGGGCTGTTAAAAGCAGACAGACTGGCATTCTTGGTTGAAAAACCACCTGTAGATATAGTAGTAAAAGCATGGCAAATTGCGTCATACCAGCTCATTCCACAAAGAGTATATAATCCAGCAATTATTAAAGTTATCCCTACATAAATAGACCATAAAAGTTTTGCTGTATCCACAATTCTTGGTCTTAGTTTATCAACTGTAATCCCTGGAACCTCAGCTTTAAAAAGCTGCATTCCTCCTGTTCCTAAAACTGGAAGAACTGCCAAAACAAAAACAACTATTCCCATGCCTCCTATCCACTGAGTTATACTTCTCCAAAAAAGGATCCCCTTCCTTAAGCTTTCAACATCAGTAATTACACTTGCTCCTGTAGTAGTAAATCCTGACATCGCTTCAAAATAGGCGTTTGTAAAAGACCCTAAGGTCCCGGTTAAGAGATAGGGCAAACTTCCAAAAAAAGCTACACTTATCCAGGTTAAAGTAACACTTGCAAAAGCTTCTCTATATCTTAATTCTTCATGCTTATATTTTTTGGTTAAAGAATACACAAAAACTCCTGTGAAAAAGGTAACAGAAAAAGAAATCAAAAAGCTGTAAACCTCAGAAGTATTATAAATAAGAGATATTACCAAAGGAAAGAGCATAAATACAGAAAGAATAATACAGTTTAAGCTGACTATATTAACTACGATTTTGATATTCATTTGAGGTTTTAAGTGAGAAGCTTTTCTACATCTTTTATTGAGTCTTTAAGAGCAAAGATTACTAATTTATCTCCTTCTTTTATTATATCTTCACCTTTTGGAATTATTATTTCTCCTCCTCTCACAATTGCTCCAATTACAGCATTTTTGGGAAATTTTATATCTTTAAGTGCTTTATTAACAATGGATGATTTGTAACTCCCCAGTACTTCCATTATTTCAACTTTGTTTTCTGCAACAGCAGTTAGAGATAAAACATCTCCTTTTCTCAAGTATCTTAAAATTATACTTGCAGTCAAAAGTCTTGGACTTAAAACAGACTGCACTCCGAGTTCATAGGCAAGAGGGATGTAATCTGGTTTATTAACAAGAGCTATCACCTTTTTCACTCCGAGTTTTTTTGCAAGAAGAGCACCCATTATATTCATTTCATCATTTCCAGATACTGTAATATAAGCATCCATATCTTTTATGTTCTCCTCAAGTAAAAGATCTTTGTCTGTTCCATCTCCATAAAGAATCAGTGCTTTACTTAAGTTTTTGCTTAAAAATTTACACTTTTCTTCGTTTTTCTCTATTATTTTCACATCAACTTTTCCTTCTAATTCTTTAGCAATGTAGTATCCTATTCTACCTCCTCCCACTATCATTACCTTTTGTGTAGGAAAAACCGGGATATCAAAAGCCTTGGCAATCTCCATTGCCTCTTCTTTTTTTAACGGTATATATACAACATCTCCCTCTTTAATCACATCTTCTCCTCGTGGAACTATAATGTCTTCGTTTCTTTTGACTATTCCTATAATAAAGTCCTTATTAATAATGCTTCGCAGGTATTTTAGCTCTTTATTACTAACTTTACTTTGTGTCGGAATTTTTAATCCAGCAACTACAATTTTTCCGCCTTCAAATTCTATAACTTCTGTAGCAAAAGGAATTTCTAAAATTCTTAAAATGGCTTTTGCTGTTTCAAACTCTGGATTGATTGCAGGATCTATGTCAAGGTAATCTTTTCCGAGAAGCTCTTTGTTAAAAAAATAATCAGGATTTCTAATTCTGGCAATTCTTCTTTTTATATCAAACATTGCCTTCCCAAGCAAGCACGCTATCATGTTAGTTTCATCACTATTGGTTACTGCTATTAATATGTCCGCATTTTTTGCACCTGCTTCTTTAAAAACAGATGGGTCACTTCCTTCACCTTCTATGGTTGCGATATCAAGCTCTTCTGATATCTTTTTCAATTTTTCTCCATCTCTGTCAATTATGACTACATCGATTTCTTCATGGATCAAAAATTTAGCAATGTTATACCCTACCTCTCCTGCACCAACAATGATAACTCGCATAAAGATTTATTACCTGAAATGAAGTTTATTTAATTAACTTCCAAAAATAGTAGGAGGAGCATAAGAATGTGTTCCTTCAACTACTTCAACACCTGCTTTTTCTTTAATAGCTGCAATAAGGTCATCTTTTCTTTTACAGAACTTCATAATACATGTTCCAACATGAACTACATCTGGTTTTTCCTTTAAAGCTGCTAACTGAAGTTTTAAAAGTGCTAAACTGCATACTACTCTATTTTTATTTCCTTCACATCCTCCACAATCCACAATTCCAATTATGTGTGCATCCTCATTTTTATACCTTTCAAACTCACCTTCTCTACGCATAAAAGCAACCATACATTTTGCATCACCAGGACACAAATTTTGATTGCTAATCATTTGACACTTAACTATTACAACCTTTTTCATAACACACCCCCATAAATTAATATTACCTTTGAGACTATTTTAAATAATTTTTTAATTTAATCAAGTTTATACGAAATAGGGAGTTTTATCTTTACATCAAGAGGTGGCAAGGGAAAATATTTTGAAACCTTTTTAATTGTCTTTATTGCATTTTCATCAAGAACATCATATCCAGAAGACTTTTCAACAGTTAAAAGATTAATTTTACCCTCTTTAGTAAGGATAAAAGATACCACTACCCTACCTTCCCAGCCCATTTTCCGAGCAATATAAGGATAACTGATATTTTTTTGAACAATTTTAGAAATTATATAGAGTTTTTCCAAAAGAAATTTTTCTCTTTCTTTATCCAGATTTAATCCACCTCTCCCCTTTTCTCCTTCTCCGGTTTTACCTTCATAAATCCCTGTACCCCCTTTTCCCTGAGTTTCTTTTTTAATCATGCCGATATTTTGCCCACCTTTTTCTTTATCTCCTTTTTCTTTTTCAGCAGTTTCTTTATTCTCGTTTTTCACATAGGTGTTTTTAATAACTTTATCAGTTATTTTCTCAACTTTTTGTTCTTTTTTAGGCTCTTTTATAAAATTACTAACAACAGGCTCTTTTAAAACCTTTTCTTTCTCTTTTTTGGCTTTTTCTTTTTTTTGTATTGCATTTATATTTTTCTTACTTCCTGATTTAGAACTTTTTTTAAAGGAATGGGGTTGAATTCTTGTTAAGTCTGCCAGAGAGAGATTTATTTCAACATACTTTGCTGGAGCTTGCCCATTTAATCTAAAGAGTACCAAAAAACTTAGTGAGACCAAGAAATGGATAAAAATAGAAAATAAAAGAGCTTTCAGTTTTATCATCTTATAAGTTCAGTTTTAATCACAGCTTTTTCGATTTGATATTTTTTCAGTATATCAAGAACTGCTACCAAACTCTGAACCTTTGCTGATTTATCAGCAAATATGGATATATAAGAATCCTTATTGAGATTTTTTACAATTTCTTCAAGCTCTTTCAGGCTAACTTTCCTTCTTTCAAAAAAAATATCTCCTTTTTCATTAATAGTAACTTGAAAACTTCTTATGTTTTTAACATCAGCATGTTTAGAAGCTGGAAGTCTTACGGGAATGCTTCCCTGAACAATAAAGGTAGCAGTAACAAGAACAATAGTTAACAAAACAAGCATTATATCAACCAGAGGTATTACATTAATGTAATCAAACTCTTTTTCTTCCATTTTTTACTTCCCAAAAAGTAAGCTTTTCTTTTACCTTTCTTAAAAGGAAGTTATAAAGAAAAATAGAGGGTATAGCTACGAGAAGCCCCATTGCTGTAGCTTTGAGAGCAAGAGCAAGCCCAACCATCACTTTTTTACTGTCAACGAGTCCTTCCTGCCCTATGGTATAAAAGGTGAGCATAATTCCAAGAACAGTCCCGAGAAGTCCAATATAAGGAGCATTGGCACCGATGGTTGCAATGATATGGAGCCCTCTGGTTAGATCTGTTTCAAGCTCTTTAACATTTGAAAACTTTAACACATCAACCTTCCTGTAATACCCTATTCTTTCTATAGCTATAGCTACAGAAATAATGCTAAGTAAAACGAGGATTCCTATAATTCCATAATCTACTATCTGTTTTAAATATTCCATATTTTTCACCTATTTTTACAAAAATATCAAAATTGTAACATCAATTATAAAAAAGTAATTAATCCAAAATCCCCCTTTTGTCAATATCCTACCCCATCTACCAATCTACCACTTCGGAAGTGGTAGGAGGAGGTTAGGTATATCCGAACTTGGCCATTCCTGCAATTTTCTCGACTTCTTCTATCCATAAAAGTACCTCTATTTTTGATCTCAGTCCCCAGCGAAATTTGAGCAGGGCTTTAAATTTTCTTAAGTATTTCTTCAATAAATTGCTTCAAAATGGGTATTTTGTTTTTCACAATATCCCAAATAATTTCTGGTTCTATACCAAAATATTCGTGGATTAAAATATTACGTAAATCTACTATTTTACGCCATTCTATGAAAGGATAATTTGTCTTAAAATCTTCTGGTAATTGCCTAACTGCTTCACCTATAATTTCTAAACATCTTATTACTGCATAGTATCTCATTTCATCGTTTAAAAAAATCTCATAGTTAACATCTTTCGTGAATTTCTCAATTTTAGTAACTTCATCTAAGATATCTTTTAAAATTACTTTTATATCTCGCTTAGACATATATAACCTCTTTTAGTATAACATCTTTAAGTTCTTTCTTTAAAGCTCCTTTCATTACAAGGTCAACTTCTAAACCTAACAACTCCTCAAGAAAATATTTAAGTTCCATATAATTATCAAAGGTCTTTCCTTCCTTTTCAAAATCTACCAGAATATCTATATCACTTGTAAAAGTCCCTTCTCCTCTTGCATAGGAACCAAAAATACCAATCTCTTTTACTTTAAATTTCTCTTTTAAAATAGGTTTATACACATCAAAAATTTTCTTTATCTCTCCAATATTCTTCATAACTTCTACCCCTTTATGCTTAATTAACTCCATAATTACTATAATTTTATAGCTTAAATTTTAAATTAAAAACAAGTTAATTGAAAAAGTTCTCCATCTCACTTTTCCTTAGCCATATCTATTCGAACTTGGCCATTCCTGCAATTTTCTGAGTTAAGGCTTTCACTAACCTCCTACCACTTCGGAAGTGGTAGGAGGGGGTTAGGTTAGGCGCCGTATTTTTTGAGGTTTTTTGCATGAGCTAAAAGGAGTGGCATGAGTTTGTAAGCATAAAATATACCGAGCTCTCCTTTAAGGCACTCCCTTTCGGTAAACCTTTCTGAAGTATTTCCTAAAACATAGGGAGAATGAATAAGCACTGGAACAGGATGCCAGGAATGAGATTTCAAAATACAGGGAGTTGAATGGTCCCCTGTTATACAAAGAACTGAGGGGTTGAGAGCTAAAATTTCTAGTAGAAAACTATCAAATTCTTCTATCACTTTTGTTTTCATCTCAAAGTTTCCGTCTTCTCCTGCTGAATCGGTTTTTTTAATGTGTAAAAAGAAAAAGTCAAAGTTTTGCCACTCTTTTTTTAAAGCTTCTATTTCATCTTTTATACCCATTCCCTCAAATTTAATTATTTTCATCCCAACAAGGCTTGCAAGCCCTTTATACATGGGATAGGTAGCTATAGCGCATGCCCTTAATCCAAACTTTTCTTCAAAAGTTTCAAGAGCTGGCTTTACAGAAAAACCTCTGAGAAGCGCATAGTTTGCTCTTGGCTCATTTTTTAAAAGCTCTGCAACTTTTTGAGAAAAAATCTCTGCAATCTTAGAAACTTTTTCAGCTATTTCTCCTTTTCCTACAGGTTTAAGAGGAGATTTTCCAACTGCCTGAGGGTCTGTATCATTTATGGTTTCAACCTCAGGAGGAACTTTGTATGGAAATCTAAAAACCACTACAAACCTGTGTTCCATCCCTGATTTAAGAATTATCTCAGCATCTTCTATTTTTGAAATGTTTTCAAAGAGATACTTTATAAGCCTCTGGTTTTCCTCTGTAGGAATGCGACCTGCCCTTCTGTCCACAACAACAGGGGATCCGTTTTCGTATTTAACGGTTGCAAAATTTCCTCTTATTGCAACATCTGTCTCTTTAAGCTCAAGTCCCACTCCAAGAGCTTCTAAAACCCCTCTCCCTATGTTTATTTTTAAAGGGTCATACCCAAAAATGCCAAGATGTCCTGGACCGCTTCCAGGAGTAATTCCGTAATCAACAGGGATGTGAAGTCCAAGAGCAGATTTTCTGGCTAAACTGTCTAAGTTAGGGGTTCTGGCTGCCTCAAGTGGGGTTTTTCCTTCCTTAAAAGGAAGATCTCCCAGCCCATCAAGAACAACCAAAACAATCTTAGCATCTGTCTTTTTAATAAGCCCCTTTAAAATTTCCATTTTGTAACTCCTTCAAAATTTTTAAAATTTAAAAACAGGGGGTTAAAAAACTCTTTTGTCTTTCCAGATTTTTTCAAGTTTTTCTGCTTCTTCGTCTTTTCTTTTAATTTCTTCTTCCCAGTCCATTTTCCTTTCAAACTGAGTTACCTCGTGTTTAAGAAGTCTTTCTTTAAAATCAGGATGAGAGAGATAAGGAAGGGCTGCTTTTAAAAAGTTTTCTTTAATGTTGGAATATATGGTTGGAACTGCATCTTCGGGAACAAAGTGTCTTTCTTTTCTGTAACGATAATAAACTTTTCCATCTGTTTTTTCTAAAAACATTTTGTAATATTCTGAACTGGAGAAGTCTTTTTCTGCAGGAACAATACTGATTTGAGCAAGAAAGCCTACCAACCAGCGGTCTCCTGCAAGTTTACGAGAATAATTCCATATTTCAAGGGTCAAGCCATTTTCTAAATCTATTTTTTCAACCATTTTACCCTCCCAGAGCGGTGTGTTTGTCTTAGAGGGTGGCAACCACTTGTATGCCATAGCCTCTTAAAAAGAAGTTTAAAATACAATTCAAATTCTGCAATAAGCAGTTTAGCACCAATCGGAATATTGAAAAGAGAAGTAAGGTAGGAATTGAATTTTTTGAGAAAATTGCCGATAAAAATTATTTAAAAAAATTAAAATTTTTATTTATTGACTTTTAAAGGATTGGGTAATAATATTTATTTAAAATTAAAAAGGAGGTGTAATGTATGCGTAAAAAAGGGTTTACACTAATTGAGTTGATGGTTGTCATTGCGATTATTGCAATTCTGGCTGCTATTGCATTAACAAGTTATCAGACTTACATAAGAAAAGCTAAAGCAAAGGAGCTTATTACCTATGCAAGAGCATGTATTCAGGAAGCAGTAGTCGAGTGCGCGGTAGATAACAATACAGATACTTCTCAGCTTGATGCCTGCCAAGTCCCCAGTTCTACAAAATATCTTACAAACATTTCATTTGACCAATATCCTTCCTGCAGCGATTTTACTGCTAAAATATCTGGAGATGTAGGAGGAGCAACTTATGAAGTAGAATGTACATACAATTCTACATCACAAGATGTAACCTGTTCACCTCCGACTGAACAATCACCATAAGAATAATACTCAATAACTACGGGACAATTTTTAGGCCATCTCTGCAAAATTCGCAGAGATGGCTTTTTTAAGAAACTTTTTAAACTTGTCAGAAAAACATTAAGGAAATGTGGGAATTGATTACAATCAATTTCTGTTAAATTTGTTTAGATTGTTCAACTTCAATCAAAAAGTGATGTTAGTTCCAGTTTTTTATAATCTCTTTCTCCTTAAGTTTTTTTCTTGACTTAAAAATTAAAAAAGGATATAAAATTAAAAGGAGCGTGAGACATGCGTAAAAAAGGTTTTACACTGATTGAGCTGATGGTTGTCATTGCAATTATTGCCATCTTAGCTGCCATTGCATTAACGAGTTATAGGGCTTACATTAGAAAAGCTCAGGCAAAAGAACTTATTACTCTTGCAAGGACTTGTATTCAAAAAATAATATCTGAATGTGCTGTAAGTGGTTCAGTATCCAATGCTTCTAATCTTGAGAATTGTAATCGTAATCCTAGCCAAATTAAATACCTTTCAAACATTTCTATTGTTCCCAATTTTAGTGGTTGTGATCAAGACATTACTGTTACAGCAGAAGGAGATGTACTCTCAGGAGAAACATATCAAGTAATATGTAGTTATAATAGCACTAATGAAAATATATCTTGTACATTTCCAACCGAAGTAAGCACAGGAGGATAACTTCTTAACTACAATTAATATCTGTTGAGTTTGTTGATGTTGTGCAGGTGTAACCAGAAACAATGCCAGTTCCTGTGCAAGTGCATTGACAATTTTCGTAATCACTATCACAGTTTACACTACAGCTTTGTGTGTAACGGGAACCCCTCTTACAGGAAGTAAAATCTGGGTCTCCTCCTGTTAAGGCTACTCTTGCAAGCTCTGAAGCTACACAGGTTATGCAATTTCTGGTATCAGTTTCCACATGAGAACGGGCAGCCTTTCTTACATAGCCTCTATAAACCCCTACAGCAATAGCTGACATAATGGCAAGAAGAGCAAGGGCTATCATAAGCTCTATTAAAGTAAACGCCTTCTTTTTTCTCATACCCTTTTTATCCTCCTTAAGTTTTTCTCCTTAATCTAAAAATTAAAAATAATCTAATATTTAAATTATGCAAGAAAATTTACACACTCACGAAGTGTGTAAAAGATTTAAAAGATAATAAAAGGAAAGTTCTGGATTGACATAAGAGTCTAAAGCGGTTTTTACTTCGTAAATGGTCTTTATAGCTGAATAAGGGTCTCCCTCAAAAATCTCTTCTGGAAAGGCACGAGGATAAGGATAATCTATCTTGTGTTTTAAATAGGATCTCCAAACCCAGAGAGTAAGAAGATAAAAAAAGTCATCAAGGTCTTGAAGTGAAAGAAAAGAAAGCCTTTCTGCCACTTTAAACTTCTTTAACGGACTTTTGGAAAAACCTGCTTTTACAAAGCTGTTTAGCTCTTCCAAAATACCCTTTTCAGCTATAGTAATAGCTTTACCTATGCTTCCAAAAGACACTTCAGCAAGAGTATCTGCAACCTCTTCTTCAAATAAAAAATTTTTCTTTAAAAACTCTTTTATAACCCCTTTGGGAATAGTTCTAAATCTTACAATTTGAGAACGAGAAACTATGGTTGGCAAAAGTTTGCTAAAATTCTCGGTAAGCAAAATAAAAATTGCATAAAACGGAGGTTCCTCAAGAGACTTTAATAAGGCGTTTCCTGCTTCAGGATTCATCTTCTCAGCTTCTTTTACAAGAATGACTTTATATTCAGCCTCTAAGGGTCTGTATTTAAGAAAATCTATTACTTCTCTAATCTGTCCTATGGTTATCTCCCTTTTTTCTGGAAAAAGAATGTATATATCTGGATGAATTTCTTTTTCTATCTTTTTGCAGGCTCTGCATTCCCCGCAGGGATTCTCCTTATCCTTTTCGCAAAAAAGATGGAATAAAAAAGCCCAGGCTGTGGTTTCCTTACCAACTCCTTTTGGACCTGTAAAAAGATAAGCATGAGAAAGCCGTTTTTTTCTTAAAGCCTGTGTTAAAAGGTTAACCGCTGGTTCCTGTTTTAAGATTTTATTCAAACTTTTAACTTTCACTTTCTGTTACCTTTATCTCAGCTCCAACTCCAGAGAGTTTTTTCACAAAATTTTCGTATCCCCTTTCTATCAGCTCAATATTATAAACAGTAGTTGTATTTTCAGCACAAAGTCCAGATAAAACAAGAGCTGCCCCTGCCCTTAAATCTGTTGCCTTAACAGGAGAACCTGTTAAAGGAGTAGGACCCTTTATAATTGCTGTCTTTTCTTCTACTTTTATATCTGCTCCCATTCTGTTTAACTCAAATACATAAAGAAATCTGTTCTCAAAAATGTTTTCAGTTACAAAAGATATTCCCTCTGCCTGTGTTAAAAGAACAGCAAAAAAAGGCTGTAAATCAGTGGGAAAACCAGGATAAGGAGCAGTCATAACATTTACAGGAAAAATAGATTTTCCTCTTTTTACCAGAAAAGAATTTTTACCAACCTTTTCTAAAGTGATACCCATCTCCTCAAGTTTGATAATAGGGGTTTCAAGATGTTCCTCTTCAACATTTTTAACTACAACCTCATTTTCCTCCATAAGTGCACCCAAAACCAAGTATGTGCCAGCTTCAATTCTATCTGGAATAATTTTTATATTAATGGATTTTAGCTTCTTTTTTCCTTTTATATATATTGTGTCCTCTCCATATCCCTTTATATTAGCACCCATTTTTTTTAGCATTTCTCCCAAAAATACCACCTCAGGTTCTTTAGCAGCGTTTTTAATAATGGTTTCTCCTTCAGCAAAACATCCTGCCATCATTAAATTTTCAGTAGCAGTAACAGAAGGAAAATCCAAAACTATCTCGGTGCCCTTTAGTTTTTTTGCTTTTACAATTAAATTTCCTTTATCAAGTTTTATTTCTGCTCCAAGCTGAGAAAGTCCTCTTATATGAAAATCAACAGGTCTCTTACCTATGGCACATCCTCCTGGCAAAGGAACTTCTGCTTCTTTAAAAGCACCTACCAAAGCTCCCAGAAAAAGAATAGATGCTCTAATCTGACTTGCAAGTTCATAAGGAACAGATGCTCTGTTAATTCCTGTTGTATCTATTTTTAAATAATCTTTTTCAAACTTATAAACTGCACCCAGGTGTTCCATAATTCTTAGCATACAAAAAACATCTCTCACCTTAGGAACTTTTTTTAACTTATAAATACCAGGAGCAAGAAGAGTTGCACAGATAGCAGGAAGAGATGCGTTTTTAGCTCCGCTTACCTCTATCTCACCTTTTAAAGGCTTTTTACCCCTGATTACATATTTTCTTTCCATGCAAGAACCACCCTTTCATAACCTTTAAAATCTCTAAAAATTTTAAAATTCCATTTGTAAAAATTTAGCAACTCCCTTATTATCTCTCCCTGATTATATCCCATTTCAAAAATTAAAAAACCTTCCTTCAAAAGATACTCATCAGCAAATTTTAAAAGTTTTTCCTGAAATTCTGTTCCTTTTTCTCCAGAAATTAAAGCTTCTCTTGGTTCAAAAAGTTTTACTTCCTCATCAAGGGCTTCCCACTCTTTCATGGAAATATAAGGAGGATTGGAAATAACAGCTTTAAAAAGTGGTTTTTCTAACACCGGAGTAAACCAATCTCCTTTAATAAAGAACAATCTATCTTCTACTTTATAAGTTTTTGCATTTTTTCTGGTTATCTCAAGAGCTTTAGAGCTGATATCCACAGCAAAAGCTTTCAAATTTGGTTTCTCAAGAAGAAGGGTGATGGCAATTACACCTGCTCCTACTCCAAGTTCTAAAATTATTCCCTCTTTTACAGGTAAATCTAAAAAAACTGATACCAAAATCTCTGTGTCCTGTCTGGGAATTAAGACTCCTTCCTCTATGTAAAAACTTCTTCCCCAAAAATGGGTCTCTTTTAAGATATAAGCTAAGGGCTTCTTCTTTTTTCTTTCTTCAAGAATTTTCAGAAAATTTTCTTCAGGTATTTCTTTATCAAGGTAAATATAGAGATTAAGAGGAGAAACTTTTAGAAGGTGAGAAAGAATAAGAAGTGCTTCCCATTTTGCATATTCCTTGTTTTCTATCTGTGAGAGAACTTTTTTAGCAAACTCAAGAGCTTCAAAGACCCTCATTAATTTTTAATAAGTTTGTTTAGGATGATTTCTATAGTCTCTTCTTCGCTTTTAAGTTTTCTGATACTGGTTAAGATTTTAAAATCTTTTTGTGCTTCATGTAAAAAAGGAATTAAGGTTCTTTTTCTTTCTGATGGATGAGAAAGAATTATTTCTCCCCCGTCTTCCAAGTAATTTTTAAAAAGTTCAATTAACGGTTTAAAAAGGCTCTTTCTAAAAACTACTTCTGAACCTATTATTAAATCAAACTTTTCTGAAAGATCAGGGTTTGTCCAGTCCAATATTTTTGTCTCTACATTGAGATTGTTTTCCTTAGCTGAAAGTTCTATAAATTCAAGAGGAAGTTTTTCGAAATCTGTTGCGCAAACTTTATGGCCAAGTTTTGCAGCAACAAGACTTGGAACTCCAAGCCCTGCACTAATCTCCAAAATTTTTTTTGGAGGTTCAATAGTTGCCACATAATCAGCAAGCACCAAGCTTGATTCCCAAACTCTTGCCCAGAACGGAAATTTCTCCACTTCTAAAAAGGGATCTCCTTGAAATATTTCTTCGAGTTTGGCAGGAAGAAAAATTTTTAAAGTTTGCCCTCTCACGGTGATTTCTTCTTTTTCTATGGTAAGATTTTTTACAGTTTTCATAAAGTTTAAACCTCCTTTCTATTTTAAAAATAGCAGTAAAACAAAAACTCCTAAAAGAATTCTATAAATTACAAAGGGGTATAAGGAGTATTTTTTTAAAAAGGAGATTAAAAAAGCTATTGCTAAAAAACTGAAAACAGCTGAGGAAAAAAATCCTGCTAAAGCTAATTTCCAAGGAATGGAGGAGTTTATCAGCTTTACACCTTCGTAAAGTCCTGCTCCCAGAATAAGTGGAGCACCTGCTAAGAAGGAAAATTTAGCAGAAACCTCTCTTTTTAATCCCAGTAAAAGACCTGCTGATATAGTAATTCCACTTCTTGATGTTCCTGGAATAAGAGCAAGTGCCTGAAAAATACCTATAATTAAAGCTTTCAAAAAAGTGAGGTCTTTTATTTCCTGCTGTTTTTTCCCAAAAACTTCTCCCAGAATCATAGGGATACTCATAACAATTAAATTAATAGCAACTAAGGAAGCGGTTCTAAAATAACTTTCCACTATGTCTTCTAAAAGCAAACCTGCCAATGCCCCGGGGATAGCAGAAACCGCTATAAACCATTTGTAACCCCAAATCTCTTTCAGGTCTTTCCAGAAGTAAACAACAATGGCTAAAAAAGAACCGAGATGAATAAATGCATCAAAGGAAAGAGAGGAAAAAAAATTAAAAGCTTTTTGTATTAAAATAAGATGCCCTGAACTTGAGATAGGAAGAAATTCTGTTAATCCCTGAACTAAACCAAGAAAAATCGCTTCAAAAAAATTCATTTAAACAATCCAGTTAAAGATATCTTTTCTTACGAAGAACAACAAATAGAAAAAGACACAAAAACACAGTTAAAATATTAACGAAGTAAAAGGCATGAGGAGACCCCTTAAAAGGTGGTAATTCTTGAAAAGGCAAGGGTATATTCATCCCATACATACTGTAAATTATGTTGGGTATAGAGAGAATTATGGCTATGCTTGCTAAAAACTTCATAATTAAATTAAGATTATTATTTATAACAGAAGTGTAAGCATCCATTGTTCCTGCAACAATGTTTAGAAAAACTCTTGTCATTTCTATAGCCTGTTTGTTTTCTATTTGAACATCCTCTAAAAGTTCTATTTCTTCTTCTGTTAAACGAATGTATCTTCCGCTTTGAATCTTAATAAGAACCGTGTCATTTCCCTGAAGAGAGGTGTTGAAATAGGTAAGGGTTTTTTCTATGCTAAGCATTTTTAAAATTTCTTCATTCTCTATAGACCTGAAAATCTCTTCCTCATATTCTTCAAGAGTTTTATCAATTTGACGCAAAAGTTTTATATAAAGAGTAGTCACAGCCATCATGAAATTTAAAATGAAATAAACAGGTCTTGTAAGATCAAATGCTTTGCTTTTATTAACAAGAGCTATTAATTCTTCAAATATAGGATGATCCTTTAAACAAACCGTGATTATATTTTTTTCAGTTAGAATAATTCCTATCGGAATGGTTTCGTATTTTATAAAAAGCCCTCTTGAAACTACCTCAGGGACTCTTAGTATGATTAAAATCTGGTTTTCTTCCCTTTCTATACGGGGTCTTTCTTCTTCATCTAAGGGGTGCCTCAAAAATTCTGGAAGAATTTGAAATTTTTGCTCTATATACGAAATTTCTTCTTCTGAAGGATTAAATAAACAAACCCAAGTATATGGAGATGGTTTTTCTGCAGGAACAAGAAGTCCTTTTTCAGATTTGTAAATCCTGAACATTCAGCCATTTCCTATTTATTAATTATGCTCCACCTATTACTTCTCCAAGTTTAAAAATAGGTAGATAAAGAGCAACCAAAATACCACCAACAATAATTCCAAGAATCAGCACGAGTGCAGGTTCTATAAGGGTTGAAAGCGTGTTTACCATTCTGTCAACTTCCTCTTCAAAAAAATCAGACACTCTGTTTAACATATCTTCCAAATTACCAGTAAGTTCTCCCACTCTAACCATTTCAACCAAAAGATAAGGAAACACACCTGTATAAAACATAGGATCAGCAATAGACTGCCCTGCAGAAACATTTATTCTTACTTCTTCCATAGCCTTTTCCAAAACCTTATTTCCCGAAGTCTCACCTGCAATGGTTAAAGCCTGAAGAAGTGGAACACCTCCTCCTATAAGGTTAGCAAGGGTTCGAGCCATTCTCGCCACTGCAGCTTTGTGAAAAAGTTCTCCCAAAATAGGAAGATGAAGAATTATTTTATCAGTGGTGTATCTTCCCGTTTCTTTAGTTCGGTAGTACTTAATTCCTATAATAAATCCTGCTAACAAAACAATAAAAACCAGAAGGATTTTACCAAAATTATTGCTTATATTGATTAAAATTTGAGTTGGTAAAGGTAAGCTCTGCCCTGCACTTTCATAAATTTCTGCAAACTTAGGGATAACAAATAGCATTATAATTGAAATTACTGCTATGGTAACTATTACTATAGCAGTGGGATAAACCATAGCATGTTTTATCTTTCCCTTTAAACTCATTATTCTTTCAAGATAGTCTGCCAACCTTTTTAAAACAATATCAAGATTTCCGCTTGATTCACCTGATCTTACCATCTGGACATAAAGATTATCAAACACTTTTGGATATTCAGCTAAAGCATCACTCAAAGAACTTCCTGTTTCTACCTTTACCTTAATGTCCTTGAGAACCTCTTTAAAATAGGAATTTTTTTGCTGTTCTGCTAAAATCTCTAAACTTTTTACAATAGGAAGCCCTGCTTCCAATACAACTGCAAATTGACGGGTAAAGGTGGCAAGGTCTTTGTCTGAAACAGACTTTCTTGTAAAAAGTTTAAAAGCAATTTCTTTTTTAGGCTGAATTTTGATAGGAACAATGTTTAAACGCCTTAAATAAACCTCTACAAGTTGCTGATTAGGAGCTTCTAAAACACCTTTTCTTACCTCTCCTGTAACAGACTTGCCCTGCCATTCAAAAACAGGCATTTTTTACTTACCTATCCAGTAATTTGGAGCTTCTTTTAAAATGCTAACATCGTGCACATGACTTTCTCTGTATCCAGCTGGTGTAATTTTTACAAACTTGGCTTTTTTTCTCAACTCTTCAATAGTTTTACAACCACAATATCCCATTCCTGATTTAAGACCACCTACAAGCTGATAAATCATGTTTGAAACAGGTCCTCTATAGGGCACTCTTCCCTCTACTCCCTCAGGAACAAATTTGGATACATCAGTAGCTTCCTGTCCATATCTTTCTCTTCCCCCAGATTTAAACATAGCAGAAAGAGAACCCATTCCTCTGTAAAATTTATAAGTTCTTCCTTCGTAAAGGATAGTTTCTCCCGGAGCTTCCTCTGTTCCTGCAAAAAGATTTCCTATCATAACTGCATGAGCACCTGCAGCAATAGCTTTAGTAATATCTCCTGAAAATCTTATTCCTCCATCAGCTATTACAGGTACTCCGTATTTCTCAGCTACCACTGCACAATTATGTATAGCTGTTAACTGAGGAACTCCTGCACCTGCAACCACTCTTGTAGTGCAAATAGAACCAGGACCAACGCCAACCTTTATTCCATCTGCTCCTGCTTTAATAAGAGCCTCTGCTCCTTCAGAAGTTGCTACATTTCCTGCTACCAATTGACAGTCAGGAAAATGATACTTTATTTCAATAATGGTTTCTATAACATTCTTAGTATACCCATGTGCAGAGTCTATAAAAAGAACATCACAACCTGCTTTTAAAAGAGCTTCTGCTTGATTAAGTCTGTCTTTGCCAACTCCTATAGCTGCACCAACTCTCAATCTTCCAAGCTCATCTTTACACGCATTGGGATACTTTTTTATTTTTTCTATATCTTTTATAGTTATGAGCCCTTTTAAACAAAAATCATCATCCACAATTAAAAGTTTTTCGATCTTGTGTTCATGAAGTATCTTTTTAGCTTCATCAAGAGTAATCCCAGGTTTTGCTGTTATAAGATTTTCTTTCGTCATCACTTCTTTAACAGGTTTTTCAAAGTTAGTCTCAAATCTGAGGTCTCTATTAGTAATAATTCCAACTAATTTTTTTTCAGGGCCATCTACAACCGGTATTCCTGAAATCCTAAATTCTGCCATCAGTTTCAAAACTTTTTTTATAGGAGTATCTGGATTTACCACAACAGGATCATAAATCATCCCACTTTCAGATTTTTTAACCTTTTCCACCTCTCTTACCTGTTCTTCTATACTCATATTCCTGTGAATAACCCCCAGACCTCCCTCTCTTGCAATACTTATTGCCATCCTGCTTTCAGTTACAGTATCCATAGCAGCAGAAAGAAGAGGAATATTAAGTTTGATTTTAGGAGTAATATAAGTTGAAACATCTACATCCCTTGGCAAAACTTCTGAATAAGCAGGAACTAATAACAAATCATCAAAGGTATAAGCCTCATAAAGGATTTCAAGCATAGAGTAAAACCCCTTAACCAAAAATTTTATGGTTTGGGTAAATTATTATAATCCTCAATCAAAGAAAGTAAAGTTCCTTCCAAAATTCCATACTCATTAAGAATCAAACTATCTTTTTTAAAGTGTTCCAGTATTCCAGAATAGATCAAAAGCCCAGGTAAAGCTATATCCTCCCTTCCCTCTTCCATACCTTTTACTCTCCGTAACCTTTCCAGATCAAAGTTAGCAAGCTTCTTTATTAATTTTTCTAAACGATCTTTTGTAACTCTGTGTCCGTGTAATTTTTCAGGTACATAGTCTTTAAGTTTAAGATCAAGTGCACCCAGAAGACTTGCTGTTCCACCTGTAATAACTAACTCTTGAGGATTATCTACAGGAATTAAAGAAAGGACTTCTTTTATATAGTCTTTCAAAGATTGTATAAGTTTAGAATTTAAAGGGTATCTTAGGTTAAAAAATTCTTTTAAAACAACAGCCCCAAGTTCAATGCTTTTCCACCATTTTTTTTTATTATTCTCAATACAAATTATTTCTGAAGACCCTCCTCCTACATCAACGGTAACAAATTTATCCATATTTATACCAAATTCTTTCAATCCAAACCAAATACCTTTTAAAGACAAACTCGCTTCTTCTTCAGAAGAAATTGCACTAATTTCAAGTCCTATTTCTTTTCTGGCTTTATCTATAAATTCCTCTGCATTTTTAGCTTTTCTAAAAACTTCTGTCCCTACAGCCCTGTAATTTTCAACTTCATACCTTGAAAGCTTTTCTTTAAACTTTTTCAAACACTCAAGTCCTCTTTTAAAGGCTTCTAAGGAAATTATACCTTCTTTACTAAGTCCTTCTCCTAATCTTACATTTTCTCTTTCCCTTATTAGAAAATTTACATTCCCATTCACTACTTTCCCTATACAAAGTCTAAATGTCTGAGTTCCGAGATCTAAGGAAGCTAAAAAAGGAGTGTTTAATCTTTGTTTGAATTCTTTGCCAAGCTTAAATAAAACCCTGTATTTCCCTTTAACATAGTAATTTTGCTTATTCTTGGGATTGTGAAATATTATTCCTTTACTCTTTTTTAAAGTGAACACTCCAAAGTCTCTAAGTTCTACCCTATTCCCTTTTTTTAATTCCTTTTTTATGATTTCGAAAAAAAGATCCACAATGTATTCCAAGTCTTCTTTTTCAATGTCTGCAAATTTGTAGCTTAATTTTTTAGCAAGATCTCTTTTAGTCATGGTTAATTAATCGGCACATACCAGGGTTTAAGAAAAAATGACTCCCAGATTAGCGAAACTTTTTCTTCTATTATTTTTGAAAGAAAACCTTTTTTCTCTGGCATAAAGACTAATTTTGCTTCTGTAATTTTAGCCATTTTTTTAGCTTCTTCTACAGCATCCCAAAAATTGCCCAACTTATCTATTAATCCCAGAGCTAAGGCTTCCTCTCCAGTAAAAATCTTTCCGTCTGCAATTTCTTTAACTTTCTCTAAGGAAATTTTTCTCTCTTTTGAGATAGTTCTTATAAACTGATCATGTATGAGCTTTACCTTTTGAACCAAATATTTCCTTTCCTCAGGTGTTAGAGGTCTGTAAATAGAACCTGTGTCTTTATATGCCCCGCTTTTGATGGTTTCAGTTTCTACTCCGATCTTCTTTAAAAGTTTTTCTATATTGGGCAGTTCTAAAACCACTCCTATGCTTCCAGTAATAGTTCCTGGAGAAGCAAAAATTTTTTCTCCCCCTAAAGCAACATAAAACCCTCCTGAAGCAGCTACACTACCCATAGACACAACTACAGGCTTTATTCTCCTTGTTTTTTTTAGCTCTTCAAAAATCTCTTGAGAAGCTCCTACTGAACCACCGGGAGAATCTATCCTTACCACTATGGCTTTAATACTATCTTTTTTTGCCATCTCTTTTATTGCCATAAGATATTCTTCTGACTCTAAAATAACACCTTTTATCTGAAGAACCCCTATCTGAGGTTTACCAAAATCTTTCTCTTTAAAAATCATTAAAAAAGAAAGAAGGAAACTAAGAAAAATGAAAAAGACAACCATTCCTCCAATAAAAGCAAGCCCGTAAACAAGCCAAGGTCTTTTCATTTTTACCTCTCTAAGAAGTTAACTTTTTAAGAAAATAATCGCCAAGTGTTATTAAAGAAGATTTTTCTGTTTTTACTTTATACTCTTCTATCTCTTTATTTTCCAAATCCTCCAAATATCTCAAGTATGAAATTTGAATTCTTCTTTGTTCTGGATCAATGTTTATAATTTTACCTTTTATCTTTTCTCCCACTTTGAAACCATCAAGTTCTGTGAGATTTTTCTTTAAAAGTTTTGTTTCCTTTGAGAATTCCTTTAAAGGTATAAAAGCTGTTATTTCGGGAGTAATTTCTATCAGTAAACCACTGGGTAAAAATTTTTCTATTACTCCCTCTACTATATCACCCACTTTATACTTTTTGCTTAGAGCATCCCATGGATCAGGTTGAAGTTTTCTTAAACTTAAAAGTATCTTCCTATCAGATGGTCTCACTTCAAGAATTAAAACTGAAACCCTCTCCCCAATATCTAATATTTCATCAACTTTTATCTTTTTCTTCCATGTTATCTCCTTAGCAGGGATAAATCCTTCTATTCCTGGCTCAAGTTCAACAAAAGCCCCAAAGTCAAAAATTTGAACAACTTTTCCTTCTACAACATCTCCTTCTTTATATTTCTCAGGAACTTTTTCCCAGGGATCAGGAAGAAGAGCTTTTATGCTCAGCTTTAACCTTTCTTTCACAGGATCATAACTTATAGGTTTAACTTTTACTCTCTCACCTATTCCCAGATATTCAGAAGGATTTTCAATTCTTTTCCAATCAAGCTCCTTATAAGGTAAATAACCTGTTAGCACCTCTTCTATTTCAATAAGGAACCCACCTTCTACTTTTTTCTTAACAATTCCTTCAAGTGTTTCGCCAGTTTTTATCTTTTCAATTAAAGCTTCTTTTTTCTTCTGATATTGCTTTTTTAAAACTTCCTTTCGTGATGCTATAAAGGTTCCTTTTTTTATTTCTAAAATTTCAACCTCTACGGTTTCTCCGATCAAGGTTTCTAAGTTTTCAGGCTTGTTTCTAAAAAATGACTGAGAAATAGGCATAAAACCTTTTAAAAGGAAACCAAATTCTATCTCATAACCTCCCTTATTAAGGGCTAAAACTTTAACTCTGACAGGCTTTTTAGTTTGATAAGCATTTTTTAACTCTTCCCACAAATTCTTTTCTCTCAACTTTTTGAAAGATAAAATATAGCAATTTTCCTTATAAGATTTTTCAATAACCAAAGCTTCTACATCATCTCCTTCTCCCAGAATAAAACTTCCATCACTACTTTTCAGTTCTTCTACAGGTAAAAGTGCCTCGTTTTTTAAACCTATGTCAACAAATGCGTAATCCTCATAAACCTTGACTATTTTACCTGAAACAATGCTTCCTGGTTTGAGATTTTGAAAACTTTTATTCAGATATTTCTCTATTTCTTGAGTCCAATCACTCATTTAGAAACTTTTTCTCTTAAAATATTGGGTAAATTTTAATTTAATTTTCAGATTTATTCAAGAGAAATTGAACTATGAGATTTTTTTCATCTTCTTTGGTTTTTACCTTACCTTCTATTTTTTCTTTTCTCAGAAGTTCAAGGAACCTTCCTATTTCTTTTCCTTCCTTTACTCCAAGTTCTATAAGCTCATCACCTGTAAGTTCAGGTTTTATCTTCCTATATCTCTTCAAAAATTTTACCACATCTTTTCTTATTCTGGGAAAATATACACTTAAAGCCAGAGGATAGGAAACAGGAATTCTCTCAAAAACTTTTATTTTTTCCCATACGGATAGCTTTTTCCATTTCTCAAGAAGTTCCCTAACAGTTTCTAAATGTTTTCTTATTTTTTCTATTTCTGACTCTGAAAATCCAAGTCTACAGGCGTTTTGCAAAGATTCAGGACTTACAAGACTCAATAGGAAAAACTTTTCCTTTTCCTTGGTATTTAATTCTTCTTTTAATTCTCTTAAAAGCTTGACAGTTAAATCAAAAAATTTTTTCTCAGTTTTTATACCTGCTTTTTCAAAAACATTTAAATTAAAAGTGGTTTTTAGAAGTTCTTCCAAATTCTTTTCAGATTCTTTAGTAAGATAAAGTTTTAATTCGTTTGCCAGCCTTGTTCCTGAAAGTTTTTTCAGGGCAGACTTTTCAAAACACCTCTCAAGAGCAAGAAAAAATTCTTCGGAAAATTCAAAGTTTAACCTTACTTTATATCTGATACCTCTAAAAATTCTTGTAGGGTCATCTACAAAAGAATGAATGTGAAGAGGCCTTATCAAACCCTCTTTTAAGTCTTCCATTCCGTTTACAAGATCTATCAAAACTCCTTTATAAGGAGAGGAAAGACCTATTAAAAGAGCGTTTATGGTAAAATCCCTTCTCATAATATCGTCTTTAAAATCAGAAGGAAAAACTCTGGGAAGTTTTGCTACATCTTCGTAAATTTCTCTTCTGGCAGTAATAAAGTCTATTAAAAATTCTTTCCCACTCAAGTCTATTTTTACTTTATAAGTCAAAAATTGGGATTTAAAAAGGATTTCACCTTTTACCTTTTTAAGAAATTCTTTTAAAAACTCTTCCAGATTGCCCTGCAATACCAGATCCAGGTCTTTAACTTTTACTACTTTTTTCTTATGTAGCGTTTTTAAAAGATAATCTCTTACAACCCCACCTGCAAAGTATAAGAATTCTCCTCTTCTTGCAGAAATATTCTGAGCTGTGATTAGCACTTCATAAAGCTCTGGATCAGGCAAAACAGATTTTAAACACTTTTCCAGATCTATTTCAGTTACTTTCATTTGAGTTAAGTTTTAAGCTCTGGGATGATGTTTTTCGTAAATTTCTTTTAATTTTTTATAATCAAGGTGGGTATAAATCTGAGTAGTATTTAAACTGCTGTGTCCGAGCATCATCTGCAGCGCCCTAAGATCTGCACCACCCTGTAAAAGGTGAGTTGCAAAAGAGTGTCTTATAACATGAGGAGACACTTTTTCCTCAAGACCGCATTTTCTTGCGTATTCTTTTATTATCTGCCAGAATCTTTGTCTGGTAAGAGGAGAACCTCTTCTATTTAGAAAGACAAAATTTTTACTTTTTTCATTTGCAAAATGAGGACGCACAGTTTCCAGATAAGTTTTTAAAAATTTTAAAGCATAATCTCCCAAAGGTACAAGCCTCTCCTTGGACCCCTTTCCCAAAACTCTTATTAAACCAAGCTCAAGATTTAGATTTTCAAGCTTAAGAGATATCAACTCAGAAACTCTCAATCCTGTGGCATAAAGAACTTCAAGCATGGTTCTATCTCTATACCCAAGAGGATCATTCAGATCAGGAGAATTAAGAAGTTTTTCAATCTCTTCCAAACTTAACACCTTGGGAAGTCTAAAAGGAAGCTTTGGAGACTCTATAAATAGTAAAAAACTTGTGTTAAATCTTTTTTCTACCTCCAAAAACTTAAAAAAACTTCTAATACTTGAAATTTTGCGGGCTATACTAAAAGGATTGTAACCCTTTTTTTTTAGATGTTCCAGATACTTTCTTAACTTTTTAAAAGCCTCTTCTTCATCAGCTGGCAAAGGGTCGCAGAACTCTATAAAATCTTTTAAATCAGATTGATAAGCTAAGAGAGTATTATAGGAATAATTTTTTACTGTAGAAAGGTAGCTTAAAAACTCTTCTATGAGTTCTTTCATTAAAGTGTTAGCTCTTTCAAAAGTTTTTCCACTTTAAATCCTATAATTTCATCCTTAGAAGTAAGCGCAACAGTTTTTAGTTTAGATAAAATACCCTGCTTTTCAGAAATGTTTCTGTTAGGAAAATCTTCTTTAAGCTTTTCCAGTGCTGAAAGAACCAATTTTCTTTCGTCCAAATCCAGAAATAGAAGCAATGTTCTCCAGTCATCGGGAATTCCGTATTTTTCTACAAATTCTTTAGCAAGTTTCTTAAAATTTTTGGTTCCGTAACTTTTATGTAAATTTTCAATAAAGTTTTGTTTTTCCAGCTCTTTTTTGTCTATGAATAGTTTTTCCAGTTCTTTTAAATACTTTTCCTTAGCCTTGGGATCTTCCTTTGGCAAACTTTTTTCTTTTCTTTCTAATTTCTTTCTTATCTTACTAAATCCACTTTGATCTTTTAGTTTATCAATTTCTCTCCAAGAAAGTTTTCTTTTACTATCATCTCTGCTCATAAAACTTGCCCCCTACACTCTATCTGGTATATCTTTTTTTCAGGTAGTTCTATAGCAGTAAGTGCTCCGCCGTAAACACAGCCTGTATCTATACCGATTCTATCCTTTAAAATTAAGGGTGCAGGAAAAGGGGTGTGTCCAAAAACCACAATTTTAGGAAATTTATATTCAGAAAGATAAAAACTGTCTCTTATCCATAGCAAATCTTCTTCATCCTGATCTTTCAATTCTTTACCTGGTCTCAAACCTGCATGAACAAAAATGTAGTTATCAGTTTCATAATAAAGTTTGAGCTCTTTTAAAAAACTGAGGTGTTCCTCTGGTATTTCAAGATAACCCTTTTTGTTGTAATAACCTTTTAAAGTTGTTCCTCCTCCATTGTATAAAAATACATCTGTATCTATACCCCTTAAAAATCTTTCAAACATCCATTCATGATTTCCTTTAAGCGTAATAATTTTATCTCTGTAAAATTCTTTAAGCTCCAGTAATTTCTCAATTACCCCTCTTGGATCAGGGCCTCTGTCAATGTAGTCTCCCAAAAAAATAACCAAGTCTTTACCCCAATTTACAGGAAGACTATCCAGCAATTTTTCTAAACTCCACAAACAACCGTGAATATCACCAATGGCAAAAATTTTAGTAGTCCCAGAACCTTGCTCTTCTGTCATCAAGCCTTGTGAGACCATATTTATAAGCTAATTTTAGTGCTTCTTCCCATTCCTCTTTAGTAATCTTTCTCTCAAGAGGTGGATACTTCCAAGCATCTCCGCAAGGCCTATACTGATCCATAAGATTAAAGTAAGTATGAGGAGAAATTTCTTCTTTTATAAATTTAATCACTTCTTCTGTTTGGGAAAGGTCTCCAGGCAAAACAAGGTGCCTTACAATTAAACCTTTTTTAGCAATTCCATTTTCTATTACTAAATCCCCTACCTGTCTATGCATCTCTTTAACAGCAGATTTGACAACCTTTGAATAATTTTTTACTTTTGAAAGCCTTAAAGCTACATTATCATCCATGTATTTAATATCTGGCATGTAAATATCTATTATTCCATCAAGAAGTTTTAAAGTTTCAAGAGACTCATATCCTCCGCAATTGTAAACAATGGGAAGATTTAGCCCCATTTCAGCTGCTATTTTTATAGCCTTTACAATAAAAGGAACTTGATGGGTTGGTGTGACAAGATTTATATTATGACAGCCCCACATCTGTAATATAATCATAATCTTTGCAAGTTCCTCTACATCAATCGTATCTCCTTCCCCAAGATGACTAATCTCCCAGTTCTGACAATAAACACAAGATAGATTACAGTAGGTAAAAAATATAGCTCCTGACCCATTTTTACCCACAAGAGGTCTTTCCTCACCAAAGTGTGGACCATAACTTGAAACCATAGGTTTATCAGTAACTCTACAAATACCCTTTTCTCCTTTAAGTCGGTTTACCTTGCATTCATTAGGACATAGTGTGCAAGAAAAAAGCTTTTCATAAAGTGCTTCTATCCTTTTATCAAACTCTCCAGAATCAAGCAAATTCAAATAAGAAGGATACTTTTTCATAAAAGTTCAAGCCAATGACAAACCAAAGGAGGTCTTTTCAAAAGTAAATTAAAATTTAAATAGCACCCTGTACAATGTGTAGCTAAAATGCTTTTAGTTTCTAAATTTTTAATCCATTCTCTTTTATTTTCTTTTTGAAAACCTTTAAGCCAGAGAGAAAACTTGGCTGAACCACAGCAAAAATCTTTTATCTCTAATTTCTTTTTTACCAGATTAAATTCTTCTGTCAAGTGGCAGGGAAGATGAAAAAGAACATTTTCATCTAAAGCTCTTTCTTCTAAAACTCTCAGTTCTGACTCCATTTCCAAAGAAAGATAACCATAGGCTGAAATAACTCTTTGAGAAAGCTCAGAAAATCTTTCCTCATAAGCAGTATCTTTGAAAATTTGAGGGTAAATTTTTTTAAACATCCACAAACAGGTAGCACAAAATACCACAATAGGGCCTTTGGTTTTTTCTAAGATTTCCAGATTCTTTAAAGCATTTTCTTTAAGTTGTGAGATTAATCCAAGGTTTAAAAATATGGCTCCACAGCAAACAAGCCCCCGAGGTATTCCTACATTAATCCCTCTTTTTTTAAGATGTTCCTCAAATTTTTTAAAAGCCTGAGGATAAAAATGCTTTAATCCACAGGACTCATATATGACTATATCTCCTTCACCATATCTAAACTCAACTTGTTGCTCTTTTTTAAAATCTATTAAATGAAGCCAGTTATTAATCCTTAAAAAAAATAGCAAAGGATCCTTAGAAATAAAATGGGGGATATTTTCAGAAAATACTATTTTTTTCTTTCTTTTTAATTTTTCAAGATAAACCTCGGGGAAACTTATATTGTGAGGACAGACTCTTTCACATCTTTCACAAAAAAGACAAAAATCAAAACTTTGATGCTCCTTTTCATGAGAAATTAAAAAAAGTCTTCCTCTCGGGGAAAAAGCTTCAGTTTTATAGATTCTAAAAGAAGGACATACAGGAACACATTTACCACAACGATTGCATAAACTAATTTTTTTCTTTATGTTCTGTATTTTCATTATTTTTAATGAAATATTCTAACCACCAAGAACACCATTCTGTTTTCAAAATTGCTTCAACAAGTTTTTTGGCAACATCTGTTATGAGTCTTTTTTTAGCATATTCAATCCATTTATCTGCATATGGATTATTCAGGTCCTTCTGTTCCTTAAGTTGTATTATTAAATCAATAACATCAGCATCGTGAACCAGTTTGGCTTCTAAATTTTTCAAATTTCTGTATTCTTTCCAGAGAGACAACACCTCTTCTTTTAATGAAGTGTTTGAAAAAGCATCTTCTAAAGCTTTTTTTTCATCTGCCTTGTTGTATATTTTATTTACTGCATTAAAGTCTCCTATTCTTGTTTCTGCTAAATCGTGAATTAAAGCCATTTTAAAAAGCTTTTCTTTATCAATCTGATCATCACAAATTTCCGAAAGAATCCATGCACAAAAAGCCACTCCGAAAGAATGAGAAGCTACATTCTCTCCACCTGTTCCGAGATAGGCATATCCTGTTCTTTGTATTCTTTTTAAAAGAGCTGATTCAAAAAGAAGCTTAGCGTATCTCTCAAAAGGTTTCATACTTTTTTGCCAGATAGGAAGAAACCTTAAAAATTATTTTAGCTGCTAAGTATTCCGTAATAGCATTTCCTGAAGAAGGTTTTACCTCAACTATGTCCATTCCTATCAAATTATATCTAACCACCAATTTAAGAATTTGCAAAAATTCATACCAATCTAATCCTCCGGGTTCAGGAGTACCCACTCCAGGAGCAAGTGAAGGATCAAAAACATCCACATCTAAGGATAGATAAATTTCACCTTCTTTAACAAAATTCTCCAATTTTTTTATACCTTCCTCCCAATTTTCTTTAAGTTCTTTCATCCACAAAACAGGGAATTTAACTTTTTTTATAAATTCATATTCTTCTTTACACAGAGTTCTTACTCCCACACTCAAAACCGGAATCCCCATTTCATAAATTCTTCTCATTACTGTAGCATGTGAAATACTGCTACCTAAATATTCTTCTCTTAAATCTAAATGAGCATCAAGATGTAAAATTTTTAAATTTTTATAAAATTCCTTTAAAACTTTCACACTTCCCAGAGTAACTGTATGTTCTCCTCCTATAACTACAGGAAATTTCTTTTCTTTTAAAGTTTCTCTTACATTTTCTGAAATTAAATCAAGAGCTTTTTTTATATCAAAAGGAAGTTCAGGAACTGGATAAGTAAAGAAACCCAAAACCTCTTGGGGCTCAAGATTTGTTTCTTCATCAAAAAATTCCAAGTTAGGACTGACCTTAAGAATTTCAGTAGGAGCTTCTTTTGTTCCCTTTTGCCAAGAGGTGGTAACTTCTAAAGGTGCAGGAATGAGGGCTACCTTGGCTTCAGGATGATCAGGTAGCCCTAAAAAGGTGAGTTTCATTTTTTATAATATGAGATCCTTTCTTTCCATGCGAATAAAATTCTCAACTGCTCTGATGGAACGAGGAAATTCTAAACCTCTATCAAAAAACTTTATCTCGCTCTTTTTAATTTCAAAAATTTGTGTAATGTCTCTAATAGCTTTGTCTGCATCAAACGGTTTGCAGGAAAAAACATCTACACTTAAATATAGTTTTTCTGGGAAGGTGTGAATGCTGATATGGCTTTCAGCAATGATTACAAATCCAGAAATCCCCCAATCTTCAGGCACTGGAGCATAATATTTAAAAACATAGGGGGGCATTATCTTGGTCATCTCAATCTCTTCAGGATATTTACTCAAAAAATTATATATAAAATCAAGATCCATAAGCTTTTCTCTATTGGCTCCATATCCATCTATAATAAGATGCTGACCAAAACCATATTCAAATTTTTCTATGTTTTTGGTGTTTTTCATTTTTATCCCCCCTTTTAAAATTGGAAGATATGAGAACGGCTTTTAAAATATATCATAAAAATTATTTGTCAAGTTTTTTTCTGAAAAATTTTTTAATAAATTAGAAGTATCCAGAATTAAAATTAAAAAATTTCTGTAATACAATATTTTTTATCGTTTTTCTTCTTAATTCATCAATCAATTATAAAAAATTTATAAACCTTCTTGACAAAAGAAATTTTTATTTTAAATTGAATTTTAAATAAAAATTTATAAAAGGAGGCAGCTATGAGGGAAAGCGTTAAGGGAACTCAAACAGAGAAGAACCTTCTAATTGCCTTTGCAGGAGAATCTCAAGCAAGAAATCGTTACACTTATTTCAGTTCTGTTGCTAAAAAAGAGGGCTTTGACCAAATCTCTTTTATTTTTGAAGAAACCGCTAATCAAGAAAAGGAACATGCTAAAAGACTTTTTAAATTTTTAGAGGGTGGAGAAGTAGAAATAACCGCAAAATTCCCTGCTGGTAAAATAGGAAACACTTTAGAAAATCTTTTACATGCAGCCAAAGGAGAAAACTATGAATATTCAGTAATGTATCCTTCTTTTGCTAAAATAGCAAGAGAGGAAGGATTTGAAGAAATTGCTAAAGTATTTGAAGCAATTGCTGTTGCTGAAAAGTTTCACGAAAAAAGATACTTAGCCCTGGCACAAAACTTAAAAGAGGGCACAGTTTTTAAGAAAAAAATAGAAGTAATTTGGAGATGCAGAAACTGTGGATATATCCATAAGGGATTAGAAGCACCGAAAAAATGCCCCGCTTGTGACCATCCACAAGCATATTTTGAATTGATCTGTGAAAATTGGTAATAATAGGGGCTTTTAAGCCCCTTTGTTCTCTAAAATCTTATCTCCAGACCATTTCCTATCCATTGGGGAGGAGCTATTACTTCTCCCACCTCTGTATATTCCTCATCAAAAAGATTATTTATCCAGAAAGAATAGACAATGTTTTTATGTAGCACTTTTCTAATTTTCAAATTAGCCAAAAACACACTATCTCTTTTATAATACTTTCTATAGTTTAAACTTCCAAAAAACTCCAGATCCCAAGGAAGAATTGCTGAAATTCCTAAGATAAGGTTATGTCTTAAATAACTTCCTTTATAACGGGCACTTGATAAATTTTCAGCTACCTGATTCAAATAGGTATAACTTACAAAAGGACTGAAATTTTTTAAAATTACCTTGCCATCCAAGGTAAAGCCAGTGGTTTTTAAAGTTTCTATATTTTGAGCCTGGATAATGCCTCCCTGTGCTATCCAGTCTATGATATCCTTTCCGTGTCTGTAAAAAACAGTTCCAGAAAATGTGAGTCTCTTTCTACTGTAATCAAAACCAGCTTCTATATTATAAGCTTTTTCGGGAGAGAGAGAGGAATTACCTTTTATGGTAGGAGAATCGTAATAAAACTCTGTAAAACTTGGTATTCTATAAGAGAAACCAAAAGAACCTCTCAACTTTAAGTCAGGTTTTAAAAGATAAGCGAATCCTAAATTGTAAGAAAACATGTCTTTATTATGAATTATAGTATCATAACGCAATCCTATGCTGGGGAAAAATTTGGAACTTATTTTGGGATATATCCACAAATAAAAACCAGCTCCCCTTCTTAAGTGGTCTCCAAGTCTTGAACTATCAAGAGTTTCGTAAGAAAGTTCTGTTCCTAAAAGGTATTCAGCTAATGAAGTATCATATCTCAAAGGTAAATTTATACGAATAATCTGAGATTTATGACTATTTTTGTAAAATTCAGGATTTTTCCTGTCCAGAAGATAGACATCGTAATTTATCCTGTAAAGTAAAATCGGTTCCAAAAACCAGCTGCCACCATATATGTTTTTCTTGGCTAAAAATAGATGAGTTTTTGTTTGTTCCCATTCGGTATCCCATTTTGTAGTATAAAAATTTCTTGCTCCAAAATCCTTTTCCTGAAATCCATAGTATATAACTTTTTTCTCATCTTTGGTGTAAAGATTGAAACTTCTAATGTCAAAATCTCTATTCCATATAAAGCCATTAGCTTTCTTTTGAGAAAAAATTAAGTTAAAAGGTGAAAAGGGAGTAGAAAACCCCAAGTTTCCAAAAATATTCTTATAATCATAGCTACCATATTCAGCCAATATTTTCAAGCCTGGAGCTGAGGGTTTAAGATTAAAATTAACTGCACCACCAAAACCTCCTGGTCCATAAATAGCACTTGCTCCCCCCGAAAGAATTTCTATACTTTCTAAAATATCTTTCTCCCAAGGAAAGTTCATTAAGTGATGCGCTGTTTGTGGATCAGAAAGCCTTATTCCTTCAAAAGTAACTAAATTTTGTTCAAAAGTTGTTCCTCTTATAGAAAGATCAGACTGAACTCCAAAGGCTCCTCTTTCCTTTAACTCAAGTGCTGAAAATATCTCAGGTCCAAACTCCAGAACTTCCTTTCCTTTTATTATCTTGACCTCCTGACTTATCTTTTCCAGATTCTTTGTTTTTGCAGGAGAAACCACTTTTACCTCTTCTAAAAGATAAGAGCTAATTTCAGAAGATAAAGCACTTTTGTTAATGCTAAAAATATTTAGGGTTAACATTAGTAAAACAATTTCTCTACTACCTCTCATACACACCCCTCTTTTTTATTTAAGACAAATGTCTTTCCAAAGACAATTTTTACAGATATTCAAAAAGTCTTTTTTTGAAAGGCTTTTAAAGATATCAACAACTCTATCCCATGAAACTATATCTCCAGAATTTAGATGAAAAAGTTTAAGAACACTTTTATCTTTTTTGTAAACTTTTTCATCTAAGGTGCATTCACCATTATTCAGATGGGGACAAAAACTGCATATATCGTCCTTTCCTCTAACTATCTTTATCCTTTCTCCTCTTCTCAATCTCTTAACCACATTTTCTATATTATTTACAAACCTTTCACTATATCCCTTTCCCTCAAAAAACTGTAAACAAAGAAGATGATGCCCTCTAATTCTTAGCATTGCTAATCAGTTTTAAAAGGGTAGAAGAGTGAAAGAACATTTTTGTTAATATATTTTAATTGCATTGTTAACCATTAACATAAAAGTCTTTTTTGTCAATCTTATTAAAAAAATATGTTAACGAGTTATTATCAGATTTTTAGAAGTATTAAAAATTGTTGACAAGGTGATTAGAAAATAATAATATTAATTTCAGAATGAAAGGAGAGATTTGGATCTTAGATGATGAAAAGGGAATACTGGAAGTTTTAGAGGATATTCTTAAGGATGAAAATTTCCAAGTAAAAAGTTTTCTCTGGGGGAAGGAACTTTTAAAAGAAATAAACCTCAAACAACCAAAAGTTCTTCTTCTTGATCTGTGGTTAAAAGATATTGATGGATTTGAGGTCTTAGAAAAAGTAAAGAGCACATATCCAGAGGTTCAAATTATAGTAATTTCAGGACACGGAAACATTGAAACAGCAGTAAAGGCGATCAAAATGGGAGCTTTTGATTTTCTGGAAAAACCTCTTTCCTATGAAAGAGTAATTGTTACTGTAGAAAATGCTTTTAAGATAGCCCTTTTAGAAGAAGAAAACAAGAGGCTTAGAGAAAACATCTTTGGAGAAGTAAAGCTTTCAGGAATTTCACCGGCTATTCAAAAGATAAGGGAGCTTATCGTAAAGGTTGCTCCCACAGATACTACTGTATTAATTCAGGGAGAATCAGGAGTTGGTAAAGAAGTAGTGGCAAAACTTATTCACTTATATTCCAAAAGAGCTAAAGAGGCTTTTGTTGAAATAAACTGTGCAGCGATTCCGGAAACTCTTATAGAATCCGAGCTTTTCGGATACGAAAAGGGAGCTTTCACAGGGGCACAAACTTATAAAAAAGGTAAACTTGAAATAGCTCATAAAGGCACTTTATTTTTAGATGAAATCGGAGATTTAAGCCCTGAGGCTCAAGCAAAGCTGTTAAGGGTTTTACAGGAAAAAAAATTTGAACGCTTGGGCAGTAACAAACCTGTAGAGATTAATGTAAGAATAATTTCAGCTACTAATAAAGACTTAGAAAAAGAAATCAAAAAAGGAAAATTTAGAGAAGATTTGTTTTTTCGAATAAATGTCTTCCCCATCTATATACCTCCATTAAGAGAAAGAAAAGAAGACATTCCTATTTTAGTGGAAGAATTTCTGGAAGAGTTTAGTTACAAAATAGGTTCAGAAAAGAAGATTATTAAAAAAGATGCCATGGAGGCTCTGATTGAATACAGCTGGCCTGGAAATGTAAGAGAACTTAAAAACTTTATAGAAAGACTTGTTATAATGTCCTCCTCACACGAAATAAGTTACAATGATTTGCCTGGGGATTTTAAAAATGCAATTAAACAAAAGAGAGGAATTCAAGAAAGTTCTGATCCTTGGTTTAAAGAAAAAAATTACAAAACTGCCAAACTTCTCTTTGAAAAAGAATTTCTTAAAAGAAAACTTCTGGAACATAAAGGCAATGTATCTCAAACTGCAAGAGAAATAGGCTTAGAAAGGGCTTATTTACAAAAGAAAATAAAAGAACTTGATCTTAAAAAGGAATTAAAAGATTAGAGTTTAATTTTTTTAAAAATAGCTCTAGCGTAAGCTTCTTTTTCTAAGTTATCCCATAATCCTTTTTTCCATTTATAGTATCCAACAATTCCCACCATAGCGGCATTGTCAGTACAAAACTCAGGAGAAGGAAAATAAATCTCAAATCCTTTAACTTTTGTCTTTTCATAAAAGAGTTCTCTCAATCTTTTATTTGAGGCTACTCCTCCTGCAACAATAATACGCGGTATTTTAAACTTTTCTGCTGCTTTGAAAGTCTTTTCTATCAACACTTCACAGACTGCTTCTTCAAAACTTGCACATACATCTTCGGTTTTAAAGTTAGGGTTTGTTCTTATATAATTTAAAACTGCTGTTTTTAGCCCCGAAAAACTAAAATCAAAGTTATTTTCTTCTAAAAGTGGTCTTGGAAAAATTATAGCTTTTCTATTTCCTTTTTCTGCAAGTTTACTAATTACTGGTCCTCCGGGATAAGAAAGATTAAGAAGTTTAGCTACTTTATCAAAAGCCTCTCCAGCGGCATCATCTCTTGTGTGTCCCAAAAGTTCGTAATTTTCCCAAGAATTTACCAAGAAAAGAGCGGTATGCCCTCCAGATACAAGAAGTCCTATATAAGGAAATTCAATTTCTTTTTCCAGAAATATGGAAAAAAGATGAGCCTGCAGATGATCAACTGCAACAAGAGGGATTTTTAAAGCAAAACTTAAAGCCTTAGCCAAGGAAACTCCAACTAAAAGAGAACCTATCAATCCTGGACCAAAGGTTGCACATACACACCTTAGCTCCTTAATAGAAACTTCTACCTCTTTTAGCAATCCTTTTATTAAAGGCATTAAAATTTCCAATTGTTTGCGGGAGGCAATTTCAGGAACTATTCCTCCAAATGGAGAATGAATAGCTACTTGAGAATAAAGAAGATGCTTTATTAATTTTCCTTCTTCAGAAAAAAGGGCGACCCCTGTTTCATCACAGGAAGTTTCTATTGCAAGAAGCATACTATTCTTGGAAAATAAGCTCTTCTAAAAGCTCTGAAAAAATATGCAAAAATAAAAGATGACCTTCCTGAATACGAGGAGTTTCATAACTGGGAACTAAAATTAAATAATCACAGAGCTCCTTCATCAAGCCTCCGTCTCCACCGCTGAGTCCTACAGTGTGCATACCCAGTTTTTTAGCTACTTTGAGTGCAGATATTACATTGACAGACTTTCCACTTGTACTTATCCCAAGAGCTATGTCTCCCTTTTTACCAAGAGCTAAAATCTGCTTGGAAAAGACTTCGGAAAAATCATAATCATTGGCTACAGCAGTTAAAATAGAAGTATCTGTGGTTAAGGCTATAGCAGGCATTGGCGATCTTTCTTTTTTAAACCGATTGACAAGCTCAGCTGCAAGATGCTGAGCATCAGCTGCACTTCCACCATTTCCAAAAATGAGAATTTTACCGTTTTTAGAAATAACCTTTTTAGCAAGATAAACCACTTCCATGATTTTTTCACTTTCGATTTCAATAAAAGCTTTTTGAACCTCCCTTGAAGATTCGGAAATCTCAAAAATTCTTTCTTTCAGCTGGGACTTTTTCATTTTACTATTCCCAAAACAAAATACTTCAGCTTGTAAAAAGCTAAAGCAAGATATTCATGGGTTGCTCTATTAGTCAAATCAATATATAAATCATGGGGTAAGAGTTTCCATATACTTAAAGAAGGTTTGCAAAGTTTATAGGAATAATTAGCAGGGTAAGGGATAGGAGTCAATCCTTCTTTTTTGAAAAGATAAAGAGCTCTCGGCAGATGATAGGCGGATGTTAAAAGTAAGAAAGGAGTATCAGTTTTTTTGCTTTCTTTTAAAAAATACTCTTTTAATACTCTTGCACTGGTAATAGTATCAAGCGGAGTATCAATTGCCTTAACCTTGAACCCAAACTTTTCAGCCATTATTTTAAGATATGTTGCTCCTCTATTATTTTTGTCCTCATAAGAACCACCCAGAAGTATTATTTCTTTGTCTGGATATTGTCTTTTTAATTCTAAAGCTTTCAAAAATCTGACCAGAGTTTCTCTGCTAAATCTTTCTTCCAAGCTAAGAGTCTCTTCTCCGTAAATTCTCCCTGTAAGAACAACTACTTTTTTTACCTCAACTATTTTTTCCTCTGGAGGGGGGCTGTAATTTTCTTCAAGCTGTTTTAAAAGGAAATAAGGTAAAAAAGGAGTGGAAGAAAGATAATAAATGAAAATAGCAAGAAAAAGTAAAAATCTTCTTCTGCCTTTTCTTTTTTCAAGAATTACATAAATAGAAACAAGAAGAAAAAAAATGAAAATTAAACTTGATGGATAAAGAAGGAATAGGAAAAACTTTTTAAGAGAAAAGGTCAAGTCATTCATATAGAATAAGCAAAATGGCGGGGCTGACGGGACTTGAACCCGCGGCCTCCTGCGTGACAGGCAGGCGCTCTAACCGTGCTGAGCTACAGCCCCTTTTTATTAAGAAAAATTATAATGCAAATTTAAAAAATTACAAATGGGCGGAAGAGGATTTGAACCTCTGACCCCCGGCTTGTAAGGCCGATGCTCTCCCCCTGAGCTATCCGCCCATCCTTTATTTTAAAAATTAAAATTAACCTAATTTTTGCTTTTGTCAAGCATTACATAACATAATGTATTACAGGAAATCTGGATAAACTAACCATGAAATAATCCAGTTTCCTTTATCATCTTTCTCAAGAGCTACCACTCCTCCCTGCCTGAATTTGATAACGGGTTTCTCTGCATCCTGAATAACAAGCACGGAACACAGTTTTTGAAGATGAGGCAAATGCCCAACTAACATAATAGGATCCTTAAAATCAGATAGTTTATTTGCCCATATTTCAGGAGGATCAAGTGGTTTTAGTCCCTCTGCTTCCAATATCCCTCCTGAAGGATTTAAATAATCACCTATAATCTCTGCCGTTTGTTTTGCTCTCAGTTTTCCAGAATGAAAAATGTTGGTAACTTTAATTCCTGCTCTTTTCAGTGCCTGTGCTACCTTTTCAACTTCCATTTTACCAACCTCAGAAAGAGGTTTTTGAGGATCTTCAGACTCTGATTTGGGAACTCCATGTTGAACCAAATATAATTTCATAAACTGATCACCCCCTTATTTGAAAGATTTTAACTTGACATCTTTTAATTCTTTCTATATATAATAACCTCATAACTGCTTATGAAAACTATTAAACTTCTAATTTTTTGGTTTTTAATTTTTTTCTTCATAAGCAGTTGCACAACCTCTAATTCTAATAAACCGGTTTTCACTCTTATATCAGAAGAAAGAGAAGTAGAGCTCGGTAAACTTTATATTCCCTCTTACATCGATAAGTTTGAAGGGCTTTATCCAGAAAAAGAAGTTCAAAAATATGTTAACTATTTGGGCTTAAAAATTGCCAAGATTACAGAAAGAAAAGTTCCTTATAAATTTTATGTAGTAAACTCAGGTATTGTAAATGCCTTTGCATTACCAGGAGGTCCTGTAGTAATCACAAGAGGACTCTTTTTACAACTTGATAACGAAAGTCAGCTGGCAGGAGTTCTTGCTCATGAATTAGGACATATCAATGCAAGACATCATGTAAAGTTTTTGGAAAAGCAATTAGCATTAAGTATTCTCTTACAAATAGGAAGCCTGCTTGTTCCGCAAGATCTAACCGGTGAGATACTCCTTCAACTTGGACAGATTTCAGCTTCTCTTTTAACTCTTAAATTCAGCAGAGACCAGGAAAGAGAAGCAGATAGATATGGATTTCTCTATGCCTTCAAAGCTGGCTATTCCCCTCAGGGAATGATAGAAGTTTTTGAAAAATTTAAAAAAATGGAGAAAAAAAGACCTCCTGAATGGCTCTCAACTCATCCTTTACCAGAATCAAGAATAAAAGAAACCAAAAGATACATTGCTACTTTCAAACCAACTGGCATTCTTATAAAGGATACTCAAAAATTTCACACAGTTAAAAATCTTATTCTTAAAACTGAAGAGTCTTACAATTATGTGGAAAAAGGTAAGAAGGCTTATAAAGAAAGAAACTTGAATGAAGCAAAAAATTACTTTAAAAAAGCTTTAAAGCTTTACCCCCAAAATACTATTGCTCTGATTTATTTAGCTGAAATAGAAATGAAAGAAAATAATCTGACTACAGCTAAAAATTATATAAATTCTGCTATCAAATATGATCCTGATTTTTTTACTGCTAACATACTCGCAGGAATAATCAATTTCAAACTTAAAAATTTTGGAACTTCCTTAAAATTTTTTGAAAAGGCAAAATCTTTAATTCCTTTTAATGGAATTTCCTACTATTATACAGGAAGAATCTATGAAGAAAAAAGGAGTCTTAATTTAGCTTTTAAAAATTATGAAAAAGCTTTAGAGCTCGGACCAAAAAATGAGACCTGGTATAAAGACTGTTATTACAGATATAATAAGTTAAAAATATAAAATGATTGAATTCCCTTTTACTATTACTTTTCCTATTTCAGGAGTTACTACTTCTATTTTAATACCTCCATTAGTTAGTTTTTTTATTGCTTTTTTATGTGCTTCTGGAGGAGTAAGTGGTGCTTTTTTACTTCTTCCCTTTCAAGTAAGTGTTCTGGGATTTACCACACCTTCTGTAAGTGCAACCAATCATCTTTATAATGTCTTTTCTATTCCCTTTGGTGTTTACAGATACTGGAAAGAAAAAAGGTTCTTTTTTCCTCTAACTTTAGTAATCATTTTAGGGACTCTTCCTGGTGTAATCGTGGGCTATTTTCTAAGAATCCTTTTTTTTAATGAACTAAAAAAATTTAAACTATTAGTAGGTTTAGTGCTTTTAAGTATCGCTACAAGATTGGTTTACGAAATTTTTGCAGTTAAAAAAGAGATTAAATTTTCTTCTGATCCTCCCCAAACACTAACCTTTAACTGGAAAAAATTAAAATTTGTATACTCTGGAAAAGTATTTGAGCTAAATTCTTTTTTTATTACATTACTGGCTCTTTTCATAGGCACAATAGGAGGTATTTATGGAATTGGAGGTGGGGCTTTGATGGCTCCTATACTTCTTGCTTTTTTTAGACTCCCAGCCTATGTTTTTGCAGGGGCAACACTGGCAGGAACCTGCATAACTTCTATAGTAGGAGTAATCATTTTTACCTTAGGTGGGCATCAGCCAGATTGGTTATTAGGACTATTTTTAGGAATAGGTGGTGCTTTAGGTCTTTTTTGTGGTGCAAGACTTCAAAAATACATGCCTCAAAAATTAATAAGAATTATAATTACAGCTGGTGTTCTTTTTATAGGTTATAACTATGTAACATCCTTTTTTAAATCATAAAAAAGTTTCAATCTGACTTTTTTCAGTTCTTTTATGGTTTCAAGCATGACAAAATTTTCTATCCCATATTTTTTAGCAAGTAAGGAGATCTTTTCTTTTCCTTCCTTTTCTTTGAAATGGCACATAGTATAAAGGTTATATCTCCAGTTGGGATAGGTTTTCCTTTCATAGCAGTGAGTTATAAAAAGATTTTTAGAAAGATCTTCAATAATATATTCCATTTTCTCTTTCTCCACTTCCCATGCCACCATTATATTTATATTAAAACCCAATTTATTGTGCTTTAAAAGTGCTCCAAATCTTCTTAAAGCACCTTTTTCTTTCATCTTCCTTATCCAGAAAAAAAGCTCTTCCTCTTTAATATTTAGGGATTCTGTTATTTTTTTAAATGGTTTTTTAATTAAAGGTAGTGGTTCCTGTAACATCTTTACCAGTGTTTTGTCTTTTTCTGAGATAACTTCATCGGACTTTAATTTTTCAGCCTCAGCATCTATAATCTCATCTTTATCAAAATTTGCAATTTTATCTTCAAAAACAGTAGAGATTCTAAAAATTCTTAATGCAGGTAAATACAAAAAGTCATCTACTTCGCAAAGCTCAGCTAATCTGTTAGCCTCTTCCAGAAGATCTACCTCTGGTAAAGTTACCAAGATAAACCAAAGATTATAACTATGATTTCTTAAATAATTATGACTTATTCCAGGATGTTTATTAATAATTGATACTGCCTTATCAAGCTTCTCTGGAGAAACCTTAAAAGCAAAAAGAGCAGATTTGTGTCCAAAAAATAAAGGATTAAATATAGCTGAAATTTGCCTCAAAATTTTCTTTTTTTGAAACTCTTTTAAGATTTCAATTACCTTTTCTTCTTCTAAACTTAACTTTTCTCCTATTTTCAAAAAAGGACGTGTATATAAAGGAAAGTTTTTTTGAACAATATCTAAAAGTTCTTTTTTAGTTGTTTCAGAAACTTCACTAAGAGCCATAGATTAAAAAATTTTTCAACAATTTAATTCTGTTAGGATGTTTAAGTTTTCTTAAAGCCATACTTTCAATTTGTCTAATTCTCTCTTTGGTAACCCCAAATTTATTTCCTACTTCTTCCAAAGTACAGGCTTCCTTTTCTCCTATACCAAATCTTAATCTTATAATTTTTTCCTCTCTCGGAGAAAGAGTTTTTAAAAGTTCTCTAACCTTTTCTGAAAGTGCTATATTAAAAGTAGCTTCATCAGGTTTAACAGTATTCTGGTCTTCTATAAAATCTCTAAGAGTTGCATCATCATCTTCACCAACTGTTGTTTCAAGAGAAACAGGATGTTTCATCACTTTAAAAATGTAGTTAAGCTTTTCTATAGATTGACCAGTTTCCTTGGCCAACTCGTCAAGAGTGGGATCTCTTCCATACTCTTGATAAAATTTCGTAGAAACGATTTTACTTATCTTATAAATTGTTTCAATAATATGAACAGGAACTCTTATAGTCCTTGTATTTTCAGCTAAATATCTTGTTATACTCTGTCTTATCCACCAAGTAGCATAACTGCTGAATTTGAACCCCTTCCTATAATCAAACTTCTCTATAGCCTTTAATAATCCGATGTTCCCCTCTTGAATGAGATCGCTCAAAAACATACCCTTGGGAGAATATTTGCGAGCAAGAGATATTATTAATCTGAGATTAGCTTTTACCAGCTCTTCTTTATTTTTTCTAATCTCTTGAAAGGCTCTGCATATACTTTCTCCGCTTTTATAAATCTTCTCCACAGGTTCTCCAAAATAATCATTTGTCTGTTTCAAAAAATCGTTATATCCCTCAATATCTTTTTTTATCTTCTCTATTTCAAACTTCTCCAGTGAAAAATTTTTAAAATGTCGTTCAACATTATCAGATTTTCCATTAAAGGAAAAAATCTTTTCTAAGGTTTTTTCTCTAAGAGAATAGTCCTTTTTGATTCTTTCTTTAAACTTATAAAAATCCTTAATTTTTTTGTAACTCTCAAGTATTTCACAAGAAAGTTCATCAAGCAAAAGTTTGGTAGGTCTTGTTTCATAAATTAAATCTATAATTTTATCTATTAATTTCGCTTTTCTCTTCTTTTTAAAATTTTCAACCAGTTTATTTATATTCTTTTTCAACTCTTTTAGCCAATTTTCTGCTTTTTCTGGCTCTTTCAAAAGTTTGTCATAATCCTTAAAAAGTAAAGTAAGATTTTTATTTCTCTCTGCTTTGATCAGCAAATGGTAAAACTTTATAACCTGAGAGTAATAACTTAGGACCTCTTTTAGAATTATCTTTTCGTTCTCTTCTATAGCTCTTCCTATTCTTACTTCGTCTTCTCTGGTTAAAAGTTTGTGAGAAAAAACTTCTTTAAAATAAATCCTAATAGGATCTTCTGCACTTTTATTTTTTGAAGTTTTTCCCCTTTCTCCATCTTCATCATCTAACCATTCTTCCTCCTCTAATACTTCTTCAAAATCCTCTTCTTCCTTAAATAAACAAAATTTTTTATCACTATGGAGGCTCATACCCCCCTCCTTTATTTTTTTCAGTTTCTTCTACCAATTTATCAGTTAAAGATCTTTTCAAAACCCAAAGGTATTTTTCTATTTCTTCTTTTAAACCTTTTATTTGAAGATTTTTTAAACTCTCTGTTACTATTTTTATTTCTCTTCTGGCAAGCTCTTTTTTAATAAACTCCTTTATCTGCTGTAAAACCTCTTCTTTGTTCTCAAAAGGTGGATTTAAAAGTAGATCGCTTAAAGCTTCCTGAAATTCCAAGTCAGGAATATAATCAACTTCTATGTTTCCGCACTTAAATTCCTCTGCAAGGTATTTTAAAAATTTGCCATAAAATTTAGTAGAATAAAATTCAAGAAGCTTTGAAAGACCAGAAGATTCAAGTTCCTTATAGTATTCTGGATAATTTATCAAGAACTGAGCAATCATCTTTAAACACGCTTCAGCTTTATCATAACCCTCTTCCCTCTCTTTTATTGGTTCTCTTTCAGTAATATCTTTTATAAAACTTTTAAATACTTCATTTTCCGGAATTCCCAAGTGAAAGCTCAATTCTCTTGCTATCTTATTTCTTAAAAATGGATCCTCTGCAGATCTAAAAATTTCCATTATCTCTTTAAATGCTTTAGAAGGATTTAAACTGAATTCTTCTTTATAAAAATTTATAGCAAAAGTTATAGCATCTTCAGTAATTTCTTCAATTTTTCTCTTAAGACTTTCATCTTTTAAATTTTGCTTTCTTGCCCAAGAATCAGGATCATCTTCTTCTGAAATTATCACACACTTTGGTAAAATTCCTTCTTTTAAAAATAGAGAAATAGATCTTAAAGTTGCTTTTTTTCCTGCAAGATCTCCGTCATAAAAAATTATCCAGTTCTGTGTAAAAATTTTCAAAACTTTTACATGGCTCTCTGTTAACGCTGTTCCACAAGTAGCAACGACATTTTTAACACCTTTTTCCCACAAGCTAAGAAAATCAAAATATCCTTCTACCAGAATACCCTGATCTTCTTTTTTAATGTATTCTTTTGCCTGATAAAGACCATAAAGAATTTCGCTTTTTTTATAAATTCTTGATTCTGGAGTGTTTAAATACTTAGGTTCTACATCTTTTTCTAAAGCTCTTGCTCCAAATCCAGCACATTCTCCTTTAAGAGTAAACACAGGAAAAACTATCCTTCCTTTAAAAAGATCTATATACGAACCATCAGAAGTTTTTCTTATCAATCCCAGTTCATTGCCTTTTATTAAATCTTCCTGAGAGTTTCTTAGATAACCTGCAAGAACTCTTCCATCATAGGGAGCAAATCCCAGTAAAAAAGTCTTTATAGTTTCTTCACTTATTCCTCTCTTTTCAAGATATTCCCGAGCTTCTTTTGAAGAACTGTGAAAATAAAGAAGATGATGGTAAAATTTTGCTACTTTATAATTCAACTCTGCTAAGCTTCTTTCTTTTCTTTTTTCAACGAAAAATCTTTTGTCTACTGAAATACCCGCCTTTTCAGCAAGCTCTAAAAGTGCTTCTTTAAAAGTAAGACCTTTAATTTTTGTATAAAAAGTGACTACATCTCCAGCTACTCCACATCCAAAACATTTGAAAATCTGTTTCTCAGGACTTACCACAAAAGAAGGGGCCTTTTCAGAATGAAAAGGACAAAGTCCTACAAAATTTCTTCCCACTCTTTTAAGTCTAACATAACCAGAAACAACTTCTACAATATCATAGGCTTTCTTTACTTCTTCAAATAGATCTCCCAAAGACATAATTTTTTAAAATTTTATTGTTTTTAAATATTTTTCTAAATTAAACTCAAAAAATTCTTGCTCAAGCCACACTTAATCTTTTTACCCGAGTGAGAGAAAATCTTTGGAGATAAAAGGAAATTTGAAGCTCGCCTCATAGAGCACCTATCAGAACTAATATGACAAATTTCTATATTTTCTAACACAGTTTTATAAAAGTTCAAGAGTTATATATAAATTTTTATTTTTTTAATCTTTTTCTTCTAAATAAACGATAGTAACTCCAGTGCCGCCTTCAGCAGGATCTGCAAATTTAAAATTTTTAACAAGAGGATGATTTTTAAGGTATGCTCTAATGCCTTCTCTTAATCTACCTGTGCCATGTCCATGAACCAGATAAATCTTTGTGTTTCCTTCTAAAAAAGCTCTATTTAAAGTTTTTTCAAGCTCATTCAGAGCTTCTTCAACAGTTAATCCCAAAAGCTTTAAAGTCTCTTTTTTCTCAATCTTATTATTAAAACTTTTATGAGATATTTCTGATTTTATAACTCCCTTAGAATAGCCAAGAAATGTATATCCAGCTTCTTTATACTCTTTTGTAACACTTCCTTTAGGAACCTCTATTTTAAAACCTCCGAGTTTAACTTCTATCATTTTATCTTTTATCTTTAACACTTCACCTTCCCTTTTAAAGGGTAACACAAAAACTTTATCTCCTTCTTTTATCTCTTCTTCTCCTAAGGAGTTTTCCATAAATCTGCTGGCAAAATCTTCAAAATATTGAATTGCCTTTTTATATCCTTCTTTTCTTTTCTTAATATCTTTTATCATCCTTTTAAATTCTTCACTCCAGATAGAAATCAGTTCTTCCATCTTTTTGTGATAACTTTTTTTCAACTTTTCTTTTTCTTCTTCCAGGGCTTTTTCTTTTATTTCAAGGCTTTTTAATTTTAAAGCTAATTCTTTTTCCATTTCCTTAAGTTTTTTTCGTTCTTCCTCCACCACTTTATACCATTCCCAGTATTCTTTATTCTTCAAATAATTCATTGCTTTTTTTAAAATATTTTCAGGAAAACCCATTTTTTTAGCAAGATCAAATGCTAAGGACTCACCCCACACATTATACACTAACTTATAAGTCGGCTCCTTTGTTCCCAAATTGTATTCCATAGTTGCTAATTTTAAATCTTTCATTTTAACTCCGAGAGTTTTAAGAAACTGAGAATGGGTAGTGATAACAACTTTTGTTTTTCTTTTAAGCAGTTCATTAATTATAGCTGCAATTAATGCTGTTCCTTCTTCTGGATTAGTGCCCTTACCAGGTTCATCAAGTAATACTAATGTATTTCCATCAGCTTTATCAAGAATTTCTCTCAGACTTTTTAAATGGGAAGAAAAAGAAGATTCCCCTTCTATTATATCCTGATCATCTCCTAAATCCACAAAAACTTTTGAAAACACCGGCAACTCTGCTTCTTCAGCAGGAATTAAAAAACCGCTTTGTCCCATAAGAGTAAGAATCCCTATGGTTTTTAAGGATACCGTTTTCCCTCCCAAGTTTGGGCCTGAAATAAGAAGGCCGTTTTCGATTATGAAATCATTGTAAACTATTTTTTGAAAAGACTTTTCTTTTTTCTTTAATAACAAAAGTGGATGAATTCCTGATCGGATATTTATTAAACCTCCTTTTTTAAGTCGTGGAAATTTCCCCTTGTAAGTTCTTCCTAAGCTTGCTTTAGCAAATGTAATTTCAAAGTCTGCATAAATGTCTTCTAAATCAAAAAATGAGGAAGAGAAAGTAAAAATTTCCTGAGAAATTTCTTTTAAAATCTTAACGATTTCTCTTTGCTCTATATGGCGTAAATTTTCAATCTCGTTACTTAAAGGTATTATACTTGCAGGCTCTATAAATACTGTGGCTCCACTTTGAGAAACTTCATGCAATATACCTTTAACTTTATTTTTGTATTCTGTTTTAACTGGCAATACATATCTTCCTTCTCTGTGAGTAAAAAGATTTTCCTGAAGATAGCCTTTCTTGTAAAGATTTTCTTTTATTTTTTCAAGTTTTGAAAATAAGCTTTCTCTTGCTTCTTTTAGCTTTTTTCTTATAACAAATAAATTGTAAGAAGCTCTATCTTTTATTTCAGCTTTTTCCCAATCAAGTATTTTATCAAGCTGAAACTCTATCTCTTTTATGTTTTCGTATAAAGTTTTTAAATCATTAAATGGAGAATTTTCAAGATAAGGAATAATTTTTTTGAGAGCAATAAACCATTTTTTTATCTCTACAAGTTCTACTGGTAAAAAAAATCCTCTCTTTAATGCCTTATCAAAAAGGTTCCTTAAAGATTTTAAAAGATTGAGTTCTAAATTTTCTCCCTTTTCTAATAATTTCCAAACAAATCTGGTTTTCTCTTGAGCTTTAATTGCTTCTTCATAAGAAAAAATAGGAGTCAGTTTTTGAGAAAGTGACTTGGAAAACTCTGAGTAAATAAAATTACTTAGGCAATTTAATATCCTTTCCCAATCTAACTTGTTAAGATATTTTAACACTACAAGGTAGCACTAAATTTTAACGCTTCGTTTTTTGTTGAAGTTTTTTGAGCTTTTTAAGTAATTTTTTACGAGCTGCCTGAATTTTTTTTCTCCTTCTTACTCCTGGTTTCTCATAAAACTCTCTTTTTTTAACCTCTGAAAGTATTTTTGTTTTTTCAACTAATCTTTTAAATCTCTTTAATGCCTGTTCGAAAGATTCCCCTTCTTTAACTATTATGCCTGCCAAAAGAAGACCCCTCCTTTTTTTGATTTTTGCTTAAGTCTAAACTTTTTTCTAAATTTGTCAAGAAAAAATTGCTTGATTTTATCTTAAAATGTTTTAAAAATGTCTCTATCATGGTTAAACCTTCATCAGACAAATTAAAAAATAACTCCATAATTTTGATAGATGGTTCTTCTTTTATTTACCGTGCCTATTTTGCAATACCAGGTTATTTAGCTACCACTAAAGGACTTCCTACTAAAGCAGTATTCGGCGTAACCCAGATGGTTCTTAAAATACTTAAAGAATGGGATCCAGAATATATTATCTGGTTCATGGACGAAAAAGAGCCCACTTTTAGACATAAGCTATACGAAAATTATAAAGCCACCCGTCCCAAAATGCCAGATGAACTTAAAATCCAAATTCCTTATATAAAAGATATTATATCTGCTCTTGGCATACCTGTGCTCTCATCTCCTGGATACGAAGGAGATGATCTTATCGCATCTTTTATAAAAAACATAGTAAAAAATTTAAATCTTTCAGCAATTATTATTGCTGGAGATAGAGATCTCTACTCTTTAATAGATAAAAATGTATCCATTTATGATCCAGTTAGAGAAAAGTTTCTGGATCTTGATACATTTTTAAAAAAATATCAATTTCCTCCTCAGATTTTCCCTGAATTTAGAGCTTTAACTGGAGATCCAAGTGATAACATCCCAGGAGTTCCTGGAATTGGAGAAAAAACAGCTAAGGAGCTCTTAAAGCGTTTTAAAAATCTGGAAACTCTGTATCAAAATATTCAAAAATTGTCCTCACCTAAACTGAGAGAAAAATTAATAAAGTACAAAGATCAAGTGTTAAACAATGTAGCCCTTTTAACTCTTAATTTTGATACACCTCTTCCATCTTATGATCTTTCCTACTACAAAAGAAAAGAACCTGATTATTCCACTTTAAGAAAAATCTTTAAGAAACTTGAATTTAGAAAACTCTTATCTGAAATAAAATCCACTTCCTCTGATTTTAAGCCTATCTTGATGGAGGTTAAAGATATTTCTAAACTTCCTCAAAAAGATTGTTTAAGTCTTCTTTTCCTCCAGCCTCGAGGTTCTTTGTTTTCCTTAGCTCAACCTTCTGAAATTATAGTAGCTCTTTCTGAAAAAGAAGCTTATAAGTTACCTGCCTCTCATTTAAAAAATTTGATCCAGAAATTCTCTGAAACAGAATTTATTGTTCATGATTACAAAAGTTTTCTGAAAAATTTTAATCTTCCTTTAAACAATGTATTTGATACTAAGCTGGCAGCTTATCTTTTAAATCCATCCTTAAAAAAATATGATCTGGAATTCCTTTTACAAGAGCACTTAGAAATAAGTTTGGAAACTTCCAAACTTTCAAAAAACGAAGGATTAGCTACAAAAAGTTGTGGACTTCTTTTAGTAGGAAAAGATTTAATCAATCAGATCCAGAAAGAAGGTCTGATAGACTGGTTAAAAAAAGTAGAAATACCTTTAAGTGAAGTGCTTTTTGAAATGGAAACAAGAGGATTCAAAATAGACTTAGATTATGTAAGAAGTCTTAATCAGGAATATCAGGCAAAACTTAAAGAGTTAGAAGAAAAAATGTTTGACATAGCAGGATGCAAATTTAATCCCAGATCAAGTCACGAAGTTAGTAACATTCTTTTTAAAAAATTGAAACTTCCCTCAGTTAAAAAAACTCCCAAAAGTTCTTTACCCTCAACAGATGCGGAAGTTCTGGAAGAACTTGCTCCTCTTCATCCATTCGTCCAATATCTTTTAAGATACAGAACCTTATATAAAATAAAAAGCACTTACTTAGAAGGATTTTTAAAATTTGCTTCTGCCAGCACTCACAGACTTCATACACAATTCAATCAAACAGGAACAGCAACAGGAAGACTAAGTTCTCAAAATCCCAATTTACAGAATATTCCTATAAAGGGAGAAGAAGGACTTGCCATAAGAAGGGTTTTTATTGCTGAAAAAGGGTATCTGCTTTGTAGCTTAGACTATTCTCAAATTGAGTTAAGAATTCTGGCACACTTTTCCGAGGATGAAAAACTTATTGAAGCTTTCAAAAAAGGAGAAGATATTCATACTTTTACTGCCTGTGAAGTATTTGGTGTGCCTCCTGAAAAAGTAACAACTGAGATGAGAAGAATAAGTAAAGTTATTAATTTTGGAATAGCTTATGGAATGAGTGCTTATGGATTGTCAAAAGAACTTAAAATAAGCGTTAAGGAAGCAGAAACTATTATAGACCGTTACTTTACTCGTTATCCACGAATCAAAGATTATATTCAAAAAACTTTGGAATTTGCTAAGGAACACGGATATGTAAAAACCTTAGCTGGAAGAAAACGATATATACCTGAACTTTACAGTTCTAATAGAACCGTAAAGGAGTTGGGACAAAGAATGGCAATAAATACCCCTATTCAGGGATCCGCTGCAGACCTTATCAAGTGTGCTATGGTGGCTTTACAAAGAGAATTAAAGAAAAACAATCTTAAAACCGCTATAATTTTACAAATTCACGATGAATTGGTACTTGAGGTTCCAGAAAATGAAGTAGAGATGATTAGAAAGCTTGCTCCCAAAATAATGGAACATCCTTTTAAATATTTAAATCTACCTTATGAAATCAAGGTACCTATAAAAGTAAATTTCTCTTTTGGTAAAAATTGGGCAGAGTGCAAATAACTTAATCTTCTTTTATTTCAAGATTGCAAGGAATTTTTATAGTAATAAAAGTCCCAGAAGGAAAGTTTTTTCCTATTTGAAAAGTTCCCTTATGAAGCTTAACAATAGAATAGGCCATAACCAATCCTGTCCCAAATTCTTTAAGTTTTATTAGATCTCCATCAGCAATACTTTTTGCTATATCTTCTTGAATACCCTTCCCACTATCTACCACCTTCACCACAATATGTCCGTCTGCTCTTTTCAAAAATATTTCTATTTTTCCCTTTTCTTGCATAGCCTTTATGGAATTGTCAATCAAATTGATCCATAATCTTTTGAAGTGAAACTTATCAAAAATGCACTCGCCATCATCATCAGCCTGAATACTGAACTTTACATCTGGATATGCAATTTCATAAAGATTAACAACCTCTATAAGATTTTCTAACAAATTACCCTTTTCAAAATTTAGAACTGGTTTCTTAGAGAAATAGTAAAAATCCGTAGCCAGTTTCTTAAGTTCTTCCACATATTTTTCAATAACCTCTGTTGTCTTAAGAAGAACTTCTTTGGTTTCACCCTCAAGACTTTTTTCCAGTTTTCTTCTAAGCCTTTCTACTGAAAGTTTAATAGGTGTTAAGGGATTCTTTATTTCATGAGCTATTCTTACAGCTACTTCTTTCCAGATGGAAAGTCTTTTTAAATTTTCCTTTTCCTCTAAATTTTCAATAATAGCCATTAAATTTTCTTCGCGAAAGAGATTAAGCTTTAACACTGTTACCCCTAAAAACACTTCTTTTGCTTCTTTGCTAAATTCAAAAACCCTATAAAATGGTGTATCCAGATCCACTGTGTGTATTAAATTAAAAAAATCCAAGTGACCTAAAAGTTCTTCTATACTATTAAATCCATAAGTCTGCAAAAATTTTTTTAAACTTTCGTTAAGATACCTAATCTGAAAATCCTGATTTAATATCAAAATTCCAACAGGCAAATGATTTAAGATGGATATTAAATACTCATTATATCTTTTCATTTCCTCTTCATATTTTTTAAGTTTTTCAACCATCTCTTTAAAAGATTTCATTAAAATCCCTATCTCATCTTCTGAAAAAGTGGTCAAAGGAATTTCCTCTATGTGATAATCTTTTTGAGAAATTTTTTGTGTGGCTAAAACAAGATTCCTTAATGGTTCGGTAAGATTTCTTCCTATTTTACTTCCCACCCAAATACCTACAAAAATTATGAGAAGTAAAATTGAAGCCCCTGCCATCAATAAAAATTTTTTAAAAATTTTAAAGTATTTTTTTTCAGGAAAAGATTCACTTTCTGCAAACTTTTGTAAATTTAAAACCTTTCCAGTAGCAAGTATCCACTTATTACCGTATTTATCTTTACAGGGGATAAATACTCGCACCAGTGCTTTGGAACCTATAATTGAGGTCTGAGTTACAGGAGCTTTCTCTGTTTTAAGTTTTTCCAAAATGGAAGGAGGTATACCAAGTTTTCCTGGAATCTTTGAAGAATAAGTCCTTTTGTAACGCTCCCCAAAGTAGTTATAAATTTCTATAGAATCAAGACTCGAAAAGTACCTGTATTTTTCTCTCAGATCTTTGCTTTTTAATTCCTCAGCTTTTGAAATATAGTTTTTAATGATTTCTTGTCCCTTTACTAAAAGATATCTTTCTGTCTCCTTGTAATAATCCTCTGCCTTCATAAATTGAGAAATGACTTTCTCTTCAAAAAATTCTTTAAGCCAATAGTCAAGCGTTTTCTTAAAGAAGAAAAAGCTCCCTAAAATCAATATTAAAGAGGGAAATATTATAGAAATAAAATATGTAGCAAAAAGTTTAATTTTTATACTTTTTGATATCCTTCTGGGTTGAATTTCCCAAAAAATTTTAAAAAGATATCTAAAAATAAAATAAAGAAGAACTAAAATAAAAATGAGGTTAAGTTGAAAAAGCAAAAAAAGAAAAACATTCTTCTGAGATAGACTCAGAAAAGAAAAATCAAAAATATTAAATTCCAGCCAAAGAGTAATTCCTATGAAAAAAAGGACAAAAATTAAAATTTTATATTTTTTAAAAAATGTTTTAATACCCTTCCAAAAGCTCATCAAAATCCACAGTTTTATCTGTTTCTATTTTTTTAAAATGCTCTTTTTTTGTATATCTGAGGTCATCTGAAAGATGAGTAGTATATGTAATAATAACCTTTACTTTTAACTTTAAAGGTTTATTTTCAGATGGCAGGGTGTAATTTACTGGATAGGATTCCAGATTTGTTACAGAAAGGATAGCATTTTCTGCTTTTTTAAAAGTTCTTAATCCAAAGTTATCTTCCAAGTAATAGAGATTCTTTTCTGAATCATAGTAAAATTTCTGATAAAAAATCTCCTTATGTAAAAGGATATCTCTCAATAAAAAACGCTTTCTGTAGATTTCAAACTCATATTCTATTAAGATAGGATTTTTTTGTTCTTTTAGTGAAAGAACAAGCTTTTGAAAGGGAAAATCTTTATAAAAAACATTTACAAGAATATTACTTCCATAAACATATCCTTTTAACTTTTCTATTTCAAAAGCCTTCAGATGTGAAGCTGAAAAAAAAATAATTGCTATGGGTAAAATTATCTTAAAAATTTTCATTTTAAATTTATAATATCACGATTTAAAAGTTGAACAACTTAAGCAAAAGAGCTATATTTTCTTTAAGAAATGAATAATTTTTTTAACAAAAAGGGCATTTTCTTTCTTTTAATTATCTCTTTTTATTTTCTTATTTTTTCAAACTGGTCTATAAACCTTACTTCTCCTGATGAAGGGAAAAACGCTTCAGTTGTTTTAAATATGATTAAAACGAAGGATTTCTTAGTCCCCTATTACAATTGCAATCCTCGCTTTGAAAAACCTCCCTTGCTTTATTGGGCAGGTAGTGTGAGTTCTTTAATTTTTGGAGTTAATGAATTTTCATTGAGACTTGTTTCTGGGCTTTCTGCTACAGGAATAATAATTTTTATGTATTTAATAGCTACAGAGTTTTTTGATAAAAATACTGCCTGGAAGAGCATTTTAATTTTTTTAACTCTTCCTCACATATGGATAGAAGCAAGGTCTTTTACTCCTGAAATGCTTCTAAATTTCTTTTCCGTAGGAAGTATATACTTTTTTTTAAAAAAAAGACCTGTTTTAGGCTGGATATTTCTGGGATTGGCAGTTCTTACCAAAGGACCTGTAGGAATTATTCTGCCTTTTACCGTGATTTTATTCTTCAGATTAACTCAAAAAAATTTCCCTGTTTTTAATCCCTTAGGAATTGTCTTGTTTTTGTTAGTAGGATGTTCTTGGTATTTCTATATGCTCTATAAATTTGGCTATCTTTATTTCTATAAATTTTTTCTTCAAGAAAATATTTTTAGATACACCGGGAAAAAACTTTTTCATCCCTATCCTTTTTATTATTACATTCTACTTATTCTGGTTACCTCCTTCTTTTTCATACCCATTTATATTAAAATTTTCACCAGAGTAAAATCTTTATACACTCCATCTATCAAACCTTTCATTTTTTGGTTCTTGTTTGTATTAATATTTTATAGTCTCTCTAAAAATAAACTTCATCACTACATTCTATTTGCCTATCCACCTCTCTGTATAATTTTAGCAAATTTTGTTTCTAAAAATTATATACGTAATGTCTTGATTTTTTCTGGAGTTTTACTTTTGATCATTATTATAGTTGTAAAGCATAACTATGAAAAAAACCGTTTTGTTGGCAAGGCTAAAAATATTTTGGAAAGTTATAGGGGAGAAATCTATTTTTATAAAAGTGATATTTCAAGTCTTCCCTTTTATCTTCAAAGATGCATTCCTAAATTAGAAAATCCACAAACCATTAAAGAAGGTATTGTTGTTACCAAAAGAAAGTATGAAAAAATGTTTGACAATTGCACCAAAATTGTAGAGGCTCCAGAATTTAATGAACATCTTATTTTGTTAAAATGCAGTAAAAATTAAAGTTCATACTTGGCGTGTTTTCTTGCTATTTCTTCTTTGGTAAATAAAATTTGATATTCCTTGAGATTAAATTTTTCTGAAATTTCTTTTATTCTTTTTTCTACTTCTTCTCTATCCTTTCCGTGAATCATGGTATAAAGATTGTAATTCCAGTCTTCGTAAGTTTTTCTAATGTAACAGTGAGAAATATAAGAATAGGAGGCAAGATATTTTCCTATTTCTTCTATTTTTTCTTCTGGTGCTTTCCAGGCAACCATAGCATTTCCTTCAACACCTGCAAGATTGTGCCTGAGTATTATTCCTATTCTTCTTATAATCTTTTTTTCAAGCAATTCTTTTGTTATTTTTAGAACCTCTTCTTCTTTTAGTCCTATATTCTGAGCAATTGTATAAAATGGTCGTTTTGAAAGAGGGATACCTTCTATTAAACTTTTAAGAACCTTTTTTTCTTTTTCTGAAAGTGTTGTCATACTTAAAATGCTTTCAATCTTTTTATTAAATTTACACTTACCTCCATTACTCCCTCAATAATCATTTGAACAGCAACAACAGAAAGAACTAATCCCATAAGTCTTGTTATTACACCTATAAAAGAAGGACTCATACTTTTAGTAAGTTTTTCGTAAATAAAGCATATATATGTTATCAAACAAACTAAAGCAAAAGTAGTTATAACTATAAAAATTACAGAAAGATCACTTTTATTTACTGTTAAGGATAAAGCAGAGGTAATTGTTCCTGGACCAGCAAGAATAGGAGTTCCTAACGGTGTAAAAGCTACACTCTCTGGATCATCTTCCACCTCTTCAAAAAGCCATGGATGTTCTTCTATAATTCCTGTTCTTGCAACTTTTATTCTCTCGGGTTCAGAAAGATGACTTACAAGAGAAAGAAAAATAGGTGTATTTCCTATAGGATTCATAATGGCTATAAAAGAAAAAAAGGTTTGCAAAACAAAAGCTATTAATGAATCCTGAGACATCATCTAATCTATATTAGATTTATTTTTTTCTCTTTTTCTTCTCTTTTTTTCTTTGTTTTTAGTCACCTCTTTATGGATTTCAATTCTCTGTTTCTCTCTTGCTCTCTCCCTAACCCATTCTCCAAAATTTTCTTTTCCTTCACATTCTTTTAAAATTTTTGCCTCTCTGCTAACTTCTTTTCCAATTCCCGCTCCTCTAAGTTCTTTAGGACTATTTCCTTTTTTTCCATAGATTAAGGAAGGAAAAGCAATTAAATAAAAAACTAAAACAAATATTGAAAAATTTTTAAGCATCTTCATCTCTCCTTGTAAAATTTTTATTTTCATTATAACTTATTCAGAAATCTATATCAAGATTTTTAAGGTTTATCCTCTTGACAAAAGGGAATTTCAATTTTATTATTTAATTTGATTATTTTTGATATTAAAGTTCCCCGGTAGCTCAACTGGCAGAGCGGTGGGCTGTTAACCCATAGGTTGCAGGTTCGAGTCCTGCCCGGGGAGCTTTAGCTCTTAAAGATCTGATAATCTCTGCTAAATCTTAATAATGCAATCTTTATTTTTGAAAATATTTTTTTAAATTTTCATAAAAAAGGGGAGAAAAATATGGATCAATCAGCAAACGGTAAAGTTTTCTCTGAAAATTCAGAAGCTACAATTCCTGAAGAATTACCTGAAACTATTACATCACCTGTATATCTCTCGGAGTTAAGAGGAAAAAACCTCTCTGAACTCTATGCATTAGGAGAAAAATTAGGAATTGAAAATATTTACAATTACTATAAAAAATCTGAAGTTATATATCAAATAGTAAGCAATCTTTTAAATAGAGAAATTGAAGTTATTGTTGAAGGGGTGTTGGAAGTTTTACCTGAAGGATTTGGATTTCTAAGATTTAATGATTATAACTATTTACCAAGTTCAGAAGATATCTATGTCTCTCCTCCACAAATCAGAAAATTTGGTTTAAAAACCGGAGACACTATACTTGGACATATAAGACAGCCAAAAGAAGGTGAAAAATATTTTGCTTTGGCAAAAATTGAAAAAGTCAATTACTATTCGCCAGATATTGTAAGAACAAGAACACCCTTTGATCATCTCACACCTATTCATCCTAACGAATGGCTTCGTTTAGAAACTGATCCTGAAAATTATTCAACTCGTATTATAGACCTTTTTGTTCCAATTGGTAAAGGACAAAGAGGGCTTATTGTTGCACCTCCAAGAACAGGAAAAACTGTATTACTACAGAATATTGCCAATGGAATAGTAAATAATTATCCAGATGTCCACCTAATTATTCTCCTTGTTGATGAGAGACCTGAAGAAGTAACTGAAATGCAAAGAATTGTTCCAAGAGCAGAAATTATAAGTTCTACTTTTGATGAACCACCTCAAAAACATACTCAGGTTGCGGAAATAGTAATTGAAAAAGCAAAAAGACTTGTAGAATGTAAGTATGATGTAGTAATTTTGCTTGATAGCTTAACTCGTTTAACCAGGGCTTACAATGTGGTTGTGCCTTCAAGTGGAAAACTTCTTTCAGGAGGAATAGATGCCAATGCCCTTCATAAACCTAAAAGATTTTTTGGAGCAGCAAGGAACATAGAAGAGGGAGGCAGTCTTACTATAATTGCAACCTGCCTTATTGACACAGGAAGCCGAATGGATGAAGTAATATTTGAAGAGTTTAAAGGCACAGGAAACATGGAAATAGTTTTAGATAGACGCTTGGCAGATAGAAGAATCTGGCCTGCCATTGATATTCATCTCAGCGGAACAAGAAAGGAAGAGCTACTTCTTCCACCTGAAATACTTCATAAAGTATGGTTGTTAAGAAAAGTCCTTTCTCCACTTAGTCCTGTAGAATGTATGGAATTTCTACTTGAAAAAATGAAAGACACTACAAATAACGAAGAATTTTTAAGCAAAATGAATCAATAAAAACCTCTATCTTATAATCTATTTAATGTTCCAGTGTGACTGCTTTATCTTTTATTTTTTCCTGCAACTCTATCAACTTACAGATATCAAGAGAAGGAGCTTCTTTAAACAAGGTTGAAGGATCTTCAAGAAGAAGAGCAATTTTTAAAACTTCATCCATGTTTTCTACCAGTATAATTTCAAGATTTTTCAATATCTTTGGATTAATCTCCTTTAATTCTTTCTCGTTTTCCTTAGGTATAAGAACTGTCTTTACCCCGCCTCTTATAGCAGCAAGTAATTTTTCCTTCAAACCACCTATAGGAAGAACTCTTCCTCTTAGAGTTATTTCTCCTGTCATAGCAACGGTATTTTTGACAGGTATTTTCAAAAGTGCTGACACAATAGCAGTTGCAATGGTTATACCAGCACTTGGTCCATCTTTGGGTATAGCTCCCTCAGGGACATGGACATGAATATCAATTTTTCTGTAAAAGTCTAAAGGTAATCCCAGCTGAAGTGCTCTTGACCTCACATAACTCATAGCAGCTTGGGCAGATTCCTGCATCACTTCTCCAAGTTTTCCTGTAATCTGGAGATTGCCTTTACCAGGCATAATAACTGCTTCAATTTGAAGTAATGCTCCCCCAGTTTCTGTCCATGCAAGACCTGTAGCTATACCAACCTGAGGTTGTTCTTCAGCTACTCCATATCTATATTTAGGAACACCTAAAAGTTCTTCCAGCTTAGAAATTGTAATCTTAAACGGTTTAAATTCTTTTGGATTCTTAGCCACATCTTTGGCAATTTTTCTGCAAATAGTAGCAAGTTCCCTCTCTAAATTTCTAACTCCTGCCTCTCTTGTATATTTTCTTATAATCTCAAGTATAGCTTTATCATCCAGAGGTACCATATCAGGCTCTAATCCGTGAGCCTGAAGCTGTCTTGGTAATAAATAATTTTTTGCTATTTCTAATTTTTCCTCTTCTGTATATCCAGGAAGCTCTATAATTTCCATTCTATCAAGCAAAGCAGGTGGAATAGTATAAAGAGCATTAGCAGTGGTAATAAAAAGAACTTTTGATAAATCATATCCCACTTCCAAATAATGATCCTGGAAAGAATGATTCTGTTCCGGATCAAGAACTTCAAGAAGGGCTGCAGCCGGATCTCCTCTAAAATCCATACCTATCTTATCCACTTCATCAAGACAAAAAACAGGATTGATAGTTCCTGCCTTTTTCATACCCTGAATAATCTTTCCAGGCAAAGCCCCTACATAAGTTCTTCTGTGCCCTCTTATCTCTGCCTCGTCTCTCACCCCACCCAGAGACATCCTAACAAACTTTCTTCCTATTGCCTCAGCTATAGATTTAGCAAGACTTGTTTTACCCACTCCTGGAGGACCAACAAAACAAAGAATAGGTCCTTTAATAGATTTAATAAGCTTTTGAACAGCTAAATGCTCTATGATTCTCTGTTTGGGTTTTTCCAGTCCATAATGGTTTTTATCTAAGAGTTCTTCTACTTTTTCTATATCTATGTTATCTTTTGTTTTCTCATACCATGGAAGACTAAGAAGCCAATCAATGTAATTTCTTACTACTGTTGCTTCAGCAGACATGGGAGACATTAAGGAAAGTTTCTTGAATTCTCTACGCACAATACTTGCAACTTCCTTAGGAAGTTTCTTCTTTTTTATTCTCTTTTCTAATTCAGCAAGATCACTTCTTCCATCTTCTCTTTCTCCCAGTTCTTTTTGAATAGCTTTCATCTGCTCCTGAAGATAATAATCTCTTTGAGCCTTTTCCATCTGCTTTTTAACTCTTTCTCTTATACGGGACTCGGTCTTGATTATCTCTATCTCACCTCTTAGATGATTGAGAAGAATTTCTAAACGTTTTCTAACGCTTACTGTTTCAAGTAATTTCTGTTTTTGTTCTAATTTGAGATTTAAAACAGCTGCAAGTCTATCAGAAAACTCTGCTGGACCTTCCACACTAAGAAGATTATTAACCAGCTCAGGATTAACTTTTTTGTTATAATGCGAATATTCTTCTAAGGATTCTTTACAAAGTTTAAGAAGGGCTACGGTCTCTACATCAGTTTCAATAATTTCAGTTTTAGGTTCTACCTCAACTGTAAAATAATCAGAATTAGATAAAAACCTTACTATTCTTCCTCTATTTAACCCTTCAACCAAAATCTTTAAAGTTCCATCAGGGAGTCTTAAAAGTTGTATTATTTTACATATAGTTCCAACTTTGTATATGTCCTCTTCAGTAGGATTATCCAACTTTGCGTCTTTCTGAGCAGAGAGAAAAATCAATTTGTCTCCTTCGTAAGCTTTTTCAATAGCAAGGATACTCTTTGTTCTACCAATAAAAAGAGGAACCGCCGTATAGGGAAATACTACTATTTCTCTTAAAGGTAACAATGGTAAAACTTTTAAACTCTCATTAAACATTATCTTCTCTACCCCTCCTTTACTTTTTTGTCTTTCTTAAAAATTAAGATCGGTCTTTCTTTTTTCAAGATTACTTCTTCAGTAACTACACATTCTTTAACATCTGTTAAGGAGGGGATCTCATACATCACATCTACCATCACTTCTTCAATTATTGATCTTAAACCGCGAGCCCCTGTATTTCTTTTAACTGCCTCTTCAGCAATTACTCTTAAAGCATTTTCTGTAAACTTAAGTTCAACACCCTCCATCTCAAAAAGCTTTTGATATTGTTTTATCACTGAATTTTTGGGTTCAACAAGTATTTTTACCAAATCATCAACTGTGAGTTCATCTAAGGTTGCAACTACAGGAATTCTACCTACAAATTCAGGGATAAATCCATACTTTATAAGGTCTTCTGGTTGGACCTTTGACAAAATTTCTCCTAAGGTAAGATCCTTAACATTCTTGATTTCTGCACCAAAACCTATAGAGCCTTTACCAAGTCTTCTTTTAATTATCTCATCCAATCCAACAAATGCTCCCCCACATATAAATAAAATATTTGTAGTATCCATTTTGATGTATTCTTGTTGAGGATGTTTTCTCCCTCCCTTAGGTGGAATATTAGCTATAGTGCCTTCTAAAATTTTTAAAAGTGCCTGCTGAACACCTTCTCCTGATACATCTCTTGTAATAGATGGACCTTCTCCTTTTTTAGAAATTTTATCTATTTCATCAATATACACAATTCCTTTCTGAGCAAGCTCTAAGTCATAATTAGCAGCCTGAAGAAGATAAAGAAGGATATTCTCCACATCTTCACCCACATAACCTGCTTCAGTAAGAGGTGTGGCATCAGCAATAGTAAAAGGAACTTTTAAAAATTTAGCCAAAGTTTGAGCAAGAAGAGTTTTCCCACATCCAGTTGGTCCAATTAATAAAATATTGGTTTTCTGAAGTTCAACATCCTTCAAATAACCTTTCCTTAACTTCTGATATTCTACTCTTTTATAATGATTATATACTGCTACAGAAAGTATTTTTTTTGCCCTCTCCTGACCTATAACATACTGATCTAAATATGCTTTTATTTCCGAAGGTTTAGGAAGTTTGAGATAACCCTCTTCTGAAAAATTGATTCTTTCATATTCCTCTTCCAAAATTTCATTACACAACTCTACACACTCATTACAAATATAAGCTGAAGATCCAGCTATGAGTTTTTTGACCTCACTCTGGGATCTTCCACAAAAAGAACATCTTGGCTCTCGTCCAAATTCTTTCATATCCTGTCACCTTACCTTGTAATTAATATTTTATCTACGAGTCCGTATTCTAAAGCTTCTTCTGCGGACATATAAAAATCCCGTTCAGTATCTTGTTTAATCTTTTCTTTGGGCTTTCCAGTGTGTTTAGATAAAATTTCGTTAAGCATCTCTCTTAAACGCAAAATTTCTTTTGCCTGAATTTCAACCTCTGTAGCTTGTCCTTGAAAAGCACCAATTGGTTGATGAAGCATTATTCTTGAATGACGAAGAGCATATCTTTTTCCGTGAGTCCCTGCTGCTAAAAGAACTGCTGCCATGCTTGCAGCCTGCCCCACACAAATAGTGCATACATCAGGTTTTATATACTGCATAGTATCATAAATAGCAAGACCTGCAGTTACCAATCCTCCAGGAGAGTTTATATAAAGCATTATATCTTTCTCAGGATCTTCAGCTTCCAGATACAAAAGCTGGGCTATAACCAAATTAGCTACATTCTCATCAATTGATGTGCCTATAAATATAATCCTCTCCTTTAAAAGTCTGGAGTATATGTCATAAGCTCTTTCAGTTCTACCTGTCTGCTCAATTACAATCGGAATGTAGTAGGACATATTTTAATTCTCCTTATTTGTAGGTTTAGCATTATTTACTAAAAATTGCAAGGTCTTCTCTGCCAGTCTTTTTGGAAGTATGTTGAAATAAACAATCCCCCGAGCTTGTTCCATAGAAATTTTTAATCCTTTTGAAATATCCTCCACAGTCTTATCTATCTCCTCTTGAGGAATTTCAATATTTTCAAGCTCTGATATTTTCTCTAATAAAAGTTCCTCTTTTGCTTGTCTTTCAGCAATGGGATAAAGCCTCTCTTTCAGCTTATCCATAGAGATATTAAGTTTATCAAAACTTAAGCCATCTCTTTCTAAGGTTTCTCTTACTTGATCCAATAACTGATATAGTTTCAGTTCAACATATCGAGATGGCACTTTAAAATCCACTTTTTCTAAAATTTTTCCCAAAAGTCTTTCTCTAAATTTGTTTTCATTTTTTCTTTTCTTTTCTTCTGACAATCTCTTTTTTATACTTTCTCTTAAATCTTCAACTGTCTCAAATCCCATATTTAAACTCTTCACAAACTCATCATTAAGTTCTTTTAACTCTCTCTTATAAACTTCCTTTACTTCTATTTCATACCTAACTTTTTTACCAGCTAAAAGTGGATTGAGCCCCTCTTCTGGATATTCTACCTCAACACTAAATCTATCTCCTTCTTTCTTCCCTACTAACTCTTTTTCAACTTTTTCATTAAATTCTCCTGTCCCTACATCTACAAACAGTGCTTCAGCTTGATGCCCAGGAATAAGTTTATCTCCTTCATAAGCTTCAAATTTAATAACTGCTACATATCTTTCTTCAATTGGCTCACCCTTCTCAACTTTTTTTAATCCAGAAAAAGAATATCTAAATTCATTTAAAACCTTATCTACTTCTTCTTCATCTAATTCATCAGAATCTCTTTCAACCTCTATCCCTATGTAATCCTCCCTTTTTATATTAATCTCGGGTCTTACTTCTACTAGAACAGAATAATTAAAAGATTCTCCTTCTTTTAATTCCCCAAGTTCTTCCACCTTAGGTCTTAAAAGGGGTTCTACTTTTGTTTCTTTAATAGCTTCATTTAAAGTATCCTCTATAATTCTTGCTATACTTTTCTCCTCAATTTCTTCTTTAAATAGTTTTTTAACAAGATATACAGGAACTTTACCTTCTCTAAATCCTTTAATTTTTGCTTTCTTTCTCACCTGTGTAGTGATTTTCTGAATCACTTCATTTACTTTTTCCTTGGGAACTTCAACTTTCAAAAGTTTTTCTACTTCATTTAAATCCTGCAACTCTACCTTCATGTTCTCACTTTCCTCCCCTTATAAAAATTTTTTCCTTTACCTTACCTTAAATTTAAAAATTTACAAGCTTAGAAAATACTTCTAAAGCTTTTCTTTACCGTATTTTTCTTTTATATAACCCAGAATTTCTTCCTTAGATTTAAATCTCTTTTCAAGTATCTGTATTTCTACATCCTGCAAAATTTCTTTGAATATAGGACCTGGTTTAAAACCAAGTTCTATTAAATCATTCCCTGTAATAATTCTCTTTTTTTTACTTTCTTTTTCAATCTGTTCTTTCAACTCAAAAAGTTCATAAAAAAACAATTTCAAGCGTTCTTCATAATCTGGCTCTTTATCTGGTCCCTGGCTTGCCAGAGAATCTGCCATACAAACTATAAAAAGCTCCTTGAGATAAGGCACATCCCTTATTAAATTCCTCTTAGCTCTTAAAGTTAACCTTCCCTTTTCCTTTTCATTTAACAGATGAAAAGGTCTCATATGATTCTTTATAAGAATATAGATCCTATTAATCAAATCCCTCTTAAACTTCAGTCTTCCTGCCATTTCCTTAAAAAGCTCAGCAGAAACCTTTTCGTGCCCATAAAAGGTAATTCTATCCTTTATATCAAAAGTAAAAGCCTTACCAAGATCGTGAAAAAGACTCGCAAGTTTAACAGAAACAATAAAATCTACGTCTTTCATTTCCTCAATTTTTTTCATTCCCAGATATTTCTCTGGATCTTTTAAAATTTCTTCAGCCCATTTTAATGATTCCAAAAGATGTCCTGCTACATCTAAATGATGAAAAGAGGGTTGAGGAACACCTCTGGTTTTTTCTAAGTAAGGAAAAATTTCTGTAAGAATATTATCTTCATCCATCAACTTAAAAGTTTCAAAGGCTTTGAAAGTATTCAATATATATAAAAGCTCCTGTAAAATCCTTTCCTTAGCACACAAGTTTATTTTGTGTTTGTGAAGGCAAAAAATCCTTCTTGTGTTTTCCTCTATATTTCCATAACCATAGGCAAAAAATCTATACCCTCTCAAAATTCTTAAAGGATCTTCTGTAATGTTTTCCTCACCAATAGCTCTAATAACACCTCCTTTAAGATCTCTATAGCCTGAACAAGGATCAAGTACTATAAATTTATTTTCAAAAAGAGATTTAATAGGTATAGCCATAGCATTAAACGTAAAGTCTCTTTTTTTTAAGTCTTCCTCTATGGTTTCCCCTCTAAAAGCTGTAAAATCTATAGTGTTTTCGCCCTTAGCCAGTCTATATATTCCTAACTCCGGAGCAAGAGGGACAAAGTGATATTTTAAAAAATCTTTAGCAAATAGAACCAGAGAGATAATTTCTTTTTTAACTGTAAAATCAAGATCCGTGGTTTTTTCTGAAATAAAAAGGGACCTTACCGTTCCCCCGGTTAAATAAAAATCTTCCCTATGCTTAAATTTTCTCAAAAATGAAATTATTAGTTCTTTTTCTTTTTGAGGAAAATTTAAAAGATTAAAAAGACTTTCTCTCAGCGTTTCATCAAATTCTAATAGCATTCATAATAAAATTTTATTTAATTAAGATTCCTCTTTCTTTTCTGATTGAGTTTCAGATTGAGAAAGCTCAGACTGAGAAACTTCAGCTTCAGGTTCTTTTTTCTCTTTTTTTTCTGCTGAAACAGATTCCTTTATCAATCCATACTCTCTTTTTTTTCTTTCAATAAACTCTACAACTTTTTTTAATCTCTCTTTTTTTATTTTTGATTTTTTAGTAGTTATTTTTTCCTCTACCAACTCCACCACAGCCATCATTGAAGCATCTCCTCTTCTTGGACCGATTTTAATGACCCTGGTATAACCGCCTGCTCTATCCAAATACTTTTCTCTCAATTCACTGAATAGTTTTTTTACTACCCCTTTATCTCTAATAAAAGCTAAAGCTTTTCTTCTTGATGCAAGATCACCTTTCTTAGCAAGCGTTATCATTTTGTCAGCTACTCTTCTTAATTCTTTTGCTTTGGCTAAGGTTGTTGTAATCCTTCCGTGTTTAAACAAATCTGTTACCATATTTCTCAAAATTGCTTTATGGTGTTCTGTATCTGTTCCAAGTCTTCTGCTAATTTTCCTATGTCTCATTTTCTCCTCTCCCCTTTTTGAATTAATCCTTGGATGGTTTCCATTTAATATCTGTCATTCCAAGTCTTAAATTTAATCTAGATAACTTTTCTACAATCTCATCCAGTGATTTTTTACCAAAGCTTCTTAACTTGAGAAGCTCTGTTTCTGTCTTTTGCACCAACTGACCCACATAGTTTATACCAGCATTTTTTAAGCAATTGTAAGCCCTTCCAGAAAGCTCTAATTCTTCTATAGTCATATTAAGCAAATTATTAATCGCAGATTCCTTTGATACAGAAGGTTCAATAGAGATTTCTTCATCTTTAAAAAATATCATAAGCTGTTCCATTAAAATTTTAGCAGCTCTGGCAAGTGCTTCCTTGGGATCTATAGTGCCATCAGTATAGATTTCCATTATTAAACTATCATAATCACTACTTTTACCTACACGAGCTTGTCCCACATTAAAATTCACCTTAGTTACAGGAGAAAAGATAGCATCCACCAAAATCACTCCTATTTCGTTGTTTTTAGTATATTCAGCTGGTGCATATCCCCTTCCCCTTTCAACCTTCAATTCCATAAGAAGTTTTCCATCCTTAGTTAATGTTGCAATGTGATGATCAGGATTTATAATTTCTCCTTCTTTATCTATTTTAATATCTCCTGCTTTAACCTCTCCTTCACCTACCTTTTCAAGTTTAAAATAAAATGGCCCTTCTCCATTTAGTTTAAATCTCACTCCTTTTAAATTTAGAATTATTTCAGGAACATCTTCTATAATACCAGGTAAACTTGTAAATTCATGAGGTGCACCTTCTATTTTAACTTCTGTAATAGCATATCCAGGAATAGAAGAGAGAAGAATCCTTCTTAATGCATTACCAAGTGTTATTCCATATCCTCTCTCTAATGGTTCAATTATAAACTTTCCATAAAAAGGAAATTGACTATCCTTATGAACTTTAATTTCTTCTGGTTTAATTAATTCTACTTCCTTTTTCATAGTTTTTTTACCCTCTTCTGTAATTTTTTAAGAACTTATGAGTTAATTATCTGGAATAAAATTCAATAATATAGCTTTCTTTAATAGGCATAGTAATATCTTCTCTTGTAGGAAGACTTTTTACCACACCTTTAAAATTCCCCTCATCTAATTCCAACCAAGAGGGTACACCTCTTCTTACCGCAGCTTCTAAGGATTCAAGAATTTGTGGATTGTTTCTGTATTTTTCTTTAAGTTCTATAACGTCTCCAGGTTTTACAAGATAGGAAGGAATATCTACATTTCTTCCATTAACTTTAAAAAATCCGTGATTAACATATTGTCTTGCCTGAGCTCTTGAGACTGCAAAACCTAATCTATAAACCACATTGTCAAGTCTTCTTTCAAGAAGTTGTAATAAATTATGGCCTGATTGTCCTGGCATTTTTGTTGCCATTTCATAATATCTTCTCATCTGTTTTTCAGAAATACCATAAATTCTTTTTACTTTCTGTTTTTCTCTTAAACGAATCCCATAGTCAGAAAGTTTAATTCTAATTTGTTGAGGTCCATGTTGACCAGGTGGATAGCTTCTTCTTTCAAAAGCACATTTATCAGTATAACATCTTTCACCTTTTAAAAATAATTTCATTCCCTCTCTTCTGCACAATCTACATCTTGGTCCTGTATATCTTGCCACCTTAGATAACCTCCTCTAAAAATTTTTCTATACTCTTCTTCTCTTAGGTGGACGACACCCATCATGAGGAATGGGTGTAACATCCTTAATAAGAGTTATTTTTATCCCTGAGCCCTGCAAAGCCCTTAAAGCTGCTTCTCTCCCTGGACCAGGACCCTTCACATACACCCAAGCTTCCTTTAATCCATATTCCTGAGCTCTTTTTAGAGCTGATTGAACTGCTAACTGAGCAGCAAAAGGAGTTCCTTTTCTTGTGCCTTTAAAACCCTCTGTTCCCCCACTTGCCCAAGAAATTGTATTTCCCTGTCTGTCAGTAATCGTAACTATAGTGTTGTTAAAAGTTGAATGTATATGAATGATACCTTCAGTAACAGTCTTTTTAACTTTTTTCTTTCTTCTTCTTGGACGCGCCACTTCCTATCCCTCCTTTATTTTTTCTTCCTTCTTAATGATCCTGGTCTCGGTCCTTTCCAAGTTCTTGCATTTGATCTTGTTCTCTGCCCTCTTACAGGAAGTTTCATTCTATGTCTTAAGCCTCTATAACAACCAATAGAAATAAGTCTTTGAATATTTTGCCTTACTTCTTTTCTGAGGTCTCCTTCTACTTTATATTCTTTCTCAATTATTTGTCTTACTCTGTTTATCTCTTCTTCTGTTAAATCTTTTATTTTTTTAAACCAATCTATTCCCGCTTTAGTTAAAACTTTCTGGGCTGAAGTTCTTCCTATTCCGTAAATATAAGTTAAAGCTACCTCTGCTGGTTTATTTTCAGGAACATCTACTCCTGCAATTTTAGGCATATTTATCCCTCCTTAACCCTGCCTCTGTTTATGCTTTGGTATTTCACAAATAACTCTAACAACTCCTTTTCTTTTAATTATTCTACATTTTCTACATCTTTTTTTCACAGAAGGACTTACTTTCATAACTATTACCTCCCTTTTTCATAATCCTTCTTTGTTCCTCTATAAACTATTCTACCTCTTGTTAAATCATAAGGAGAAAGTTCAACAACAACCGTATCTCCAGGTAATATTCTTATATAATGCACTCTCATTTTTCCAGAAATATGAGCCAAAACTTTATTACCAGTCTCAAGCTCCACTCTAAACATAGCATTAGGTAAAGCTTCTACTACTTTCCCTTCTAAAAGTATTACATCTTCCTTAGACATATTCTTAAACCTTTGATAAAATTTTTGGCCCCTCAGGGGTTATTGCAACTGAATGCTCAAAATGAGCTGCTAAACTTCTATCTTTTGTTACAGCAGTCCATCCATCTTCTAAAATCTCTACTCTATAATCTCCTGCAGAAACCATAGGCTCTATCGCTAATACCATCCCTATCTCTATTTTAGGCCCTTTTCCAGGTTTTCCAAAATTAGGCACCTCTGGGGGTTCATGTAATTGCCTTCCTACTCCATGCCCAACAAATTCTCTAATAACATTAAATCCATGAGCTTCTACATGCCTTTGTATAGCACTCGAAATGTCCCCTATTCTATTACCAAAATGAGCTTTTTCAATACCTTTATATAAAGCCTCTTCTGTCACCTTAAGTAAATTTTTAGCAGTTTCTGAAATCTCCCCTACACCTACTGTTAAAGCAGCATCACCAACATATCCTTCGTAAATCACACCAAAATCAAAACTCACTATATCTCCTTCTTTAAGCACTATTTCTTTTTTAGGCATTCCATGCACAATAACTTCATTTACAGAAACACAAAGTGCATAGGGATAACCTCTATATCCTTTAAAAGCTGGCTTAACTTTTTTCTTTTCACAAATCCTTAAAGCTAACTCTTCAAATTCAAAAGTGCTCTTTTCTGGCTTTACCTCTTCCTTAAGAGCAAGCAAAACCTCCATTACAATCGCATTGGCTTTTCTTAGTAACTCTATTTCCCACTTATTTTTTAAAATAGCTCTATTACCAAAAAGTTTCTTATACAACTTATTTCTTCTCTAAAATATTAATAAGTTGCTGAGTAATCTCTTCAATGCTTTTATTTCCATCAACCTCAAATAAAACACCTTTCTTTTTGTAATATTCAATAAGTGGTGCTGTTTGTTCGTGATAAACCTTTAATCTATTTCTTACTGTTTCCTCGTTATCATCCGCTCTCTGATAAAGTTCTCCTCCACAAGCGTCACACTTCCCCTCTACCTTGGGAGGTTTGAATTTAATATGATACATCATTCCACAATTTTTACAAGTCCTTCTACCTGTAAGTCTGGTAACCAACTCTTCATCAGGAACTATAAGAGCAAGAACATATTCTATTTTTTTACCCATCTCCTCTAATAATTTGTCTAAAGCTTCAGCCTGAGCAACTGTTCTTGGAAAACCATCTAATATAAAACCCTTCTGGGCATCATCTTGACTAAGTCTTTCTTTTACCATACTAAGTATAATCTCATCAGGGACAAGCTGCCCCTTTTCCATATACTCCTTAGCTTTCATCCCAAGCTCAGTCCCTTTAGCTACATGTTCTCTTAACATGTCTCCTGTTGAGATCTGTGGAATCCCATATTTTTCTACTAAAATTTTTGCCTGTGTTCCTTTCCCTGCACCTGGAGGTCCTAAAAATATTATATTCATAGCACACCTCCTTTATCTGATTTTTATTTTGCTTTGTTTTATAAATGTTTCATATTGACGACTAAGTAGATGAGCTTCAATATGGCCCATTATATCCATAGCAACTCCAACCACAATCAGAAGAGAAGTTCCACCGAAATAAAAGGGAAGATTAAGCTTGGTAATCAAAAAACTGGGTAAAACGCAGATAAAAGCCACATAAAGGGCACCTATCAAAGTAATCCTTGTCAAAACTTTATCTATAAATTCTTCTGTCGCCCTCCCTGGCCTAATTCCAGGAATAAATCCACCCCATTTTTTTAAATTATCAGCAACCTCCTTAGGATTAAAAATAACTGCTGTATAAAAATAACAAAAGAAAATGATTAGAAGTGCAAAAAGAATTTCGTAAAATATAGCACCTGGTCTTAAAAAGCTTGCTACTCTTTGAAAATAGTCTATAGGCACAAAATTAGCAATAGTTGCAGGAAACATTAAAATAGATGAAGCAAATATTGGAGGAATAACTCCTGCTGTATTTACTTTCAAAGGCAAATATGTACTCTGCCCCCCTACTATTTGACGACCTACCTGTCTTTTTGCATAATGAATGGGAATTCTCCTTTGAGCCAATTCCATAAAACAGGTAAAGGCTAATATACCTACAATAAGAGCAAGTATTAAAAGTAATGAAAAAGCTGAAAACTCGCCTGTTTGAACAAACTTAAGAGTTCTTGCAGTAGCTGGAAAAATACCAGCTACAATTCCAGCAAATATTATTATAGAAATTCCATTTCCTATCCCATGTTCTGTCATCTGTTCACCAAGCCAAACCAGAAACATAGTGCCAGCAGTTAAACTAATCATAGTAGTAATCCTAAAAAGCCATCCTGGTTCACTAACTATTGGAACTCCATTAGGAGCAGTCATCCTTTCTAAACCCACTGAAATGCCAAATCCCTGAATTAAACAGATAACAACCGTTAAATAACGAGTGTAATAAGCTAATTTCCTTTTTCCTTCTGGACCCTCTCTGTATAACTCTTTTATAGAAGGATAAACTACAGTTAACAGCTGTAAAATAATTGAAGCACTGATATAAGGCATTACACCTAGAGCACAAATTGAAAATCTTCTCAATGCTCCTCCTGAAAAGATGTCTAAAAATCCAAAAAGAGTCCCACTTGCCTGTTTAAATAAACTTAAAAATGCCTCTCCATTTATTCCTGGAGTAGGAATATGAACCGCAAAACGATATATTGCAAGCCCAAGAAATAGATAGAAAAGCCTTCTCTTTAACTCTGGAATGTTGGCTAAGTTTAAAAGATTATCCCGAGCATTCACTCTGTATATACTCCAAAAATCTAAACCTTAACTATTTCTACTTTGCCACCGGCTTTTTCAATCTTCTCCTTAGCAGCCCGAGATATAGCATTAACTTTAACAATTAAAGGAATATCTATTTCCCCTTCTCCCAAAATTTTGACAGGTTTATTTTTACCTTTTAAAAGCCCCTTTTCTCTTAAACTATTCTCATCTACCACTTCATTAGGTTGAAACTTTTTTACTAAATCCTTTATATTTATCACTTTATATTCAACTTTAAACGGATTTTTAAACCCTCTTTTAGGAACTCTTCTTATTATAGGTGTTTGGCCACCTTCAAACCAAGGAGAAATATCTGGAGATTTTCTGGCTTTTTGCCCTTTATGACCTCTACAGGAAGTTTTGCCATGACCTGAACCATGACCCCTTCCAACTCTTTTTTCTTTATGCTTTGCCCCTGGAAATGGCTTTAAATTTTCAAGAGTTATAAGTTCACTCATTTAACTCCTCCACTTTTACTAAATGTTCTACCTTCCTTATCATACCTCTTATCATAGGGTTATCCTCTCTAATCACACTCTGACCAATCTTTCTCAATCCAAGCCCTTTTAAGGTTTCCCTTTGATCAGGTTTTCTTCCGTATTTGCTTCTTATTAAGGTAATCTTCAGCTTCTTCATCATGACCTCACCTGCGCTAAAATTTCATCAACACTTTTTCCTCTTTTTTTAGCTACATATTCTATACTCTGAAGTTGAGATAAAGCTTTAAAAGTAGCTTTCACAAGATTATGAGGATTACTACTCCCTATACATTTAGTAACTATATCTGTAATTCCAGCAGCATCCATAATAGCACGCACTGTTCCCCCAGCAATAACCCCTGTTCCTGATTTAGCAGGTTTTAACAACACTTTTGTTGAAGCAAATTTGCTCATTGCAGTGTGAGGAATGGTTCCATGAACTACAGGCACATCAATCATATTCTTTTTTGCTTTTTCCATCGCTTTTCTTATAGCATCTGGGACCTCTGGAGCTTTCCCCAATCCAAAACCAACCTTCCCTTTTCCATCTCCAACTACTACTAAAGCTGAAAATCTTAATCTCTTTCCACCTTTTGTAACCTTAGTTACCCTATTTATCATTATTATTTTTTCTATAAACTCTTCTGCTGCCTTAGCCAAAGCTTTACCCCCTTTAAATTTTTAAAATTCTAATCCAGCAGATCTCGCACCATCAGCAAGAGCTTTTATTCTTCCGTGATACTTAAATCCTCCTCTATCAAAACAAACTTTTTTTATCCCCTTTTCTAAAGCCTTTTTTGCTATCAACTCACCCACAGCTTTTGCTACCGCGGTTTTACCACCTTCTTTTTTTAATTCTTCAAATTTTTCTCTTACCTCTGGAGATAAAGACGAAGCAGCTACAAGGGTGTGCCCAATAGTATCATCTATGATTTGTGCATAAATATGCTTACAACTTTTATAAACACTTAATCTCGGTCTATCAGGAGTACCAAAAATCTTCTTTCTTACTCTTCTTTTTCTCTTTAGTCTTGCTTCCACTTTTCTTTTACGCTTTTCTAACTTCCCCATAAAGTCACTCCTTTACTTATTTAGCACCTTTTCCTGCTTTACCAGCTTTTCTGTAAATTACTTCTCCAGTATACCTAATTCCCTTTCCTTTATAAGGCTCTGGAGGCCTAAGCTTTCTTATATTGGCTGCTACCTGACCAACCAGCTCCTTATCTATACCTTCTATAATCACCCTTACCTGAACCTCTCCACTTCCTTTCTCAACCTTAGCAGAAATCCCCTCAGGCAACTTAAAATTGATAGGGTGAGAGTATCCCAGATTAAAAATTATCTCCTGCCCTTTAACCTCTGCTTTGTATCCAAGTCCAACAATATCCAAAGACTTTTTAAAACCTTCAGTAACTCCAACTACCATATTATTTATTAATGACCTTGCCAGTCCTTGAAACGCTTTAGCTTTCTTTTTAAGCTTTTTTCTAACCTCCTCCTGAACTACAGTTAAGGTATCATTATCAATATTAACCTTTATTAAAGGTGGCAATTTTTTTACTAATTTTCCTTTGGGACCTTCTACCTCAATAATCCCATCTTCTTTAATCTGAACTTTAACACCACTGGGTATTTTAACAGGTTTTCTTCCTATACGAGATATTTCTCCCATTTTTTAACACCCCTTTTACCAAATTTCACAAAGAATTTCTCCTCCGATTTTTCTTTTCCTTGCTTCGTGGTCAGTCATAATTCCCTGAGAAGTAGAAATAATAGCAATTCCAAAACCATTTAATACCTTAGGTAAATCTCTATATCCTCTATAAATCCTTCTACCTGGTTTACTTACTCTTTTAACCCCTGCTATGACTGGACGCTTGTTCTCATCGTATTTAAGATTAATTTTTATCTTAGGTTGTGGCTCTTCTTTAATATATTCATAATCCTCAATGTAACCTTCTTCCTTAAGTATCCTTGCAATTTCTAACTTAATTTTGGAAGCAGGCACAATAACACTTTTATGTCTTGCCATTAAAGCATTTTTAATCCTTATTAACATATCAGCAATTGGATCGGTCATCATATTTATATCCTCCTACCAACTTGCTTTTCTAACTCCCGGAATTTTACCTTCAGAAGCCAGCTTTCTAAAACATATTCTGCAAAGACCAAATCTTCTAATATACCCGCGAGGCCTTCCACAGATTGAGCATCGATTTCTTTTTCTAACTTTAAACTTTGGTTCTCTTTTTGCTTTTTCTACTTGGGCTTTTCTTGGCATCTAAAATTACCTCCTAAATGGCATACCTAATTCTTTTAAAAGTTCATATGCCTCTTCATCTGTTTCAGCTGTGGTAACTATGGTGACACTCATTCCTTTTATTTTTTCAACTTTACTTGAATCTACCTCTGGGAAAATGGTATGATCTGTTATTCCAAAAGTATAATTACCTCTTCCATCAAATCCAGACTTTGGAAGTCCTTTAAAATCTTTTACTCTTGGCAAGGCTACATTAATAAGTCTTGTAAGAAAATCGTACATTCTGTTTTTTCTTAAAGTTACCATAACACCTATGGGAACTCCTTTTCTCAACTTAAATCCAGCTATAGATTTCCTTGCTTTACAAATTTTCGGTCTCTGTCCAGTAATTTGAGCAAGCTCAACTATTGCCTGATCAATAATTTTGGGATTAATTGTAGCCTCTCCTAATCCCATATTTACACATATTTTTTCAACCTTTGGAACTTCATAGACATTTTTATAATTAAATCTTTCCATTAATCTTGGTCTCACTTCATTGAGGTAATATTCTTTTAACCAGCTCATTTCCTACTCCTTTGCCTCAATAATTTCACCACACTTTTTACAAAATCTTACTTTGGTTCCATCTTCAAGAAATTTCTTACCAATTTTTACCCCTCTTTTGCATTTAGGGCAGTATATCATCAAATTTGAAACATGGATAGGCGCTGGCTTTTCTATAATACCTCCGCTACTATAAGGCGTAGGTTTCATATGTCTCTTAACAATATTTACTCCTTCAACAATAGCTCTTCCTCTTCTTGGAAATACTTTCAACACCTTTCCAATTTTACCCTTATCTTTACCAGTTATTACCACCACCATATCGTTTTTTCTTATATGAACCTTTGCTTCATGAGGTTTCGGCAAGTTTTTGCTAATACCCTTTTTTATCATCTGTTCTCTCCTCTAACTTTTATATCACCTCTGGTGCTAAAGAGATTATTTTCATAAAACCTTTTGTTCTTAACTCTCTCGCAACAGGTCCAAAAATACGAGTACCAATAGGTTCTTTATACTGATTAATCAAAACTGCTGCATTTTCATCGAACCTAATATGCGTTCCATCTGCTCTTGATACTTCCTTTTTAGTTCTTACTATTACTGCTTTTACTACATCCCCCTCTTTTACTTTAGAATTAGGTAATGCCTCTTTTACAGAAGCAACAATTATATCTCCTACAGAACCATATCTTCTACCAGAACCACCCAATACACGGATACACATTATCTTTTTTGCCCCTGAATTATCAGCTACATTCAAATATGTTTGTTGCTGAATCATGATTCACCACCCTCCTCAGGCAACTCTTCTAATTCAACACTTTTAGCTTTCTCTAGTATCTGTCTCACCCTCCATCTTTTTCTGCGAGAAAGAGGTCTTGTCTCTTCTATTAAAACCTTGTCACCTATTCTACATTCATTATTCTCATCATGAGCCATATATTTCTTTCTTCTCCTTACATACTTTTCATATAATGGATGTTTCACCAAGGTTTCTACCATTACTACAACAGTCTTATCCATTTTGTCACTTACAACCGTTCCTATAAACTGTTTTCTCCTTCCCATATTTAATTCTCCCCAAGTTTATCTTATATTAAGCTCTTTTTCTCTTAAAATGGTCAGTATTCTTGCAATATCTCTTTTTACCTGTCTAATTCTCATAGGATTTTCAAGTTTGTGAACAGTTTTTTGAAATCTTAAATTAAAAAGTTCTTCTCTTAACTGAGACAGTTTTTCTTTCAATTCAGGTATAGAAAGTTCTCTTAGCTCACGGGCTTTCATTAAAATTCCTCCCTGCTAACAATCTTGCATTTAAAAGGCATTTTACTGGCGGCAAGCCTTAAAGCTTCCCTTGCAACTTCCTCGGGAACTCCAGCAATTTCATATATAATTCTGCCTGGCTTTACCACTGCCACCCATCCTTCAACTGAGCCCTTCCCTTTACCCATACGGGTTTCTGCAGGCTTTTTAGTAATGGGTTTATCTGGAAACACTCTAATCCATAATTTAGCACCCTTCCTGGCGGTTCTTACAATAGCAACTCGTCCAGCTTCCAGTTGCTGAGCTGTAAGCCATCCACCTTCCAGCACTTTCAATCCATATTCTCCAAACTCTAAAGTGTATCCACTGGTAGCCTTTCCTCTAACTCTACCTTTTTGCTGTTTCCTATACTTTGTTTTCCTAGGTTGAAGTAGCATCTCTACACCCCTTTACTTTTATATTACAATTCGTTCTTGTTCTCCCTTTTCAGGTAGCACTTCACCTTTGAATATCCAAACTTTTACCCCAATACTTCCATATTTTGTTATAGCCTCTGCAAAGCCATAATCAATATCAGCTCTTAAAGTTGATAAAGGTACTCTCCCCACTCTATACCATTCACTTCTTGCAATTTCTACTCCTCCCAATCTTCCTGAACACTGAACCTTAACACCTTGAGCACCAAATCTCATAACCAAAGTAACTGCTCTTTTCATTGCTCTTCTGAAAGAAACTCTTCTCTCTATCTGAGTTGCTATATTTTCAGCAACAAGCTGAGCCTCAAGTTCAGGTCTTCTTACTTCATTAACAAAAACTTCAATCTCTTTTTCTTCTAATAGACTTGAGAGCTCTTTTTTAATCTTCTCTATTTCTGCTCCCTTTTTACCTATTATAATCCCTGGACGAGCAGAATGTATTGTTACTCTTACTTTATTAGATGCCCTTTCTATTTCAATTCTTGCAATTCCTGCATGATAATAATTTTCTTTTAAATATTTTCTTATTAAATAATCTTCGTGAACATATTTTGCAAACTCAGAAGGCTTAGCAAACCAGCGAGAATCCCAGTTTTTAGTAATCCCAATCCTTAATCCTATAGGATTAACTTTCTGGCCCAAGACTTACCTCCTTTTTCTCTTTTTTTCTATCTCTTTTTCCTCAACTACTACTGTAATGTGACTCATTCTTCTTAAAATTCTACTTGCTCTACCCCAAGCTCTTGGCCAAATCCTTTTCAAACGGGGTCCTTCATCTACATAAGCTTCGGAAACATATAATTTATCTACATCCATTCCGTAATTATTCTCAGCATTTGCAATGGCGCTCTCTAACACCTTTTTAATAATTCTTGCCGCTTTCTTAGGTGTAAACTGTAAAATATTCAATGCCTCATCCACTCTTTTCCCTCTTATTAAATCAATTACCAATCTTGCTTTATAGGGTGAAATTAATACATATCTGGCAGTTGCACGAGCTTTCATCCTTTTACCCCTTTATTTTTTCTTTACTCCCTTTACTCTTCCCTTGTCTGCAGGATGTCCTTTATAAGTTCTGGTGGGTGCAAACTCTCCCAGTTTATGACCCACCATGTTTTCAGTCACATAAACAGGAATAAATTTATGTCCATTATGTACTGCAAATGTTAATCCCACCATTTCAGGCACAATGGTTGAACGTCTGCTCCAAGTTTTTATAGGTTTTTTATCTCCAGTTTCTTTTGCTTTCAAAACCTTTTTTAATAAATGCTCATCTACAAAAGGACCTTTCTTCTTTGATCTCGGCATTTAGCCCACCTCCGAAAAGCCTACTTTCTTCTCTTTAAAATAAATTTATCAGATGGCTTCTTTTTACGAGTTTTTAATCCCTTACACAACCACCCCCAAGGAGAACAAGGATGCCTTCCTCCGTGAGACTTTCCTTCTCCACCTCCCATAGGATGGTCAACAGGATTCATAGCAACCCCTCTTACATGGGGCCTTCTCCCGAGCCACCTTGACCTTCCTGCCTTACCGATGGTTACATTCTCCCATTCTAAGTTACCCACCTGACCAATGGTTGCCCTACAATTCCCGTGAACCATCCTTATCTCACCGGAAGGAAGTCTTAATATTACATAATCTCCTTCTTTACCAAGTATTTGAGCAAAAGCTCCTGCAGCACGGGCAAGTTGCCCCCCTTTCTTCGGTCTTAACTCTATATTATGAACCATTGTTCCAACAGGAATATTTTTTAAAGGCATCGCATTTCCAACTTTTATCTCAACATTTTCTCCAGACATTACTACATCACCGACTTTTAAACCATGAGGAGCTAAAATATATCTCTTTTCTCCATCAGCATACTGAAGTAAAGCAATATTGGCTGATCTATTGGGATCATATTCCAGTGCTATAACCTTAGCTGGGATATCGTCTTTGTCTCTTTTGAAGTCAATAATACGATAAAGTCTCTTATGCCCACCTCCTCTAAATCTTACAGTAATTCTTCCATAATTATTTCTACCACCTGTCTTTTTTAGAGGCTCAACTAAACTCTTTTCTGGTTCCTTTTTAGCAAGTTCTGGATCAACCAAACAACTCATAAATCTTCTGCCAGGTGAAGTTGGCTTGTATTTTTTAATAGGCATATCTTTTCACCCCTTGTTTATAAAGTTTCAAAAAAATCTATGGTTTGTCCTTCTGCAAGTCTCACTATGGCTTTTTTTCTTATTGAAGTTCTACCAGGATTTCTAAACCCTCCCTTAGGCTTACCTTTAACTCTAATAGTCTGCACATCTAACACTTTAACCTTAAAAAGGTCTTCAACTGCTTTTTTTATTTCAATTTTATTCGCAGAAGGATCTACCCAAAAACTAACTTGATTGTATTTCTCTTTCAGATACATGGACTTTTCAGTAATAATAGGTGCTAAAATAACTTTCCTTGGATCTCTCATTCTTTATCTCCTTAAACGCTCCTCTATTTTTGGTAGAACATCTTTTGCTAAAATTAAATTTTGGTGATTTAAAATATCATAAACATTTAATCCTTCAACTGCCAACACCTTAACCTTAGGTAAGTTATCTGCACTCTTTTCTAATTTCATATCTCTTTCAGGAACAACGATTAAAGCATCATTTATTCCCAAGCTATCTAAAAATCCTTTTAAAATTTTTGTTTTGGGTTTATCTTTAACAGGAAATTCTTCAGCTACATAAACTCTATTTGCCAGAGCCCTTGAAGAAAGAGCCATTTTCAGTCCTAATCTTCTTACTTTTTTATTCAATTTAAACTCATAACTTCTCGGCTTTGGTCCGTGAACCACACCTCCACCAACCCACTGAGGTGCTCTGATAGAACCCTGCCTTGCCCTTCCTGTATGTTTCTGAGGCCAAGGCTTTCTTCCTCCTCCTCTTACTTCACCTCTTGTTTTAGTGCAAGCTGTTCCCGCTCTCCATCTTGCCATCTGCCACCTAACAATCTCATGTAAAATTCCAATCTTTGGAGTAATACCATATAAATCTGAAGGAAGTTCTATTTCTCCAACTATATTAGCCGAACCATCAATTAATTTTGCCTTTATAACCTCCATTTTTTAACTCCTCTCTTCTTTAAAATAAACCATTACATATCCATTATTCCATCCAGGAACAGCACCTTTAACCAAAAGCAAATTTTTTTCAGGAACTATATCCACTACTGTTAAATTCTTAACTGTTACTGTTTCATTTCCATAGTGTCCAGGCATTTTTTGCCCTTTAATAACCCTTCCTGGAAATGTGCTTGCTCCACTTGAACCTCTTTTACGATGAACCTGTTTTGCACCATGGCTCATAGGCTGTCTTGAAAAATTCCATCTCTTTATACTACCTGTAAATCCCCTTCCCTTTGAAGTTCCTGTAACATCAATTTTTATTCCCTTTTCTAAGGGTAAATCTGAAAGAGAAATGTATTGTCCTGGTTTAAATTCTGATGGATCTTCTATTTTAAATTCTCTCAAAACATAAAACCCTGTATCCAGACCCGCTTTTAAAAAATGTCCAATCATAGGAAATGTACACTTGGTAAGTTTTTTTGGTTCAAAGCCCAATTGCACTGCATTGTATCCATCTCTTTCAACAGTCTTTACCTGAACAACTGCACAAGGACCTACCTGCAACACTGTAACCGGAATAACATTTCCTTCTTCATCAAATATTCTTGTCATTCCCAATTTTTTTCCTATTAAACCTTCAAGTTTCATTTTCCTTCACTCCCTTTTTAGACCTTTATTTCTACTTCTACTCCTGCAGGCAACTCTAACTGCATTAAAGCATCTATTGTTTGTTGTGTGGGTTCCAATATTTCAATAAGCCTTTTATGAATTCTTATTTCAAATTGCTCTCTTGAATTTTTATCAATATGCGGTGATCTAAGCACTGTCCATCTGCTAATCTTAGTAGGAAGCGGGATAGGTCCTACTACCTTAGCCCCGGTTTCTTTAGCTGTGTTTACAATATTTACTACAGATTTGTCAAGTATCCTATGGTCAAAACTTTTTAGTTTTATCCTTATCCTCTGTGCAGGTATCATATTTAAAACCTCACACCTCTTATTCTATTATTTTTGTAACAACACCAGCTCCAACTGTCCTTCCTCCTTCCCTTATCGCAAACCTTAACCCCTCCTCTAACGCTACAGGCTTTATTAACTCAACCTCTAACTCAACATTGTCCCCAGGCATCACCATCTCCACTCCCTCAGGTAACTTTATAACCCCTGTAACATCTGTCGTCCTAAAATAAAACTGCGGCCTATACCCATTAAAAAACGGCGTGTGCCTACCCCCCTCCTCCTTCTTCAATACATATACCTCAGCCTTAAACTTAACATGCGGCGTTATACTACCTGGCTTAGCCACAACCTGTCCCCTCTCTACATCATCCTTACCTACTCCCCTCAACAATATCCCCACATTGTCACCAGGTAACGCCTCATCAAGCACCTTCCTAAACATCTCTAAACTCGTCGCAACCGTCTTTATCGTCGGCCTCAAACCCACTATCTCTACCTCCTCACCAGGCTTCAACACCCCCCTCTCTACCTTACCTGTAACAACCGTACCCCTTCCACTTATACTAAATATGTCCTCTATAGGCATCAAAAACGGCTTGTCTACCTCCCTAACAGGCTCAGGTATATACTCATCCATCGCCTTCACTAACTTCCATATCGCCCCACACCACTCACACTCCTCCTTACCACACCCACACTCAAGTGCCTTAAGCGCACTACCCCTCACCACCGGCACATCATCACCAGGAAATCCATATTTGCTCAATAACTCCCTAACCTCTAACTCAACAAGATCAAGTAACTCAGGATCATCTACCATGTCTATCTTGTTCATAAACACTATTATATAAGGCACATTAACCTGCCTCGCCAATAACACATGCTCCCTCGTCTGAGGCATAGGCCCATCATCTGCCGCAACCACCAATATAGACCCGTCCATCTGCGCAGCACCTGTTATCATGTTCTTTATATAATCAGCATGCCCAGGACAATCTATGTGCGCATAATGCCTCTTCTCAGTCTCATACTCCACATGCGCAAGCTGTATCGTTATCCCCCTCTGCTTCTCCTCTGGTGCCTTGTCTATATTCTCAAACGGTATCCACTCCGCTAATCCCCTCGTAGATAACACCCTCGTCATCGCACTCGTTAACGTCGTCTTCCCATGATCTATATGCCCTATCGTCCCCACATTCAAATGCGGCTTCCTCCTCTCAAATTTAGCCTTGCTCATCTCCCTCTCCTCCTGTATTAGTAATTTTATATTCCTTTAGCTTTTTTTATAATTTGCTCTGCTAAGTGTGCAGGCACTTTCTCATAGTGAGAAAATTGCATAATAAAAGTTCCTCTTCCCTGAGTTAAAGATCTTAAAGTTGTTGCATATCCAAACATCTCTGCAAGAGGTACATAAGCCATTACAACCCTTGCATTTCCTTTTAAATCCATACTTTCCACTCTTCCTCTACGAGAAGAAATATCTCCTAAGACATCTCCTAAGTATTCTTCAGGAACAACTATTTCAACTTTCATAATAGGCTCAAGTAAAACTGGAGAAGCTTTTTTACAGGCATCTTTAAATGCCAAAGAACCAGCAATAGCAAATGCAAGATCAGAAGAATCAACTTCATGATAACTTCCATCAACAAGTCTAACTTTTACATCTACTACAGGATATCCTGCTAAAACTCCCTCTTGAGTTGCTTCTATTACACCCTTTTCCACCGCTGGGATAAACTCTTTAGGAATAACTCCTCCTACAATTTCTGAAACAAAATCAAAACCTTTGCCTGGATTAGGCTCCACTACTAATTTTACATGTCCATATTGTCCTCTTCCACCGGTTTGTCTAATGTATTTTCCTTCTGCCTCAGCAGAAATTGTAATAGTTTCTTTGTAAGCTACTTCAGGTTTACCAACATTAACACCTACTTTAAATTCTCTTATAAGTCTATCTATAATGATATCTAAATGCAACTCTCCCATTCCCCAAATAAGAGTCTGTCCAGTTTCATGATCGACACTCACTCTAAAAGACGGATCTTCTATAGCTATCTTTTGAAGTGCTACAGAAAGTTTCTCCTGATCAGTTTTGGTCTTAGGTTCAACTGCTATTGAGATAACAGGTTCTGGAACTTCAAGTTTTTCAAGCTCAATCAGATGACTTTCATCACACAAAGTATCACCTGTAGTGGTTACTCTCAGACCTATAGCAGCAACAATATCCCCTGCAAAGGCTCCTGCAATTTCTTCTCTCTGATTAGCATGAAGTCTTACTAACCTTCCTATTCTTTCTTTTTTTCTTTTAGTAGAATTATATACAGACATTCCACTTTCCAATCTACCAGAATAAATTCTCAAAAAGGTTAAAGTTCCTATATAAGGATCTGTCATAATTTTAAAAGCAAGAGCAGAAAGAGGAGCATCTGGATCAGTAGGTCTTTCTTCTATTTCTTCTGTATCTGGATTAATTCCCTTTACCGGTGGTATATCAAGAGGTGAAGGAAGATAATCTATAATAGCATCAAGTAATGGTTGAATTCCTTTATTTTTAAAGGCTGAACCACATAACACAGGAACAATTTTAAAACTTATAGTTGCTTCTCTTATAGCTTCTCTTATTTCTTCAGGAGATAATTCCTCTCCCTCTAAATATTTCTCCATAATTTCGTCATTAATATCTGCTAAGGATTCAAGTAGCTTTGTTCTATATTCTTCAGCTTTTTCTTTAAGATCAGAAGGAACTTCTTCATAATGATATTTAGCACCTAAGGACTCCTCATCCCAAATGATGGCTTTCATTTCTATCAAATCAACTACACCTGAAAACCCACTTTCTTCCCCTACTGGGATTTGAAGAGGCACTGGATTAGCTCCTAATCTCTGTTTAATCTGTTCCACTACTTTCTCAAAATTTGCACCAATTCTGTCCATTTTATTAATAAAAGCTATTCGAGGAACTTTATATTTGTTTGCCTGTCTCCATACAGTTTCAGATTGGGGTTCTACTCCTCCAACAGCACAAAAAATTACTACAGCTCCATCAAGAACTCTTAAACTTCTCTCAACCTCTATAGTAAAATCAACATGTCCAGGAGTATCAATAATGTTTATTCTATGACCTCTCCAAAAAGTAGTTGTGCATGCAGAAGTAATAGTAATCCCTCTTTCCTGTTCCTGAGGCAAGAAATCCATAGTTGCTGTGCCTTCATGCACTTCACCAATCTTATAAGTTTTACCAGTATAATAGAGCACTCTTTCCGTGGTTGTAGTTTTACCAGCATCAATATGAGCAACAAATCCTATATTCCTTGTAGTTTTTAAAACTTTTAGCTCTTCGGGTTTCATTTTCTTCCCTACCTCTTATTTTAAAAACACAAAAAAATTATTATTTTAAACTACTCCTTTCAAAAACCTTTTTCTAAACAGAAAATTACCAGCGATAATGAGCAAAAACTCTGTTAGATTCTGCCATTCTATGAGTATCGTCCCTCTTCTTTATAGCAGCTCCTCTCTCATTGTATGCATCCCACAATTCATTTGCTAATCTTTCCACCATTGTTTTTTCATGGCGAGCTCTTGCAGCATTAATAATCCATTTTATAGCTAAGGATACCTGTCTTTCAGGTCTTACCTCCACAGGAACCTGATAATTCGCTCCTCCCACTCTACGAGTACGAGTTTCAAGAAGAGGTTTAACATTTTCCACAGCCTTTTCAAAAATTTTTAAAGGCTCCTCTCCACCTGATTTTTCTTTCAATTTTTCTAACGCAGAATAAAAAATCTTACGAGCTACATTCTTTTTACCATCTTTCATAAGATTATTTATAAACTTTGCTACCAAAACACTTCCATATTTAGGGTCTGGAGGAATTTCTCTTTTTGGAGCTGGTCCTTTTCGTGGCATAAATACTCACTCCTTTTAAACTTTATTTGGGCCTTGGCGTTCCATATTTGGAACGGGATTTTCTTCTATTCTGCACTCCTGCTGCATCAAGAGCACCTCTTATAATTTTATACCTCACACCAGGCAAATCCCTAACTCTTCCCCCTCTCACTAACACCACAGAATGCTCCTGTAAATTGTGACCAATTCCTGGAATATAAGCAGTAATTTCTATACCATTAGTAAGTCTCACTCTTGCAACCTTTCTTAAAGCTGAATTAGGTTTCTTAGGTGTAACAGTATAAACTCTTACACAAACTCCTCTCTTTTGAGGACAACCTTGCAAAGCAGGTGCTTTTGATTTTTTGACTTTCTTACCTCTACCTAATCTTACCAGTTGGTTAATAGTAGGCATATCTCCCCTCTTTTAAATCTAAAAATTTCTCAAATTTGACAAAGCCTTTATATACTACTTTTTTCTTATATTGTCAAGGGCTTTTTCTCTAAAAATTTCCTTTACAGAAGGTTTAATTATTATAACATTTTTTAAAAATTTGTTAAGAGTTTAATTTTAATAAGCATCAAATGCTTTTAAACCTCAACTCAACTTAAGTAACAAAAACTATATATTTTTATAGGAATTAAAAAGTAAAAAAATTGAAATTCTGGATTATAATTTCTCATTTATAAAGTTTTAAGTTTTTATATTGTTTAAAAATGGTTAAAATATCTCTGGTAATTCCGGTTCATAACGAAGAGAAAAACATTCCTATTGTTTATAAAGAAATAAAAGAGGTTTTAGAGGAATTATATCAAACCAGAGGCTATACCTATGAAATTATATTCATAAACGACGGAAGTGATGACAACACTTTAAAGGTTTTAAAGGATTTGAAAAGTGTAGATCCTTTTTTAAGAATCTTAAACATGGATAGAAATAGAGGACAAGCTGCAGGACTTACAGCTGGTTTTTACCATGCAAAGGGAGACATTATTGTGACTATGGATGGTGATGGTCAAAATGATCCCAAATATATTAAATACCTTATAAAAAAATTAGAAGAAGGTTATAAAGTAGTAACAGGCTATAGAGTAAAAAGAAAGGAACCTTTTTTTACAAGAGTTTTACCTTCTCGTGTTGCTAACTGGCTTATAAGCCTAGTAACCGGTCTTAAAGTAAGGGACAATGGATGTTCACTAAAAGCTTATCTTTCTTTTATACCCAAAAAAGTCCAACTCCCACATGGATTTCATCGTTTTATACCTGCTATTTTCGGTGTAAAAAATGAAGAAGTTTGTGAGATACCAGTAGTTGATAGACCAAGGCTTTATGGAAAAACTCACTACAACCTAAAAAGAACCTTTGAAGTTATAAGGGAACTATTAACCATTCCTTTTATTTTGAAAAATCCCGTTAAATTTGAAAAGATTTTCAAATATTTTTTTATTTTGATTTTCGCGACCTTTTTAGGTAGTTTACCCTTTATTTACTTATTTAAACTTTCTTTTTTAGAAAAAGTGGCTATAGAGACGCTTTTATTGGTTTTTTCAGCATTTAGTTATATTGTATGGAAAAATCTAAAACGATTTAACCAAGCACAAATAAAAGGAGTTTTTAAAGTAGAGGAAATTTTTTAATTTTCTGTTAAAATTGAGTTACGAAAAAACGAGAAGGAGGGAATTAATGTCTTTTTTAAAAGAAGTTGATTCAGAAATTTGGGATTTAATTCAAAAAGAGATTGAAAGACAGGAATATCAGTTAGAGATGATAGCTTCTGAAAATATGGCTGATTTTGCGGTTATGGAGGCAGAAGGGTCCTGTTTAATGAATAAATATGCTGAGGGGTATCCATTTTCTCGTTATTACGGAGGATGTGCGTATGTTGATGAGGTTGAAAAACTTGCTATTGAGAGGGTTAAGCTTCTTTTTGGAGCAGAACATGCCAATGTGCAACCCCATTCTGGAACCCAAGCTAATATGGCAGTTTACTTTGCCATACTAAATCCAGGAGACACTATTCTTTCTATGAATCTTGCCCACGGAGGACATCTCTCTCATGGAGCAGGAGTTAATTTTTCGGGAAAATTTTACAAAATTGTTCATTACGGTGTCTCTAAAGAGACCGAAATGATTGATTATGAAGAAGTTAAAGCTCTTGCTTTGGAACATAAGCCTAAACTTATCATAGCAGGAGCAAGTGCTTATCCAAGGATTATTGATTTTGAAGCCTTTTTTAAAATTGCTCAGGAGGTGGGAGCTTATTTAATGGTTGATATGGCTCATATAGCGGGACTTATTGCTGCAGGTATTCATCCTTCTCCTGTTCCTTATGCAGACTTTGTAACCTCTACCACCCATAAAACTTTAAGAGGACCGAGAGGAGGTTTTATTCTCTGTAAAGAGGAATATGCAAAAATAATAAATAAAACAGTATTTCCAGGAATTCAGGGTGGACCTCATATGAATATAATTGCTGCAAAAGCTGTATGCTTTAAGCAGGCTTTACAACCAGAATTTAAAGCTTATCAACAACAGGTAGTTAAAAATGCTCAAATAATTGCTAATGTTTTTAAGGATGAGGGCTTTAGAGTTATTTCAGGAGGAACAGACACACACCTTGTTTTGATAGATGTTTCTATAAAAGGACTAACAGGAGCCGAAGCAGAAAAATTATTAGAGGAAGCAGGAATAACAGTAAACAAAAATGCCATTCCCTTTGACACCCGACCTCCCAGGATTACAAGTGGTATAAGAATAGGAACTCCCGCTATAACCACAAGAGGACTTAAAGAAGCTGAAGTTGAAGAAGTGGCTCACTATATGTGTGAAATACTGAAAAATCCAGATAATGAAAATTTAAGGAAGGGAATAAGGGAAAAGGTAAGAGAAATCTGCAAAAAATTTCCTTTTTACAGAAAATAAAATGTCTGAAAAAGTTTATAGACCAAATTGGCACGAATATTTTATGCTACTTGCTAAAATTGTAGCCTTACGCTCTGGTTGCAATTCCCGACCTACGGGAGCTGTTATTGTTAAAGACAAAAGAATTCTGGCAACAGGTTATAATGGTCCTATGCCTGGTGCATGGCATTGTACAGACAAAGGTTCTAAGTATTGTTTCAGAAGAGAAAAAGGTATTCCTGATATAGACAAATATAATTTTTGCAGATCCACCCATGCAGAAGCCAATGCTATAGCCCAAGCAGCTAAATTTGGAATTTCCGTTGAAGGAGCAAGTATTTATTGCACTTTAGCTCCTTGTTATGTATGCTTAAAACTTTTAGCTTCAGCTGGTATCAAAGAAGTTTATTATGAATATGATTACGAAAGCAGAGACTTTGAAAGAGATGAATTCTGGAAAAAAGCTATAGAAGAGGCAGGTATAACTGTTTTTAAACAGATAATTGTTTCTGAGGAAACCTTTAAAGCCCTTCAGAAAATACTTCCCTATCCTACTTCCAAAAGAAGACTCGCTCCTACAGAATAAATCAAGCTTTATTTAATCTTTTTCTAAGCCAGATAAAGTGTTCTGGAGAAAATAAAACTTTTTTAGACCAATACATCTTTAAAACTCCTATCTTCACTAGATCATTAAAAATGAACCATATCATAGCATAACCCCATACAAAAAAAGCCCAACTCCAACCTATGGGAGTAATCAGATTAAAGCCATAAACTGCTATAATAGTTCCAACAACTCTGGTGCCAAAAGTTGCTATCCAAAGAATAGGAGAAGGCCAAGGCTTTCGCCAAAACCAGTCTTTTATACGTGTATTATAGATAGTTCCATGCCCTGCCACAGCTAATTTAGCAAATATTATAGATTGAATTACATCTGGAGATAGACTCCAATACTTCCTTAATAAAACATATAGAGTAAAAGATGAGATAACTCCTGCTATACCAAGCCAGAAAGACATAATACTTATTTCATATAAGTCCCAACGCACAGGTTTTTTAGAAATGCTAACATTATCATAGGCAATGGTAAGAATAGGTAAATCATTAAGAAGAGCTAAAATTATAATCATTATAGGTGTAACTGGATAAAATTTAAAAATTATTATAGATAAAACCATAAAAACTGCTACTCTAATAGTTTCAGCTATTCTATAGATAGTATAACTTTCCATTCTTCCGAATATCTGACGAGCTATTCTTATAGCCTGAACAATAATCATCAATCCAGGTAAAAGTAAGACCAAAGAAGCTGCAGCTCTGGCTGCATCTGTAGCATTAGAAACAGCTATACCTACATCTGCTTTTCTCAAAGCAGGAGCATCATTTACTCCATCTCCTGTCATACCTACTATGTGCCCTGCTTTCTGCAGTTTTTCAACGATAAAGTATTTATCTTCTGGAAAGACCTCTGCAAATCCGTCAGCCTCTTCAATTGTTTTTATAATCTCTGATTCATGTTGTTTAACTATGCCTATAGGTAATTTTTTATATTCCAACTCTTTTTGAACCAGTTCTGCTATTTTTTTAGCTTCCTTTTGTGCCTCCTCTTCAGAAAGACCTCTTTCTATTTGTAAAAAGGCTTTACTAATAACCTCAGCAAGAATAGTATATTCTTCATAACTTTCCCCTCTAAGTTCCCTGGCACTATAAATTTTTTCCCCTATTCCTAAAATTTTGGCAATATATTTAGCAATTGCTATATTATCTCCGGTTATCATTTTAATCTGCACACCATAATCTTTGGCTTTTTCTATAGCCTTTTTAGAATCCTCCCGTGGTGGATCAAAAAGAGGAATAAGTCCTATAAATTGAAAAGACTCTTCATTAATATTTTTGTAAGCTATTCCAATAGTTCTAAAACCATTTTCTGCAAATTCTTCTATTTTTTTTAAAATTTCATTTTTATCAATATTTTTACAAAATTTTAAAACCACCTGAGGAGCACCTTTTATTATTACTTTTTCCGCCTTTCCACATTGAACTATTGCTTCTGTTCTCTTCCTTACAGGATCAAAAGGCACAAATTTCTTTTGAATACAACTTTTACATTTATCATACAGATCATGTTTTTTTAACCACTCAAAAATGGGTAATTCTATGGGATCTTTATTTTCTTCTTTAGAAGCTAATGCTGCCAGGAACATCAAATCTTCAACCTTAAAACCTTTAACAGTAAAAGGCTCTACTACAGTCATATAATTTTTTGTTAAAGTCCCTGTTTTATCACAGCATAAAATATCAATGCCAGCCAGTTCCTCAATAGAAGCTAATCTACTTACAATAACCTTTCTTTTAGCAAGATGTAACGCACCTATAGCCATAGTTACAGTCAAAACTGCAGGTAAAGCTACAGGTATTGAAGCTACTAACAAAACTAAAGAAAATCTGGTTAGCTCAATCCAGTTGGTTCCTCTCTTAAGTTCTATTAAAATCATCAAAAATATCAAACCTAAAGCTATAGTAATTAATAAATTTCCTATCTTTACAATCATTTCTTTAAAATGTGAGCGTTCTTCTTTTTCAGCCTTAGCAACAAGTTTTACTGTTTTCCCAAAATAAGTATTCATTCCTGTAGCAGTAACTACAGCTATCATTTCTCCCTGTTTTACAATAGAATTAGAATAAACTATATCTCCTTTACTCTTGTTTACAGGCAAAGACTCACCTGTAAGAGCTGATTGATCTATTAAAATATAGTCTCCTTCTAAAAGTTTCGTATCAGCAGGAACGATGTCTCCTATTTTTAGCTTAACAATGTCTCCTGGAACGAGATATTTAGCTTCTATCTCCTGCCACTTTCCATCTCTTAAAACAAGAGCTTTTTTAGCTAATTTCTGTTTTAAAACTTTCAAAGCTGAGATGGCTTTATTTTCTTGCCAAAAATCAACCAAAGCATTTACCAGAAGTAAAGCAATAATTATGGTAAAATCTTCCCATTTTTGGACTAAAGCAGATAAAATACCTGCTATTTCTATCATCCAGGGAATAGGACCCCAGAAACGACGAAAAATTCTATGCCATAAAGGCTCCTCTTTTTCTGGAATTTCATTTAATCCGAATTTTTTAAACCTTTTTTCTACTTCCTGAAAACTTAAACCTCTTTTAATATCTGTTTTTATATAATCTTCCATTTTTAAAACTCTTCTTTATCATTTTTATTTTTTAAACTATTCCAGATAATAAACATCCCTGCTCCAAAAAGAGCAGCCATACTAAGGAATCCCAAAAAATAGAATATACAAAAAAGAAAATCTCCTGAACACATTTCTAAACCTTTTATAAAATTGATTATTTTTAATTTTTAAAAGTTTGTCAATATAAAACATCTAAAATCTTGATTTTTCAATTTTTAGAAATTATTTTTAAAATACAACGAGTTTGGGAGGTGTGAATTTATGCCTAAGGATTATTATGAAATTTTGGGAGTCCCGAGAAATGCAACCCAAGAAGAAATAAAAAGAGCTTACCGTCGTCTTGCAATGAAATATCATCCTGATAGGAACCGCGGAAATAAAGAAGCAGAGGAAAAATTTAAAGAGATAAATGAAGCTTATGCTGTTCTTTCTGATCCTGAAAAAAGAAAACTATACGATATGTATGGTTCTGCAGAGTTTGAAAAAAGATACACCACAGAAGACATTTTCAGGGGATTTGACTTTGAAAGTGTTTTTAAAGACCTGGGAATAGATCTTGGAGGATTTTTTAAGAGAAATAGAAGCGGAGGAAGAACATTTGTTTTTGATCTGGGAGATCTTTTTAGCAATCTTTTTGGCACTTATTTTGGAGAAGAGGAGTTTTCTCCTTTTGGAGAAACATATGAAACTATTCAAATAGACTTACCTCTTACTGTGGAAGAAATTATAAAAAAGGGAGAAAAGGAAGTAATCTTACCTGGTACCTATGAAACCATAAAAATTAAAATACCTCAGGGTGTAAAGGAAGGACAAATTCTTAGGATAAAAAGAAAAGAAGGAAGAAGAACAAAAGAATATTTATTTA
>JACDNX010000001.1 GCA_017656385.1 Thermodesulfobacterium sp. | reverse complement strand
TGAATAGATGCAAGCTGAGACAGTTCCCCAACAAGTTTATCCCTCTGATCCCTTAAATCATTAGCTGACTTACCCCCTGTCTCAGCAGCTGAAATTTGAAGATTTAACTGAGCAATTTGAGAACTTAGTGCATTTATTCTGTCAACAATAGTCTTCAGTTTAAGCCCTATTTGAGTTTCCAAATCCTGCAATCCTCTAAACTTAGCCTTTAAAGTTTCAGTAATAAGTTCTCCTGTTTCTATTACTTGAGTTCTTGCAGAAAGATTTTCTGGGTAACTTGATAGATTTTGCCAGGCCATCCAAAAATCTTGCAATATTTGAGTAAGTCCACTTTCATCTGCAACTTCATTAAAAAGGGTTTCCAGAATGGTCATTCCTGTTTCTTCAGCTGAATAAAGTCCATAATCTGTTCTTTTTAAATTTATATTTTTTTCTAAAAAAGCATCAAAGTAGCGCATAATCATTTCAATTTTTACACCACTTCCAATCGGACCTACAGGAGAGGGACTTGAAGGATAAGTAGTTTCTATTGGTTTTTGTCTGCAGTATGCCTCATTGTTTACATTAGCTATATTGTGGCTAACTACCTGAGTAGCAGTTTGAAAAGTAAGCAAAGCATTCTTAGCTATATTTAAAGCTGCACTTAATCCTGCCATAGCTTTTAAGCTGATTTTGAAATAAGTTGGGGATTTATCTTTTCTACTCTTTTTCCATAAAATTCTCTTTCATAAAGGATATGAGTTAAAAACTTATAAGCTTCTTCAACAAAATTAAGCCCTGCTTCAATAATTTTTTTATTTCTCTCATTAATACTCACTATTTCTTTTAAAACCTCTTCTTCCTCAGGAGTAAATTCCTTATCTTTTAAATAATTGGCAAGTCTTGCTTTATAAGATGCCCACTTCAAAATTTCCTCTACTGCTCCGTTCATAAGAGCATTTTTTTCTTTTTCAAGAATTTCTTTTAATTCCAAAAGTTCTTTTCTTATCATAAAACCATCCTCCTCTTTTATTTATTATCGGCATTTTTGATTTTATTCTTAAAACAGGAACTTTTTGAAAGGGTTTTATATAAATACTCTCCAAGCCCTTCTGGTTTTCCTGAAATAGTGCGTGCAATCTCTTGATAGAGATAATCCTGGAAAATTTTCTTTTCTAATGTCTCTGGAAAGAAGTTGCTCTTTATAATGGTACTATCAAGTCCTTTCAGAATTTCATACCATACTAATGATTCAAATTCTGCACAAGCCTTTTTCAAAGCCAGTGTTTTATTCTTTTTACTAAGAGTAATTAGCTCGTTCAGATTTTGATAATAAATTCCATAACTTTTCATCTCTTCTCCCTTTAAATATTTAAATAATTATCAATTCAGCCTGCAGAGCTCCTGCAGCTTTTATAGCCTGTAAAATTGAAATGAGTTCTGTAGCTGTTGCCCCCACTGCATTAAGTGCTCTTACCAGTTCTCCAAGGGTTGCTCCTTCTTCTAAAACAACCACCTTTGCTTTTTTCTCCTTAGCTTTTATTTCTGTTCTTGGAACCACTACAGTTTCCCCAGGAGAAAAAGGATAAGGTTGATAAACTTCAGGATATTCTCTAACTTCTATACTTATGTTTCCATGAGCTATCGCTACCTTAGAAATTCTTACATTCTCACCTATTACAACTGTTCCGGTTCTTTCATCAATAACTACCTTGGCAGGGGTATCAGGAGATATTTCCAAGTTTCCAATTTCAGCCAAAAGTTTTACCTCTTTTCCTCTATAAGAAGGAGGTATAGTAAGTTCAATGTTGCGGTTATCTTTTGGATAAGCATAATTTCCATTTAGATAATCATTTATAGCTTCTGAGATTTGATAAGCTGTATTAAAATCTGCTTCTTTTAAAGATAGGGTTATTTTAGGATTTAAGTTTAAACCTTCCTCTACAGTTCTTTCCACTATAGCTCCATTGGGAATTTTTCCTGCAGTGGGATGGGCTGTTTGCATACGTGCACCTGCTCCCTGTGCTGCAATACCTCCGATGGATACCGGTCCCTGTGCAAGGGCGTAAACCTTTCCATCGGGTCCTAAAAGTGGGGTTAAAAGCAAAGTGCCACCCTGCAGACTTTTAGCATCACCCAGAGAAGAGACTTCTACATCTATTTTCTGACCAGGCATAGCAAAAGGAGGAAGATAAGCTGTAACTAATACTGCTGCCACATTTTTAAGAATAATTTGCTCCTTAGGAACTTTTATTCCAAACCTTTCAAGCATATTTACTACTGATTGAACTGTAAATTTACTCAACACTCCATCTCCTGTGCCTTTAAGTCCCACAACAAGACCATATCCTATTAAGTAGTTTCCTCTTACTCCTTCAACATCAACTATATCTTTAAGCCTTGCAGAAAAGCCTAAAACTGTAGTGAAAACCAAAAGCATTACAGTAAAAACAGTTACTTTAACCCCCTTCATCTTCAAAACCCCTCCTAAAAGAGCCAGAAAAGGTGTAATAATCTGGTAATAATTCCCGGTCCGCTTGCCACTTCACTCGTGGGTCCCTTTCCACTATACTCTATATAAGCGTCTGAAATCTGAGTGGAAAGAACCGAATTGTCATAATCTATATCCTCAGGCCTTATTATCCCCGTAATCGTAATGTATTCCAGATCTCTATTTTTCTTGATAGCTCTTGTTCCCTGAATAACCAGATTTCCATTCGGTAAAACTTTAATAACTCTGGCAGTAATGGTAGCTACAATTTTGCTTTCTCTGGAAACCTGACCTTGTCCAGAAGTAGAAGTCTCCATTCCGGTTTTAAATAAATGAGAAGGATTAGCATCTTTAAAAACATCTTCAATCCTGTTTTCCAATCCCAACAGATTATCTATTCCTGTGTCAACTGAACTGCTTTTAGCACTTTGCTGTTTTACAGTACTTGAACTCTGATAGGTTTCAACAATCTTAATGGTAACTATATCTCCCACATGTCTTGCCCTTAAATCTGAAAAACTAACAAAAACAGGTCCATCTCTGTAAAGAGATCCCTTGCTCAACGGTCTATACTCTTCATGAGGTATTTCCACCCTTGGGGGCGGAGGAGGAGGTGGAGGGGTTTTGGGATTGTATTCAAAGCAACCATAAAGGGAAAAAATACTTATTATAAATATTATAAATTTAAAAATTTTTCTCTTTTTCTTCATCAAAGTATTACCTCCACTTCCTCGGGAGAAACTACTTTCCCCCATAAAATCTTTTTACTGCTTATATTTCTAACCTTTATTCTTCCTCCTTCTCTTCCGTCTTGAAGAGCAATACCTTTTGCTTTTACCACAAAATTTCTACCTCTTGCAACTATGTAAACCATCTGATTTCTTTTGATAATTATAGGTCTCTGGATATGAGAATACCTAAGAACAGTTCCTGCCTTTAAACTCATTCTTAGCTCTTTACCCAAAACCGAATTTTTATCTAAAATTACATCCTGAGGAAGTCTTGAAAGTGGCTTTAACTCTAAAACCAGGTCTTTCTCACTTAATATAGTTTTATTAGGAAGATTTCTTTTGAGAACCACTACAGGGACTTTGGCATCCACATACCCCCAGATCTTTACCCTTTTTATACTTTCTCCCTCTTTAAATTCCAAAAGAATGAGATTTGATCCTATTTTAGGAGTCGTAATAAAGTTAACTCTATAGGGAACCGACTTGGGAATGATTACTAATTCTGGCTCAATTCTTATTTTCTCTACATATAAATCTCCTTTAACCCAGAAAAGTCTGTTTTTTACTTCTTTCAGGAAAATATTTTTAAAGTCTTCAGAAGTATAAAGTTTTTCTGCAAAGCTTGAAACCAAGCTAAAAGAAATCACTAAAAAAGCTAAAACAAATAATAAAAACACCCTTCTCATTTACTTTACCTCTTAAGATTATTTGCCATTTCTAAAAGGTTATCTGCAGTAAGAACAGCTTTAGAATTAGCTTCGTATGCTCTCTGGGTTATGATCATCTTTACCATTTCTTCCACCACATCTACATTTGACATTTCTAAATATCCCTGAGCTATAGTTCCAAAACCGTTTTGTGCCGGTACTCCTTCTATTTCATCTCCAGCTGCATCAGAGGCTTTAAAAAGATTCCTTCCTACTGCATAAAGCCCTGCTGGATTAGAAAAATCATATAAAAGTATCTGACTCTGAGCCAGAACGTTTCCATTTGAATCAAGGGCTGTAATTATTCCATCTTGAGTAACTTCAATTTTTACAGTTCCTGTGGGAACAGTAAATTCAGGATAAAGCCTTGCTCCATCTGCAGTAACTATGTATCCATCTCTATCAATTTTAAAATTCCCTGCACGGGTGTAATATTCTTCTCCTCCCAAAGTCACTTTAAAAAACCCCCTTCCTTCTATAGCTAAATCCAACTCTTGATTAGTAAGCTGATATTCTCCCTGAGTAAAAAGTTTGGATACCGCTACAGGCCTTACTCCAAGTCCAACCTGCATACCAACAGGTGTAAGAGTTCCCTCTGATGTTAAAGCACCAGGAAGTTTTAAATTCTGATAAAAAAGATCTTCAAAATCAACCCTGCTTTTTTTAAATCCCGGAGTATTAACATTAGCAAGATTATTAGCAATAACATCAAGCTGTAATTGTTGTCCCTGCATACCCGTTGCTGCACTCCAAAGGGCTCTAATCATACTTCCCTCCTTATCTCTGAATGGTAGTAATTAACCTCTCTGTCTCTTCATCCAAACTTTTAATTGATTTTTGAATTGCTTCAAAGGTTCTTTGAATTTCTATTAAATTTACCATTTCCCTTAAAGGATTTACATTTGATTTCTCCACATATCCTTGTTTTATCTCATAATTTTCAGCTCTTATCTCCTGAGCACCTTCTGAAACATAAAGATTCTTTCCCAACTTTTTTAACTTGCTATAATCGTCAAAAGTCACTACATCCAGTCTTCCTATTTCTGTCATGTCTATGGATAAAATTCCTTCAGGAGAAACCTGAAGTTTTGAGTTTTCCATAGTAATATAACCTTCCCTTGTCATTCCAGGATCAACAACCACAGGGACACCATTAGCAAGAACAGGATAACCTTCCGGGGTTACAAGTCTCCTCTGGGTATCCAAAGTAAAGTTTCCTGCTCTGGTATAGGCAATTCCATTTGGTGTTTGCACTTTGAAAAAACCCTCCCCAACTATAGCAAGATGTAAAGGATTTCCTGTATATTCCAAAACACCTTGTTCTTTTCTAATAAATGACTGAGTTTCTTTGTAAATTTTAGTATATCTTGGTCCTATTTTTCTCATCAAAACTTCTATAAAAGCTACATCATCAGCTTTATAGCCAGGAGTATCTACATTTGCCAAGTTATTAGCAGTAACCGAAAGCTTTCTGTCTATTAATTGAGCTGCCTCAAGTGCCTCCAGTAACCCCAAATGTGGATTTATTTTGATACCATTCATAATAACTTCACTTCTCTCAAAAAATTTCATTTTATTTGTAATCAAAAAATGTGCCTAAAATTTTTTAAGCCTTAACCCTTGTAAAGAGAAGTTTTGAAAACAGATTCTTTTAACAAAGGAATTTATTTCCTACTTAAAAAAGAAAAAAGTGAAAATTTTTCCTTGTCAAAAATTTGACTTTATTGTCAAAATAATTTAAGGTTAGAACTCTCCACCGATTTGGAAGTTGAAATTACTTGAATCTTCATCCGGTTTTCTGTCTATATTATAACCCCATTCAATTCTGAGTGGACCAAAAGGAGAAAGCCATCTTAATCCCACTCCTATGCTTTTTCTGAGATCTGAACTCTGAAAGCCTGTTTTTAAATCCCAAACATTACCCATATCAAAGAAAACAACTCCATTCAGATTGATATTTTTAAGTAGTGGAAATATAGTTTCTGTTTGAAGATAAAACATCCTTGTTCCACCAATTTTATCTTCTGTTTTTGGATCAGTTGGAGAGATATCTCCGTATTTAAATCCTCTTACTGATCTTATTCCACCAAGGAAAAATCTTTCATAAACTGGTACTTTCTTAGCTCCCCCTTCTGTGATGTAGCCATAACCCAAGGTTATATGTCCTGTTAATTTAAAAATGGGAAAATATACCTGGTGTTCTCCTACTATTTTAAAAAAGTTGCTTTCTCCTCCGAGGTATTCTCCAGCGTATTCCATTTCAAGCTTGTGATACCAGCCCTTAGTTGGTAGAAAATATCTATTGCGGGAATCATAAATTAAACCTGTCTGTAAAGCACTGGTAATGTTTATATCTTTTGATTCCAGAATTATTTGAGCTACATCCTCAGAGAGATCTTCAAGCTTTGTGTCATCGTATCTATATCCGATATAACCAGAAAGTTCAGAGGTAAAACTGTATCCAATTTTTATAGCCCCTCCTTTACTATCCTTGGTAAAATCGTCATACACAAATTCGTAATTGTAAAGAGACCAGCCCAGAGAGTAACGAGAGTCCCTAAAGTATGGCTCAAAAAAGTTTATAGCGTATCTTTGAGTTTTTGCACCTAACCTTGCAGAAAGAGTAACCCTTTGTCCCTTTCCCAAAAAGTTTCTTTCAGTGATATCTCCCATAATAACAAATTTATCATAAGAACTATAACCACCTCCTATGGCAAAAGAACCTGTAAGCATTTCTTTTACTTTTATTTTTAGATTAAGTTCCTCTTCTTTTACTCCCTTCTCTTTCTCAATCTTTACCTCTTCAAAGTATCCAAGCCTTCTAAGTCTTGCTTCACTCTTTTCTAAACGAGAAGCACTATAAGGCCAACCCTCTGCTACCTTCAACTCTCTCCTAATAACCTTATCTCTTGTTTTAGTATTTCCCTCAATTTCTATTCTTCCTATATAAACTACAGGACCCTTATTAATATTAAACACAATATTTACCTGTCTGTTTTTAGTATCTTTATCTATTTTGGTATCTACCTTAGTGTATGCATAACCGTAATCTGCAAAAAGATGAGTAAGAATTGATTCATCTTCTTTTAAAGTTTTGAGGCTAAAAATTTTTCCAGGTGAAGTTTGAATCATTTTATAAACCTCTTTTTCAGGAAAAAGGTCCTGATTGATCTTTACACTACCAACTTTATACTGAGGGCCTTCATCAATAGGAATCTTTATGATAACACCATCAGGCTCTTCCTCTACCACAGGTTCCCCTATCTTGACATCTATATAACCTTTATTTTTATAAGCTGTTTCTATCTTTCCGAGATCTCTATGGAGAAAAGCCACATTGTATACTCCTGGTTCTGCAAGTGGCTCAGGACGGATAAATGCTCTTATATATTGGGTTATCTTTTTAACAGGTGAAAAAACAGTTTTTTCTGAAACAGAAAGATAGCCTTTTAATTCTTTATCAGAAAAGGCTTTATTTCCTATAAATTCAATTCTTTTTATGTATTTCTTTTTCCCCTCTTTAATATTAAAAACTAATCTTATCTGAGCTGGAGGTACCTTTTCAGTAGTTATAGAAACCTGAGTCCCCAGAAATCCAGATTGTTCATAATACATTTTTATATTCTCTATAGCCTTATCAAGCTCTTTAGGTGTAACAATCTGCCCTTCCTCAATATCAACAATTTTTAAAAGATCTTGTGTTTTTATTTTCTCATTACCTTTAAATACCACTTCTTTAACAGACGGATTCTCTTTAACTTCAAAGGTAACAATTACCCCCTTGGTTCCTTCATCAACCTTTACCTCCACATTCTCAAAGTATCCCATTTTATATATAGATTTTAGATCTTCATTTAGTTTCTCCGGATCAAAGATATCTCCTTTTTTGGTTTTTATGTGAGGAAAAATAACATCTTCTCCTATTCTTAAATTCCCTGCAATTTTAATTTTCTCAATTATCTGCTTTTTCTCTAAGAAACTTTTTATTAACTTAAAAGTCTCATTTACAAGAGCTTCCATATTTTCTCTTTTTCCTGTAACATAAAAATAACGAGGCTCCTTTTTTCCAAATTGATGAAACTTCCATTCTATACTTAAGTTGTCCTTAATGGTTATAACCTTGATCTCTGCAATAACACTATAAGATCCTACTTTTAAAAAATTAAGAGCCTCTTTGCGAGAAAAACTTTTAACCTCAAGTTCCACTTTCTCTTCCGAAAGCTTTTTTTTAAGATTATCCAGATATATCTTTAAGAAACTTTCTGGTAAATAATCTCCGTATGTTCTTGTTGAATAAATTAGAAAATGAGAAGTTTCTGCTAAAAGTGAATTAGAAAAGACAAGAAAAAAAAGAAAGAGAAAAAAGATATATCCAATCTCTCTCAAAAAGGAGGCTCCCATTTCAAGTATTGTTTAATTTTACCAAAAAACCGTTTTTTAGCAAAAATATTCTGTCCATCTTTTTAGCCAGCTCCCAGTTATGAGTAACCATAATTACTGTAACATTTAATTCTTCATTTATTTTTAAAAATATGTCAATTACTTCCTTGGCACTTTCCTGATCTAAATTTCCTGTGGGTTCATCTGCCAGAAGTAAGTCAGGATTTAGAAATAGAGCCCTTGCTATAGCAACCTTTTGTCTTTCCCCTCCTGAAAGTCTGAAAGGTCTATAGTTTTCCTTTCCAGAAAGATTGAGTTTTTCAAGCAGTCCATAAGCCCTTTTAAAACAATCTTCCCTTTTCCAACGGGATATTATCCCAGGTAAAATCACATTTTCTATAACTGTAAATTCTGGAATAAGGTAGTGAAGTTGAAAAATAAATCCTATTTTTTCTTTTCTAAGTTTAAGCAATGTTTTTTCATCTTTATAATCCAGTCTTTTTCCAAAAAGATATATATCTCCAGAAGTGGGGCAATCAAGGGTTCCTATTATATTTAATAAAGTTGTCTTACCTACTCCAGATGGACCAACTATAGCAATTTTATCCCCTTTTTTAACATTTAAATCTATCCCCTTTAATACTTCGAGCTCTCCCTGAGGATAAAAATATTTTTTGGTAACATTTCTGAGCTCTACTACAATATCAGTGCTTTTCATAATTATTATCCATGTCTTAAAATTTCTGCTGGGATAATTTCAGAAGCTTTTTTAGCAGGATATATACAGGCAAGAATACTTATAAATACTGCAACCACACTAATTACAAAAACATCCAAGACTTTTAGTTTAACAGGCATATATTCAACAGGATACACTTCGCTGGGAAGCTTTATTATAGGGTAATGAGAAAGAACAGCACAAAGGAAACTACCTAACATTAATCCAAAAATAACCCCTGTTAAAGATAAAATTAAACCACAAAAAAAGAATATTTTTAAAATGCTGTGAGAAGAAACCCCCAGAGCCCTTAGAATAGCTATATCCATCTTTTTTTCAGTAACAAGCATAATCATAGCAGCAATAATGGTAAATAAAGACACAATAATCATAAGGGTAAGTACTACAAACAATCCCAATTTTTCCATTTTTAAAGCTGCAAAAAGGTTCCTGTTCCATTCTTGCCAGTCAAATATTGTAATTCCAAAACCAAGATGAGAAAGAAGCCTTGTTTTGAACTGATGAGATTTAAAGGGGTCTTTAAGTTTTATCTCCAGAGAATAATTAGAGGGATTAAATTTTTGAGAAAAGGCATCAAAGGGGACAAAAACAAGATTTAAATCATAATCATAAATACCTGTTTGAAAGGTCCCTGCTACTATAAAAGTAATTACTTTTGGGAAAAAACCAAAAGGTGTATAGAAACCCTCTGCACTCATAAACTTTACTTTTTCTCCGAGACCAAGACCAAGCCTTTCTCTTAATTTTTCTCCTATTATTACAGGTAAAACTTTTTCTTTATTATTCAGATATAAAGGGTTAAATTCAAACTTTTTGAACCCCTTTTCTTTTTGGAGTTCTTGTAGATTGGTGGCTTTTAAAATAATTCCTACAGGTTGTCCTGAAAAAATTATAAGCCCTTGTAGAGTTGAAACTCTCTGAATACTTTTTATCTCCTTAGAAGGTATTTCTTTTTTTATAATCTCTGTAATCCTTTTTTCATATTCAGGGTTTCTGAAAGTAATACTCAGGTGGGGATTAAGACTCAAAATTTTTTCAGAAACAGCTTCTTTGAAACCTGTTATTACTGAATTAACAACTGTTAAAGCTCCTACACTTAAAGCAACTCCTATAATGGCAATCAGGGAAATTATTCCTGTAAATTTTTCTCTTTTAGAAGAAAACACATATCTTAAAGCTATCCAAAGTTCCCAGCCAAAATTAAACACTTTAAAGCCTTATCAATTTACAGATCTTCTTTTCTTCTTAAATGAGGAAAGAGTATAACTTCTCTAATAGAGGGACTGTCTGTAAAAATCATCACTATTCTGTCTATCCCTATACCCTCTCCTGCACATGGAGGCATACCATATTCCAGAGCTCTTAAAAAATCTTCATCTATTTCTGGAGGTATTTCCTCATCAATTTCTCTTAATTTTAATTGTTCTTCAAAACGCTTTCTCTGATCTCTTGGGTCGTTTAATTCAGAAAAGGCATTTGCAACCTCTTTTCCAGCTATATATAATTCAAATCTATCTGCAAAATCTGGATTCTCATCGTTTCTTCTTGCAAGAGGAGAAACTTCTACAGGAAACTTAATTACAAAGGTGGGTTGAATAAGCTTTGGTTCAACAAGTTCTTCAAAAAGCTTCGTCCACCACTTACCAATACGAGGATCTTTTAAATTAAGCTCTATTCCCTTCTCTTTGGCAAAATTGAAAAGTTTTTCTCTATCTTTTAAAATCTCAGCTGGAACCCCTCCCAAAGAGGTCAAAGCATTGAGAAATTCTATTCTCTTCCAAGGAGGTGTGAGATTAATTTCTTCTCCCTGATAAGTTATCACTGGAGTGCCTTTTATTTCTAATGCCAAACCAAAAAACAGCTCCTCTGTTCTTTTCATAAGGTCTTCATACGTAGCATATGCTTCATAAAACTCAAGCATGGTAAATTCAGGATTGTGTTTGCTTGAAACTCCTTCATTTCTGAAATTTCTATTTAATTCAAAAACTCTTTCAAAGCCTCCTACAAGAAGCCTTTTTAAATAAAGTTCAGGAGCAATTCTTAAGTATAAGTTCATACCCAATGCATTATGATAAGTAATAAAAGGTTTAGCTGCAGCACCACCAGCAATAGGATGCATCATAGGAGTTTCCACTTCCAAAAAGCCTTCAGAGATGAAATAATCCCTTATATACTGAATAATCTGAGTCCTTGTCCTGAAAATCTCTCTTGCTTTCTGATTCATTATTAAGTCTAAATATCGCATTCTGTATCTTAGTTCTGTATCTCTTAGCCCGTGATACTTTTCAGGAAGAGGTCGTAAAGCTTTGGTAAGAAGCTTAAAAAATCTTACCAAAACAGTTATCTCACCTGTTTTGGTTTTTATAAGTTTGCCCTTAACACCTACAATATCACCTATGTCTATGTATTTTCTAAAAAACTTAAATTCCTCCTCAGGCAATTCACTTTTAGCTACCAAAATCTGTATCTTATCTGTTTCATCCTGAATGTGAGAAAAAATGAGCTTTCCCATTTCCCTTTTTGCCATAACTCTCCCGGCAAGAGAAAACTCCAGATCTTTTTTATCCAGCTCTTCTGAAGAAACATCTCTATAAATCTCTTTTAAATACTTTGCTTTATCTTTTGGACGAAAATCATTGGGATAACTTTTTATTCCCATTTTTTCTATGGTTTCCAACTTATCATATCTCACTTTCACAACCTGATGCTCCTCTGACATTGAGATCCCTCCTGCCTCAAAAAATTTCTTTCCTATTTTATTACGAAAATGACTTTTTCCAACACTTATGTTTCTTTTGCTCTGGGATGAGCTTTGAGATAGGTCTTTAGAAGATATTCGTAATTAACTTTGGTATAAACCTCTGTAGTAGTTAATGAGGAGTGGCCAAGCATTTCCTGAATACTTCTCAAATCTACACCTGCATTTAAAAGGTGAGTTGCAAAGGCATGTCTTAAGGTATGGGGATGCAGATAAAATAAACCCTGTTTTTTCCCTCTCTCTTTAATAACATACCTGATACCTCTTTCAGTTAACCTTTCTCCCCTGAGATTTAAAAATACATAATTAGTCTCTTTGTTTAACTTAGACAGAAGAAAGTCTCTTATTTCCAGGTAATCCTTCAGAGCTTTAAAAGCTTTCTTGCCAAAAGGAACAATTCTTTCTTTTTTGCCTTTACCTACAATTCTTATAATCTGTAATCCAAAATTAATTTGATCAAGGGTTAAATTAGCTATTTCACTAACTCTTAAACCACACCCATAAGCTATTTCTAACAAGGCTCTATCTCTGAGATCCAGAAATTCGTTTCTTCCCTCTTCCAGATTATCTATAAAATTGTTAATCTCCTCTTCTGTGGGAACCAAAGGGAGCTTTTTTGAAATCTTAGGATTTGACAAGTAATTGACTAAGTTCTTTTTGACCTTCTTCTGTTTTAATAAATATTTTAAAAAACTTCGAATACTACTTAACTTTCTTGCAATGGTTGTTGGTTCTCTTTTCTCTCTTTTTAAAAAAAGAAGATAATATCTAAGATGAAAAGGCTCTAAAGACTCTAAGGATTCTATTTTCTGAGCTTCTAAAAATTTTAAAAATTCTTCTAAATCTTTCCTATAACCCCTTATTGTATTTACTGAGTAGTTCTTTTCAAAACTTAAATAGTTTAAAAAGTCTTCCAAAAGATTTTTAATCACTGCAAAACTTCTTTTATTTTAGAAAATAGATCAGTTATACTAAAAGGTTTTAATATTACTCTATTACTTGGAAGTTCTGCTAAAGCAAATATATCACCAGTTAGAAAAATTACATCTATGTTAGGAAATTTTTGTTTTAACATTTGATAAAGTTCACCCCCTTTTATATCAGGAAGATGCAAATCACTAATTAATAAGTCTGCCTTTTCTATTTTGGAAAGGTTTTCTTTAACATCCTTACCAGACGAAAAAGTATAAACTTTATAACCTTCTGACTCTAAAATTTTCTTCAAATTTTCTCTTATCTCTTCTTCATCTTCTACCAAAACTATAAAAGTCTCCTCAGGCTTTCTCCTCTCTTTTTCAATCTTTTTAACCTCTACTAAAGGCACAAAGATTTTAAAAGTGGTTCCCCTACCTACTTCACTTTCAACCTCTATTTTTCCTCCAATGTTGGTGATATGATTCTTTACCAAAAAAAGTCCCAGACCACTGCTTTTTTCTTTAGTGGTAAAAAAGGGTTTAAAAATTTTATCAAGATACTCCTCTGGTATCCCACAACCTGTATCTTTAATAAAAATTGTCAAATACTTTTTACCCTCTTCCTTTTTTGTTCTAAATATAAAAGAAATGGTCCCCTCTCCATCTATAGCATCTTTTGCATTACTTATAAAATTGAGAAAAATATATCTCCAAAATGACTCATCTCCAGGAATCCAAGCCGAAGAAAGATAATTGAAATCAAGCTGAATAAAGATGTCAGATCCTGCTATAAACTGAAAGAGTTCCAAATTGTTTTTCAGAAAACCTATAATTTCTGTTCTCTTTTTTTCTATCTCTTTAAATTCCTTAGTATAATCAAGAAGCAATTTATTTAAATCTATCCAAGAGGATAGAGTTTTTTCTGTTAAGGTAAGGTATTTCTCAATTCTTTGTGGATTATTGAGATCGCTTTCCATTTGTTTGAGATAATCTTTAACCTGCTGTAATACATTGTTAAAATCATGAACCAGTCCCCTCAGAAAGTTTCCAAAGCTTTGAGTTTTATGAACAACATCCATTTTCTGCTTAAAACCTAAAAATTCAGTAACCTCCACACCACTTACAACGAGCATCTTTTCTTTATCAAGATCTTTGGTAACAAAACATCTTCCCAAATAAGTTCTGGTTTTGCCCTCTTTATCTACAAGCGAAAACATAAAATCTTCTTCCTTTTCATCAATCAATACTACATTAAAGGTCTTTTCTATCCCAAACTTTTCTTCTGGATAAACTAAATCCATAAAACTTTTCCCCAATAGTTCCTGCTTTTTATACCCCAAAAGTTTTTCAGAAAAACTATTTAAATATTTTATCTTCCCTTTTTTGAGGAGAAAAACAGAAATAGGTAGTTTTTCCAGTAAATTAAAGTATAAACTTTTATAATAAGACTCCTCATCTACATCTTTAATAAAAATAAGAATTAAATTTTCAGAAAGATAAGAGTATTCAATTAAATATGTCTTTTCACCTAAGGAAAGTGTTAATTTAATTCTTGGTTTCTCAGGAGTTAGAAATTCTTTAACACATCCAGAGCATGGATCAGAATATTGATAAAATAAGGAGTAGCAGGTGATCCCTGAGCTTAAATCCAGATCAAAAATTTCTTTTGCTTTTCTATTAGCATAAATGATAAAGTAATTCTTTTCAACAACTACTACACCTGTATCTAATCTATCTAATATTTTTTCAAATTTTAATTCCATATAACAAAACCCTCTACATTACATATATATCGGTTAATACAAAAAAAGTTTAAAAACTTTTAGGTTTTTAAATTGTTAAATTTAAAAACCAGTAAATATGAGTTAACAAGGACAAGAATTATAACGTAAAAAATTAGAATTACATGCAAGTTGATTTTATTTGCTAAAAACCCTGCTATGAAATTTCCTAAGGGGTGCATTCCCAAGAAGGCTAAAATAAAAAGACTTATTACTCTTCCTCTCAAATGCTCCGGGGTGTTTTCCTGTAGATAGCTGTTTGCTACGGGGAAAAAATTGGTAAAAGAAAATCCTATCAAAAAACAGCAAACCAGAGTAAAACACCAGTTTTTAATAAGATTTAACCCCAAAAGTCCTAAACCAAGAACTAAAGTAGCTTTAAAAAGGTGTTTTACCTTGTCTTCCATGGGTCTTCTAAAAATCACCGAGGAAGCTCCAAATATTGCACCCAACCCTAAGATTGAGGATAAAAAAGCATACTCTTTTCCTCCTCCACCATGAAATTTATGAACAATTACAGGTAGTAATACCATTACAGAAGCACCAAAAAGTGTAAAATTAGCCACGGATAAAATTACAGTTAATTTGTCTTTTTCTTTTTTTATGAATTCATAAGTTTCTCTTAACGATTCCTTTACACCTTTTCCTTTTTTATCACTAATTTTCCTATGAGATTTAACCTTTATAAAAAAAACTAAAAAAATAAAAAAAGGAACAAAACTCAGAGCGTTTAAGTAGAAACATTCATAAAGGTTTCTATAAGAAATAATCAACCCAGCAAAAAATGGTCCCAGTACACGAGCTGTATTAAAGGACAATGATTGAAAGGAAATGGCTTTGGTTAAAAATCTGGTAGGCACTATTTCGGAAATAAAAACTTGCCTTAAAGGTATATCAAAAGCTGAAAGACAACCAGATAAAAAGGCAAGAAAAGTCACATGCCAGAAAGTTACTAATTTAAACTGTGTTAAAACCCCCAGCACTAAAGGAGGTAATGTAGAAAAGAGAGCAATTATACTGAGCAACTTTTTTCTATCAAAAAAATCCGTAAGAATGCCTGATACAAAGGTTAAAATAATTGTTGGGAATGAACTAAGGAAACTGAAAATCCCTAAGTAAAGAGAAGACCAGGTCAATTCGTAAACCAGCCATATCTGAGCTGTATTTTGAATCCAAGAACCTGTAAATGAAATAAAATGACCTGTAATAAAAAATCTAAAGTTTTTGATTTTTAAGGGATTGTCCTCCAAGTGAAAATTTAGCTTAAAATTTTTCACGCTCTTATATTAATGTATTTTTAAAGTTTTAATAGTATAGTATCTATTAAAAATCAATTTTTTAAATTTTTATAAAAAATTAAAAATACCACTTTACAAAAATTTTTTTGGGTGTAGGCTGAAGTTTATAAGAAAAACTTTTAAGGAGGTTTAAGTAGTATGTTTAGAGGTAAGGTAAAATGGTTTGATGAGAAGAAGGGGTATGGTTTCATCTCAAAGGAGGATGGCGGAGATGTGTTTGTGCACTACTCTGCCATTGAAATGCCTGGTTTCAAAACTCTCAGAGAGGGACAATCTGTAGAATTTGAAGTAGTTCAGGGTCCTAAAGGAGAGCAGGCATCCAAGGTGAAGGTCTTAAATGGAGGTAGTCCCAGAAAGTCTCAACAAAGAACCCACAAAAAAGAAGGTTAAACATTTCAACTAAGACTAAATGGGGAGGGTTCCCCCTCCTCATTCTATATTCTCTTCTTTGTGCACTCTTATGAGAAGTTCTTTTCTGATCGTAAGATTAAATCCTCAAAAATTGGCTTATTTAAAATTTATCTTGGAAGGATACGACCACTTAGCCATATTAAGTGTTCTTGATCCTGAAAAGGGGCTGTCGAAAATTCATTTTTGTGAAAAAGAAAAATTCCTTATAAAAGAAATACTGGAAGACTTAAAAACCGAGTTTTCTCTTGAATTAGTAGATTTCATCTGATAAACTATAGCTAATGAGAATTCCAAGAGTAATGTCAACTCAACATCCAGATAATGTATCTTTACCCTTTTTTGCTGAACATTCAGACATGTCTGGTGATGACGAAATTCAGGAAGCTTATTATGCCTTTTCACATCTTGGCTGTGATGAGCAGATGTGGGATAGCGAAGGAAAAGAAGTAGATGATTTTGTAGTAAAAAAGCTTCTCACCAAGTATCCAAACTTTTTTAAACACAGAAAGCTTGGAAAAGATGTTTTTATAACTCTCAGAATTCCCAATCCCACAGTGGAAAAAGAAGAAGCTAAGGTTTTGGTTGAGGCATTAGAAAGTATTCCCCGTTCTATGGACGCTGCTAAGGTCTTTTATGAAAATCCATATCCTCCTATATTTGAAGTAATCCTTCCTATGACTACCTCAGCTAAGGAATTAAATAGAGTTTATTACTTCTATAAAAATTTTATTTCAGGAAAACAATATCAAAAAATCTATGAAAACGACATCACTATTGCTGAGTGGGTAGGAGAATTTTTACCTGAAACCATAAATGTGATCCCTCTTTTTGAAGATGTCCAAACCCTCTTTAATGTTGACCAAATTTTAAGAAAATACCTGAAAGATAAAAATTTTGATTACCTAAGGGTCTTTTTAGCAAGGTCTGATCCTGCCATGAACTACGGAATGATAAGTGCAGTTCTGGCTATTAAAATTGCTCTCAAAAAACTTGAGAAAGTCTCTGCGGAAAAGGAAATTGAAATTTATCCTATTTTAGGAGCTGGCACTCCTCCCTTCAGAGGAAATCTCTCTCCCTATACCGTTGAAAAGGTTTTTACAGAATATCCTTCTGTTGAAACCTTTACAGTTCAGTCTGCCTTTAAATACGACTATCCAATAGAGGATGTTATAAACGGTATCAAAAAGCTAAGAAATTTTATTCGTCATCCTTTAGAAGAATTTGATGAAAACTTTTGTAAAAAAATTATAGAAAAATTTTCCAAAGAATATCATAGTGTAATTGTTTCTATTGCTCCTGCTATAAATGAACTTGCTAAGTATGTGCCAAAAAGAAGAATGAGAAAACTTCATATCGGTCTTTTTGGGTATTCAAGAAGTATTGGAGGAGTTACCCTTCCGAGGGTTATAAGCTTTTGTGCTGCCTGTTACTCCATCGGGCTTCCTCCTGAACTCTTAGGGATTAACTGTTTAAACAAAGAAGAACTAAGGGATTTAAAAGAGGTGTATAAAAATCTGGAATATGATCTTTCTGTTGCCTTACAGTATTTTAATCCAAAGTGCTTGGAGTTATTGAGTGAGGATATTAAAAATAAAATTATTAAATCTCTGGAAAATCTAAACTCACTTGATCTTAAATATGCAACCAATACAGAGCACAGAGAGGTTACCAACAGTATTTTGAAAAATTTAAAAAAGGGATTAACCTCAAATTTAAGCGAACTCCTCATTGAAGGAGCTTATTTAAGGAAGTTTTTGGGATAAAGTATTATCTTTCAAAAAATTCTGGAAATTTCAATCTCTTTTGAAAAGCCAGATTTGCAAGTTGTCTTAAAAGATGATCTGCCAGAACAATCCTTACCATTGCTTCTATTACAGGAACAATTCTCGGAATAGCAGATATATCGTGTCTTCCTCCCACTGAAATTTCAACTTCTTCTTTTTTTTCATTTATAGTCTTTTGAGTTTTTCTTATACTTGGTATGGGTTTCACTGCAACTCTTATCACTATATCCTGTCCCGAAGAAATTCCTCCTAAGGTCCCTCCTGCATCATTTTTGAGGAATCCATAAGGACTTATAGGATCATTATTCTCTGAACCTTTCATAGAAGCAACCTTAAACCCAGCTCCCATTTCCATTCCCTTTACAGCACCGATACTGAATATAGCTTTAGCAAGCTCAGCATTTAGCTTATCAAAAACCGGTTCCCCCAAACCTGCAGGAACTCCTCTGGCAAGAACTTCAACAACCCCACCCAAAGAATCTCCTTCTCTTTTTGTTTTTTCTATTTTTTCGCACATATCTTTATAAGCCTCCATATCTGGACAAAAGAGATGATTTTTATAAATTACTTCTAAATTTCTTTCTTTTGCAAAAATTCCTCCAAGAGAAATAGTATAAGCTGTAACCTCTATTCCGTATTCCTCTAATATTCTTTTAGCTATAGCCCCTGCTGCAACTCTTGCAACTGTTTCCCTTCCACTGCTTCTTCCTCCTCCTCTATAATCTCTGTAACCTCCGTATTTTATAAAATAAGTAAAATCAGCATGGCCTGGTCTGAAAACATCTTTAATCTTTTCATAGGCTGAGGAATCAACATCTACATTATAAATTAAAAGAGCTATAGGAGTGCCTGTGGTATATCCCTGAAAGATTCCTGAAAGGATCTCCACCTTATCCTTTTCTCTTCTCGGGCTCTGGCCCGAAGACTTGCCAGGTCTTCTCTTGTCAAGTTCCTTTTGAATATATTCTTCTGTAAGAGTAAGACCTGGTGGACATCCATCAACTACAGCACCAAGAGCCTTACCATGAGACTCCCCAAAAGTTGTAACTTGAAATAACTTTCCTATGGTATTTCCACCCATTTTCTTCTCCTATTTTTAGTAATTTTACTTTGTTTTTGGAATTATTCTATATTCCTAATCAATTTGCAAAAAAATTTTCTCTTTAAGTTAGATTATTAGAAGTCAAGTTTAAAAATTTTAAAATATTGCTATATTTTTGGTTATGGTTGTAGCTGTTATTCCCTCAGCGGGAAAAGGGGAAAGAATGAAAGCTAATAAACCTAAGCAGTTTCTGGAAATAAAAGGAATACCTCTTCTTATCTATACACTTTTAAAATTTGAAAAACATCCTCAGGTAGATGCAGTTATATTAAGTGTTTCCAATGAATTTATAAATTTTACTAAGAAACTGGTCTCTTCTTATAACTTAAAAAAGGTCTTAAAAATTGTAGAAGGTGGAAAAACAAGGCAGGAGTCTGTTTTTAACGGAGTTAAGGCTTCTCCTTCAGAGACTGAAATATTTCTTATCCATGATGCAGTAAGACCCTTTATATCTTCAGATTTAATAGGCAAAATAATAAAAACTGCCAAAGATTTTGGAACAGGCATTCCTGCAATTCCTGTAAGAGACACTTTAAACAAGGTGTCTAAGGAAGAAATTATAGAAAACATTGATAGAACCGGACTTTTTTGCATCCAAACTCCTCAAGGAATTAGAGCAGACATTCTAAAAGACCTTCTTGAAAAAGCACAAAGAGAAAAGCTGGTATTTTCTGATGAAAGCACCCTTCTTTTACATTATGGATATAAAGCAAAAATTGTTGAAGGTTCTTTTTTAAACTTTAAAATCACTTATCCAGAAGATCTCTTTCTTGCAGAAAAGTTAATTGATTGTAAAATAGAAAATCTGTTAAAGACTTATCAAAAATAGAGTTTTATAAGATCTGCGATTATGCAAATTAAATGGTTGAGTAATGTTCCCTCAGAATCCCGGGAGTTTTTAAATTTTATAAAAACAAAATATAAACTTCCTTCAGAAGAGGCTTTTAAACTCATTTACATAACCTTAAAACTTAAAGTCATGAGCGACAGTACTATCTACAAATTTTTAGAAAGAACTATTGAAGGAATAAAGTTTGACGAAATAGGAAAAAGAGAATATTTATTAACTCTTTCTATTCATACTTTGAGAGAGCTGGTAAAAGAGCATCTGGATTTGAAATTGGTAAAAAACCTGTATCTTTTGCTTTCTAAAAATTTGCCAAAGGAATTTTTAAAGGATGTATCTCCAAAACATTCTATTTTAGCTTCTCAGGACATAATACTTCAGCTTCTTTCTCAGGAAAAAAAAATAAAGTTGCCTGCTTTTCTTAAGGCAAAACACATAATTTTAACTTTTTATTTAAAGGGTTACTGTGAAGATTTGATTGCCCTTTTAAGTCTTTTCCCAAACAGTTATATCTTGAAAGGAGAAAATCCATATCAAGTGTTTACTAATTTTTCAATTTCTGAGGCTCTGGTTTTCCTTTTAAAACTGAAAGAATTTGAACACTTAAAAAACGAAGTAGAAAATATCTGGGAAAACATAAAAATTTTTTTCCCAGACTGTTTTGGAGAGATTTAAAGAAAAGGAGGCTTTATGGGGTTAACTCTTACTCACAAGATTCTTGAAAGTCATCTGGTTTCTGGAAAGCTTATTCCTGGAGAAGAAATTGCTATAAAAATTGATCAAACACTCACTCAGGATGCTACAGGAACTATGGCTTATCTTGAATTTGAAGCTATAGGAATTGACAGGGTAAAAACTGAGGTCTCGGTTTCCTATGTAGATCATAACATTTTGCAGACAGACTTTAGAAATGCAGATGATCACAAATTTCTTTTAAGTGTAGCTAAAAGGTATGGAATCTGGTTTTCTAAACCTGGGAATGGAATATGCCATCAGGTTCATTTAGAGAGATTTGCCAAACCTGGGAAAACACTTCTTGGCTCAGATAGTCATACCCCTACTGCTGGTGGATGTGGAATGATTGCTATTGGTGCAGGTGGGCTTGATGTTGCTATGGCTATGGCAGGAAAACCCTTTTATCTCAAAATGCCCAAAATTGTAGGAGTATATCTTTACGGAAAACTTCAGCCCTGGGTATCAGCAAGAGACATTGCTCTTTATCTGCTTTCTAAACTCACAGTTAAAGGAGGGTTAGGTAAAGTTTTAGAATACTTTGGACCAGGAACAAAGACTCTCACTGTGCCTGAAAGAGGAACTTTATGCAATCTTGGAACTGAGATGGGAGCAACCACAAGTATCTTTCCCTCTGATGAAATAACCCTTTCCTGGCTAAAAGCTCAGGATAGAGTTGAAGATTTTGTTGAGCTTAAACCAGACGAAGATGCTAAGTATGATGAAATTATAGAAATTGACCTCTCAAAAATTGAACCACTTTGCGCATGTCCTTCCTCTCCCGATAATGTAAAAAGAGTAACTGAAGAAGCAGGAAAACCTGTAGCACAGGTTATAATAGGTTCCTGTGCTAATTCATCTTTAAAAGACCTTTTAATAGTCTCCAAGGTTCTGGAAAGATACAAAGTTCATCCTGATGTTTCTTTTGAAATCAATCCTGGATCTCTTCAAGTTCTGGAAAACTTGCTTGCTCTCTCAGGTCTAAAAAATATCCTAAAAGGAGGAACCCGTATCCATCAATGCGGATGTCTTGGATGCATTGGAATGGGACAAGCCCCTCCAACCAATTCTATTTCTCTTAGAACCTTTACCAGAAATTTTCCTGGAAGATCAGGAACAATTCCTGATTTCGTATACCTTGTTTCTCCTGAAACAGCAGTAGCATCTGCTATAAAAGGAGTTATAACTGATCCAAGGGAGCTGGGAGATTATCCTGAAATCATTCTTCCAGAAAAATTTATCATAAACGATTCCTTGCTTGTCCCTCCTTTACCAGAAGAAGAAGCTAAAAAAGTAGAAATTGTAAGGGGCCCAAATATAGTGCCTCTTCCTCATTTTGATCCTTTACCCGAAGATCTGAAAGGAGTTTTTCTTTTAAAAGTAGGAGATAATATCACTACTGATCACATAATGCCAGCAGGAGCAAAGATTTTACCTTTAAGAAGCAATCTCCCTGCAATAAGTGAATATGTATATAGAAATGTGGATCCCGAATTTTCTAACAAAGCCCTGGAAGTTAAAAATAAGGGACTGGCAGTAGGAATTGTAGGCGGAGAAAATTACGGACAGGGCTCCTCAAGGGAACATGCAGCTCTTGCTCCAAGATATCTTGGAGTAAGAATAAAACTTGCAAAAAGCTTTGCAAGAATCCATAGAAGCAATCTAATTAACTTTGGAATCCTTCCCCTTGTGTTTGAAAACAAAGATGACTATAACAAAATTGAACCAGGAGATACTTTCATTATAAAAAATATAAGAAAAGCCCTTTTAGAGGGAGAAAAAAAAGTAAAAATAACTATAAAAGGCAAAGAAGAAATACCTGCAATTTTAGAACTAAGTCAAAGAGAAAGAAATTGCATCCTTGCAGGCTCCCTTTTAAACTTAGCCAAGGAATAGGAAGGAGAAAAAATGAGAAAAATCATTACAATTTTAATCCTCTTAATCTTTTTCTTCGGATTTAACCCCTTAAATGCACCCGCAAATGATCCTGTTATAAGTCCCTATCTGAAAAAACTAAAAGAACGGGTAAAAAAAGATTTAAAAGGAACCGTTCCCAAGGATTATATAGAAAAAATTTTTTCTTCTCCTAAGTTAACTTATTTTCCAAACATAATGGCTAAAAGTTTAACCTGGAAAGAGGTTGAACTTCCCTATTATCAATTTTTGGAGGAAGAAAGGATAAAAAGGGCAAAAAATTTTATGGCAGAAAATAAAGAACTTCTTGAGGATATAGAATTTGTATTTGGTGTAGAAAAAGAAGTAATAACAGCTATTTTCTTGATAGAAACTGATTTGGGAAGAAAAACAGGAAGGTTTCCGGTGATTAATGTATTTTATAGCTTAGCTTTATCTGGAGAGAGGGAACTTTTTGAAAAGTTTATTGATAATTCAGAAATTTCCTTAGATGATGAGTTTATCAAAAAAAAATGGACAAGAAGAAGCAATTGGGGATACAAGGAGCTTCTTTATTTTATTCAAATAGCATATCAAAACAACTGGGACCCTTTTTCTATAAAGGGATCCATTTTCGGGGCTTTTGGTTATCCTCAATTTGTTCCCAAAAGCTACCTTATATATGGTTATGATTGGGATAAAGACGGAAAAGTGGACTTATACAATCTTGCGGATGCTCTGGCAAGTATTGCCAATTACTTAAAAAAAGAAGGATATAAAATGGAAGCGGACCAGGAATATAAAAAAAAGATAATAATGAAGTATAATATCAGTGAACCTTATGCAGATACGGTTCTTTCTGTAGCAGAAAAACTTAAAAATTAATCGTAATGCCCTTAACCAAGGAAGAAATTTTTAAAAGAATTGAACGATTTAAAGAAAAATTAAGAGAAAAAAATATCTCCCTTGCCGTTATCTTGTCACCCTTAAACATATTTTACTTTACCGGAACTTTTGCAAGAGGTGTATTACTAATAGGTGCATCTCAGGTAAAACTCTTAGCAAACAGGCCTTTTGAAAGAGTAAAAAGGGAAAGTCTTGTTGATTGTGAATATCTCAAAAGTTTAAAGACTCTGCCCCTTTACTTAAAAAATTTTGGTTCCCACAAGATTATAGGAATGGAAACAAGTTTTTTAAATCCAGAAAGCTATTCTCGTTATAGAGAGTTACTTTCAGAATGGGAAATAGAAAGTATAGATTCTCTTATAATGGAAACCAGAATGATAAAGAGTTCCTATGAGGTGTCCTGTATTAAAAAAGCAGGAAGGATTCTTGACAGGGCATTGAAAAGAGCACTTATCCACTTTAAACCGGGTATGAAAGAAATTTTTGCAAGTGCTATTCTCGAAAAAGAGCTTCGTATTCTTGGACATCCCGGAATAACAAGGTCCCTATATGGATTTGAGTTAACTTACGGACACTTAATTTCAGGAAAAGACTCTTTAAGCCCTGTTCATACCATAACTGGTCAGGGAGGAAAAGGAGTTCCCGGCTTTCCAGGAGGAGCAGGATTTAAAAAACTTAAAAAGTCAGAACCTATTTTACTTGATTTTTCAGGATATTTTGAAGGCTATTACATTGATCAGACAAGAATGGCAAGCTTTAAAGCATTAAAACAAACAGAACCCTTTTACAAAGTCTCTTTAAAAATTTTAAATATCCTTGAAAAAGAGATTAAACCCGGAGTGGAAAGCGGTATAGCTTACGAAATAGCTCTTTCCATAGCAAAAGAAGAGGGCTTGGAAGATTTTTTTATGGCACATGGAGGAAAATTAAAGTTTGTAGGGCATGGAGTTGGACTTCAGATAGATGAGCATCCTCCTTTAGCTTCGGGACAGAAAGTTCCTTTAAAAGAAAATATGGTCATTGCTCTGGAGCCTAAATTTCATATCCCTGATTTAGGAGTAATTGGAATTGAAGAAACTTTTTTAATAACCAAAAGAGGACTTAAAAGATTAAATTTCACCTCAAGGGATTGGATTTTTTTAAGATAATATGATAAAATAGGTTGTGATTTCACAATGAGATCTCCGATAAATAGAAGAAAATTACATACCAAGTTCATTTTTATTACAGGTGGAGTCCTCTCTTCTTTGGGAAAGGGGCTTGCTGCAGCATCTATCGGTGCTCTACTTGAAGCACGTGGGTTAAGAGTTACCCTTCAAAAACTTGATCCCTACATAAATGTAGACCCTGGCACCATGAACCCTTTTCAACACGGAGAGGTATATGTCACAGAAGATGGAACAGAAACAGACCTTGATCTGGGGCATTACGAACGATTCACTTCAGCCCAGATGGGTGCTAAAAATAATTACACATCAGGAAAAATCTACTATTCAGTTATTACAAAAGAAAGAAAAGGCGTGTATTTAGGAGGGACTGTTCAAATAATTCCTCATGTTACAGATGAAATTAAAGCTTGTATTCTGGATCTTGCAAGTCCTCAAATTGATGTAGCTATAATAGAAATAGGAGGAACTGTAGGAGATATTGAAAGCCTTCCGTTTTTAGAGGCTATAAGACAGTTAGGATACGAACTGGGAAAGGAAAATGCTTTATATATTCATCTTACTTATGTCCCATATATAAAAACTGCAGGAGAACTTAAAACCAAACCCACTCAACATAGTGTAAAAGAACTAAGAGCTATTGGAATACAACCTGACATACTTCTTTGCAGAACAGACAGATTTTTACCTCCAGAGATAAAGAAAAAAATTGCACTCTTCTGTAATGTCGAAGAAAATGCTGTAATAACCGCTAAGGATGTAGACTGTATTTACGAAATTCCTCTTATTTTTCATAAAGAAGGACTTGATGCCAAAATTGTAGAGTATTTAAATATGTGGACAAGAGAGCCTGATTTACATACATGGGAAGAGATAGTAAGAACCTATAAAAATCCCGAAGATGAAGTTACTATTGGTATTGTGGGAAAATATGTAAGCTTAAAAGATTCTTATAAATCTTTAAATGAGGCTCTTATTCACGGAGGACTGGCAAATAAATTAAAAGTTAATCTACAATTTATAAATGCAGACGAATTAACTCCAGAAAACATAGAAAGTTATTTAGGAAATGTGGATGGAATTCTTGTTCCTGGTGGTTTTGGAATAAGGGGAATTGAGGGAAAAATTTTTGCTATTAATTATGCAAGAAACAAAAAAATACCCTTTTTTGGAATTTGTCTTGGCATGCAACTTGCGGTAATTGAATTTGCAAGAAATGTGCTTGGCTGGGAATCTGCTCATTCTACGGAATTTGATAAAAACACCCCCTACCCTGTAATTTACCTGATGAAAGAGTGGTATGATTACAGAACCGGGAGAATTGAAAGAAGAGATGAAGGATGTGATCTTGGAGGAACAATGAGACTTGGTGCTTATCCCTGCATTTTAAAAAATCCCTCTAAAGCCTGGGAAGCATATCAAAAAGACGAGGTGTTTGAAAGACATCGCCATCGTTATGAATTCAATAATATTTACAGATCTGAGATGGAAAAAGCAGGATTAAAAGTTGTAGGAACTTCTCCAAACGGCGAACTGGTGGAAATAGTAGAACTGGAAGACCATCCCTGGTTCATTGGAGTTCAGTTTCATCCTGAATTCAAATCAAAACCAACTGCCCCACATCCTTTATTCAAATCTTTTATAAAAGCCTCTTATCAATACAAAATTAATCGAAAGGAAAGGACAACTTGATAGACCTTCATACTCATTCCACAGCATCAGATGGAACCTTTTCTCCTGAAGAATTAATATATCTTGCCAAAAAAGAAGGTTTGCAGGCACTTGCCCTTACTGATCACGACACCATAGATGGCTTAAAATTTGCCTATCAAACCGCTAAAGAGGAGAACCTTCCCTTTTTATGTGGAGTAGAAATAAGTGTAAAATTTGAAAGACCCGGACATTTTCACCTTCTTGGATATTTCTCAAAACCAGAAATTCCGGAATTAAATGATACTCTCTTAAAACTTAAAAAAGCCAGAAAAGAAAGAAATAAAAAAATGATTGAAAAACTAAACAGTATTGGTATAGAAATCACTCTGGAAGAATTAAAAGAAATTGCAAAAGGAGAAATAGGAAGACCTCACATAGCAAATCTTCTGGTGAAAAAAGGAGTGGTTAAGAGCTTTGAAGAGGCTTTTGAAAGATATTTAAAAAAAGGGGCGATTGCCTATGTACCTAAGGCACTTCTTACTCCTTCAGAAGCCATAAATCTTATTGTTAAAGCTAAAGGCATTCCTGTCCTTGCTCATCCTGTAACCTTAAAATTAAACTACCTGGAATTAAAAGAATATCTAAAAGAACTTAAAGAGTATGGTTTAAAAGGTGTGGAAGCCTTCTACACAGAACATACACCTGAATTTACTAAATTTTTAATAGATTGTGCTAAGGAATTGGGGTTTTTAATAACAGGAGGAAGTGATTTCCACGGAGAAAATAAACCCGATATTAAGTTAGGAAAAGGGTTGGGAAACCTTAATATTCCGTTTGAATATTACGAAAATCTTAAAAAAGTACTTGACCTGATTTAGCTAAATCTTTACAATTTTAGATTTTGTATTAATTTTTAATTAAATAGTAAATTTTTTTATAAAGTAATTATCTCAAAAAGTTTTATTAGGGAAAAGGATATGGAAAAGGAAAAGCTTGTCGAAAAGATTATAGAATTAAAAAAGAAAAGAAAGGCTATAATCCTTGCTCACAATTATCAGCCTCCAGAAATTCAGGATATAGCAGATTTGAGAGGAGACTCCTTAGAACTCAGTTTAAAAGCAAGCAAAACCGATGCTGAGGTTATAGTTTTTTGTGGTGTATTTTTTATGGCAGAAACAGCAAAAATTGTATCTCCTCAAAAAAAGGTTATTCTTCCAGTAAGAGATGTTCCCTGTGAGATGGCTGAAATGATAACGGTGGAAGATGTTTTATCTTTAAAAGAAAGGTATCCAGATGCACCGGTGGTAACTTATGTTAATTCTTATGCAGAAATAAAAGCTATAAGTGATGTGTGTTGCACTTCAGCTAATGCAGTAAAAGTTGTGGGAACTTTTCCTAACCAAAAAATAATTATGCTTCCTGACATGAATCTTGCTCTTTACACTCAAAGATTCTATCCAGATAAAACCATCATTTATCACGAGGGTTTTTGTCCTTTTCATCATCTTTTGACAAAGGAAGATGTAATAAAAGCTAAAAAGGAACATCCTTCTGCTATTTTTATAGCACATCCTGAATGCCGTCCAGAAGTAATTGATCTGGCTGAGCATGTAGCCTCTACAAGCGGAATGTTAAAACTTGCCAAAAGTTTACCTGATAAAGAGTTTATAATAGGAACTGAAGTAGGGCTTCTTTATCCCTTAAAAAAAGAAAATCCAGATAAAAAGTTTTATCATCCTGCTCCAGAAAAAATGCTTTGTGCTTCTATGAAAAAGATTACTCTTGAAGATCTACTTAATGCTTTAGAAAATTTAGAATTTGAAATAGATCTTAGCGAGGAAGTAATAAAAAAAGCATACAGTGCTGTTAAAAGAATGTTAGAGATAATTTAAATTTCATCAAAAAACACTCCTCTTGACAAAACCCTGAAAATAGATTTTACTTTAATTATAAAGAGTTTATATAAAATAGAGTCTTTCTTAAAGGAGGATTTGATGGATCTTCAAGATATTTCAAGCTTAGAAGAAAAAATTGATGCCCTTATATCACTGGTGATCCAGTTAAAAAACGAAAAAGAAGCTTTATTGAATAAATTAAAGGAAAAAGAAGAAGAAAATCTAAAACTTTTAGAAGAAATAAATAGGAGGGAGGAGGAAAGAAGGATAATAAAAGAAAGGATTGGTAGTTTAATAGAAAAACTCTCCCAAATATAGTAGATTAAAAATGCAAAAAGCAAGAGAAATTAGTTTTGAATTTTTAGGTCAAACTTTCCTTTTCCGGTCTTTTGTTCCGGAAGAGGAAGTTAAAGAAATTTTAAAATATTTAGAAGATAAAAAAAAGGAGTTAGAAAATTTTAAAAGGATTCCCACTTTTAAATTAGCTGTTTGGCTTCTTTTACAGGTAGCACATGATTATATAAAAATTAAAAAAGAAAAAGAAGTTTTAGAAAGACATGTAAAAAATCAGCTTGACAAAGTGGGAGAGTTTTTAAAGAAAGAAGCAATATCCTGGGGTGTTCGTGGGGATGATAAAGACCTGCCAAGCTAACACTATTAGAAGAAAGGGGCAAGGTGGTTCTGGGGCTCTTTTGCCCTTAAAAGGGCGCTCAGGGCTAACCAGACCCCACCCCAAAAGTATTCTAAATAGAGCTTGGAGCAGGCAATCCTCACGGCACTCTGGGAATCTCTTTTTTCTATAAATTCACTTTTAAAACTTATCCTCTTTCCTTCTCCCTCCAAAGCTTTATTTAAATTTTTATTATATTTGAAATAAAGAGGGGGGATAAAGATGAGTTTTCTTTTAGGAATAATCTTAGGGATTTTAATTGCTGGACTTTTGGCTGGGGCTTACCTTTATTTTCAAAAAAGAAGGGAAAAAGAAACCAGAGAAAGTGCAGAAAAACTTCTTAAGGACGCCCAGCAAAAAGCCAAAGAAATTTTAGAAAAAGCTGAAAAAGAAGCAAAAATTAAACTACAACAAGCAGAAATTCAAATAAAAGAAGAACTTTTATCACATAAACAGACTTTAGAAAAGGAATTTGAAAAAAAATTAAGAGATGTTTCTCTAAGAGAAGAAAGAATTATTCATAAAGAAGAAGCTCTTATTAAAAAAGAGGAAGCCTTAGAAAGAAAATTAAAAGAAATTGAAGAATTAAAATCTCTTATTGAAAATGAGAAAAAACAGATTGAGGAAGTATTAACACAGACAAAAGAAGAATTAGAAAAAATTTCTGGACTGTCAGAAAAGGAAGCCAAAGAGCTACTTCTTAAAAGGGTAGAAGAAGAATTAAAAGAGGAAAAAGCAAAACTTTTGATGAAGCTTGAAAATGAAGTAAAAGATGAGGCTAAAAGAAAATCTCAGGAAATCTTAGCTTATGCCATATCAAAAGCTGCTGTCCCATTTGTTACAGAAAAAACAGTTTCTGTGGTTCAACTTCCCAATGAAGAAATGAAAGGAAGAATAATTGGAAGAGAAGGAAGAAATATAAGAACCTTTGAAACTCTGACAGGTGTTGACCTTTTAATAGACGACACCCCAGAAGTGGTGGTTCTTTCGTGTGCAGATCCTTTAAGAAGAGAAATTGCTCGTATTGCTTTGGAAAAACTCATTGCAGATGGAAGAATACATCCTGCAAGGATTGAAGAAATTGTTAAACAGGTGGAAGAAGAAATGGAGCATCATTTAATGGAGGTAGGAGAAAAAGCCTGTTTTGAACTTGGTATATATGGACTTCATCCTGAGCTTGTTAAAATGATAGGAAAATTAAAATATAGAACAAGTTACAGCCAAAATGTTTTGCAACACTCAATTGAAACAGCTATAATTTGTGGAGCTCTGGCAGGTGAGCTTGGAATAGATGTAAAAAAGGCAAAAAGAGCCGCTTTGCTACATGATATAGGAAAAGCAACCTCTTATGAAATGGAAGGACCCCATGCACTAATAGGTGCTGAAATAGCAAGAAAATACGGAGAGGAAGAAGAAATCGTAAATGCCATAGCTTCTCATCACGAAGATATTCCTATTACAAGCATACTGGGAATAATTTTACAAATTTCTGATGCTATATCAGGAGCAAGACCCGGAGCAAGAAGAGAACTTCTTGAGGCTTACATTAAAAGAATAAAAGAACTTGAAGCTATCGCCTCTTCCTTTGAAGGTGTAGAAAAAGCCTTTGCTATACAAGCTGGAAGAGAAATAAGGGTAATTGTTGATGATAAAAAAATAAGTGATGAACAGGCTTATGTATTGGCTCGGGAAATTGCTCAAAAGGTAGAAAAAGAACTAACCTATCCAGGAATTATAAGGGTTACAGTAATTAGAGAAACAAGGGCTATTGAATATGCTAAATAAAGTAAAATTGATCTTTTTAGGAGATATTGTTGGAAGCTCAGGAAGAAAAGCAGTAAAAATTTTTCTTCCTGAGCTAACAAAAAAATTCAATCCTGATTTTGTAATAGCAAATGCAGAAAATGCAGCTGGTGGATACGGACTTACAGAAAAGGTTGCTGAGGAACTTTTTTCTTATGGGATAAACATTTTAACCTCAGGAAATCATATATGGAAGAGACAATTTTTCCCCTATCTTCAAAAAACTGAAAGAGTTTTAAGACCAGCAAATTATGGAAAAAATGCACCGGGTAAAGGCTGGACTATTTATAGCAAAAATAATATAAAACTTGGAGTAATAAATTTAGAAGGTAGAATTTTTATGAGACCTCTGGAAAATCCTTTTGTTGTAGGAAAAAACCTTGCTGAGGAACTCAGAAAAGAAACACCTTTTATAGTTATAGATTTTCATGCTGAAGCCACTTCTGAAAAACTGGGATTAGGATATTTCTTGGATGGGCTTGTTTCAGCAATAATAGGAACTCACACCCATGTTCAAACCTCAGATGAAAGAATATTATCTAAAGGAACAGGCTACATCACAGATGTAGGAATGTGTGGAGCTGTTGATAGTATTATAGGAATGAAAATAGAACAAGCTCTGGAAATGTATCTTAGCATGGTTCCAAGAAAGTTGGAAGTTGAAAAAAGTGGAAAAGTAAAAGTAGAAGGAATTTACTTAGAATTTAACGAAAAAGGAAAAACCACTTATATGGAAAAGTTTAGACTAATTGATTAGTTATTTTTTGTGGTGTTTTTTCCACCATCTTTTAAAAAGCTGTTTTTTTAAAGGTGAAAGTCTGTCTATAAATAAAATTCCATCCAGATGATCATATTCGTGTTGGAAGGCTACAGCAGATATTCCCTCTAATTCTTTTTCAAAAGGATTACCGTTTATATCATAAGCTTTCACATAAAGTTTGGCGTATCTTTTCACAGGTGCGTAATATCCTGGAATACTGAGACATCCCTCTTCGTAAACGGTTTCTCCCTCTACAGAGAGTATTTCTGGATTTATGTAAACTTCGAGTTCCCTTTCACCCTCTCTTTGAGAAATATCCATTATAAAAAACCTTTTCAAAATACCCACCTGATTTGCAGCAAGACCAAGACCTTTGGCTTTATACATAGTTTCAGCCATTTTATCTATAATTTGCTTTAACTCACCATCTATATTCTCTACAGGCTTTGCTTTTTCTCTAAGTGCTGAATGTCCTAAAATAAGAATTTCCATATCCCAACCTCATTTATAACCAATTCTATTTTAAAACTTTTTTAAAATTTTTCAAGAAGATCATCCTCTATACAATCCACCATTTATATGAAATACGCAACCAGTAATATAGTTTGCCTTTTCACTTGCTAAAAAGGCAGTTAAATAGGCTACTTCTTCTGGTAGCCCTGCTCTTTTGAGGGGAATCTGATTTAAAAATATTTCTTTCACTTTTTCAGGAAGAGCTGATGTCATATCAGTTTCTATGTATCCTGGTGCAATTACATTTACAGTGATATTTTTACTTGCCACTTCTAAAGCAAGAGCTTTTGAAAAGCCCACTATTCCTGCCTTTGCTGCTGCATAATTTGTCTGACCAGGATTTCCTGTAAATGCAACAACTGAAGAAATGTTAATAATTCTTCCCCATTTTTCTTTTATCATCATAGGAATAACTGCTTTGGTAACATAAAATACTGAGTATAAATTCGTTTTAATAACTTTGTCCCAATCCTCTTCTTTCATTCTTAATAACAAAGTATCCTTTACAATACCAGCGTTATTTACCAAAATTTGAATGTTTCCTATTTCTCTTTCAATTTCTTTTATCTTTTCACTTACCTCTTGAAAATTAGCCACATCAAATTTTGCCAAATAAGCCTTTTTTCCCATCTTTTCTATTTCTTCAGCCAAATCCTTAGCTTTATCTTCTGAACCTCTGTAGTTAATGATTACATCAGCTCCCTGTTTAGCAAGTTCATAAGCTATAGCTCTTCCTATTCCACGAGAAGCCCCGGTTATAAGAGCAATTTTTCCATTAAGCCTATCCATTGTTTTTCCTCCTTCTAAGGATTTGAAAAACATTTTAAAGATTAATGAGAAAATTGTCAATTTCTCTTGACAACTAATTTAAAATATGATAGAGAAATTTTTATAAAACTTGATAAAAACTAATCTTAAAGGAGTGATTTATGATAGAGATAAGACTACATGGAAGAGGGGGTCAGGGAGCAGTTACTTCAGCAGAATTAATTGCTATTGCAGCTATCAATCAAGGAAGTTTTGCACAAGCCTTCCCAAGCTTTGGACCTGAAAGAAGAGGAGCTCCGGTCCAGGCTTTTGCAAGGATTGATAGTAAAAGAATTCGCACAAGAGAAAAAATATACCATCCTGATGTAATTATAGTTCTTGACCCTACCCTTCCAAAGATCGCAAATGTTACTGAAGGATTAAAAGAAAACGGAATAGCAATTCTGAATTCTCATTTTTCTGAAAGTGAAGTTAGAAAATTTTTGAAAAATTACAAGGGAAAACTTGCTATTGTTGATGCCACAAAAATTGCCTTAGAAGAGCTTGGACTTCCTATAACTAATACTACCATGCTCGGAGCTTTTATAAAAGTAACTGAATTGATAGATGTAAAGTATATGGAAGAAGCTTTAAAAGAAAGGTTTGGGAAACTTGCTGAAAAAAATATAAAAGCTCTGCACAGAGCTTTAAAAGAAACCAAAATTTACAAATAAAGGAGTTAGCTATGCCAAAGGACCAGGGATTAGTTAGCTGGAAAAAACTGGCACCTGGAATGTTTATTTTAGAGCCAGGAAATTCTGCCAAATTTAAAACAGGCGATTGGAGAACTTATAGACCTGTATTGGATAAAGAAAAGTGTATAAAGTGCGGAATTTGCTATGCACTTTGTCCAGATCTTTGTTATAAAAAAGATGAAGAAGGCTATTATATTGTTAATCTTTATTATTGTAAAGGTTGTGGAATATGTGCAAAACATTGTCCCAAGAGTGCTATTACAATGGTTTTAGAGGAGGACTAAAATGGGAAAAGTTATTGCTAAAGAGGTTTCCATTGCTATAGCTGAGGCAGTTGCCCAGTGTAAAGTAGATGTGATTTCGGCTTATCCAATTACTCCACAAACTCATATTGTTGAACACTTGGCTGAGCTTGTAAATAATGGAGAACTTGACGCTGAATATATGCCTGTTGAATCTGAACATGCAGCCATGAGTGCCTGTATAGGTGCTTCTGCAACCGGTGCAAGAACTTTTACCTCAACTGCTGCTCAGGGGCTTCTTTTAATGTATGAAAATCTTTTTATTGCTTCTGCTTTTAGACTTCCCATTGTTATGGTCATTGCTAACCGTTCTATCTCTGCTCCTATAAGCATATGGAATGATCATTCTGATGTAATGACTATGAGAGATTCAGGATGGATTCAAACTTTTGCAGAAAATGGACAAGAAGCAGTGGACCTTATTTATCATGCCTACAGAGTTGCTGAAAAAGCTTTGCTTCCCGTGGCATTAAATATAGATGGTTTCACCCTTTCTCATGTGATAGAACCTATTGAACTACTTGATCAGGAACTTGTTGATAAATACATTCCTCCTCTTCGTATGAAATACAAATTAGATCCTAAAAAACCAATTACTATGGGAGCTATAGGAATTCCTGAAATATATACTGAGGCAAAAAAAGCCCAAGATGAAGCTTTAAAGGCCTCTTACAGAATAATAGTGAATGCCTGGAAAGAGTTTGAAAAGCTTACAGGAAGAAAATATCAACCTATTGAAAGCTACAAAATGGAAGATGCAGAGGTTGCTCTTATAATTATGGGAAGTCTTGCAGGAACAGCTATGGATGCAGTTGATTTATTGAGAGAAAAAGGTAAAAAGGTAGGACTTATAAAAATCAGGCTATGGAGACCTTTTCCTTTAAGAGATTTTCTTAAAGCTATAGGTAAAGTTAGGGCTATAGGAGTTGTTGATAGAGCTGTAAGTCACGGTTCAACCGGTGGTCCTGTAGGAATTGAGGTTCGCTCAGCTCTTTATCAGTCAAACAAAAGACCAAAAGTAGTAAACTTCATAGCTGGACTTTCAGGAAGAGATGTAACAGTTGAAGATTTTGTAGAACTTTTTGAAAGAACATATGATGCCATAAGCAAAAAACCCAGATTTTCCTATGAAATTTATGGAGTAAAGGAGTAGAGCTATGAGACCAGAACTTAAGAAGTTTAAAGGTTTTACTTTAAAGAAGTTACCAGAATATGAAGGATTTGCCCCAGGTCATAGAGCTTGTCAGGGATGCGGAACAGTTTTAGTTCTTAAATTGGCTCTAAAAGCTCTTGGACCAAATACCATTGCGGTATCTGCTACAGGGTGTATGGAAATTATTTCAACACCCTTTCCTTATACTTCCTGGGAAATTCCTTGGATACATGTGGCTTTTGAAAATGCAGCTTCTGTTGCTTCAGGAATTGAAGCCGCTATAAAGGCATTAAAAAGAAAAGGTAAAATATCAAAAAGAAAAAAGATAAATGTGGTTGTTTTTGCTGGAGACGGAGCAACTTTTGATATAGGTCTTCAGTTCCTTTCTGGAGCTCTGGAAAGGGGACACGACTTTATTTATATTTGTCTTGACAATGAAGCTTATATGAATACAGGAGTTCAGAGATCCAGTGCTACTCCTTTTGGAGCTCATACCACTACGAGCCCTGCAGGAAAAGTTGTAAAGGGACAGATTACCTGGAAAAAAAATTTAATGGGTATTGTAGTTGCCCACAACATTCCCTATGCAGCTACAGCAAGTCCTGCATATCCTGTTGATCTTATGAATAAAGTTAAAAAGGCATCCTTAGTAAATGGACCTGCTTTTATTCATGCATTTTCTCCCTGTCCCACAGGCTGGGGATGTAAAGGTGAAGATAGTATTATGACGAGTAAACTTGTAGTGGAAACCCGTATTTTCCCTCTTTATGAGGTGATAGATGGAAAATACATTCTAAACAGAAGAATTGATAAACCAAAGCCTGTAGAGGAATACTTAAAGCTTCAGAGAAGATTTAGGCATCTAACACCTGAACAGATAAAATACATTAAAAAGCGTGTAGATGAGGAATACGAAAAGATTGTTAAACTTTCCGAGTGTTTTGGGACAGAATCCTAACTTCTTGACGCTTTTCAAATATAGGTTATATTTAAAGTTGATTTTGCGGGCGTAGCTCAGCCTGGTAGAGCGACAGCTTGCCATGCTGTAGGTCGCGGGTTCGAATCCCGTCGCCCGCTCTTTAAAAAATTTTTGAGGTTTTTTAAATGAAAATAACTTATTATGGACACTCCTGTTTCAAAATAATTACCGAGGAAGAAAAAAAAATTCTTATAGATCCCTGGATTAGTAATCCCTTAGCTCCTAAAAATGTTGATCTCGGTCCTTATGATTTTATACTAATAACTCACGCCCATGGAGACCACTTAGGAGATATTCTAAAACTTGCAAGAACTGCAGTTACTGAGGTTATTGCCATTCACGAAATTCAGCAGTATTTATTAAAACACGGAATTCCCAAGGCAACAGGAATGAACATAGGAGGCACCTATAAAGTTAATAATCTCAAATTCACCATGGTTCCGGCTCTGCACAGTTCCTCTTTTCCCGACGGAAGTTATGGAGGAGATGCCTGTGGATTTGTAATAACCTTAGAGAATGATATTTCCATCTATCACGCAGGAGATACAGGATTGTTTTATGATATGAAATTGATTGGAGAACTTTATTCCCCCAAGATTGCAATTCTTCCTATAGGTGATCACTATGTAATGGGCCCGAAAGAAGCAGCTAAGGCTTGTGAGCTTATAAGACCTGAAATAGTAATACCAATGCATTATGGCACTTTTCCAATACTTACAGGAAATGTAGAAGATTTTGAAAAAGAATTAAAAAAATACAATCTTTCAATTACTATTATTATTCCAGAATTAGGAAAAGAGGTTACTATCTAACTCCTATGCCATTACTTTTTTCCATTTCAGGCTATCACAATGCCGGTAAAACTACCCTTGCTCTCTCACTCTGTAAGATTCTTAAAACCCGGGGATTTAAAATTGCGGTAGTGAAATCCTCTAAAGAAAGGAAAATTTTAACAGATACACCAGAAAAAGATACCTGGCTTTATAGAGAAGCAGAAATACCTGTGGTTGGCTTCTTTCAGGAAAAGTTATTTACTCTTTATATTAATCCTGAAGGTTTAAACTTATTTTCTTTCAAAGAATGGTATGTATATTTTTTATCCCTTTTCTGGAATTTTGACATTGTTATTCTGGAAGGCTTTAAAAGTTTTGATATGCTCCATAAGATATGGGTGGTAAAAGAAAAGAATGAAGATTTGAAAAAGATAAAAAGTGAAGTAAGAAACTTGTTAGGTTTTGTTGTAAAAGATAACATAGAAAATTGGAAAGCTCTTTATCCTGAGGAAAAATTTTTTCTTTTTGAAGAAAAGGAAGTGCTTGCAGATTTTATTGAAGAATTAGTAAAAAAATATAAACCAAAAGTTTTGCTTAGAGTGAACGGTAAAAAAATACCTATGAAGAATTTTGTGGAAGAAATTTTGATTTCTCCTTTACTGGGATTTATAAAAGTTTTAAAAGGAGTTCCTGAGAAGATTGAAGATATAGAAATTAAAATTAAGTTCTAATAAAGAACTTGACAAAGAGAATATTTAATTTATATTTGTTAAACACAACATAGGGGGAAGATAAAGGGCCGGTAACTCAGCCTGGCAGAGTACCAGCCTTTTAAGCTGGGAGTCGTAGGTTCGAATCCTACCCGGCCCATATTTAATAATAAGTTGCCCCCATCGTCTAGCCAGGTCCAGGACACCGGCCTTTCACGCCGGCGGCAGGGGTTCAAATCCCCTTGGGGGCGCTTTTCTATTTTAGCTAAAAAATCTTTTAAAAATCTATATTTAAATTTATGAGTTTTAAAAAACTTGCTGTGGTTCTCTTAAGCTCGGGAATGGATAGTGCAGTGTGTGCAAGTATAGCAAGTCAAAATCATCGTTTAGCCTTTCTACACTTTCAGTACGGACAGAAAGCTCAGGAAAAAGAACTTGAATGTTTTTATAAATTGGTGGAATTTTTTCAACCAGAAAAATTTCAAATAGTTAAACTTCCTTTTTTTAAAATTTTTGGCGGTTCAAGCCTTATCTCTGAAGAACTTGAGATTCCCGAACATTCTGAAAAAGGTATTCCTTCCACTTATGTTCCCTTTAGAAACGGAATTTTCTTGAGTATTGCTACAGCATGGGCTGAAGTGATAGAAGCAAAAAAGATATTTATAGGAGTAAATGAAGTTGATTTTTCCGGTTATCCTGATTGCAGAAAGGAATTTATAGAAATTTTTAATAAAGCTGTAAATACAGGAACCAAACCAGAAACCCAGATTCAAATAGAAACACCTATTATAAATTTTTCTAAAAAAGAAATTATTGAACTGGGGATGAAACTGGGGACTCCTTTTCACTTAACCTGGTCCTGCTATAAAGGCGGAGATAAAGCCTGTGGAAAATGTGAATCCTGTAAATTAAGGCTAAAAGCATTTAAAGAAGCCGGAATTCCTGACCCTGTCCCTTATGAAAATGTTTGAGTGTAAAAGATGCGGTTTTTGCTGTAAGGGTGAAAGCACAATAAGCCTTTCTGAAAAAGATATTTCGAAAATTGCTGTTTTTTTAAACCTTTCTAAATCTGAATTTTTAAAAAAATATACCGTAAAAAAAGGAAAATTCAGAATAGAGCTAAAAGTTAAAAATGGTTTTTGTATATTTTTTGATGAAAAGAAAAGGATTTGCAAAATACATCCTGTAAAACCTGAAAAATGTAGAGAATGGCCACTTGTGCCTGCTATTTTTAAAGATAAACAAGCTTTTGAAATTATAAAAAATTCCTGTAAAGCTCTCAAAGATATAAGTTGGGAACAATTAAGTTTTTTTAAAAACTTGCATAAATAAAAAAATGTTTTAAAATTAAAATAAAACTTTAAGGAGGATGAGTATAATGAACGAAGAGAAGTTGAAATTTTACAAGAGCTTAGGATTAAAATTAACTCCACAGAGGCTTGCTATTCTTGAATACTTGGAAAATAACAGGTCTCATCCATCAGCTGAAGACATTTACAATGCTTTAAAACCTCGTTTCCCAAGCATGTCTTTTGCTACAGTTTATAATACTATGGAAGTGCTTGTAAAAAAAGGTTTAGTAAAGGAGATAAGTGTAGAAAGCACAAGGAAAAGGTTTGATGCTTTCACTCATCCACATCATCATTTCTTCTGTAAAAGTTGTAAAAAGGTTATAGATGTTGGAACCATCAAAAATAATATAAAAACTCCTGAAGAGCTAAAGGATTGTGAACTAACTGAGTATCAAATTATCTTTTTTGGTTTGTGTCCAGAGTGTAAGCGCAAAGGCAAGCAATAGTGCATTTACCTTGACAAAATGAAATGTTATATTATTTTATAAGATTGCGTAAAAAAAGGGCCCGTAGCTCAGCTGGTTAGAGCCACCGGCTCATAACCGGAAGGTCCCAGGTTCGAATCCTGGCGGGCCCATTGACAAAATATATGTCTCTTTTAGTAAAAGATTTTTACAATTTTTTAAAAACTATAGCACCTCTTCACATAGCAGAGCCTCAAGACAATAATGGATTACAAATAGGATCTTTATTTAATCAGGTATCTGGTGTTCTTTTAACTGTAGATGTTTCAAAAGAGGTAATTTCTTATGCTCTCAATAAAGGACTTAATCTTATAATAAGTCATCATCCTTTTATTTATAAACCTCTTACAAATATCACTCCAGATGAATACAAGGGAAGTCTTATCTATTCTCTTATCAAGCAGGATCTCAATGTAATTTCCTGGCATACCCCTCTTGATAAGATTTCTGACGGAGTTTCTGAAGCATTTATAAAAGCCCTTAACTTGAAAGGTTCTGATTTTATTTTTAAAGAAAAAAATGAAAATTTTGGCTTAGGAAGGGTTGTATACTTAAAAAAATCTATTAAACTGCAAGATTTAGTTAAAAAAATTAGTGATCTTACTAATAGTTGGGTTATGGTGGTAGGAGATTTAGAAACCGAGATTGATTCTTTTGGTTTCTGCGGGGGCTCAGGAGCTTTTTTAAAAGAGGAGCTCAAAAAACTAAAAATCAATACCTTAATAACATCTGATGTCAAATATCACAATGCACAAGAAGCTTATGAAGAAGGTTTTAATTTCATAATAATAGATCACGGAGTTTCAGAAAGTTTTGTATTGCCTTTTCTTAAAGAAAAACTACAGGAATTTCTGAAAATTCACAACACAAAAATTCCTGTAGAAATATTCAAAAATAAAAGTCCTTATAAAATTTTCACTTTCAAAAAGGAGGGGTGAGTAAATGCAAGAAGAGATATTAAAGCTTATTGAATTACAAAAAATTGATTTAGAGGTGCTTAAAATTGAAAAAAGCATGCAGGAAATTCCCCAATCACTAAAAAAAGTTCAAAAAGAAAAAGACCAACTAATACAGAAACTGGAAGACCTCAATCATCTGGTAGAAGAAAAGAAAAAACAGAAAGATCTTTTTGAAGAAGAATTAAAACAGGAATATCAAAGACTTAAAAGCACCCAATCCAGATTAATCCATATCAGAGGAACAAGAGAATATCAACTTCTCTTAAGAGAAATTGAAGAAATCAAAAAAACAAATAAACAAAAAGAAGAAGAAATTTTAAAACTTATGGAGGAAATAGAAAACTTAGAGAAAGAAAAAGAAAAACTTGAAAAGGAAATGGAGAAAACAGAAAGTTTGTTTCAAGAAGAAAAACAAAAATTTGACTCTTTTTGTGCTAAACTTTCAGAAAACAAAGAAAATCTTTTAAAAAAGAGAGAAGAAGTTGCAAAGAAAATCCCCTCCAATCTCTTAAGAAAGTATGAAGCCTTAAAGCAGAAAAAGGGAGGAATTGGTATTGCTCCTGTAGATAATTATGTGTGCGAAGGCTGTCACATGGCTATTCCTCCTCAACTTTACAACGAGCTTCAAAGAGATAACAGATATTACGAATGCCCACATTGTAAAAGACTGATTTATTATAAAAAAATTTACATTCAGGAGGATTCTAACCAAGAGGAAAACAAATCCTCTCTCAAAGAAGCTTCGCTATCCTAATGTAATTTAATGAGTTCTGTTATTCTAAAACTTGCAAAGGACTTTTCAAATATTAATGAAATTGCTGAAGAGATAGTTTCTTATCTTAAAGAAGATAAAGTGGGAGCTATACCCACTGAAACTTTTTATGGTCTTGCTGCAAATCCCTTTTCAGAAAAAGCTGTAAAAAAAATCTTTTATCTAAAGAAAAGGCCTCCTAATAAACCCATACTTTTGCTTATAGGTAATTTAGAACAACTTTCCCTTATAGTGAAGGATGTTCCTCCTTTAGCTGAAAAACTAATTTCAAAATTCTGGCCCGGTCCTTTAACTATAATATTCAGAGCTAAAGAATTTATCCCGCCTCTGCTTACTGCTAACACAGGAACCATAGGAGTTAGGCTTTCTTCCTCTCTTGTAGTAAGGAAAATATGTGAAGTGTTTGAAGCTCCTATTACAGGAACAAGTGCTAACATAAGTGAGGGAGCACCTCTAAGAAGTGCAGAAGAAATATTAAATGAAATTTCAGAAGTGGATTTTGTTTTAGATGGAGGTAAACTTCAAGCTAAAGCACCTTCAACTGTTGTTTCTGTAATAGAAAATAAGCTTTTTTTGATAAGAGAAGGAATAATCCCTTTTGAAAAAATTAAAGTTTTACTGACTGAAAAATAGTTTTTTATAAAAATATACTTTTTAAAACAGCTCTGCCAATTTAAAATTTATTATTCCTCCTCTATTTCTATCTCTAAATAAGAATGTCCACATTCATAGCACTTTACATCTAAAATATTTTCTAAATGTGCTACATATAAAGTATCTGCTCCACAAAATTTGCAAATTTCTCCTATATTTTCCTCTTTTATAGCACTAAGTATATCTTCCTTGATATCTTCAGGGATATCAGGGTCAAAAATCACTTTCACCCTTGCCTCCTCGGTTAAAATTCATTTAAAATCTTATCAAGAAAATTAATTTTGTAAAGGTAATTTAGTGAAAAATTTTTCAAAAATTTTTAAAAATTATGGTATCTTTTTGATATTTTTCCTTTTTAAAAGGATATTCTATGAGATAATGGGTTCCTCTTGATTCTAATCTTTGTAGAGCTGATCTGACTATCAGCTCTGCCACTATGGTGATGCTTTTCAGTTCCATGGTATCAAGATCCAGATATATTCCTGGCCAGTTTTCTTTTATTTCATTTTTAATAAACTCTATTCTTTTTATGGCAAATTCTAACATCTTTAGGCTTCTTACAATACCTGCGAAATCCCACATTATTTTTCTTATCAAATCCCAGTTGTGAGAGATAAATACCTTTTCTTCTTTTATTTCTTTAACAGCTGTTTCTTTTATCAAAGGTTGTTTAAATTTTAATTCTTTGAGTTCATTCCACATTTTTTTTATTTTAAGGCTTGCCTGATGAGAAAAGCACAGAGCTTCAAGAAGAGAGTTAGAGGCAAGCCTGTTTCCTCCGTGAAGACCTGTGCAAGCACATTCTCCTATAGCAAACAAATTGGATATGTCTGTTTGTCCCCAAATGTTGGTATATATTCCTCCACAAAGATAATGAGCTGCAGGAACAACAGGGATTGGTTGTGAGGTTATATCTATACCATACTTCAAACATGTCTCATATATATAGGGGAAACGCTTTCTTATATAGTCTGAAGGAAGATGGGAAATATCCAAATAAACACATTCTGCACCTGTTTTCTTAAGCTCCATATCTATGGCTCTTGTAACTACATCTCTTGGAGCAAGTTCTTTTTTTACAGGGTCATATTTATGCATAAACCTTTTTCCTTCTGCATTGAGAAGAACTGCTCCCTCCCCTCTTAAGGCTTCTGAGATAAGAAAATTTTTAGCTTTTGGATGATACAAACAGGTTGGATGAAACTGCACAAATTCCATATTGGCAATCCTGCAACCTGCTTGATAGGCAAGCGCTATTCCATCTCCTGTTGCAGTATCAGGATTACTGGTGTAAAGATAGACCTTACCTGCCCCACCTGTACACAAAACAACCACTTTGGCCAAGAAAATCACAGGTTTTACATGGATAAGATCAAGGACAAAGGCTCCTAATATTTTTGAGGGTTTAAATAAATCTTCAGTAATGAGTTTTACAACCAAAAAATTTTCAAGAATTTTAATATTTTCCACTTCCAAAGCTCTTTCTATTAAAGTATTCTCTATAGCTCTTCCAGTGTAATCACCTACATGAAGAATCCTTCTTCTTGAGTGCCCTCCTTCAAGAGTAAGATGAAACTTTTTTGGATTTTCTGGGTCTTTATCAAATTTCACCCCCCAGTTAATAAGATCTTTTATTCTTTCTGGTGCTGATTTCACAACCATTTCCACCACTTCTTTTTTACAAATACCATCTCCTACAGTAAGGGTATCCTGAATGTGAAATTCAAAACTATCATTATCTCCCATAACACATGCTATCCCTCCCTGAGCAAGAGAGGTGGATGTTTCAAAGGCTCTCTTTTTGGTAAGAATGGTAATTTCTCCTAAGTCTTTAAGTTTTAAAGCGAGGCTCAAACCTGCAATTCCTGAACCTATTATGAGAATATCTGTTTTGAAAACATCCATTTTAAGAATCTCCAAGGTTTAATGAAGGTGTTCTCTGTAAAAAGTATTGCAAAAGTTCAGATCCGCTTTTAAAAATCAATGGAGATTGGTAAGCTTCTTTTTCGCAAAATTTTACCTCTTTCTTTTTCTTTTTATGCTGGGTAACATCAAAAATAGCAAAAGGAACTGGTTTGCTTGAGTGGGTTCTTATAGAAATAGGGGTTAAATGATCGCAACACACAAGAATTCTATATTTGTCAGTAACTTCATTTATCTTCTCCAGAAGGTATCTAACAACCCTTCTATCAAACTCATTGATAGCTTTGATTTTTAGCTCCAGTGATCCCTGATGAGAAGCCTCATCAGGAGCCTCTACATGAATGAGAACAAAATCGTGTTCTTTTAAGGCAGATAAAGCATAGTCCACTTTCCCTTCGTAATTTGTATCTATATATCCCGTTGCTCCTGGAACTTCAATAACAGTCATTTTTGCAAGTATTCCCAGACCTTTAATCAAATCAACAGCAGAAATTACTGCTCCTTTTAATCCCCATTTTTCATAAAAAGGCTCTATTTCAGGAGTTCTTCCTTGACCCCAAGGCCATATTGCATTGGCTGGAGGAAGGTTATTTAATTTTCTTCTTAAGTTAATAGGATGTTTCTCCAAAACTTCTATGGCTTTAATTATAAACTCTTTTAAATAGGGCTCTTCATCGTATGCATGGAAGGCAAACCAAATGCTTTTTCCTAAGAGATCATGAGGAGGATAGGTGTGAAGACCCCCTGAACCACCTCTCCAGATAAGTATGTGTCTGTAACTAACACCTGGTATTATTTCAATTTTATCTGTTCCTGCATTTCTATTGATAGCCTCTATTAACTCTACAGCCTCCTCTGTAGAGATGTGTCCTGCAGAATAATCTTCCATAATGAGATCTTCATTTTCAAATTTTAAGGTCACCAGATTGCATCTATAAGCCACATCCTCAGGTCTTAGTTCAATTCCTCTGCTTGCTGCCTCAATTGGACCTCTTCCTGTGTATTTTTCTTCTGGTGGATAACCCAAAAGTCCCATAATAGCTACATCTGAACCTGGATGCATAGCAGGTGGAATAGTTTGACATGCTCCTATCTCTCCATAAGATGCTATAAAATCCATTCCAGGGGTAATGGCTACTTCTAAAGGACTTCTATTCCCTAACTCTTTAATAGGAAAATCTCCCATGCCATCTCCAATTAGAATTACATATTTCATTCCCTTAGGTGGTGAGGAAAGATTTTTTAAAAACTCGGATTGAGAAAGTTCTTCCTGAAATAGATTATCTTTCTTTTTTCTTCTTCCCATATAATTACCTCCTTTTACTGAAGCAACTTAGCTATAATAAAAGCTAATCTAAAAAATAAGAAAAAACACAAAGTTAACAAGAGCTGAATAAAAAGATCCGTAGGAGATAAAAAAAGAGAAAGCACATAAAAAAAACCCAGAAAATAAAGCCTTCTTTTTTTATAAAACTCTTGTGTAATAAGTTCTTCTTTTATTAACAAAGCAAAAAATAGAGGGATTTGAAATATAAAAACCGAAAACAAAAGAACTCTTAATACAAAAAATAAAAAATAATTTATTTTTAGATTTGCTTCAAAATTTCTGCCAAAAAAAAGCAGTATTTTTAAAAACACAGGGATAAACAAAAAGTAGCCTACCAAAATACCTACAATACCAAGAAAAAAAGAAATCAAGAAAAGTTTTCTAAAAAATGCTTTTTCTGGCTCAAAAAATTCCTGAGAAACTGCTTTCCAAAGACGAATAAGCAGAAGAGGAAGAGATATGATCAGTGCTAAGTAGAAAGAAGCTCTTAAAAGTACAAATAAGGCTTCTTCAAGGCTTGTAAAAACAAGAGGCTGTCCTTTAAGAATTTTAAAATAAGGAAACATAAGGTAAGGAAAAATATAAGGGAAAAGGAAAAATAAAAATATCCACAAGACAAAAAATACTATAATATAGAGAATAATTTCTCTTCTTATTCTGCTAAGGGCATCAACAGCAAAAATTTTAGGAAAGAGTATTCTTTTCATCAGACTTTGATTTAGATTTTAGTGGATTAAAAATGTCAACTTGTTCTTCTTTTAACTCTTCTATTTCTTTTTTTGCTTCTTTAATATCTTCTTCCAGATCTTCAATTTCAAGCTCTTTTTTTATCTCAGCTATTCCTTTTTTTAGCTCTAAGGAGAGTTTTCCCAAAAATTTACCAAGTTCAGGAAGTTTTTCAGGACCAAGAACAATTAACGCTACCAAGAATATAATAACAGCTTCAGAAAAACCTATGTTAAGCATATTTGTATTCTCTCGGAATGGATTTTCCTAAGCTACAAAAGAGCTCATAACTTATTGTTTCTGCAAGTTCTGCAAGTTTATCTACTGGCACCTCTTCATTATCTCCACCGAGAAGTATAACCTCATCTCCTATCTGTGGTTTTTCAACTTCTGTTATGTCTAAATAAAGTGCCTTCATGGAAACATTTCCCACTACATGGACTTTTTTTCCTTTGTAATAAGCGAACCCTCTGTTACTTAAAATTCTTGGATATCCATCTCCGTATCCAACAGGAACAAGCCCAAGAATTGTATCCCTTTGTGCTCTGAAATTTGGACCATACCCTGCATACTCTCCTCTTTTAATCTTTTTTATCTCAACTATTCTTGATTTAAGACTCATAACAGGATAAAGCTTAACAAGCTCCCTTGCTTTAAAAGATGGATAACTTCCATATATGCTTATCCCTGGTCTTACCAAATTTCCCTTTTCAGTTAAAAATATTATACCACCTGAATTAGCAAAATGCACATACTTTGGATTAATTCCATTAATTTTTAATCTTTCTAAAACTTTTTTCAGGTTTTCTAATTGGAGTTGAGTTAATTCGTGTTCGGGTTTTTCCGCACAGGAAAGATGGGTCATAACCCCTTCAAGAAAAAAGTAAGAAGAATTTTTCATTTTCTCTATCAAAGTATCAAGCTCTTCAAGATCAATCCCAAACCTATGCATTCCTGTATCTACTTTAAGATGAAATCTCCACTTAACATTTCTGTTTTTAACAAAGTTTCTGAGCCACTCAAAAGTATTTAAACTCGTAACAACTGGAGTGATTTTAAGGGTATACATTTCAGAAAGCCAGTCTTTTTCAAATCCAGAAAGAAGAAGAATTGGTTGAGAAAAGCCTTCTTTTCTTAAAACAAAAGCCTCTTCTGGTTCAGAAAGACCAAAACCAAAAACTTTTTCTTCAGAAAGGACACGAGCCACCTCCAAAAGTCCATGACCGTAGGCGTCATTTTTTATAACTGGCAAGATTTGGGTATTTGCAGGTAAAAAATTTTTTATCGCTCTCAGATTTTTTTTGATGTTTTTCAGGTTTATTTCTAATTTTTTATACCAGATAATGGTTAGTTCTCCCCTTTTATCTTGTTTATATAATCTGAGGCAGAAAGACCTGCTATACAACCCTCTCCTACAGCCTTAGCCACTTGCAGGGGAGGTCCTGTGATATCTCCACAGGCAAAAATACCATCTACACTGGTTTTCATTTTTCTATCCACTTTAACATAGTTGAAATTTTCGGCATCAAGCTCCACACCAAGAGGTGCAAGGAGTTCAAGAGTTCCCTTTGCTCCCTGCTCAATAAAAATTCCGTCAACTTTTAAAACACTTCCATCATCAAGCTTAATCCCTTCTACTTCGGTTTCTCCAATTATTTCAACAGGTTTCTGAGTAAGAACTTTTACACCTTTCTCTACAAGTTTCTTTTTTTCCTCAGAAGAAAGCTCTCCTTTAGAAAAATAAAAAAAGACCTCAGTTGCAAACTGAGTTAAAAACTTTGCTCCCCATATAGCTGAACTACCATCTCCAATAACAACCACTCTCTTTCCTTTATAAAACCAGGCATCACAATCCACACAGTAAGAGATTCCTTTTCCTATAAAGTCTTTTTCTCTTTTAAAAAAGATTTTTTCCTCTTTTATACCTATTGCAAGAATAAGTGCAAGTGCAGTGAACTCTTTTTCTCTTTCTGTAATGAGCTTAAAACCTTTTTCCAGAGGCTCTATCTTTACAATGTCTTCTTCCACAATTGTAACCCCTGCTCTTTCAAGCTGTTTAATTCCTGCAGAAAGAAGCTCCTTGCCTTTTACCTTTTCCTCAAAACCAAAGTAATTTTCCAAGTGTGCATGCCAGAGAGCACTTTCAGAAACTTTACCAAAAAGAATTACCTTATTTTTTCTTCTACTTGCATGAATACCTGCCTGAATTCCAGCAGGACCAACTCCAATTATTGCTATATCGTAATTCATCTCTCAAAACCCCTTAACTTATTCTATTTATCTATTTCTCTAAAGTGAGGTTCTTTATCATCAAGCAGGTCTTCTCTTGAAATTTTTATTCTGTAGTCTTCATTAATCCAGTGATAAAAATCGGCAAGTTTACACTCCTTAGAACAAAATGGCCTGTAAGGATTGTTTTCCCAAGAAACTCTCTTTTTACATACGGGACATCTGACTTTTAGTTTACCACCCATACAGTCCTGTCCTCGAAGTAGGAAATCACTTTCTGACTAACGGAACCAAGGAAAAACTCCCTTGCTTTGCCTCTTCCCCTTCTTCCCACCACTATGGTGGTATAGCTTTCCTTTTTAGCAGTTCTTATAATTTCACCTGCTGGTCCAAATAAACTTCTTTTAAACCGAATGTTTACTCTATCAACTGGCATTCCGTTTTCTACCAAAGTGTCTTTTATTTTAATAAAAAATTCCCTGTACTCCTTGTTTTTTGTAACTTCTATGAGCTCTTCTACATTTCCTTTAAAGTGTTTGAGATCTGAAAAAGGATAAAAAACATGAAAAAAAGTTATTTCTGCGTCCTTATGATTTGCAAAAATAAAACTTACATAATCAGCAAGTTTTAAGCCTGTTTCTGCAAGATCAAGACAAACCAAAATCTTTTTGTTCCAGCTATTTCCTCTTATAAGCCATATAGGAATGGGGCTTGAGACAATTAGTTTATGAGTTACACCTCCCAGTATAAAAGTTGATATTTTAGAAAGACCCCTTCTACCAACAAGAACCCCGTCAAAATTATTTCCCTGAGAAAAGTTTATTATACTTTCTGCAATATCACCGTATTTAAAAAGCACTTTATGGTAAGTCTTTGCAGGAATATCTTCTTTTACTCTTTCAGATACCTCTCTTAGCTGTTTTTCTGCTTGAAGAAATATCTCTTTTGCTTCTTTTTCTACAAGGGCTTCCTTCTGAAGTTTTTTGTAAACATCGGTTTGCACAGGTTCAAAAGAGGCAGGGTGTGAGACTATTTTTAAAAAGGTTATTTCAAGTTCGACCTCCTTAAAAAGCTCTTTTAGATAGGATAAAATTTTGTAACTTGCAGGGCTTCCATCATAACAAATAAGTATATGAGGAATTATCTTTTTTTTATCTTCCATAACAAAGTCTAAAGTCTTTCTATCTCCTTTTTGGCTTCTTCAAGTCTTTTTTTTACGCTGTTGTAACCTGTTCCTCCAAGAATTTCTCTTCTTTTAAAAAAATTTTCTATAGTTAACCACTGGTATATATCCTTTTCAATCACCTCGGAAAATTTTTTGAATTCTTCTAATTTTAGTTCCTCAAGTGTTTTTCCTTTTTTTTCTGCGTAAACAACGATTTCGCCTGTAATGTGATGAGCCTTTCTGAAAGGTATTCCTTTAGTAACAAGGTAATCTGCAAGTTCTGTGGCAAGGAGATACCCTTTTTTTAAATGAGGTTCTATGTTTTTTTTATTAAGCTTTAAACCTTCTATTAGAAGCGCCATCATCTTTATTGATTTTTTAGTATTCTCCAGAGCTTCAAAGACAGGAGGCTTATCTTCCTGCAGGTCTCTATTATAGCTGAGGGGTAAATTTTTTATTAGAAGTATAAGTTGAAAAAGGTTGCCAGCAACTGAGGCAACTTTTCCTCTTACCAGCTCTGCGGAATCTGGATTTTTCTTCTGAGGCATTATGGAACTTCCTGTGCAAAATCTGTCAGGAAGGTCTATAAAGCCAAACTCCTGGGTCATCCAGATAATAAGCTCTTCTGCAAGCCTTGAAAGATCAAGCATTATAAGAGTTAAAATGAAGAGAAGCTCAATAACGAAATCTCTTGAGCTTACTGCAAAAACGCTGTTTTTAGTTAGGTCTTTAAAGCCGAGCTTTTTGGCTATTTTTTTTCTATCAATATTGAATCCACAGCCTGCAAAAGCTGAGCTTCCAAGAGGTGAAATTTTAAGTCTTTTTTCATAGTCCCTGAGTCTTTCAAGATGAAATCTTATCATTTCGTAATAAGCCATTATCCAGTGAGAGAACAAAACCGGCTGAGCATGTTGAAGATGGGTAAATCCAGGAATTACCACTCCGTAATATTCTTCTGCTTTGGAAATGATAGCTTTCATAAAGGATTTAATAAGTTTTTTTAGCTCTTTGCATTCATCCATTAAGTAAAGTCTCAGATCTGTGACTACTTGTTCATTTCTGCTTCTCCCTGTATGAAGTTTATAGGCTGTTTCTCCTATTTTCTCGTAGAGTGCCTTTTCAATGTTCATGTGAACATCTTCGTATTCCTTGCTAAAAATGAACTTTCCACTTTTTATCTCCTTTTCTATCTCCTTTAAACCTTTTTTAATAAGATTGAATTCTTTATCTGTTAATATACCTGCTTCTTTTAAAGCTTCTGCATAGACAAGACTTGCTTTTATTTCGTAGGGAGCAAGTTTGTGATCAAAGGAAACTGATTCGCTGAAGTCTTCAAAGAACTTGTCTATGTTTTCCTGAAATCTACCACTCCAGGGTTTTTTTGACATAAGAAATATTTTACCTTATTTTCTAAATTTTACCACACCATCTACCACTTCGGAAGTGGTAGAATTTAGATTGGTTCTAAAATAATACTTTTTATACGGGCAAGGGATTTCTGGTAATCTATTCTGTCTTCTACAAATTTTTTGTATTCTTTTTCTGAAAAATCAAAAAAGTTTTCCTTTGAGCATATTTTTTCTTTCTCAAGTCCTATATACTCCCTATAGGATGAATAGATCCATTCTTCTGGTTTTTCAACAAGTCCTGCGGTAGTAGGATTGAGATGGATATATCTAGTTAAATGTAGTAGCTGTTCATCTGAAGTAACTCCTATTCTTTTAAACTTACCCTCCCATAGAGGTCCTTTTCTGTTGATTTTTTTATTAAAATATCTTGTATATCCGTCTAAAACCCTTCTCATGTATTCAGAAATCCCTCCTTCTAATACCTCATACAGGGCTAAATGAATGTGGGTGGGCATAAGGCAGTAGGCAATAATTTCAACAAAGGGATTTTTATCTTTCAGCTGGTCATAGTAAAGTTTGCTTTTTTGATTTAGTAAGGTTATGTAGTAAGAAAATTTCACTTTGGGATTGTATTGATAATATTTTAGAAGGTCTAACATTCTTTGGTAATCTTTTTCATTTAAAAATACTTTAAATCCAGCGATGCTTTTGGTTAATACATGGTAAATTCTGGTTTCTCTGGTTTCTTCCATCTCTTTTACCTCCCTTACCACCCTTTTTTGTTTATCCCTACCACTTCGGAAGTGGTAGAAATCTGCCACTTCCGAAGTGGTAGGGGGTGGGGAATAAAAAAAAGGGGCTGGGTGGGGTGCCCAGCCCCTTTTTTGGCTCCTTTTTGGGTTAGGAGTGGGATTTAGAACATGATCTGAGCCTGGACAAACCAATCAGTAATGTTATCTTCAAGATGGGTTTCATCCAGAATATCGTCCGCTCCGTCGTCGTAGGAGACACTATCCATTCCAACAACCAGACGGGCGGCGTTTCCGGCAATGTAGTAGTTCACACCGAGACCCCAGCGGGTCATCTCAAAGTCGTCGTTGCTATACATATTATCTGCTTCAATATAGTCATACTTCACATAAAGAGCGGGTTTTCCAATTCCTACAACCTGATCGTAAAGAATCTGTCCCTTAGCATACCAGTAGTAGGAATCTTCTTTTTTGTTATTAGTACCTAAATGGCTGTCGTCCCAGTTCACATAGGCCGCCTCAAGGTTGAGAACCGCACAGCCGAACCTCTTCTCAAGAAAGGCGTCAATGGTCCAGGCATCAACATCCAACTCTTTAGGATTTGAGGCAGGAGTACCACTGACATCATATGGAAGCAATGCTCCTCCTGTAAAATAACCTGTTAAAGCATCAAATGATTTTGATCCGGATCCGGAGGTAACTTGGCCCTGATAAGCTGCATATACATCCTGAGTAAAATATCCTAAACCAATGCTTAAAATGTCTCCTTTTTTACCGAGATAGGTGTCGTGCAACCATCCCCTTCCCGATGTCTTGGTTTCAGGATTAAAGCCGAGCATGGTTGGTGTGAACTCTACTCTTGCTGCCCAGGCAACGCTGTTTAATGGCTCATCATCTGAAGCCTGATTGAATACACCGACATCGTATCTAAGCATTCCCTTTGCAAGCTCTCCGTGAAGAACTGCTCCACCATCCATAAGTCTTAAAAGTCCCTTCTTCCAGTAAGTAAAAAGACCTTGTGGGTCATAAAGCCAGTCTGTCTGGACGATGTAGGAATAACGGGCTTCCTGCTGATCTCTGGTGAATGGGATACGAATCTTTCCAAGTCTTAACTGAAGCTCGGGTAAAAACACCAAATTGATACCACCTTCAGAAAGCTTTGCATTGGTACCACGGGAAAGTCCTACAGCATCATACACACCGCTTGAATAAGCACCACTTGTTACAACTTCACCATAGAATTGAACAATGTTGTTAATCTGACCCTCAATGTTGAACCTCGCATCAACCACATCAAACACATTCCTGCTGTAATCAGGAGTCTTCAAACCATTACCGGAGCTATCAGCTCTGTCATCAAAGTTGTTATACCTTACCTTCATCCAGAAGCCGAGGTCTGCAAAGGTGTCATCATCAACCTTAATCTGAGCTGCATCACTTGCTACTGCATAGCCTAAAACCAAAGCCCCTGCAATACCTAAAACCTTCCATTTGCTTACCTTCATACTACACCTCCTTTATTTTTTTCTTTTTAATCTGAAATTGTATTCATCTTGTTTTTTTTGTCAAGACCTAATTTGGCAAAATATTTTAATTCCCACATATTTTCTAATTGTTTAGAAATTTATAGTAAATTCTTTACTTTTTGTCAATATCTGTATTAATCAGATTTTTGCATTTTTAAAGTTTTTTTTACTAATTTTTGTCAATATTTTTGCTGAATTCTTTCTTTTTTTCGTATTTTCGCTTATTTTTCTAAGTTTAGATCGGTTCAATCTTAAGTGTTTTGCCGAAAACAAAAATTTTATCCTTCATCACAGCAACAACACCAAGAAGGTCTCTCACTTTTTCTGCTTTTGTAGCCACCTTTTTGAAGTCATCGGGGGTGTTTAGCATATTTCCAAAAGATGTGGCAAGGGCATCTGCTGTTGCGGTGTCTTTGTGGACAACAGTTACTGCATCTGCTGTGCCAAGACTCAGGCTGTGACCCACTTTTGCAGAAGAAGTACACACCCCACAGGGCATAAGCTTGCTTTTAATAACAAGTGCAATTTTCCCTGAAAAAGGGGAATCACCTGCAAAAAGGGCTACTTTTGCATCTTTCTTTAAAGCAAGAAATATGTCTCCTCCGTTTTCAACTGCAACCTGAGAAGTGAGCCTCTTTTCAAGAAGGGCTTTTCCCACCTTTTCTGCAATAGCTCCTGCAACACCTGCCATGGGACCAACCCCTGCTATAGAAGCTGCTCTAAGCATAGTTTTTACAATCTCTGGGGCTCTGCTATCTTCTGGCAGAGGCTCTAAGCTTTTTAAGAATTGGGGATTTTTCAGGATATATGCTTCAAGAGGAAGCCTTATATCTCTCACAAGAGAAAGGGTTTCTGAGGTTAAGTCCTTTTCTGCAAGGACAAAAAGGTCTGTCTCTTTGTAAACCACTCTGAAAGCCTTAAGAGGGGTTGAAGAGATTGTGCGGTAAAAAGGGATACCTGAATATTTATTCATGCTTTAAAGTTTTTTCGTAAAGGTCATCACCGTAGATTGAGTTTACAACCACTGCCGGGAAGTCTTCCACTTTTATTCTGAAAAAGGCTTCTGGGCCAAGTTCAGAAAAGGCAATAGTTTCCACCTTCTTTACAAACTGATTTAAAAAAGCACCAGCTCCTCCAAAGGTGGCAAGATAAACTGCTTTGTGTTCTTTGAGGAGTTTTTTTACTTCAGGGGAGCGTTTGCCCTTTCCTATGGTTGCAGAAAGTCCAAGAGCCAAGAAAAATTCCATGTAGGCATCCATTCTTCCAGAGGTTGTTGGACCAGAGGAGCCTATTACTTTTCCCGGTGGAGCAGGAGTTGGGCCAACATAGTAAATTGCCTGATTGGTGAAATCAAAGGAAAAAGAGCCTTCTTTTATAGCTGAAACAAGTTTTCTGTGTGTGGCATCTCTTCCGCAGAGAAGCCAGCCTGAGATCAAAACAAAATCACCTGCCTTCAAAGAATCAAGAACATCCCTTTTTTCAAGGGGAAAAACAAGTTTGTGTGCTTTTTGTCTAAACCTTTCAAAGTTTAACAACTTCATTTTACACACACTTTGCAGTGATCTTGTTAACAAGCTTCTTTTTGTCTTCTTCGGTTTCTATTTGAAGAAGGTCTGAGAGTTTAACCTGTTTGAGAAGGCATCCGATGTAGTGAGCCACTTTTTCCCAGATGGGATAAATTACACATTCTTCTGCTTCTTCACAACCTTCGGTGGGATCAATGCAGGATGCAATGCAAACAGGTCCCTCAAGGGGCTCAAGGATATCGTAGAGGGAAATCTCTGAGGGATCTTTTCTCAAGACATAGCCTCCTCCTGGGCCACGAAAAGACCTGATGAGGAGAGCCTGTCTAAGGCGGTTAAGGATTTGAGCAAGATACACACGGGAGATTCGCTGATTGGCAGAGATTTGATCAAGAGTTACTCCTTTGGGATAAGCCTTGGCAATTTCATACATGGCTCTTACTGCATATCTTCCTTTGGTTGATAACTTGAACATCCCTTCACCCCCTAAAAAAGCATTTAAAAAAATTAAGTTATGATGTAAAATTTTATAATATAAATAGAATATATCAAGCTTTCCTTAAATACTTTTATTATTATTCAAATATTTTAACTTTATAAAGTTAAGTGAGCGTCTTATTTTGACAAAAGGGGATTATATGATAAATTTTAGCCATGCTTGACATAAAACTTATAAGAGAAAAGCCAGAGTGGGTTAAAGAGAGGCTGAGGACAAGGGGAGAGGATTATCCTATAGAGGAAATTCTTTCCATTGACAAAAAAAGAAGGGAGCTCATTCAGAGGGTAGAAAATTTAAGACACATAAGAAGGGAAAAGTCGGAAAAAATTGGAAGACTTAAAAAAGAAGGGAAAAAAGAAGAGGCGGAAAGTCTTTCAAAAGAGGTGAAGTCTCTGGGGAATGAACTCAGGGAGCTTGAGAAAGAGCTGAGAGAGGTTGAAGAGGAGCTAAAGCAAAGGCTGAGCTTAATTCCGAATATTCCTCATGAGAGTGTTCCTGTAGGGAAAGATGAGACAGAAAATGTGGTTGTTAAACGCTGGGGAGACTTGCCAGAGTTTGATTTTGAACCAAAACCTCACTGGGAAATAGGAGAAGCTCTGGGGATACTTGACTTTGAGAGGGCAAGCAAAATCACTGGAAGCAGATTTGTGGTTTACTGGAATGAGGGGGCTCTTCTTGAGAGGGCTTTAATAAATTTCATGCTTGACCTACACATTAAAAAACACGGATACAAAGAGGTGCTTCCTCCTTTTATAGTTAATGAAAGAGCTCTTTTTGGAACTGGTCAGCTTCCGAAGTTTAAAGAGGACCTTTTTAAACTTGAAGAATGGGACTATTATCTTGTTCCTACAGCTGAGGTGCCAGTAACAAACATTCATCAGAATGAAATTTTGCCTGAAGAGGTATTACCTCTTTACTATACGGCTTATACTCCCTGTTTTAGGTCTGAGGCAGGTTCTTATGGAAAGGATGTAAGAGGAATTATAAGACAGCATCAGTTTAACAAGGTTGAGCTTGTAAAGTTTGTCCTTCCTGAGACTTCTTATGATGAGCTTGAGAGTCTTCTTCTTGATGCAGAGGAGGTTTTGCAGTTACTTGGACTTCCCTACAGGGTGGTGGTTCTCTGCACAGGGGATCTTGGTTTTGGAGCAGCTAAAACATACGACATAGAGGTGTGGGCACCTGGACAAAATCGCTTTGTAGAAATATCTTCCTGCTCAAACTTTGAAGACTTTCAGGCAAGAAGAGCAAACATAAGATACAGACCAAAAGGAGGAGGAAAACCAAGATTTGTGCATACTTTAAATGGCTCTGGTCTTGCTGTGGGGAGAACTGTTATGGCAATTTTAGAAAATTACCAGCAGGAAGATGGCTCGGTTGTAATTCCAGAGGTTCTTCGTCCTTATATGGATGGACTTGAAGTTATCAAAAAGAAAAAATAAGATCAAAACATCCTCTGGCAGGGCAATATCCTTTCAGTAAAGCTTCCTCTAAGCTTTTGAAATAAATCTTTCTTTTAATCTTTTTGGCATTGGGACAGTCTGGGTGATGAAATCTTCTTGACTTTTTGTTTCCTATGTAAGTAACATTTTGAAGTTGTTTATCTAAAAAAGAAAAAATGCCCTTTCTTTTTTTGATTGCCTCTTTCTGTAAGGGTAGGTATTTCTCGTAGTATTTTGCACTTCCCGGATAATAGCAAACAAAGGCAAGACCTTCTCTTACAAGGATTTCTGAAACAGCGGTTCCGTTTTCAAAATAAAGCTCACCAAGAAGTCTTCTGTATCTGTCTCTTTTTCTTAAAGAAAGCTCAAGATAAAAGGTTTTACCCTCTGTAAGGTTTTTATTTAGTTTGTAAGAAGCCAAGGCAAAAGGCTGAGGAATGCCTGAGGGAGTGTGGATTTCAGGAGCATTTATTCCTGCATATCTAAGTTTTTCTCCATTTTCCAAAATAACTGTATCCCCGTCTATGACTCTCTTAACCTTTACTTTGATAAAGGAATTCTGAGAAGATTGGGGTGATTTCTGACAACTGATAAAGAGAAAAAGAAGGAAAAGAAGAAAGAGATGGATTGTTTTTTTAGGTTTCATTCTGGTTTAAATATGATTAAAATTTGGAATAGGCTTTGCGGAGCTGAAAAAGTTTCTTGCGATCAAAAAAGTTTTTCTTTTTTTCTAAAAGAAGCTTTTCTATATACTCTGAGAGTTTAATAAGGGCTTTTATTTCTTCTTGTTTTATACCCTTTTTGTATTCTTCCCAGTTCTGATTTATCTTTTCAAAAAGGTTTAAAGCAAAATCAAGCTCATTTTTCTTTACAGCGAGTTCTATTTTTATGAGCTCTTCTCTGAGATTATGCTCTAACATCTGAGGTTTTTCTAATGTCCTCCCATGCTTTTTTGAGGTTTTCAAGTGTTTCTATGCTTTTTACGATGATTTCGGTGTTGTTTTCCATGTTGGCTCTTACAAGCTCATCTATAAGTATATCATAAATCTCATTCAAGTTTTTTGCAATCTCTCCTCCTTTTTCCATATTTAGTGAACCCTGAAGATAAGCAAGAATTTCCGTAGCTTTTCCTATGTTTTCTGCTTTTTTCTTTATGTTTTCAGGGTCTTTGAGACCATCTTCTATGGCTTTTTTAGCTATTCTCAGGCAGGAAAGAGCTTTTCCGTAAAGCATGATAACATGATCAAGGGGATGAGCATTTTTTACCTGATTTTCAAGATAGCTTTGAATGTGCATCTTAAATACCTCCTAAGATGTTTTTTTAAGTTAATCCTGGTTTAAAATTTTAGAAATAGGAGTTACCATGCTTTCAAGTCTTGTTCTCAGTTGTTCGTTTTGATACATTAAAGCCTCTATTTTAGAAAATTCAAGCCTCAGTTTTTCTTCTTCTTTGATCAGAGTCTGTTGAAGCTCTTCTATCTCTTCGTTAATTCTTTCTATTTGCTGATCCTGAGTAGACTTATAGGTATTTATGGTGTCTATCAGCCCCTCCAAGGTTGAGGAAAAATTGGTTTTCACCTCAGAGATGGCAGACTGAAGGGTTTCAAGATCAGTCTCTATAAGATTGTTTAATGTCTCGGTATTTAAAGAATACATTCCATCATCATCTATATTTATTACGCCAAGATTTATAAGTGGGCTCATCTGTGAAAAAATTTGTGATTTTATCTGAGTAATTATTGCGTTTCCTTGAAAAACTCCACCCTTAGCGGTTTGAGAATTTACAAGGTCTATAACGCTGTTTATTTTTTCCAGAAGGTCATTTAAGTTTGATGAGACCTGAGAGTAGTCATCCTCTACGGAAATATAGGTAGTTCCTGTTTGATAAACTGTAATGGTTAGTCCTGAAATGATGTCTTCAAAGGTGTTTGAAGGGCTGGAAAAGGTATTGGAACCTATTTGAATTTCTGCATTTTGAGCAGACTGGAGAGTTTCAAGAGAACTAAGCTGGGTGGGTAGGTTTCCAGAGCTTATTTCTATCACAAAACTATCAGTAGCTGTTTCTTTGGTAGAATTTCCTACACCCTTTTCAGATAACATCAATTTATAATATGTGCCGTCAAAAAGAATTGAAGCCTCAACTTTATCCTGAGATGAGTTAATGGCATCAACAAGATCCTGCAGGGTTCCACCTGAAAAGTTGATCTCTGTTTCTTCATAGGTAGTATCTGAAGTCCAGTATCTTAAGGTAAAAGTTGCAGACTCAATGGTAGAGTTTAAATCTGTAACACCTGTTGAAGAAGTTCTTATTTCTTCCTGAGAAAGCTTAGAAACTGTTAAATCCCTTATGTCAATGTTAGGGGTATCACTTTCTGCTGTTGCCGAGAGTATGTCCGAGTCTCCTACTGTAACACTTTTTCCTGTAAAAAGATTGCTTACATTGAAAGTTTCCACAAAATCGTTGAGATCATTTAAAGCCCCAAGGAGATTGCTCAAAGAACTTGACTGAGCTTGAAGGATTGCCCTTTCATTTTGCAGGTCCTGAATATCCTGGGTTTTGCTCTGAAGAAGCCCCTGAATGATGGAATCTACATCAAGAAGCCCTGTAATGTTGCTCATGTAAATGTCAGCCATAGATTTACACCTCCGCTTTCAACAGGAGACCCTTGAGATACTCCTCGTCAACCCTCTGGGACTCCAAAAATTTTTCTATGCTCTTTATAAGTTTTAAAATCTCTTCAAGAGGAATTTGCCTTATGATTTCATTGGTCTCTTTGTTGATGATTTTAAAAATAGGAATATTCAGCTCCTGATCTATTTCAACCCTTAATTCCTTATTAAGTGGGTTGAGAACCTGATTTATTCTCTCTAAGTATCTATCAAGGTTTTTAAAAACTCTTTCAAGCTCCCTTTGAATTTCTTCCCTTTCTTTCTGAATGTTAACATTAAAAGAAGGATTTGCAGACACTTTTACTTTATTTTGAAATGCTTTAACTTCAGAGTTAGAAACTTTCGCAGATTGTGTAAATAATATACCTACCCTTTTTATTTCCATTTTCCAAACCCTTTTTTTCAGATATATATTATCGGATATTTTTAAAAAAACTTAAAGGGTTATTTAAAAAATTTTTTAATTTTTTTCGGATTTGCAAAATTGAAAAATTGGTTAAAAATTAAAGTTTTAAATTTTTTATCAGAAAATAATTTTAATAAAAGGAGAAAAAAATGGCAACAAAACACTTTACAAGAATATGGGATTTAAAAAAAGAGGAAGCCTTAAAGCTTATTGAGAGAGCTCTGGAATTAAAAAGAAGTAAGACCTGGGAGAGAAAGTTTACGGGGAAAATTCTGGGATTAATTTTTGAGAAGCCTTCTACGAGAACAAGGATTTCCTTTGAGTCTGCTATTATAAAGTGGGGAGGGGACAGCGTTTTTTTGTCTTCAAGAGACCTGCAATTAAGCAGAGGAGAGCCTATAAAGGATACGGCACGAGTGCTTTCAAGGTATGTTGACATACTGGTTCTAAGAACTTACAAACAGGAAACCATAGAGGAATTTGCCAGATATTCTTCTATTCCAGTGATAAACGGGCTTTCGGATAGATTTCATCCCTGTCAGGTTTTATCGGACATAATGACGGTAATGGAGAAGGGCAAAGACCTTTACAGGGACAAAATTGTCTGGATAGGAGATGGAAACAATGTGGCTCAGTCTTGGATTGAGGCAGCTTCTCTGCTTGGTTTTAAACTCACCTTATCCTGTCCTGAGGGCTTTGAGCCTGAAAAGGAGTTAGTTGAGACAGCTAAGAAGAAATATGGGGCTCAGATTGAGATAGTCCACAGTCCTGAAGAAGCAATAAAAGATGCAGAGGTTATAAACACCGATGTATGGGTAAGTATGGGGCAGGAGGAGGAAACCCAAAAAAGAAGTCTTGCTTTTAAGAATTTTCAGGTAAACAGTAAACTTTTGCAAATGGCTTCTCCTTCTGCAATAGTTCTTCATTGTCTTCCTGCTCATAGGGAAGAGGAAATTACAGAGGAGGTTCTTGAGGGTCCCCAGTCTGTAGTATGGGATCAGGCAGAAAATAAAATGTGGCTTCATATGGCACTCATTGAATTTTTATTAGAAAGTAATTAAATTAATTAAATAAAAAACTAAATTTTTAAAGGAGGGACTTTGTTATGGAAAACTTTATTAAAAAAGATTTTTTTGTAAAGATAAGGTATCATCTGGAGTTAAAAGATGAAAAAGCTCCTTCCTGGTTTTCTGAGCCTGTGGAAGCAGGTTTTATTCTTGGAAGAGAGCCAGTTCCTAAGATAATAGAAGATGCGGTAACTGGGAAAAAAGAGGGAGAAGAGATAGAGGTTGTTATACCTCCTGAATCTGCTTATGGTCCACATTTGTCCTATCTGATAAAAGAGGTTGATATCAAAGAACTCAAACATCCTGAAAAAATCAAAGTTGGAGAATGGTATGAGGAGATAAACAAATACGGTTCAAGGATCTCTTTCAAGGTTCTGGAAGTTGATGGAGACAAAATTAAGGCAGATTTCAATCATCCTGCTGCAGGGAAAACCGTAATTATGAAAATTAAAATTTTAGAGGCAAGACCTGCAACATCTTTTGAGATTTTTTCTGCTGAGTTTAGAGCCTGCAGTTGTGAAAGGGGTTGAGGGTAATCTCTAAGCCAAAGAGGACTTTGGCAAAACATCGGTTTATATGCCTTTTTTAGAAGTTAAAGACTTAGTTCTGGGATTAAAAGGGAAAAATGTCACCTTAGTTGACAAAGTTAGCTTCTCCTTAGAGAAAAAAGAAATTCTTGGAATACTCGGTGAGAGTGGATGTGGTAAATCATTAACGGGTTTCTCTCTTTTAAGACTTTTTCCTCCTGGAATAGCTCATTATTCGGGAGATGTTATCATAGATGGGATTTCTCTTTACAAACTTTCCGAAGAAGAAGTTTTAAAGTTAAGAGGAAAAAAGGTTGCCATCATTTTACAGGATCCTCTAAGTTCGCTCAATCCTGTTTTAACCATTGGAGAACAGATAGAGGAAGTTTTGAAATACCACTTTAATCTGAACAAAAACGAAAGAAAAGAAAGAATTTATCGTCTTTTAAGAGAAGTTGGTATTCCTGATCCTGAAATCAGAGCTAAGAGCTATCCTCATCAGCTTTCAGGTGGTTTAAGGCAGAGGGCTATGATTGCCATGGCTCTTGCAGGAGAGCCAGAGCTTTTGGTAGCAGATGAGCCAACAACTGCCCTTGATGTTACCCTTCAAATTCAAATTCTTGAGCTTTTGAGTGAACTCAATCAAAAAAAGGGATTAACCATAGTGTTTATAAGCCATGATCTTGGGATTATAAGATGGATTGCAAGTAAAGTTTGTGTATTTTATGCAGGAGAAGTTGTGGAAATGGCTCATACAGAAGAACTCTTTAATAACCCCCTGCATCCTTATACCAGAAGCCTCATTAATTCCTATCCCAAGGAGGGCAAGATTAAAAAGATTTTAAAGGGAGGAGTAGTTAACATTTATGAAAAGCCAGGGGGCTGTAGGTATTTTGAAAGGTGTGAAAATCCATGTAAAGAAGGGGAAAAGAGCCATCCTGAACTTGTATCTGTTAAAGATGGGCATTTTGTAAGGTGCTTTAGATATGGATAATGCTGTTGTAGAAGTAAAAAACATCTGGAAAAGTTATGAGATAAAAAGATGGGGATTTAAAAAGCAATCTTTTTATGCATTGATGGATGTTAGCCTTGCTGTTTTTAAAGGAGAAACTGTGGGTGTTTTGGGGGAGAGCGGATGTGGGAAAACCACCTTAGGGAAAATCATTTTAGACCTTGAAAAACCTGATAAAGGCGATGTTCTCTGGTTTGGAAAAGATATAAAAAGGCTTTCAAAAAAGGAATACAGGAAATTTAGAGCTAAAATTCAGGCTGTTTTCCAGGATCCCTATTTTTCCTTAAATCCAAGGTATAAAGTAGCGGATATCCTTCTTGAACCCTATTTTATAAATATAGAAAAGAATAAAAGAAGAGGTCTGGAGAAGGCAGAAGAGGTTTTGAGTTTAGTAGGATTGAGAAAGGAGGTTCTAAATAAATATCCCCATGCTTTAAGTGGAGGGGAAAGGCAAAGGGTTGCTCTTGCAAGGGCTTTGATGGTTTCTCCCTCCCTTATTGTTCTTGATGAACCAACTTCAGCACTTGACACCACCCTTGCAGGTCAAATACTTGAATTACTTAAGGATTTTAAGCTAAAATTTCACCTGAGCTATCTTTTAATAAGTCATTCTTTACCTGTGATTATTTATCTTTCTGACTGGATTGTTGTTATGTATCTGGGAAGAATTGTTGAAGTCTGCAAAAAAGATATATTTTTTAAAAGTGTTCATCATCCATATACTTTAATGCTTCTTAATGCTTCTCCAGATCCTTTTTCACCAAAAAATCTCTTTTCAAAAAAAGTAAGAGGTGAAGTTGCAAGTGCTCTTTTTAGACCATCTGGATGTGAATTTCATCCTCGTTGTGAAGAAAGAGAAAAATTTTGCTCAGAAAAAATCCCTCAGCTAAGGAAAATCAACGACTTTCATTATATATCCTGTTTTAAGAGATAAATACATCCTGCTCTTAAGTTATTAATCTGAAGTGAAAAATTAAAAATCAAGAAAAATCAAAAATTTTTGAGTTAAAAGAAGAAAAAAGAACTTTATAAAACCATGATGTTTAAAATTTTATTATTCTCTAAGGGATAAAATTTAAGAATAACAAGGCTTTTAAAACAATGCATACTTATAAGCTATTGAGTTTTTGAAATTTTTTGAAATGAGGTTTAATTTTCTAAATTTGTCCTTAATTGCTTCTATTGGGAGTTGTATAAAAGCTTTTTAGATGTTTAAATTTTTATACTATGAATTCAAACTGGGAAAAGATCAAAGGAAGGATTAAGGAACTTCTTCCTGAATCAATTTTCAAAGTTTGGTTTTCTTCTCTTAAGGGTGAGGTTTCAGAAGATAAATTGATTGTAGAAGTTCCCAATGAATTTACTAAAAAATGGTTAGAGGATAATTACAAAGATGTAATTAAACAAGTTTTAGAAGAGTTTGGTCTCAGGGGTATAAATTTTTTTGTTAGTGAGAACCCACAGGCTGAACAGTTGATAATTCCCTATAACCCTGTTCCTGTAATAGGAAGAATGTTCTGTCCCAGATATACTTTTGAAGACTTTGTGGTAGGGAAATGTAATGAATTTGCTTTTAATGTATGTTATCAGATAGCTGAAGAAAGACCTAAGGGATATTTGGTTTATCTTTATGGTAACTTTGGGTTGGGGAAAACCCACTTAACACAGGCTGTGGGTAATGGTTTGATCTCAAGGGGATTTGAAAGAGTTTATTACTTAACTGCCCAGGATTTTTTAAACTATATGATGAAATATCTTCGCTCTGGAATGATAGAGAGTTTTAAGGAAAAGATAAGGCATGAGTGCGAAGTTCTACTTTTAGAGGAAATTCACTTTTTATCTGGAAAGGAATACACTCAGAGTGAGCTTACTTTTCTCTTAGATTATCTTCTTGATCAAGGGAAAACTGTAGTATTTACCTCTTTAAAGCTTCCCCAGGAAATTCAGAAAATGGACACCAGTCTAAGGTCAAGACTTTCTTCTGGGTTATTAATAAGACTTAATGCTCCTGATTTTGCGACAAGAAAAAAAATTATAAGATACAAGGCAAAAAAGCAGGGGTACGAATTTCCTTATGAAGTTGTGGAATACTTGGCTCGTCAGATAAGGGGAGATATAAGACAGCTTGAAAGCGCGGTGCTCGGCTTGATTGCTCGCTCAACTCTTCTTAAAGAGCCAATTACTCTTTCTCTGGCAAAGGAGCTGGTAAGTGAGATCGGTATAAAGGAGGATTCCAATCAGGTAGAAATGATAATTGAGACAACCTGCAAGTTTTTCGGAATATCAAGAGAAGACCTGTTTTCCTCTTCAAGAAAAAAGACGCTCTCTCTTTCAAGAAAAATAGTTATGTATTTTCTCAGATATTTCTTGAATAAGTCCCTAAAAGAAATCTCCGAGATTTTCAAAAAAGAGCACTCTACAATTATCTATAACCTAAAATCTCTGGAAAATAAGCTTAGAAAAGATGTTAGTTTAAAAATAAAGGTGGATTATCTCCAAAATGAGATCTCAAAAGAGTTGTCTGATCAATCTTCTGGAGTAGAATATATCAAGGTAAATGAATCAAAAACTTCCATCTAAATTTTTAAAAAAGCTAAGGAGCATCTTAGGGAAAAGAAATCTTCTAACTGAGGAAGAAGATCTTTTAAGTTATTCTTATGATTCTTCTTCCTTAATAAGAGTTCCTTCTGCTGTTGCACTTCCTGAAAGAAAAGAAGAAGTTGTTGAGATTTTGAGGCTTGCCCAAGAGTATAAAGTTCCTGTTATTTCAAGGGGAGCAGGAACTGCAACTACAGGAAGCTCACTTGCTCACAGAGGAGGAGTTATAATTTGCTTTTCCAAAATGAACAGAATTCTTGAGTTTAATGAAGAAGAAAGAATTGTAAGGGTTGAGCCAGGGGTTTTAAATGGTGAGCTTAAAAGTTTTTTAAAAAAATACGGTTATTTTTATCCACCTGATCCTGCAAGCTATGCATTTTCAACTATAGGAGGAAATGTAGCAACAGGTGCAGGAGGACCAAGAGGTCTAAAATACGGAACTACTAAGGACTATGTTCTTGCATTAGAAGTTGTTCTTCCCGGAGGTAAGGTTTTAAAAACAGGAGCTTCTACCTTGAAATGTGTGGTTCCATACAATTTGATCTCTCTTTTTGTAGGCTCTGAAGGAACACTCGGGGTTTTTACAGAGATAGTGTTAAAGGTAATTCCTCTGCCTCAAAAAAGGATTCTTTTTGTTTCTGTGCATAAAAATGAGGAGGAACCGCTTGAAATAATCTCAGAGCTTCTCAGAAAGAAAATAACACCTGCCTGTGCGGAATTTGTGGATAAAACAACAGTTCTCGCCCTTTTAAAGAAAGGAGCTTTAGAAACATTTAAAGACAAAAGCTTTGCTTCTCTTCTTTACTTAGAACTTGATGGAGAAGGAGAGGCTCTTGAAAGGGAAAAAAATATTGTAGAAAATTTTTACAGAGATTTGGGTATTTCTTTTAAAAAAGCAGAAGAAGAAAGGGAGATTGAAAACTTATGGGAATTAAGAAGAAACATTTCTCCCTCTTTGAAACTTCTTGGAGAAAAAAGGTTTGCTGAGGATGTGGTTGTGCCAAGAAGATTTATGAAAGAGCTTTTGTTTAGAATCAGAAACATAGAAAAAGAGGAAGGTCTGTATATATCTTGCTTTGGACATGCAGGAGATGGAAATTTTCATGTAAATATACTTTTTGATCCTGCAGATGAAAAGAAGGCTTTAAAGATAAGAGAAAGAATTTTAAAAGAAGTTATAGAACTTTCTGGAACTATTTCTGGAGAGCATGGCATAGGTTACTTAAAAAGAAATTTTGTTAACTTAGAGTTAAGCCCTTTACAGATTGAAATAATGAAAAAACTTAAAAAAGTTTTTGATCCAGATGGAATTTTAAATCCTCACATTAAAATTCCAGAGTAAGGATAATAAGTGAGACTTTATAAAAAATTAAATCGGCTTATTGGGAGGGCTCTTTTTCGTTATGAAATGGTTAAAAACGGGGATTTTGTAGTGGTTGCCCTTTCTGGAGGGGAGGACAGTTTAGCTCTGGCTTATTTTTTAAATGACTGGCGGAGAAAAATGAGGATTGATTGTAAGATTCTTGCTGTGCATTTAGATATGGGATTTCCTAAGGATGAAAGGGAGTATGAGGAAGGAGTAAAGTGGTTGGAAAACTTTTGCAAATCCTTGGAAATAGATTTTTATTTCAGCAAAACTGATTGCGGAATTCAGGCTATGGAGGTGTATAAAAAAAATATTAAAGCTCCTTGTTTTGTTTGTTCATGGCACAGAAGAAAGCACTTATTCAAACTGGCTCAGGAGAGAGGAGCCAATAAGCTTGCTTTTGGGCATCATTTGGATGACGCAATTGTGACCTTTTTTATAAACATGTTTTATCACGGAGAACTTTCTACTTTATTGCCTGTGCAGGAAATGTTTAAAGGAAAACTATATATAATCAGACCTTTGATTTTGGTAGAAAAGGCTTTGATTTCTCGCTTTGCAAAAAAAAATGGGTGGAAGGTCGTAAAAAATCCCTGTCCTTTTGCAGGAGAGAGTAAAAGAAAGTTAATAGAAGAGTTTCTGGAAAACAAAGTTTACACTCTGGGACCAAAGATCAAAAGAAGCATAGCAACAGCCATTTTTAATCCCAGGTTTGAATATCTACCCATTCGCAAATAAATCGCACTTCGCGATAGATTATAATTGTTATAATTTTAATTTTATTCTATCTTTTCGCACTTCGTAAGTGCGAATTATAGAGGCGGTAGTAGTAAAGAACGGCTTTTACATACTGTTGAGTTTCTGGATAAGGGGGAATTCCTCCATAAGCTCTCACTTTTTCAGGACCTGCATTATAGGCAGCAAGAGCAAGAGAAAGGTCTCCAAACTCTTCTAAGAGCTTTTTTAAGTAGAGCGCTCCTCCTTTTAAATTTTCTAAAGGATCAAAGGGATTTCTTACTCCTACAAGCTCTGCTGTGGTTGGTAAAAGTTGCATAAGTCCAAGAGCTCCTTTAGGAGAAACTGCTCTAGGGTTAAAAGATGACTCAACTTTTGCTACAGCCTTTAGCAGAGCCGGATCTATAGAATAGGAATTACCTACCTCTTCAAACCATTCCTCCTTAATGCTATAAGTGTAAAAACTGCTTCTGTTTTTATTAATTTTTGTACGCTCTCTTATATAAAGCTGACATTTTTTTCCAAAAATTTCGTTTTTAAAATTAGTAAAAATTACCTCACCTGTCTCTGGATCTACACACTTATAAATATCCGCAAAGGCATCAGATAAACTGAAAATTAAAATAAAAACTAAAAGTAACACTTCAAAAAGCCGTTTCATAGAAAAAATTATATAAACCCCTTTTTCTACTGTCAAGATTTCTTCTAACTTGCAAAATAATAACCATACCAAAATAGAAAAAAATTTGACTTTGGTAAGAAAATATTAAACATAATAAATAAACTCCTTCTCATTCTTTTTATCTTCTCCTTGGCTTGGGTTTCTTCAAAAATTATCGTAAATATTCTTCATTTCTATTTTCAAAAAAAGACCAAAGTCCCACCAAAAATTTCTATCTTTGAAATAATTATAAATAGGATTCATTTTGATTTTAAATACTCTAAATATTAACATTACCCCTCTTGTTACTTCCTTAGGAATCGCAGGTTTGGCATAAGAAGGAATTTAAATTTCATTTTTGGTCTCAAAATGTTAGGTTTACTTTTTTCAAAATTATAAGTAATATTAAATATTATGGGAAGAAAGCGTAAAGGTTTCAGCATAATTGAATTTTTTATAGTTATAGGAATACTTGCTATTTTGGCAAGCATAGGGTTTCCTTCTATTAAAAAACTTTATAGGGTATATAAATTTAATCAGTATGCACTTGAACTTGAAAATGTGGTGAAATGGGCAAAAATTACTGCTATGGAAAGAAGTTCAAATGTTTCTATTTGTTTGAATGGAAATGAAATAAGAGTTTATGATGAAGGACCTTTAAGAGACCCTTCTTGTTCTGAAAGTGAAAACACAAAATTATTAAAAGTTATAAAAATAACTGATACCTGGATTATTCCTCGTATTTCGGTTGCTTTAAATAAATCTGGTCTTATGTTTGATCCAAGGGGATTAGCTATTTACAGTGGTAGTATTTGTATTACAGATGGGGAGAAATACTTTAAAGCAAAATTACAAAGTGGTAGAGGAGCTATAAAGATAGAGAGTGGAAGTGGGAGATGTTAAAAGTTAAAGGATTTACTTTAATTGAAGCACTTATTGCCATATTAATTACTGCCATTTTAGCAGGAATTATTTCAGGAGTTATTACAAGCTTTGCTTTTAAAACTTCAGATAGAATAATTCGCTCCTGCTTAATAGAAGCGGCTTCTTCTGGAATTGCTGCCTGTAAAGGTGGAAATACCATAGACTATGTGGAATGCGGAGGTAATAAAGTTCAAATAGAGATAGAGGGTGAGTGTAATCCTGCCTCTGGAACCTGTTCAGAAATAAAAGTAACTTCCAAAGTAAAAAGATTGAGCTTTTCTTTAACTGATAAAGTTTGTAATTTTGACTAAATTCAAATTAAAATGAGTTATTTTTTTACAAAACAAAAAGGCTTTACCATAGTAGAGATTTTAATAGTGATAATTCTTTGTGCAATTATTGCGATGGCTGCCTTGGGACTTTATCTTGCTTCTGACAAAGTTTTTAAGAAAATGAAAGCCACCTCCGATGTCCTTGAAGAAATGAGGAGTGCTATGGCAACATTAGATTTTGTTTTTTCAAGGTGGGGTGTTGGAGTTCCTTGCAAAAATAATAATTGCACTATAGGCAGTAGTATAACACCTTGTGATGCTACCTATCCTCCCTCTGATCCCCTTTGTGTAAAATGTAATAGCGGGGATTTAAATTCAGGATGTAGTGATATAGAATTTTATGCAAATCTCTATGGATATGGATTTGTGGTTAATGTTAATGGAACTCAGGCAGATCTTATAAGTTGTAGACTTTCTACAGATAAAGGGGATAATTATTATTACATTTGGCAAGGAGAAAAAGTAGTAAACTATAATGGTACAGGGTCTCCTCCTATATACAAACTTTCGGAATTAATTCCTGACAATCAAGACTGTATTAAAAATTATACCGGGAGCCCCAATGCTAAAAGCAGTGCTTCAGTTATTCAAGCTAATAATGCAACATCCACCTATACCCTTCAACCAGGAGATATAATAATAAGAGTGCCTCATAAAGTAAAGCTTTATGTAGATTCTAATGATAATGGATACTGGCTCTACTTAGAAAAAACTGATATGGCTACATACGAAAACTCAACAACAAAAGTTGCTAAAGTAAAAGACCTGGATTCTTTTAAAGTTTATTATGCTCAAGGGCATACTTTAAAACTTGAGATAGAATTTCAAAGCCAATCTAAACCAGAAAAGGTTTTAAAAATAGAAAGATATTTTGCACGTTAATAATATAAGTGAGAGTATAACTATGAATAAACGAAAAAAGGGCTTTGCATTAATAACTGTTTTAATCTTTTTTTTGGTTTTACTTGTTTTAGGTGTGGGAGGGGCAATTATTACCCAGATGGGTTACTTTTCTATAGCTTCAGAAGCTAAATATACTATTGCAGAAAAAAGAGCAAACAAAGGCTTGCTTAAAGTTCTGGAAAATGGAACATGTGAAAATTACCAAGAAACTGGAGTTAATGTTATAGCTATCAAGGATTCAGGAAATAATTATTGTTTTGTTTGGTCAAAGGGGAGATATTTGGGAGCAAAGGTTATTAAAACTTCTATTTTTCCTTTAAAAGCTTCAAACTGGGCTGCAGCAATGTATAGGAATTTAAGCGATCTGTCTGGATTAGGAGGAAATTCTGCTATTATAGGATATGATAGTCCAGAAAACAGTTGCGACGATCCTAATTCATGTATAGCCCCTGCACTTGTTACAGGAAACAACATTAACCCAAAAAATATCGTAATTGCTTGTAACACTAAAGAAAACAATCTTGGAAGTGGGCTTGTTTCAACAGTAGACCCTTATATATATGATGAAACTCTTAGTGAAACTGATTTAACTTCAAAGCTTTTCAATGCAGAAAATAGAGCTAAACTCCTTGAAAGTCTAAGTAATAATTTTAATGTAGAATTTGACAATGGAACGCCGAGAGGATTAAAAAATGCTGAACTATCATTAGATGTAAATAACTGTACTGCTTCAGGTAATACTATAACTTGTGGAACAGGAGAAAATGCAGATGTTTTTACTTGGGATCCAATAAAAAAGGTTTACAAATACAATAAAGACAATAATGAATATTCAAAAATAGACTTTGGACAAAATGCTAAAATAACTTTTAGTAACAATTTTTCAGGTGGAGGCTATATAGCGGGAAGGGATATAACCTTTTCCGGAAGTGTTAATTCTGACTCATCTCTCGTTTTGGTTGCAAGAAATGAGACGACTATTTCTCAAAACAATATAAATATTTATAAGACCTTCATATTTTCCCAAAATTATAATATAGATGCCCAAAATTTAACTATAGGAAATGGGATAATTTATAGTGGAGGGGCTGGGGTAGGTAATTTGAATATAAATGTAAACTCTAATACACAGATTGGAACAAAAGATTATCCAATTCTTATTATATCTGATAATAATATTAACATAAAAAGAAATGGAGATGCTGAAATTTGGGGTGTTATTTTTGTAACGGATGCTAATAACGATTTTAGTTTGGGAAGTGGAAGTGGAAATTTTAAAATCCATGGAGTGATAATAAGTAATTCTTTAAATAATAACAGCATAAATTTAATCGGTAATTTTGAAATCCGGTTTAATTTTAAGGTGCTTGAAAGACTTTATTCAAATTTAAATCAATTAAATTTAAATTTACTTAATTCTCCTATTTGTGGAGCAAGCAAGAAAAAACTTTTTATTACTACAACCGCAAGAGCTTATTAAAATTTTGTTATTCTGGCCTGGGATAGATTTGATGTTGGTACAACAGCAATTGTGCATGGATAGGAAGAAATTTAAACTCTGCAAACATAGGAACCTCTGATGAGCCCATTCTTCTTTTTTAGTAAATTCTGCTACTTATATAAGAGATACTGATACAGTAACTATTAATGCTGTGCTTTTTGGACAAGGGGTAACTTATTTAACCTGGAGTAATGTTGATACTCAAAATTACAGAGGAATTCTTGTGAGAAATTTTCCTTATACAGAATCTCTTAATATAAACTTTGGGGGTGGAGTTTCTCTCCAATTTGATTATGGAATTATTAATACTTTAAATCAAAACTATTGGTTTGTAAGAAAATTTGAATGCATTAAAGATGACCCTCTGCCTTATGCCCAAACCATTCCACCTTAATGCTATAAGTGTAAAAACTGCTTCTGTTTTTATTAATTTTTGTACGCTCTCTTATATAAAGCTGACATTTTTTTCCAAAAATTTCGTTTTTAAAATTAGTAAAAATTACCTCACCTGTCTCTGGATCTACACACTTATAAATATCCGCAAAGGCATCAGATAAACTGAAAATTAAAATAAAAACTAAAAGTAACACTTCAAAAAGCCGTTTCATAGAAAAAATTATATAAACCCCTTTTTCTACTGTCAAGATTTCTTCTAACTTGCAAAATAATAACCATACCAAAATAGAAAAAAATTTGACTTTGGTAAGAAATAATTATATTTTAAAATTATGCCTAAAACTTACTTGTCTTCTATACTCATATTTTTTGCTTCTATCCTCATTGGCTTTATTATTAAACTAATTTCAAAAAACAGGCTCTCCTATCTTAATCAAAAATTTAACTTAGGATTCTCTTTAAATGCTATTTCCTCATTTTCAAATGTGTGCTTTTTGTGGATCATTTTACTTGGTTTATACATATCAATTTTCTTAGCTGAAGTTCCAGCAAAATTTCATCATATCATACACATAATAAATAAATCCCTTCTCATTCTTTTTATCTTCTCCTTGGCTTGGGTTTCTTCAAAAATTATCGTAAATATTCTTCATTTCTATTTTCAAAAAAAGACCAAAGTCCCACCAAAAATTTCTATCTTTGAAATAATTATAAAAATCGTAATCTTTTTTATAGGATTCATTTTGATTTTAAACACTCTAAATATTAACATCACTCCCTTTATTACTTCCTTAGGAATCGCAGGTTTGGCAGTAGGTTTAGCTTTGCAGGACACATTGAGTAATTTCTTTGCAGGGCTTTATATTTTAATAAGTAAAAAAATTAAACCAGGTGATTATATTTCTCTTGATTCTGGTATAGAAGGTTATGTAGAAGATATTACTTGGAGAAATACTACTATAAGGCAACTTCCTAATAATATTGTAATTGTTCCAAATTCTAAATTAGCTTCTTCAATTATTACTAATTATTATCTTCCTGAAAAGGAACTTGCAGTATTAGTTCAGGTTGGAGTTAGTTATAATAGTGATCTTGAGAAAGTAGAAAGAGTAACAATTGAAGTTGCTAAAGAAGTTATGAAAGAAGTTCCTGGTGGAGTGCCAAATTTCGAGCCTTTTATTAGATATCATACCTTTGGAGACTTTAGCATTAATTTTACAGTTATTCTTAGAGCTCAAAGCTATGTTGATAGGTATCTTGTAACTCATGAATTTATAAAAAGACTTCACAAAAGATATAAAGAAGAAGGAATTGAAATTCCATTCCCTATAAGAACAGTTTATTTAAGACAATAATAAGTTGATTTTTTAAAAATTATTTTAGGATTTAAATCTTTGTCTGATTTTAAAAAGTGTTTTATAATAAAATTTATAGATGATTTAAAAATTAAATCTGGTATGAAGAAAGAAAATAAAAAGGGTATCAGTTTATTAGAGTTTCTTCTGGTTCTCAGTATAATTGTTATTCTTTCTACTTTTGCTGTTCCTGCATGGAATAGGTTTTTTGAAATAAACAGATATAATAATTTTATTATGGCAGTAGAAAATGCTATAAACCGGGCAAAAATAGTTGCTATGGAAAAAAGCACAAATGTGGGGGTTTGTATAAGTGACAACCAGATTTTAATCTATGACACTGGATATGCAAGAAGCACTGACCCTTGCACAGGAACTCTTCTTTTTACTGTAACTCCTGAAAGTGGAAATATTTCTATCTCTTCTGCTGGAACGATAATTTTTGATCCAAGAGGGTTAAGGATACCGGTGGATGAGGAAGAGAATAGCGAAGGGAATGTGTGTATTCATCATGATGAATTTAACACTTATTATAAAATTATAATCAGTAGAGGGACTCAAAGGATAGAAAAAGGAAGTGGAGGATGTTAAAAAATAATAAAAAATTAAAGGGATTTACACTTATTGAGGCTCTCATAGCAATTCTTCTGGTATCTATTGTAATTGTAAGTATTTCAAGTTTAATTACTGAATCTGTTTTTTCAACAAGAAAGAGAATAATTTATGAGTGTCTTGTTAATGCTGCAAATTCTGCTATAGAAGCCTGTAGAGGTGGAAAAAATACAAGTAGTTTCAATTGCGGGGGTTTAAATATAAGTATAAACATAAATACAGATTGTTCATCAATTACAATTCCCAGTAATACTTGGGATGCTAACTGTGAAGATGTTACTGTTACTGCAAGGTATGGAAATACTACACATACTTTAAGAGATATGGTGTGTAAATTTGGTGGAGCTTAAAAATGAAAAAAGGATTTACTTTAATTGAGTTATTAGTAGTAATTTTAATTTCAATTTTAATCATAGGTGCTGTAACAGGACTTTATATAGCGCATCAAAAACTTCAGGCTCCTGCTAAAGCTACATCTGACATAATGGAGATACAAAGAGCAGGGCTTGCTCAACTTGAATGGCTTTTCAGCAGGTGGGGAACGGGAACGCCCTGTAACGATCCCACAGGAGCTAATATTTGCACAAAGATAAGACCCTGTGATATAAATGGAAATTTTAGTTATCCTCCTCCAAGTACGCTCTGTGTAAGTATAAGAGAGGGGAATCCATGTTCAGAAGTATATTTTTATGCTAATTTTGAAGGAATGGCTATAGTTAATAATGTTTACAGAGATGAAGTTCAATTATTGAGTTGTAGACTAGAAACAGAAGATAATAATAATTGTTTTCACATTTTAAGGCACGGAAGATTTCTCCGTAATGCAAATAATACAAATGAAGTATTAATTTTTGGATTAGATGAGGACTCTTTAAACAATCAGAGGGCTGAATGTTTAGATCCTAAATATACTAACCCTGCTAACTACAATGCTCAGTGTAGCAGAAACGCAACCATTTATAATGGATTCATAATGAATCAGGCAGGAGAGTTTCAAAACTGGTTACTTCTTGAGGGAGGGGATGTGATTATAAGAGTTCCTAAAAAAGTTCATTTATACTGTGAGAATGGTCCTGATAATAGACTTTGGTTAAAAATGGATTTGACAGACATGGCAGAAAATTGTACTCAAGATGAGCCAGCTGTTAATATTTCTCCTGTTGAAAATTTTGATGCAACTTTAATTGTAGGAAATGAGGAAATTAATGATACCTTTTCAAGAAATAATCCGAGTTCTGCTAATTATATCAATAGTTCTTCTGGAGCTATAAAAATAAGAATAACTTTCAGGAACTTTGAGCCTCAGGACAGTCCCAACTACAGAACCGTTACCGTTGAAAGAATCTTCGGGAGGTAGAAAAAAAATGAAAAAAATAAAAAAAGATAGAGGATATGTTCTGCTAATCGTTATCATTATTTCTGTGGTCATAGCTCTTGTTGGAGCTGGGCTTGCGGTTATGAATAAAATTGGTTTTCTCTCAACGAGAGCGAATGTACTTTTTAATAAAGTTCAGAAAGCTGCCCATTATGGAATAATGGAAGCTACGAGAAGGATCGTGGAAGGAGGTGGATTGTGCGAGGAAGGTATAATAGAAGATACGATTAATGTGGGTGGGGTTGCCGTTAATGTTACAACCTCGAGAAGAGGATTAGTTTGTTCTATAAGGTCCGAAGCGACCTTAGGTAATGCTAAAGCAGTTCTCGTTGCCGCAACGCAAGGATTTTACGGAATAGGAACATATACGGTTAAGGGACAGGTTGATGCAAATATATATGGAGGGCTGGTCTCTGGATGCGATAGTGATAATGATTGCTCAATTCCTGGTTTCATTGTATCAGGTTCTATAAGTGTTAATACTATACAAAAAAACTGCCCACAAACAAGTTCTTCTGGTGTTTATGGCATTCCTCCTACAAAACCAAATGTTAAGTTTTATGACCTTGTACCTTTAGCATTCAACGCCAATTGTTTTTATGAACTTCTTACAATTTTCGAAACTGAAGACTCTTGGAAAGGATATCCCATGGGTCTTGGAAGCAATCCTTTATGGAAAAATGTAAATGGAACATCAAGACAGGATATAGTATTTGATAAAGGCAATTTAACAAGTTGTCCAAATCCAGAAGAAGTTGATGAAGCGGAATTAATAATGGGAGATATGAGTATAGATTTTCCTGAAGTGCCAAATAATATTTCTCCATCTTGTAGAATAGAAAGAGATGAAAAATTAATTCTCAATTTAACAACTATGAAGGTTACTGTATCTGGATCTGGTGAAAATTTTGATTTGAGCAATTGCACAGAACTTTTGATTAACTCAGGAACAGGAACTTTAAACATAAATGGTAAAGCCTCTCAAATAAAATATATTTACACTACAAACAACAGCGGAATAAATATAAGTGGAGCTGAAAATGGAACACTAATTAACAATGCTACATCTGAAGTTGAGATAAACAGCAGTTTTGATCCTTTTGTTGTATATTCAAGAGGAGAAGTAACTTTAAACAATGTTTCTTATATAAGGGTAGTTTCTTTAAACGACATTAACATAATTTTTCCTAATGTTGAAGATTCCACTCTGATTACTGAGGAGGATATAGTAAATAATAGCAATACTTTAAACTTAACTAATGTAAATATATTTGCAAAAAGAATCCTTTTTGGTTCAGATACAAGAATAAATATCAGAGGTGGGATGCTGTATCTCTACACTCTTGCAGATAGCGATAGAAAAAATGATACTGTTCTCAATGGATGCTGGTACAACAGTGATTGTGCATGGATAGGAAGAAATTTAAGATCAGCAAATATAGGAACCGCTGACAATCCCATTCTTCTCTTCTTAGTAAATTCCGCTACCTATATAAGAAATACTGATACAGTAAATATTAATGCTGTGCTTTTTGGACAAGGGGTAACTTATTTAACCTGGAATAATGTTGATACTCAAAATTATAGAGGAATTCTTGTGAGAAATTTTCCTTATTCAGAATCTCTTGATATAAACTTTGGAAGTGGAGTTTCTCTCCAATTTGATTATGGAATTATTAATACTTTAAATCAAAACTATTGGTTTGTTAGAAAATTTGAATGCATTAAAGATGATCCTCTGCCTTATGCCCAAACCATACAAACACTTCACAGCTCCTACTAACTACCTAACTACCACTTCGGAAGTGGTAGAATGTTGAAAAGATAGAGGAGGCTTGCAAGAGCTAAAAAGGGACCAAAGGGGATTTCAGTTTTAAAATCAAACTCCTTAGGAATTTTTCTAAGTCTATACCAAAAATAAACAATTAAATAAGCCAAAATACCAGTTAAAGAAGCTACAATCAGAATTGTATAAAAACTTTTATAACCCAAAAAAGCTCCAATTCCTCCCATAAGCTTAAAATCTCCCATTCCCATGCCGTCTCTTTTAGAAAACTGGTAATAAATTTCGTTTATTAAAAACAAAAGTCCTATACCTGCTAAACCAGATAAAATACTTGTCTCAAAATTTACAAAAGGATTAAAACCAAATAAAGAAAAAATCCATCCTACAAAAATAAGGCTCAAACTTAACATATCAGGAATTTCCTTTATTTTTAAGTCTATAAATGAGATTGGAACAAGATTTAGTACAAAAAAAGAAAAACCCAAAAAAGGTATCCATCCGTAAGGTTTAAATTTAAAATAAGTTAACACAAAAAGAGAGGCTGTTAAAAGTTCTACAAAAGGATACATAAGAGAGATAGGCTCTTTGCAATATGCACACTTTCCTTTTAAAAGAATAAAAGAGATAAGAGGTATGTTGTGATACCACTTGAGAGTTTTTCCGCACTTAGGACATACAGAAAATATGGGATTTTTTATAGATAATCCCCTGCTCCATCTGAAAATCAATACATTAAAAAAACTCCCTATACAGAGTCCAAAAATAAAAATCAAGAAAACCATTTTAATTTAAGCTAAGCAAATTAACGCATCTGCAGTGGATACAGTTTTAAGCTATTTTAACACAAAATTTAAAAAAGATTCTCTAACTTTCCTTTGAGCCTTCTTCGGATTTTGTTTCTTCTGATATTTCTTCTTTTCCGCTTTCTTCCAGAGCTTTTTTGTAAGCCTTTTTTGCTTCCTCTATGTAAAGAAGTGCCTTTAGGTAATAATTCCACACAGGACGCATATTTTTATCTATGTCAACTATTTCTATACCAAGACCGGGATTTTCCGGAGTTCCGTGATGAATAATCACTCCGTAGATAGGAACTAATCCTACATCTGGAATTTCAATCTCAACATAAACCAGTTTTTTAATGGGAATTTTCTTCTCAGTTTTTATAAAACACCCTTTGTAAGATATATTTGAGACTTCATAAGGATCTTCCTCATCAGGAAAATAAGCATTGAGCTTAGTTAAACATCTGGGATATCTTCTAAGGTCTATCATTTTTTAGCTCCCTTAAAACTGTTGGTATAGTTACTGCTACATCTGTAGCAGTATAACCAAAAGGTCCCTTATTTTTACTTAAATATTTTCCTGCTTCCCCGTGTAAATAAACTGCAAGACAAGTTGCAACAAATGGTTCATACTTTTGAGCAATAAAAGCTCCTATGAGACCTGAAAGAACATCTCCCTGCCCTCCCTGAGAAAGTCCAGGCTCATCAATTGAGGATATACCACACCTTCCATCAGAAGAATATACAACACTATGCGGACCTTTTAAAACTACTATAGAATTTGTCATCTCAGAAAGCTTTTTACTACACTCTAACCGATTTTTCATAACTTCTTCTTTTGAAATCTTTAGAAGCCTTACTGCTTCTCCTGGATGTGGAGTTAAAACTTTAGGAGCTTTGTAAGCTTTTAAGGCTTCTGGATTTTCAGAAAGAAGAGTCAAAGCATCTGCATCAACAACTAAAGGTATATCAAGCTGAGATATTAAATCAAAAAACAACTTTTTGACTTCCTCACTCAATCCCAAGCCTGGTCCTATGACAAGAACACTTTTACCTTTAGCTATTTCTAAAACTTCAGCTAAGCTTTTATAAGAAATTTCTCCGTATTCATTTTCTTCAAATCCAGCAGTTAAAATTTCAGGGACCATGGAGCAATATATTTTCTGAAGTTTTTTTGTTGAAGCAAGTGTCACAAGCCCTGCACCACCTCTTAAAGCACCAAGAGCAGAAAGAACACCTGCCCCGCTTTTACCTCTGCTTCCAGCCAGAACAAGCACATGACCAAATGTGCCTTTATGAGTGTATCCCTTTCTTGGTTTAAAAACTTTTTTAGCCCATTTTAAATCCAGATATTCTCTTTCTGGACCTCTCTCCTCAACAACTTTTTTAGGAAAACCAATAGGCACAATTTCAAGCACTCCTGTGCATTCCTTTCCTGGATAAAATAAGTGCCCTATTTTAGGAAGTTCAAAAGTTACCGTTAAATCAGCTTTTACTGCAGTCCCAAGAATTTGTCCGGTATTAGCACAAACTCCAGAAGATATATCTACTGCCACCAGCTTAACCGCTTTCTTAAACTTAGACTCATTTATCTCTTCAATTATATCTTTAAAAAAACCTTCCACATTTCTTTTAAGTCCTGTTCCAAAAATGGCATCAATAACAATATCAGGTGAGTAGGATTGAAGCAAATTCTTGAACTGAGAAATTTCTTCGGCTTTTTCCAAGGAAAGATCCATATTTTTAATAATTTTTAAATTAATCAGAGCTTCTCCTTTATATCTCTCTTCTTTAGCAAGCAAGATAACCTTTACCTCATATCCTTTATCCCAGAGATATCTTGCACAAACCATTCCATCCCCGCCATTATTTCCTGGTCCACAAACAACAAGAACTTTTTTGTATCTTTCTAAGGGATAATATTTGGAAACATTTTCTGCTACCCCAAGCCCGGCTCTTTCCATCAAAACCTCAGCAGGAATACCAAGAGAATGAATAATAAAGTTATCAAGCTCTTGCATTTCAAAGCCTGTAACTACTTTCATAACTACAATCTTGGATTGCTATTAAAAACTTTATTTAGATTTACCTAAAATTATTACTATACTGATAGTATATTCATTTTCGTGAGATAAGGCAAGATAAATTTTTTCTCCGCCTCTTTTTTGAAATACCTCTTTTGCTTTACCAACAAGTTCTAAAAAAGGAGAACCTGTTTGAGGGTTTCTTTTTAAAATTATTTCTTTAAAAGAAAAAGGGCTGTATCCTCCCACAGCTTTAAAAAAAGCCTCTTTGGAAGCAAAAGAGGAAGCTAAATGAAAAGCCGTGTTTTTTCTCTTAAGAGCGTATTCGGTTTCTTCTTCTGAAAAAACTTTTTTTAAAAATTTTGCACCGTATTTATTAAGCAGATTTTCAATTCTCGGGATATGAACTAAATCAACGCCTATGCCTATAAGATCCATTTATTTTTTAGTTATATCTTCTATTAGATTAATCCTTCTTTCGTGTCTACCTCCTTCAAAAGGTGTTTCAAAAAATGTTTTCACAATCTCTAAGGCTATACCCTCCCCTATAATCCTTCCACCAAGAACAAGGACATTAGCATTGTTGTGAAGCCTTGACATCTTAGCTGAAAACGGTTCATGACAAAGTGCTGCTCTTATTCCAGGAAATCTATTGGCAACAATACTCATTCCAATACCAGTTCCACAAATAAGAATACCATATTCTGCCTCTTTATTAAGAATTTTTTCTATAGCTTTGGCTCCGTACTCCGGATAATCCACAGATTCGGCAGAAAAACAACCCACATCTATTACTTTGTGATTCTCTTTCTGAAGAAACTCCTTTACTTTTTCTTTCAGATAGAAACCTGCGTGATCAGAGGCAATAACTATTTTTCCCATTTTCTAAACACCAAACAAGCATTTGTTCCACCAAAACCAAATGCATTGGAAAGAGCAACTTTAATATCTGCTTTACGAGCTTGATTGGGAACATAATCAAGATCACATTCTGGATCAGGATTCTCAAGGTTTATAGTGGGTGGAACTATTCCTTCATAAAGAGACAAAACAGTTATAATAGCCTCCAACCCTCCTGCACCTCCGAGTAAATGACCTGTCATGGACTTGGTAGAAGAGACCATCAGTTTGTAAGCATGATCTTTAAAAACTTTTTTTATAGCCTTTGTTTCAGCTGCATCATTAAGTGGGGTGCTTGTGCCATGAGCATTTATATAATCCACCTCTTTAGCAGATATACCTGCGTCCTTGAGTGCTATTTCCATACACCTTGCAGCACCTTCACCATCAGGAGGAGGTGCTGTCATGTGATAGGCATCTGCATTGAGCCCATATCCTATTAACTCAGCATAAATTTTTGCTCCTCTTTTTTGAGCATTTTCTAAATCTTCCAAAATCAATATTCCGCAACCTTCTGCAATAACAAATCCGTCTCTTTCTGCATCAAAAGGACGAGATGCTTTCTCAGGCTCGTCATTTCGTGTAGAAAGTGCTTTCATTACAGAAAAACCAGCTACACAAAGAGGCGTAATTATGCTCTCAGTTCCCCCGCATATCATTGCTTTAACTTTTCCTTCTCTTATAAGTCTAAAAGCCTCACCTATAGCATGATTTCCTGCTGCACATGCAGTACATACTGCTGTATTTGGACCCTTTGCTCCAAATAAAATAGCAACCTGCCCTGCAGCCATATTAGGAATAATCATGGGAATAAAAAATGGAGTTACCCTTCTATATCCCCTTTCGTCAAGAACTCTTGTATAATGCTCAATTAAACCAACACCTCCCATTCCAACACCTATTATAACTCCTACTTCATCTCCAAGATCACTCAAAGGCAGCCCAGCATCCTCCAACGCCATTCTTGTTGCTGCTATAGCATACTGAATAAAGGTATCAATGCGAGAAGTAAGTTTAGCTGGCATAAATTCTTCAGGCTTAAAATTTTTTACCTCACCTGCAATCTGACTAGGAAGATTAGAAGCATCAAATTTGGTGATCTTAACTACTCCGGACTTACCTTCCTTTATGTTTTTCCAGGTATCCTCTACCCCTATTCCTAAGGGAGTAACAGCTCCAAGCCCTGTAACTACTACCCTTCTTTTCACAGCTTCACCTCTGATTTACTGCTCTCCTGTTTTAGCTTTCACATACTCTATAACATCTTTTACAGTTCTCAGTTTTTCTGCCTCTTCGTCTGGAACTTCCATTCCAAAAGCCTCTTCCATTGCCATAACAAGCTCAACAAGATCTAAAGAATCAGCACCCAAATCATCTACAAAGGAAGCCTCAGGTTTAATTTGATCCTTAGAAAGGTTTAACTTCTGAGAAATAATATCTATAACTTTTTCCTCTATAGACATAAACACCCTCCTTACGAAAAATTTTTCCTTACTTTTTACCAGATTTTCTTAAAAAAACAAGAGAATATTTTATTTCTTCTTTAAAAACAGTATAAAATTTAAAAAACTACTTAACACAAAAAAAGACAGCAAAATACCTGCCCATAGCATACCTTTTCTTAAAATTGTTTGTAAAAAGAAATAAACAATTAGTAAAGTAAAAAATAAAATCAAACTCTTTAAAAATGGCCTCATAATTTGTGAAGGTGTATAATTGTTTAAAAATACTACCAAAGGAAAAAATCCTAAGAAAAAAGGAATAAAAACATAAACTATTTTTAAAAACATTTCTGATAATACTTCTTTATAGGGTCTCTCAACCATTTTTAAAAATTTATACCTTTCAAATAGCTCTTTAAAAGATAGAAATTTTAATGGTTTTTCCACCACTACCAAAGTATCAGGTTTTAAAGAAATATCGGCTTTAAAATTTTTTAAAAAAACAGGAGAAAAATTTTTCTCTTTTTTCTGAAAAATAACATCTTTGAAGAACCAATGTTTGGCTTTATAGTAAGCTTTTTTAGCCCATATAATCTCTTGTGGTTCTTCTCCAGTTAAAAATACTATTAAAATATCCTGCAAATACTCTCCCTTAGGCTCTAAAGGTTTGGCTATTAAGTAAAAATCCGCTCCCTTGAGAAATATTTGCTCGTTAAATACTAAATACTGCTCTTTTTCTTCTGCTATTTTGTGTTCCCAAGTATAAAGACTTAAATATGCTGCTCTGGGAAATATCACATTTATAACTCCTCCTCCTAACAAGGCAAAACTAAAAATTCCCGTTCCTATAATACTGATCAACTCCTTTTTAGTAAAACCCAGAGAGAGAAAAGCAATTAGTTCTCCGGTTCTTGCTAACCACAAAAGCAATATTATTCCTGATAATCCACAGATAAAAGGAAAAAATTCATACAAGTTTACCCATGATTTCCAGAAAATATAAGTCAAAAATAGAAAGAAAGGCTTTTTATAAGATAAAAAATCTCCCAGTTTCTCAAAAAAATCTATTAAGAAGTAAAAAGAAGAAAAAATAAATAACAAAAGAAGATTTATCTTTAAAAGGTCCGCTAAAATGTATTTTTTATAAATCTTCATAAGTAAAACTCTTTCTTCTTTTTAAATCCAAAATACTGAAAAACAAGCAGAAAACTTATCAAAAGATAAAAAATGATGAAACTCCACAGAGGAAAAATCTTTCCATTTTCCCCTAAGGAAGAAAAAAAGTTATATAAAATGTAAAAAATCAAAAAAACTGTAATCCCTATAAAAAACAGTAAAAATTTGTGAGAGGTTTTAACATAAATACCAAGAAAAAAAGCCTGAAAAATAAGAAATAAAACCGAAAGAGGGAAGAAAAACCTCTGATAATACTCCTTAAAATATTTGAAATAACGAGAAGTGCCTGGTTTAAGCTTTTTTATCTCTTCTTTTAGTTCTGAAAAACTTTTTTCTCCTCTTTTGAAATAAAGTTCCTTTCCCAGGTTTTTCACATCTAATTTAAACTTATAATCTCCGAATTTCAAAACCTCTATATTTCGCTGAGGATCTACAAAAAATCCCCATCCCTTTATAAGAGTAAATAGATTTTCCTTAGGAAAATAGCTTCCGTTTTGAGAAATAAAAAACCCTTTTTTCCCTTCCTGCCTTTTTTCCATAAGAAATATGCTTTTAAAATGATATGTGTTATCCACTTTTTTGGATTTCATTACATAAAGATAGTAATTTTTACCCAAAGAAACAGGTTTTTTTTCAGGAAAGGATTTTTCAAGTTGGACTTTTAAAAGATTTATCTGAATTAATTTTGCCTTTTTCTTAGCCCAGGGTAAGAGAAAAAAATGCATTAAAAAAGTTATTACTAAACTTATTAAAGCAAAAAGTAAGAGTGGTTTGAAGAGGTCTTTTAAAGAAAAACCTAAAGAGTAAAAAGCAAAAACTTCTCTTTCGTATTTAAATCGGTGTATAGCAAAAAGAACTCCCATAAAAGCTGACAAAGTATAAATAAAAGATAAAAGCTGAAAAAATATAAGGAGAAAAAATTGAAAAATTAATTTAAAAGATGAGGTTAATTCCAAAAATTCCTGTAATTTGATTATTCCCTGAACAAGAGTTATAATAACACCAAATACTGTAAAAAATGTCAGAGTGTAGAAAAAGTATTCTTTAAGATGGTATTTCCAAAAAGTTTTCATCTATCTAATTTTAAAATCTTTTTGATAAATTTGAAGAAACTTTAATGGAAAATTTAAATGCAGGTTTATATCTTCATGTTCCATTTTGTCTAAGAAAGTGTCCATATTGTGATTTTTATTCTATTCCTGTAAAAATTTCCACATCTCTGGAAAAAAATTATCTAAATGCTCTAAATTTTGAGCTAACTTTATTAAAATCTTTTCTGGAAGAAAAATTTGATATAAAAAAAATATCTTTTATAACCTTTTATGCAGGAGGTGGGACTCCATCACTCCTTTCTCCTCATTTTTACGAAAATCTTTTCGGTTTCTTAGCTAAAAATTTTGAATTTTCTCCAGAAGAATTGACTTTAGAAGCTAATCCCGAAACCCTTACTTTAGAAAAAACAAAAGCTTTTTACAAGGCAGGATTTAATCGTATAAGTCTCGGGGTGCAAAGCTTTTCTCAAAAGGGATTAAAATTCTTAGGAAGACTTCACAGTGTGAAAGATAATTTAAAAGCTTTAGATTACATTCTTAAAGCTGGTTTTAAAAATTTTTCTTTAGATTTTATATTTGGATGGAAAGGTCAAGGGGAAAAAACATTAGAAAAAGAAATTTTAAAAGCTTTAGAATTTAAACCTACCCATCTTTCTTTTTACGAATTAACCTTAGAAAAAGGCACGCCCTTTTACCAAACTTTTAAAGGGGAAAAATATTGGATAGAAGATAAAAAATTGATAAAGTTTTATAAATTAATTGAAAACACTTTAGAAGCCTATGGATATGAAAGATATGAAATTTCAAATTATGCTTTTCCAAAATTTAAATGCAAACACAATCTTATTTACTGGAAAATCAAACCCTATTTAGGTTTAGGTCCCTCTGCGGTATCAAGAATTGAAAATCTGAGATGGGAAAATCCGAAAAATTTTAATCATTATCTCAATACTCTTTTAAAAGAATTTAAACTTCCCCTTAAAATAGTGGAATCCCTTGATAATTACGAACTTGCTAAGGAATACATATTTATGGGCTTAAGGTTAAAAGAAGGTGTTAGTCTAAATGTATTAAAAGAAAAATTTAATTATAATATACCCAAGGTAAAACTGGACATTCTGATAAAAAAGAAAGTGATAGAAAAGAAAAAAGAGAGAATACGATTAACTTTTGAAGGAAAACTTCTTCACAATCAGGTAACATCTTTTTTGTGGGAAAGTTTATGCAATTAGTCCCTACTCCCTTTTTGGAAGGTATTATAACTGTTTATCAACCTGAAAAAGGGTTTAGATTTGGCATAGATTCTGTATTGCTGGCTAATTTTTTAAGTTTAAAACCAAAGGATTTGATTTTGGAAGTTGGAGCAGGATCTGGTATCATTTCTCTTATTGCTTTAAAAAAATTTCCTCAGTGCAAAATTTTTGCCTTAGAACTTGAAAATCTTTTTGTGGAATGTCTCAAAAGAAATGTATTGGGAAATAAGATGGAAGATAAACTTTTTGTAATTCAGGGAGACATTAAAACTTTTCCTCTTAAAAGAGGGATATTTGATGTGATTTTTTCTAATCCTCCTTATTTTAAAAGTGGAGCGGGGAGAAAAAGTCCTTATGAAATTGAAAATATTGCAAGAAGAAACGAAGAATTTGATTTAAACGAATTTTTGAAAAATGTCAGCTCTCTTCTCAAGAATAGAGGAAAGTTTTTTCTTGTATTTACAGCTTTAAGGCTTGCAGAATTGATCTACTTTCTGAAAAGACACAAGCTTGAGCCAAAACTTTTAAGATTAGTCCATTCCTATCCATCTTCAGAGGCAAAACTTGTTCTTTTATCAGCTATTAAAAACGCCAGAGAAGAAACAAGAATACTCCCTCCCCTTTACATATACGATTCCCCAAAAGGCAGTTATACAGAAGAGATAAAAAAATATTTGAGTAAAAAGTGTTTAAGTGTAAGCTAAATTTGTCTTTTTTAAAGTTTTGATTATAATAGTATTTTTAAAAGGAATGTGTATTTAATTTAGTTCTTTGAAAATTAAGTAGCGCTAAAGGGTAGGTTTTGAAAAGTTTTTAATGGGTGAGGTGTGTATTAAAACCTGCCCTGTTTAAAAAGGGGGGAAGAAGCTAAAAAACTGCTATGATTTAATATGATTTTTAAAAGGAGAGATAAAGGGGTAATTACGATAATTAAAAGAACTTTAGAATTAGAGTAGTTGAATAAAATGAAGTGCTGACTTATAGTATTAATATGAAAGAAGCTCTGTTTTATGAACATTTAGAAAATGAAAAAGTAAAGTGTAATCTCTGTAATCATCACTGTATTATTTATCCAAACCACACAGGAATTTGCGGAGTTAGAAAAAATCAGAACGGTTTTCTTTTTTCCTTGGTTTATGGAAAGGTTGTTGCCGAACATTTAGATCCTATTGAAAAAAAACCATTATATCACTTTTTGCCAGGATCATGGAGCTACTCTATATCGACTGTGGGATGCAATTTTCGTTGTGAGTTTTGTCAAAACTGGGAAATTTCTCAATATCCTCATATTTATGGCAGTATTCCAGGAAAACAGTCCTCTCCAAAAGAAGTAGTAAAGACTGCAAAATCTCAAAATGCAAAAAGCATTTCCTACACATACACTGAACCTACTGTCTACTTTGAGTTTGCCTATGACTGTGCCAAACTTGCTGTAAAAGAGGGATTAAAAAATGTTTTTGTTTCAAATGGTTATATGACAAAAGAAGCCATTGACTACATAAAGCCCTATCTTCACGGAATAAATGTAGATCTAAAAGCTTTTCGAGAGAAATTTTACAAAAAATTCTGCAAGGCTAAACTTCAGCCTGTTCTGGATAATCTAAAATATTTAAAATCTCAGGGTATTTGGGTAGAAGTAACCACTCTTATTATCCCAGAAGAAAATGATGATCCAGTTGAATTAAGAGAACTTGTCAGATTTATAAGAAATGAACTTGGTCCAGAGGTTCCTTGGCATATATCCCGCTTTTTTCCTAATTACAAACTTCTTAATAAACCTTTTACTCCTGAAGAAACCTTATTGAAAGCTTACTATATAGGAAAAGAAGAGGGGTTATATTATATCTATTTGGGTAACTTGCCGGGAAATCAGTATGAAAATACCTATTGTCCAAAGTGCAACCATTTAATTATTGAAAGATATGGATTTAGAATTTTAAAAATAGACATTAAACCTGACTTAACCTGTCCCAAGTGCGGATTTTTTATACATGGAGTTTGGAGCTAAGGATTTTAAAAACTTTGCTCCAAGTTGTCCACAAGCAGCCTCTATTCCAAGTCCTTTACTTTTTCTAACGGTAGTAAGTATTTTTTTTGATAAAAGATATTTTTGAAATCTCTCTACATCTTCCTGAGAGGGTCTCTCAAAAGGAAGTTCAGGATGAGGATTAAAAGGAATAAGATTAACCTTAAAAGGATAACCTTTTAAAAGCTCTGCCAGTTTTTTTGCACATTCCATACTATCATTTACATTTTTTATAATCACATATTCTATGGTGGTTCTGCCATTTTTTATACGGGGAAATGTTTTACACACAGAAATAAGTTCTTCTACAGAGTATTTTTTTGCTACAGGAATAAGCCTTTTTCTTATTTCATCTGTAGGAGCATGAAGGGATAGAGCCAGAGCCACAGGAAACTCCTTGGAAAGTATCTCCATCTCTTTAACAAGCCCAACAGTTGAAACAGTTAGTCTTTTTCTGGAGTAATTAAACCCCTTAGGATGAGCAAGTATTTTTAAAGCCTTTATAAGATTTTGCAAGTTTAAAAGGGGCTCTCCCATACCCATAAAAACTATATTTCTCAAAGGAAGTATTTCCCCTTTTTCTTTCAAATATCTTCTTGCCAAAACAACCTGAGAAATTATTTCAGAAACCTCCAAATTTCTCTTAAAACCAATTTTTCCTGTAACACAAAACTTGCAACCAATAGGACACCCCACCTGAGTTGAAACACAAAGGGTATAATGATCCCTTTCAGGGATTATTACAGTTTCAATTAAATTGCTGTCTTTCAATCTCAGTGCAAATTTTACTGTGCCATCTACATCTTTTTCTTTCTCAACTACTTCTGGAAGATTAAGAGAAAATTTCCAAGAGAGTTCGCTTCTTAAACTCTTAGGAAGATCAGTCATCTCTTCAAAGGTAATGGCATTTTTACAAGTAATCCAGTGAAAAATTTGCTCCCCTCTATAAGATGGTTCTCCTAAGGAACTCATTAAGTCTTTTAGCTCTTCTATACTATAATTTCTTAAATCAGGCTTATCCATAATATATCAAATTTCCAAAGGTTTTACTAAATAAACTGTGGAAAGCTCACTTAACTCCTTTAAAGCAGATGGTGTGGGAGGTTGATCAAGGCTGAGAAGAATCACATTTGTCTTTTTCATAGGATCCTGACCCACATACATTCTTGAAATATTTAAATTGTGACTTCCAAGAATGGTACCTATTTTCCCTATTACTCCTGGTCTATCCTCATTAAAAATATAAAGCATGTGCCCCTCTGGTAAAGCATCAAGTCTGAAACCGTTAATCCTCACTATACGAGGCTCTTTCTTTCCAAAAATGGTTCCCTCAACTATTGTCTCACCTTCAGTATGTCTAACTTTTGCACTTATAAGTGAAGTAAAGTCTTCTGAAATTTCGGTTTTAGACTCTGTTATTTTTATATCTCTTTCTTTTGCTCTTATAAGGGCATTAACATAGTTGACATCCTCTTTCAAAAAAGGAAAAAGAAGTCCTTTTACAAAAGCCAGGGTTACAGGTTTAACGTCAAGCTGGGAAATCTCACCTTTATAAGTAATTTCTACCTCTTTAATAGCTCCTTCTGCAATCTGAACAGCAAGTAAACCCATTTTTTCTGCTAAGGTCAAAATTGGAGTAATTGCTTTCAAAACTTCTTGTGGCAAGGATGGCACATTTACTGCATTCCTTATTATTCCTTTTAATAAATAATCAACCACCTGTTTTGCTATTTCTACAGCTACATTTTTCTGAGCCTCTATTGTTGAAGCTCCAAGATGAGGAGTTCCTATAAAATTTGGCAAAGAAAGTAAGGGATGATCAGGATCTATTGGTTCTTTTTCAAAAACATCAAGAGCTGCACCTGCAACCTTACCTGACACCATAGCTTTATAAAGTGCTGATTCATCTATAATCCCTCCCCTGGCACAATTAATGATATAAACTCCATCTTTCATAAGAGAAAAGGCTTTTTCATCTATAAGATGATAGGTCTCCTTGGTTAAAGGTGTGTGAATGGTAATAAAGTCTGATCTTTTATAAAGTTCTTCTAAACTAACAAGTTCAACTCCCTTTTTCTCTGCTGCCTCTGGAGAAACAAAAGGATCAAAGGCAATTACTTTCATTTTCATTCCAAGAGCTCTATCTGCCACAATGCTTCCTATCCTTCCCAAACCGATAATCCCTAAAACCTTATTGTTAAGTTCAACACCCATAAACTTCTTCTTTTCCCATTTTCCCTGTTTTAAGGACGCTACAGCCTGGGGAACTTTTCTTGCAAGTGAAAACAGCAACGCCAAAGTATGCTCAGCAGCAGATAAAGTGTTCCCACCAGGAACATTCATTACCACAATACCTTTTTCATTTGCAGCCTGTAAATCCACATTGTCAAGCCCTGTCCCTGCCCTTCCTATAACCTTTAAGTTTTTCGCTTTTTCTATCACCTCTTTTGTAACCTTGGTTGCACTTCTTATAATAATTGCATCAAATTCAGGAATTGTTTCTAATAGCTCTTCTGGTGGAAGACCTGGTTTGTAAAAAACTTCTAATCCTGCATCTCTCAAAATTTGCACACCTTCTTCTGAAACAGGATCTGAGATTAAAACCTTCATTTTTCTTCTACCTCCTATTGTTTTTCTTTTATATAGTCAAATAAAATTTCTTCAGCTGCCTTTACTCCTTTACCCAAAGAAACCGGATATCCAAAAAGATTAAACCCCATCTCTAAAGCTGAAATAGCTATTAGGAGATCAAAGGGAGACTGGTCTCCCATATGAGTAATTCTCAAAATCTTTCCTTTAAGATGAGCCTGACCTCCAGCAAAAACAATTCCCAATTTATTTCTCAAAAACTTCAAAAGCTCACCTGTATTTAATCCCTCTGGGGCTTTAATTACTGTTAAAGATTCAGATGGCACTTCGGAAAATATCTCTAAATTAAGTGCTGATACCGCTTTTCTACAGGCAAGAGAAAGGGTCTGGTAGTGTTTAAAAAGTCTCTCAAGACCAATTTCTTTTATGCGCTTTAGCATTTTTTTTAAACCAATAAGCAGACTTACAGCAGGAGTAAATGCTGTGGTGTTTTTTTCATAAGCCTTTTTTTCTTTTTGAAGATTAAAATAATACTTAGGAAGTTTTGAGGTTTCAGCCAGAACCTGCGCCTTATCTGAAAAGGCAATAAAGGATAAGCCAGGAGGTAAACTCAAAGCTTTTTGAGACCCGGTAATTACTACATCAAGCCCCCACTCATCCATAGGAAGCTCATATACTCCCAAAGCAGAAATGGCATCAACTACAATTACTGCTTCGTTTTCTTTAACAATTTCTGCAATTTCTTTAACAGGATGTTTTACACCTGTTGAGGTTTCACAAGCCTGTATCAGAATTCCTTTAACACCTGAATTATTTTTTAAGGCTTTTTCTACCTCTTCAGGTTTTACAGCCTTCCCCCAAGGAACTTCTATAACCACTGGTTCTAAGTTATAAGTTTGAGAAAGTTCTAACCACCTTTGACCAAATTTGCCTCCTACTACCACAATAACTTTGTCTCCTGGAGAAAAAAGATTGACAATAGCTGCTTCCATAGCTCCTGTTCCAGAAGAAGCAAAAAAATAAACTTCTTTCTGGGTTTGAAAAAGATATTTCAAATTTTCTCTTATCTCTTTTAAAATTTCAGAAAATTCAGGTAGCCTGTGATGGGTTATAGGTTGTGCCATAGATAACAACACATCTGGTGCAACTGAAACAGGTCCAGGAGTAAAAAGATACTTTTTGTTTAAAAACCTCAACTTATACCTCCTTTTTTAAGATTTAAACTTCTATGTCTAAAATTTCAAAATTCTTTACCCCTGAAGGGGTGCTAACCTGAACCTCATCTCCCACTTCTTTTCCTATCAAAGCTCTTGCTATAGGAGAATATATAGAAATACTTCCATTTGACGGATCTGCCTCATAGGGACCAACAATCTTATAGATAACTATCCCATCAGTATCCAAATTCAACAATTTTACTGTTACTCCAAATTGAACCTTCTCAGGCTTTTTATTAAGAGCGGGAATTACCTCTGCATTGGCTAAAATTCCTGACAAATCCTGTATACGACCTTCTATATAAGCCTGCTTCTCCTTGGCTGATTCATATTCAGCATTTTCTGAAAGATCTCCGTGGGCTCTTGCCTCCTCTATAGCTTTTAATACATTTCTTCTTTCAACCTTAATAAGATACTCAAGCTCTTTTTTAAGTTTTTCCAAACCTTCAGGAGTAAAAGGTATTTTGTCCATATAACCTCCTCTGTGTTTTTTAAATTTAATGCTTGAATGCCCTCTGCCCTGTAAACATCATAGCAATAGGTGGATTGTATTCATTACAAGCCTGAATTACTTCCCAATCCCTTACAGAACCTCCTGGTTGTAAAATAGCTGTAATACCATGTTTTACTGCTACATCTACAGAATCTCTAAAAGGTAAAAATCCATCTGAAACCATAACTGCCCCTATAAGTCCTCCTTTTTTCTCCTTTGTTTCTTCATCAATTTCTTCTTTTTGAGACCCGGGTCTTAGCCCCTTTTCTATTTCCAGCTCCAACTGTTTATAAGGAATCCCGTATTTATCATAGCAAAGAAGATCTGCGTATTTGGTATAAGCTTTAAACACAGCTATTTCAGTGCACCCTACTCTGTCCTGCTCCCCTGTTCCAATACTTACCGTGCATTCATTTTTCACAAATAATACTGAATTTGAAGTTACTCCCATCTCAACAGCCCAGCCAAAAATCATGTCTTCTATTTCTCTTTTGTCAGGCTCTCTAATACACTTGTATTCTACTCCATCTTTAACAGCTGTGGCTGGTATAAGATCCTCTTTTTTTCTGATTTTGTTTAATTGAGAGACCTGAACAATTAAACCACCATCAATGAGGCTTTTGAATTCAATCACTCGGTAATTGGCGTATTCTTCCAGTCTATCCAATTTTTTAATCCTGATAATTCTCAAAGACTTTCTCTTTTTAAGAATCTCTATGCTACCTTCTTCGTATTCTGGAGCAGCCAGAACTTCAAAATATTGTTCTGCTATAGCCTCTGCACAGGCTTTATCCACTGGTCTATTTAATGCTATAGCACCGCCAAAGGCTGCTATTCTATCAGCCCTGTAAGCCTTTAAAAAAGCCTCTTCTATGGTTGTCCCATAGGCTACTCCAGAAGGATTGTTGTGCTTAACAATTACACAAGCCGGTTTTTCAGTCAAGTATCTCAAAATACCAATGGCATTGTCTATATCTGTCAAATTGATTTTGCTCGGGTGTTTACCAAATTGAATAAAATCAGCTTCTTTTAATCTTGAAATCAGACCAAGCCCTGGTGTGATAAACTCACATTCTCCCAAAATCAAGTTACCTGCAACCAATTCATAAAGAGCTGCTTCCTGATCAGGGTTTTCTCCATATCTCAAACCTCTCTTTTCAAAAACACCAGGCTCTACTTCAACTTCCCAAGTTTTTTTCTTGTAAATAAGTGTCTGATCCCCAAAAGTAATCCTTAACTCTGAAGGAAAAGAGTCTTCCACAATTGTTCTATACATTTTTTTAAGGTCTTCACTCATATTTAACCTCCTTAACTCAACCTCATTATGAAGTATTAGATCTCTTTAAATATAAAATATACTTTATCATATCTTCAGCAATTCTCCAACTTGCTCCTAAGGACCCAATAATTTTCCTTACATTTTCAAGCTCTTTTTTTACTTTATTTCTTTTTTTCTCATCCTCTATAAGTTCCTTTATCTTTTGAGTGATAATATTAACTTTGTTTTTTTCTTTTATTACCTCTGGATATACTTCTTTTTGCAAGATTAAATTGGATAGACTAATATAAGGCACTTTTACCAATTTTTTAGCAATAAAATACATCCAAGAAGGTAAAGAGTAAGTAACTATAGCAGGGGTTCCAAGGAGAGCAGCCTCCAGGGTAATGGTTCCTGAAGCAAGAAGGGCAACTGTAGAGTATTTTAAAACTTCATGCTGAGTATTTTCTATAACTTTGAGTTGAGATCTTGCTTTATCCCACAAAAAAGAATCCTTAAGTCCTGGTGCTTTAACCATTATCCCTTGAACAGAAAGATTAGACTTTTTTAAATTTTCAAAAATTTTCAAAAAAATAGGTATATGGCGAGTTACTTCCTTTTCTCTGCTTCCTGGGAAAAAACTTACTAATGGTTGGGAACTATCCAATTGATATACCTCGTAAAAAATCTTTTCTGACAAATTCGTTTTTATCAAATCTAAAATAGGATGTCCCAAATACACAGTAGGTATCCCATAAGAAGAAAAAAACTCCTTTTCAAAGGGAAGAACTACATATAATCTATCTACATATTTTTTCAAGATATGAACTCTCTTCTTGTTCCAAGCCCATGCCTGAGGTGCTATATAATATATAACTGGATATCCTAACTTTTTAGCTAATTTAGCCACCTTTAAATTAAATCCTGGGAAATCTACCAAAATCACTACATCTACTCTCTTTCTCTCTAAAAATTCTTTAACCTTTTTATAAACAAACCAGTATTTTTTAAACTCGGAAAAACTTGGCAATCCTACAAGAGCAAGAGATTCAGCAGGAAAAAGTATTTCTATCCCCAGACTTCTCATCTTGGGTCCACCAATCCCAACAAATTGAAAAGCAGAATTCAGCTCTTTTATCCTTTTAATTAATAAATAACCATATACATCTCCTGATATTTCACCAGTTATTATAAAAATACGAGGTGATGTCTGATGGTTCATAGAAATTTTTTAAGGTTCTCTTCTACCTGATTTTTTACTTTAAAAGCAAGCTCAAGAGACTTAATGGCCTCTTCTCCTGAGACCTCAACTCTGTTTCCATTAACAATGCTCTTAATAAAAAGTTCCAGCTCCTCTTTCAAAGGATCGCTTTCTGGAAAGTATTTTTTATCTAATTTGTATTCTCTATTCTGCAAGTCTACTTTAACCTCTAAATAACTTTTTTCTATTGTATCAACCACATAATATGTCCCTTTGGAAAAAACCCTAAATTTTCTCTGTTTATTAAGAGAAATTCTACTTGCTGTAAAATTACAGGTAGTGCCATCTTCAAATACTACTCTTGCATTTACTATATCAGGAAGATTGGTAAAAAGTGGAGCTCCTACAGCATGAATAAATTCAACTTTTTTATGTTTTTTTAAAAGTAAAGCAAGATCCAGATCATGTATCATAAGATCTAAAACCACATCTATATCAAGATTTCTTTCTGCAAATGAAGACAACCTGTGAGCCTCTATAAAAAGCGGCTCTTTTACACTTTGTAAAAGTTTTTTGACTGGAACCTGAAATCTTTCAATATAACCGATTTGAAAAGGAAGGTTTCTCTTTGTGGAAATTTCTACCAGTTCCTCTGCTAACTTCAAATCATGAGCAAGGGGTTTTTCTAAGAATACTGCTTTATCTGCCTCCAAAAATTTCTTAGCAATCTCATAATGAGTAATAGTTGGAGTAGCAATACTTACTGCATCAACCAAAGGAATAACTTTTCTATAATCAGTAAAAACTTTAAGTGAATTTTCCCTATCCTGCAATAAGTTTAAAGCTTCTTTAATTCTTTCAGGATTAATATCAACTATAGCTAAAAGCTCTGCAGAAGGAATCTCTGCAAATTTTTTTGCATGAAACTTTCCTAAATGCCCTACTCCTATAACAGCTACTCTTACTTTACTCATTTTCTTCCTTGCTATTATATCCTACTATAGAAATTTTGTGTTTATTAGCTAACTTTACAGCTTCTTCTTTTTGCAAAAAAAATGTTTTACCTGCTTCCAGAACTAAGACCTTAGCATTAGACTTAACAAGAGTTTCTACAGTTTTAAGGCCAACTACAGGCAAATCCATTCTCAGATCTTGAATAGGTTTAGCAACTTTTATTACAACCGTATTTTTTCTAAGTCTACCAGCTCTTAAAATGGTTGCATCTGTTCCTTCCATAGCCTCTACAGCTACGGTCATTTTATCTTTTACTACCACACACTGCCCTACATCAAGAGAACCGATAATTTTGGCAATTTTAAATCCATATTTTATATCTTCCCACTCTTCTGCTGTGGGAGCCCTTTTTGTAAATATTCCCTCAGGAGTCAAAAACTCCTGCAAAAATTCTGAAGGCCCTCTTACCACAAAACCTTCTTTTTCTAACTCTTCTATCACGCTCTTTAAAATTGAATTGTCTTCTCTATTTTTGAGGTTTTTCCACAAAGCCAGAGCTTTAAAGTCAGGAATACCCACCCTTAAAGCATAGCTCTTGTCTATTTTCCCCAGAAAAACAAGGTTTTTTACCTCTCTTTCTTTAAAAATCTTTATAAGCTTTCCTAATTGTCCTATAGAAATCTTAAAAACCTCAGAAACAAACTTTTTTAACCTTTCTTTTTGCCCATTAGAAAAACAAACAGCAATAATTTCATAATTTTTATCTTTTAAACTACGAGCTAAAATAACAGGAAATTCCCCTTCTCCTGAAATCAAGCCTATTTTATTATCTTCTACTTCCATAATTACTCTTAACTAAATGCCTCCTCACCTTCAAAGGGCTTCCTTCTCATTATACCCTGTTTTGAAGGGTTTTCCAAAAATTCAATAAGTCTTTTCACAACAGGATCCTCACCAAAAATATCCCTTAATTCTACAATGATTTCTTTAATAGTAGAAGGAGCATCCAGAAAAAAACCTATTGCCTGAGAAATCTTGCGAATCTCCTCTTTAGTAAAACCTGATCTTCTTAATCCCACTAAATTTATACCTTGTATTTTAGCTGGAATACCAAACACTTTTACATAAGGAGGAACATCTTTATCTACTCCACTCATAGCACTTACAAAAGCATAAGCACCTATTTTACAAAATTGATGAACAGCAGAAAAACCTCCCATTACTACTTTTTCTTCTACTCTTACATGTCCTCCTAAGGTTGCATTGTTTGACATAATTACATAGTCTCCTATTTTACAATCATGAGCTACATGAACATAACTCATAAGTAAACAGTTGTTTCCTATTCTTGTAATTCCATCATCAAAAGTGGTTCCTCTGTGAATGGTTACGAATTCTCTAATTATATTATTATCACCTATTTCCACACCAGTCTCTTCTCCCTTATAACCAAGATGTTGAGGAGAAGTCCCTATCACAGCAAATGGACCTATTTGATTGTTTCTGCCTATTCTGGTGTTTTTCTCAATATAGGAATTAGCTTTTATAATTGTTCCTTTACATATATATACATTAGGTCCTATATACACACCAGGTCCTATTTCCACATCCTCTTCTATTTGTGCTGAAGGATCTATATAAACATTAGAAAAAATCTTACTCATCTTTTTTCTCCTTATTTATAATGCCTGCAGTAATTTCTGCTTCAGCTACAACTTTTTCTCCTACTTTGGCAGTTGCTTTGGTTTTGATAATGTAGCCTTTTTTCTTAAAGCCCTGAGCTTCAATAATAAGAGTATCTCCTGGATAAACCGGCTGTCTGAATTTTACCTTATCAATCCCTGCCAGCACAAAAAGTTTTTCCTTATACTCAGGAAAAATAACTTTCATTCCCACTGCAGCTGCTTGAGCCATAGCCTCTATTATTAAAACCCCTGGCATAATGGGATAATCTGGAAAGTGCCCTACAAAAAAGGGTTCATTGATAGTAACATTCTTAATAGCTTTTACATATTCCTTTTCTTTATCTATCTCTACAATTTTATCGATCATTAAAAAAGGAAATCTATGAGGAATTATATTCTTAATAAACTCTATTCCCATCTCTTCCCTTTTCATTTTTTTAACCTCCTTTCAAGATCTTAATTTCTTCTTATAATATCATATCTTTTCTCAACCAAAAGATTAGTAAGTAAATTATTTTTGATTTAAAAGTTCTTCAAAAACTTTGCTTGGGTTTTACGAATCCATTAAACTCAATATACTTGAGTAAAAAATTGAGTTTCTTAACAATAGGGGATTATATATAGCACAATTGCAAGCTATTTGTAAATATGCTATTTTATTTTACATGAAAAAATACCCTGAAGAAAAAATTAAGAAACTTCTTAACATTCTCCAAGAAGATTTTCCCTTGGTTTCAGAACCTTTTAAATTAATAGCTGAAAAAACAGGATTAACAGAGGAAGAAGTTATAAATATTTTAAAAGAGTTAAAAGAAAGGGGTGTTATAAGACATTTTGGAGCAAGTATAAATTCTCACAAACTTGGCTATATAACCTGTCTCTGTGCAACAAGTATTCCTGAAAATAAAGAAGAAATAGCGTATAAAATAGCTGAACTTCCAGAAATTACTCATGCCTATTTAAGAGAACACAAATTAAACTTCTGGTTTACTACTGTAACCAGATCTCAAAAAGAATTAGAAGAACTCTGTAAGAAATTAGAAAAAACCTTTAAAATTAAGATCAAAAAATTTCCTGCTCTAAAAAAATTTAAAGTAAAAGCAGTTTTTGAAGTGTAAATTCTACTGCATAGCAGCTCCAGCCACTGTACCAAGAACAGTAATAGGAACCTGCTCTTCCACACCCTTAGCTGCTCTGTTAACGCTCTTTAAAGTCTTCTTAGCTTCAATGTAAAGAGAATCATCTTTCAAGAGTTTCCCAAGAGTCCCCTGTCCGCTTTCAATCTGAGCTGTAATTTTTCTCAAATCACTTGCAATGGCTTTCAAATCTTTATAGAGCTTATCGTCTGTCATTAGTTTACCAAGGGTTCCTTCACCTCTTTCAAGTCTCTTTGAAACACTCTCTAAATTGGCTATGGTGCTTTTTAAGCTTCTATACAATTCTTCATCTTTAACCAATTTCCCAAGGGTCCCCTCTCCACTTTCAATCTGTTTAGCTATAACTTTTAAACTCTTTACTGTTTCAGTTAAGTCTTTATAAAGCTTCTCATCAGTTACAAGTTTACCTAAAATCCCTTGTCCTTTTTCTATTTTTTCTACAATATTTTTAAAACTTTGGGAAGCATCTCTAATATTAGCTACCAAAATCCTTAAATTTTCTTTACCTTCTTCTGTGCTAAGAATTTCTTTTAAACCTTCCACAGCAGGACCGATACTTGCTAAAATCTCATCAACAGATACTGCTCCTTCAGTATAAACTATCATTGAACCAGGTGTTAAGTATGCTGTTGAAACTCCTGGCTTAATATCTACAAATTTATCTCCCAATACTCCGTAAGTTCTTATAACTGCCTTAGCATCTTCCTGAATTTTGTAATTTTTATAAATCAAAAGTTCAACTTTGGCTTTCCCTTCTGAAGTTAACTCAATATTTCCCACTTTTCCAATAGGAATTCCTGCCATTTCTACCTTAGCCCCTTTTGTAAGACCAGAAACATTTTCAAATACTGCATAAACCCTGTAAACATCCTTAGGAGTAAATGCCTCTTCTGCCAGCTTAAAAGTAAGATATAAAAAAGCTAAAATCCCTATGAACACAAATATACCAACTTTTATCTCTGTTGACCCTTTAACAGCCATTTTTATCCTCCTAAATTATTATAATAAAGCACTTTCTATAAACTTTTTTATAAATTCATTTGCAGAAGTCTTTATTTCCTCGGGAGTCCCTATTTCTATAATAATTCCTCCATGTAAAAAGGCAATATAGTCTGCAAATTTAAAAGCAAGACCAAGGTCATGGCTTACTATTACACAAGTAAGGTTGTATTTTTCTTTAAGACTTTTTATGAGTTCTAAAATAGAAACCTGCAAAATTGGATCAAGACCAGTTGTTGGTTCATCAAAAAGCACTATCTGGGGTTTGAGAGCAAGGGTTCTTGCCAAAGCTGCCCTTTTCTTCATTCCCCCTGAAAGCTCGGAAGGATATTTATCTTTGGCAGGTAAAAGATCAACCACTGAAAGAAGTTCTTCTGCAACCTTTTCCATCTCCCTCTTGGACATTTTAAAATGCTCTTTTAAAGGAAACATAATATTTTCCTTTACTGTCATGGAATCAAAAAGTGCACCCTCTTGAAATAAAAATCCTATTTTCCTTCTTACTTTTTGTAATTCCTTTTCGGAAAGTTTCGTAATATCTTTATTTTTAAACCAGATTTCTCCACTGTCTGGTTTTAAGAGTCCTACTATGTGTTTTAACAATACACTTTTACCTGTTCCACTCTGCCCCATTATAAAAGTGATCTTATTCTCAGGAATAGTTAAATTAACCCCTCTTAAAACCTCAAAACCATCAAAACTTTTTCTAAGTTCTTTTATAGTAATCATAGGCTCTAAAAGAATATAGTAGTTAAAATATAGTCAGACACCAAAATACCTACTGTAGAAATAACTACAGCTTCAGTAGTTGCCTTTCCTACTCCTTCTGCTCCTCCAGAAGCATAAAAGCCTTTATAACCGCAAACCGTTACCAGATAGGCACCAAAAAAGACAGATTTAACTATTCCGCTCATAATATCCTTAAACTCCACCATATCAATCATTCTTGCAGTTAAAAGCCCAGGGTCTATATGGAGTAAAAATGTTCCTATAAAATAACCTCCTGCAATACCTACCAAATCTGCAATAGCAGTTAAAAGAGGCAAAACAAAAATAGCAGCCCACAGTCTTGGGCTCATTAGATACTGAATTGGATTTACTGCCATAATTTTAAGAGCATCAATTTGTTCTGTTATTCTCATACTCCCAAGTTCAGCAGAGATAGCAGAACCTGCTCTTGCAATAACAACAACTGCTGTAAGCACAGGACCCAGCTCTCTTGTAAGAGTTAGAGCAACTACTCCTCCAAGAATACTTTGAGACCCTACCTTAGATAAGGCTATATTTACCTGATAGGCAGTAACCATTCCTGAAAAGAGAGAAGTTAAAATCACTACCAACCAGGATTTTACTCCAATGAATTCCATGTGTTTTATAAGAAGCCTAAACCTGTAAGGAGGAGAAAAGGAATAGATAAGGCTTTTTAAGAAAAAGAGAAAAATTCCACCACAATCACTAAGAATTTTAAGAAAACCTCTTCCTAAAAGAAAGAAAGGATTCATTCTAAAATAGCTCCCTTGGCTCCTGATTGTACCAAATTGTAATATTTTTTCAATATTCCTTTTAATTTTTTCTGCTTAGGTTTCCAGCTTTTTTTTCTCTTTTTAAGTTCTTCCTGAGAAACTTTCAAATCAAGTCTTCTCTGAGGAATGTCTATTTCTATGATATCTCCGTCTTTTACAAGTGCAATTGGACCTCCTTCTGCTGCTTCTGGAGAAACATGCCCAATACAGGCACCTTGCGTTCCACCACTGAATCTTCCATCAGTTATAAGGGCAACTGAATCACCTAATCCCATTCCTATAATTGCAGAAGTAGGAGAAAGCATTTCTCTCATTCCAGGTCCACCTTTTGGGCCTTCATATCTTATAACTACTACATCACCCGGCTTTATCTTTCCTTTCAAAATAGCTTCATAAGCCTCTTCCTCGGAATTAAAAACCTTTGCTGGTCCAGTATGCTTTAACATCTTTGGAACTATAGCACTTGTTTTTACAACTGCTCCTTCAGGTGCTAAAGTTCCGTAAAGAATAGCTATTCCACCTTCTTTATGATAAGGTTCTTCAACCGGTCTTATTACATTTCGATCAAAAACCTCTACTCCCTCAAGATTTTCTTTTAAAGTTTTTCCTGTAACGGTTTTTACATCAAGATGTATTATTCCCAGTTTAGATAGTTCCTTCATTATTGCTGGTATTCCTCCTGCAAAATGGAGATCAACGACTCCGTGTTCTCCTGCAGGGATAAGTTTTGCAAGAACAGGAGTTTTTCTGGAAATTTTATCAAAGGTTTTCAAATCAATATCAATTTCTGCCTCCTTGGCAATTGCCATGAGATGAAGAACTGTATTTGTAGAACAACCCAGAGCCATATCAACAGCTATAGCATTTTCAAAAGATTTTTTAGTAACCAATTTTTTAGGGGTTAAGTTTTTCTTGACAAGCTCCATCACCTTTCTTCCAGTTTCCTTAGCAAGCCTTATTCTGTCAGCAAATACAGCGGGAATTGTGCCGTTTCCAGGAAGGGCAAGTCCTATAGCTTCTGAAAGGCAGTTCATAGAATTTGCAGTAAACATCCCTGAACAGGAACCACAGGTCGGACATGCACAGGCTTCAAGCTCTTTCAATTCTTCTTCAGTCATTTCTTTAGCTTCTACCTTTCCAATTCCTTCAAAAACAGAAATAAGATTTGCTCTTTTTCCCCTGTAGCTCCCTAAAAGCATAGGACCACCAGCTATAATTATAGAAGGAATGTTAACCCTAAACATAGCCATAAGCATACCAGGAGTGATCTTATCACAGCTTGTGACCAAAACCATACCATCAAAAGCATGAGCCATAGCCATTATCTCTATAGAATCTGCAATAATTTCTCTGCTGGGTAAAGAATATTTCATTCCTTCATGATTCATCGCAATACCATCACATACTCCTATAACACCAAACTCTACAGGAACTCCTCCCTTCTCTCTAATACCTGCTTTTACTGCCTCTACAATCTGTCTTAAATGAATATGACCAGGAACTATCTCATTAAAAGAATTGGCAATGCCAATCAATGGTCTCTTAAGTTCTTCATCTGTAAAACCAAGAGCTTTAAACAAAGACCTGTGTGGAGCTCTTTCTAATCCTTTTTTTACTTTGTCACTTCTCATAACTATCTCCTTAATTCTTAAGTTTACTTTTTAAATATTATCAATTTTAAATAATAGAACCTTGCTGTCAAGAAAAATTGTATTAAATTTAAAAAAATCAAAATTTTACTTAGGAGGTATTTTAATGCTCAGAGAGGATGTAGAAAAAGCTTTAGAAAAAGTAAGACCTTATTTACAGGCAGATGGAGGAGATGTTGAACTGGTTGAAGTTACTGAAGATGGTGTGGTAAAAGTAAAACTAAAAGGTGCTTGTGGATCATGTCCAATGTCTCAAATGACTCTTAAAATGGGAATTGAGAAATATTTAAAAAGAGAAGTTCCTGAAATCACTGAAGTAGTAGCTGTTTAAAATTAAATTTTAAAACTTCGGGGTGGTAAAAAATGGCAAGAATTACTGTAGAAGATTGTTTAAAAAAAATACCGAGTAGGTTTAGATTAATTCATTTAACTATAAAAAGAGTTAAACAATTGAGAGAAGGAGCTCAACCTCTTGTAGAGTGTAATAATAGAGAAATAGTAACTGCTTTGAGAGAAATTGCTGCAGGATTGGTTACCCCAGAAAATATAAAAGAATTGGATAAAAAAGAAAAAGTTACTTCTCCTTATGAAATTTCTGAAATCTTAAAACAAAAAAGTATTAATAAATAATTTTTATAATTAAAAATGGCTTATAAAGACTATTATGCCATCCTGGGAATTCCCCGGGATGCAACTCAGGAAGAAATAAAGCGTGCCTATAGAAAACTGGCACTCAAGTATCATCCAGACAGAAATCCAGGAAATAAAGAAGCAGAAGAAAAATTTAAAGAAATATCAGAGGCCTATGAAGTCCTTTCTGATCCAGAAAAGAGAGCAATATACGACTCTTACGGTTATTCTGGTTTAAAATCTTCAGGATATAGAGGATTTGAAGATATTTCAGATATTTTTAAAACTTTTTCTGATATTTTTGAAGACTTTTTTGATTTTTCCTTTGAAGAAAAATTTCATACCAGACCAAGAAATGGAGCAGATCTTTCTTATGAAGTAGTTTTAGATTTTGAAGATCTCTTCAAAGATAAAAAAATAACACTGGAAATTGAAAAGTTTGAAGTATGTGAATTCTGTAAGGGATTAGGCTATGATCCTCAAAAAGGGGTTAAAAATTGTGATGTATGTAATGGCAAAGGAAGGGTTACCTATACAGAAGGTTTTTTCAGAATAAGCTATACTTGTCCAGACTGTAAAGGTAGAGGCACAGTTTATATAGAAAAATGTCCGAAGTGTAAAGGCTCCGGTAAAGTATGGAATAAAAAGGAATTAGAAGTTGTTATTCCTGCTGGTATTGAAGATGGAAGTATCTTAAGGATTCCCAAAGAAGGTGAACCAGGACTTTTTGGAGGAAAACCAGGAGATCTTTTTATAAGAGTAAAAATTAAACCACATCGCTATTTTTATAGAGAAAAAAATAATGTAATAGGACAACTAAAAATTAATTTTGTTTCCGCTATTTTGGGAGATAAAATAAAAATTCCTTATTTTGAAGAAGAACTGGAGATAAAAATCCCTCCTGGAATTCAGCCAGGTGAAGAAATCCTCATTAAAGGAAAAGGGCTTCCTGATGTAAAAACAGGGAAAAGAGGAGACTTAATTTTAAAAGTTCAAATAGAAATACCTAAAAAATTAAGCAAAGAAGGAGAAAAATTATTAAAAAAATTGGCTGAAATAGAGGGAATTAAAAGTTTTGATAACGAACTGCTTTTGAATTCTCAAAAAAATTCAAAGAAGAAAAAAGAAAGATTTTGGGAAAAATTTATTTTTGGCAATAAATAAAGTAAGTATGTCTCAATTCTCTCATCTTACAGAAAAAGGCGAACTACATATGGTAGATATTAGTAAAAAGGCAGACACAGAAAGAGTTGCTATAGCAAAAGCAGAGGTAATTTTTCCAGAAGAGATTTATCCCAAAATAATTTCTCAAGATGTGCCAAAGGGAGACTTTTTAACCTGTGCAAAAGTTGCAGGAATATTTGCAGCTAAAAGAACTTCAGAACTTATACCCTTATGCCATCCTTTACCTATTTCTAAGATAGATATAAAATTTAATTTTATTCCAGAAAAATTTGCTTTAGAAATTACAGGGGAAGTCAAAACAACTGCAAAAACCGGAGTGGAAATGGAAGCTTTAACAGCTGTTTCTGTAGCAGCTCTTACTATTTATGATATGTGTAAATCTTTACATAAGGGTATAAAAATAACTAATCTCCGCTTGGTTTACAAAACAGGTGGAAAAAGCGGAGAAGTTATCTTGGAAAATATGTAGGGAGGTTGTTTATGGAAAGAAAAAAACTTGAATTTTTTAAACAATTACTTTTAAAAAGGAAAGAAGAAATTTTAAGAGAAGCCCTGGAAACTAAAAAAGAGTTAACTGAGAGAGGAGAGCCTCTTCCTGATGCCCTTGATCAAGCAGCCAGAGAAAGCGATCTTGCTTTTGAGTTAAGGTTAAGAGATAGAGAACAAAAGCTCTTGAAAAAAATAGAAAAAGCTCTGAAAAAAATAGAAGATGGTTCTTATGGAATCTGTGAAGTCTGTGGAGAGCCCATAAATGAAAAGAGACTTATAGCCCGTCCCGAAGCTACTTTATGCATAGAATGTAAAAGGGCTCAGGAGAGAATGGAAAAAATCAGAGGCGAATGAAATTTATAGAAATCTTTAAGCTCTCGCAAAACAACCTCAAAGGTTTTGATCTAAAATTACCTTTTTACAAACTTATCGTAGTTACAGGAGTTTCTGGAGCTGGCAAATCAAGTTTAGTTTTTGACACCCTTTATGCTGAAGGACAGAGAAGATATTTAGAAACCTTTTCCTCTTATGTAAGACAGTATTTTGAAAAACTACCCAAGCCAAAAGCTGAAGCTATAAATAACATTCCACCTGCTCTTGCTTTTCCCCAAGGAAATTATATCAAAACTTCCCGTTCTACAGTGGCAACGCTTACTGAAATCAGTCATTTTGCCAAAATGCTTTATTATAAAGCTGGTATCCCAAAATGCCCCAGATGTAATCAATACATCTACATAAAAGATCCCCATTCCATTGCAAGAGAGATTATTCAAAAATTTAAAAATATTCCTGTTTATCTTCTTGCTCCTCAAAAAATAAAAGTAAGATTTGAACATCTCAAACAGGGACTTCTTTCTGCAGGATTTAGCAGAGTTTTCTGGAATGGGAAAATCTGCGAGCTTGAAGAAATAAATGAGCTTCCCTCTGAAGAAGTAGAGATAGTTATTTATAGAATTAAACCTTCAGAGGAAGATCTGCCAGAAATTGCCCATGCTGTAGAACAGTCTTTTAAGATCTCCAATCGTTTAAAAGTAAAAACTTTATATGGAGAAGAGATAAATTATATACAAGAGTTGGTTTGTCCAGTTTGTGGTTTTAAATTTCCTAAAAAAAATCCCAATCTTTTTTCTTTTAATACATCTCAAGGAGCCTGTCCTGAGTGCAAGGGCTTTGGCAATCTTTTGATAGTGGACTTTGAATCCTTAGTAAAATACCCTGAAAAGTCCATAAAGAATGGAGCAATTCCACTTCTTGACTACCCTTTTATGTTAGAAGTAAAAATTGATCTTATGGACTTTCTTGAAAAGCAAAAAATAAATCCTGATCTACCCTTTAACAGCCTTCCCACAGAAATAAAAGAAAAAATATTTGCTGGAGAGGGAGACTGGTATGGACTTAAAGAAGTGATAGCCTGGCTTGAAAGCAAAAAATATAAACAACATATAAGAATTCTTCTATCAAAGCTGAGAAGAGAAGTAGCCTGTCCTGTATGTAAAGGAACTCGTTTTAATCCTCAGGCACTACTTTTTTACCTCGGAGATTTAAACATAGGAGAGTTTTATTCTCTGGAGATATCTCAAGCAAAAAAATTTATTGCTGAATTTCTTTCCCAGACCAATCTTCCAGCTGAGGAAAGACTTGCAAGAGAGATTTTAAAAAGGCTCTCCTATCTGGAAGAGGTTGGACTTTCCTATCTTACTCTAAACAGGGCAAGCAAAACGCTTTCTGGAGGTGAAGCAAGTAGATGCCTTTTAACTAGAGCCCTTTCCTCAAATTTAGTTGAAACACTTTATCTCATTGATGAACCTACCACAGGGCTTCATCCTACAGATACTCAGAAGGTAGTTAAATTTATGGAAAATTTAGTTTCCCAAAACAACACAGTTGTTGTAGTTGAACACGATCCAGAAATTATTACTCAGGCTGACCATTTAATAGATCTCGGACCTGAGGGAGGAGAGAAAGGTGGTTATCTTCTTCATGCAGGAAGCCCAAAGGAAATTTTTGAAAAAAACACCCCTACTGCATCTGCTCTTAAAGTCCTGAGCACCCCTCGTAAACCCTTCTTCAATTTTCATAAAACCTTTTCTAAAACATTAAAAATAATAGGAGCTAAAAAGCACAATTTAAAAAACATAAGTATTTCTATTCCTGTGTCTGCAATTACATCTATTGTAGGAGTTTCTGGCTCTGGCAAGTCAACCCTTCTTGAGGAAGTAATCTATAAAGGAGTTAATGCCTATAAAGGAAAAGCAAATTTCGAGTTCTGTGATGCTATAGAAGGCTACGAAAATTTTTCACAAGTTCTTCTTATTACTCAGGAGCCTCTGGCAAGGTCTCCAAGAAGCATAGTTGCCACCTACATAAACATTTTTCCATATATTAGAAAACTTCTTGCCAGCACCCCCCTTGCAAAAAAATACGGTTACACAGAAACATTTTTCTCCTTTAATTCTGAAATCTCTCAATGTCCTGAATGTAAAGGACTTGGTTTTGAAGTAGTGGAAATGCAGTTTCTTTCTGATCTTGTTCTTCCTTGCGAGGTCTGCAAAGGTAAAAGATTCAGAGAGGAAGTTCTTGAAGTTAAGTGGAAAAATAAAAACATTGTAGAAATACTTGATCTTACAGTTAACTCTGCTATTGAGTTTTTTGGAAATCATCCTCTTATAAACAAACCTTTAAAAATTTTGCAAAATCTTGGTCTTGGTTATTTAAAACTGGGGCAGCCACTTTCAACACTTTCTGGAGGTGAGGCTCAAAGGTTAAAAATTGCAGAAATTCTATCTCAAATAAAAAAAGAAAAAGCACTCATTCTTCTTGATGAGCCTACAGTAGGTCTCCATCTAAAAGACATAGAAAAACTCATCTCATCATTGAGATATCTCAAAGAAGAAGGACACACTATAGTGGTAGTTGAGCATAATCCAGAAATAGTCCTATCCTCTGACTGGATTATTGAACTCGGACCCGAGGGAGGAGAAAAGGGAGGTTACCTTCTTTTTGAAGGCTCCTTAAAAGATTTTTTAAATTTAAAAAATAAAAAAAGCCCTACAGCTCATTATTTAAGAAAATATTTAAATGGTTTAGAACTAAAAGAAAAAACTCTAAAAGAAAAAACATACCAATACGAAGACCAATACATCAAACTAAGAGGAGTGAGACATCACAATTTAAAAAACATAGATGTAGATCTGCCCAGAGGGAAATTTATAGTTATTACCGGTGTTTCTGGGTCTGGAAAATCAACTTTGGCTTTTGATGTGATATTTACTGAAGGACAGAGAAGATTCTTAGAAACTCTGCCTGCCTATCTGAGACAGTTTTTAAAGCTTTATGAGGAAATAGACTACGATCTTATTTCAGGAATTCCTCCTACAGTGGCTCTGGAACAGAGATCAGGAGAACTTTCTCCTCGTTCTACAGTAGGAACACTTACAGAAATACTACCATACCTAAGGCTCCTTTACTCTAAAATAAGTAAAACCTACTGTCCCAAGTGTAATGCTCAATTAATACCTCGTTCTGAAAAAGAACTTCTTGAACTTGCTAAAAAACTTTTAAAAGAAGAAAGACTTGAAAATGCTGAAATTACCTTCCTTTCACCCATAGTAAAGCATCGCAAAGGAATTTACAGAAATCTCTTTGAAAAACTTTTAAATTCTGGATATCATGAAGTAAGAATTGATTCAGTTTTCTACAAACTTCCTCCTATTCCTTCTTTATCAAGATATAAAGAGCATACCATTGAGGCTGTAATTGGTAAAACAAGTTTTAAAAACTTTAAAAATTTTGAGGACCTTTTTCTTAAAACCTTAAAAGAAGGTAAAGGAGAAGCTCTCCTTCTAATAAATTCAAAAGAATTTTTTTTCAGTAAAAAAAGAGCCTGTATAAAATGTGGACTCAGTCTTCCAGAACCTGATCCTCTGTTATTTGCCTTTAATTCAAAAATAGGAGCCTGTTCTTATTGTCAGGGTCTTGGAAAAGTGGAAAACGAAATATGTCCTTTATGCAAGGGAAGTAGATATAAAAAAGAAGTTTTTTATTACAAAATAAACGGACTTTCTCTTCCAGAGCTGTGTGAACTTAGCATTGAAAAGATAAAAAAGTTCCTGGAGAGACTTAAACTTGAAGGTAAAGAGAAAATATTAGCTGAGGGGCTTGTTTCAGAAATTATATCAAGGCTTGATTGTTTAATTCAGCTTGGTGTTGGTTATTTAACTCTCGGAAGGTCTGCAGATACTTTATCTTCTGGTGAAGCTAAAAGGGTAAGAATATCTGCTGAAATAGGAAGCAACCTTACAGGTGTTGCCTATATCCTTGATGAACCAACAATTGGGCTTCATCCTAAAGACAATGCAAAATTGATAGATGTGCTGAAATCTTTGAGAAATAAGGGAAATACTGTAATTGTTGTTGAGCATGATGAAGAAACAATTCTTTCTGCTGACTGTGTTATAGATCTCGGACCCGGAGGAGGGAAAAAAGGAGGAGAAATCGTGTTTGTAGGCTCTCCTTTTGAACTTCTTAAAAATGAAAAATCAGAAACTGCAAAAGCTTTGAGAAACAACAAGAGAAAAAAATTAAAAAGTCTTAAGAGAATCCCCTCTAAGTTTATCAAGTTAGAAAATGCTTCTCTCAGAAATCTTAAAAACATAAGTGTGTCTATACCTTTAAATGCCCTCACAGTGGTTGTAGGTGTTTCTGGTTCTGGAAAATCAACTCTTATATGTGATCTTCTTTATGAAAATCTAAGAAGACTTTTGAGTAGTAGATCTAAATCAAAGCCAGAATTATGGGGATTAAAAAATATAGAGGGTTTTAAAAATATAAAAAGAGTTTACTTGGTTGATCATTCTCCTATTGGAAATACTCCAAGATCTACTCCTTCAACTTATATAAATGTTTTCAGTCAGATTAGAGAAGTTTTTGCAAAAACTCCTTTGGCAAGAGAAAGAGGTTATAAAGAAGGAAGGTTTTCTTTTAATACCAAAGAAGGACAATGCCCCTACTGCAAAGGACAGGGATCTATAAAGGTGGAAATTAAGTTCTTACCCGAAGTGTATCAGATATGTGAATACTGTGAGGGCAAAAGATATAATCCAGAGACCCTTGAGGTTTACTACAGAGGGAAAAGCATTTCTGATGTGTTAAATATGGACTTTTTTGAAGCAAGGGAATTCTTTAAAAAGTTTTCTTCCATTTATCAAAAGCTGGATACTGTATGCAGGATAGGTCTTGATTATTTAACTCTTGGGCAACCAAGTCCTTCTCTTTCAGGAGGAGAAGCTCAGAGAATAAAACTTGCTAAGGAATTTGTTAAATCCTCAAAAGGAGGTTCTCTCTTTATTTTAGATGAACCAACCACAGGACTTCATATAAATGATGTAGAAAAGTTGATAGATGTTCTACAGGGGCTTATTGAAAAAGGTCACACAGTAGTGGTAATAGAACATAATCCCGAACTTATTAAATGGGCAGACTGGATTATTGAGCTCGGACCCGAGGGAGGAGAAAAAGGAGGGTACCTTCTTTTTGAAGGACCTATAAAAAATTTTCTGAAAACCCATACACCTACCTCAGAAATTCTAAAAAGTTATCTAAGCATTTAGGAATAAAAACTAAGTATTTCCAATTTTCTCTTTGCGTTTTAAATTTTTGTGGTATAGTGTTTTAAAAGTTTTAATTAAATAAAAGGATTTAGATGTTATGAAAGTTAAAAGCTGGATGGTTACTGAAGTAATTACAGCTTCTCCTGAGGATACTGTAGAAGAAGCAATACAGTTGATGAGACGTTTTTCTATAAGGCATATTCCAGTGGTAGAAAATGCCAAACTTGTAGGACTTGTAACTGAGAGTAATCTTAGAGCTTATCTTTCTTCTGAAAAACTACAATTTCCCTTAAAGGAAGTTATGATTTTAAATCCAATTACTGTTGATCCTGAAACTACAATTGATGAAGCAGCAAGAATTATATACAAGTATAAAATAGGTGGGCTTCCAGTGGTTAGAAAAGGAAAACTAATAGGGATTATCACTATTACAGATATTTTGGAAGCTTTTATTGAGCTAATGGGACTTCTCAAATCTTCTTCTCGTTTGGATGTAATCCCCAAAAAGGATAATTTAAATGAGGTTCTGGAAATAATAAGAAAAGGAGGGGGAAAGATAATTTCTATTGGAATGGATGTTAATTTAAATGGAGAAAAGGTATATTTTATAAGACTTGAAAAAATAGCCCTTGATAAAATAGCTTCAGATTTAGAAGCTTCTGGTCACAAAATTGTTTCACTACTTGAATAAAGAGAGTTTTAAAATGAATAACGAATTCAAAGTAAAAAGAACTGTAGAAGAAATAAATAAGAAAATAGAAAAAGGAGAGGTTGTAGTTTTAACTGCTGAAGAGTTTTCAAAACTTGTAAATGAGGTAGGACCTTTACAGGCAGCAAAGGAGGTTGATGTAGTTACAACCGGGACTTTTTCTCCCATGTGCTCTTCAGGAGCTTTTATTAATTTTGGACATAGTGTTCCTACTATTAAGGCTTATAGGGTGTGGTTGAATGATGTTCCTGCTTATGGAGGGCTTGCTGCTGTAGATTGCTACATAGGTGCAACAGAAACAAAAGAAGATGACCCTCTTAATAAGGTCTTTCCTGGACAGTTTCTTTACGGTGGAGGACATGTAATTCATGATTTAGTAGCTGGAAAAAAAATCTATCTAAGAGCTATAGGATACGGCACACACTGTTATCCAAGAAGAACCTATGAAACAGAAATAACTATTCATGATTTAAAAAATGCAGTTTTGTGTAATCCCAGAAATGCTTACCAAAACTATAACTGTGCTATAAATCTTTCTGATAAAATCTTATATACCTATATGGGAGTATTAAAACCTGATCTTGGAAATGCCAATTATGCTACTGCAGGGTGTCTCTCTCCTTTACTTAAAGATCCTCATCTGAAAACCATAGGTATAGGAACAAGGATCTTTCTCGGAGGAGCAAAGGGTTATGTAATCTGGTGTGGAACTCAGCATACTATGAAAGTAAAAAGAACTCCCAAGGGGGCTCCAATCCATCCTGCAGCCACCCTTATGGTTATAGGAAATTTGAAGGAAATGAGCCCTAAGTGGCTTGTTGGAACAAGTCACATAGGTTATGGATGCTCCTTAGCGGTAGGACTGGGAATTCCTATACCTATTTTGAATGAACAAGTTGCTGAATGGGCTGGACTTTCTGATGAAGATCTCTTTACCCAGGTGGTTGATTATTCCTACGATTATCCAAACGGAATAAAGCGTAACTATGGTATTGTAAGCTATGCAGAACTAAAAAGTGGGAAAATTAAAATACTTGGTAAAGAAGTGCCTACCTACCCTGTATCCAGCTTTTCCAGAGCAAGGGAAATTGCAGAAATTCTTAAAAGCTGGATAAAAAACGGAGATATGCTTTTAACTGAACCTGTTGATAGCCTACCTGGTGCAGAACTATTTCCTATGAGATAGCTTTCGGAGGAAAAGTAAAAATGGAAACCTTTTTAATAGTTTTTCAAATAATTCTTGCAATTCTTATTATTCTTATAGTTTTGATAAATGTTACCAAAGGTTCTGAATATGGAGCAGTTTTTAGAGGTGCAGAAGCTATTTTTGGAGGTGCAGGGCCTACTAACTTCTTAAATAAAGTTACTATGATTCTTGTTTTGCTCTTTTTTCTCAATTCTCTGCTTCTTACCAAAATTTTTACTGAGAAACATAAACCCTCTGTATTGAAAACTGAAATTCCTGCTTCTTCAACTTCTAATAAAACTTTGCCTCCAACACCTGTTCCTATACCAACACCTCCCAAAGAGCCACTTTCCATTCCAGAGAGTAACAAGTAAAATAAGCTCAGAATGAAAAATGTAGTTATTTTTGGAGCTACGGGATCTATTGGAAAGTCAACTATAGAGTATATAAAGAATAATTCCGATAGATTCAAAATTGTAGGTCTTACAGCAAAATCAAAAATTAAAGAACTCCAAAAACTTTCTGAAACTTTTAAAGTTCCCTATATAGTAGTGGAAAAAAAAGAAGATGCAAAAGACTTAAAGACATCACTAAGTTATCAGGCTCAAATATTGTGGGGAGATGATGGATTAAAAGAGCTTGCCTCTTTAGAACAAATAGACATAGCAGTAATAGGAATATCAGGAATAAAAGCATTAATTCCTACTTATTATGCCTTAAAAACTGGCAAAAGAGTAGCTATAGCAAATAAAGAATGTATTATATCTGTAGGTAGTTTTTTAAAAGAAGTAGCTAAAAAGAGTGGAGCAGACCTTTTACCTGTAGATAGTGAACATTCGGCTTTTTTTCAGTTATTACAAAAAGAAAAAAAAGAATATATAGAAAAACTTATTCTTACTGCCTCAGGTGGACCTTTTTATAAAACTCCTTTAAGAGAATTTCCTAAGATAACCCCTGAAGAAGCGATTTCTCATCCTACATGGAAGATGGGTAAAAAGATTTCAGTAGATTCTGCAACCCTAATGAATAAAGGATTTGAAGTGTTGGAAGCAATGATTTTGTTTGATTTCCCCTTAGAAAAAATTGAGGTGGTTATTCATCCCCAAAGCTTAGTTCACGGAATTATAAAGCTTTTAGATGGTTGCTATTTAATGCATGTAAGTCCCCCTGATATGAAAATTCCCATAGCCTATGCTTTGAACTATCCAGAAAGAGCTGAAATGCAGATAAAAAACATTGATCTTATTCAAATGAAAAAACTGATTTTTAAAAAACCGAGTTTAAAGAAATTTCCCTGTTTAAAGTTAGCCTACAAAGCAGGGAAACTGGGAGGGGCCTATCCTTTAGTGTTAGAAGCTGCTGATGAAGTGGTTGTTTCTGCCTTTTTAGACCGTAAAATTAGTTTTGATAAAATTCCTTATTTCCTTGAAAAAACTTTAAATGAATTTAAAATACCTTCTATTAATTTTAAAAATATTTACGAAACACTGGGGCTTCACCAAAGGGTTTGCGAATTTACTGAAAACCTAATTAAAAAATCTTAAAAAATGGTTACAACTGTAATTGTTGCCATTCTGGTAATAGGTGCTTTAATTTTTGTTCATGAATTGGGACATTTTTTAGCAGCCAAACTGTTAAAGGTTAAGGTTGAAGTTTTTTCTCTGGGGTTTGGTCCTCGTCTTATCGGATTTAAAGCCGGAGAAACAGAATATAGGCTTTCTCTTATTCCCTTGGGAGGATATGTTAAACTTTATGGAGAACATCCTGAAACTATTCCTCTTGTAGAAAAACCTGAAAGAGCTTTTGCCTTTAAAAAGCCTTGGGAAAAAGCTATTATAGTAATTGCAGGACCATTGGCTAATTTTATTTTAGCTGTTTTTATCTTCTGGCTTTTATTTGCCAGTGTAGGAAGTTTTATATTGCCAGCTAAAATCGGAGAGGTCATGCCAGGTTCTCCTGCAGAAAAAGCAGGACTTAAACCCGGAGATGAGATAATCAAAGTTAATGGGAAAAAAGTAAAATCCTTCCAAGAACTCGTGTTTTTACTAAGATCCAAAAAGATTTCAAAATCAGTAATTTTAACAATAAAAAGAAAGGATCAAATTTTTGAAGTAAACATAAAACCAGAGTTGAAAGAAGGTTATAATATATTTGGAAAAAAAACAAAAGTTCCTATAATAGGAATTAAATCTACTCAAGAAATTATTCATCAGAAATATGACATAATTTCTGCTTTTAACCTGGCTGTTAAGAAGGTAGTAGAACTGACCGGACTTATCTTTGTAGCTATTTATAAACTCTTTACTGGAGAAATACCTTTCTCTACTTTGGGAGGTCCTATTACCATAGGGAAAATGGCAGGAGAAACTGCAAAAATGGGTATATCATATCTTTTATCATTTACAGCACTTCTTTCTGTAAACCTGGGTGTTATTAACATATTGCCTCTTCCTATGCTTGATGGAGGACATCTTGTCCTTTTTGGAATTGAAGCTATAAGAAGAAAACCTCTGTCTTTAAAAACTCAGGAGTTAATTTTCAAAATCGGATTATTTCTAATACTCGCTCTAAGCATAGCAGTTTTTTATAACGATATTTTAAAACTTCTTAGAGGATGGAGGCTCCCTTAATCCTTGCTATTGAAACCTCTGGAAAAACAGGAGGAATTGCCCTTTTTAGAGAAAGTTTATTAGGTGAAATAGCTTTATTCTCAAAAGAGTCCTATTCTAATATTATCTTTAAGTCTTTACCCTTTCTTGAAAAAATCTTAGGTTTTTCCTTAGATGAGTTGAACTATTATGCTATTGATATAGGACCTGGGAGTTTTACAGGCTTAAGAATCGGGCTTTCTATTCTGAAGGGATTGTGCTTGGTTTACCCTAAACCAGTTATTACAGTATCAAGTTTAGAGATTTTAGCAACTAATTTCATAAGTTACTCTGAAAACATAGTTAGCTTAGTTGATGCTTACAGCAAAGAGGTCTTTTTAGCTTCCTATAGATGGGAAAATTTTCATCTAAAAACTTTGCTTTCTCCAAAATGTATTCCCTTAAAAGACTTGCCTCTTTATATAAATGCTCCCTCTCTTTTTGTAAGTGAAACTCTTGGAAAATGGAAAGACTTTTTAAAAGAGAATTTAAAAGATTTTTTTATTGAGCCAATCTTTCCCCCAAATCTAAGTGCAGGGCTGGTTGCTAAATTAGCTTATATAAAATTAAAACAGGGGATAGCGGAAATAAAAGATGCTGAAAAAATTCTGCCTTTATATTTAAAACCCTCTGAAGCTGAGAGAAAAAGCGGACTGAGGGTAACATGATTGCTTTTCTTTTAAAAAGATTTTTAACTCTTATAATTACCCTTTTAGGAATAACCATAATAAGTTTTTCAATTATTCATCTTGCACCTGGAGGACCACTAAGTCCTCTTACAGAATTTAATCCCAAAATTACCCCTGAATACAGAGAAAAACTTGTAAAAATGTATGGACTTGACAAACCCCTTTATGTCCAATACTGGAAGTGGTTAAAAGGTATTATTAAACTGGATTTTGGCAGATCTTTTTCTTTAGATCAAAGACCTGTATGGGACAAAATAAAAGAAAGACTTCCTGTAACTCTTTTTATAAATGCTCTGTCTTTATTTCTAATCCTTTTGATTGCCATTCCTATGGGGGTTTACTCTGCGGTAAAAGCAGAAAGTGCCTTTGATAGAATAACCACGGTGGTTACCTTTATTGGTTATGCTATGCCAAGTTTCTGGTTAGCTATAATACTGATGATGATTTTTGGAGTAAAACTTCAGTGGCTTCCAATTTCAGGACTTCATTCAACCATTGGTTATGATGAAATGAACCTTTTTCAAAAGGTATGGGACTGGACAAAACACCTTATTTGTCCATTATTTGTAGCTACCTTTGGAGGACTGGCAGGAGTTTTAAGATATGTGAGAAATTCAATGTATGAGGTTTTAAAATCAGATTTTATACTTTTTGCCAGAGCAAAGGGACTTCCAGAAAGGGTAGTAATCTATAAACATGCTTTAAGAAATGCTCTTTTGCCTCTGATAACTATTTTAGGACTTTCCATACCTGGATTGGTAGGAGGGAGTGTAATATTTGAAACCATTTTTGGAATTCCTGGTGTAGGACAACTGATGTGGCAGGCTGTAATGGCAAGAGATTATCCAGTAATTATGGCAAACCTATTTTTAATTTCTTTCCTCACCCTTCTGGGAAATTTTCTTGCAGATATAGGTTATGCACTTGCTGATCCAAGAATAAGACTGGAAAGTAAATGAGAGAACTTTTAAAAGAACTAATAAAACATAAAATAGGTTGTGCCTCTTTAATAGTTATTTTTATTTTAGTAGTGCTTGCACTATTTGCTCCGTACTTATCCCCCTATGATCCCTTTGAAATAAATGTAAATGAAATTCTCCTGCCTCCCTCTCTTAAACATCCCTTAGGAACAGATCTTTTGGGAAGAGATGTTTTGAGCAGAATGATTTATGCTTCAAGAATTTCTTTAGAAGTGAGTTTAGTTGCAGTAGGAATTTCTATAGGAATAGGAATTTTCTTAGGATCCCTTGCAGGTTATTTGGGAGGAATAGTTGATCAGATAATTTCTCGTTTTATAGATATAATGCTTTGTTTTCCCACTATTTTTCTGATTTTAGCAGTAATTGCCTATTTAGAACCTTCTATATTAACTATAATGATCGTAATTGGTGCTACAAGCTGGATGGGAGTTGCAAGGCTGGTAAGAGCGGAAATAATGTCTTTAAAAGAAAGGGATTTTGTTTTAATAGCAAGGGTTTATGGAGCAGGAACTTTTAGAATTATATTCAGGCATCTTCTTCCCAATGCTTTGCCACCTGTTCTGGTTTCTGCTTCTCTGGGTTTGGGACAGGCTATTCTTATTGAATCTGCTTTATCTTTTTTAGGAATTGGGGTTCAGCCGCCTATACCATCTTGGGGTAATATTTTAATAGAAGGTAAAGAGACCTTAGAGATTGCCTGGTGGTTATCAGTATTTCCAGGACTTGCTATTCTTATAACTGTTCTTGCATTTACTTTACTGGGGGAAACCTTACAAGAAGTTTTAAATCCCAAGAGAGAAATAAGATGATTTTATGGTGCCGAGGGCGGGACTCGAACCCGCACGGACTTACGTCCACTAGCCCCTCAAGCCAGCGCGTCTTCCAATTCCGCCACCTCGGCGTTAAATTTTAATATATTCTCAAATTTTTCTTTGTCAAGACAGTATTTTTTCCCCTTATTCCTTAATTTGATAACTTTGATATCTTATCAAACTCTTCTTTTAATCTTTTATATGCACCATCAAGCTCCTCAGCTTTGCCAACCAGATTTTTAAGATGAGTCCCATAAAAAGTTTTCCAAACTTTATCAATTTTTTCAAACTCTCGAGAAAGCTCAAGAATAGCATTGTTTACCCTTTCTGCCTCTTCTGAAAGCTTCTTTGCATGAACTCCAGCTTTAATAAGCTCAATTTTGTGTGATAAAGTTAAAGGTGAGACCACCTGAACACCCTTCTTAACATAATCTCTTAACATCTCAAAAGCAGAATTTACCAAAAACCAGTAAACACTCTCAGAAGGAATATAAGCAAAAGCAAACCCTGCAGAACCCTTTTCAGGACATACATAATCATTCGCTATTTTCTCAAGATGAAATTTTACATCCCTCAAAAAATTATTTTTATATATCTCTTTTTCCTTGGGATCTTCGCTTTCAATCATTTTTCTGTAATTTTCAAGAGGAAACTTAGAATCTATACAGATAATCCCAACAGTTGATTTAATGTAAGCATCAGGAATTTTACCATCCAGTACTTTTTTTCTTATACCAAACATATCTGGAGGGAGCTGATCTGAAAGAATGGTCTCAAGAACTATCTCTCCAAAAGAGCCTCTTTCAAAAGGAACTCGCAACATCCTTTCTATGGATTTATGAGCTTCTTTAATCTCCTTAGCATGAAGACCTAACTCCCCTATTCTTTCATTAAGCCCAGATTCATTCCAAATTTTTAATATAACATTCTCTATATCTTCTTTTTCAATTTTTTCTCTCTTTAATAAAAGAAAAATTATTATACCCAGAAGAATTATAACTACACCAAGCAAAAAATAAGTAATCATTTTCTACTCCCTAACAAAATTTACCATTATCTCAAACCTTTACAATAATTTAAATTTAACCTATAATCAAAAGAAAAATCTAAATCTCAAGTCTCTTTTAAAAATTTATGAAAAAACTTTTGAATACCGAAAATCTAACTCTTATAGGAATAATATCTGGATTTTTATTAGGGGTTTATTTCCCGGATTTTTCTAAAAAAATACAATTTCTGGGAGAAATATTTCTCACTCTTTTAAAACTTATTATTGTGCCTCTGGTATTCACCTCTGTTTTTGTAGCCATAATCTCTCTTGGCAACATAAAAAGATTCAAAAACTTGGGTACAAAAACATTTATGTATTACTTTGCTACTACAGGGTTTTCAATAATTCTTGGACTTATTCTGGTAAATCTCATAAAACCAGGAGAAAACTTTCAAACTTCTTTTACAATAGAGAATGTCTCAAAAATTGAAACACTTTCTTTTAAAGAACTTATCTGGAACATAATTCCCTCTAACCCTTTTGAAAGTTTTGTTAAAGGAAAAATTCTTCAAATAATTTTTTTCTCTGTTATTTTTGGTCTCTCAGTACTAACCTTAGATAAAAACAAAATATCATCTCTTATTAACTTTTTTGATGCTCTAAATCATGCCCTTATAAACCTTACAAAGTGGATTATAAAATTAACTCCTGTTGGAGTTTTTTCCTTAGTAAGTTATACTGTTGCAGAGGTAGGAGTTGGTATTCTTTTTCCTCTGGGAAAGTATGTTATTACAGTAATTTTAGGACTCTTGATACACGCCTTTTTTACTCTTGCTTTACTTGGTTTTTTTCTGGGTAAATACAATCCCTACTTATATTTGATAAAGGTTAGAGAGGCTCTATTTCTTGCATTTTCTACTGCCTCAAGTGCAGCTACTTTGCCTGTTACCTTAGAGTTAGCAGAAGAAAAGGGGAAAATTAAAAATGAAGTTGCTGGTTTTGTTCTCCCCTTAGGTGCAACTATAAATATGGATGGAACAGCTTTGTATGAGGCTGTAGCTGCTGTTTTTATAGCGAATATTTATGGAATTTCCTTAAGTTTTTCTCAACTTTTTATCATTTTTTTAACAGCTACCTTAGCCTCCATAGGTGCAGCTGCAATCCCAGGGGCAGGACTTGTAATGTTAACCTTAGTTCTTACTTCTGTTGGTATTCCCTTAGAAGGAATGGGAATTATCTTAGCTGTGGATAGGTTTTTAGATATGCTCAGAACTGCAGTAAATGTTTGGGGTGATTTAACTGGGGCAAAGATTGTTGATAAACTTTTAAATTAAGAATTTATATATTTTTTGCTTTCTATAGCTATCAAAATCAATATAAGTAGTGATGTAATTATAAAACCTCTTGAAATTATCAAATTCCAAGATATTTGACCAAGATATTCAGGAAGCTTAACAGTTGTCCAGAAGTAAAAAAGCACTCCTATAAATATAGATGAAGCGCCATAAAAAATATAAACCATAGTCTTGGGAATTTTGAAAAATACATCTCTGGTAAGTTCTCTGTAAAAATTTTCTACTCCAAAAATCCATACAAAGGCTAAAATTTCTATAAATCCAAAAACTATTAAAAATAAAGTGCCAGCCCAGAAATCAAGTTCATCAAGGAAATCAGGAACAAAAGCAGAAAAAAAAGCTCCAATAGAAATCATTATCATAGAAACATTAACAGCTTTGGAACGAGGAAATTTAAGCTCATCTTCAAAAAGAGCAACCAAAGGTTGAGAAAGAGCTAAAGATGAAGTAAGGGCTGCTATAAAAAGAAGAAAAAACCATATAAAAGAAAGATAAGAACCAAAAGGTAAAGCCATTAAGATTGCTGGCATACTCATAAAGCCAATTCTAAAAGTTCCTTCTTTGGCAAGCTCAGGAATTGATGAAGCACCGAACATAGCAAATGCAGCTGGAATAGCAATAGATGCACCTATAACTATCTCCACAAATTCATTAAGACCTGCTGTATAAAGGCCTGTTTTTAAAACATCTTCATTTTTCTTTACATAGCTTGCATAAGTTGCAATAGCTCCCATAGCAAGAGACAAAGTGAAAAAGATTTGTCCAGAAGCCTCTACCCATACTTGAGGATCAAGAAGTCTTGAAAAGTCTGGTTTAAAAATGAAGCAAAGCCCTTCCAGTCCCTTCCAGTCATTTATAGAAAGTGAAACAAAGGAAAGAAAAACCCCCATTAAAAGAAGGGCGGGAATACCTATTTTAGCTGTAATTTCAATTCCTCTTATTATCCCTCTGTTTAATATATACCAGTTAATAACAAGGGTAATTATCAAAAAAAGAACTGCCCAGAATGAAGGCTGAGTATAACTTTTGTAAAATTTTAAAAATGGCATCATCATTAATTGAGGATCACCTGTTTGTGTAGGTAATGGTAGCTTTTGAAATAGAGATAAAAAAGCAAAACCTAAAGTCCAAGATTCAATATAGATGTAATAACATACAATAAGAAAAGGAATAGCTACTCCAAGGCTTCCTATTATTCTTGCCAGATAGGAATGATTAAAAAACTCTCCCATAATACCTATCATAGAACCATGACCTTTTGAGCCTGCATATCTTCCTATTGTCCACTCCAAAATCATAAGAGGTATCCCAAGAAGAAAAAAAGAAATAAAATAAGGAATAATAAATGCTCCACCACCATAAAGAGCCACCTTTGAGGGAAATCTTAGGAGATTGCCAAGACCAATAGCATTTCCTGCTGCTGCAAAAACAAGACCTATTCTGGTAGCCCAGGTTTCTCTTTTTTGCATAGATTTTTTATATCTTTTTAAGCCTTTATTGTCAAGCTCTTAAAAATTTATTGTGGTAATTTTTTTAAACTGAGATATACTAAAATTGTTATGGAGACTGTTACAATTGATGGAGTAACTTTATATCTTTCTCATCCTGATGAGTTAAATATCCCTCTTTATCCTCGGGAAGAGGTTATTGAACAAATACTTGCCTGCTGGCTTGTTCTTGATGAAAAGGATATCCCACTAACTCCTCGTCTTATAGGAAAACCAGGGGTTGGTAAAACTACTCTTGCCTATGCTGCTGCCAAAAAATTAAATAAAGAAGTTTACATATTTCAAGCAACTGTGGATACACGACCAGAAGACCTCATAATAACACCTGTGATTTCAGAAGACAAAAAAATAAGATATGTAGCAAGTCCAATTGTTACTGCGATGATAAGAGGTGAAGTAGCTATAATTGACGAGGCAAATAGAATGAGTGAAAAGTCTTGGGCATCTCTTGCTCCTCTTCTTGATGCCAGAAGATATGTGGAATCTATTATTGCAGGAATAAAAATAAAAGCACATCCAGATTTTAGACTATGTGTTACTATGAATGAAGATGCTTCAACATTTGAACTCCCTGAGTATATCCAGTCAAGGCTTCAACCTCAAATCTTTATAGACTTTCCCTCTTATGAAGAAGAAAAAGCTATTTTAAAAACTAATTTACCATGGGCTGATGAGGGACTTCTTGATTATATAGTCAGATTTTTACAGATAGCTCATGAATATGGTGAGCTTTACAGTGTAAGAGATGGGGTAAGTATAGGGAGATACATTCTTAAAAAACTCAAATTTTTAAAGATACCTACTGATAATTCTTCAGATTTTTTGCCCCTCCTTAAAGAAGCCATTTCAATTATACTTGGCTCACAGGCTCTGGTGTATCTGAAAGAGCTCTTAGAAGATAGAAAGCCCACTAAACCTTTGCTTCGTCCCTTAGATTAGTTTATTTTATGCTTAAAATTGAAAAAAAGTTTCAAAATAAGATTTCAACCATTTACTTTCTGCCTTTCTTTCCTGGCAACCTTGAAATTACTCAAAGTATTATAAAACTTTTAGGCCAAATTAAACCCTCTGCTTTAGCTATAACCCTTCCCTTTTTTGTAAAAGAAAAATGGATAATTGCTGTAAAAAACCTTCCTAAGATCTCTATAGTTGCGCTTATATACAAAGATAAAAAAACTGAATATCTAATCGTGGAACCTCTCTGCCCTTTAGTTGAGACAACAAGATATGCTTTTCTTTCCAATACACCTTTATTTTTTATAGATCTCCCAAAAGAAGTACCCCAAGAAAATTTATCCCATTCTATGCCTCTTTCTCCTTATCTTATTAAAAACCTTGGATTTAACAAATATGTGGAATCCACTCTTTCATTTTTTGAAGAATTTATCACAGAAAGAGAAAAATATATAGCAGAAAAGATCTGTGAGATTTCTCAAAAATACAGTTCTGTAGCTGTTATTTTACCTTTTTATCAGGTAAAAGGAGTAATTAAAGCTCTGGAATTAACATCAGGACTGTTATACCTTCCTAAAAACATACCCAAAGAAATAGAAATTTTTAGCTTGCATCCTAAAAGCATTAGAGAAATTCTTTCTGAACCGGGATATTTTCAAAGTGTGTATGAAAAAAACAGAAAAAGATTGATGGAAGAAGAAAACTTTTATCTTGACAGAATTACCATATTTGAGGAAATCTTTGAGAGAGCAAGACAAAAATATTATAAAGAAACCGGTACAGAACTTTCACCAAAAGATCTTCAGGTATTTGGACAATTTTTAAGAAATCTGCTTTTAATTAAGGGTCAATACATTCCTGACCTTTATACACTTCTTTTGGCAGTAAGGGGAATAGGAGGAGATGAACTTTCTTTCTGGTTCTGGGAAATTGCAACTTTTTACGAATTTCAAGAAAAAGCCGTTTCTCCCTTTCCTCTTATAAATCTTTCTCCTGAGGACTTAAATCTTCCTTCAAAGAGGTTAAGACTTTTCAGGAAAATAAAAAGCCTGAGAAGTAGCTTAAGATTCTTAAAGAGATTTACTACAAGGGAAGAAAGAAAGCTTTTTAAGAAGGGCTTTTCTGGTAAAGTTATCTGTTCCTTTCCCCCAGAGGATGTAGTAGTTGAAACTTTTGGAAGAAAGATTATGGAGAAGGGACTTAAAGTTATTACAGAAAACTTAAGGAAAGTTGAACCCTTTATTGCCTCTTTAAAAGATGGTCTGGATTTAAGAGAAACCATCAGAAAATGGATTTTTGAAGAAACACCCTATGTCAAAGAAGACCCCCATTCTCGTGCAAAAGCAGGTTCAGTGGTAATAATTTTTGAAAAAGACCCTGATCCAGTAACAGGAAGGGAAAAATATCCTTGGAACTTCACCTGGCACGGGGAGCATCATCAAGAATCTGATATGGCTTTTTATGCTACAGATCCAAAAGAAAATGTAGTTGGTCCTGGTATCGCAAAGGCAAAATATGGAGGCTTCATGCTTACCTATCCTCCTATGAGAGTTTATGATATCTGGGAGGATCCATACTTTGATATAGCAAAAGATAAAGCAGAAAGACTCCTTTTAGCTGGAATAGATTATAGCTTAGAAAAATATGTAGTTTATGTAGCAAAAAGTCCTCCCACTAAATTTGCTAAACATTTTGCCTCTGCCCAAGGTAAAAAAATAATCTTCTTACCAATTGGATCTTTTTCAAAAAATTTTCTTGAAAAAATACGAATTTTTCATGTCCTGGAAGGACATTATGTAAGAAAATACGCTCATAAGTATATAAATAAATGATTTCAAAAATTTGACAGTTCTGTCAAAATCGTGATATAATTTTAAATATGTATTTACTGGAAACTCACAATCAAAAAATGAAGAAAATTTATGAGCTTGTAAAAAAGGTTGCTCCATCTTCAAGCACAGTCCTTATTCTTGGAGAATCAGGAACAGGTAAAGAAGTTTTAGCAAAGTATATTCATTTTTGCAGTAAAAGAAAAGGTCCTTTTGTGCCTATAAATTGTGCCGCTATTCCAGAAGAACTTTTAGAGGCTGAACTTTTTGGATATGAAAAAGGTGCTTTTACAGGAGCTATAAAAAGTAAACCAGGCAAATTTGAAAAGGCACACAAAGGGACTATCTTTCTTGATGAAATAGGAGATCTAAGCCCCAAATTACAGGCTAAGCTTCTAAGAGTAATTCAGGAAAAACAAGTAGAAAGATTAGGTAGTGACAAAGCTATAAAAGTTGAAGTAAGAATACTTGCTGCTACTAATAAGGATTTAGAAAAAGAGGTTCAGCAAGGAAGATTTAGAGAAGATCTTTTTTTTAGATTAAATGTGATTCCCATAAAATTACCTCCACTAAGAGAAAGAAAAGAAGATATTCCAATACTTGCACAGTTTTTTTTAAAAAAAATATGTGAAAGAGAGGGAATTGAAGAAAAAAAACTCACTTCACAAGCTATGGAAGCACTTATTAACTATCCTTGGCCTGGTAATATAAGAGAACTTGAAAACCTTATAGAAAGACTGGTTATACTTTCAGAAAATAATACCATAGATGTGAAAGATCTCTCTTTACCTTCTTTTGATTTAAAATTCAAAATAAAAGAAAGTTTGGCAGAAGATAAAGACATGTTGCTAAAATATGCTCTTCCAGAGATCTCAGAAGATGGAATTGAATTAAACAAACTTTTAAAGGATATAGAAGTGTATTATCTTAAAAAAGCTCTTGAAATATCAAAAGGAGTAAAAACAAAGGCTGCTAAACTGTTAGGACTTAACCGCACAACCTTTATAGAAAAACTTAAAAAGTATAATCTGGTATAATTTTTGCTTCTTTCAATTAGTAAATGAAAAATTTTAAATTCCCTCCTACCATCTTAATAGGATTTTTAGTATTTTTATTCGCTTTTTTTATGTCCTTTTCTGTTGCAGCCTCCAAAGAAAAAAAGAGCCTTATATTTCTACTAATGTCAAATGAAACAAGAAAAAAAGAAAAAGAAGAAGAGATAAAGAAAGCTGAAGAAACGGTTAAACAAATTAAATCTGCTTATAATAAAAAGCTTTATCATAAAGTTATAGAACTTTTGAGTAATTTGCCTCCTGATTTTTCTTTAACTCCTGAAGAAAATCTTATAATTTCTGAAAGTTTTTTAAACTCAGGTTTTCCTGAAAAAGCTATTGAATTTTCTGAAAAGGTGATTTCTGTAAAAAAGGGAACTCATGAAGCCTGCATAGCAAATCTTATAAAAAACAAAGGGTTTATAATAAAAGGAGATTATAAAAATGCTAAAAAGGAATTAAAAGATTTTTTAAACTCCTATTGTAACGAAACCCTTAAAAAGGAAGCTAAGATATTGCTTTATTTTATTAAAGAACTGCCTGAGAAAGAGTTAAAAGAGATAAATAAAGATCTAATTAAAAAAGTTTTGGGAGAAATTTACAAACTAAGAGGGTTTTATTTCATAAAAAGAGGGGAATTGAAGAAAGCTGAAGAAGACTTTTTTACCTATATAAATGTATATGGAACTTTTAAAGAGGGTTCAGAACTAATGTATAGCTTGGCTGAAGCCTATCTAAAAAAAGATAAAAAGGATAAAGCAAAGATCTTTTATGAATTAATTATTACTAACTGGGATGGCACTAAAGAAGCTCTTTTCTCTAAATTTAGGCTTTATCAAATGGCTTATGAAAAAATTCTAATTAAGGAACTTATTCCTAAAAAAACAAAACAGGACTTAATTTCTTTTGCAACAGCAATCAAAACCAGATATCCTGAAGAAAAAATAGCAGAGGAAGCAAGCCTTACAATTATTAAAACCTACTTTGAAGATAAAAATTACCTTTTAGCCAGAAAAAACGCTATAAAATTTTTAGAAATTTATAAAAAAAGTCCGTTAATTGAAAAGGTAAAAATATATTACTGTGAAAGTGTAAGCCAGCTATTTGAAAAAAGTTCTGAAAAAAGAAATCCTTCTTTAATTGTTCAGATAGAAAAAGAAGATAAGGAATTTTTAAAAAGAACAAAATGCGGAAAAGCTTACTACATTTTGGGAAATATTTATTTAGATTATAACTTTTATACCAAAGCTTCATATTGTTTTATTAAGGCTTACGAAACAGGAGGAAAAGGAGATCTTATTTCTAAGGTTTTACTCAGATTAGGGGTGCTGGCTTTAGAGGAAGATAAAAAAAGTTTGTTTAAAGAAATATTTAGCTTTTTAACCAAAAAAGGCAGTAAAAACTTAAAAAGGGATCCCTATTACTTTTACTTAAAAGCCCTTTATGAAATGCAGAATGATTTAAAAAAAGGTGAAATTTATTTAAATCTGGCATTAGATTCCTCTTTACCAGAGAGATTTAAAGAAAAGCTTCTAAGATATTTTCGTGACAGGGCTCTTTCTTTAAAAAATTACGCTAAAGCTTTAGAGTATACAAACCATCCTCTTTTTAATGCTAAAGCTGATGATTACTTAATTTTGCTTCTGGAAACCTTTTACAAAGATCAAAATTTATTTGAAAAAATCCTAAGATATGCTAAGAAGAAATTTCCTAACAATTCAAAGATAAAATGGTTGGAAGCTTATTACTTAGAAAATATAGGAAATATTAGAGCTTCTACAAAAATATGGAGGGAATTAACACAAGGTAATTCACTGGAAAATGAACTTGCTAAAAGTTACGAAAAAATGAAGTATCTTATAGAAAAAACTCATCAAATGGTTTTTTAATATTAAAAGCTTATGAAAGGAAAAATATGTTTATGTGGAGATAGCATAGAAGTTAAACTGCTTAGAGATTCTCTTTCAGAACGGGAACTGGAGGTTCTATATTTTAAAAAGTCAGAATTTGATCTTCAAAAAATTCCTTCTTCTATAGATGTAATGGTATATGAGCTTTCATATGAAGAAACAAAAGATTCCTCTATAGTTGATAATTTTTTTAAAGCAGGATTAAAATCTCTTGTGTTCTTAGCTGAAAAGGCAGATCTGGAAAATGCTATAGAGTTTATTAAAAAAGGAGCTTATGACTTTAAACTTCTTTCAACACCTTTTGAAATTGTGGAAAAAACTATTCTTTATGCACTGGAGGAAAAAAGAATTTTCTGGCAAAATGAAGCTTTTCTCACCAAAAATCCTTATATGTTGAAAATACTTAAAAAACTGGAAAATATAGCTTCCAGTAAAGCTCCTGTTCTTTTAATAGGTGAATCAGGAACAGGAAAGGAGTTGCTTTCTAAATATATCCACCAAAAAAGTCCCAGAAAATTTGGACCCTTTATAGCTATAAATTGTGCAGCTCTGCCTGAATCTCTTCTGGAATCTGAACTTTTTGGATATGAAAAGGGTGCTTTTTCTGGTGCAACTTTTAGAAAAAAAGGGAAAATTGAACTTGCAGATAAAGGCACCCTTCTCTTAGATGAAATTACAGAAATGCATCCACATCTTCAAAGCAAGCTTTTAAGAGTCCTTCAGGAAGAAGAGGTAGATAGATTGGGTGGTTATCAACCGATAAAAGTAGATATAAGACTTATATCCACTACTAATAGAGATATAGAAAAAGAAGTTGCTGAAGGTCGTTTCAGAGCAGATCTTTTTTACAGGATTAATGTCATTACTGTCAAAATTCCGTCATTAAGAGAAAGAAAAGAGGATATAGAATTTTTAGCTTTTTATTTCTTGGAAAAATTTTCCTCTCTTTATAATAAAAATATAAGGGGCTTCACAGATAGGGCTCTTTCTTTTCTGAAAAATTATTCTTTTCCTGGTAATGTGAGAGAATTAAAAAACATGCTTGAGCGGGCAGTTCTTACCTGTGAAGAAAATTTAATAGATCTGGAACATCTTACAAATCCATTTTCTTATAACTCTTCCTCTTTAAGTACTGGCACGGATTTTGCTAAAAATTATACAGAAATAAAACCTCTTTCAGAACTTGAAAGGGAAGCCATTTTAAAGGCTTTGGAAGTGTGCAAGGGGAACAAGACAAGAGCTGCTGAACTTTTAGGAATTACTGTTAGAACTTTAAGAAACAAGCTTAAACAGTATGAAAAAGAAGGTTTGTTATAGGGGTGTCTTATGTTAGGTATTTTTGGTAAAACCTTTAATCTTGTTAAAACAGCTTTAAAAATAAGATCACACAAGCACACTCTTTTAGCCTCAAATATAGCCAATGTTGATACTCCTGGATATAGAAGAAAGGATATACCTTTTGAAAAAATTATGCAAAGCTATCTTTCTCAAGAGGGACTTCTTAAAACCACACATCCTAAGCATTTCAAAGGCTTCAGAAAAGACATAAACGAGCTGATAAAAACTTATGAAGAAGAGACCTTAGGAACCCCCAATAATGTTAATCTTGAAGAAGAATTGGTTCAGCTTACAGAAAATCAGTTACTGTATGAAGCCACACTTAAAGCACTTTCTAAGGAGTTAGAAAGACTAAAGGAAGCAATTACTGAAGGAGGTAGATAGTTATGAATCTACTTAAAATATCTCAAATAGCTGGTAGTGGGCTTCTGGCTCAAAGAATAAGATTAAATATTGCAGCAACAAATATTGCTAATTCTGAAGTAACAAGGACACTTGAGGGAGGTCCCTACAGAGCCAAAGTCGTAGTCCTAAAAGCTGTTCCTATTTCTGAAAAAAATCCTGAATTGAAAGCAGTAAAGGTGGAAAAAATAGCTGATGATCCTTCACCTTTTAAGGAAGTTTATGATCCTGGACACCCTGATGCTGATGAGAGAGGAATTGTAAAATATCCTAATGTTGATGTGATTACTGAAATGGTAGAACTCCTTTCTGCAGGAAGAGCTTATGAAGCAAACCTCACTGTCCTTTCTACTACAAAGAGCATGATTCTCAGATGCTTAGATTTATTAAAATAAAAGGGGGTAAAAATGAAAATTTCTAATTTAAATCCTCAAATTAAAAATTTACTATCTTTGCAAGATAAATCCGTTAAAAATAATAAATTAGATTTTAAGAATTTTCTTTTTGAAAAAATAAAAGAGATTGATGCCTCTCAAAAAGAAGCTCAAAAAATGTTAGAGGCTTTAGCCAAAGGTGAAGATGTAGATTTTTCAGAAGTTGCTCTTGCTATCTCTAAGGCTGATGTAGATTTTAAACTACTTTTAAGAGTAAGAAATAAAATTCTTGAGGCTTATCAGGAAATTATGAGAATGCAAATTTAATTTTGTTGAGAAGTAAATTCTCAAGGAGAAAAGTATGGATTTGAGAACACTTTTTGAGCAGTTAAAAAGCTCTTGGAGTAGATTAGATCGAAGGCAAAAAATTTTACTTATAGGTGGTACTGTAGGTATAACCTTGCTTTTAGTTCTTAGTATATGGTTATACAATCAAGCTAACTGGGGACTTCTTTATAGAGGACTTGATGAACAGACGACAGGCCAGATTGTTCAATATCTGAAGAACCAGCGAATTCCTTATAAAGTGGAACTGGATGGGAGTATTTATGTTCCCAGAGATAAAGTGCCCGAAGTAAGAATGGAGGTAGCAAGTAAGGGACTGATCGGCGGAGCTGGGCCAGGATTTGAGCTTTTTGACAAGGATAAAATGGGGCTTACAGAATTTCAAGAAAAAGTGACTTATCAGAGAGCATTAGAAGGTGAGCTTGCAAGAACTATTATGGGTATCAGAGGAATAAAATCTGCAAGAGTTCATCTTGCCCTGCCCAAGGAGACCATTTTTATAGAAGAAGAAAAGCCTCCAAAAGCCTCTGTATTAATAGAGTTGAGACCAGGATATCAATTAACCTCTTCTCAAATAAGAGGAATTATTAATTTAGTAAGTGGAGCTGTTCCCAAACTTGAACCTAAAAATGTAACCATAGTTGATGCTAATACCGGAAAAAGCCTTTATCTTCCTTCTGAGGAAGATGAAATACCAATTAACAAACTTGCTTATAAAGAAAAACTTGAAAGACATTTAAAAAACAAAATAGAAGAAATTCTTTCAGGAGCCTTGGGATATGGAAAAGCCATAGCTCAAGTGTGGGTAGAACTTTCTTTTGATAAAGAAAGTATTGTGGAAGAAACCTATGATCCTGAAGGTATAGCTGTTGTTTCTGAAGAAACAGAAGAGGAACAAAAGATAAGTAAAACTCCTCAAGAAGGGGGAGAAGCAGGTATAAAAGGAACACTGCTTCAAAAAATGGAAGCAACTTCTCCTCAAATTCAGGGAGAAACATACCTGAAAAAAAGAAATATTAAAAATTATGAAGTGAGCAGAAAAGTCAGAAATCTTGAAATTTCTCCGGGAAGTATTAAAAAAATAAGTGTAGCGGTATTGGTTGATAAAAACGCCTTAGGTAAAAATGCTACTGCAAAACTTTCCTGGATTGAAGAACTGGTTAAAGGTGCTATTGGTTATAATCCTGAGAGGGGAGATGAAATCAAAGTTCAAACTGAAGAATTTGTGAAAATACCTATGCCAAAACCTGGAATTATGGATTATGTTGCACAATTTTATAGACCTATTTTACTGATAGGGGCTTTGCTTTTAATATTTATCTTCGTTGTAAGACCGCTTATTAAAGCCCTTGCACCCAAACCTACACCTGTTGAAGCACCTGCTGCCCGACCAGAAGTACCTTCACCACCTATTCCTGAGGAAGAAGTAGGTCCAATGCCTCAAGAGATAGCTTTGGGAATTATAAAAAGTCAACCTGAAAAAGCTGCTATGCTTGTTAAAAAATGGCTTTTAGAAGAAACTCTTGAAGAAAGGAAAAAAGCTCTTTCCGAAGCTGGATATTAAAAATGGCTAAAATAGACCCTGATAAATTAACAGGTCCACAGAAAGCAGCTATTTTTCTTATGCTGATGGGGGAAGAATTTACATCAGAAGTGTATAAACATTTAGACGAAGAAGATATTAAAAGAATTGGAATTGAAATGGCTAAAATTGAATATATTCCTGCTGAGGCAGTTAAAAAAGTTTTAGAAGAGGCTAATATTGAAGCTAAAGAAATGTTAGGGGATATCAATGTTACTCCTGAAGAATTTTTAAAACAAAGTTTATTAAAAGCTTATGGAGAAAAAGGTAAAGAACTATATGAGGAGATTAAAAAAGAGATCGGTCCTGAAACTTTTAAAAAATTGAGGAAACTTGATCCAAAAACCATTGCAAGTTTTCTTTCTAATGAGCATCCTCAGACTATTGCTATTATTCTGGTTCACCTTGATCCCTTTTTAGCTGGACAGGTATTACAACTTCTTCCAGAAAGAATAAGAGGGGAAGTGCTATTAAGAATTGCTCTCTTAGACAAAGTTGATCCTGAAATCGTAAAAGAAATAAGCGATTCCTTAGAAGCTGAACTTCAAAGTGTAGGAGGAGCCTTAGGCAAAAAAATAGGAGGACCTGAAAAAGCTGCAGAAGTCTTATCCCATGCAGGTAGAGAATTGGAAGATGAACTTCTAACAGAAATAGAGGATGACAACCCTGCATTGGCTGAAGAAATAAGAAAATATCTCTTTACCTTTGAAGACTTTATTAAAGTTGATGATTTTGCTATTCAGACCTTGCTCAGGGAAATTTCAACTGACGATCTTAAATTGGCCCTAAAAGGTGCATCTCCAGAAGTAAAAGAAAAATTCTTTAGAAATATGAGTAAACGCGCTGCAGACTTATTAAAAGAAGAATTAGAAATGATGCCCCCTGTAAGAATTACAGAAGTTGAAAAGGCACAGCAAAATATCATCAGAACCGCTAAAAAATTAGAACAGGAAGGTAAAATAGTTTTAACAAGAGGAGAAGAGGAATTTGTCTAAGATTTTAAAAACTAAAAAATTGAGTGATATTTCTATTATTACACCAGATCTAAGTCCTATAAAAAATGAAGTGTTTAAATCTCTTTTTGAAATAGATATAAATAAAAAAGGGGGGGAACTTGAATCTTCAGAAGAAAAAATAAAAAAGGAGATATTCCAAAAAGGTTACAAAAAAGGATTTGAGAAAGGGTTTGAAAAAGGTTATGCAGAAGGACAGGAAAAAGGATATAAAGATGGATTTGAAACCGGTAAGAAGGATGCAGAGAAAAAATATAAAGAACTTGAGATAAATTTAAAAAAAGATTTTCAAGAAAAAATACAATTTATAGAAAATTTTTTAAAAAATTTAGAAAACGAAGTACAAAATTTAATCATAAACATGGATAAAGAAATTTTAAATTTAGCCTTGGAGATAGCTAATAAATTGGTTTTAAAAGAAATCAAAATAGATCCCGAAGTTCCTATAAGAATTATAAAAGAGGCTTTAAATTACATTGCTGAAGGGACAAAATTAAATATAAAAGTAAATCCTGAAGAATACAAATTTTTAGAGGAAAATTTATCAAAATATATTGCTCCTTCTCAGAAGATTAAACTCATTCCTGATGAATCTATCTCAAAGGGAGGCATTTTTATTGAAACTTCCTTAGGAGTTATTGATGCAACATTTGAAAAGAGATGGAAAAAACTTTTAGAAACACTTGTGAAAAATGAAGATTAAAAGCTTAGAAGGATACAGAAAAGAATTGTCTCGATTAATTCCTTTTGAGATTTATGGACATGTAACTAAACTTCTGGGGTTAACTATTGAAAGCAGTGGTCCCTTTTTAAAAGTGGGGGATCTGTGTAAAATTGAGGGACAAAATGCAAGTTTAATTGCAGAAGTTATAGGTTTTAAGGACAATAAACTTCTACTTACTGCTTTAGGAGATATAAAAGGAATTGAGGTAGGTGCCAAGGTTTTCCCCATTGGTTCTTCATATGCTCCTGTGGGAGAAAATTTTTTAGGAAGAATAGTAAATGCTCTGGGAGAGCCCTTAGATAATAAGAAAAAACCTAAAGTTTCAGATTATTATCCCCTTTATGGAGAGCCTTTAAAACCCTTAGAAAGAGCTCCAATTAAAGATGTTTTGGATGTGGGAGTAAAAGCTATCAACGCCCTTTTAACTATAGGGAGAGGGCAAAGAGTTGCAATAATGGCAGGCTCAGGAATAGGCAAAAGCACTCTTCTTGGAATGATGGCAAGATATACCACCGCAGATGTGAATGTAATTGCTCTGATAGGAGAAAGAGGAAGAGAAGTAAGAGAATTTATAGAACGAGATCTTAAAGAGGACGGATTAAAAAGGTCTGTTGTTGTAGTAGCTACTTCTGACGAAGCTCCTTCAATGAGAATAAGAGCAGCCTATTATGCAACTTCCTTAGCTGAATATTTTAGAGATAAGGGAAAAAAAGTTCTTCTTCTCATGGATTCTTTAACCAGATTTTGCATGGCAGGTAGAGAAATAGGGCTTGCTTCTGGAGAACCTCCTACAGCTCGTGGATACACACCATCGGTATTTGCCTTGCTTCCAAAACTTTTAGAAAGGGTTGGTCCTAAAATCGGTGCAGGAGATATTACCGGAATATACAGTGTTCTGGTAGAAGGAGACGACCTAAATGACCCGATAGCAGATTCAGTGAGAAGTATTGTAGATGGACATATTGTTCTCTCAAGAGACCTGGCTCACGAGGGACATTATCCTCCTATTGATATTCTCTCAAGTATAAGCAGAGTAATGAAAGACATTGTTTCTCAAGAACATCTAAATTTAGCTTATCAAACTATTGCTATTCTGGCCACCTATAAAAAGGCTGAAGATCTTATAAATATAGGAGCCTATGTAAAAGGTTCCAATCCAGAAATTGATAGAGCTATTTCTTTGATAAAGGATTTGAAAAACTTTTTGAAACAATCTATCGAAGAGCGCTATTCTCTAGAAGATTCTATAAACTTATTAAAAGAAATATTAAATAAAAAGGCATGAAAAGAAAACTGGAAGTCTTAAAACTTTTAACATGGTATAAACACCTACAGGAAGAACAGGCTAAAATAAGGGTGGTAAATTGTAAAATAAATCTGGAAAAATTGTTAAAAGAAAAAGACGCAGTTATTTCTTTTAGAAAAAATTGTTATAATACATTAGAAAAGGAGCGCATTTTAAATGGAGAGGAACTGAAATATATGCTATTTCTGGCAGAAAGGAGCTCAGAATTTGAAAATAAACTGAGCCAAAAAATTGATATGCAAAAAAAGGAACTTGAAAATCTTCTTGGTCTCTTAGAAAAAGCCTATAAAGAAAGAAAGTTAATGGAAACTTCAAAAAACAAAGTTCAGCAATTATGGAATGCAGAAAACATTAAAAAATTCTACAGGGAAATGGATGACTTAATACTTTTAAGAACGGGAAGAAAACATGCATAAACTTTTAAAGACAAAAAACTTTCTCTGGCTTTTGATATTCTTAGGAATAACTAAATTTTTCCTGATTGTAACTTTAATTGCTACCGAGGCTTACAGAGTTGAAGCAAAAGAAGAAAATGTATTTTCAGGCTGTCCACCCGAATTTTCTGAATTGCTTGTTTTAGAAAGAGCTAAACTGTATGAAAAAGCTAAAAAAATAGAATTAAGAGAAAAGGAATTAAAAATTTTAGAGAAACGTATCCAAGAACAAATGGCATCTTTAAAAGATCTGGAAACTATTATAGATAAAAAACTTAATGAAATTAAAACTATTCAAGATCAGAGAGTTAAACTTCTGGTTAAAGCACTATCTGAAATGAAAGCATCCAAAGCTGCTGAAATGTTATTAAATATGGACAAAAAGATGGCTGTAAAACTATTAAGTCAATTAAAAAGTTCACAGGTTGCAAGTATTCTTAGTGCCATGCCTCCAGACAAAGCAGCATCACTCTCAGAAGCTCTCTCAGGATACCCCCCTAAGGAGTATTAGGAACATCTGAAGAAATTTCCGACTTTTGAAAAATCCTGCTTAAAAGTAATCCTAATTCAAACAGTATATAAAGAGGGATGGCAAGCAAAGACATATTAAAGGCATCTGGAGTAGGAGTAACTAAAGCAGCAATTACTACAATAATAAAAAAAATTTCTTTCCTGTATCTGCCCAGTTTTAAAGGATTTATAATTCTTGCCATAGATAAAAAACATATGAATAAAGGTAATTCAAAAATTAATCCAAAAGCAAGAACAAAAAAGCTGAAAAAGTTGACAAAATGTCCAAGAGAAATAGCAGGCTCAATTTTCTCTGTTTTAAAAGAAATAAGAAATTTTATTCCGTATGGAAGAGTAACTTCATAACTAAAAAAAACCCCTAAATAAAACAGAAAAACTCCCAAGAGATAAAACAACCAAAATAAACTTTTTTTAAAGGAAAAAAGAAAATTAAAAAAAGAGATCAAAAAGTACCAGAGAAAGGGAAAGATAAGGATAAAAGTCAAAACAAAGGAAAATTTTAGAAGAGAAACCAGAGGTTCTGACACACTATAAAAAATAAACTTTTGATTATAATTGGTTTGAAGATATTTTAAAATATAAGGAGAAGACCAGAAAAAAGACAAATAAATAGCAAGTAATAAAAATATTATTAAAATTCCTTTTTGCTTCCATAATTTTATTAATCTTTTTAAAAAATGAGCTATTTTTTTAGAATTCATCAAAGAATATTTTCCTTAACCCATTTCACAGCATTTTTAAAAATATAAAGACCTTGAGCTATCCTGTTTTTCTCTCTGGTCCAGCGAGGATGATTTGTCCAATGATTAAAAGCCTCTGGATGAGGCATAAGTCCAAATATCCTACCTGAAGGATCACATATCCCTGCTATAGCTTCCTGAGAACCATTAGGATTAAAAGGATATTTAAAAGTAGGTTCTCTGGTTTCAGGATCCATATATTGAAGAGCAATCTGGTTATTTTTTTTTAGTTCTTCCAAAATTTCTTTATTTTCAGCTACAAATTTGCCTTCTCCGTGTCTGACAGGAAGATAAAGCTCTTCAAGTCCTTTTAAAAAAATACAGGGAGTATTAGGATTTACTCTAACATAAACCCATCTATCTTCAAATTTACCTGAATCATTATAAGTAAGAGAAACCCTCCTCTTTCCAAAGTAATGACCTCCAGGAAGTAACCCCATTTTTACCAAAAGTTGAAAACCATTACATATTCCAATTATAAGACCTCCCTGGTCTAAAAATTTTATTAATTCTTCCCAGAGAGAAATTTTCTTTTGAATCTTAAGAAATCTAAAACGATGAGCACATGCCTGAGCACTACCTAAATGATCTCCATCCAAAAACCCCCCAGGAAAACATAAGATTTGATAATCAGTAATCCTTTTTCCTCCCAGAAAAATCTCAGATAAATGAACTATCTCAGGGTCTGCTCCAGAGATTTTAAAAGCATAAGCAGTTTCTACCTCACAATTTATCCCATATCCCCAAAGAACCATAACTTTGACTTTTTTCATATATATTCCTTTACAAAAACGGATTTCCTTAGTATAGTAACTCTGTTATTATATTTCAAAAATTTTATTTTTCAAAAATTTGACTTCTTATGGTTTTTTTTGTTTCTTTTTTATTGATATTGATACTTTTTTTTCCTGAATTTTCCTTTTCTGCTCCTCTTTCCCTTAAAATAAACTTAGAATTTTATCCCAAATTAAATCTCCTCAGAGGAGAAGTTTTTACCAAACTGAATTCCCAAAAAGAGTATAAACTTATAACTTCTAACCTTTCAATAAAAAATATTAAAACATCTTCTAATGTGGTATCACTTGAAAAAAAAGGTGTTTTAAAAATTTTTAATACAAAAGAGAGAAGTAGCTTATATATAGCTTTTGAAAAATCTGTTAATCCCTGGGTTTTACCTATTACAATTATACATCCTCCTTTCCCTTATCCTGACAAACCTTTTATCTATAAAATAACCCTCAAAATTCCCAGACCTTTCCAAAACATAGAAATTTTTATTCCATCTGAAGAGATAGAAATAAAAAAAACCAGAAATTTTTTATTTTACACTTTTAAAATTAGAAAACCGATTTTAAAACCCTGTATAATTATGACTACATCTAAGTTAAAAAAGATTAAATTTTTTCATAAAAACCTGAATATTGAGTTTTACTATCTTTCCACACTTAATTCTCCTACTTATCAAGACTTCAAAAATCTTTTTAAAACTCTTAAAACGAATTTTCATTTTTTAGAAAACATAGGAGGCTCTATATATCCTTTTAGAAAACTTTATATTTTTGTTACTCCTGATAATCTTTCATACACCAAAAGCTTCTCAAATGTCTTATTCATCAGCTCTCCAATCTTAAACAATTCAAAACAACTTTTACATTATCTTGCAGAAAAGAAACTGGAAGAGGCACTATTTCTTAAAAACGAGGAAATAAAGGAAGGATTAATTACCTATTTAATAGATTATCAACTTGCTGAAGACAAGAAACTTTTTAGAAAATTAAAACTTTCTTTTCCCACAAAGGAAACAAAAGCTTTCTTTTATTTATTGTTTCTGTCCCAAAATATAGGTGAAGAGAGGTTTATAAACCTTTTTAGAAATTTTTATGAAAATAACATTTTTAGCTTTAAAACATGGGAAGATTTCCTAAGCTCAATCAAAAAAAGCCATCCAGAATTTAAAAATTTCATATTTCCTTACTCCGAGTTTAAAAAACTAAATTTAAAGACTGAAATTAAATCCGTTAAAGAAGAAAAAAATTCTTATCTGATAGAGTTAACCCTTAAGGTAAACCCTCCTTTTGAAAACTTCATTAAATCAATTCCTGTCCATCTTAAAGTTAAAACAGAAAATGGCATCCAATCTTTTCTTTTAAAACTTGAAAATGCAAAACAAGATTTTCACATTTCTGTTAAAGGCAAACCAGAGGTTTTGTACCTTGATCCCGAGTATATGCTTTGGAGAAATTTAGATTTTAATGAAATTCCAAATTGTATAGCCAGAATTTTTCATTCTCCAGGCACACTAATTGTCAGCAAATTTAATTTCCCAATTTATAGGAAATTTATTAATTACTTCAGAAATATTGGTTATGAGCTATCTTTCACATCTCTAAATGTTCCCAATCTCTCCAATAAATCGCGAAACATAATTTATTTACATACATCTCCTATTCCCTGGCAATTTGCTTCTCCTGAAAAAGGTTTTTATTTGAAGGTTATACCCAATCCTTCTAATCCTAAATATGGTATAGCCTATTTATATGCCTTTTCTGAGAAAGATTTAGAAGCAGGTTTAGAAAATCTGAAATCCTTAGATATGTATTCAGAAATATACATCCAATCTCAAAAAATTATTTTTAAAAGAAAAGACCATCCCTGCGAAGGTATCCCTGTCTTTATAAATCCTTTTTCTACGGAAAAATGTGCAAAAATAAATATTTCACTAAGAAAGTTAGCTTTAAATTTAATTAATTCTCAAATAATCTTAGTTGGAATAGACAATAAAACTTCAGCTTGTAAAGAATTTTATAAAGATTTTGTTGAAAATATTTATAATTTTAACAACCATATTCTCTTATTACTGGATCTACCACCTTCTTTTCAGGAAATTCTGGAAGACTATTTTAAAAACAAACTCTCAGAAACTCAGTTAGAAAAAAAATTAAAAGGCATAGAAAATTTCAATGCCATAAATACTTTAAAATTGATAAATTGGGCTAAGGCAAAAAAGGTTAAAGTTTTTGCTATAGGAACTGATTCTAAATTAGTATCAAAGGTTTTAACTAATGGATTAAAAGGACTTTCCCAAGAAGATGTTCACAAGTTACCTGAGATAGATCTTTTAAATCCACTTTATAAAGAATATTTATACTCACTATTTAAATCTTATGAAAATTTCCAGAAATTTAATTTTGAAAATTTTTATGAAGCCCAAGTTTTAAAGGTAGAAAATTTAGCAGAAAATATTAAAAATTTCCTAAAATTATTTAAAAACTATCAAATGGTTGTAATAACCAAAAAAGATTTTCTTACGCACAACTGGAGACTACCTCACTATTTAAAAAGAAGAAAAATTTCAAACTTTAAAGCGGTTTTTTTTAACTTCTGAAGAAGTTAAAAATTTAGAGTACTAAAATAATTTAAGCGGGGAAGAAAGTCTTCCCCGCTTTAAAGATAAAAAATTCAATTAGCTTTTTTTAGCAGCTTCTTCAAGTTTTTTACCGGGTTTAAACTTTACTACCTTTTTGGCAGGAATCTTAATAGGTTTACCAGTTCTTGGATTTCTTCCTTCCCTTGCAGCTCTTTTAGTCACCTGGAAACTTCCAAATCCTACCAATACAACCTTATCCCCTTTAGAAATTGCTTCTTCAACAGCCTTCATAAAAGCATCCAAAAGTTTTTCTGCAGCTGCTTTGGGTACTTCTGCAATTTCTGCCATTCTTTTTACTAATTCTGCCTTATTCATACTGCCCTCCTTTTATTGAGTTTTTCTTATTTTTATTTTTTATAAAGATTTCTCAATTTTTGTCAAGTTTTTTTTAAAGAAAATTGCAGATTTATCAAAAAAAATAAATCTTTGAAAAAATAGCTTAGAGGGATTGACATTTCGGACAATAAAATGTTCCTCTTTGAGCTATTTTTTGATATTTTAAATCATTTCCACATCTGGGACAAGAAAAACCTTTTTTGCCATAAACTAAAAAAGTTTTTTGAAATTCTCCTTTTTTACCTTCAGTATCTATATAATTTTTTATTGAAGATCCCTTTAAATCTATAGCTTCTCCAAGCAAGCTTTTCATCTGAAAAAATAACCTTTCTATCTCTTCTTCTCTAAGATCTCTGGATTTCTTAAATGGATTTATTTTAGCTCTAAAAAGGAGTTCATTTACATAAATATTCCCCAAGCCTGATATAACTTTCTGATCCATCAGCAAATTTTTAACACCCCTATTTCTTTGCCAAAATATGCTTTTAAACTCATCTAAATTTATTTCTAAAGCATCTTTACCGAGCTTTTTCAATTCTTTGAGAGTTGAAAATTCTTCAACTTTTACTTTTTTAATTTTTCCAAATTTTCTTATATCAAAGTAGCCCAATCTGTCTTTTTCAAATTCAAAAATTAGTATAATATGCTTTTTTCCCTTATCTAATTCATTTTTCTCAATAAAGAGGAAATATCCTGTCAAACCTAAATGAAAAAGAAGTAGATTTTTTTCAAAAAAGAAAATTATGTATTTCCCCTTTCTTTTAATCGAAGAAAGTTTTTCTCCAACTATTATATTTAAATTTTTAACTTTATTTTTTAAAAGGTAGTTACTATCAAAAATTTCAATATTTTTCAATTTTTGACCTATTAACTTCCTTTTTAAACCTCTTTTGATGGTCTCTACTTCAGGAAGCTCGGGCATAAAAACTACTAAAGAACTTTTATTTTATATATTTCTATTATTGAAAGAACAAAACCGAGAATTACTGGACCAAGAAATAGTCCCAAAGCACCAAATTTAACAAGACCTCCAAGAACGGAAAAGAATATGAGAAGGTTGTGAATTTTGGTTTTTTCTCCAATAAGAAGGGGTTTTAAAAAGTTGTCAACCTGAGCAATGAGCAGTATAGCGCAAAGAAATAGAATAAATGCTTTTATGTAACTACCAATAATTAGTAAGTATATAATGATAGGCCCCCAGATTAGACCTGTTCCAAAAACCGGTATAAAAGATGCTATCACAGTGAGAAAAGCCCAAAGTAAATACTGAGGAATACCTAATATAAAATATATAAGAAATGCCAAAAAACCTTGTATAATTCCTGTTAAAATATTTCCATACAAAACCCCCTTTAAAATAAGAGAAACTTTCTGTAAAATTTTTTCTTTTTCTTCTTTTTCTCCTGGAATAAGAGCAATTATTTCATTTAAAAATTTTTCACCATCAATTAAGAAATAATATAAAGCAATCAAAGTAAACGCCAGCTGAAAACCAAAAGAAAAAAGAAACTTAACAAAATCTTTTAAAAACTTAAATCCACCTTGAAACAAATTTGAAACAAATTGGACAAATCTTTCTTGAATCTGGGGAAGATATGGTTGAATCTGATTAAGAATCTTGGAAATTAAAGGATAAATATGAGGATATTTCTTTAAGCTCTCAATAAACTCTGTTAGATCTTTTTGAGTAAGTGGTTTCAAAGTTTCTAAAAACGAAAGCGTTTGTGAATATAAATTTAATAATATTAAACTAAAGGGAATTATTATGAATAACAGGAAACTCACTATTACAAAAATTGCAGAAATTCTCTTATGATTTCTAAATTTTAAATTGACAAACTTATAAATTGGATAGATAAAAAAAGCCAAAATAGCTGCCCAGCAAAAGATGTAAAATAAAGGACTCAGCAAGTAAACAAAAAATATAAATATAATTAATACAAAAGTTAATAATATCCAATTCCCTAAGTATTTGAACATTTTTTATCCGGCTTCTCTATTTTTTAATTCTGATTAGTATAAAGCAATTTGATAAATTTGAAAGGTGCTTAAAAGGTTTTACGGTTTATTGTAAAGTTTAAAATAAATATTATAATAAAAACATGCCTATTTATGAATTTAAATGTGAAGCCTGTGGAGAAATTTTTGAAACTCTACAAAAAATAGGAGAGGATTTTCCGCCCTGTCCGAGGTGTAATTCTAACTATGTAATAAAATTGCCTTCTGTGTTTGGATTTCAAGATAAAAATGCAAGGGTGTCAGAAAGAGAAAAAGCTATTTTAAAAAGAGCAAGGGATTATTTGATAGACGGAAAAGTTAAAGATGCAAAACGCTTTTTAGAAAAAGCTAAGGAATTTTATCCTACTGATAAAGTTAAAAAACTTTACGATAATTTAGCAGAAAGAAAACCTGTAAAAGGTGGTTATTTGTGTAAAACTGAGCTTATAGTAACCAAGAAAAAGGTGAAGTAATTATGAGTAAAGAACATGATGAACTTTTTTCCAATCTCATAACTTTTAGTACTTTTATCCTTTCTTTAAATACCGCTGCTTTAGTTCATTTGGGAGAAATTCCTGATCCTATAACTAATAAAAAGCAGGTCAATTTAACTCTTGCTAAACAAACCATAGACACTCTGGAAATGCTAAAAGAAAAAACAAAGGGCAATCTTTCTGCAGATGAAGAAAAACTTTTACAAAGCATCATTTACGAGCTCAAAATAAAGTTCTTGAAATTGGTTGAATAGCTTTTAATTATGAAAAATTATTTCATCCTTTCTCCTGCAAAAATTAATCTCACTCTTCAGGTCTTAAAAAAAAGAAAAGACAACTATCACGAAATATATACTATCTTTCAAAAAATTGATCTTTTTGATGAAATTGAAATAAGAAGGGGAGTTAGAAGTTTCTCTCTGGAATTCTTCTGTAATGTCCCTATACCTTTAGAAGAGAATTTAGTTTATAAAGCTTATAAACTTTTTAAAAAAAACTTTAATATCAAAGAAGATGTGGCTATAAAAGTAAAAAAGACAATACCCATTTGTGCAGGATTAGGAGGTGGCAGTAGTAATGCAGCCTCTGTCCTTAAGGGATTGGCTTATCTTTATGGTATAAAAGTAGAAAATCTTTATCCATTAGCTAAAACTCTGGGAGCTGATGTTACCTTTTTTCTAACTCCCTATCCATCTGCCATAGGTAAAGGAATAGGGGATGAGCTTAATCCTTTTCCTAATTTTTCTGCCTGGTATGTTCTGATATCTCCCAATTTTCAGATTAGCACCAAATGGGCTTATGAAAATTTGGGATTGACAAAATCAAAAAATCCGATTTATTATACGAGCGAAATCCCTCCCTGGTATCAACCCCAGGGACTTATTAATGATTTTGAACCATTAGTTTTTAAAAAATATAAAATTTTACAGAAATATAAAGAAACTTTAAAAAATTTGGGAGCCTCTGCAGTAAGTTTAAGTGGAACAGGACCTTCTATTTTTGCTGTATTTGACGGTGATGCACCCTTTTTTATTTATAAATACTTAAAATTGCTTATAAAGGATTGTAATATATTTCTGGTTAAAAATTGGGAATAATTTTTAAGAGGGGGGTATCTCATGCCTATAAACCAGTTTAAAGTCTTTTCAGGAACTGCTAATTTAGAACTTGCTAAAAAAATTTGTGATTATTTAAACATACCTTTGGGAGAATGCATAATTAAAAGATTTAGCGATGGAGAAATTTTTGTGGAAATAAAAGAAAACATAAGAGGTGCTGATGTTTTCATTATTCAGCCCACGTGTCCTCCTGTTAATGAGCATTTAATGGAACTTCTTATTATGGTTGATGCTGCTCGCCGAGCCTCTGCAAGAAGAATTACTGCAGTAGTTCCCTATTATGGATATGCGAGACAGGACAGAAAAACAGCTCCCAGAACCCCTATTTCTGCTAAGCTGATTGCCAATTTAATAGTTACCGCAGGTGCAAGAAGAGTTCTTACTATGGATCTACACGCAGGGCAAATTCAAGGATTTTTTGATATTCCTGTTGATCACCTATATGCTTTACCTGTTTTTCTTAAACATATAAAGGAAAGCTTCCCCAATAATGACATCATTATTGTTTCTCCAGATGCAGGAGGAGTTGAAAGAGCAAGAGAATATGCTAAAAGGTTAAACGCAGGAATTGCTATAGTGGATAAAAGAAGAGAAAGACCAAATGAAAGTGCTGTAATGAATATTGTAGGTGATGTAAAAAACAAGGTGGCTATTATTATAGATGACATGATAGATACTGCAGGAACTATGTGTCAGGCAGCGGATGCCATAATGGAAAGAGGGGCTATTGAAGTTTATGGAATGGCTACTCATCCCGTACTTTCAGGAAATGCTGTAGAGAAAATCAAAAAGTCTTCTTTAAAAGCTCTATTCGTAAGTGACACCATCCCCTTAAGAGATGAATCTAAAGAGCTCGGAAAAATAAAAGTTTTATCTGTTGCTAATCTTTTGGGGGAAGCTATAAAAAGAATTCATACTGATGAGTCTATAAGTTCTCTATTTATTTAAAAAATACAGGAGGTGAGAGAAAATGAAACAGGTTATACTAAGTGCTATTAAAAGAGAGAAAACGGGTAAGGAGTATTGCAAAAAATTGAGAAAACAGGGATTAATTCCTGCTATTGTTTACGGACCACGCTTTCAGCCTCTACCCATTGCTGTAAAAGCGAATGAATTAGAAAGTATATTAATAAAACACAAAGGGGAAACCATTCTCTTTACTTTACAATTAAACAATGGTGAATTAACAAAAGTCCAGGCACTTTTAAAGGAGTATCAGACGCATCCTATTACAGATAAAATCATTCATATTGATTTTCTTGCTGTACACGAAAAAGAAACCATTTCTATAGATGTTCCTCTGGAATTTGTAGGTAAACCTGTAGGAATCAGTAAAGGTGGTATTCTGGAAATTCTTTTGCATGAATTAACTGTAGAATGTCTTCCTTCTGCCATTCCTGATAAAATAAGTGTAGATATAAGCAATCTTGATATTGGTGATGTTTTGCATGTTAAAAATATTAAAGTTCCTGAAGGGATTAAAATTCTTGATGATCCAGAGGAGACAGTTCTTACTATAGTAGCTGAAGCTAAAGAAGAGGCAGAAAAGGAAGTAGAAGAAACTCCAGAAACCCCAAGTGAATAAAATTTTATGTGGCTTTTTTGTGGGCTTGGAAATCCTGGAGAAAAGTATAAAAACACCAGACATAACTTTGGATTTTTAGTTCTGGATACCTTTGCTAAAAAGTATAGCTTAAATTTTAAAATCTACAAAGACCTGGAAAGTGAGGCTGTTTTTTATAAAGATAAAGCAATACTTGTAAAACCTCTTACTTATATGAACCTCTCTGGAAGAGCTGTTAAAAAATGGATATTAAAGGAAGGTATCCCTGTAGAGAGGTTACTTGTGATCTATGATGATATGGATTTTCCCCTTGGGAAACTTAAAATTCTTCCTAAGGGTGGAGCCGGAAATCATAAAGGAATGCTCTCTATAATTGAGGCTTTAGGAACTTCTGACTTCCCAAGAATGAGGTTGGGAATAGGTAAACCTTTAATTGGTTCTGCAAAAGATTATGTATTATCTCCTTTTTTAGAAGAGGAGATGCCAAAAGTGATAAAAATTTTAGATCTTGCCTCCTCTGCCCTTGAAGACATACTTAATGTAGGACTCTTAAAAGCCATGACCAAATACAATTCTTTAAATAGGTGTTCGGATGAAAAATCACCCGGAATTTAAAAGTCTACGAATATTTAGTAGACTTTTTCTTTTAAAAGCTGAAGAAATAGGTTATTTTGTAATCTCCATAGGATTACTAATTGGTTTTGCCCTGGTTGTATTTGACGCTTTTAAAACCCTCTTTTTTATTCCATCTTACAAAGACTTCACTCAAAGCTCCATTCTCATTCTTGACAAATTTTTAATTGCTTTAATTTTTTTAGAAATTTTTTATACTGTTCAGGTTGCTCTGTTAGAGGAAAGTGCAATAAAATGTGTAGAACCTTTTCTTTTAGTAGCAATAACAGCTCTTATAAGAAGACTTCTTATTCTGAGCTTTGAAGTTTCCCATTCTAAGGAATTACCTGTGGAAAAGATAAAATATGCTCTTATAGAATTATTAGAGGTAGGTTTTCTTATATTGCTTTTACTTGCAGGACTGATTGTATTGAGAAAAATGCGAAGAGGTTAAAATGGATTTAAAGGACAAAATTTTAGTTCTTGATTTTGGTTCTCAAACCACTCAACTTATTGCCCGTAGAATAAGAGAACTTGAGGTGTATAGCGAAATAAAGCCTTGTTTTGCAAGTATAGAAGAAATTAAAAATTTTTCTCCTTCTGGTATTATCTTTTCTGGTGGTCCAGGCAGTGTATATGATAAGAATGCTCCCTTAATCGATAAAAGAATTTTTGATTTAGGAATCCCGATCTTAGGAATTTGTTATGGTGCTCAACTGATAATATATCTTCTGGGAGGTAAAGTTGAAAAAAGTGAAAAAAGAGAATTTGGACTGGCTTACATAGAAGTATTGGAAAAAGATAAACTTCTTAAAGGACTTAAAAAAAATAAAAAATATAAAGTATGGATGAGCCATAGTGACAGAATTGAAGCTCTTCCTGAAAATTTTTATGCTCTGGCAAAGACTGAAAATTCGCCCTTTGCAGTAATAGCTCATAGAGAAAAGGCTCTGTATGGGGTACAATTTCATCCAGAAGTTATACATACTGAAATAGGAACAAAAATTTTGCACAACTTTGTTTTTGAAATCTGTAAATGTAAGGCTGAATGGAGTATGCCTTCATTTGTCGAAGAAACTGTAAAGAAAATTAAAAATCTGGTAGGAAAAGATGGGAGAGTCATCTGTGGCCTCTCAGGAGGTATAGATTCTACTGTTACTGCTATACTTGTTCATAAAGCTATAGGAGAAAGGCTTATTTCTATTTTTGTCAATAACGGAGTTTTGAGAAAAAATGAGCCTGAAGAAGTTTTAAAATTGATGAAAGAACTTGGATTGAAAGTCCATTATGTAGATGCCTCCACTATCTTTTTGTCTCGTTTAAAAGGCATTAAAGATCCAGAGAAAAAGAGAAAGATCATTGGAGAAACCTTTATAGAAATTTTTGAAAAGGAAGCCAAAAAGATTGAAAATGTAAAATACCTTGCTCAAGGGACTCTCTATCCTGATGTAATAGAGAGTGTATCCTTTAAAGGCCCTTCAGTTACAATCAAAACTCATCACAATGTAGGTGGACTCCCAGAGAAAATGAATTTAAAACTGATAGAACCTTTGAGAGAACTTTTCAAAGATGAGGTAAGGAAAATTGCAGAATATTTAGGTCTTCCCAAACATATAATTTGGAGACAACCCTTTCCTGGTCCAGGATTAGCTATAAGGATCATTGGGGAAGTTGATGAGGAGAAATTAAATATTCTTAGAGAAGCCGATGCCATTGTAACAGAAGAGATGCTTAAATCAGGGTGGTATTACAAGGTCTGGCAGAGTTTTGCTGTGCTTGTTCCTGTAAAAACAGTTGGTGTTATGGGAGATTACAGAACTTATGAATATGTCATCGCTATAAGATGCGTTGAAAGCCAAGATGCTATGACTGCTGACTGGGTTAAACTCCCTTATGAGTTGCTTGAAAGACTATCAAATAGAATAATTAATGAAGTTAAAGGAGTAAACCGAGTTGTTTATGATATTTCATCAAAACCACCAGCAACTATTGAATGGGAATAAATCTTTATAGAAAGCTTTTTCACATAACTTCAGGATTAATCATATACGCTCTAAGCTATAAACTACCTTTCTTTATTTTAGGTTTAATTTTAGTTTTTCTATGGATAGGACTTTCTTTTTTTGAAGTATTCCGTCTATTTTTTTATAAAGCTCTTCCTTTAAAATCCTTATGGGTGCCTCTTCTTAAAAAAGAGGAATTTACAAGACTTAATGATGCTTGGTATTTTTTAGCTGGACTTATTTTAAGTTGGGCTATTCTGGATCTGAGATCCTTTCAGGTTATTGTCTTAATCTTAACCATAGCAGATCCATCTGCTTCAATAGCTGGAAACCTTATTGGAAGAAAAAAGCTCAAAAACAACAAAACCTTAGAAGGAACTCTGGCTTTTTTTATAACTTCTCTTCTTATTACCTACTTTCATACCGGGTTTTTTTGCTTTTCTATGCTTTTATTTTGCCTTTTTCTTTCCTTAACTGAATTTTTCACTAAAAGAGATAACTTCTGGATACCTGTTGCAGGAAGCCTATATTTAAAATTATTAAGTTTTATTTGACAAAATCTTTTTTAGAGTTATCTTTTAACAAATTTTACAAGGAGAATTGAATATTATGTATGATCTTAAAAATTGGGGAGTCTCTTTAGAAGACATTCCTCCAGAAGGGCTTAAAGTTGAATTTGAAAATATCTCTGATCTGGGCAAAGAGCTTAACATAAAAGAGCCTTTTTCTGGGTATTTTAAATTGAAAAAATTGGGAATTGAGGTAAAATTAGAGGGCTTTTTAAAAGGTGTAGTTATTCTTGAGTGTGATAGATGTTTAAGTCCTTACGAATTTCCTATTGAGCATACTTTTAAATTAAATATTTTACCTCTTGCTTCTCTTAATATAGAAGAAGAAAAAGAACTTTCCGAAGAAGAAATGGAAGTTAGTTTTTACGAAAACTCTTGGATTTCTTTTTTCGAGTTATTGAAAGAAGAAATTTTTTTAAGTCTGCCCTATAAAAAGCTTTGTCAGCCCGATTGCAAAGGGCTCTGCCCTGTTTGTGGAACAAATTTAAACAAAAATGTATGTAAGTGTAAGAGTTATAAGAAAGACAGCCCTTTTGCTATTTTGAAAGAGCTTTTTTCTGACAAAAAAATTTAGAAAGGAGGTTAATTTATCATGGCAGTTCCTAAGAGAAAAACTTCCAGATCAAGAAGAGGGAAAAGAAGAGCTCACAAACATTTAGTATCTCCTTCTCTTTCTTTATGTCCTAAGTGTAAATCTCCTAAACTGCCACATAGAGTATGTCCTAACTGTGGATATTATAAAGGCAAGGCTTTTATAGAAAAAGAAGAAGTTTAATTGTCTCTAAAATCAAAAAATGTATAAAGTTGTATTGGATGTAATGGGAGGTGACTTAGCTCCCTCTTCAACCCTTCAGGGAGCTGAGTTAGCTCTTCAAAGTTTCCCAGAACTCCACCTGTATCTGGTTGGAAAAGAGTCTGTCTTGAAAGATTGGAAAAGAAAGGAGAGGGTTTCTCTTTGTTATGCTGAAGAAGTGGTTAAAATGGAAGAAACTCCCAAAAATGCTTTAAAAAAGAAAAATTCTTCAATTTTTAAAGGTCTTGAATTATTAAAAAATGGAAAAGCTCAGGCTTTTGTTTCTGCTGGCAATTCTGGAGCAATTGTTGCTGGTGCTATTTTTACTCTTGGAAGACTTGAAGGAGTAAGGCGTCCTGCTATAGCTACTTTAATCCCTACTTTAAAAGAGCCTTTCGTTCTGATTGATGCAGGTGCAAATGTAGACTCCAAACCTTTTGATTTGTTTCAGTTTGGATTAATGGGAAGTATCTTTCTTGAAAAGGTCTGGAAAAGAAAAAATCCCAAAATCGCTCTTCTTTCCATAGGAGAAGAAACAGGTAAAGGTAATACTTTAGTAAAAAAGACTCACCAGCTATTTACAAATTCCCAACTTAATTATGTAGGTAACATAGAAAGCAAGGATATTTTTTGGGGAGATGTAGATGTGGTTGTTTGCGATGGATTTATTGGAAACATCTGTCTTAAATTATCCGAAGGTTTGGCAGAAGTAATTCTGGAGATGCTTAAAAATGAGGTTAAAAATTCTTTTATTTATCTCTTAGGAATGAGACTTGCTAAAGGGGCTATTAAAAATTTTAGAAAAAAAGCTGACTGGAGAGAATATGGAGGAGCTCCTCTTCTCGGAGTAAAAGGAAATGTTATAATCGCTCATGGGAGATCTGATCCAAAAGCTATTAAAAACGCAATAAAGGTGGCTATTAATTTTATAAAATTTAATCTAATTGAACAATTAGAAACTGCTATTACAAAAACTTTGGAGGTAGAAGAAAAGAAATGAGTATAGTAAAATCTGCTGTGCTTGGTATAGGAATGGCTGTTCCCTCTAAGGTTCTTACCAATTTTGATTTGGAAAAAATGGTAGAAACTTCAGATAAGTGGATTACAGAAAGAACAGGAATAAAAGAAAGAAGAATTTTAGAAGACGAAGAAAACATAAGCCAATATGCTATAAAGGCAAGTCTTGAAGCTCTTGAAAGAGCAAAAGTATCTCCTGAAGAACTAAATCTCATTATATGTGCTACAGTTACTCCAGATTACCTCATTCCTTCCTTATCTGTATTAGTGCAGGAAGGAATTAAGGCTGTAAATGCAGGTGCCTTTGATCTTTCTGCTACTTGTTCTGGTTTCATCTATGGTTTAGCAGTAGCAGATCAATTTATAAAAAACAATCCTGACTGGAAAATTCTTGTTATAGGAGCAGAAGCTTTATCACGCAAAACAAACTGGAAAGATAGAACTATTTGTGTGCTTCTTGGAGATGGTGCAGGAGCAGTGGTGATGGGTAGCAGTCCGGAGCCCGAAAAGAGAGGTATTATAGATGTTTTCCTCGGTGCCGATGGTTCTCAGTGGACCCTGCTCACTCTAAAGGGTGGGGGGTCCTGTTATCCACCCTTTGATAAAAGGCTCCCCGAGGAGGAGTACTACATAAAAATGCAGGGGAGAGAGGTTTTTAAAGTTGCAACAAGAATGATGGAAAAAATTGCTCTTGAACTTTTAAAAAGAAACAGCTTAACAACTGATGATATAAAACTTCTTGTTCCCCACCAAGCAAACCTGAGAATTATTGAATATCTCAGAGAAAGATTAAATCTTCCAAAGGAAAAAGTGTATGTAAATATACATAAGTATGGAAACACTTCAGCTGCAAGCATTCCACTTGCTTTATATGAAGCAGAAAAAGAAGGGAAACTTAAAGAGGGAGATCTTGTGTTGCTTGTAGCTTTTGGAGGAGGGTTCACTTTTGGAGGAGCCCTCCTCCGCTGGTAATCAAAAGACTATCTCTTAAGATTGATCAACTCTTCAAGCATGCTGTCTGAGACAGTAATAATCCTTGCATCCGCCTGAAATCCCCTCTGAAAAATAATCATCTTAACGAACTGCTCCCCGAGGTCAACATTGGACTGTTCTATGGAGTTTGGAGCAATGGTACCGAGTCCGTTGGTTCCCGGTTTACCGGTAACAGGCGGACCAGAATGCGTAGTTTCTTTAAACAGATTTCCCCCCACTTTTTGCAGTCTCTCCGGAGCGTTAAAATTGGCAAGTGCAACCATCCAGAGAGGAATAACTCTTCCGTTTGAATAATAACCAGTAATTCTTCCTTCATTGTCAGCAGCTATGCTTTCCAAAGTTCCAGGTCCAAAGCCATTCTGATCATAAAACAAAGTTGCAAAAGGAGCTGAATACTGAGTTGTTCTAACTGTTTCAGAACGCCAAGAGGATCCATCATAATAGTATCCAAAATTGAGTTCAATAGGCTGAAGATTTTGTGTTGCTGCTGGATCTTCAGTAGCTCCGTCTGGAGCTACTTCAATGTCCAAAAAATCAGCTATAAAAACAGGATAACCATTAGGACCAAGTGCGTCGATAGTAGTGGTAAAATTATCACTATTTGCAAAAGCATCATATGAAGAAAGAGTAGAAGTATCTATAGGATTTCCTGAATCATCAACTATTCTAACTAATTGATAATAATTATTAGCAGGATCTGAATCATCTCCATCATACCATCCATATCTATACACATTTAAAAAGTTTTTCACATTACCCTGTGTATCAAACTCAAGCATTCCATACATCAAAACTCCTTTTTTTTGATAAAGTGGGCTATTCTGATCATTAAATCCTTGTCTCATGTCTTCCTCAGGATTGCAGGTAACAAGAAATTCATATACAGGTGTGGTTCCGTCTGATGTAATTAAGTTAGCTGCTTTATAGTAGATAGTAATCTCGTGAGGAGTTCCCAAAGAATCATAAACATAAAGAGATGTCCTGTAGTCATAATCCGTGGTCGCAAGAGGAGTGGCTAAGGTAGCATTCCATTTCCCGTAGAGAGTAACACCACTATCATCTGTAATATCATTGCTTAAAAAATTAACATATGATGAAGATGTAGAATCCGTAGTATCTATGGTTACATTTCTTTCAGCCTCAGCATTGAGATTGGTAACTACCTCAACCAAGCTTGTTTTTACTGGGGGTGAACTTCTATCAATTCTGATGTCTGTAATAGCACCTGTTATGTCTCCTGTATCTTCATCTATTCTCCATCCCTGAACCCTAAGCCCTGCTGCATTAACAAGATATCCCTCTTTATCAATCATAAATTGTCCATCTCTTGTGTAAAAGACATTACCTGTAGTTTTCGGATCTTTCACAATAAAAAAGCCATTTCCTGCAATGGCAAGGTCTGTTGGATTTGCTGTTGATTCAAAAGAACCCTGGGTAAATATTGGATAGAGTGCTTGAAGAGTTGCTCCTCTTCCAAGCTGTCCTGACCCTGCAGCAGTGTTTATGCTCTGAGCCATTATATCGCTAAAAGATATCCTTGCACCTTTAAATGCAGTAGTATTAAGATTAGCTACATTGTCTCCTACAACACTCATCCCATGTCCAAGGGCTCTCAATCCACTTGTTCCTGTAAATAAAGCATCAGTTAAACCCATATCTATTCACCCCCCCTTATTTTTTATCGGCTATTTTTATGTTTTATTTAAAAAATCTTCCAAGGTCTGATCTGCTGTAACAATTGCTCTTACATTACTCTGAAAAGCTCTCTGTAAAACAATTAAATCAATAAATTCTGTTGCCAGATCCACATTAGATCCCTCAAGAGCTCCAGAAATAAGCCTTCCCCTTTTGTAAAGTCCGGGAGCAAATATAAAGGGTGTTACGCCTTCTTTTGCCTGAAAAAGGTTTGATCCTATTTTTACTAAAGAGTCCTCATATCCAGTAAAATCAGCCAAAAATATTTTGGCTACTTCTATATTTTGTCCATTTGTATACCAAGCTCTGATTAATCCTTCCTCTGTAATAACTTCTATTTTGTCAAAAATACCCTGAGCATATCCATTTTGATTGTAATAAAGTTGAACAAAAGGATTGGCTAAAAGTTTACTTGCATAAGAAGTTCTGGTTATACTTCCATCTGGTTCAACCTGAAATCCGAGGTCTAAAGTTATGGTTTGGGTGTTGCCCTGAATATTTAAAGTAAATTGAGGCCTTCCAAGTGTGGTTAAATCCATAGGATTAGTATTGGGATCATTGGGATCAAAAGAGGATGGATCGGTAATCTCCCAAAATCTTGCATCTGTAACATCTCCATTTCCTCCAAAGGTTAGAATACCATAAAGAAATGCCCCCTGATAAGGACCTTGCCCCCTTCCATCAAGAGAAGGATCATCAAGAGCAACTAAAAGTTCATATTCATTTGGGTTGGAAGTTCTGTCTGCATAAAGTTGAAGGGTTCTCTGTTCACCCAAACTGTCATAAATAGGTAAACTCCAAACAAAATCGTATTTACCATCTTCAAGAGCCGTTTCTCTGGTTGCATCATAATTTTGCCACAGAGGATCATCTGTAGTTTCTAAAGATTTCCTGCTGTCAAATATTACCTGAAGGTTTACTTCACTTGTCCCCTGAGGTGGCATTACTTTTGGAATAAGATATGTTCTGAGAGAGGTTAAATCTGCAGTTGTTGCTGCAGGATCAGCACCAAGAAGATAAAGATCAAGACTGTTTTGAAGGGCAAAGTGATTTTCGTCAACTTCATTTACAAAAAACTGCCCATCTCTTGTATAGAAAATATTACCATTTTGGTCTGAAACTATAAAAAATCCTTTACCAGAAATAGCAAGATCAGTGGGAACATCAGTTGTAGTAATCCCTCCTTGAGTGTATAAGGTTCTTATGCTTTTTACCATACTTCCCAATCCTTTTTCCTTAACAAATACTTCTTGAATTGCTGTAGCTATTTCGTTTGCAAACTCGTATCTGCTTCTTTTAAAACCCGTGGTATTAAGATTTGCAATATTGTCAGCAACTACTTTCATACCTGTGGTAGCTGTACAAACTCCACTATAACATGTATAAATAGTGCCAAATACACCCATATTTACTCCCCTCTTATCAATTCTTTTATATTTTCCATATCTACAGTATAGTTATCATTAACAACTATTTGAATATTATCTCCAAGCTTAGCTCCTGTTACCTCGGCTATCATGGTAGGGGTTATAGTTTGGGTTGTATTTTCATAGGGAATTACTATAGAAAATGTGTAATTACCATCTGAAACTTTATTTCCATTTTTATCTGTTGCATCCCAGTCAATTTTATAAGTCCCAGCCTGAAGTCCACTAAGTTGTAGTTTGTCAATTAAACTTCCTTTACTATCTCTTATTACAATTTCTAAATAATTTACAGGCTCCTCCAAGGTAAATTCTCCTCCTAAAAACTCTCCATTTTCTACTCTTCCTATATTACTTTCAATTTTTACTCTTTTACCAACAAGATTTGAAACATAAGCCAAATCAAGAGATTTAGCCATACTAACCAAGGTATCAAGTGTTTCATTAATTTTAAAAAGCTGATCTACCTGGTTAAAAAGAGCAAGCTGAATCGCCATCTCGTTGTTTTCTATAGGATTCATAGGATCCTGATACTGTAATTGAGTAATAAACAGTTGAATGAAGTCCTGCATATCTAAAACCTTTTTAGCAACCCTCTGTGTATTAGAATTTCCTGTAGCACTTATATTGCTAACTTGAGACACCATTTAGCACCACCTCTCTAAACGATATAATAGTAGTTACCTTTTTTATTATAAAATTTAACCAAATCCTCATTCTTTATCGTATCTTCATTTACTTCTTCTACTTTTTCACTCTTTTCTCCATAGAAATATTTTTCTTCCTCTCTTTGAAAATTTTTTACAAAACTGCCACCATCAAATCCAGACCCCAGAAGTAATTGAAAATTTTTTAAATTAAATCCCGATTCTTCTAAACTCGCCTTTATATGATGTAAATTTTGTTTAATTTCCTGTAACACTTCCTGCTTTTCAATTCTTGCAACTATTTCTATATCTTTGTTTTTTACTTTTATTTCTAAATCAAGAGAGCCCATCTCTGGTGGTTCAAGCTTTATTAAAGCCTTCTTTTCACCTTCTGGTTGTATCTCCAAAACCATATCTTTAACTATTTCCATAAATGTATCAGGTAGCCTGTAAAAATTAGCATTTTTAATATCTTCGGTCTTATTTACATTTTCCACATCAAAAACACTTTTTACCAACTCATTATTCACTATTTTTTGAAAGGGATTTATCTGTGTTTCAAATCTTTTATTTAAAATATCATAAAAACTTAGGTTCTTTTTCAACAAACCCGCCTTTTTACTTGTTGAATTATCATTCTCTGAAACTACAATTCTTACAATATCATCAAAATTGAAAAACTCTTTGAGTCCATCCTTTTGCCCATCTAAATTTGAATAATTTTTAGATGAATTTAAAAATTTTACATTATCTGTTACAAATGATTTTCTCTCAACTTTATCTAATTGAGATTTTAAAATTTCCTCTAAGTTCTTATTTTCTGAAATTAATTTTCCTGCAGTATTAATTTGAAAATTATTTACAAGACCTTGAAAGTTATCTCTATTCAAATTATTAACCTGTGCCTGAGAGTTTAAAACATCACTATTCTGCATCTTTGTCAAACTTTGTAGCTCTTTCAATAACCTAAGAATTTCCAACCACTTTGCCCTATCTTCAAAAGAAGGCACCACATCATTATTTAAAACCTTCTTATTTTCCTGAAGTTTTAAAAGATCTGTTCTCCCGACTATCTCATTTTGCAGTTCTAATAACTCATTCTCGTTAAATTCAGATAAGATTTTGGCTAAAACTTGATTTATTCGAGAATTAAAAATGCTTTCACTTTCTAAACCTTCATGTTGAGATAGAAAGGAAATTATTTCCTCAATAAAGGAATTTTTTTCTTCTTCAGTCTTAAAATTATTCAATAATTGGGTTATAAAATTATTCCACAAGGAAATCTTCTGTGATCTGGTTAAACCATCTTCATTTAAAGTAGCAGAAAAGTTGTTTTGTTGAAATATATTACTTCTGAGTATGTATCCAAGAGATAGATTTAGCTCTTCTAAACCTTTATTTCCTGATAGCTCTTTTGATAAATTTTTGCTGTCATTTAAAACATCAGCAAGTTTTTCTGAGAACAAATTATCTTCTGAATCGTTCTCACCAGATAAGATAGTTTTATCTATCAAACTTAAAAGAATTAATTGAAACCAATCAGATATCTTGCCATCAAATTTATTAGAAAAAGTTTTGTCAGAAGCTAAGGTACAAGAATTTGGTGAACAATTTACCAGTTTAATCACCTCTTACTCCCCTCTATCCAATCTTTTATTTTCTTTAATAGCAAGATGTATGCCAAAAATAAAATAAGATTTTTAAAGGGTTTTAGAGAGGAATTTTTGATAGAATAAAGAAATTTTTTCCTATTTTAAGAGGTGGTAAGAGGAAATTTTTTCAAGTTTAATGTATTTAGAAAGAGTAAAATAGGGAGCTGATATAAAAATACATGGTCTTATAAATCATATCTGTCCAAGGTTTTGGATAAATACCTATAATAATCACTAAAAGAACAGCTATGCATACTGGTATTAAGAAAGTAAAGTCGTATTTAAAATTAAACTCTAACTTCTGTTTATCCATATATACAACTTTTAAAACCCTTAAATAAGGATAAGCACCTATTACAGCAAATAAAATAGCAATAAGGGCTACCCATACATATTTAGTTTTGATCAGACTCATAAAAACATAAAATTTAGCTATAAATCCTGCTGTAGGAGGTATACCAGCTAAGGAGAACATCAAAATCAAGATTAAAAGACTTACAAATGGTGCCCTCTCACTTAAGGCTGCCATATTAGGGATATAAAGTAGTTCTTTCTTAAAATTGGCTAAAAATACAAGAACACCAAATATTCCAATGGTCATAATTAGATAAACTAACATATAGAATACAGTGAAACTATAGCCCACATAATCTGCACTAATAATTCCTAACCCTGCATAACCTGCATGTGCAATAGAGGAATAAGCTAACATTCTTATAATATTATCCTGTTTAATTGCCATTATATTTCCAATTAAAATACTGGCTAAAATTATAGGTATAAGAACTTCTCCTATTTCTAATTTCAAAGGATTAAAACCAAGTAAAATTATTTTTACCAAAGTAGCTATTACAGCAAACTTAACTATACCTGCTATAAATGAAGTTATAGGAACTGGAGCACTCTCATAAGCATCAGGAGCCCACATATGGAAGGGAACTAAAGATAACTTAATTGAAAAACCTACAAGAATAAAAATAAAACCTATTAAAAGCTCTTTCAGATATAAATTCTGTGCCAAAACTTGGTATATTTCTTGAAGAACAAAAGTTCCAGCAAAGTAATAAATTATTCCTAAGCCTAAAAGGATAAAAACTGATCCAAGACTTCCTACGATAAAATATTTTAAAGCACCCTCTAAGGATGGCCTGTTGTAAGCGTAATTTAAGGCAATAAGAAAATAAACAGGGAAACTCATCAATTCCATAGCTAAATATATGGTAACCAAATCCATTCCAGAAAGCATTAAAAACGCTCCTACCATAGAAAAAAGTAAAAATCCGTAATATTCTCCAGAATTCAAACTGATGTAATACTGAAGATAATTATAAGAAAGTAAGGAAATCAACAATGCACCACATACTAAGAAAAGCTTTAAAGTTGAAGAATAAAAATCAGCTTTGTAAGCATAAGTAAACTCTCCAAAAGGAACAAACAAGATTAAGTAAGAAGCTAATATAAGGGTCACAAGGGTAATATAAAAAGCATAGTTTTTGTTTTTTACAAATTTATCTATAAGAAATATGAAAGATGAAACAAGAATAAATATTATCTCTGTTAATATTACAGAAAAATTTAAAGTAATCCCCATATATCCCTCCAAATTACCTCAAATTCATTAATAAATTTTGCACTGAAGTTGTCATAAAGTTTAAAAAGATGTTAGGATATAAACCTATCCAGAATATAAGTAAAGTTGGTAAAATAAGGGCTATAAGTTCATTTTTCTTTAAAGGTAGCATCTCTGCAACATTTGGATTAAGCTCTTGGAAAAATACTCTTTGATAAAGCCATAACATGTAAGCTGCTCCTATAATTACTCCTGTAGCTCCAAAAACTACCATTGTTTTATTGGAAAGAAAAGTTCCAAGAAGTATGAGAAATTCTCCTATAAACCCGTTAGTTCCAGGAAGACCTATGGAAGCCAAAGTAAATACCATAAAAAATGCAGCATATATAGGCATAGAGGTAGCAAGTCCTCCATAATAACTTATAGCTCTGCTATGAGTTCTATCATAAACTATTCCTACACACATAAAGAGAGCACCTGTAACAATTCCATGATTTATCATCTGCAAAATTGCACCTTTCATAGCGATAGGATTAAAAGAAAAAATACCTAAGGTAACAAATCCCATGTGGCTAACTGAACTGTAAGCAATAAGCCTTTTTAAATCGTCCTCTACTAAACATACAAGCCCTGCATAAATAATTGCAATAACAGAAAGAACCAAAAATAGTTTAGAAAAATAAATCGCTGCTTGTGGAAACATTGGTATAGCAAATCTGATAAATCCATAACCTCCTAATTTAATTAAGATTCCTGCTAATATAACAGATCCTGCAGTGGGAGCCTCTGTGTGAGCATCAGGAAGCCATGTATGAACTGGCCACATAGGCACTTTTATGGCAAAAGCAATTGCAAAAGCCAAGAAAAGAAGACTTTCTACTAAGAAAGGATATTTTTGATTAACAAGAATTGTATAATCAAAGGTTCCAAATTTAATATAAAGATAAATTATTCCAATTAGCATGAAAACCGAGCCAAAGAAAGTATAGAGAAAGAACTTTATAGTAGAATATATTCTTCTTGGTCCACCCCAAATTCCAATAATCAAATACATAGGAATTAAAATTGCTTCCCAGAAAATATAAAATACTACCAGATCAAGAGCACAAAATGTTCCTACCATAGCAATATTAGTAAAAAGCAAAGCCAGATAAAACTCCTTAACCATTGACTTTATTGAATCCCAAGAAATCAATATACAAAGAAGAGTGGTTAAGGTTGAAAGCGGAATGAATAAAATACTAACACCATCAACACCCAAGAAATAATAAGAATTGATAAAGTCTATCCAATGCTTTTTTTCTACGAATTGAAAACCTGTTTTGGAAAAATCAAAATTTATAAGTAAATAAATTGATAAAATAGTATCAATGATAATAGTAATTAAAGATACCCACTTTATAAAGGATTCGTTTTTTCTATTAGTAAAAAGTATTATTAATATCCCTATCAGAGGAAACCAGATAATCCAGGAAAGCAGATTATTTAATAAAATTTCCATAGTACTCCCCCATCCAAACTATTTCAAATATAGATAAACTAAGAGGTATACTAATATACCAATCAAAATAAAGGTAGAATAATGGTTTATAATTCCAGTGTGTAAAATTCTTAACCCTGTCCCAGTAATATTTACAAGTCTAGCGCTACCATTGACTATTCCTTCTATAATTGTATTGTCTGCAACTCCACGAATAACCTTTCTTGCAATCCATAAAGTTGGTTTAACAATAGTATAATGATATAATTCGTCAAAATACCATTTTCTAAATAAGAATACATAAACTGGTCTAAAGTTCTTGGAGAAAAATGTTTCCAAACTCGGTTTCTTAACATACACTAACCAAGCTAAAAAGATTCCAAAAAGCCCTGCTCCGATTGAAAGAAGCATAAGAAGATATTCAGTTGAATGTGAAACTTCGTGAACAATCCTTGGATGTCCAAGTATAGGAGCTAAAAATTGTTCTATATGATTGCTTCCACCCAGAATTTTAGGAATTCCTATCCATCCAGCAAATACAGATCCAATAGCAAGAAAAATCAGAGGAATAGTCATAACTCTCGGAGATTCATGAGGATATCCGTGAATTACCTCCTTACCTCTGAATTCTCCGTAAAAGGCTTTAAAAAAGATTCTGAAAGTATAGAAAGCTGTCATAGAAGCAACTACCCATCCAACAAACCATATAAACTTACCCCAAGGATACTTAGAAAAGAAAGCCTGAGCCAGTATTTCATCCTTACTAAAAAATCCAGCAAATCCTGGTATTCCAGATATAGACAAGCTTGCTATAAAAAAAGTCCAGAAGGTAAGAGGCATATATTTCTTCAGTCCTCCCATAATTCTTATGTCATTTGGATCTGGAGCATGATGTAAAGCATGAATAATACTTCCTGCTCCAAGAAATAAAAGTGCTTTAAAATATGCATGAGTTAGTAAATGAAACATCCCTGCAATAAATGCCCCTACTCCACAAGCCATAAACATATAACCAAGTTGTGAAAGCGTTGAATATGCTATAACTCTTTTTATATCAAACTGGGTTGGTGCAATGGTTGCTGACATAAAACAGGTAAATGCTCCTATTATAGCTACAATAAACATCATAGCATCAGAAAGCTCAAAAAGAGGATGAAGTCTACAAACCATAAAAACACCAGCAGTAACCATAGTAGCAGCATGAATCAAAGCTGAAACAGGAGTAGGACCTTCCATGGCATCAGGAAGCCATACATGAAGCGGAAACTGAGCACTTTTACCCATAGCTCCACAGAATAAAAGAAAAGCAATCAAAAAGGGAACATGCACTTCGTAACCAAGAACCCCTATGTATTTATTAGCAATCTCTGGAAGCTTGGGAAAGATTTCGTTATAATACAAAGTTCCTAAGAAATAAAATGCCATAAAAATTCCTAAGGCAAAACCAAAGTCCCCTACTCTGTTAACTATAAAAGCCTTCTTTCCAGCATCAGAAGCACTCTTTTTCTGATACCAAAAACCAATAAGAAAATAAGAACAAAGTCCAACTCCTTCCCATCCTAAGTAAAGCTGAGCTAAATTGTTAGAAAGAACAAGCATTAACATAAAAAAGACAAACAATGAAATATAGGAAAAAAATCTATAATATCCTGGATCACCACCCATATAACCTACAGAATACACATGAATTAAAAAAGCTACACAAGTGACCATTGTCATCATAGCTGCAGAAAGAGGATCAACCAGAAATCCTAATCCCACTTTCAGATCATAAGCAAACATCCAAGTATATACATCAAAATGATAAATTTTACCGTGAATAACCTCTATCAATACCTTAATAGAAAGCAAAAAACTAAAAAATAAAGCCAGTATAGGTAAAATATGAGATTTGTCTCTAAAATATCTTTTACCAAAAAGAAGGGTTATAATACTTGCAACCAAAGGTAAAAATGGTATCAGAAATACATAAATATCAAAATTAGTCACTATTTCAAAATGCTTCTCAACCATATCCTACCCCTTAAAATTTGTAATCTCATCTGAATAAACTGTTTTAAGTCTTTTGTATATTAACACAACTAAACTTAACCCTATAGCAGCCTCTGCAGCAGCCATAGCTATTATAAAAAACACTATAATATATCCACTTATATCCTTGGTAAAATGTGAAAGAGCAGCAAATAATATAATCAATCCGTTTAGCATTATCTCTATGGAAATTAGAATTACAATAAGATTTCTCCTTGAAATAAATCCAAAGAGTCCTATTAAAAGAAGAATTATTGATAAAATAACATACTGTTCTAAAGTAGGCATCTTACCCCCTCACCTCTATTCAGCAGTTTTTACCTTTCTTATTAAAAATACTGCACCAAGTATAGCCACCAATAAAATTACACCTATTATCTCAAATTGAAGAAGATAATTTTTAAAAAGATAATTGGCTATCCACCAAACATTGCTTTTTTCTTCTACATTAAAAGGAAGATAAGCTTTAAAAGATGGTTTCAAAGAAATTAAAATTAAAAGATTTTTCACTAAAAGCGCTCCAAAAAGTAAGAAAACTATAGTTATTAAACTAACTTTTCTTATAAAGATATTTTTTTTGGTTTCCTTTCTTAAATTAATCAAATAAACCACAAATAGAAAGAGAACTAAAATTGCTCCTGCATATACTATTATCTGAACAGCTGTCAAAAATTCAGCTCCAAGTGTTAAAAGTAAAAAAGCCTGATGAACTATCATTACTAATACCAATAAAACTGTATATACCGGATGTCTGGAAAATATGGCAAATACACTTGAAAATATCATAGCAATAGCTAAATAGTAAAAAATAACTAAATCCCAATTCATACCTATACTCCTGTAAACTGGCGTTTTTTTGCAGGTAAAAATTTTTTGGGAATACCTCTTGGTTTCCAGAAAGGATTTAAATATGGTCTTTTCTGAGTAGCTATAAATTCATCCCAATTTTTAAGTAGTTTTTCTTTATCAAAAAATAGATCCTCTCTCTTTAACCCTACATATTCATACCATTCTGTAAGCACTACAGCATTAACCGGACAAACTTCTTCACAATATCCACAATATACACATCTTAGAGCATCTATCTCATACTTAACAACTTTTCTTTTCTTGGTTTCCTTATCAACTTCATATTCCACATTAATGCACTTAGAAGGACAAACTCTTACACAGCGCATACAGGCTATACAAAGAGTATCACCTGTTTTTTCATCTCTTACCAAAGCATGACGTCCTCTAAATCCAGGAGCAGGAACAGGTCTAACTTTGTCAAAATACTCAATTGTTACAGGTTTAGCAAATAACATTTTTCTTAAAGTTAAAGCAAGCCCTTTTAAAATCTCAATAAGCAGAGCTTTTTCCAGTATCTTCATTACCTCACCCTCTTAAACTATTAGTTTCAAAAAGGCTGTCAAAAATAGATTAACAATAGCTACAGGAATTAGCACCTTCCAACCAAGTCCCATAAGCTGGTCATAACGATAACGAGGCAGTGTTGCTCTTACCCAAATATAAACAAAAAGGATAAAATACAGTTTTATTAAAAACCAGAAGAAAGGAATATAAGGAACTTCAAAAGGTCCTATCCATCCACCTAAGAAACAAGTAACAGCAAGTGCACTCATTACAACCATTCCAAAGTACTCTGCAAGATAAAATATGGCAAATCTCATAGCACTATATTCTACAAAATATCCTGCAACAAGCTCTGTTTCAGCCTCAGGTAGGTCAAAGGGCACTCTGTTACATTCTGCTATTGCTGAAATTATGAATACAAAAAAGGCTATTATCTGAGGGATAAGATAAATTTTATAGGGAGAATTAATTTGAGCTTTAACAATATCCATCAAATTAAGACTTCCTGCCATTAAAACCACACTTAAAAGGGCTAAGCTCATAGCAATTTCATAACTCACAACCTGAGCACTTGCTCTTAAACCACCTAAAAAAGCATATCTTGAATTAGAAGCCCATCCAGAAAGAATTACTCCATAAGCACTAAGAGAACTTAAAGCCAGGATAAATAAGAGTCCCACATTTATGTTACTTAAAACAAACTTCTCCCATAAAGGAATAAGGGCAACTCCTGTTCCTGCACAAACAAGAGAAATAAAAGGTGCTATGTAAAATATGGGCTTGTCAACTCCATAAGGCACAATATCTTCTTTGGTTAAAAGCTTTAACATATCTGCAATGGGCTGAAGTAAACCTCTTGGACCTACTCTATTAGGTCCAAGTCTTTGCTGCATACGAGCAATAATTTTTCTTTCTGCATAGGTCAAATAAGCTACATGAAGTAATGCTATAACTAATAAAATAACCGCAGCTATTACTGTAAATATTAATTTATCTATTAGCTCTCCCATTTTCCCCCCTTATCTATCAGAATCACCTAAAACTATATCCAAAGTTCCTATTATAGCTATAAGGTCTGCAATCATGTGGTTTTTAGTCATATAAGGAATAGCTGAGATGTGCACAAAGGAGGGTGTTCTCACTCTCAATCTCCATGGCTTACTTGAACCATCACTTACTACATAAACTGATAATTCACCTTTTGGAGATTCTATAGCTGCAAATGCCTCACCAGGTGGCACCACAGGAACATCAGCACCTCTAAAAATAACCCCTTTCTTAGGAACAGGTTTTGGCTCAGGCTTTTTAATTCTTTCAGGCATTAGGAGATCAGGAGCATCTTCAGCAACAACAGGCTCTCCCTCAGTTTCAGGCAATTTATCCAAACATTGTCTGATAATAGAATTAGCCTGTCTTAATTCCTCCATTCTCACACGGTATCTATCGTAGGTATCCCCATTTTTACCTGTGGGAACAACAAAATCAACCTCTCCATAGGCATCATAAGGTCTAAACTTTCTCACATCATAGGCAATACCAGAACCTCTAAGACAAGGACCAGTTAAACCAAGATTTATAGCATCCTCTGGTGGAACAACTGCTATCCCCTTTGTTCTTTTTAGCCAAATTCTATTCACATCAATCAAAGTTTCATAATCATAAATTCTTGGAGGAAATTCTTCAGTAAATTTATATAACTCATCTATAATCTCTTGAGTAAAGTCTTGTCTTACCCCTCCAACCCTTACATAGGTATGAGTAAGCCTTGCACCACATATTTTTTCATAAATATTCAAAAGCCATTCTCTATCTCTAAAACAGTATAAAAATACTGTCATAGCTCCTATATCAAGTGCATGAGTAGCAAGCCAAAGAAGGTGATTACAAATTCTTGCCATTTCACAGACTATCGTTCTTAAAAGCTTTGCTCTTCTCGGAACTTCTAAGCCCATAAGTTTCTCAAAAGCTAAAGCAAAAGCAGTATTATTAGCTGCTGAAGCTATATAGTCTAAACGATCACTTAAAACTATAGCTTGATTGTAATTCAAATTTTCTCCTAATTTCTCAACTCCTCTATGAAGATAACCTATTATAGGTGTGCAGTTAACAATAGTTTCTCCCTCAAGCTCCAAAAACAACCTGAGAACTCCGTGAGTTGAAGGATGCTGAGGTCCCATATTAAGATAAAATGGTTCTTCCCACTTCTCTTCATTTACCTGTTTCTTGTTAATCTCAAGATATGTAGCCATATCCCTTCCCTTTACCCTTTATATTTTTGTATAAATTTTTTATATGTATCCCATTCCTGCTCTTCTTCTAAATAAACAGGATAATCCTTTCTTAAAGGGTGTCCTTCCCAATCATCAGGCATAAGCACTCTCCTTAAATTCGGATGCCCTTTAAATTTAATGCCAAACATATCGTAACACTCCCTTTCAAACCAGTCAGCAGTTCTCCACAAAGGTGTAACTGAGTGATGCCAGCAGTCCTCCTCTGGAATTCTTACCTTCAATCTTAAAAGAACTTTGCTATCCAGATTATACAAATGATAAACCACTTCAAAACGCTCTTCAAAATTTTTCTTGGGATAATTTAAATAATCTACTCCACAAAGGTCAATTAAATACTTAAATCCTTTTTCCTCCTTTAAATGTTTTATCAAATCCAGAAAACCAGTTCTTTTACAAATTAAGGTAGGATAATCCTTTTCCTGAACTTCTATAATAACTGATGAAAACTTTTCTTTTAATTCATTCAATAATTCTTCCATCTTTTATCTCCAAAATCCCCATTTTTTAGCTTCTCTTTTTATTTTCTGCTGAAGGGTTAATAAACCAAAAAGAAGAGCTTCAGGTCTTGGTGGACAACCAGGAATATAAATATCTACAGGTAAAAACTCATCTGCTCCTTGAGCAACAGAATATGTTTTAAAAATACCACCAGAACAGGCACAACTACCCATTGCAATCACATACTTAGGTTCTGGCATCTGGTCATAAACTCTTCTAACAATAGGAGCCATTTTTTTAGTAACTGTTCCTGCAACAATAAGAACATCTGCTTGACGCGGAGTGGCTCTAAAAATAATTCCATATCTGTCAAGATCAAAATGACTTGCTCCTGTTGCCATCATTTCAATTGCACAGCAGGCAAGACCAAAAGTTACAGGCCACATAGAACCCGCTCGAGCCCAATTAATAATTTTGTCAATAGGGCTTATAACCACCGGTGTTCCTGGAACTTGCCTAATACCTGGTGCTATTTCAACTGTATTTTTTTCTATTCCCATTTTAATGCTCCTTCACTCCAAGCATAAATATATGCTATTAATAACATTATTACAAATACACTTATCTCTACAAAACCAAACCATCCTAATTCTTCAAAAATCACAGCCCAAGGATAAAGAAAAATTATTTCCACATCAAACACCAGAAATATCACAGCTATTAAATAAAATCTCACTCTAAAAGGTATTCTTGCATCACCTGAAGGATCAAGTCCACATTCATAAGGAATTAGTTTTTCAGAATGGTATCTCCTTAATCCTAAAATAAGATTAATTCCAACAAGTGCTACACCAAGCACTAAAATTAATAGTGCAAAAAGAAAAAAATTAAAATATGGTCCCATTTCTACTGCTCCTCTTTTTTAGGTTTTGCTTGAGGTTTAGGTTTAGGCTTAGGCTCCACTTTTTTCACTTCCAGAGCTTTATTAGGACATGCACTCACACAAAAAGGCATATCTCCTTTTATTATTCTCTCATAGCAAAGGTCACATTTATTAATCGTACCGGTATTAAAATTAAACCTGGGGACTCCCCAAGGACAAGCTTCCACACAATTTCTACATCCTACACAAAGTTCCATATTAAATGTTACCACTCCATCTTTAATATCTATTGCTCCTACAGGACAAGCTGCTCCACACTGGGGCTTTTTGCAATGCATACAGGCAAAATAGTAAAACTTATCTCCAACTTTATAAATCCCACAATTGCTCAGCTCAAAATGATTTTGAGCACAGGCTTTTACACATTCTTCACAACCATCACAGATTTCAAAATTATGAACAATTTTATAAGTCATATATCTACCCTAATTATAAAATTTTTTGATTTTATTATTTGCAATTTTCATTTTATAGTTTATTATTAGCAATTTTCATCTTACTAAGCAAAAAGTCAAGGTGGAAAAAAAAGATTGAGTTCCGCATTTATTTTATCTCTTATAAGAAATTGCTATTTTTTGTTTGTTTTTCTTAAATTTTCTTCTCTTTTTTATCTCATCTGACTATTTAGCGATACATTTTTGAAAAAATTATAATGTCTTCATTTTCGTTATTTTGAATCATATAACACAAATCTTCCAAACACAAAAACAAAAGGGATAAAAAATAATACACAATCCCTAAAAACTTTTCGTTTCCCTCTCTGTTTAGCTTTTCCTCTATGAGTTCTCTAAATGAAAAAGATATCTTTTTTTCAAGATAATCCTTTAAACTTTCTAAATAAAACTCAATTGAATATGAGGAAAAATTTTTAAGTATTTCCTCTTTTACCCCTTCTCTTTTCAAAACAGATAAAATTGCTCCTAAAATTAAACTTTTCTGCCCAGCCCCAAAAAAACCCTTACTCTCAAAATTTTTTAAGATGTCTTCTGAAATCTTGGTTAAAAAGATCTTCTCAAACAAAACCCTCTCTAAGGTAAGGGCTTTGGAATAGTTAAGTCTTTCTTCCATTAAGTTTCCCTTTAAATTACTCTCTTCTAAATCTTCGGAAATTTCTTCGTTTACACTATGAATATTTAATAACAAGCAACTTTTAAAATAGATAGCTTCAGAAAGCCTTATCAAAAATTCCATAAACGTTTCATTTAAATTTTCTAAGGAGATGTATCTCTTAGCAGAAATTACTATACTGGAAAGATTTAAATCTATTAACTCAGTTCTGTTTTTAGAAATTGTATTTTTAAGTTTTTCAAAGGTATTATAAAGCTCTAAGGATGTATCAGGGGACATATTCTCTGTCAGGATTTATTTTTACCAAGAATGTGAACCTTTTTGAAACATTTATTCATTACTACTTTTATTTCTTCTTTTTCTGCTAATTTTTTGGCTTCTTCATTAATTATTCCTTCCTGCATCCATATCACTTTTGGCTTTAACTTTATAGCTTCCTTAACAATTGGTAAAACCTGATCAGATCTTCTAAAAATTATAATAACTTCAGGATAAAACTTGGGAGGCAAATCAGATAAAGACGGATAAACCTTTTGTCCTAAAATTTCCTCTCTTGCAGGATTAACAGGAATTACTTTAAATCCTTCTTTAAGAAGATATTCCATTACCTTATAACTCGGACGCTCAGGCTTATGGCTTGCTCCCACTATAACTATGTTTTTATATTTTTTTGGAATCTCTAAAATTGCCTGAGAGATATCCGAATAGTTTGGCAATTCACAAGTTTCTTCTACCATTTTATTCCTTCTCCACTTTTATACTGCAGATTTTAAAAAACTTTTCTGGATCAAGGGATGCACCTCCAACAAGAACACCATCTATATTAGGTTTTTTCATTAAATCTTTGATATTATCTGGAGTAACACTTCCACCATAAAGAATTCTAATTTTCCCTGCTATCTCTTCTGAATAAAGCTTTTTTAATTTTTCTCTGATAAAAAGGTGAACTTCCTCTGCCTGTTCAGGTGTTGCGGTAATCCCTGTTCCTATAGCCCATACAGGCTCATAGGCAATAACTGGCTCATTCTCCTTTATTTCTTTTATAGCTTTTAAACCCTCTGAAAGTTGGGTTTCTACCACTTCCAGAGTTTTTCCTTTATTTCTTTCTTCAAGTGTTTCTCCCACACATAAAATAGGTATAAGCCCAAATTTATAAACACCTTCTACTCTTCTGGCAATAATCTCGTTGGTTTCTCCAAAAATGTGTCTTCTTTCAGAATGTCCTAATATTACATATTCAACTCCCAATTCTTTAAGCATTTTAGGTGATATTTCGCCTGTAAAAGCTCCTTTCTCTTCCCAACAGGAATTTTGTGCTCCTAATTTTAAAGGTTTATCCTTCAAAATGCTCTGACAATAAGCTAAAGATGTAAAAGGCGGAGCAATCATAATTTCTCTATCAGATAAATTAATCTCAGAAAGTTTTTTCAAAAATTTATCAAAATAATCTTCTACTTCTTTCAGGGTTTTGTTCATTTTCCAATTTCCAGCAAACAGATACTTTCTCATCTTTCTCTTCTCCTTTTTAAATTTTGAGAACTTTTAATCCCGGAAGTTCTTTACCCTCAAGATACTCTAAAAAAGCTCCACCTGCTGTAGAAATATAAGACAAAGCTGTTTCTACTCCAGCAAGTTTAATAGCAAGGATTGTATCACCTCCTCCTGCGATGGTAGTTCCAGGAAGCGCTGCTATTTTTCTTGCTAAAGCAACTGTTCCCCTATGAAAAGGTGTTTTTTCAAAATAACCCAAAGGTCCATTCCATACTACAGTTTTTGCACCCTCTAAAGCTTGAGAAAATAGTTCAACTGTTGCCCTACCTATATCATATATTTTATCTTCTCTGGTAATCTCTTTTAGCTCTGCTTCTTCAATTTTTCCATTCCTTTCAACTACTACATCTACAGGAAGATAAATCTTTACTCCTTGGTCCTTGGCTTCTTTTATTATCAACTTTGCCACATCTATATAATCATCTTCTAATAAAGAGTTCCCCACTAAATAACCCTTAGCAGCTAAAAAGGTATTTGCCATAACACCACCAATTATCAACTTATCTACTTTATTAAGAAGATTTTTTAAAACCCCTATTTTAGTTGAAACTTTGCTTCCACCTACCACAGCATAAAAAGGTCTTTCTGGTTTGCCCACAATTTTAGAAAGATACTTTAATTCCTTTTCCATCTGAAATCCTATTCCTTTTTCAGGAACAAGTTGAGCTACTCCCACTACCGAAGCATGAGCCCTGTGAGAAACAGAAAAGGCATCATTTATAAAAATGTCTGCAAATTTAGCTAAAAGCTTAGCAAATTCCAAATCGTTTTTGGTCTCCCCTTCATAAAATCTTACATTTTCTAAAAGCAAGACTTCTCCTTCTTTTAGATCTTTTATGATTTTTTCTGCTTCCCTACCAGTAATCTCTTCTAAAAATTTAACAGGCACTTTTAAAAGCTTTTTCAGGTGCTCATAAATCGGTCTAAGAGAATATTCAGGAACTCTTTTCCCTTTTGGTCTTCCAAGATGGGAGCAAAGAATAGCCTTACCAAAAGAATGAACTACATAATTTATGGTGGGAAGGGTTTCAATAATTCTTGTATCATCAGTAATTTTCCCATTTTCCATAGGCACATTAAAATCCACTCTTATGAAAACCTTTTTTCCTTTTAAATCAAAATCACTTAAAGACTTCATGCACCCCTCCTCCATTAAAATTGCTCAATTTTTTTTATAAGATTAACCATTTCAAGAGCTGTTAAAGCAGCTTCTGCCCCTTTATTCCCTGCCTTTGTTCCTGCCCTTTCTATAGCCTGTTCAATGGTATCTGTAGTAAGGATACCAAAAATAATCGGAATTCCTGTTTCAAGCGTAACTTGAGCTATGCCTTTGGAAGTTTCAGCAGCAATATATTCAAAATGAGGTGTAGCACCTCTTATAATAGTCCCCAGACACAAAATAGCATCAAACTTTTTGGTTTCTGCCAGTTTCTTGGCTACTAAAGGTATTTCAAATGCTCCAGGAACCCAAGCAACATAAATATTTTCCTCAGAAACTTTGTGTCTTTTTAAAATGTCCAAAGCCCCATCCAAAAGTTTTTGAGTTATAAAGACATTAAATCTACTTACCACTATCCCTACCTTTATCCCCTCTCCTTCATAAAAACCTTCTACCATTATATACTTCATTCTTCTACCCCCTCTTTAATTTTGCTATTCTTATAATAATAAGGAGAATATATGATTATTTTTTCACCCCTTTTTATGTATCCGTATTTTGTTCTCAAAAGTTCTTCGTAAGGGATATCAGAAGTAGAAAATTTTTGGATCTTTTCTCTAAGGTATCTATTTTCTTTCTCAATCTCTTCAATTTTATTCATCTCTCTTTTAACCATAAAGCTAAGGCCCAAGTAGATAGAAAAAGTTAGAAAAACCGCTATCAGCAAAATAGCTAAAAACCATTTTTTTCTTTTCCTTCTCTTTTTCCTTTTAGGCTTAATAACAATTTGGGGTTGATATTTAACTCCCATTGCCTCACCTAAAACCACTGCCAAGGAGATGATGGATAAACTTTATTGTCTGGAAAAGTTTTAGAAGGAGTATTTTTAATTCCTTCTTTATAAGAAGGATTAGGAGATAAATAAGGGTTTCCGTTGTAACTTGGTGGTGGAGGGGGAGGGGGAATGGGGATCTTTATATTAAATCTTTCTTTTTTAGAAAATAATCTGGAAAATAGAGCATCCAATCTGGTTAAGGGATTAATTTTAGATAAGAAAGATTTCTTTTCTGGAGAAGAGATATTAATTAAATTTATCGAAGATAAAACCCTGTTTTTTATCTCTTCACAGCAAACAGGCAATCTTGATAAAAACTCAGAGGAACTTACCTTTTCTTTTACCGAATAAACAGTTTTTAAACTTGATGGATCTAATAAATTGAGTTCAATTTCTGTTTCATTTTCTAAAAATTCTATGTGAGATTCTAAAAGATAATGCACTTGAGACCGATTTTTATCCTTTTCATCTAAAGAAATTATCTCTATTTGAAAAGGAACCCTTAAATTTTTATAAATTGTATTTTCTATCTTTTCTTTAAACTGAGAAGGTATATTTCTTCCTTTAAGTTCAACAGGTAAAACTCCTATTCTGATCTGAGCAAAAACTACAGAAGGAAAAAAAATCAAAATAAAAATTAAAAAATATTTCATTTTTGCTTTTTTAAGTTTTTCTCTTTTTCCGCCACCAGAAGTCTTGTTTTTACGATAGTATCTGGAGTTAAACTCATGGAATCAATTCCACACTCTACCAAAAATTCAGCAAAGTCAGGAAAATCGCTGGGTGCCTGACCACATATCCCTATTTTTCTTTTATGTTTTTTAGCAGTCTGTATTACTTCTTTTATAAGCTTTTTCACTGCTAAATTTCTTTCGTCATAAATATGTGACACTAACTCGGAATCTCTATCAAGACCCAAGGTTAACTGTGTCAAATCATTAGAACCTATGGAAAATCCATCAAAAACCTTAGCAAATTCTTCTGCCAGCACCACATTGCTTGGAATTTCACACATTACATAAACTTCAAGTCCGTTTTCTCCCTGTTTTAATCCATGTTTTTCCATAACTTTTATTACTTTTATTCCTTCCTCCACAGTTCTGCAGAAAGGAACCATAACTTTTACATTATTTAACCCCATTTCATCTCTTACTTTTTTAATAGCCTTACACTCTAAAGCAAAAGCAGGTTCAAATTTAGGATCATAATAACGTGAGGCTCCCCTCCATCCTATCATAGGATTGTGTTCTACAGGTTCATATAAATATCCACCTGCAAGATTAGCATATTCATTGGTCTTAAAATCTGAAAATCTAACAATTACATCATTAGGATAAAATGCTGCAGCAATCATTGCTATTCCTTGTGCAAGTTTATCTATATAAAAATCAGCTTTATTTTTATATCCATATGTTTTCTCTTCTATTAAAGAGAGAAGTTTAGCTACCTTCTTATCATTTTTAGCTCTTTCTTTTAATTTCTCATATTCTATTAAAGCTAAGGGATGAATTCCTATATGAGAACCTATAATAAATTCTATTCTTGCAAGGCCTACTCCATCATTAGGAATCTGTCCCTGAGAAAAAGCTTGTTCAGGAATACCTATGTTCATCATGATCTTTGTCTTAGTTTTTGGAAGAGACTCAAGGTCAATTCTTTCAACTTCAAAGGGAATCAGACCTTCCAAAACTCTTCCCTCTTCTCCCTGGGTACAATCAACAGTTATTTCGTTTCCTGTTTTTATGAGTTGAGTTCCTACTTCAGTTCCTACTATACAAGGGATACCAAGCTCTCTTGAAACAATAGCAGCGTGGCAGGTTCTTCCTCCTTTATCTGTAACAATAGCGGATGCCTTTTTCATAATAGGTTCCCAATCAGGGTCTGTCATTGTGGTTACCAAAACTTCTCCTTCTTTAAAATTAGAAATTTCGTTTACCTCCAGAATAACCCTTGCTTTCCCCTGACCAATTTTACTTCCTACTGCTTTACCTGTGCATATAATTTCCCCTTCTCCTTTTAACCTATAAACTTCATAATACTTTTGCTGTTTTACAGCATGCACCGTTTCTGGACGAGCCTGAACAATATAAAGCTCTCCTGTGCCAACATTAACCCCATCTCCATCTTTTGCCCATTCTATATCCATAGGTCTTCCATAATGCTCCTCAATAATAATCGCCCATCTGGCAAGAGTTAAAATTTCATCATCATTTAATACTAATTTTTTTCTTTCCTCTTTTGATGTCCTAACTGTCTTTATAGGATTTATTGGGTTCTTTCCATAGATCATCTTTATATGTTTACTTCCAACCTTTTTAGAAAGAATCGGCTTATAACCCTGCTTTAAGGTTGTTTTAAATACGTAGTATTCATCAGGATTTACCTTTCCCTGAACTATAGCCTCTCCTAAACCCCAAGCACCTGTAATATAAACTACATCTCTAAAACCACTTTCTGTGTCTAAGGTAAACATCACTCCAGAACAAGCCACATCACTTCTCACCATCTTCTGAACAGCCACAGATAAATAAACAGAAAGGTGATCAAATCCTTTATCTTCTCTATAGGAAATAGCTCTATCTGTGAAAAGTGAGGCAAAACATCTTTGAACTGCTCTAACTACATCTTTCTCTCCGCTTATATTAAGATAGGTTTCCTGCTGACCTGCAAATGAGGCATCAGGCAAATCTTCAGCTGTAGCAGAAGATCTCACTGCTACATCTACACCTTTAAAATACATCTTCTCCAATCTTCTGTAAGCTTTTCTTATCTCCTCAGCTAAATCCTCCGGCATTTTAGCTCTTAAAATTAAATTTCTAATCTTTTTCCCTCTCTTTTGCAAATCTGCTACATTGTGAGTATCAAGTCCTGCAAGAATTTCTTTTATTCTTTTGTCGAGTTTATTTTCTTTTATGAGATATTTATAAGCCTCTGCAGTAACAGCAAATCCATAAGGAACTTTCACTCCTTTTTTAGTAAGTTTGGAATACATTTCCCCTAAGGAGGCATTTTTACCTCCAACAATAGGGACATCTTTATAGGTAATTTCATCAAACCATAATATGAATGGTTTATGAGAACCCATTGAAGTTACCTCCTTTGTAGACTTGTGTTACTTAAAAGGATAATATCAAAGTTTATCTTTCTTGTCAAGCAGCTGTAAACTAAAATTGACTTTAGGTTTAACATGTGCTATTTTTAAGATATGCCACAAAAAATAGTCTGCACTAATAAAAAGGCTCACCATCTTTATAACATAGAAGAAACTTACGAAGCAGGAATTCAGCTTCTTGGATGTGAAGTAAAATCCCTAAGGCAAGGAAGAGCCAACTTAAATGATAGTTTTGCCAGAATTGTTAATGGAGAGGTTTTCCTTTATAACTTGCATATAAGTCCTTATCCTCACAGCAGAGAGGCAAAAAATACAGACCCTACAAGAACAAGAAAACTTCTTCTTAAAAAGTCAGAAATAAAAAAATTGGCAGGAAAAGTTCAAGAAAAAGGTTATACCCTTATTCCTTTAAAAATTTATTTCAATGAAAGAGGATGGGCTAAGGTTGAACTTGCTCTGGCAAAAGGTAAAAAGATTTATGATAGACGAGAAGAGATAAAAAGAAGAGACTTAGAAAGAGAAATGAAAAGAAAATATAAAATTAAATGAAACCCCTTTATCTTTCTATAAAAGGCTTTGGACCTTACCTTCAAGTTGAAATCGGAGAAGAAGATTTTAAATTCTTAGTAGAAAATAAGCTCTTTTTAATTTCAGGAGAAATAGGAGCAGGGAAAACTACACTTTTTGACGCGATTGTCTATGCTCTCTACGGAGAAAGCACCGTAGAAGGACGCAATCCAGCAGATTTAATTTCCCACTTTATTAAAAACAAACCAAATATTATTCCTGAAATCAATTTCAAATTTTCCTTAGACGGAAAAATCTATCAGATCATAAGAAGACCTCCCTTGGGAAGAAGGACTGAGAGTGTATCATTATGGATTGAAAACAGGCTTTTTTCATCAAAAAAAGGAGAAATAAAAAATAAAATAAAAGAACTCATAGGACTTGATGCCAAACAGTTTAAAAAGGTCTTTCTCATTCCTCAGGGAGAATACAGAAAAATATTACTTGCTAAAAAAGAAGAAAGAGAAGCTCTACTTGAAACCATTTTTGAAACCTCTCTCTTTTCTCACTTAGAAGATTTCCTCAAAATTAAATTAAAAAAAATAAAAGAACTCTATCAGTCTTTAAGTAAAAGGGAAGAAGATCTCAAAAATATCGCTCAAATATCAGATCTGGAAGAACTAAAAAATAAAATTAAAGAGCTTAAAAACAAGCAAAAAAGTCTGGCAGAAAAGCTAAAACTGCTCTTTTATAAAAAAGAAAAAATTGAAAAAGAAATAAAAGAACTGGAAAATATTTCTCAACTCTATAAAGAAATAAAAGATCTTTCAGAAAAACTGAAAAATCTTAAAAGTGAGGAAGAAAAGATTCAAGCTAAAAAGGAACTTCTTAAAAAGTTAAAAGTATTAAAAGACCATCAAATCTTTTATGAAAATTTTGAAAAACTCAAAAAGGAATTAAAAGATAATCACTATAAAAAGAAAAAACTATCAAACACTCTTTTCAAAATTCAAAATGATTTAAAAACTTTGGAAGAAGAAACAAAAAATCTTTTACAGTATGAAAAGGATATAGAAGAAAAAAAACAAGAATTAAAAAGTTTAAAAGATTTAGAAAATCGTTTTATAGAAAGAGTAAAGCTACAAAAAAGATTAAAAGAAATAATCTATCTCCTTCAAAAAAGATCTGAAGAATTAAAAAATCTGCAGGACAGAATAAAGCTTGTAAAAGAAGAAACAGAAAAAAGTTTTGAAAAAAAGGATAAAGTTAATAAGGCTCTTATTCTGATAAAAGAAAGAGAAAAAATTGTCGAGTTATTTAACAACTTTGAGGAATATGAAAGATTGATACCGGAACTGAAAAGAAGCGAGAAGAAAATTAAGGAGCTTATAGAACATTGTGAAAAGCTTGAAAAAGTTAAAGAAGATTTAGAAATAAAGAACCGTGCTCAATATTTAGCCAAGTTTTTGAAAAAAGGGGAGCCCTGCCCTGTTTGTGGTTCCACCTTCCATCCCAGTCCAATTAAGGAAAAGAACTTCTTTAAGAATCTCAAATTAGTAGAAAAGGAAATTTCTGAAAAAAAAGAACTTTTAGAAAAAGAAAAAGAAAAGTTTTATACTTTAAAAGCCAAAATAAAAAGAGTTGAAGATATCTTACAAAATCAGGATAAAAATGAACTTCGTAAAAAGTATAAAAAGATTGAAGAAGAATTACTTCAACTTCCCAAGAATTATCTTTCAAATCTCTCAGAAGATAAAGTAAAAAATTTAAACACCTTCTTAGAAAATAAAATAAAAGACTTAAAAACTCAGCTGAACTTTCTTGAAAAAAAAGAGCTAAAAGTAAAAGAAGAAATAGAGAAGTTGAAAAATGAAGAAATATCAATAAAAGAACGCCTAAGGGTTTTTCAAGAACTTTTTATAAACTTTTCCTCTTTTGAAGATCTTAAGTTTAAAATAGAAGCTCTGCAAAGGGAAATTGAAGTCTGGGAAAATAGAAAAAAAACTCTGGAAAATAAGTTTCTTTTTTTAAGAGAAGAAAAAATAAAGATTGAATCAGAATTAAAAAATACAGAAAAAATCCTCAAAGAAAAATCTACAGAATATAAAAAAAATGTTTTGAAACTGATTGACTTAAAAGTTAATGGTTTTATAACCTCTATAAACGATTTTAAAAATTATATAACTGTGATACCTCAAATAGAAAATATAGAAAAAGAAATTCAGAGTTATTTTTATGAAGTAGAAATAATTCAAAGAAAACTTGAAGAAAATAATAAAAAATTGGAAATTTGTAAAAAAAATTGGGAGAAAGTAATTAATAAATCTCTAAATGAGGACACTTTAACTCAGAAATTAGAGTCAATGTATAGAGAGAAAGGAATTTTGGAAGAATCCTTAGGGAAGATAAATAAAGACATAGGTAGCTTGGAAAGAGACATACTGCATCTTCAAGAAATTTTAATAACCTATGAAAAGATAAAGGAGGAAAAAAAAGGCTTAGAAAAAGAGTATCCCTTACTTGAAACTTTATACAATATTATTGTTGGCAAAAATAAAAAGGGAGTATCTTTTCATTCATTTGTACTTTCTCTTTTTGCTCAGCTTATTCTAAAAAGAGCCAATTTTTATTTAAAAGATTTCTCTTTTGGAAGATATAAATTTATAGAGGATGAAATTTTGCAGAAGAAATTCACTTTAGAGGTCTTTGACCACTATACAGGAAGTAAAAGAGAGACAAAAACCCTTTCTGGAGGTGAATCCTTTTTAGCTACCCTTTCTTTAGCACTGGGAACTTCAGATGTAATTTTAAATTTATATAGAACTCGCCCTTTTGAATCTCTTTTTATTGATGAAGGTTTTGGAAGTCTTGATGAAAACAGTTTGGAAAAGGTAGTCAATACTTTATTAAATTTAGCTCACCAGAGCGGAAGAATAATAGGAATAATATCCCATCTGAAAGATCTAAAAGAAAAATTTCCTGCAGTAGTTGAAGTTTATAAAAATCAATTTTCAGGAAGCTATATTAAAATAAACAAAAATCTCTGAAATGAAACCTCTTATTTTGGCAGGAGGAAAAGGAACAAGAATAGGTGGAAAAAAAGCTATAAAGTTGCTATGTAAAAAACCTCTTATCTACTGGGTTTTTCAAAGATTGAAAAATTTATCCTCTCCTGTTTTTATTTCAGTTAAGAATGAAACACAAGAAAAAGAAATCAAAGAAATTTTAATCAAAGAAAAAATAAAATCTGAAGAAATAATATTTATAAAGGACTTTTATTCAGAAATAGAAGGACCTTTATCTGGTATTATTTCAGCTTTAAAAACATTTTCGGAGGAAGAAAGTCTTTTAGTGGTAGCTGTTGATCAACCTCTAATAGAAATAAGTTTTTTAAATTATTTAAACACCCTTTCTTATATTTTTTGCAACAAATTTTTGATAGTTAGTAAAGATGAGGAAAGAATTAAACCCTTTCCAGGTATTTATCCATGTTCTTTAAGAAGAGAAATAGAAACATTTCTATTAACATCTCCAAAAAAAAGTCTTTTCAGGCTTTTCCAATATCTGTATAATAATCAAAACATTTTATTTATTGAAAAGAATGATAAAATAGATGAAGAAAATTTCATAAATATTAACACCTTAAAGGAACTTAAAAAAGTAGAAAAATGTTTTTTCCAGAAGTTGAAAACCCACAAAATACAAAAATCTTAGTTGTTGATGACGATCCTGCTACTCGAGAGAATCTTAAAGAGATTCTTTCTTCAGAGGGTTATCAAGTTTATACCTCAAAAAATGGGAAAGATGCACTGGAAAAGCTTTTTGAAATCAATCCTGATGTAATGTTGGTTGATTTTCTGATGCCTGAATTGGATGGTATTTCTTTATGTAAAATTGTTAAAAACAATCCAGAAACAGTTGATATAGGAATTATTTTAATTACAGCAGTTAGTGATTTGGACACCAGAATAAAGGGCCTTTCTGCAGGAGCTGATGATTTTCTAAATAAACCTTTTCTTATTCCCGAATTAAAAGCAAGAATTAGTTCTATTTCTAAGATAAAAAAGTATAGAGATTTTCTAAAAAGTTATCAAAAAGTATTAGAAAAAGAAGTAGAAAAAAAGACCTCAGAGCTTCAAAAACTTTATCTGGAACTTCAAGTAGCTTTTAATGAGATAAAAGAGCTTTCACTGGAGACAATACACAGGCTTGCCAAAGCTGCTGAATTTAAAGATATATACACGGGTTTTCATATTCACAGGATTAGCTTTTATTCTACAAAAATAGCAGAGCATCTCGGACTAAGTAAAGAGCAGGTTGAACTTATAAAATATAGTTCTCCTTTGCATGATATTGGAAAGCTAAAAATTCCTGAAAGCATTCTGTTAAAACCAGAACCTTTAAATAAAAAAGAATGGGAAATAATGAAAACACATACTGTAATAGGGGCTAAAATTTTGGAAGGCTCAAAGATAAAATATCTTAAGGTTGCAGAAAAAGTAGCTCTCCTGCACCATGAAAAATGGGATGGCACAGGTTATCCCTACGGAATTAAAGGTAAAAATATACCTCTATTCGTTAGAATTGTCTCTATTGCTGATGTTTTTGATGCTTTGACCTCTGATAGACCTTATAGAAAAGCTTTTCCTGTGGAGGAAGCTTTTGAAATTATCAAAAACGAATCAGGTAAACATTTTGATCCTGAACTTGTTGAACTGTTTTTAAAAATTAAAAATGAAATTATAGAAATAAAAACTCTTTTCCAAGACGAAAAACCTACAGAAGAAAATTTTTTTTAAAACTTTAATCTAAATTTTAAACCTCTAAAATTTCCTTTAATCTTAAAGCATTGGGAACAGCATATCCTTCTGCTGTGTTATCAAAATAAACAAAAGCTGACTTAACCTTAAAGCTTTTGATCTTTTTTGCCAGTTCCTGAAGTTCTTCTTCCTCATAATTTGAAACATAAAGTTTTTCAGAACCGTGAAGTCTAATGTATAAATAATCAGTGGTCTGAACTTCATACCAAGAAGGATATTTACCTGCACAATCAGAAAAGCAAAGGCACACCTTATATTTTTTTAAAAGCTCTACAAATTCCTCATTATGAAAAGAAATATTTCTTATCTCTATTATGTTAAAATAATCTAAGGGCAAAATCTTAAAAAATTTTTCTATAACTTCTTTGTTATATTTAAAAGACGGTGGAAGCTGAAAAAGAAGAACCTTTGCCTTTTCTTTTAGAGGGGATATGGCATCAAGAAAATTTTTTAAATCTTCTTTTACCTCTCTTAACTTTTTTAAGTGAGTTATTACCTTTGGAGCTTTAACTGAAAAAACAAAGCTTTTAGGTGTTTCTTTATACCACTTTTCAAAAGTTCTGGGTGTAGGGATTTTGTAAAAAGTAGCATTTATTTCTACAGTGTTAAAATGCTTAGAATAAATTTTCAGCCACTCTCTGGGTTTACTTTCAGATGGATACAAAAAACCTTTAAAGGAATAATAGCTCCATCCACATGTTCCTATGTAATACTTGACTTCCATATTTTTTAAAGTTAGAATATTTTCAAAAATTTTAAAGTGATATTTTCGAGAGTTTGAGTAAAAAATTCAAAAATGAGAAAGATTTAAGACTTTTTATAAAAAAATTCTTAAAACAAAACCTAAAAGGGCTTCCTCCTGAAAGTAAAATTGAGGTAGAAATTGTTAAATTTAAACCTGCGGAAGTGATTTTAAAATTCCCTTTCTACTCAGAGGGAAATTTGATAAGAGCTAATGAGGTAGATTTTTTGCTAAAAACTCTAATAGAATTAGGAATAAAAGCTCACATTAAGTATATAGACGATATAGAAAACGATATAGAAATTTAGGGACACCCATGCATGAGTTAACGGTTCTTGTTCCTTCTGAACTTGAGGCTGAGGTTTTAAAGGATTTAAACTTGGACTTAAACATTGTTGGAATGGGTCCTGTGGAGTCTGCCCTTTCTTCCTATCAAATTCTTTCAGCTAAAAAGCCCAAATTGGCTTTTTTAACTGGTTGGGCTGGAGCCTATCCAAAAACTGACTTACATACAGGAGATGTAGTAGTAGCAACAGAAGAAATATTCACAGATTTCGGAAGAAAATACAAAACCCATCTCACTCCTTTTCCAGAAAGTTTTAAAACTTGTAATAAGTGTTCTCTAACTCATGCCTTTACAGAAAAAGCTATCCAACTTCTGGAAAATTGTAATTTCAGCCCTGTTGCAGGAGTTTTTTCTACTGTATGCGCAGCAACCTATGATGTAAATAGGGCATATTTCATAAGCGAAAAATACAATGCAATAGCAGAAAATATGGAAGGGTTTGGAGTTGCCAAGGCATGTGAAAGATTAAAAATTTATCTGGTTGAGATAAGAGTAATAAGTAATCTTCTTTTTCAACCGGAAAAAGAATGGGACAAAAAAAAGGCTTCTGACATTCTAAGAGAGGTCTGGAAGTGCATAATCAAAAACTGGAAATAGCCCTTTCTCCATGTCCCAACGATGTTTTTATAGTCTCAGGAATTCTTTTGAAAAAATTTGAAATGCCCTTTGATTTTGATTTTCGTTTTGAAGATATAGAAACCTTAAACAATTTAGCTATAAAGGGCTTGTTTCCTGTAATAAAAGCTTCCTTTGCTATCTGGAATTTTATCTACTCTGAATATGAACTTCTGCCCGTGGGATCTGCACTTGGCTTTGGTGTAGGACCTTTACTTGTAGGGAAAAAACCTTATCCAGTTGGAGATTTCAAAAAACTAAAAATTGCTATTCCAGGAGAACACACCACAGCTCATTTTCTTTTTAACTTTTTTTACAAAAAAAAGATAGAAAAAATCTTTGTTAGCTATGACAGAATAATTCCTCTTCTGTTAGAAAATAAAGTTGATATGGGTATTCTTATTCACGAAGGAAGATTTGTATATTCTAAATACAATTTTTACAAGATTGTTGATTTGGGAGAACATTGGGAAAGAGTTACTGGAGCACCTCTTCCCTTAGGAGGCTTTTTTATCAAGAAAAATCTGTCTCAAAACACTAAAAACACTATAGCCAAGCTTTTTAGAAAAAGTATAAATTGGGCTAAAGATAACTGGGACGAAGTTTTTCCCTTATTAAAAGCTTATGCTCAGGAATTAAACCAAGATACTATCAAAAAACACGTAGATACTTATGTTAATGAATATACTTACGAATTAAAAGGTCCTGCTTTAAAAGGCTTGACAATTTTTAAGGAATTCTTAAATATTAAAAGATCTTTGGAAGATCTTGTGTGGGGTATTTAATCTTATGGAATTGTGGAAAGTTTTTTGGCAAACTGGATATGTAGGAAAGTTCGTTCTTTTAGTATTACTTATTATGAGTATTCAGAGCTGGTATGTAATTATTGCTAATTATTTTAGATATAGATACTTTAAAAAGCTTATTTTAAATGTGGAATCAATGTTAAAGAGGACTAAAGATTTTTCCTCTTTGGTAAAAGAAACAAAAAAGATTGAATTGCATCTTCTGGGGCAGAGTATAAAAAGAGTTGTTGCTTCCTTTGGAGAAATTTATGAAACCTATTTTGAAAATCAGGATTTTTCCAAAAATCTTGACAAAGAGGTTGTTCTTAGTTTGGCTGAAAAGGAACTTATAGAAAAAGCTCTGATAGAAAAAGAAAATATTCTTATGAATCTGGGCAAGGGTTTAGGTATTCTTGCAACAGTTGGCAATGTAGCTCCGTTTATAGGTCTTTTTGGAACAGTTTGGGGTATAATGAAGGCATTTCACGACATTGGTTTAAAAGGAAGTGCAAGTCTTGCAACTGTTGCCCCAGGAATAGCAGAGGCATTGATTAATACTGCTATGGGTCTCTTTTGTGCTATACCTGCTGTAATAGGTTATAATTATTATCTTTTAAAAAAGGAGGAAATTTCCAACTCCTTAGAAATAATATTTAAAAAAATCGTCTTACTCCTTAAAAGGGGATTTATCTTTTACAAAAATTGAAATTTATTGAAGTTTGCAAAAATTGTATTAATTTAATATTTTTAATGTTAAGAATTTAAAATTATGTAGAGGAGGAATACAATGCCAACATGTAAGGTAACTGATCAAGATTTTGAAAAGGAAGTTCTTAAGTCTGAAATACCTGTTTTAGTAGACTTCTGGGCAGCCTGGTGTGGACCATGTAGAATTATAGCCCCTATTATTGATGAAATAGCAGGGGAATTAGAAGGTAAAGTAAAGGTTTGCAAGATGAATGTAGATGAAAATCCTGTCACACCAGGTAAATATGGGATTAGAGCTATCCCAACTTTAATTATATTCAAAAACGGAGAACCTGTAGAAGTAATTGTTGGAGCGGTATCTAAAAGTTCGATTTTAAATGTTTTAAATAAAGTATTGTCCTCATAAACCTATGTTATGAAATTTTTCAACTTTAAAAAAACTTTTTATTTAATCTTGCTTTTTTTATTCTCAGTTTTTTTAAATTCCTGTGGAACTGTATCAAAGATAACATCTGGAATAGGTTCTCAATTCTCTGAAGCTTTTGGTAAAAAGAAAAAAAAAGAAGAAGAGCCATTACTTGCTGAGCTTTTAAGAGAAGCTGAAAAAAATTTTGCTAAAGGGAATTATGAAAGAGCTTATGAAGCTTACAAGGAAATAAGAGATAAATTTCCTGGCTCTCCACAGGCTGTTCTTGCAGAATTGAGAATGGCTGATTCAAAATTCTGGCAGGGAGAATATTTACAGGCTATAGCACTTTATGAAGAATTTGAAAAATTTTATCCCAACAATGAAGCTATTCCTTATGTAATCTATCAAATAGGCACTTGTTATTATAAAATGAAAAGACCTTATGATAGAGACCAGAGTTACACTAAAAAAGCTATATCTGCTTATCAAAGGCTATTACAAAATTTCCCTAAAAGCCCTTATAAAGCAGAAGCAGAAAAGAGAATTAAAGAACTTAGAGAACTTTTAGCTCAACATGAATTATATGTGGCTAAATTTTATTATAAAATAAAATATTATAGAGGTGCTTATCAGAGAATACTTTACATTATAAATAACTATCCTGACACTTATACTTCAAAGGAAGCCCAAAAGCTCGTCTTGACATATTATCAAAACGCACTTTTAGAAACTAAAAAGCTTGCTGAAGGAACCAAAAAAGACTTCTGGGGAGATAAATATCCTTAATTATTCTTCTTCTAAAACTATTTCTTCCTTATTTTCAAGACCAAACAAAGATTTTTCCTGAAAATCTTCTACAGTTAAAAATGGTTTTGATGTAGAAGGTGGAAAATATCCTAATTTCTCAAATACCATCCCCATATCAGCTCCGCACTTGGGGCATACTTTTTTTTCTTCAGAGAAAATATAATTACACTTTAGACACTTCATCTCTGACCTCTCTTGTTTCTAAATTTCTACCACAGCATTTTTTGTATTTTTTACCACTACCACAGGGGCAGGGGTCATTTCTTCCTATTTTCTGAACTCTAACTGGCTGAGAAGCTTTTTTCTCTTCTTTTTCTTTAAACACATCTTCTCTTTTATACTGCAATCTTTTTTCATCAATTTCTTCTTTCTCCAACTCATCTATTACTTTTTCAGAGGATTCCTGAGCTTCTTTAACTTCTACTCTAAAAAGATAGGAAAGAGTTGTTTCTTTTATCCTTTTCATTAAATTTACAAACAGATAAAACGCCTCTTTTTTATATTCCTGTAATGGATTTTTCTGGCCGTATCCTCTCAAACCTGTGCTTTCTTTTAAATGATCAAGCATTAAAAGATGCTCTTTCCATAAAGTGTCTATAGTGGTTAAAAGAAAATATTTCTCAAGTCCTCTCAGAGTTTCAGATCCTATTACCTTTTCCTTTTCTTCATACTTCTTTAGAGCACAATTTTTTAGTTCTCTAACAAAATTTTCTTTCTTAGAAAGATTTAAATCTACTTTTGGAGAAAAAGCAAAAACTTCTTTGAACTTTTGTAAAATTAATTCAAAGTTTTCTCTTCCAAGATGTTTGTTCTCAACAAAAGCTTCTTCTACAATTTCTTCGCATTTCTCTTCTATCATAGAGGTAATCCAGTCTTTTATGGATTCGCTTTTTAATATTTCTTTTCTTTGAGAATAAATAGTTTCTCTCTGTTTGTTCATCACATCATCGTATTCTAAAAGGTGTTTTCTTATTTCAAAATGATATGCTTCCACTTTCTTTTGTGCCTGCTCTATAGCTTTTGACAACCACGGATGTTCTAAGGGTTCTCCTTCAGGAAGACCAAGCTTTTCCATAAAGGTTTTTAATTTTTCTGAGCCGAAAAGTCTTAAAAGATCATCCTCTAAAGAAAGAAAGAAACGAGATGCTCCAGGATCTCCCTGTCTACCTGCTCTTCCTCTTAGCTGATTGTCTATTCTTCTTGATTCGTGTCTTTCTGTTCCAATTATATAAAGCCCCCCAAGCACTTTTACTTTTTCTGCATCCTTCTGGCACTCAAGATATTTTTCATAAAGAACCTTAGCCCAATATTCTTTATATTTAGTAGTAGGATCAATCCCCTGTCTTGCCATAGCAAGAATTTCGTTCCAAGCTCTTTCGTCAATTTCAGATAAATCATATCCTTCTGCTTCAAGTTGAGCTTTAGCAAGACCTTCGGGATTTCCTCCTAAAATTATATCTACCCCTCGCCCAGCCATATTGGTAGCTATAGTTACTGTATGAGACCTTCCAGCCTGAGCAATAATTTGAGCTTCCTTTTCATGATGTTTTGCATTCAAAACCTGATGAGGTATCTTTCTCTTTTTAAGCATTTTTGAAAGAAGTTCGTTTTTCTCAATACTCGTTGTACCTACAAGAACAGGTCTTCCCTCTTTGTAACACTTTTCTATTTCTTCAACCACCTTCGCAAACTTCTCCTTCTGGGTTCTAAAAACCACATCTGGGTAATCAATTCTTATCATGGGTTTGTGAGTAGGGATAACCACTACATCAAGATTATAAATTTCTTTAAATTCTGCTGCTTCTGTCTCAGCAGTTCCTGTCATACCAGCAAGTTTTTCATACATTCTGAAATAGTTTTGTATAGTTATCATAGCCAAAGTCTGATTTTCAGCCTCAATTCTCAATCTCTCCTTAGCTTCTACAGCCTGATGGAGGCCATCACTCCACCTTCTTCCAGGCATAAGTCTTCCAGTAAACTCATCAACAATTATTACTTTTCCATCTTTTACCACATAATCCACATCTCTTTTAAATAAATGATGAGCTCTTAGTGCCTGGTTAATATGATGTATAAGTCTTACATACCTTGGATTATATAAATTTTTTATACCAAGAAGCTTTTCACACTCTGCAATGCCTTCTTCTGTTAAAATGGCATTTTTAGCTTTTTCATCAAGAGTAAAATGAATATCTTTTTTTAATTTTCTTACTATTTCATCTATATAGTAGTAAAGGTCTGTTGATTCTTCAGAAGGACCAGAAATAATAAGAGGTGTTCTTGCCTCATCTATTAAGATAGAGTCTACCTCATCTATAATGGCATAATAGTGTTCTCTTTGAACCATATCTTCTAAGGAATACTTCATGTTATCACGAAGATAATCAAATCCGAATTCACTATTTGTTCCATAAGTAATATCACAAGCATAAGCTTTTTTCCTCTCTGAATCTGACATTTGATTTTGAAGATATCCTACAGTTATTCCCAAAAATCTATAAATAGGTCCCATCCATTCTGCATCTCTTTTAGCTAAATAGTCATTTACAGTAACAATGTGAACTCCTTTTCCAGTAAGAGCATTTAAATAGGCAGGCAAAGTGGCAACAAGTGTTTTTCCTTCTCCTGTTTTCATTTCAGCAATTTTTCCTTGATGCAAAACAATTCCACCCATAAGTTGAACATCAAAATGACGCATTCCGAGAACTCTTCTTGCAGCTTCTCTAACTACTGCAAAAGCCTCTGGTAAAAGTTCATCTAAGGTTTCTCCTCTTTCCAGTCTTTCCTTAAACTCTATAGTTTTTTGTGAAAGCTCAGCGTCAGAAAGTTTCTGCATTTCAGGCTCTAAGGAATTTATCCTCTGAACTATAGGCTTAAGTTTCTTTAATTCTCTCTCATTTTTTGTTCCTATAATTTTGGTTAAAACTTTGGTAAGCATAATTTAACTTTTTCTCCCTTCCTTAGATTTTTATTAATTTAATACTTTTTCCTCATAAAACAACCTGCCTTGTTTTTAAACACTTATCTTTTAAAATAAGGCTTGATGAAAATAAAGGAAAGATTGGAAGATTTCGTTGTTTCAGAGATTGCAGATATCTATCCAGAAGGTAAAGGAGAATACTCTCTTTATATGCTTAAGAAGTTTAATATTTCAACATGGGATACCTTAGGAAAAATTGCAAAAAGATTAAGGATTTCCATGGATTCTATAGGTTACGGAGGATTAAAGGACAAAAAAGCAATAGCACATCAGTTTGTCACTATAAAAAATGGACCTAAAAAGGACATAAAAGAGAAAGATTTTGAGCTTGTTTATCTTGGGAAAACAACTAAACCTATGTCAAAAGAGCTTCTCATAGGTAATAAATTTGAGGTTGTAGTGAGAGACTTTAAGGTGGAAGAAAAAAAGTTTAATGAAGAAATAGAACTGGTTAAAAAATTTGGCATTGCAAATTATTTTGATGAACAAAGATTCGGGTCAATTAAAAATTCTAAGGAGTTTGCAGTAAAGGAAATTATTCTGGGAAATTATGAAAAGGCTCTATATCTATTGCTTGCTGAAGGAAGTGCAGTTGATATAGAAAAAACAAGAAAATTAAGAGATTGTCTGAAAAAAAACTGGAGAAACTTTGAGAAATGCATAGAGCTTGCTAAAGTTAACTGGGAAAAAAATCTACTAAAATTTTTGATTGAGCATAAACCTTCCAAAAGAACTTTTAAAAGGGCTTTAAACCTTGTGGATAAAGAGTATCTTTTTTTTCTGGGAAATGCCTATCAAAGCTACCTATGGAATGAGATATTAAAAAAAGTCCTTGCAGAACTTAATATATCCTACTTTGAAGCTCCCTATCTATTAGGAAGTTTTTTCTTTTATAAAAAGGTATCAGAAGAAAAATGGAAAATTCTAAAAGATTTAAAACTTCCCCTTCCCACCCCCAAATTACAGTTTAAAGAAAAAGTTGAAAAGTTAGATTTAGCACACATTTATGATGAAATATGTCAAAAAGAGGGATTAAAAAATCTTAAAAATTTGAGAACCTTTGTTAAAGGACTTATATTTAAAACATATCCCAGACCTGCTGTTATTTTCCCAGAAAATATTGAGTGGGGAAAATTGGATAACTCAACTGTAAAGTTAAAATTTACCTTAGAAAAAGGAGCTTATGCTACTTTAGTTGTAAAGAGGCTTTACTATGGTTATCAGAATTCCTAACTGGCTTGGTGATGCCTTGATGGCAACTCCTGTATACTACAACCTCTGTATGAGAGAAAAAATCTATTTATTTGGTCCCCCAGCAATTGTAAATCTTTTTAAATCCTTTCCCAATACAGAAATTATTTATTATGAAAAAGGTAATATTAAAAAGAATCTGGAAACTTTAAAACCTTTTAAAAATGAAGTAGGACTTCTTCTTACTAATTCTTTTTCTTCAGCCTGGCTTTTTTTTAGAGCTGGTCTCAGACAGAGGTGGGGATATGCAAGAGATTTTAGAAGTTTTCTATTAACAAGAGCTGTTAAACCACCTAAGAAAAAACTGCACCAAAGAGACTATTATCTATATTTGATAGAAAAATTGGGGTTCCCTGCTGATTTTAGAGATTTATATTTACCGCTGAAAGAAGAAACATTGAATAAGGTAAAAAATGTTTTTCTAAAAAGTTTCCAAGAGAAGCCCTTTATTGTTCTCGCACCAGGTGCTGCCTATGGACCAGCTAAGATGTGGCCTAAGGAGTACTATAAAGATCTTGCTCACCTCCTTCTAAAATTAGGGTTTGCTGTAATTGTTGTAGGTACTTCAAAAGAAAAAGATATAGGAGATTTTATAAAAAACGGAAAAAAAGAGATATATAATTTTTGTGGAAAAACTAATTTAACAGAAGTTGCAGGTATTCTTTCTTTTGCTAAAGCAGTCATTTCAAATGATTCAGGACTTATGCATCTTGCAGCAGCACTTAAAATTCCTCAGATAGCAATTTTTGGCTCAACCGATCCTGAAGCCACAGGACCTTTAAATCCTAAAGCTATAGTCTTAAAAAAAGACTTACCCTGTAGCCCCTGCTTTAAAAGAACCTGTAAATACGGACACTATAAGTGTTTAAAAGACATTACTCCAGAAGAGGTTTTGGAAAATATTCATAAAATTTTGTCAATTTAATTTTTAAAAACTTTGTAATTAAATTTTGAACTTTCTATAATAATTCAAAATTTCTTGCCACTTTTCCCAAGCTTTTCCTGATTCAATAAGGGTTCTTGCCTTTTTTATTCCTCCTTTAAAGTCTATTGCCTTTTCACATAGATAAATAGCTCCTCCAAGGTTTAAAAGAAACATGTCCATAATCGGACCTTCAAGCTTGTCTTGTAAAAGATTTTCAAGAAATTCTTTACTTTGAAGAGGATCTGTGACTACAAGTTCTTCAGGATTTTCACATCTTTCAAATCCGAAATTTTCTGGATCTATATAATAGGTTGTAATTTTTTCATCCCTTAATTCTGAAACTTTAGTAGAACCCGTAATAGTTATCTCATCGTATCCATCTTCCCCAAATACAACTAAAGCCCTTTTAATGCCTATGCTATCAAGCACATAAGCTATTTTTTCTGTAAGCAGAAAATCATAAACCCCCATTAGTTGATAATTAGCAAATGCTGGATTTAAAAGGGGACCTAAGATGTTAAAAATAGTTTTACCAAGTTTTTTTCTTATTTCTGCAACCTTTTTAAAAGCTGGATGATAAAGTGGAGCAAAAAGAAAGGCAAAACCTATTTCTTCAAGAGCCTGAGCTGAAGCCTCCGGAGGCAAATCCAAAGGAATTCCACAGACTTCCATCAAATCTGCGCTACCACATTTACTTGAAACAGACCTATTTCCGTGTTTAGCAACATAAATCCCTTCCATAGCTGAAAGTGCTATTGCAACTGCTGTTGAAAAATTAAAGGTATTTTTTTTATCCCCCCCTGTTCCGCATGTATCAACAATTATAGTAGATTCAGGAAGGTTGTGAGGAACCTTTGTCATAATTTCTCTATATGCCATAACAGCACCTGCAATCTCCTGCCAAGTTTCTCCCTTTTTTCCTAAAAGATCAAGAAATATCTCCACTTCCTCTTTCTCAAAATCATTAGAAGCTATCCTTTTAAAAACTTCATAAGCTTCTTCTTTTTTTAAATTCTCTCCTTCTTTAAGTTTTACGATAGCAGCTTTAACATCCATTTAAGTTTTCCCTCCTCCTAAGTCCATTTTTTCTACAAATAAACTCGGAGCTCCTGTAGAACCATAAAAAGAGAGATCCGAACCAACTTCAGAAACATTTTTAAACAATTCAAATAAATTTCCAGAAAGAGCCAATTCACAAAAATAGTCCACTGGCTCTCCTTTTCTGTAATAAATTCCTGAAACTCCAAAAGAAAAGTCTCCAGAAATAGAATTTGCTGTATGAGCTCCTAAAATTTCTAATACCTCAAAAACTTCATTTTCTAACTCTATCAGTTCTTCTTTCTTTAAAAAACCTTTTTCGATATAAAAATTAGTCGAAGAAATTTTGGGAAAAGAAGAAAAATCAGGTCTTCTGGAATTTCCTGCTGTGAGATCTCTAAATCCTTTTTTCTCTGCTTCTTTTTTCCAGTAATTATCAAATAAAAAACTTTTAACTACTCCACTTTCCACTAAAACCTTTTTGTTTTGAGCTACTCCTTCATCATCAAAAGGTCTGCTTTCAGGTAAAGCAGGATTTATTCCATCATCAAAAATTGTTATTTTTTCACTAAATGTCTTTTCCCAAAGTTTATCCTTTAAATAAGACCTTCCCTTTAAAACCTCATCTCCAAGAAAAGAAAATTCTAAAAGATCTAAAAGTTCTACAGCAACAAAAGAAGGAAAAAGAACAGAAACCTTTAAATTTTTTCCTTTTCTGGTTTTAGAAAGAGCTAAAGCTTTTTTACAGGCAAGCTCAACCCGTCTGGCTATCTCTCTATAATTAAAATCTACTCCCTCATACCATTCATAAGAAGAAGCTTCTTTATCTTTGTTTTTAGCAACGACAGAAATCAAAAAAACACAAAAAGGTTTTTCAAAACTTAATTTTTGATTATCTCTAATCAAAATGTATCTGACCTTCCCTATGGATAATTTTATTTTTTCAACTCTTGAAATTGCAGAGTCAAAACTAAATGCTTTCTCTTCCAGTTCATTAAGAGACTCTTTGATTTTCTTTAAATTTATCTCTAAATCGAAGTTAAAAGAAATTTCAGGATATTTTTCCTGTATCTCAGGAAAAAAAGAAGGAACTCCGCAATTTGAAAGAATTTTTGCTTTTGATACAGCTTTTTTTAATTCTGAAAGATCTAAAAAAGTAGTATAAGAAAGACCTGCCTTTCCATCTTTGTTTATATACCTTACAGAAACGCTTTCATCCAGATATTTTTCTTCTAAAAACTCTTTTTTATCTCTTTTCTCAATTTCTACTCCTTCTTCAATTTCTATCCAAAATTCAATAGATTCTTTTTGAGATAAATCTTTAAGGGTTTCAAGCAATTTCATAGGTTTATTAAATAAACTACTTTAAAATATTTTTCCCTGCAAAAATAGCAGATGAACCTAAGTATTCTTCAATTCTTAAAAGCTGATTAAACTTGGCTACTCTTTCACTTCTTGCTGGTGCACCTGTTTTAATTTGACCTGTATTTAAAGCCACTGCAAGATCTGCAATAAAGGTGTCCTCTGTCTCTCCTGAGCGATGAGAAATCATGCAATTCCAGTTGTTTTTATAAGCAAGCTCAACTGCAGAGATTGTTTCAGTTAGTGTTCCTATTTGATTAAGTTTTATTAGAACTGCATTTGCCAGTTTTTCTTCAATTCCCCATTTAATTCTTTTGGGATTAGTTACAAATATATCATCTCCAACAATCTGAATTTTATCTCCTAAGCTTTGAGTAATGAGTTTAAAACCTTCTGGATCATCTTCAGAAAAGGGATCTTCAATTGATATAATAGGATACTTAGTGACAAGCTTTTCGTAAAATTTTAATAGTTCCTCTCTATCCATTTTTTTACCAAGACCTGGCAACTTATATATTCCTTTTCCTTCATAAAGTTCTGAGGCTGCTACATCCATAGCAATTGCTATATCTTCTTCTGGTTTATATCCTGCTTTTTCAATAGCTTTTATTAAGTAATCCAGAGCTTCTTCAGGAGACTTTATTTGAGGAGCAAAACCTCCTTCATCTCCTACAGAAACATTTAGTTTTTTCTCTTTAAGTACGCTTTTTAAAGCATAGTAAGTTTCCGCCCCCATTCTTAAAGCATAGGAAAAACTATTTGCTCCCCACGGAACAATCATAAACTCCTGAAAATCTAAAGGATTATCTGCGTGCACCCCTCCATTTATAACATTCATAAAAGGAACAGGAAGGGTTCTTGCTCTTAAACCACCTATATAGGCAAAAAGAGGCATTCCGAATTCTTCGGCAGTAGCTTTTGCACAGGCAAGAGAGACCCCCAAAATTGCATTAGCTCCAAGCTTTGACTTGTTTTCGGTTCCATCAAGTTCGCAAAGCATCTGATCAATTTCTATTTGTCTGGAAGATTCCAAACCTTCAAGCTGGGGAGCAATAATTTCATTTACATTAAATACTGCCTTTTGAACTCCTTTTCCATAGTATCTTTGAGAATCTTTGTCTCTTAGCTCCAAAGCTTCGTGTTTACCGGTTGAGGCACCAGAAGGAATAGACACCCTCCCAAAAAAACCACTTTCTAACCATACTTCAACTTCAATAGTGGGGTTACCTCTTGAGTCAAGTATTTCACGGGCTTTTATATGAGAAATCTTACTCATCTTTACCCTCCTTCTGCTGAAAATTCTCTTTAACAAAGCTTTCTATCTCTTTCCAGTAAACCGGCTTGGTTCCTACTTTACCAACTACAATTCCTGCTGCAATATTTGCCAGTTCAACGGTTTGCTTTAACGGTAATCCCGCTGCATAAAAAGCGGATAAACTTGCTATTACAGTATCTCCTGCCCCTGAAACATCATAAACTTCTTTTGCCTGAGACGGACAGTGAAAAGCCCCATCTTCAGGATGATAAAAAAATATCCCTTCTTTACCTAAGGTAATTACAAGAAAATCAAGATTGTATCTTTCAACTAAAATCTGTGAAGATTTTTTTAAATCCTCTTGAGGAAGATTTGCCTTAAATGCAGTTTCTTTAAATTCTTTAAGATTGGGAGTAATAGAAGTTGCACCTTCGTATTTTTTCCATTCTATGCTCTTAGGATCAACCATAATAAATTTACCATTTCTTCTTGCCTCTCCTATTATCCAACCACAAAAACTCTCAGACAAAAACATACCCTTAGCATAATCAGAAAGAATTACTCCATCAACCTCAGTTAAAATTTCTTCATAAATTTCCTGAAATTTTTGTCTCAATTTTTTATCAATTGAGTTTCTTTCTTCTCTATCTATACGAAGTAGTTGTTGAGATTGAGCAATTATTCTTGTTTTTATAGTAGTAGGACGAGAAGTATCCTCAAGAATACCCTTTGTTCCTATATCTTCTTTTTTTGCAAGTTCCTTTAAAATCTTTCCATGTTCGTCTTTTCCTACAACACCCATCAATTCAACCTTAACATTGAGACCTCTCAAATTAGCAGCTACATTTGCTGCTCCACCTAAGCTGAAATAGGTTTCTTTTAGATTAAATATAGGAACTGGTGCTTCTGGAGAAATTCTATTAACCTCTCCTACAAAGTATCTATCAAGTATGCAGTCCCCTATCACCAAAAGTTTTATATTTTTTAACTTCTGTTCTAATTTCTTTAAAGATAACGAGTGCATATTCTTAAGAATTAGACTCTCGAGATATATTTTCGGGTAGTGGCAAACCAGCCAATTCTCTTATTTTTATTTCTATTTCCTGAGCAAGATCTTTTTTCTCTTTAAGAAATCTTCTTACATTTTCTTTACCCTGTCCTAATCTTTCTTCTTTTCCGTCTGCTTTGTAGGTATACCACGATCCACTTCTTTCAATAATTCCCATAGCAAGCCCAAGATCAATGAGTTCAGCTTCCTTTGAAATTCCTTCTCCGAAATATATATCAAATTCAACTTCCTTAAAAGGCGGAGAAAGTTTGTTTTTAACTATTTTTACTCTTACTCTATGTCCCATTGTTTCTGTTCCTTCTTTTATAGCGCTTAATCTTCTTATCTCCAATCTAAGAGAAGCAAAAAATTTAAGAGCCATTCCTCCTGGTGTGGTTTCAGGAGGTCCTCCATATCCTCCTATACCTATTTTCATACGAGTCTGGTTTATGAAAACTACTGCAGTGTTACTTTTAGATATAGCAGCAGTAAGTTTTCTCATGGCTTTTGACATAAGACGAGCTTGTAGCCCCACCTGTTGATCTTCCATTTCTCCTTCCAGTTCTGCTTTGGGGACAAGAGCTGCAACTGAATCTACAACGATAATATCAACAGCTCCACTTCTTGCCAAAACTTCTGCAATTTCTAAAGCCTGCTCCCCTGTGTCTGGTTGGGAAATTAATAAATCCTCTACCTTAACGCCAAGTTTCCTCGCATAATTAATATCTAAAGCATGTTCTGCATCTATAAAAGCTGCAACCCCTCCTAATTTTTGAGCTTCAGCTACCATGTGAAGTGCCAAGGTTGTTTTTCCTGAAGCTTCGGCTCCATAAATCTCTGTAATTCTTCCTCTTGGTATTCCTCCTATACCTGTTGCTATATCAAGACTCAATGAACCTGTAGGAATAGTCCCAACTTCAATCTTTTTTTCACTTTCTCCTAAACGCATTATAGAACCTTTTCCAAATTGCTTTTCAATTTGAAAAATAGCTGCTTCAACAGCTTTTTTCTTGTCTATGTTTTTTTCAGCCACTTTCATAAACTTTTCCTCCTTTCAAAGTTTAAAAACCTTTAAAAATCACTTTTTTAAAATCATACCATAAAAATTTTTAATAAAAAAGTCAAGTTTGGTTTTACATAATAAAGATGGTAAAATAAAAATTGTAATGGGTAAAAATAAATGGTTTGATAAATGGTCCAAAAAAGCTAAGGAAAAGGGATTCCCTGCACGCTCAGTTTTTAAACTCATGGAAATACAAGAAAAATACAAAATTATTAAAAAGGGGGATATTCTTTTAGACTTAGGAGCTTCTCCTGGTTCTTGGTCCAAGTATGCTCTTAATATCATAGGTGAAAAGGGAAAGGTAGTAGGAGTTGACCTTTTACCTGTAAAAATCAATCATCCCAACTTTTTCTTTCTTCAAAAAGATGTTTTTGAATTAGAAAAAGCGGATTTTGAAAACTTAAATATTAACAAGTTTGATGTAATCTTAAGTGACATGGCTCCTAAAACAACAGGAGAAAGATTTGGGGATCACATTCGCTCTGTAAGACTGGTTGAAAAAGCTCTGGAACTGGCAATTGATTATTTAAAAAATAAAGGATCCTTTGTAGCCAAAGTATTTGAAGGAGAAAAGCTCCCTGAATTAAAAAAACAAATTGAAAAATACTTTAAAAGTGTTAAATTTTTTAAACCAAAAAGCTCAAGAAAAGAAAGTAGAGAAATTTTTATCATAGCCCAAGGATTGAAAAATAATTCAAAAACGAGGGTATATTGAAAATTCTTCATACTTCAGATTGGCATCTTGGAAAAAATATATTTGGAAAAAAATTAATTGAAGAACAGGCCCTTTTTTTTGAAAAAACTTTTTTTCCTCTTATAAAGGAAATCAATCCTGATCTTCTTATTATTACAGGAGACATAATAGATAAACCAAACCCAGATCTGGAAACTTTAAAACTTTTTTCAGAAATTCTTTTTTGGCTTTTTAGTGAAAAGGTCCCCTCTATCTTCATCCTTGGGAATCACGACTCCAAAAAAATTACTCTCTTTAAAGACTTTCTGAAATATAATCATCTTTTTATGGTTGATAATTTATATTATTTTAAAAATCCTTTTATCTGGGAAGACAAAAAAGGAGAAAAAGTATATTTTTATATTTTGCCTTATCTTCATCTTTATGAATTAAAAGAAAATATTGAAACATTTTGGGGGGAAGAAAATAAAAGAATTACAAGTTTTTATGCTCAAAAATCTCAACTTATCCTGAAAGATCTTATAGAGCTTCTCTTGGATTTAACTAAGGACAGTATCTGTAAACCTGCTATAGTGCTTGGACACTTTGCAGTAGAAAAAGGAGTATTTACTGGTGAAGAGGTCTCTTTTAAATTTATGGGAATGGAAGAAGTTTTTCCTCTGAAAATTTTTGAAAATTTTGATATTCTTCTTTTAGGGCATCTTCACAGACTTCAAAAAATATCTTCTAAGATTTTCTACTCTGGCTCCATTCTCCCCTACAGTTTTGAAGAATCGATCTATAAAAAAGGAATATGGTTCTTTGAAATTAAAAATAGTGCACTGGTAAAAGAAGAAGCTATATACCTTCCATCTTCTTTTAAAATAAAAATTATAAATGGTTATTTTAAAGACCTTATAAACTCGCCTAAGGATGATGCATATGTAAAGGTAGTTCTTAAGGACAAAGCTCCTGTTTTGCATCCCTTTGAAAGACTGAAAACTGTTTTTCCCAATCTTTTATCGTTAGAATATGAAGAAAAAAGAAAAGAGGATTTTTCCTTTGAAGAAGATTTTATGGGGGAAAAATTTTTAAAAAGTAAAAAAGAGGAACTCAACGAAGAAATTCTGTTTAAAAAATTTTATAAGTATATAGAAGGGAAAGAGGTTGAAGACAAACTATTTGAGGTGTATAAAAATTGTTTAAAAGAACTTTCTGAAAATATAGAAAAGGAGGTGAAAACATGGCAATAAAAGCAATAGTAGCTGGGGCAGCAGGAAGAATGGGGAAAACAATCATCAATTTAATATTTCAAAATCCCCAAATAGACCTAGTGGCTGCTTTTGAACATCCTGAAAATCCTGTAGTTGGAAGAGATGTAGGAGAAGTAGTAGGTCTTCCAGAAACAGGAATTATCATAGAAAATTCTTTAGAAAAGGTTATAGAAAAAGGGGATGTTATAATTGATTTTACTTTTCATAAAGCCTCCTTAGAACATGCAAGGATCAATGCAAAGTATGGGAAAGCCATGGTAATTGGCACAACCGGTTTTAACAAAGAAGAGCTTGCAGAGGTTCACGAACTTGCTAAAAAGCATTTTCCTCTGGTTCAGGACTACAACATGAGCATGGGAATTAACCTTCTTGTAAAGTTGGTTGAAATAACTACAAAAGTGCTTTCTGAAGGATATGATATAGAAATAATAGAAGCTCATCACCGCATGAAAAAAGATGCTCCCAGTGGAACTGCCTTAAAACTTGCCAATGCGATAGCGCAGGTTCTTGGAAGATCTGATGAAAATTTTAGATTTTGCAGAGAAGGACTTATAGGAGAAAGGCCAGCTAAGGAAATTGGTATCCAGACTATAAGAGGCGGTGATATAGTGGGTGAACACACAGTTCTTTTCGCAGGAATTGGAGAAAGAATAGAATTAACTCACAGGGCAAGCAGTCGCGAAACCTTTGCTCGTGGAGCCATAAAAGCTGCTCTTTGGGTTGTAGGTAAAGCCCCAGGTGTATATAATATGCAAGATGTATTAGGATTAAAAGAGTTATAAATTTAAAAAGAGCTATGGAAGAAAAAAACTGTCCTTCAGCTGAGATCTTTTTCAAAAAAAATTTAAAAAAACATACAGGAATAAAGGATATTCGCTTTATTCTGGCTGTAGGAAGTGGTAAAGGAGGTGTTGGCAAAACTACGGTTTCTGCTATTTTAAGTTTTGCTTTAAGTAAAGCTGATTATTCTGTTGGTATTTTTGATCTTGATTTTTACGGACCTAATATAAATCTGGTATTAGGTTTAAACAAAAAACCTATTGTAGAATTTGGAAAAATAAAACCAGTGAGTTCCAACAACATTAAAGTAATGAGTCTGGCTCTTTTAATTTCGGAAAAAGAGCCTGTTTTTATGAGAGGACTTATGGCTTCAAAGCTTCTTCAAGAGCTTCTTCAAAAGGTGGAATGGGGACCCCTTGATTTTTTGATTCTTGATTTGCCCCCAGGAACAGGTGATATATTTCTTACCATGCTTGACTTTTTTAATCCCGAAGGATTTATTTTGGTCACTACACCTCACAAACTGGCTATTTCAGACGCAAAAAGAACTATTGCTATTCTCAAAGAAAATAACATGCCTATTCTGGGAGTGGTTAAAAACATGTCTGATTTTTTTGAAAACGAAACAGCGTTTCAACAATTTTTAAATGAACAAAAATTAAATGTTTTATTTGAAATTCCTGTATTAAAAGAACTTTCTAAAACCGAAAACTTGCTGGAAGTATTTAAACTTCCTGAAAAGCAAAAATTCTTAGAAGACATTGCTGAAAAAATACTTGATAAAATTTTTAGAATCCACTAAAAGCTATGAAGTATATGGATATTTATAAAAATATTGTAGAAACCTCTCTTTCCTTAGCAAGAGCAAAGAGAGTTAAGCGTGTCTGTGTAGGAATTCATTATACTATGGTTGAAATAGAAAGAGGAGGAGCAGGGTTAGCCTACACCCTTTTACCAGAAGCTAAAACTTGCTGCGAAATAGGAAATGAATTGAGTTTTTGGAAAAGGCCTGCGGATGTGGTAATAAAAGGTTATCTGTCTAATCACCCTATAGAAGTCTCAATTGGACTTGCAACCATAAATGCTATTTTTAGCAATAAAAAAGAGTTTCTAAAAAATGCCACTTCAGTGAATGTATTTTCAGAGATTAAACTAAGTAGTAGTGATGAAATCTTAATGATAGGTTATTTTGAACCTCTTTTAAAAAAACTTCAGGGAAAAGTTGGTAAAATTTGGATTATAGAAAAAGATCAGGAAGAAGTAAATTTTAAAATATCTGATATAAAAAACAAAATAAAGGCTGCCATAATTACTTCTTCAACCCTTGTAAATAAGACTCTTCACTCAATACTTGAAAAATTAGAAGGTATTCCTGAAGTTTTGTTGATGGGTCCAACAACTCCTCTAAATCCTAAAATATTTAAATTTACACCTATTACTTGGTTATGTGGAAGCGTGGTTAAAAACTCTGAACATTTGTTTAGATTGGTTTGTGAAGGAAAGGGAACTCCTGCCTTTTTTAAAAGTGGTTCCTTAGAAAAAGTAAACTTAAGGATAAAAAATGAATAAAATTAATTATTTTCATCATAAATTTGTTTTGCCTTTTATTTTGTGGGTTTTATTAAGTATTAGACTTTATCAATCAGATCTTTCAAAAACAATTCTTCATTCAGGAAAGATTTTTATAGGATGTGGCCTTTATGGATTAGGGCTTACCATAATTATAAACGGCCTTTTAACTAAGTTTGCAAAAAAAACACTTGAAAGGGAGACTTTTATAAAATATGTCCTTTGGTTAGCTGTGCTAACAGCTTTCTTTGCAAGTTTGGAATTTTACTTTGGAATGGGGAAGTGATTGGGGTCTTTGATTCGGGTCTTGGTGGCTTAACAGTTGTAAAAGAAATATTGAATAAGCTACCTCAGTATAAAATTATTTATTTCGGAGATACAGCAAGAACTCCTTATGGAACAAAGAGTGCTGAAACTGTTAATCGTTATTCCATAGAAAATACTGAGTTTTTGCTTGAAAAAGGAGCAAAGATTATAGTAGTTGCCTGTCATACAGCTTCAAGTGTTTCCATACCCACTTTAAAAAAGACTTTTCCAGAGATTCCCTTTTTTGAAGTAGTAACTCCCTCATTTAAACAAGCTTTAAGGCTTACAAAAAATAAAAAAATAGGACTTATAGGAACAAGAACCACTGTGGAAAGCGGGATATATAATCAGCTTTTTTCTCAGGCAGACCCAAACATAAAACTTTATGCCAACCCAACTCCTTTATTAGTGCCTCTTATTGAAGAAGGGTGGCTTAAAAAGCCGGAAACAAGAAGAATTATAAAAAAGTATCTCATCCCCTTAAAAATGAAGGGGATTGACACTCTTATTTTAGGTTGCACTCATTACCCCCTTATAAAGAAAGTTATTCAGGAAAAAGCAGGAAAAAGGGTGAAACTTGTTGATCCCTCCGAAGAAATAGCTCTTGAAATCAAAAATTTTTTAAAAAATAATCCAGAACTTGCTAAAAATCTTGAACCAGATGGTGAGCCAGAGATTTTTGTCTCAGATATAACTCCCAATTTTGAAAAAATTGCTCAGCTTTTTCTCGGTAGGAAGATAAAACTAAAAAAAATCAACTTAGAGTGAGGTAAAAATGGGGTATATTGTAGAGATGGGAGAACTTTTTTTGGCTGGAAATTATAAAAGGGAAAGATTAGCTTTTGTAAAAGGAACAGGGACCAGGCTTTTTACCGAAGATGGAGAAGAATATTTGGATTTTACCTCCGGAATTGCAGTTTGTAATTTAGGACATTGCCATCCAGAACTTTTAGAAGTTTTACAGACTCAAGCCAAACTTCTCTGGCACACCTCAAATCTTTACTATCTCGTATCACAGGCAAAACTGGCTGAAAAACTTGTTGAACTTTCTTTTGCTGACAAAGTCTTTTTTGCAAACAGTGGTGCTGAAGCAGTGGAGGCTGCACTGAAACTTGCCAGACGCTTTGGCTACGAAAATTTTGGGAAAGAAAAGAATCAGTTTATAGCTCTGGAAAACTCCTTTCATGGGAGAACCTTTGGAGCTCTTTCAGTAACAGGACAACCTAAATACTGGGAAGGATTTGAACCACTTGTTCCTGGTGTAATTTTTGTCAAACCCAATGATAAAAAAGCTCTAAAAGAAGCCTTTGATGACAAAATTTGTGCCATTATTATAGAACCAATTCAGGGAGAAGGAGGCATTTATCCATTAGAAAAAGACTTTATAGAACTTGGAAGAGAACTCTGTGATAAATATAATGCCCTTCTTATTTTCGATGAAATCCAAACAGGAATTGGAAGAACAGGAAAACTTTTTGCCTATGAACATTTTGGAGTTGAGCCTGATATAATGTGTCTTGCCAAAGCACTTGCCAATGGTCTTCCTCTTTCTGCCATGCTTGCAAAAGAAAAAGTAATGAGCGCTCTTAAACCAGGAACTCATGCCTCAACCTTCGGAGGAAATCCTTTAGCCTGTGCAGTTGCTTTAAAAGTTCTTGAAATAGTAAGTGACCCCTCTTTCCTGAAAGAAGTTGCTATTAAGGGAAAGGTTTTAAAAGAAAAGATAGAAAGTTTAAATAGTTTTAAATCAGGTATTATAAAAGAAGTAAGAGGCTGGGGACTCCTTATAGGAATAGAATTTTATATTCCCGCTAATGAAATTTACAAAAAATTGCTGGAAAGAAAAATCCTTGTCACCCAACCAAAGCCTAACATTATAAGGCTTTCTCCTCCTCTTATTATTAACTACAGGGAAATAGACTTCTTTATAGAGAATTTAAAAGAAATTATTACCTTATTAAAGGTGTAGTTTTAAAAATTTACTTAAATTAAAAAATTATGCTTTTCTGGATTATCTTTTTCCTATGTGCTTTAACTATTTTTATCTCAGGAATTAAACTCTCTAAATACGCAGACATTATTGCTGAAAAATCAGGACTTGGAAGAACATGGATTGGACTATTTCTTATGGGATCAATTACATCTCTTCCTGAGCTTTTTACAGGTATAGGTTCTGTCACCTATTCAGATGTTCCGAATATAGCCCTTGGAGATGTGCTTGGAAGCTGTGTATTTAACATGGTCATTTTTGCTTTTTTCTATGCTTTTTATCTAAAAAAAACTCCAACTATAAAAACATACAAAGGGCACACTCTTTCATCTGCTTTTAATATTCTTTTACTAAGTGTAGTAACACTAAGTATTTTCGTAGAAAATAAAGTTCCATCTATTAAATGGATTGGCTTGTATACCCTTTTTATAGTCCTGATATATTTCATAGCTATAAAATTTTTATACACTTTTGAGAAAGAGCACTGGCAATCCTTTTTTAAAGATATGAAATTTGAATTAAAATACGAAGATTTACCATTAAAACCTATAATAATTAAATATACTTTAAATGCTATAGCTATAATAATTGCTGCTACATTACTGCCAAAAATTGGAGAAAAACTGGCTGAAATTACAGGACTTGGACAAACTTTTATAGGAAACATATTTATTGCTCTTGCTACTTCTCTTCCAGAAATTGTTATCACTGGTTTTGCAATAAAAAGAGGGGCTGTGGATCTTGCTATAGGTAATGTATTAGGAAGTAATATGTTTAATATCTTCATTCTTGCTATTGATGATTTTTTTTATACCAAAGGGGCTCTTTTTTCCTTTATAGAAAAAACTCATCTAATTTCTGGTTTGTCTTGTATTATAATGACTTCTGTTGCTATTATAGGATTTACTTATCGAACTGAAAGAAAAAAATTTTTTATTCCCTGGGATTCTATAATAATTGTGTTTATATTTCTAATTAATCTATTTTTACTTTATATAATGCGATAAAACTCAATAAATGAAAAATTTCTGTCTGATAGTATTTGATCTTAGAAACAATCGCTACAGTTTTAATGTACTTTTGGGCGCTCTTGAAAAAGAAAATCTTATTAAAAAAATTCCTGTTTATTTTTTCAAAGACAAAAAAACTCTTCTAAAAGGACTTACAGAATTGACTGAAAGATTTAATAAAGTTATAATTGCCTTTTCTTTCTTTACAACTCAACTCTGGGATATAGCTGAAACAATAAACACTATTCAAAAAATTTTTTCATCAAAAAGAAACAACTTGATTTTAATTGCAGGAGGACCTCACCCTACAGGAGATATAAAAGGGAGTTTAAATTTAGGATTTGATTTTGTTTTTGTTGGAGAGGCAGAAAAAAATTTCCCTCAATTTCTAAAGGTCCTGCAAGATAGCAGAAATTTTTTTCAAATAAAAGGTTTAGCTTATTTAAACGAAAATAATGAACTTATATATACAGGTAGACCAGAAAAAATTGACCTTAACTCTTACCCTCCTTTTTCTCTTAAACTTAACCGAATAAATCCCATTGAAATCACAAGAGGATGTCCTTTTGGTTGTTATTACTGTCAGACTCCAAGAATTTTTGGAAAAAAAGTAAGACATAGAAGTGTAGAGGTAGTTTTAAAGTATGTTGAATTTCTTTTAAAAAGAGGAATAAGAGACTTTCGTTTCATTACTCCCAATGCCTTTAGCTATGGTTCTCCTGATGGGAAAACTTTAAATCTTTCTGAATTAGAAAACTTACTTAAAAGTCTTCATAAACTCGTTAAACTAAAAGGGGGAAGAATTTTCTTTGGTTCTTTTCCTTCTGAAGTTAGACCAGAGCATGTTACTGAGGAGACTATAGCTTTGATAAAAAAATATGCAGATAATGACAATCTCGTTATTGGAGCTCAATCTGGAAGTGATAGAATTTTAAACCTCTGTAAAAGAGGACATACAATTGAAGATGTATATAGAGCTGTGAGATTAACAGTAAAAGCAGGACTTAAAGCAAAAGTTGATTTTATTTTTGGACTTCCCGGTGAAACTAAAGAGGATATAAAAGAGACCATAAAAGCTATGGAAGATCTCACAAAAATGGGTGCCATTATTCATGCCCACACTTTTATGCCTCTTCCACAAACACCTTTTGCCAAGAAAAAGCCTGGAAAGGTTGATCCTGAAGTTTTAAAAACTATAAACAAGCTCCTTGGAAAAGGGCTCCTTTTTGGAGATTGGAAAGCCCAAGAAAAACTTGCTGAAAAAATTTATAAGTACTTTCATACAGGTACTTTGTAAAAAAATCTAATTGACTTTAATAAAAACTTAATATAATTTTTAAATTAAGTGAACTTTTAAATGGAGGTATACAAATGTTAAAGGATCCTTTGTATAAAATTCACCCGATTGTGGTTGGAACAAAAGTTTTTGATAAAGGTATGATGACCTATCAGCATGACTATGGAAAGGAATATGTAATTCCTATTTATTCTTGGATTATAGAAGGATCAGATAAAGTTATTCTTATTGATACAGGACTTTTAGAAGTGATACAATCTGAATTCAGAGAGAATGCTATTGGAGGAAAAATCTATAAGTTTGAAGAAGGGTTAGCTAAATGGGGACTTTCTCCAAAAGATATAGATATTGTAATACATACCCATTTACATAATGACCATTGTGAAAATGATTTTAAATGTGTAAATGCAGTTTTTTATGCCCATGAGCTTGAATTTCAGTCTGCTTACAATCCTCATCCTTTGGATTTTAGATATATGGCTGAGTTTATAGAAGAGGTGGATCAGGCAGGACAAATGGTTCATATTAAAGATGAAGTCTTTGAGGTTGTTCCCGGGATTACTATGGTTCACACTCCTGCTCATACCAAAGGTGGAATGAGCGTTCTTATAAATACAGAAAAAGGAATCGTAGGAATTACAGGATTCTGTGTAATTATGGAAAATTTCAATCCTCCTAATAAAATCAAAGCTATGGGAATGGAGGTTATCCCTCCAGGGACAAATATAGATCCTTATTTAGCTTATGACCAAATGATAAAATTTAAAAACATGATAGATATACTTATACCTCTACATGAACCTATGTTTTCTTCGGTAGAAACTATTCCATAAATCTGAAAATACTTAAATAATTATAAGGACTTACTTCCCAAGATTTTTCAAATTGAAAACCAAAATTTTCTAAAAACTTTTTTAATTCTTCTTCTGATATTCTTATTTCTAAAGGTGGACCAACAGGTGTAGGTTCTTTTTTAAATTCTATAACTATAAATTTTCCATCTTTTTTAAGAAGTCTCTTTACTTCTTTTACTAATTCTTCCTTTTCTTTTTCATCAAATCCGTGTAAAACATTTGAAACAAAGTAAACATCTATACTTTTATCCTTCAAAGGGAGCTTTTTAGTTATGTCTGCTTCAATAATTTCAATGTTTGATAATTTTCTTTTCTTTACTTCTTGTTTTAATTTTTCCAAGGATTCTTTATGAATGTCTATTGCTATTATTATGGATTTTAATCCAAGTTTTAAAGCAGCCTCAATAGAAAAATAGCCATCTCCACATCCTGCATCAAGAAAAGTAATGCCTTGAGGAAGGTTTAGCAGGTCAAATACCTCAGAAGCTGAAATAATAGCTCTACTTGACTTTCCTGCATGATGATGTTTATGTTTTTCTAAAACCATTTTAAAATATTATACCATGAATTTACCTGAACTTGAGAAAATACAGTCAGATTGTGCTAAAAGGATTATAAAAAGGGATGTTTTAAGAAAAATTGAAACTGTCGGAGGAATTGATGTAACCTTTAGAAGTCCAAAAGAAAATCCTACCATAGCATGGGTATGTATAGTAGTTGTTAACTTAGAAACACTAAGACCAGTTTATCAAAAAATTATAGAAGGTATGGTAAACTTTCCTTATATTCCTACTTTCCTTGCCTTTAGAGAACTTCCTATAATGTTAAAACTTTATAAATTGCTTGAAATTAAACCAGATGTCATTTTTATAGATGGGCAGGGAATTTCTCATCCGAGGGGTTGTGGAATTGCCTCTCACTTTGGAGTTGAAACAGGTGCTGTAACTGTAGGTGTTGCTAAGAAAAAACTTTGTGGAAACCACATGCCTTTATCTGAAAAGCGCGGAAGTTATTCTTATTTAATTTATAACAATGAAGTTGTAGGTGTGGTATTAAGAACAAAGGACAAAGTAAAACCAATCTATGTATCTATAGGACATAAAATAGGTCTAAAAACAGCTATTAAACTCGTTTTAAAAACCTCTATCTACCGTATTCCTGAACCTTTAAGACTTGCTCATAACCTTTTGCAGAAGATAAGAAAAACCTCCTTTTTATAAATTTTTCAATTTCTACCACTATAAAAACAATGGAAGAAAGACCAAAAGTAATAATTAATTCTTTAAAAGACAAGGGCTGTGTGTGAAAGAATTTATTAAAAATGGGGCAATATATTATAGTGAGCTGTAAAAATACACTAAAAATTACTGAAAAAAATAATACTTTATTAGAAAAAAGTCCAAGTTTAAAAAGAGACTCCTTTTCAGACCTTATAGCAAGCACATGCCCTAACTGGCTTAAACATAATACTGAAAAGACCATGGTTTGCCAGTGCATATTAAGTTTAAGAGCTAAAGCTTGAGTAAAAAGAGAAACCGCACCCATTAGCAATCCCACCCAGATAATATGAATACCAAGTCCATGAGCAAAAATGTTTTCCTTAGGATGTCTTGGAGGTCTTTGCATTACATCCTTTTCAGCAGGCTCTCCTGATAAAGCTATCCCTGGAAGCCCATCAGTAATAAGATTAATCCAAAGAATGTGGACTGGTAAAAGAGGTAGGGGTAGACCTAAGAATGGAGCCAAACCCACAGTCCAGATTTCTCCTGAATTGCTTGTCATAGTATATTTTACAAATTTTCTTATGTTGTCATAGATTTTTCTTCCTTCTTTTACAGATTTTACTATGGTTGTAAAATTATCATCAAGAAGAATTAAGTCTGAAGCTTCTTTGGAAACTTCTGTTCCACTTCCCATAGCAATTCCTATATCTGCTTTTTTTAAAGCTGGTGCATCATTTACCCCATCTCCTGTCATAGCAACAAACTGTCCTTTATCCTGCAAAGCTTTTACAATTTTTAACTTCTGTTCAGGAGAAGTTCTTGCATAAACCTTTATTTTTTCTACTTTTTTTTCAAACTCTTTTAAAGTAAGCTCCTCCAATTCTTTTCCAGTTATAGCTACTTCATTAATAGGTTCATTTCTTTCAACGATTTCAAGCTCTTTAGCAATAGCATAAGCTGTTACAGGATGATCTCCTGTTATCATAACCACCTTTATTCCAGCAGATTTGCAAAGAGCTATAGCAGATTTAACCTCCTCTCTTGGAGGATCAATCATTCCACAAAAACCAAGAAATACCAGATCTTTTTCAAATTTTTCAGAATCGGAAAGATCTTTCATTTCTTTATAAGAGAAGGCTAAAAGCCTCATTCCTTTCTTTGCAAATTCTTCCCCTTTTTCTGAAAGTTCTTTCCTCATTTTTTCTGTAATTGGTTCAACTTTCCCATCAATCAAAATTGAACTTGATTTTTCAAGAATAACTTCCAAAGCCCCCTTAGTAAAAACTAAGTAGCTGTTTTCTTTCTTGTGAATTGTGGTCATACATTTTCTTTTTGGATCAAAGGGGATTTCAAATACTCGGGGAAACTTCTTTTGAAGTTCTAATTTGTTAAATCCTTTATTTAAAGCAAATTCATAAATGGCAATTTCTGTAGGGTCTCCTGTAATTTTATTTTCTTCTGTTATCTTTACATCATTATTCAAAGCCATACACAAGAAAAAAGGCTCTGAGTTTTTGTCAAATGAAAATAGTCTTCTTACAGTCATTTTGTTCTGGGTTAAGGTGCCTGTTTTATCTGTGCAGATATAGGTTACAGAACCAAGGGTTTCCACAGCAGGTAAGTTTCTCACAAGGGCGTTTAGGTTGACCATTTTCCTTGCACCAAAAGCAAGGGTTATGGTAACCACAGCTGGTAAAGCTTCAGGAACAGCAGCTACTGCTAAAGCAACTGCTGTAAGAAGCATTATCAAAGGTTCTTCTCCTCTTAAAATACCAAGAGTAAAAATAACAAAACAGATAACAATAGTTGCTATGCCAAGCTTTTTACCAAAATCAGCAAGCCTTTTCTGAAGTGGAGTTTTTGTTTCTCCTTCCTGAACCATCTTTGCAATTTTTCCAAGCTCTGTATTCATTCCTGTAGCAACAACAACTCCTTTTCCTCTTCCATTAGTAACAAGTGTTCCCTTAAAAACCATATTTTTCTTTTCCGAAATGAATACGCTTTTTTCTAAAATAGATTCGGTATGTTTTAAAACAGAAACTGATTCTCCAGTAAGAGGGGATTCATCCAGTTTTAGTTGATACGCCTCTAAAAGCCTAATATCTGCTGGAACGATATCACCTGCTTCCAGTAAAACTATGTCTCCTGGGACAAGTTCTTCTGCTAATATTTTTTTTGCTTTATTTTCCCTTATTACTACAGCATAGGGAGAAGCCATTTTAGATAGAGCTTCCATAGCTTTTTCTGCTCTATATTCTTGAACAAATCCAATTAAAGCGTTTATGAAAAGAATTACTATTATGGTAATTGTATCTAACAACTCTCCCACAAAACCTGAAATCACAGCTGCAACTATGAGAATAAAAATGAGAAAGTCCTTAAATTGAGAAAAGAGAATTTGAAAAGCGGTTTTTTTCTTTTTACTTTCTAAAATATTCTTTCCATAAAGCTCTAATCTCCTTTTAGCTTCTTTCTCAGAAAGTCCATTAATAGAGGTTTTTAAAAGTTCTAAAACTTCTTTTATACTCTTTTGAGAATAATCCATTTAAGTCATCTCAAATTTTGCTTTCTTTAATTATAACATTGCAAATTATATTTATGTATGTTAGAATTTTTTTAAAATATTTAAAAATTGGAGGGGGTAAAATGGGGCTTCAAAAAGTTATTTCTGCTTATATTCCTCAAGGAGTATTTGTTGTGACTTCAAAGATGAATGACAAAATAAATGGAATGACAGCTGCCTGGGTGTCTCAAGTTTCTTTCAGACCAAGACTTCTTGCAGTTGCTATAGCTCCTCAAAGGTATACCTACGAATTTATTAAAAATTCAGGACTTTTTTGTATTAATACTCTGGGTAAAAACCAAATTGATCTTGCTAAGCACTTTGGTTTTAAAAGCGGAAGAAACACAAATAAGTTTGAAAATGTAGCTTATATTTACTCTTTAAATGGTTGTCCTGTTTTAAAAGATGCTATAGCTTATTTTGAATGTCAGGTTGTGGGTGAGTGTCAAGCAGGAGATCACATAATCGTTATTGGTGAAGTAACAGACCACAAAATTTTAAAAGAAGGAGTAGAACCTCTAATTTTTAGATGGGAAGACTTCTTTGGAGGAGTAGAAGACTAAGGAATTCTTAAAATGGAATTCTCTGAAAGGCTGATTCATTTTCATGAAAAATTGGTTCAGTTTTTTGAAAAACATCTAAGAACAGTTCTTACCATCATATTTATTTTTGTAATAATAGGACTTTTATGGGGTGGTTTTACCTATTATAAATCTAAAAAAGAAAAAGAAGCCTCTTTAAAATTAATGGAAGTTACGAAAAGCTCAAATATACCTCTTGCTCTAAAAGAAGTAAAAGAAAAATATAAAGGAACTTCAGCTGCTCTTCAGGCATCCCTTCTTTTATTAGATTACTATTTTTACCAAAAAAACTATCAAGAAGCAGAAAAACTCATAAATGAAATAGAAAAAGAATATCCTAAGAAAATTAAAGGAATAATTTTATATGGAAAGGCTAAAATTTTGGAAATTAAAGGAGATTTGAATAAAGCTTTAAAAATTTATCAGAAAATTTCCAAAAACCAGCCAGATTTGAGTTTTTTAATATATTTGGATATAGCAAGACTTGCGGAAAAACTTGGGAAATTTGATTTAGCAAAAGAATATTATCAAAAATACATAAATGATCCTAATGTTAAAAATAGCGGATTTGCGGAGTATAAACTCTATCAATTAAATACTAAAAAATGAGTCTTATTATATTCAAAAAAATTGCTGAAGAAAGAATTCGCAGAGCTATGGAGGAAGGACTTTTTGATGATTTAGAGTTTAAAGGAAAACCTGTTGAGTTAAAAGAAGATCCCTTTGTTCCTGATGATTTAAAAGTGGTTTATAAAATTTTGAAAAACGCGGGTTTTTTGCCAAAAGAGGTAGAATTAAAAAAAGAGATCTCCAAATTAGAAGAGCTCTTAGATGAAGAAGTAGGAAATGCTTATTTAAAAGTAAAAAAATTAACAGCCCTTATTTTTCAGCTGAATCAAATTAGAAAAGGGCCTGTAAATTTAGAAGAAAGTGAATATTACTATAAAATAGTAGAAAAAATTAAACTGGCAAAAGAACAAAAATTCAACAAAGAATCTAAGGAAATTAACTGGACCAAGTTGCAAAATCAGCTTTATATATCAGCTTTAAAACCCAAAAGAAGATAAGATTTCATTTCTATGAATTCCAATTTTAAAATACTTTCAGATGAATTTTTTATGAAAATTGCTATTAAGGAAGCTTATAAGGGACTGGGATGGACTTCTCCTAATCCTCCGGTAGGAGCAGTTATTGTAGAGCCCTTTACTAAAAAGATTATAGCTAAAGGGTATCATAAAAGATATGGGTTACCTCATGCAGAAGTTGAAGCAATTAAGAAAGCAGGAGAAAAAGCTAAGGGGGCTATACTTTATGTTACTTTGGAACCCTGTTCACATTACGGAAAAACTCCGCCCTGCACAGAAAAAATTCTGGAAGCAGGTATCTCTAAGGTTGTTTGTGGAATAAGAGACCCCAATCCCTTAGCTAAGGGTGGTCTTGAATATCTAAAATCAAGAGGAATTGAAGTAAAGGTAGGAGTTCTTGAAAAGGAAATAAAAGTTCTTACCAGATTTTTTCTTAGTTACATTCTGAGAAAAAGACCATGGATTATAATGAAAGTTGCATCAAGCCTTGACGGAAAAATAGCGGTTTCGACAGGAGACTCTAAATGGATTACAGGAGAAAAAGCTCGAAAATTTGCTCATAAATTAAGACATATCTGCGATGCTATATTGGTAGGGAAAAATACAGTTTTAAAAGACGATCCAGAATTAACATGCAGACTTACAAAAGGTAAAAATCCTATAAGAATTGTTCTGGATACTCATCTAAGCTTGAACACTAAGTTTAAAATTTTTAATGTGAACGAAACAAAAAAAACAGTTATAGCTTGTGGAGAAAAGGTAGATCCTCAAAAAGAAAAAATTTTTAAAGAAAAAGGAGTTGAAGTTTGGAAACTCCCCTTAAAAGAAGAAAAAATAGATTTAAACGCTCTTTTGGAAAAATGCAGAGAAAACAACATATCTTCCCTGCTTGTTGAAGGTGGAGGCAGAATTCACGGAAGCTTTTTAGAAGAAAATTTAGTAGATGAAATTTTCTATTTTGTAGGACCTGTAATAATAGGTGATAAAAAAGGAATATCTGCAATTGAAAGAAAACCACTTCAGAACCTTAAAGAAGCCCTTTTTTTAAAAAATATAAAAGTCAAAAAACTGGGAAATTCCTTCTTATTTCACTCCTACACAGAGGAAGGTTTTAATCTTTTAAATACTCCTTTAACATCTCTTTAATCTCTTCTTTCAACTCCTTTATATCTTTTTCAGAAAAAACAATCTTATGTGCTCTTTTTTCCTTTTCTTTAAGAGGTAGCTGAAACTTTAAAATTTCACTGCCTATATTTTCCTCTAACCCCTTCTTAGCAATTCTCTCTTTTTGTGTTTTCTCAGAACAACTAACTACCCATATTTCATCAAAAAGACTCTCCCATCCTACCTCAAAAAGGAGAGGAACTTCTGCAAAAATGACCTTTTCTTTTTCATTTTCTTTTATAAATTCTAAAAATTTTTCTTTAACCAAAGGATGTAAAATATTTTCCAATCTTTTTTTTAGCTCCTGATCTTTTAAAATTTTCTCTAAAATCCTTTTTTTATTAATTTCCCCTTCTGTTTCAAGAATCTCTTTTCCAAAAATTTTTACAATTCCTTCTTTCACGTCGAGGTCCTCGTAAAGTTCTTTAACTGCTTCATCACAAGAAAAAGTAGAAAATCCCAGATCCTGCAAAATTTTTAAAATTGTAGTTTTTCCAGTTCCTAAGTTCCCTGTTATTGCTATTTTTTTCATTTTAGATTTTTCAAAATTTGAATGTATTCCTGAAATTCCTTAGGAATCAAAGCTTTAAATTTCATTTTTTGAGAAGTTCTTGGGTGTTCAAAACATATTTCGTAAGCATGTAGCATCAATCTTGGAGGCTTGGGGATATCGTGTTTCAATCCACCATAAACAGGATCTCCCAAAACAGGATGCCCTATATAAGAAAAATGGACTCTTATTTGGTGAGTTCTTCCTGTAACCGGTTTAGCTAATACCAAAGAGCTTTTTTTAAAGCTCTCCAATACTTCATAAAAAGTAATAGCTATTTTTCCCTCTTTTAAAACTGCCATTTTTTTGCGAGCTACAGGGTGTCTTCCTATAAATGTCTCAATTTTACCTTTTTTTTGAGTTATTTTACCATACACAAGCACTATATAAGTTTTTTCAATTAATCTTTCTTTAAAAAACTCCACCAGTTTTTTATGAGCAAAATCATTTTTGGCAACAAGCATAATACCTGATGTATCCTTATCAAGACGATGAACAATACCTGGTCTTATTTTTCCACCAATTCCCGAAAGATTTTTCAGCTTCAAAAGTAATCCGTGCACTAATGTGTCATCACGATGACCTGGAGCTGGGTGAACCACCACCCCCGAAGGTTTATTTATAACTGCTATATCTTCATCTTCATAAAGAATTTCAAAAGGAACCTCCTTTGGTTTAATATCAATTTCTTCATCAGGAGGAATAATAACTTTTATTTTTTCTCCTTTTTTTACTTTGTAACTTGCTTTTGAAGATTTTAAATCTACCAATACATAACCCTCTCTTATCAAAGTTTGAATTCTACTTCTACTTAATTTTGGAATTTTTTCTTTCACAAAAATATCAAGTCTTTTAACCTCTTCTTCAGAGGAAACCTCAAAAAGATATTCTTCTTGATTCATTAAGACTTAAGTTTACTGAGATTCTGAAATATCTTGAAATGAACTTTCAGAAAAAGTATCCGTTTCACAAAGTCCGTTTATTCCAGCTCCTCTTTCTATATAAATAAATTTAGCTTTTATATTACCTTTAACTGCACTTCCCGAATAAAGTTCTACCTCTTCTGCTTTAATATTCCCGAAAACCTGTCCATAAAGCATAAGTTTCTTAACCTCTATGTCCCCTCTAATAACACCATTTTCTCCTACCAACAAACCACCCTCTCCTTTTACATTTCCTTGAACCTCTCCGTCAATTCTTGTTATTCCTTCTCCTATAGTAATATTACCCTCAAAAAAACAACCTGAGCATATAAAAGTCCTGATTTCTTCAAAATCTTTTTGATTTTTTTTCTTGTTAAAAATTTTTACCATTTTTATTTCCACACTATAAATTTCATCGGATCTAAATATTTTGAACCAAGACGCACTTCATAATGGAGATGCGGTCCTGTACTTCTTCCTGTTGAACCTACATATCCTATTATTTGTCCTGCTTTTACCTTTTCTCCATATTTTACTTTTATTCTGGAAAGATGTCCATAGAGAGTTTTATACCCTGAAGGATGTTTTATAATAACTGCTTTCCCATAATCTGAATACCAACCTGAATATATTACAACTCCCTCAGCAGTTGCATAAACAGGTGCCCCATAAGGAGCCTTTATGTCAATACCTGTATGATATTCATATCCACTTCCAAAAGGATTCTTTCTCCAACCTAAGGTAGAGGTTATCCTCCCATATACTGGGAAACCTGTGGGTGTAATTTTTAATTGATAAAAAAGTTCTTCACTATGAGAAACCAAAAAATCCAAATAATTTTCATCCGTAAGCTCTTCAGTCTTTAATTTGCTTAAACCTCCAAGTGCATCTTTACGTTTTCTGATTACTCCCCTTTCAGTAAGATAATTTTCTAAATTCAATAAATTGTTCTTAAGTTTGGCAAGCTCTTCTTTATATTTTTTGTTAATTACCATAAGGGTTTTTAATTTTTTCTCCTTTTCTCTCAATACCAAATATTTTTGAACAAAAAAGGCATTTAGTAAATAAGAAACCAGAGATAAAAAAGAAAAAATTATTACCAAAACAGAAAAATACTTTACATATTTTATTTTAATACTTACAATTTTTGGTTCTTTACCCCCAGGTCCATGAATTACTATACTTATCTTATCTTTCATCTATCACCCCTTTTCAGAAATTTTAAAAAAATTTTTTTGAGAATTATATATAACAGCTCCTAAAAAGTCAAATCTTAAATAATATTAAATTTAAAATTAAAATTAACTTAAACAAAAAGGTTTAGACTACACTTTTGTATTTTTTGAAAAATATATTATAATTAAGCATTACTATGCTTGGGAAATGGAGTATTCCTTTCCCAAGCTTAAATATAAAATAGGAGGTTAAGAGATGCCTTTAGATCCAGAGATTAAAAAGGAGATTATTGAAAAATTTAGACGCCATCCTAATGACACAGGCTCTCCAGAGGTTCAAATTGCTCTTTTAAGTGCAAGAATCAAACAGTTAGAAATACATCTCAAGACACACCGCAAAGATTTTCATTCAAGAAGAGGTTTAATGAAACTTATAGGACAAAGAAGAGCACTTTTAAATTATCTAAGAAGAACTGATTTTAAAAGATACCAAGAACTTATTAATAACTTAGGTCTTAAAAAATAAGAGAGGGGAGAGCCCCCTCTCTTTTTACACCCAGCCTTTTTCTTCGTAAACAATTCTTCCTGTACCAGCAGGGATTAGTCTTCCTATAATGACATTCTCTTTTAAGCCTCTCAAATAATCAACTTTTCCTGCAATAGAGGACTCGGTTAGAACTCTTGTGGTCTCCTGAAATGAAGTAGCTGAGAGCCAAGAATCAGTAAGTAGAGCTGCTTTGGTTATTCCAAGAATAATAGGTTCAGCAACTGCTGGTTTACCACCTATAGCTAAAACTCTCTCGTTTTCCTCTTCAAATTTCACTCTATCTACAATTTCACCTATCATAAAATTAGTATCTCCAGCTTCTTTAATTTTAACTTTTTTAAGCATTTGTCTTACAATAACTTCAAAATGCTTATCATTTATTTTTACACTCTGCAACCTATAAACTTCTTGAATTTCCTCAACTAAAAATCTGGCAACCCCTTTTACACCTTTTATTTTTAAAATATCATGAGGATTTGGAGAACCTTCTATTAGTGGATCACCTGCTTTTACTACATCCCCCTCTCTTACAACTATATGTTTACCTTTAGAAATATAATACTCCTGAGATTCTCCAATTTCAGGCTGAATTACTATTTTCTTTTTACCCCTCACCTCTTTTTCAAAAACTACTTTACCATCAATTTCACTAATAACTGCATATTCCTTGGGTTTACGAGCTTCAAAAAGATCTGTAACCTTAGGTAAACCTCCGGTAATGTCTTTAGCTTTTAAAGTTTCTCTTGGAATTCTTGCTATTATATCTCCAGCATGAACATAATCTCCTTCCTGAACACTTATAATAGCGCCTACAGGTAGTTCATAACGAGCCTTTGTTCTACCTTTTTCATCTTTTATAGAGACACGAGGACGATAATCTGTCAACTTGTAATCCCTTACCACAATACTAACCCTTCCAGTAGTAGGATCTATTTTTTCATCAACAGTTACACCAGCAATAATATCTCCAAATTTAACCTTTCCGTCTGTCTCAGTAATAATAGGATTTGTGTAAGGATCCCACTCCACTAATAGATCTCCTGGCTTCACTTCTTGCCCTTCTTCTACTTTTATTTTTGCTCCATAAATTACAGGATACTTTTCAACAATTCTTCCTTCAGGACCTTCTATAGCTATTTCACCCTGTCTGTTTAAGGCTATCAAAACACCATCTTGTCTTCTTACCAATTTAAGATTGATAAACCTTACCTTGCCTTGAGACTGAGCTCTGTGTTCACTCTGTTCCAGAGCTTTACCTACCGCACCTCCTATATGGAAAGTTCTCATGGTAAGCTGTGTTCCAGGCTCTCCGATAGACTGAGCAGCAATTATACCTACAGCCTCTCCAATTTCTACAAGCTTTCCCGTAGCTAAATCTCTTCCATAACATTTTCTGCAAACCCCAAATTTAGCTTCACAGGTAAGAACAGAACGGATGCTTACTTTTTCAATACCTGCTTCTTTTATTTTTTTTACTGCTTCTTCATCTATCTCTTCATTTGCTTTTACTAATACTTCTCCAGTTATTGGATCTACAATATCTTCTAATGCTACTCTTCCAAGAACTCTATCCCAAACAGGTTCTATAATTTCTCCAGCTTCAATCAAATGCCCAACTTCTATACCATCAATGGTTCCACAATCCTCCTCAGTAACTATACAATCTTGAGCAACATCTATTAATTTACGGGTTAAATAACCTGCATTAGCAGTTTTTAAAGCTGTATCAGCAAGTCCTTTACGGGCTCCATGTGTAGAAACGAAATATTCAAGCACAGAAAGTCCTTCTCTAAAATTGCTCTTAATCGGTGTTTCAATAATCTCCCCTGAAGGTTTAGCCATCAAACCTCTCATACCAGCAAGCTGTCTTATTTGGTCCTTAGAACCACGAGCTCCTGAAAAAGCCATCATATAAACAGGATTAAAGCTCGGTCCCTTTATTTTTTTACCATCAGGTGTAATATATTCTTTTGTTTCCATTTCTTTTATCATTTCTTCTGTAACTCTCTCAGTTGCATTAGCCCAGATGTCTACAGCTTTGTTATATCTTTCGCTTTCAGTAATAAGTCCATCACTGTACTGTTGCCAGATTTCTGCAATTTTTTTCTCAGCCTCTGCTATTATTTCTGCTTTTTTCTTAGGAATAGTTAAATAATCTACACAAATAGAAAGTGCAGCCTCTGTTGCTTCAGCAAAACCCATATCTTTTAGCTTGTCAGCAAAAATTACTGTTTTTTTCATTCCAGCCTTGTGATAAGAAAGATTTATCAATTTTTGCAATTCCTTTTTAGTAAGAGGTTTGTTGTATTCTTCAAAATCTATCTCTTCTGGAACTATGGTAGAAAAAATTACTCTACCCACAGTTGTATCTACTAATTTACCGTTCATTCTTACCTTTATCTTAGCCTGCAAATCTACAGCCCCTGTTTGATAAGCAAGAATTACTTCATCTCTATCTTTAAAAACCTTCCCTTCTCCTTTTGCAAACGGTTTTTCCTGAGTCATATAAAACAAACCCAAAACCATATCCTGAGTGGGATAAACAATAGGTATTCCATTAGCAGGTAAAAGAATATTATTTGTGGAAAGAATCAATACTCTATTTTCAATTTGAGCTTCTACAGAGAGGGGCACATGAACCGCCATCTGGTCACCATCAAAGTCAGCATTGTAAGCAACACATACCAGAGGATGTAGCTGAATAGCTTTAGTATCAATTAATACTGGTTCAAAAGCTTGTATTCCGAGTCTGTGAAGAGTAGGAGCACGATTGAGCATCACCGGATACTCTTTTACAATCTCTTCTAAAGCATCCCATACAGTTGGATGTTCCTCTTCCACCAGCTTTTTAGCTGTTTTTATATTGGTGGCATATCCCTGTTTCTCAAGCCATCCATAAATATATGGCTTAAAAAGCTCTAAAGCCATCTTTTTTGGAAGACCACACTGATGCATCCTTAATTCTGGACCAGCAACTATCACCGATCTTCCAGAAAAATCTACTCTTTTACCAAGAAGATTTTGCCTAAACCTTCCCTGTTTACCCTTTAAAACATCTGACAAGCTTTTTAGCGGCCTTCTATTAGGACCTGTTACAGGGCGTCCCCTTCTTCCATTATCAAAAAGTGCATCCACTGCTTCTTGAAGCATTCTTTTTTCATTTTTTAAAATTATCTCTGGAGCATCAAGATCTATGAGTTTTTTAAGCCTTACATTACGATTAATAACTCTTCTATAAAGATCGTTAAGATCTGAAGTAGCAAACCTGCCTCCCTCTAAGGGCACCAGAGGCCTTAACTCAGGAGGAATTACTGGAAGAACTTGAAGTATCATCCATTCCGGTTTGTTGCCAGAATTTTTAAATGCTTTTACTAAATGTAACCGTTTACCCAGTTTTTTTCTTCTGGCTTCACTCTGGGTAGACTGCATCTCTATCATTATTTCCTGAGCCAGTTTGTCCAAATCCAGAGACCTTAACAACTCATATATAGCTTTTGCTCCTGTTTCAATAACAATTTTATCTCCGTATATTTCTTTTAAAGCATAATACTTATCCTCGGTCAAAAGCGTTCCTTTTGGATATTCATCTATTTCGCTTTCCACCACTACATACTTTTCTAAATAAAGTATGGATTCAACTTCCTTAAGAGTCATATTAAGCATAAGACCTATTTTGCTTGGAATACTTCTCAAATACCAAATATGAGCAACCGGAGCTGCAAGCTCTATATGCCCCATTCTTTCTCTTCTAACCTTACTCTGAATAACCTCAACTCCACACTTTTCACAAATTACCCCTCTGTGTTTCATTCCTCTGTATTTTCCACAAACACACTCAAAATCTCTCACAGGACCAAAAATTTTCGCACAAAACAGCCCATCCTTTTCAGGCTTTAAGGTTCGGTAATTTATGGTTTCTGGCTTTTTTACTTCTCCATAACTCCATTCTCTTATCTTTTCTGGTGAGGCTATACCTATTTTAATGGCCCTAATTTTCATTAAATCTTTAGGTTTTTCTAAAATAGTTAATAGTTCTTTCATTATTAAATACACCCCCCTTTTTATTCTTCTATTAATTCTACATCAAGACAAAGTCCTTGTAGTTCCTTAGTTAAAACTTTAAAGCTCTCTGGCATGCCTCCTTCTAAGAAGTTATTTCCTTTAACCAATTTTTCATACATTTTTGCTCTACCCTCTACATCATCACTTTTAACAGTAAGAAATTCGTGAAGTGTATAAGCAGCTCCATAAGCTTCTATTGCCCAAACCTCCATTTCTCCCAATCTCTGCCCACCAAACTGAGACTTTCCACCAAGAGGTTGCTGAGTAATTAAGGAGTAAGGACCTGTTGAACGAGCATGTATTTTATCATCTACTAAGTGGTGAAGTTTAAGCATATGCATATATCCTACTGTAACGGGTTCTTTAAAAGGTTCTCCTGTCATACCATTATAAAGAATTGTAGTCCCATTCGAATTTAGCCCCGCAAGCTTTAGCCATCTTTTGATTTCTTCTTCTTTGGCGCCAGCAAACACCGGTGTGGCAATGGGAATACCTTCTATAAAACCCTTAGCAAGCTCTATTATCTCTTCGTCACTTCTGCCTTCTACCAACCTTTCGTACTCATCCTCATTAAAAATCTCTCTAAGGAGGCTCTTTACACTTTCCACCTGATACTCTTCAGCAAGCCTGGCAAGTTTTTTACCAAGTTCTTTACAAGCCCAGCCCAGATGAGTTTCTAAAAGTTGTCCAATATTCATACGAGAAGGAACTCCTAATGGAGAAAGAATCATATCTACCGGTGTTCCATCTGGAAGATATGGCATATCCTCTATTGGAACAACCTTAGAAATAACACCTTTGTTCCCGTGCCTACCTGCCATTTTGTCTCCAGGTTGAAGTTTCCTTTTCATAGCTACATATACTTTTACAATTTTTAAAACCCCTGGAGGGAGTTCATCTCCTCTTTTAATTTTATTTATCTTGGCTTCATATTCCTCAATAATTTCCTTTCTCTTCTTTTCATATATTTCTAAAAGCTCTGACACAATTTCTTTTTTTGAAGAAGGAACCACTTCTTTTAATTTTAAAAGGATAGGAGCAGGAATTGAATCAAGAAGCTCAAAAGTAAAAGTCTCTTTTTTCCTTATATATATATCTCCCTCTTTCTCTAAATCTTTTATTGCCTTTTCTCCTTCTAAAATTTTAGAAAGTTGGGTGATAAAACTCCTCTTTAAAATCTCTAAAATATCTGCCTGATTTCTCAATAACTTAGCTATTGCTTCATCTTCTTTTTGTTTTGCTCTTATATCCTTTTCCAGACCCTTTCTTGTAAGAACCTTGGTATCTATTACAATTCCTTCGATACCTGCTGGAACTCTTAAAGAGGTATCCTTTACATCCTTTGCTTTCTCTCCAAAAATAGCTCTTAGAAGTTTCTCTTCTGGAGTAAGTGCTGTCTCTCCTTTAGGAGTAATCTTTCCAACCAGTATGTCTCCTGGTTTTACATAACTCCCTACTTTTATAATTCCACTTTCATCCAGATTGGAAATAAATTCCTCTCCTACATTAGGAAGATCTCTTGTGATTTCCTCTCTCCCAAGTTTGGTTTCTCTTGCTATACATTCAAATTCTTCTATATGAATAGAAGTGAATACATCATCTCTTACTAATCTTTCTGAAATTATGATAGAATCTTCAAAATTATATCCTCTCCAAGGCATAAAAGCTACTAAAACATCCTTTCCTAAAGCAAGTTCTCCATGATCCATAGATGGACCATCCGCCAAAATATCGCCTTTTCTTACTCTTTGTCCAGGCTTTACAATCGGTCTTTGATTAAAAGTTGTGTTCTGATTTGATTTCTTCCATTTAACAAGCTCATATATTTTCACTTCAGGCAATCCACCATCTTCTTTAGTATATCTCACTACAATTCTTGTACTGTCAACATCCTCTACTATTCCATCTTTTTCAGCTACCAAAACAAGACCTGAGTTTAAAGCAACTGATCTCTCCATTCCAGAACCAATAAGAGGTGCTTTTGGAATAAGAAGCGGAACAGCCTGTCTTTGCATATTTGAGCCCATAAGTGCTCTATTAGCATCATCGTGCTCCAAGAACGGAATAAGGGAGGTAGAAACACTTACTATTTGAGCAGGGAATAAATCTACCAAATCTACTTCATCTTTATGTGCAATAATAAACTCTCCGTTTTTTCTTGCAGGAACATACTCATCCAGAATATTTCCTTCTTTATCAATTCGAATAGTTGATTGAGCGATTATTAAATCTTTTTCTTCAGCAGCATTTAAGTATATGATTTGATTAGTGACTTTTCCATTTCTTACTAATCTATAGGGTGTCTCTAAAAAGCCATAAGGATTAGCTTGAGCATAAGTAGTAGGTGAAACTATTAATCCAATATTTGGTCCTTCTGGAGTTTCAATAGGACAAATTCTTCCGTAATGGCTGGGATGAACATCTCTTACTTCAAATCCAGCTCTTTCTCTGGTTAAACCTCCTGGCCCAAGAGCAGAAAGTCTCCTTTTGTGAGTAAGCATAGAAAGAACATTGGTTTGATCCATAAATTGAGATAACTGACCCTGAGCAAAAAACTCTTTTACCGCTGCCATCACAGGTTTACTATTTATAAGCTCCGCTGGAGTCAAAGTCTCCACTTCTTGAAGCTGAAGTTTTTCTTTAATAATCCTTTCCATTCTCATTAAACCAATCAGAAACTGATTTTCTACCAGTTCCCCCACGGATCTGACTCTTCTGTTTGCCAAACTATCTATATCATCTCCCTCTTCTTCGTTTTCTTTCATACGAATTAACTCTTTTAGAATCGCAATTATATCGTCTAAGGTTAAAGTTCTCTGAGTAATAGGAATATCTAAGTTAAGTCTTAAATTTATTTTATATCTTCCTATTTCGGATAAATCATAGGTTGCTGGCTCAAAAAACAAGGACCTAAAATAAGCTTCAGCTATTTCTGGAGTCACAGGACTTGAAGGTTTCATTTTCCTAAAAATTTCTATTAAAGCCTCTTCCCTATTTTTAACTTTGTCCGCTTTTAGTGTATCCCTTAAAGCTGAAGAATAACGAAATGTATCTAAAAAAACCACCTCTACCTCTTTTATATTCTTTTCTCTTAATAATTTAAGCTTCTCTTCAGTAATTTCCTTATTAGCCTCAAGAAGTATTTCTCCTGTCTCTGGATCTACTACTTCCTTAGCACAAATTTTTCCAATTATCATTTCATCTGAAAATCTCAAAACTTTGAGCCCAACTTGTTTCAATTTTTTTATTATCCCTGCACTTATAACTTTTCCTTTTTTTACTAACACCTCTCCTGTTTCAGGATGAACAATATCTATAGGAGCCCTTTGCCCAGCTAAAAGTTCATAATTTATCTCTTTTTCCACTCCTTCTTCTAAAATCCTGTATTTTTCAGTGGGATAAAATAAAGAAAGTATATCCTCTTCTGATAATCCCATTGCCCTTAAAAATACTGTAGCAGAAATATTTTTTCTTTTATCAATCCTTACTAAAAATCTACCTCTATAGTCATATATAAAATCTAACCAAGAACCTTTAACAGGAATAACCCTTCCAATGTAAGTTAATCTACCAGCTTTAGCATGAGTCTTATCTTTTTCAAAAATCACTCCAGGAGACCTCTGAAGCTGATTAACTACAGCCCTTTCAGTTCCATTTATAATAAACCTTCCATCTTCTGTCATCATAGGTATTGTGCCAAAATAAATCTCCTGTTCCTTTATATCTTTAATACTTTTTACTCCTGTCTCTGGATCCAAATCATAAGTAACTAAGCGAACTTTTAATTTCATCGGAACTTCATAAGTCAATCCTTTCTCTTTGGCTTCATCTGGAGTATATTCAGGAGGTAAAATTTTATAGTCTATATACTCTAAAACTGAAATATCTGAATAGTCTCTAATAGGAAACACTGTAGAAAGACATCTGTGAATTCCAATGTCCTGTCTTCTATCTGGAGGGGTATTAGCTTGTAGAAATTTTTGATAGGATTCCTTAGGAATTTTTAAAAGATCTGGCAAATCCTGAACTTGTTTAATTTTTAAAAAGCTTTTTCTTATTTTTGGGGTTTGATTATTATAAGACATATTAAAAATCCCCTCCCTTAAAATTTTATTTTTACTAAAAATTGAATAGGGTTTCCCCTTGTTTTATAAGAGGAAACCCTATTTTGGTAATTTCTATTGTGTGTTTTGCAAACAAAGTTACTTAATCTCTACTTTTGCTCCTGCTTCTTCTAATTTCTTCTTGATCTCTTCTGCTTCTTCTTTTGAAACTCCGGTTTTAACCGGTTTAGGAGCTGATTCTACCAATTCCTTTGCCTCTTTTAAGCCTAATCCAGTAATTTCCCTCACAACTTTAATTACATTGATCTTATTACCTCCTATTTCGGTAAGCACCACATCAAACTCTGTTTTCTCTTCTGCTGGTGCAGCCTCAGCAGCACCTGCTTGAGGAGAAACTGCTGCAACTGCAGCAACAGGAGCTGCTGCACTAACTCCAAATTTTTCCTCAAGCTCTTTGATAAATTCAGCTAATTCTAAAACACTCATGTTAGCAATAAATTCAATAACCTCTTCCTTAGTTACTGCCATCTCAAGTCCCTCCTTTTAAATTATTTTTTTATTCACCCTTAGATTTTTTTTCCTCAATAGCTTTAAGAACATAGAGAAAATTCCTAATAATAGCTGAAAGAAGACCTACAAAATTAGCAATTGGAGCTTGAAAAGTCCCCAGCACTTGAGCAAGTAATACTTCCTTAGGTGGTAATTTTACAAGATCTTTTATAGCTTCAGCATTAAATCCTTTACCTTGAATTACAAACCCTCTTAATTCTAAAGAAGAATGATCTTTTATAAATTTATCTAAAACTTTTGCTACCTCAACTGGATCTTGATATGCAATCACAAGAGCTGTAGGACCCTGTATAAAATCATTTAATGGTTGAACAGGTGTATCCTGAGAAGCTAATCTGATTAAAGTGTTTTTTACAACTCTAAATTCTCCTCCCTTTTCTCTTATCAATTTTCTAATCTCATTACTTTCCGCTACTGTAAACCCTTTAAATGAGGTTACAAAAACACCCTCAGAATTTAAAAACTTTTCTTTAAGATTTTTAACGATTTCAGCTTTCTGTGCTCGGGTAAGCAAGGCTAACCTCCTTAAATCATGTAATAATTCTCTCTTTGAAAGGGTACCCTTTCGCCTCTAAGTAGGCTGGGAAAAGCTTTTCCCATTTAAGCCTTTTAATAGGCACCTACTTGTCTTAGGCCCCAAGAGTAACCCTTATTCATGAAGGATCCTCAAGGGGCTTTTATTTATTATTTTTAATCTCCAGAATATTTCTGTATTAAATTTCTCACATCTGCAGGATCTATCTTAATTCCAGGTCCCATAGTAGTAGAAATAGCAACTCCTTTTATATACTGTCCCTTTGCTGCTGGAGGCTTTGCTTTTAATATCGCTTCAAAAAAAGCAGCCAAATTTTCTAATATCTTTTTTTCTCCAAAAGATACCTTGCCAACAGGAGCATGAACTACTCCAGCTCTATCTACTTTAAAATCAACCTTTCCCGCCTTTATATCTCTAACTGCTTTCGCTATGTCAAAAGTTACTGTCCCTGTTTTGGTGCTTGGCATAAGACCACGAGGACCTAATATTTTTCCAAGCTTTCCTACTTGAGGCATCATATCAGGCGTTGCAACCACCCTGTCAAATTCTAACCATCCGTCCTGAATCTTTTTTATCAAATCTTCATCTCCAACATAATCAGCCCCTGCTTCCTTAGCCTCTTTAGCTTTTTCTCCTTTAGCAAAAGCCAAAACTTTAACAGACTTTCCCGTGCCATGCGGTAAAACAACAGATCCTCTAACCATCTGATCTGCATGACGAGGATCAACTCCTAAATTCACTGCAACCTCTACCGTCTCATCAAATTTAGCATATGCAGTATCTAAAGCCAATTTCACTGCTTCTTCAAATGTATATCTTTTACTTCTCTCAACCTTTGCCAATGCCTCTCTATATTTCTTACCCCTCTTTCCCATACCATTCACCTCTCTTAATCTACAATTTCTATACCCATACTTTTAGCTGTTCCTTCTATGGTTCTCATAGCTGCTTCTAAGGATGAAGCTGTTAGATCCTGCATTTTCATTTTAGCAATTTCTTCTAATTGTTTTTTTGTAATTTTACCCACTATCTCTTTTTTTGGATTATGAGCTCCAACCTCAATACCGGCAGCCTTTTTCAAAAGCACAGAAGCAGGCGGAGTTTTCAGCTCAAAAGTAAAAGATCTGTCTGCATATATAGTAATTATTACAGGTATAATCATTCCTTCTTGATTGCGAGTTTTTTCATTAAAAGCTTTTACAAACTCCATTATATTAACACCATGCTGACCTAATGCAGGACCAACTGGTGGAGCAGGAGTTGCTTGACCTGCTGGAAGTTGCAATTTTACCTGTGCTATTACCTTTTTAGCCATACTCTCCTATCCCCCCCTTAAATCTTCTGTAAATACGCAAACTCTATTTCAACAGGTGTTTCCCTACCAAAAATACTTACCAAAACCTTTACCTTTCCCTTATCAGGTTTTACTTCATCAACTATTCCTATAAAATTAGCAAAAGGACCTTCTGTAATCCTAACTCTATCTCCCTGCATAAATTGATATCTCGGTTTGGGCTTAATCTCTTCTACTGCAAGCTGAGAAATAAGTTTTTCAACCTCTTCTGTCCTAAAAATGTAAATTTTATCCCCTCCTACTATCTCAATAACACCCTTTATTTTTTTTATCTCCTCTTTAACATCTTCATCAAGTTCTCCATAAATCAAAAAATAACCAGAATAAAATTTCTGAGTAACCTGCTTTTCTGGAGAAAAAAATACCTCTATCTCTTTTGGAGGAGGAACAAAAATCTTTTCTATTTTTTCTCTTATCCCCTTTTCCTCCAATAACTTTTCCACTTTTTCTTTAATATCGTTTTCTAAACCTGCCCAAACTTGCACAGAATACCAATTTTTACTCATTCTACTTCACCAAAAAAGAGATTAATATGTTATAAATTACATCTAAAAGCCCTAAATAACCACCTATCAGCAGGCTGAAAAACATAATAGTTAAAGCACTAACTAATACCTGTTTTTTTAAAGGCCAAGTAATTTTTTTTGCTTCTATTTTAACCTCTTTTAAAAATTTTACACCCTTAACTACTAAATTTTCTTCTTTTCTTTCTTTAACTATTTTGTTTTTTGCTTCTTTAGGTTTCATGTTTATTTAAAAATTTTTAAATTAATTAAATGGCAGGCCAGGAGGGATTTGAACCCCCAACCTTCGGATTTGGAGTCCGATGCTCTGCCAAGTTGAGCTACTGGCCTGCCTTACTTCTTAACCTCTTTATGAAGAGTATGCCTTCTTTCCCACGGACAGTATTTCCTTAACTCCAATCTATCAGGAGTATTACGTCTATTTTTTGTTGTTGTGTAATTAATCCTTTTACATTCTGTACACTGAAGATGAATTGTTATTCTTGCCTCACCCTTTTTCGCCATAGCTTCTAAACCCTCTTATTCTATTATTTTTGTAACAACACCAGCTCCAACTGTCCTTCCTCCTTC